>NZ_FZOR01000056.1 GCF_900188445.1 Actinomadura meyerae
CAGGGTCGGCAGATCCCGTTGAAGGCACCAGGCCAGTCAGGCGTTGGGCCAGACCCCAGCGGGAGGCGCTCACCTACATCATCACTGTCAGGCGGTGTCGGACGTGTGCGGGTGACCGTGGTCGGTGGCCGACGTTGCCGTCAGGGTCGACGTCACCTTCGAAGTGTCAGATCGGTCTTCGACCGCAGGACTTACCGCGCGCTGGATCCAAGGCCGATCGTCGACTGTCTTGAGTAGCAGGACGGGCCCGGCGTGCTCCGGTCGGTAGCGGCAGCGTGAGCTTAGGCGACTTTCCAGGTGCGGTCGCCGAGAGAGGCCACGAGGTCGAGGTGACCGCCCAGAGCGGTGACGTAGTCGCGGACGACGTCGATGCCGGAGACCTCTCCGTGCTCGATCTTGGAGATCCTGGCCTGGCTGACACCAAGTATCTCCGCCAGTTCGGCCTGGGTAATTCCGGCGGCCTTGCGGATCTCGGACAGTTGGTAGCCGCGGATGTAGGCTTCCGTACGTTCCCGCGCTGCGGCCTGGCCTGCGGCGCGCTCGGCCGAGGTTCGAGGGTCGAGTTCGGCAGCCTTGGCCTTGACGTCGGACCACTTGCTGTAACCGGTACTCATTGTCCCTCCTGTTCCTTCAGAGCGATTAGGTGTTGGGTGAAGCGTTCATCGGCCAGTGGTATCGCTTCGCGGTACCACTGATTCCAGTTGCCGGACTTGTCACCGGCGACGAGGAAGATCGCTTCGCGGGCCGGGTCGAAGCAGAACAGCATTCGGATCTCGCTGTTCCCAGACGAGGGTGGCCGTAGTTCCTTCATGTTGTGGAAGCGGCTGCCTTGTACCCGGTCGGCCAAGGGGCGGCGTGCTGTCGGCCCCTCCTCGGCGAGCTGGTCGATCGCCTCCTTGATCAGATCCGCGGTCTCCGGGTCGCTCACGCAGATCGCGAGGAACCACGCCTCGACCTCGGGGTGCAGGCTGATCTCCCAACTCACAGTGCGAGTATAACTGATGAGTCATATCGCCCGGGGCGGTCGGCCACAGCAACGCAGTAAATGGCCACCCCTTCCACGCGGTCATCCGCCTAGACGGCGCCGGCGGCCCAGACGCTGCTCCCCGCCCGCCCTTCGCGGCGCATGAGCCTCTCAAGCCGACGTCGACGAGAAGCGGACGGCGCTGTGGAGGCTGGGGATGCGCTCGGCTGAGGCCGTGCCATAAGCCCGGATCCACGCCATGGGCGTTCTCGGGGGCTACTCCGAGGTCGAAGAGCACTACACCGATGGTTCCCCGCCCTGGTACGCGCTCTTGGGCTTGTCCCTCGGCATTGGTCTCGCTGATTTCCTGCTGCTGGGCTTGGTCCGTCCGTGGGGCATGGCCTTCCCGCGCTGGACGCTGTGGCTTGCGGGCAGGCGGGTGCCCACGATCCTGCCGCTGACGCCGGTCTGGGTGATCGCTCCCACCCTGCTCCTCTACGGCACAGTGGGCATGATCTTGGCGGTCCTCGTCGGCACCGGCATCGTCGGAGATGAGCCTCATGCGCCTCTCCTCGGCGGTGCGGCATCGCTGGCCTTCGGGGGATACGGCTGGGCCCTGTCCACAGCCGCCGTCTCCTACCGGCTCCGAACCCGTCCCCGGTGCGTGCCCTCTTGCTGATCGACTCCGAAGGTGGTCAGAAACCGGCCTTCTCCAGCGCTTTGATCACTTCCGCGCCGGAGACCACGGGGAGTGGTGGCATCAGGCGACATCCTGGACGATTGTCAGGACCGGTGGGACGCCGAACTCTTTGGCCCAAGATTGACGAGCTATCGTGAACCATCCCGTTGCTGGGCCTGTGCGTCACGGCGCTCTGTGAGCACCGGGTGAAACAGGACGCCGAACGGGCCGATGCCTGGCCTAACTGGCAGGATCATAGGCTCGTCTTGGACCTGGGCGTCCCGCCTCACGTCGTGCGAGAGATCATCGGACACAGCGCCAGCGAGGTGACCATGGCGATTTACGCTCACGCGGCCTCGATGAGAAACGCGCAGCGCTCCGAAAGCCGGGGGATGCCCTCGGATAGGGACGTTGTCGTCAGGACTGCCGTCAAAAGGCCCGGAACCTGGTCCGGTTCCGGGCCTTTTGGCTGGTCATCTGCTGTGGGCAGGGGCGGGGTCGAACCGCCGACCTTCCGCTTTTCAGGCGGACGCTCGTACCGACTGAGCTACCTGCCCAGGACGCGCGTCGGCGCGTCTGGCGGTCCTGACGGGATTTGAACCCGCGGCCTCCACCTTGACAGGGTGGCGAGCACTCCTAACTGCTCCACAGGACCTTGCTGCTCCGAGCCTAGCGGCTCCGGAGGGGTGTCTCGGCCGGTGCGACCCGGCGTTTGGCACGTCCGAGAGCATACGCGATGGCCGAGTACAGCGCCAACTCGTTAACGGGCGAGGCTGTGGGGGATAGGGCGGTAACGGAGAGGTACTGGGTGATTGCGGACTGGTGGCGGGTTGCTGTGAGTTTTTGCGACCTGGGGTCCTAGTCTGTCCGGGTTGCGCGACTGTGCGTGACCAGAGGGTTGCGCCGTTCCCATGGGGCGGCCGGTGGACGTGAAGGAGGCGGCGTGGTCGCGAAGCTCCCAGACCAGAGCGCCGAGGGATACCAGCGGGGGCTGGGCACCCGGCAGATCCAGATGCTGGCGATCGGCGGGACGATCGGCACCGGGTTGTTCCTCGGGGCCGGGGAGAACATCGCCAAGGCGGGGCCGAGCCTGATCCTGATGTACGCCGTGGCGGGGCTGGCGGTGTTCTTCGTCATGCGGGCGCTCGGTGAGTTGCTGACGTACCGCAGGGCGGAGGGCGGGTTCGCCGGGTATGCCCGGGAGTTCCTCGGTCCGTTCTGGGGATACGCCACGACCTGGACGTACTGGATCATCTGGGTGACGACCGGCATGGCGGAGCTGACGGCGGCCGGCACGTACATCCAGAAGTGGTGGCCGGGGGTCGAGCAGTGGCAGACGGCGCTGGTGGCGCTGCTGGTGCTGTTCACGGTGAACCTGATCTCGGTGAAGCTCTTCGGGGAGCTGGAGTTCTGGTTCGCGATGATCAAGGTCGCGGCGATCGTGATGATGATCCTGGTCGGGATCGGGGTGCTGGCGTTCGGGTTCGGCGACGCGGGGGAGACCGCGCGGGTCGGGAACCTGTGGAACCACGGCGGCGTGTTCCCCGAGGGCTACAGCGCCACGATCATGACCCTGCAGATGGTCATGTTCGCCTACCTCGGCGTGGAACTGGTCGGTGTCACGGCGAGCGAGGCCAAGGACCCGGAGAAGAACATCCCGCGGGCGATCAACGCGCTGCCGCTGCGGTTCGCGCTGTTCTACCTCGGGTCGCTGCTGGTCATCCTGGCGGTGGTGCCGTGGACGGCGTTCAAGGGCGGGGCGAGCCCGTTCGTGCTGGCGTTCGACAAGATCGGCATTCCGGGCGGCGGGGACATCGTCAACTTCGTGGTGCTGACGGCGGCGCTGTCGTCGTGCAACGCGGGCGGGCTGTACTCGACGTCCCGGATGCTGCGGACGGCCGGGGTGAACGGCGACGGCCCGAAGGTCCTCGGACGGCTCAACGGCCGCGGCGTGCCCGTCCTGACGGTGGTGATCTCGGCGCTCGTCATGGGGATCGGGGTCGTCGTCAACGCGATCGTGCCGGAGAAGGCGTTCGAGTACATCACGTCGGTGTCGACCGGCGGTGCCCTGCTGGTGTGGACGGTCATCCTCGTCGCGCACATGGTCTACCGGCGGCGCGCGGCGGCCGGGCGGCTGGCGAAGTCGACCTACCGGATGCCGTGGGCGCCGTACAGCAGTTGGGCCGTGCTGGCGTTCTTCGCGTTCGTCACGGTGACGATCGCGTGGGAGGCGGACACGCGGGTGGCGCTGTACGTGATGGCGGCGTGGGTGGCGGTCGTCGTGATCGGCTGGCCGTTCGTCCGGCGGAGCTCGCAGGAGGCGGAGATGAAGGTCGCGGTGGAGACCACGAGCGCCTGACCTCATGGGATGATCCCTCCAGGCGGTTCCATCCCTCCGGAGGCGCGCGTGACCAGCATGCTAGAGATCCGCGTGCGCTGGGTTCTGCTGGTGGTCGTGGGCGTGGCGAACGCCGTCGGCTCGCTGGTCGTGCTGCTGTTCGCGACGTTCGTGGTGCCCGACCCGCCGCTTGAGGACCGCGACTACGCCCATCTGGTGAACGCGGTGGCGTTCTTCGGCTACCCGGTGGTGGCCGCTCCGGTGGCGCTGCTCCTTGGACTGTGGCTGTGGCGGCCCGTCGTGACGTTCGTCCGGGACGGGGGAGACCCCGACCCGCGGCAGCGGCGGGCCGTCCTGCTGGGGCCGCTCCGGCTGACCCTGCTCATCGGCGCCATGTGGACGGTCGGCGCGCTCGGCTGGGCGGTGCTCGACCTGGCCCTGTTCACCGGGCGGCTGGCCGTGAAGACGAGCCTGACGTGCCTGCTCGGCGCGGCGACGACCTGCACGATCGTGTACCTGCTGTCGGAGCGGCTGCTGCGGCCCGCGGCGGCGCTGGTGCTGGGCGCGGAGCCGCCGAAGAGGTTCCGGCTGCCCGGGGTGACGACGCGGGTGATGCTGGCGTGGGCGCTCGGGACGGCGATCCCGGTGTTCGGGCTGATCTGCGTCGCGATCGCCGCGCTGGCCGCGCCGGACATCAACGTGACGCAGCTGGCGATCACGATCCTCGGGCTCGGCGGTGTGGCGCTGCTGGCCGGCGTCTGCGTGATCTACATGGCGACGCAGGCGATCGCGGACCCGATCAGGTCGCTGCGGAAGGGGATGGCGCAGGTCGAGCGGGGCGATCTCGGCGCGCAGGTCCCGGTGTACGACGCGAGCGAGGTCGGGCAGCTCCAGGCCGGGTTCAACCACATGGTGGCGGGGCTGCGGGAGAACGAGCGGCTCCGCGACCTGTTCGGCCGGCATGTCGGCGAGGAGGTCGCCGATCTGGCGCTGGAGCGCGGCGACATCACGCTCGGCGGGGAGACGCGCGAGGTGGCGGTGCTGTTCGTCGACCTGACCGGTTCCACCAGGCTCGCCGACACGCGGGGCCCGGACGAGGTCGTCGGGCTGCTCAACCGGTTCTTCGGCGTGGTGGTCGCGGTGGTGGCGAAGCACGGTGGCTGGATCAACAAGTTCGAGGGGGACGCGGCGCTGGCGATCTTCGGGGCGCCGACGCAGCTGGCGGACTCGGCGGGCGCGGTGCTCGGCGCGGCCCGGGAGCTGGCGGTGCGGCTGCGCGCCGAGGTGCCGATGCTGGACGCGGGGATCGGCGTGTCGGCGGGTCCGGTCGTCGCCGGCTACATCGGTGCGGAGGAGCGGTTCGAGTACACGGTGATCGGCGACCCGGTGAACGAGGCGGCGCGGCTCAGCGACCTGGCGAAGGCGGAGGACGGGCGGGTGCTCGCCTCGGCCGCCGTCCTGGACCTGGCCCATCTGGCCGAGTCGCAGGAGTGGGACGCGGGCGGGGCGGTGACGCTGCGCGGCCGGAGGCGTCCGACCCGGCTCGCCAGGCCGCTCGCCGCCCTGCCCGCGCCCGCTCCCGTGCCGGCGGTCGAGGGCGGGGGCGGTGAGCGGGCGGCGCGGCGGGTCCGGTTCCCGCGTCCGCTGCGGCGGAGCCGGCGGCTGGTGCTCGGGGCGCTAATCCTGTCGAAGGCGGCCAAGAACGCCCAGACGCCGGACAAGTCGGACGAGTCCGGCTAGCGGGTTCGTGAGAAGAGCCTTGCCGTCCCCGGCGTGGACGGCCTGATCACGTATCGTCACTGAGTGTACATGGGCCGCTACCTGACTGTAACGGGTGTGTCACCGGACGGTCCGAGGGTGGGGGCGGACAGCTCCGGCTCCCGAGAGGCTGACAGATGTACCGACGGACACGTCTCGCGCTCATCGCCGTCACCGTCACCGCGGCGCTCGCCGCCCCGGCGGCGGCCTCCGCCGATCCGGGCGGCCGGGCGGATCCCTTGCCAGCGATTCCCTGGCCGGCGGTTCCGCGGCCGGCGGTTCCGCCGCCGGACGCGCCTGAGCCGCGGCCGGACGCACCCGAGCCGCGGCCGCGTGCCTTGGCCGCCACGGACGCGCCCGCCGAAGGCACCGTGCCGCAGGCTCGGACCGCGGCGCCGCCACAGGTCGTGGACGTCGCGCACCGGGGCGCGTCGGCGTACGCGCCGGAGAACACGCTCGCCGCGTTCATGCTGGCCAAGGCCCAGAACGCGGACATGTTCGAGCTGGACGTCCAGGAGACCAAGGACCACGAGCTCGTGATCGTGCACGACACCACGCTGGCCCGGACGACCGACGCCGAGCAGGTCTATCCCGGCCGCAAGCCGTGGCGGGTCGCCGACTTCACCCTCGCCGAGATCGAGCGGCTGGACGCCGGGTCCTGGTTCGCGAAGAAGTACGCGGGCGAGCGGGTCCCGACGCTGGCGCGGGTGCTGGCGGCGATGGGCGGCCAGGGGATCGGCATGCTGCTGGAGATCAAGAGTCCCGAGCTCTATCCGGGGATCGAGAAGCGCATCGCCGCGGCGCTGCGGCGCTCGCCGACCTGGCTGCGCCACGACCCGCTCGAGCGGCGCCTCGTGGTGCAGTCGTTCGACTGGGGGTCGGTGCGCCGCTTCCACGCCGTCCTGCCGGAGGTCCCGACCGGGCTGATCGGTAAGCCGAAGGCCGCGCAGTTCCGGAAGCTCGCCGGGTACGCGGACCAGATCAACCCGCAGTTCCGCGGCCTGACCAGGGCGTATGTGAAGAAGGTGCACGCCTCCCGGATGGACCTGCTGACCTGGACGGTCGACGACCGCGGCGAGATGGAGCAGGCCGTCCGGCTCGGGGTCAACGGGATCATCACCAACAAGCCGGACGTCTTGCGGCATGTCCTCCAGGCGTCCCGTATCGCGAGGGCGGCCCGCCTGGCGCAGGCCACCCGCAACGGGCAAGCCGCCCCCACCGGCCAGGACGGCCGTATCGGGCAGGCCAACCCTGGGCAAGCGGCCCGTCCGGCCGCCAGGTAACCGGGCCGTGCGGCGGAGCGCGGTTTGATCAGGGCAGCAGGCGGCGTGCGTGGGCGGTGAGCGCGCGCGCCGCCGGGCTGCGCGGGCCCTCCGCGCGCCACGCGAGGGCGATCCGGCCGGTCAACCGGGGCCGGACGATCGGCATCGCGTGCAGCGCGTCCGACGCGTCCCGGGCAGCGGATTCGGGGAGGACGGCGACGCCGAGGCCGTGCGCCGCGATCTGCGCCACGACCGGCGGCTCGCCGGCCTCGAACGCGATCCGCGGGCGGAGCCCGGCGTCGGCGAAGGCCCGGTCCAGGACGGACCGCAGGCCCGTCCCCTTCGGCAGGCTGATCAGCGCCTCGCCGGCGAGGACCCGCAGCGTGACCGTGGTCCGCCGCGCCAGCGGGTGGTCGCGGGCGACGGCGGCGCAGAGGTCCTGCTCGATGACGACCTTGGTGGCGATGCCGGCGGGCGCGTCGGCGCCGATGCTGAGGAAGGCGAGGTCGACGCGTCCGGAGCGGATCCCCTCGGTGAGGGTGTCGGCGTCCTCCTGGATGACCGAGATCTCCACGTCCGGATGGTCGCGGTGGAACCCGGCGATCAGGCCGGGCAGGTCGAGCGACCTGATCCAGTCGATGGTGCCGACGGTGACGTGCCCGCGGAGCAGCCCGGTCAGCTCGTCCACCGCGGACCGCGCGCCGCCGACGGCCACGAGCGCCGCCCGCGCGTAGGGGAGGACGGCGGCGCCGGCCTCGGTCAGCCGGACGGTGCGGCCGGAGCGGTCCAGCAGCGGCTGGCCGAGTTCGCGTTCCAGCTGCCGGATCTGGGCGCTGACGCCCGGCTGGGCGACGTGCAGCCGGGCGGCGGCCTTGGTGAAGCTCGCCTCTTCGGTCACCGCGACGAAGTACTCCAGCTGGCGCAGCTCCATAAGCGGCCATGCTAGCCGCGCGTCCGGGCAGCGCCCCGGCTTCTGCCGAACCTCCCCGCGGACCGGGGCCTCGGGGGCGCGCGAAAGGGACGGCGGGGACGGCCGGGGCCGATGGGGCGAGTCCGGCCGGCAACCATTTCTTTGTCCCTTCTTGGGTGCGTCGCGGCCGCTCGGAGGACTGATTCCGGTCTGGGCGGTGAAGACATCACCTGCGGGAGGTCGGGTGTTCGGACGACGCACATGGTCCATACGGGTGCGGATGACCGTCATTGCCGGATTGGTCACCGCCATGATCTGCGTCATCGTGACCACGCTCATCCTGCTGGAGGTCCGCGGCTCCGAGATGGACTCCAAGCGGAGCGAGGCGACGGCCGCGGCCCTGCGGGTCTCCTACGAGATCCGGCAGGGACCCGTCCACAGCCGCGTCGACGCGCCGAAGGACCTGGTGATCCAGGTCCTGGACGAGCACCGGGCGGTGATCGCCGGCACCCCCGGCCCCGGGCGGGACGGGCCGCCGATCGCGACCTTCCTCCCTTCCCAGACCAGGGTGTACGCCACCCGGGACGTGTGCTCGTCGCAGGAGCTGAGCGGCTGCGCGTGGGTGATCGGCTTCCGCGTCTTCCAGCCGGCGGGGGACTGGCTCGTCTACGCCGCCGCCTCCAACGTCCCCTGGTACGTCAGCCCGGGCCTCATCATGCTGCTGGTCAGCGTCTCGCTGCTGGTGATCCTGCTGGCCTGCCTGCGCGCCTGGGGGACGGTCGACCAGACCCTCGCCCCGGTGGACGCGATCCGCGCCGAGCTGGCGGAGATCACCGCGCAGCAGTCGGGCCGCCGGGTGACGGTACCGGACAGCCAGGACGAGATCAGGCGGCTCGCGGAGGCCGCGAACGCGACGCTCGACCGCCTCGACAGCGCCCTGGAGCGGCAGCGCAGCTTCACCTCCGACGCGTCCCACGACCTGCGCAGCCCGATCGCGGCCGCCCGCACCCAACTGGAGGAGGCGCTGCTCTTTCCCGACGACGTCGACTGGCCACAGGTGGGACGCAACGTCCTGCAGAGCCTGGAGCGGCTCCAGGCGATCGTCACGGACCTGCTGCAACTGGCCCGCCTGGACGCCGCCGCGTGGAAGGACATCGAGACGATCGACCTCGGCGCGCTGGTCACCATCGAGGTGGCGCGGTCGAGCCGGACGAAGCGGATCGTCCCGCACCTCCAGGAGGGCGTCACGGTGCGCGGGGACCGGCTCCGGCTCGTTCGCCTCTTCACGAACCTGCTGGACAACGCGGAGCGGCATGCCGAGTCGCAGGTGGACATCACGGTGCGGCGCACCAACGGCGAGGCCGTCCTGGAGGTGCTGGACGACGGCGCCGGGATCGCCGAGGACCAGCGGGACGTCGTCTTCCAGCGGTTCGCGCGGCTGGAGGCCAGCAAGGAGCGGGACCCGTCGGGCACGGGGCTCGGCCTGCCCATCGCGCGGGAGATCGCGCGGATGCACGGCGGGAGCCTCACCATCGAGGACAGCGAGCGCGGGGCCCGGTTCGTCCTGCGCATTCCTCGGAACGTTCCAGAGCGCGCCGACGACCCCTCCTGAGCCGAGGAGAGGTCCTTTGCGCGCGCGCCGGGCGGCGGCGGGCCGCGTCGGGCGGCGGCGGGGCTGCCCGTCAGGCGGCGAAGCGCGCGGGCAGGCCGCGCACGTGCATCCAGCCTTCGACGTCGGTGTCCTTCACCCGGCAGCGGACCGGCTCGTACTCGCCGGCGTGCGCGCGGTGGGGGCCGTGGGCGATGGCGGAGTCGTGGACGAACCGCGACACGATCAGGCCGAGGTCGGCGCCCGTCGCGGCGAGCCGCTCCTTCAGCGGCGCGGCGTCCAGGAGGCGGGACGCGTAGATGATCGCCCAGCCGGACAGGCCGGGCGGGTCGGGCGCCACCGGGCCGACGTCGACCGCGACCCGGAGCTGGATGCGGACGGCCTCGCTCGACCGGTGGTTGTGCCGCCGCAGCCGCGCCGCGAGCAGGGCCGTCATCGGGTCGATGACGGCGGCGGTCGGCATCTCCGGCGGGACGACGATCAGCACGCCGTCGCCGCGGTCCTCGCTGCAGCAGGCGTCCCACGGGATCCCGGCCCCCTGGAAGGACTCCCGCAGCGCGGCGTACATGGCGCGGCGCACCTCGATGCGGTCGCGCTCGTCGCGGACGCGCGAGCTGAACCCGGCGATGTCGGTGTAGACGACGGTGCAGTTCCGGCCGGCCCACGACGGGACCGCGGACGTCCCGAACGAGGCGAGGGACGCGGGCCGCGCCACCCGCCCGTGGGGCTGGACGCGCACGGTCGCGACCGGACGCGGCGGCCAGGCCAGGTCGGACGCCTCCGTGGCATAGGGCCGGGAGCCCGCGCGTCCGGGGCGCGGCCCGGGCTCCGGGTGCGCGCCCGTGCCGACCGACGCGTACCGGCCCGCACCGGCCGCTCGGGGGTCGGCCTCGGGGAAGGGCACGGCCTCGGGGCACGTGCAGACCCCCTCGGGCAGGTCGAACGGGTCGTGAGGGTCGCACGCGTCCATCACGCCGTACGGGTCCATCGCGACGTTGGGGTCCATGACCGCGTAGGGGTCGGCCACCGCGTAGGGGTCCGCCACCGCGTAGGGGTCCGCTACGGCGTACGGGTCCGCTACGGCGTACGGGTCCATCGCCATGTTCGGGTCCATCGCGGTGGGGTGGCCGCTGTTGGGCCTCGGCAGCGGGAGCGGGATGAACGCCGTCGCGTAGGCGCGAGACAAGCCGTACTGGACGGCGGCCGCGCACACCCGTGCGGCGGCCCTGTAGGGGTGGGCGCCGCCGGCCCCAGGGGACGGCGCGCCCGTACCGCCGCCCTGCGCGGGCCCGGGCCCCGCCCCGGCCTGTTCGGTCAGCCGCTCGTACATCTCGCGTTCCAGCACGGCGACCACGCGGGGATGGTCGCTGAGGTAGGTGACGAACTGCTGCGTGGTCAGCAGCAGCGCGCTCAGCGGCTCCATCGCGACGATGGTCGCCGAGCGGCGCCGCAGCAGCAGCGCGGCGCGCTCGCCGATGATGTCGCCCGGCCCGCGGAAGGCGATGATCCGCTCGGTGCCGTCGCGCCGCACGGTGACCCGCACCGTGCCGGTCTTGATCACGATGGTCTGGTCGGCGGACTCGTCCTCCTCCCACAGCACGGCGCCCGCCGGGTAGGCGACCTCCTGCGCGATCGCGAGGAGCGCGGCCCTCTCGATGGTCGTCAGGGCCGCCCAGAAGCCGGGCCGCCGCGACGATGCGCCCGGACGGACGGCCATGGACGGCTCCGCGGGCAGGTCCTCCAGCTCTACGGCGTTCTCGGTCGAGTGCTCGTCGCGGGCTTTCCGGGGGCGGACGACGGTGGCCCGCGGCCGCGGAGGGACGAACTGGTCCGGGTCGTGCCGGCGCGCGTGTGCGTCCATCAGCTCACCCGGCCCGCGACCGAGGGGACGGAGTTCGTGGGGTGGACGTCGAAGGTCGGGGGATGGATCTGCTGTCTTGACATGTCAGGGACCCCATGCCTCGAATCGCGACTCCGGCCCGTGCGCGGTGCCCGGGATCGCCCGGCGCCGATCGCCGTGGCCGAAGTCACATCACCTATAGCCCGTACCGCGTGATCGCGGTTAGACTGGGTGAGTCCGCAGAAAACGTTTTGGCAGGTCAGCCCGGATCTTTCTGCGTTTTCGCAGGGTTCCGTGCGGGCCCGCCGGCGCGCTTTCGTGCGGCTCAGGGAGTCGCTCTCCACTTTCCGCCGATCCTGCTGGCTGCCAACCGGAGATCAGCGGAAAGTGGCGGGCGACTCTGTTCTTTTATGGCCGGTCGTGGTCGTGTTCTCGCCGGCGATGCCGAAGTCACGTACGTGGCTGACCTCCCCGTTTCGCGTGTCCAGACCGTTCCCGGTCGGCCGCGCTGCCCCGTTGCCGCCCGTTCCGTCCGTGCTGCTCCTCGTGCCCGCCGTCGTGAGGTCCCGGCCGGGAGGACACGCGTGGCCCGTCCGGATCCCTCACCCTGCGTCAGGATTCCCGGCTGCGTGGAGGTGGCACCGAGTCCCGTCGCAAGATGGCGTCTGCTAGTCTGCCATGTAGCACATTACAACATAGTCGAGCGGTATGCAGCAGTCTGGCGGCTTCCAATGCGAGTTTTGGGCGTTATAGCGGCATCTGCGCGGGGAGCGAAGGTCGCATGCGCCCAGGCAGGTGGCGGAGTGGCGGCAAGCGGGATGTCAAGTTCCGGAATGCCATGTAGCATCCAGGCTGGTAGCACCAACTACCTAGAGTGAGCGAACAGGATGTCCAGTGACCAGGGGCCGATCGTCCAGAGTGCGCTGCTTCGGGCGGAACTCGTCCGCCTGCGCAAGGGGAAGAAGCTGACGCAGGAGCAGGTGGCGCGGCAGCTCGAATGGTCCCCCTCGAAGCTCATCAGGGTCGAGGGCGGCAAGAACGCGATCAGCCGGACGGACCTGGAGGCCCTGCTCCGCGTCTACGACGTCACCTCCGAGTCGCGCCAGGAGCGCCTGCAGGCACTGGCCCGCGGCGCCCGTGAGCCCGCCTGGTGGAACGCCTACCGCGGCGACCTCGACCCCACCTTCCTCAACTACGTCGGCTACTCCGCGGGCGCGGCGTTCATCCGCCAGTTCCACGGGACGGTCGTCCCGGGGCTGCTGCAGACGCCCGAGTACGCCGAGGTGCTCTCCACCGGCAAGGCGTCCGAGACGGCCCGGGTGCTGGCGGCCAAGCTGCGCATCCAGCGGCAGCAGGAGTTCGCCAAGCGCGAGAACCCTCCGCGCCAGGACTACATCATCGACGAGGCCGTCATCCGCCGCCATGTCGGCATCGGCACCGACCCGGCGATCATGCCGGCCCAGCTCAACCACATCGCCGACACCGCCGAGCGCGACGACCTGCTGCGGGTGCGCGTCATCCCCTTCAGCACGGGCGCGCACCTGGGCCTGGAGGGCCCCTTCACCATCCTGGAGTTCGACGGCGACCTCGACGACGTCCTCTACCTGGAGGGGCGCACGGGCGCCAGCATGATGATCAACGGTGAGACCGACAAGATCACCGAGTACCGCGACACCTTCGAGCTCCTGGTGGAGCAGGCGCTCCCGGCCGACCAGTCGATCGCGCTGATCCGCCAGGCCGCCGAGGACCTGATGTCCTGACCCCGTCCACCGCCCGGCCGGCCGCCCGCTCCAGCGGCGGCCGGCCTTACTGGCGAATCGCAACTCGACCCGACCGGAGGTGAAGGCCGCGGCGAGCATCCGACAAGGCGAGTGGCCGTCATAACACGCAGCGTGATCTTGTGTTCCCATGTAGGCGGGATAACTAGAACCGTTTACACTCGTGATCGGGAAATTATCCACAAGGTCGTGGTTTGTCGTGCCCTGCTCGGTGCTCTCCGGTGGGTGCCCCTCGGCCGGTCGGTTGGCGAGACGGCACCCGCCGGCAACGGACGGAGGTTGCTGGATGGTCTACGGGTCGAATCGCGAAGCCGCGCTGAACTGGCGAAAAAGCAGCGCGAGCGCCGACGAGAACGCGTGCGTCGAGGTGGCGGCGTTCGGCCCGTCGGTACTGGTCCGCGATTCGCGTGACCACTCCGCCGGTGTCATCGTCCTCGGCCGCGCACAGTGGAATGCGTTCATGGACGCGCTCCGGGACGGAGCCGTCGACCGCCGCTGAGTCACCAGACTCATTTCTCCCGCCCCCCTTTAATATTGTTGACCATTGCTCCCCACCACCCCCTTTACTGGCGATCTTTGACAACGCACCGGTTGATGCGACGCGAAACGAACTACCCGCCGCCCTGCCCCCGCGCGCGCCCGTCCGGCCGTTGATGCCGGCGCGGCGCGCGGTCAGTAGAGGAAGGGGATGTCGACGCCTTCGGCGCCGGTCAGGCCGGTGCCGGGGGAGCGGCCGAGGAGCCAGGCCAGGAGGGACGCGGCGGGGCCGCTGACGAGGTGCTCGCCGGTGCCGGCCTGCTGCCCGGTGTCGGTGGCGCGCAGGAGCAGGTCGGGGCCGTCGTCACGGCGCGCGAACGACGCGGTGACGCTGGTCAGGAAACGGGAGGTGAAGTCGGCGGGCCAGTCGGCGGGGGTGAATCCCGCGTCCAGGTCGACGTGGTGGATGAGGACCTCGGTGAGGCGCGAGTCGGCGGCGCGGGCGGCGGGGTGGCGGGCGCCGGTCGTCCACTGGACGGTCCGGTCCCAGGCGTCGTCCGGCATGCGGGCGAAGGCGTCGGCGAAGCGGTCCGCGCTCTGCCGGACGTCCGCCACGAGGGCCGCGACCGGGCGGTCCGCGCCGGCCTCGATCTCGGCGGCGCGGGCCTCCATGCTCGGGTACTCGTAGGACTCCACGCCGGTGCGCGCCCAGGTGAGCAGGCGGGTGCCGCCGTCGGCGTTGCGGGCGACGTGGGTGAGGACGTGCCCGCGCGTCCAGCCCGGGAGGAGGGACGGTGCGCGGGCGTCGGCGTCGGTGAGTCGTGCCGCGGTGGCGAGGAGGTCGCGGGTCGCGGCGGTGATCTCGTCGAGGCCGATCATGCGAAGTCGGCGGCGTGCGCCCGCGCCCACTGGCGGAACGTGCGCGGCGGCACGCCGGTGACGTCCTGGACGGTGGAGCGGACGACCGACTCGTCCAGCGATCCGTCCACGTAGAAGTCGAAGAAGGCGTCGACGTACTCGATCGGCATCTGCTCCCGCATCTCGGCGCGGGCCTCGTCGTCGGGCTGGGCCTCGAAGCGCAGGTCGCGTCCCAGCACCTCGCCCAGTATGGCGACCTGTTCGGACGGTAGGAGCGGCTCAGGGCCGGTCGGGTAGTAGATCTGCCCTTCGCGGCCGTCCTCCAGGAGTGCCTTCGCGGCGACGGCGGCGATGTCGCGCGGGTCGACGGCGGCGGCGCGGACGTGCGCGAACGGGAGGCGGAGCGTGTCGCCCGCGCGGAGCTGCGGCAGCCAGCGGAGCGCGTTGGACATGAACGCCGAGGGGCGCAGGATCGTCCAGGGCAGGCCGGAGTCGCGCACGGCGCGCTCGGTGAGGATCATGTAGCGGCTGACCGCGTTGGACAGGTCGCCGCTGCCCGCCGATCCACCCGAAAGCTGGACGACCCGGGAGACACCGGCCCGCCGGGCTTCGGCCAGTACGCCGGGCATGTCGCGGTAGCCGGGGAGCAGGAAGAGGCCCGTGGCCCCGGTCAGCGCGGGGCGTAGGGATGCCGGGTCGTCGAGGTCGCCGGTGACGTACTCGACTCCGTCGCGCGGGGAGGCGGGCGGCTTGCGGACGAGCGCCCGCACCGGCTCACCGCCGGCGGCGAGGATGTCGACCAGCTCGGAGCCGATGTTTCCGGTCGAACCCGTCACGAGGATCATCGGGTGGTCCTTTCAGGTGGGCGTCACCAGGGGAGGGGGCGGCCGTCGCGGAAGAAGCCGCCCGTCGGGCCGTCGTCGGGCAGGGTCGCGGCCCACACGACGCCGGCCGCGCCGTCGGCGACGGGACGTCCACCGGGGCCGCCCATGTCCGTCGCGACCCAGCCGGGACAGACCGCGTTGACGAGGACGCCGTCCGCGCGGAGTTCGGCGGCGAGCATCCGGGTCAGCGCGTTGAGGGCGACCTTGGACGCGGTGTAGGCGGGGGTGCCGCCGCCCATGTTGGTGAGCGAGGCGGCCTCGCTGGAGACGTTGACGATGCGGCCGTGGGGGCTTCGGCGCAGCGCCGGCAGCAGCGCCTGCGTCAGGTGCCACGGCCCGTAGAGGTTGGTCTCCGCCGCTTCCCGGACGACCGACAGGTCGGCGTCCGATGCCCGCTGCCAGGTGTCGTAGGTGATGGCCGCGTTGTTGACGAGGACGTCCAGCCGGTCGATGGAGGCGGCGGCGCGGTCGATGTCCCCGGCCGAGGTGACGTCGAGGAGGAGGGGCGTGGCGCCCACCTCCTTGGCGGCGCGTTCGGCGGCTTCGAGTGACCGGGCGGCCAGGAGTACTTTGTGGCCGCGTGCGGCGAGCTGCCTGCACACTTCGCGTCCGATGCCCCGGTTGCCCCCGGTGACCAGCGTGACCGTCATGGCGTCCCCCTTCCCGGAAATGATCAGCTGTCGGACGGCGGCGCGTCCAATACCTCCCGTGATTACCTTTGGCTATGGACGTCCATCTGCGGGATCTGCGGTACTTCGTGGCGGTCGCCGAGGAGCTGTCGTTCACCCGCGCCGCCGAGCGGCTGTTCGTGTCGCAGCCCGCCCTGACCTCCTCCAGCCCGCTTGGACGTGAGTCAGGTGGCGGCAGTCCACACGAAGCCGTCCGGATCGGTGAAGGGCCCCGCCTCGCCGCCGATCAGGATGCGGTGCGATCCGGTGCCGTCGGGGGCGACGCCCGCGGCCTTGGCCAGGGCGCGGCGCTTGTTGAGCGACAGCTTGATGGGGCTCAACGAGCCGGCGAACTCGACGTACCTGCGGCCGTAGCTCTTCGTCACGGCGAGGCCGCGGCCGATGTAGAACTGCTTGCTCGCGCCCACGTCCTCGACGCCGAGCTGGAGCACGACGTCGTCGATCTTCCGGTCGGCCGGGCCGGTGTCCTTCTTGGACGAGGACGCGACCGTCCAGATCGTGCCGTCCGGGGCCTGCACGACGCCGCCGTACCCCCACAGCGACTTCGCGGCCGGTTTCACCGCCGTGGCGCCCGCGTCGACGGCGGCGCCGATCAGCGCGTCGACGTCGGCCGGCTGGGACGCGATGAGCGACATCGTGAACCCGCGGAAGCCGGTCGTCGCCGCGTCCGACGCCTGCACGCGGACCAGCGGGCCCAGATCGAAGGCGGCGGTGTAGAAGCGTTCGGCGGCCGTGGGATCGGCCACTTCAAGGGTGACGTACTCGACGGAAGCCATGGTGCCCACGCTAGGTGGCGGCGACGCGTCGCGGCTTCTCGATTCCTGACCGGGTGACGTTCAGCGGACGCCGCGCGGGCGGAACTGGATGCTGATGCGGGGGCCGGTCACGCGCGCGCTCTTCGGGATGGCGTGCTCCCACGTCCGCTGGCAGCTCCCACCCATCACGATGAGGTCGCCGTGGCCCAGCTCATGGCGGATCGACTGGCCGCCGCCACCGCGCGGCCGGAGCAGCAGGCTGCGCGGCGTCCCGACCGACAGGATCGCCACCATCGTGTCGTGGGTCGAGCCGCGGCCGATGGTGTCGCCGTGCCACGCCACACTGTCGCGGCCGTCCCGGTAGAGGCAGAGCCCGGCGGTGCGGAACGGCTCGCCCAGTTCGCCGGCGTAGTGCTCGTCGAGCGCCGCCTTCGCCTCGTCCAGGACGGGGTCGGGCAGCGGCGCGCCCTCGTCGTAGAAGGCCAGCAGGCGCGGGACGTCCACGACGCGCTCGTACATGCGCCGCCTCTCCGCACGCCACGGGACGGACGTGAGGAGCCGCTCGAACAGGGCGTCCGCGCCGGGGATCCAGCCCGGGAGGACGTCCACCCAGGCGCCGCGGGACAGGTGCGTCCGCCGCGCCGACGCCAGCGGGCGCGGGCCGCTCTCGTCGGTGTCGTCCAGCAGCGAACCTTGGAACATGTCGCCACTGTACCCGTTTCGGTCAAACATGTGTTCGATCAAGATCGGGTGACGTGTTCTGTCGGTGGCGGACCGTAGCCTCCCCCTGTGATGCTCGTGATGCGAGATCTCCCGCGGGCGGTGAAGGCGCTCATCGGCGTCCGGCTGATCAACCAGCTCGGCGCCTACGTGATGTCGTTCCTCGCCGTGCTGGCCGGCCCTCGCCTCGCGGCGGCGGCGCTGGCGGTCTTCGGGCTGGCGGCGCTGGCCTCGCGCTGGATCGGCGGCCTCCTGCTCGACAGGTTCGCGCCGCGCACCCTCATCGTCTTCGGCCTGGCCTCGACGGGGGCGGGCCTGCTGCTCCTCGCCGCCGCGCGCGGTTCCGGCGAGTTCCTGGCGGCGGTCGCGCTGGTCGGCCTGGCGTTCGAGATCTACGAGCCCGCGACCCAGGAGTCGCTGGCCCGGGTCGGCGGGCGGCGCAGCGACCTGTACGGGCTGCTCGGCACGCTGGCGGTGGCGGTGGGGGCGATCGGCGGCCTGCTCGCCGCCGTGCTGCTGCCGCTGGGGCCGCGCTGGCTGGCGGTCGTGGACGGGCTGACATGCCTGCTCGCGGCGGGCGTGGCGGCGCTCTTCCTGGCGCGCGATCCGCCGGTGCGGAGGGTGGAGCGGAGCGTCCGGTGGCGGCCGCCCCGGCGGCTGTTCCGGCTGACCGCCGCGGGCACCGCGTTCGGATGCGGCTACCTGGCCGTGCTGATGTTCATGCCGCTCGTCCTGCTTCAGCGCGGTGCGCCGCCGTGGCTGCCCGGCCTGACCCTGACCGGCGCCGCCTTGCTCGCGCCCCTGACGGGGTTCCTCGGGCGACGCCGGTTGAACGCCTACCAGCACGAGCACGTCCTCGCGATTGGGTGCGCGGCGCTCGGCGTCCTCGCGGTCGTGCTCGCCGCCGGGAGGTCCGTGCCGCTCACGGTGGCGGCTTATCTGGCGTGGGCGGTCACCGATAGCGTCCTGCAGGGACGCTGGCAGGCGCTGATCGCCGACATCGCGCCCGAGCCGGAACGGCCGCGCTGGTTCGCGTTCTTCGGCTCGTCGTGGGGTGTGGCGCAACCGGCCGTCCCGGGCCTGGTGGCGCTGGCGGGCGCGGCGATGCCGGTCGGCGCGGTCGCGTTCCTGCTCACCCCCGTCCTCCTGCACCGCCCCGGCCGCCGCCGCCCGGTCGACCCGGGCGCCGCCGGGACGGGTGCTGTGGGGGCGGTGCGAAGGCACGAAACGGGGGGCGGGGTCAGAAGTCCTTGAGGAGGTCTTCGAGGAAGGTGGTGGTGCGGGCCGGGCGGGCGGCGCGGATCGCCAGCAGGTCCATGATCTTCTGGTAGCGGGCGGCCTCGTCGCCTTCGGGGTAGCGGGCGCCGGTCAGCTGCTCCAGGTAGACGACGTCGTCCAGGTCGTGCTCGGCGAACCGGACGATCGTGACCGGCCCGCCCAGGGCGACGTGCCCGCCGGCGGAGAACGGCAGTACCTGCAGCCGCACGTTGGGCAGGGACTCCGACACGGTGATCAGGTGCTCGATCTGGGTGCGCATGGTGTCCGGCCCGCCGATGGGCCTGCGCAGCGCGGCCTCGTCGAGGATCGCCCACAGCCGCGCCGCGCCGACCGGGCGGCGCAGGATCTCCTGCCGGGTCATCCGCACGGTGAGCCGCCGTTCGAGACTGTCGTAGGGGGAGTCGTAGTGTTCGAGCCCGATGACGGCGCGCGCGTAGTCCCGCGTCTGTAAGAGGCCGGGGATGTACTGCACCTCGTAGGTGCGGATCGTCGCGGCCGACTGCTCCAGCCCGAGGTACTGCTCGAACCAGCTCGGTATGACGTCGCCGTAGCTCTGCCACCAGCCGGGCTTCTTCGCCTGCCGGACGAGGTCGATGAAGCCGGCGCGCTCGTCCTCGTCGTGGACGCCGTACAGGTCGAGCAGTTCGAGGACGTCCCGGACCTTGAAGCCGTGCCGTCCGAGTTCGAGCCGGCTCATCTTGGACGCCGACGAGCCGATCGCGTAGCCCGCTTCGGCCCGTCCGATGCCCTTGTCCTGGCGCATCCGCCGGAGCCGTGCCCCGATCTGCATGCGCAGCGCGGTCGGGCCTGCCCGCCGATTGTCCAGCACAAGATCTCCAGGGGTCTCGTACGTCGTGACAACTCTCGGAGGCTCTCACAGGCGCCCGCGGGCGTGCAGGAGACCTGCGGACAGAGGTATGTAACTCAGGGCCCGGATGGCCTGGGCATACAGGACCATTTCCGGTGCAACTTCATCGCGCGGGAACCAGCAGGTCCAGGTCGCCGCGCGGGACCCGCGCCCGTTCGGCGACGCCGTCGCGGTCGGTCCCGGCCTGCCCGACGATCTCGATCGCGCGGGTCAGCATCGTCGGCTGCTCCAGCGGGCGCGCCGGGCCGGGCTCGTGCCGCCGCCAGCCCCGGGAGCTCATCGCGCTCATGGCGTTCCGGTACGCGGTCTCCTGCATGACGCCGAGCGTGCGGGCGCGGTAGAGGAGTGCCGCGATGCTGACGCCCCATGTGGCCTTGAGGCGGCCGAGGCGCTCCCAGTCGGCGGTGCCGGGCAGTTCGCGCGCGATGTCCTGCTCGGGCATGAGGAACTCGGCGGCGAACCGGTGCGCCTGGTCCTCGACGACCTTCTCACCGGGTTCGGCGTCGGCGTGCATCACCAGGTGCCCCAGCTCGTGCGCGGCGTCGAACCGGTTGCGCCAGTAGTCGCCCTTGGCGGGGTTGAAGAACACCATCGGCCTCGGATGCACGCCCACACTGAACGCGTCGACGCGTTCCGCCGCCCGCGGCAGCACGAGGACGATCACGCCGTGCTTCTCCAGGAGCCGGACGACGTGCGGCACCGGCCCGGGCTGCTCGTGCAGGGCCTTGCGGGTCAGCCGCGCGGCCTCGACGGGGCCGGGCCCGGCGATCTCGTCCGGCGACACCGGGTATTCGGGCAGGTCCACTTCGGGGAAGTCGACGAGGTCTTCGAGGGCGGCGACGACGTCCGTCGCGATGCGCCCGTAGGCGAGGGCCTGGTCGCGCTCGATCTGGCTGGTCGACCGGAGCGACCGGAAGTGCGCGCCGTCGAGGGAGACGGGGCTGCGGCCGCCGTGGAAGAACGCGACGGGGACGCCGAGGGCGATGGCGAGCCGTTTCAGCGTCATCTCGTCCGGCCGCTGGACGCCCGCCTCGTACCGCCCGATCGCTTTCGGCGTGGTGCCGACGGCGTCCGCGAGCTGGTTCTTGCGCAGTCCCCTGAGCCGCCGGGCCAGCGTCAGCCGCTCGCAGTCGAACAGCACCCTGCGCCACCCTTTGCTAAGCCGTCTTCGTCTCCCCGCGAAGCCGCATGGGGACGTCTTCCTGGTCGTCCCGATCGTCCCAGAGCGGCAATGTTCGCTCGACGAGCTTACGACGTGGATCGGGCCCGAGGGTGTCGTCCACCTGCTTCAGCCAGTGCCATGCTGTGCCGCCGTCCGCGTTCCACCTGGGGCGGCCCAGGAAGAGCTCCATTTCGAGGGGCTCTTCACTGGCGCTGTGCGCGAGTACCAATGTCACGACGCCGGGCGTGTCGTGCGCGTCCAGCCCGAGCGGCAGCGCCAGCTGGGGGTCTTCGAGGTAGCTCTGCCGCGCGACGGCCTGCTTGGTGGGGCTGGCGCGGTCCCACCGGATGGCCCGGACGTTTCCGAACTCGTGCCGCTTGAGCAGGACGCGGTAGCGGCCGTACCGCCATCCGGGCGAGCCGTTGAGGGCGTCCCGGACGACGTGCTTCGCCAGCTCGCCGCGTCCGAAGACGTCGTCGAGGGCACTCGCCAGTGTTTCGAAGGCGCCGACGCCGTACGTCCGCTCCTTGAAGCCCGCCGCCCGGCTCAGCGCGTTGAAGAGTGCAACGGTCGCGTCACGGTGGGCCTCCCGCACCGCATGCAGGAAGCCCACGGCCAGAAGGTCGTCCCAAGCATCCCGGTCTTCAGCCACCCGTCCACTGTAAATAGAGGTACTGACACTCGTGAGGCGTCGGACGTCCCTATTGGCGTCTCACCGGCCGGTAAGTGGCGAACAGCCGCACCTGCCGAAGCCGTGGCTCGGGGCCGTTGCGCCCTTCCCGCACCCACAAGGCGTGGACGGTCAGCAGTACGAGTTGCCGGGCCCCGTAGAAGAACAAGGCGGCGAGCGGCAGTTCACCGAGCAGCGCGGTGGCGAGGCTCAGGGGGAACTCGTCCGAACCCCAGGAGAGCCAGACGTCGAACCAGGCGTCGCATACGAGGAGCGTCCCGCTGACGATCTGCCCGAAGATGGCGATCTGGAGCCGCTTCCAGAGGGCGTATGCGGTGCCCGCGATCGCGAGGGTGAGCCCGGCGTCGAAGCCGATCCAGGCGACCGCCCACCGCTCGGCCGTGAAGTGCTGGGGGAGCGTGAAGGCCAGGACGACCGTCCAGGGGATGAGCCAGGCGCAGCAGGCCACGAGCAGTACCAGTGCGAAGGCGCGGTGCCGCCGGTTCCGGGGCTCGTCCAGGGGGTCGAGGTCTTCCGCCGCGATGAGTGCCCGCAGCAGTTCGGTGCGCTGCTCGGCGGAAAGCCCCTGCACCTGCTCAGGCGTCAACACCGCACCCAGCCTCCCTCCGCGCCGGCGTCCAGCGAGAGCAAACACCCCCGCACGTGCCCGACGCTAGAGGGGGCGCCTACCCGCCGGCCTCAGGGAGTTCCTTCAACGCCGATGGCTCGCGGGCGCGACCCGACCGGTTGCCTGCGACCTGCACGTTCGTCACGTCCGCTGCCACTCGGGGAGGTTCGCGGGATCGACCACGTAGGCGAACACGACGTCGGCCGGCCGTCCGATCTCGATGCTGTTCACGAAGGCGGACATCTCTCCTCCCGAAGCCGTCACATCCGTCCTGCCCGCTTCGTCGTATCTATGACGGACGCCAGGGGAAGGACGTGACGGTGGACGACGAGCAGCTCGCGGAACGGTTCGAGGCGAACCGGCCCCGCCTGGCGGCACTCGCGTACCGGATGCTCGGCTCGTCGACCGAGGCGAACGACGCCGTCCAGGACGCGTGGCTGCGCCTGAGCAAGGCCGACTCCGAGCGCATCGAGAACCTCAACGGCTGGCTGACGACGATCGTCGCCCACATCTGCGTCGACATGCTGCGCGCGCGCCGGGCCCGCCAGGAGGCACCGTTCGACGAGCGCCTCCCCGAACCGGTGATCACGCAGGAGGGCACCGACCCCGAAGAGGAGGCACTCCTCGCCGACGCGGTGGGGGTCGCCATGCTCGTCGTCCTCGACACCCTGTCGCCCGCCGAGCGCCTGGCCTTCGTCCTGCACGACATGTTCCAGATGCCGTTCGACGAGATCGCCCGCATCCTCGACCGCACCCCGACCGCGGCCCGCCAGCTCGCCAGCCGGGCCCGGCGCCGCGTGCGCTCGGCCCCCGTCCCGGACCCCGACATGACCCGCCAGCGCGCCGTCGTGGACGCGTTCCTGACGGCGTCCAAGAACGGCGACCTGGAGGCCCTGGTCGCGACCCTCGCGCCGGACATCGTCCTGCACACGGAGGTGGACGGCGAGTTCATCCATCTGCGCGGCGCGAGGACGATCGCCCAGCGCGCGATCGCCTTCTCCTTCCGCGCCGAGTTCGCCCGCCCAGCCCTGATCAACGGCACCGCGGGCCTTGTGGTCGCCACCGAAGACGAACCCATCGCCGTCATGGCCTTCACGGTCGTCAACGACAAGATCGCCGAACTCGACATCTACGCCGACCCGGACCGCCTGTCCCGGCTGGACCCAGCCGTCTTCAACTAGCCCGCTACCAGGTGCTCGGGAACATCTGGTGCTTGAGGATGGCGTCGATCTGCTCGGCCGCCGCCTTCGCGTCTCCGCACGGCCACAGGTAGCCCTGTCTCCCGCGCAGGGTCTCGTAGTAGCCCCACGTCCCGCCCGGGGTGGCCCGGACGGAGACCACGATGCCTATCTCCTTAGCGAACCCGGCGTGCACCCACAGCAAGGGGAGCGGTGTCGGGAACTCCTCGGGACGGTAGAACTTGGTGAAGCGCCACCCCTGGGGCTGGAGGGCCTCGGCCAGTGCGTCCAGGTGCTGGACGGCCGTCCGCTTGCCCAGCCGGGTGCGCAGGCGGAGTACCTGTCGTTCAATCTGGACGATCAGAGAGCGCACTTGGCCCATGTGACCTTCCCTCCTTCGGCCAGCGGATCAGTGCCCCACTCGTCCGCGAGCGCGGCGACCAGGAGCAGGCCGCGTCCACCGATCGCGGAGTCACTTTCCGGCTGGACGCAAGGCTTCCCGTCGCCGCAGTCCTCGACCTGGACGATCGGCAGCCCGTCCGCCGCGTCCCGCACCACGCGGATGGCGATCGGCGGCACCCCGTGCAGGAGCGCGTTCGTGACCAGCTCGGACACGATGAGCTGCGCGGTGTAGGCGTCCTCGAAGCCCCGATCCCGGAACCACTCACCGACGAACCGCCGCGCCGCCGCAGGTGCCTGCTCATCCGCACTCCAGACGAGCAACTCCAGGTCGCCCACCTGGACGATCGTCTCGTCGTCCTCGATGTGGCCGCTCAACGCACACCACCTTCCGTTCCCGATATGGCGCCGGACGCGTCCAGCCATCCGAGACCGTGACGGCCTCGGCGCGGCGACCGGATGCGACGGCGAAAACGCTGATGACGGCCCGGCCTCACCTGCCCCGCGCTCCGCGACTCCCCACAAGGGCGGACGTGCTGGGACGGGCGGCTCGCGGTACCCAGTACCGCCACGACCGCGCTGGCCAGACCGGCCGGGGTGGCGGCCTCGACGAGACGGCCTTCGACCAGCGCCCACCACCGCCGCGTGTGGAACCCGAACCACGCCACGACGCCGTAGCGGCACTCAAGCTCCCGGATCTCGGCGCGGACGATCGGCCCGGTGTCGATGGGGACGGTCTCGTCGGACGGCATGATCACGCCTCCGCTCGTGGCAGGGATGGCTGCCCAGGCGATGGCGATGAGCCCGACGCCGCACGCGTGACTCTGAAAGTGGCCGACGCCCCTGAAGCGCCACGCCGCATTTACCGCCATTCGGCGATAATCGGACGTAAGGCGCAATGGACGGATCTGCGACTCCGCGGGTCCGCTTTGATCGAAACGAGCTGTCGAAACAGTGCGGGCCGTCCATGCCGCAACCATGGACATAAGCGGACAATCGAATGCGACGATCAAGCTAACCTCCTCCTTCCTGGGACTTTGCTTGGCGTTTCCGCTTCCCAAGAATGAGGCGATGTGTTTAGTCTCGGCTTTACTTCCGAGAACGCAAAACACTGGAGGGGACATGCCGAACGTCCGTGATCCGCTCGACCCTAAGCTCTCCCAGTGGCATCTGCTCTCGTACTACTTGCGGTTCTTCCGCGAGAAGGAGGGACTCTCCCTCACCCAGTGGGGAAAGATCATCGGCGCGGCTCGATCTACTGTTTCGAACATGGAGGCCGGTCGGCACCGCATCCACGAGGACCACGCCAAGCTCATCGACCGCCACTTCGGCACCGGCCGCCTGTTCGAGCTGCTCCTCTGGTTCGCCCGGACGGCCCACAACCCGGACTGGTTCCGCCAGTACACCGAGTACGAGAAGCAGGCGACGTTCACCAAGATCTACCACGGGAGCCTGATCCCGCTGTTCTTCCAGACGGACGCCTACACCGAGGCGTATGTCCACGTCAGCGACAGTGAGGACCACGAGGTGGAGCTCGCCGCGCGCCTCCGCCGCAAGCAGGCCATGCTGGGACGCCCCGAGCCCGCGTTCATCTGGCTCCTCCTAGGGGAAGCCGCACTCGCCACCCGGGTCGGCGGCCCCAGCGTCATGAAGGCGCAGTTGGAGCACCTCCACAGGATGACTGATCTCGCGCACGCGAGCGTCCGCGTCGTCCCCTTCACGGCCGGCGCGCACCGAGGCGCCGACGGATACTTCCAGGTCATCGGCCTCGACAACAGGGACATCGGGTATGCGGGCGCCCAGATCGGCGGCCGATTGATCGAAGGTCCGAGCGAGGCCAGGGAGCTGAGCTTTATATTCGACCGTATCGGCGCGAAAGCCGCGTCCGAGGACGACTCACGCTCGCTGATCCGACGCTACCTGGAGACATACCCATGACCGTGCAGTGGCGCAAGAGTTCCTACAGCGGAGGCGCCAACGACGCAACCTGCGTTGAACTGGCCAAACTCCCCACAGGCATCGGCATCCGCGACTCCAAGAACCCGACCGGCGACCACGTCTCGCTGAGCGGTGCGGTGTTCACCGATCTGGTGCGGCAAGTCAAGGAAGGGGCGCTCGCTCTCCCCTAGGAAGGCTCGGGCGCACGCCCCTCCGCCACTACGACGCATCTACCCCCGCGGCGTCCTGCGGCCAGATCCGGAAGCGAAGCCTGGATTGTCCCAGGAACGGATCTGCCAGCTATGCCGCGACGCATTTGCTGCGGGGAGCCTGCGACCCTGACGGTTGACTGCCTTCAGATGCACTAGTTTCGCACACCGTCGCCTGAAAAGATCACTTCAGGTGACGCCACCGGTGTGGTGGGCCCGGTCGGTTCGAGTGTCCTTGACGGATCAGAGGCAGAGGGCGAGCATGGCGCTCTGGGGACGGGGGTGAGGTGCGCATGGCTGATGGAGCAGCAGAACTACCGCTTTTTCGTCGCTATCAAGCCTGGATCGAACCAGACGGGGGTGTAAGCGAGGACGCTCG
The DNA here is from genome assembly GCF_900188445.1 of Actinomadura meyerae. Classification (GTDB taxonomy): domain Bacteria; phylum Actinomycetota; class Actinomycetes; order Streptosporangiales; family Streptosporangiaceae; genus Spirillospora; species Spirillospora meyerae. The sequence goes on from NZ_FZOR01000056.1 coordinate 26,231, forward strand.
AGAACCCTTCTACACCTCCGGCATGATCGTCCTGGACACGAACGTGCTGCTAGACCTCTACCGTTATACGCCTGAGGCCAGGGACGAGGTCCTCGAGGCGCTCAAGCGGGTTGCCGTTAACCTCTGGATGCCGTACCAGGTCGGGCTAGAGTTCGTCCGAGGCCGGAATAAGGTCATACACGACCGCACAAGACTGCTCAGCGCGGTTGCACAGCAGGTCCGCCAAGGGTTCGACCAGGCTTGGCAGGACATCGCTTCTGCTTTGGCGCAGGTAAAACAGCTTCTCGCCAATCATGCCAACGACCATGCCGGCCAACGGGAGCTAGACGAACTTATCAATCTGCGGAGTTTTCAAGAGCTGACCGACCCGTGGAGGCAGGAGCTGTTGAATCGAGCCGAGCAGATCAAAAACTCCCACGACGTCCAACTCGGGTCCTTGGTGGCCGGGCCGGACAGCGTGCTGCAGCAGGTCGCGGAGATATACGAGGACCGCATCGGAGAACCTCCCTCAGACTCCGACCTGCAGCGGCAGGTGGAGAAGGCCACGCGGTTCCGCTATCCCAACCGAATTCCTCCAGGGTTTGCCGACTCCGGCAAGGGCACTGATCTGGCGGCAGCTGGAGACTTCCTGCTTTGGGATGAAGTCGTCCGGCGTGTCAGTACGCTGCCACACCCGCGGCGAGTCCTATTTGTCTCAAGCGATGCTAAAGAGGACTGGTACGAGCCCTCCACTCCCGGGCGGAGGAAGCAGCCGTGGCCCCACCTCTTCGAAGAGATGCGCAGTCGGTCGCAGGCGGAGCTGCTAATCGTGCGGCCGCAGGACTTCTTCAGTGACGTTCGCGAGTACCTGCATGCAGCGATCGCCCAGAGCACTGTAGAGGAGATCGAAAAAGCAGCGGATGCCAGGGGGGCCCAGGGAGAGCGGGCGACGGTGCTGACCGAAGAAAGAGCTCGCGCGATGACGCCGCCGGAGGAGCTCCTCCTCAAGGCGTGCACTGCAGCGGAGCTGCCGCCGTCGGTCGTACGGTACGCCTTGAGCGGCACAGAGGATCCCGTGTTCAAATGGTGGCTAATCGGAACCACTGCTCTGCTGGATCTCCGCGTGGTATCGGACGACGAGTTTGGCGTGGACCTCAACGCCGCGGTGGTGTCTGAGACTCCCCCGGACGATGCATGGGTGGGCGGGGAGGTCTTCCCGCCTGGCCAGTGGCCCTACCGGACCTCATCTTGGATCGCACCGTGGTTCGTGGGAGCCGTCAAATCAGTTCCGCTGGCGGACCGGGGTTCCCTGCTGCGTCTGGAAGTGCGGCGGATCAATGCGCATTCCATGCAGGACGAGAATCCACTCAAGGGGGATTGAGTCAACTAATCCTCGTTTTAGTCGGTCGAGATCACGCAACCTCCCCGGAGCAAATATGACTGATAAGAACCCGCCCAGTGAGGAATGGGCGCGTCTCAAGCCGGACACCTTAATCGCGGTTGAACAGCTTTCCCGTAAGCTCCAGGGAACTACTTCCAGCCGGGAGCTCATAGATTCCTACCTCTATGCTAAACGGCTCTTGGCTGAATCCATGAGGGCTTTTGTCCGCATGGAGCTCCCAGAGCGCTGTGAAGACTTCCGCAGGGGGTGCGCAGCGATCGAAGTAGAAATGCGGCGCCGATATGGCGGGATGGTGCCGGAAGGCTATCTGATCGCTCCTTACAAGAGCCGCGTCAATGAAGAGCTCTACTGCTTGCTCCACCGAAGCCTTGGAGAGGAGGTCCCCGGGTCGCTGCTATGCACTGTCACCGCAGACTCCGTGCACACGGAGCGCAGGATCAGGGAGTTGCGGGAGCTCGGCTTCTCTGTTTCGAGCTCCGAGGCCGAAGGTGTCGACTTCTACAGCCTGAAATCCCTCGAACCGGATTTCTCGATGATTCCATCCGCTGTCATGAAGGTGGCCCAGCGGAAGAAGTTCAAGGAGATGCCGAAGGACGAGTTGAGGCTGGTTCTAGGGCTCCGTTCCTGATCGCTTTCCAGGTGTGCTGACGCGGTTCTTGCGCGGCGCTGGGACCAGGATCAGGTGCACTGGAGTCTGTCCTCTCGGCTGTGGTGCGGACTTCAGCGCGTCCGCTATCAGCTGATCTTGGATCGGTGTTCGGCAAACAACTGATGGCGACGGTGATCGTTCTGTCCTGTGAATGCCTTGAAATCTCCCAGCAGGAAAGCGATCTCGCCGTTGGCTCGCTGCTCCTTGGTGAGTTCGAAGTCGTGGCCTAGGTGGACAAGGCGGCGCTCTACCTCCGGCTGCTCCAGTGCTATGCCGTCACTTGCGAGTCTGGCAACTATCTGCTCGACAGTCAGAGGGCGCTTCTGAGCCTGCAGGGTTTTGTAGACAGGATCAAGCGTTGCTGTGGAGTTCTCAACGAGCGATCGTGCATCGCCGTCCTTCAGGAGGGCCTTTCTGATCGCTTCTCCGAGCGCCTTGGCGACTGGCGGTGGAAAAGCATTGCCGATCTGCCGATACCTAGAGGTCTTTCGTCCGAGGAACTCCCATTCGGCGAAATCAGAACCGTACCAGCCCTGGATGCGGGCGACCATCTCCACTGTCAGCATCGGGTGCTCGGCTCCCTTGACCCTCGGGTTCGTCGGTCCGGGAGGATCATCGGCCACCCCCTTGGCGTCAACGCCCATCTCGGCCCAGGCCGCCTTTGCGCGGGTAGGGCCGAGGTCGGCTCCGCCATGTTTCTTCGACCCGCCCACGATCGTGGGGGCGATGCTGTTCGCTCGCTTAACCCACTCCGCGAGCTTGTCTTTACTCCAGTCCCCTTGAGCCATCAGGTCGCTGAGCAGTTCGCCGACGGTTGGGGGAGGATCAGATTGAGGTACCGGCCAGTTGAAATACTCTGCATACTCGGGCTGCAGCGCGATGAGTACGAAGCGCGGGCGGAGTTGGGAAACTCCGAACTGGTCGGCTTGGAGTAGCCGCCACTCGGCGACATAACCGTATTCTTGCAGGCGGTCGAGTACATGCTGCCGATAAGCCGTGAACCGGTTTCCGCTCAGTCCCTTGACGTTCTCCAGCAGGAGAGCCCTGGGTTTCATTCGGCCGCACAGTGCCACTGCCCAGGCGAATAGATCGCGTTCGTCGCTGGCGCCCAACTGTTTTCCAGCGATACTGAAGGGAGGGCAAGGGACGCCGCCGGCCAGCAAGTCCACGCCCTCGTGTTCGCTGGGGTTCCACACGCCGGGATCGGCTACATCCCCGATGCGGACTGTGTCCTCGGCCTCTTTTTCTTTGTAGCCAAGGACTTTGACGAGGTTGTGGCGAAGTGTTTCGGCTGCGTTTTTATCCAACTCGATTGCTAGGCGGTGGCGGAAACCGGCGCGCTCCAAGCCGAGCGACTGGCCGCCGGCGCCTGCGCAGATCTCGACGACTTCGAGTGGGTTGTCCTCGGCTGCTTCGGACAAGCTGTTCTCCTTCCAAGCACCCGGGGGACCTTTATGTCGGGCTTTATTGTGTTTTGCTCGTGGAGTCCAATTTCCGCGCGGCCGCAGAGCCGGAGCGGAGGCTCCGTACGGTTCGGCGTCCCGGTCGGTGCCGCCGCAAGCAATGTGGAAGTTTACGGTCAGGGGGTCTTCCCGTCGACCTACGCCGCACCCCTACTGCAGGTCGGCCTTCAGTTCTGCGAGGACCTCGGCCTGGGCATCGGCTGGGAGACGCTGGTATGCAGACCACACGCGGTCGAGCGGGGTAGAGACCCGGCGGTTGCGGTCGATCCACCGGGCGAGCCGCCGCCGGTCTGCTGGATCCAGGACGCGGATGTCAGCCGCCACCTCATCCGCTCTGGCCGGAGCGTTGGAGGAGCCGGCCCGGCAGCGCTTGCACTCAGTGAGCAGAAGTACCTGCTCGCGACCATCGGGGAGCACTGTGGTGCGGCGCGTTACCGACAGCACCGCCGTCTTGTTCGGGTCATCCGGGTACTCTTCTCCGCCAGAGATGCCGCAGACGGTGCAGAGGTAGTCGTCACGCTCCATGACAGCCCTGATCTCCTTGGAAGACAGGGTGTTGCGGGGAGCGGCGGCCCGTCTCTCCTTCGGGTCCCAGACGGCTGCTCCGGCTTTGACGAAGCGCTGCTCCTCTGCCACCAGGCTGGCGTCCTCGGTACTGGCCCAGATGATCCAGCCGTAGTCCCGAAGATCGCGGACCCGGCGATCGATCTGCGACATACCAGGGAAGGCGTCCCTCAGCTGCCCTTTGGTGAAGGTGTTGCCCTCGCCTACCTCCTGGACGAGCCAGAGAGCGGCCTTGACCATGCCACCAGCTTTGAGGTCCGGGGCGTTCCAGGCAGGTGCGTTCACTCCGTCTCCTCCTCACTACCAAGCGACAACTTGGCTGGTCCTAGGAGCCGTAGCCGCTCGGTATCGCGAAGCTTACGGCGATCGCTACGCTAGCTGGTTGGAGGGACTTTTTTATGGTTGCGAGGTACGGCATTCCACCCGAGGGCGAAGCGATCAGAGAGCTCGTCCAAGAGCGGCTGAAGCAGGCTGCGGCTGAGGACGGCGCCAAGGTGACCGTCGACTGGCGAGGCGCCGGGCAGCGGCACCTCTACGTGATCTCCATGCCAGTCAGCATGCTGTACTTCAACCCGGACACCCATCGGGTCCGCGCCCAGCGCACCCTTGACCCTGAGCGCAACCGAGTCCTCGACGAGCGGCCGTGGAGCGAGGAGGGCCAGGAGTACCTCCGCTACCTGCTGACCCGGGATCCGAAGGACGTCAGCAAGACCGACCCCGACTATCTAGCGCTCCTTGACGAGCTGGACGAGTTCGGACAGCGGGACCCTGGGATCATTAGTCCGGACGGCATCCTCGTCGACGGCAACACTCGCTGCGCTGCACTCCGAGACTTGGGGAAGGAGCATATCCGTGTCGGTGTCCTTCCCGAAGACACCAGCCGGCACGACATCAATCGGGTTGAGCTATCCCTGCAGCTGCGCCGCGACAAGCGCCGCGACTACTCCTACATCAACCGGCTCATAGCGGTTGAGGAGGAGCTGGCAGCGGGGCGGAAGCAAGAAGACGTTGCCAAAGAGTTCAACATCAAGCTGCCGACCCTGAAGCGGGACCGCTGGGTCTTCGAACTGATCAACGATGCCATCGAGCGAAGCAAGACGGACGATGGTGCCAGTCTCCGGCTGGTTGACTTCGAGGACCATCAGGAAAAGCTGCGGGAACTGGCCCGCGACTACGCCAACCTGGCCGCAACAGATCCTGAGGCAGCCGAGCGCCTGAAAGAAGCACGTCTCGCCATGGTGGTGCTCGACCTCCCCAAGACCACGCTCCGTCTGGCAGAGCCTGACTTCTACAGCCGCTACCTGGAGCAGCGGCTCCCCGAGCCGCTGCTGCCGACAGCAGGGGAGAGCCCGGCCTCGCTGGGCATCCCCGGGCTCGACGACGTTGTCGTCCCCGACGAAGCAGCTGGAGTCAAGGCTGTCCGTGACCTCACGGACAAACTGTTGAAAGCGGATGCCGCCAAAAAGGCAGCGGACAAGGTCTCCTCCACTGAGGTCTCGGCTGCGGACACTGTCCTTGAGGCAGCCAAGGAGGTGTTCAGTACAGCGACCACCCTCGCCGGGAAGGATGCCCAGCTCCGCAAGCGCCAGACCGCGGTCCCGGTGAGGGTGACGGACGCAGCAGAGTACATCGAGCAGTGCGCAGCCGAGTTCGCCGAGGCGAGAGCCAGACGGGCTCTGGATGAGGAAGCCTTCGACGATGCTCTCATCACCTTGCGCGACAGCCTGGCGCGTCTGGCGAAGCAGGCCGGCAGGACCTTCACCTCCCCCGGTGACGGAGTCGAATGGCTGCTGAACGCGACAAAGGACCGGTAGCGGTGGGAGAGGTGGCCGGGCCGAGCCTTGAACTCGGCTTTGGCGACGACGCGGTCACAGTCCGACTGCATGTGCGTACGGATCGCATCGCTGATCTGCGCCGACTCGCTCTGCGATTCCAGAGCGGCGTCCAGCGGACCCCGACGATCCTCGACATCGAGATCGATGACTTGCTCAGTAACCTCCGCGCACTTCGCGGATGGCCGGAGCCCGGCACCGTGGAGTGGGATCCGCAGCTGGCTGGTCTTGTCAGAGACTCCGCCGCCGACGCGCAGACTGTCGCCCACCGCTTGGAGTCAGCTGCGGTGGCCGAGCCGGAGAGTGCGGACATTGAGGACCTCCTCGGTCCCGGTTGGGCAGGCGACCTCACCTCCTTCCAGCGTCGTGACATCGCCAAGCTTCTGTCGCTGCGCCATGGCGCGAACTTTTCTGTCCCTGGGGCCGGGAAGACACGCGTAGGTTTGGCGGTCTTCCAGGCGCTCAGGATGCGCGGGCAGGTCGAGCGGATGCTGGTCGTCAGCCCGAAGCCCGCCTACGAAGCATGGCAGTACGAGAACAGAGTCTGCTTCAGTCGACCGCTGCGGATGTCCGTATATGACAAGAGTCCGGATCCATCCGCGGATGTAGTGATCATCAACTACGAACGACTCGACAGTGCCATCGAGGGGCTAAGCGCCTGGCTTTCGGCGCGGCCATCGCTGCTTCTACTCGACGAAGCCCACCGCATGAAGGCAGGCGCCCGAGGAGTCTACGGAGCGGCATGCCTGGCTCTCGGCCCGCTGGCTCGGCGCAGGCTGATTCTGACCGGTACCCCGGCACCCAATGGCGCCAAAGACTTGGAGAACCTGTTCGGGTTCGTCTGGCCGGGCTACGGCCGCCAGCAGGTAATCCAAGCTGTCGGGGGCGGCGACCTCGCAAAGGCCAGCACGGTCCTCCGCCCGCTGTTCGTTCGTACGACGAAGCGGGAGTTGGGCCTTCCGCCGGTCAGGACGACGGTTCGGCCGCTCAAGCTGCCACCGCTTCACGGCGAGGTCTATGAAGCGCTTCTAGGCAGGTTCTCGTCCCGGGCTACCGGGTCAGAGGCCGACTTCCTTGCCTGGGGGAAGATCACGGTCTACTTGCTGATGGCCGCGACGAGTCCCGCGCTCCTCCACGCGGGGACCACTCGGTACGAACCACTTGAGTACCGGGTCCCACCTCTGCAGGTGCCGCAAGGATCTCGGTTGTACGAGTTGCTGCGGGATCTGCCGAGCTATGAGTTCTCACCCAAGTACCGCGAGGCCCTGGCCATCGTGCAGGCCAATGCCGCGGAGGGCCGCAAGACCCTGGTGTGGTCTACCTTCATCCGCAGCCTCAACACTCTCGACCGCATGCTCAAGGTGTTCCAGCCGGCACTAGTCCACGGTGGTACAGAGGACCGCGAGGCAGAGATCGCCCGTTTTCGCAACGACCCCGACTGCATGGTGCTCCTGTCCAACCCGGCCACCCTCGGCGAGGGAATCAGTCTCCATCACCACTGCCACGATGCGGTCTATATCGACAGGGACTTCGCGGCTGGGCGCTTCCTGCAGAGTCTGGACCGGATCCACCGCCTCGGCTTGGCTCCGGAGACCGAAACCCGCATCACAGTGCTCGCGTCCGAAGAAACCATTGACGAAGTTGTCAGGCTGAGGCTCGAACAGAAGCTCCACTTCATGGGGTCGGTGCTGGACGATCCGAGTGTGCGGCAGCTTTCCGATCTCGACGAGGAGCCGGCCGTCGGCGGCGGCCTGGACCAAGCCGACCTCCAGGCACTGATGGGCCATTTCCGTGCCCGTGCCACCTGACCCCGTCCTACGGGCCGCTGCACGCTGGCTGGAGAAGCTACCCGCCAACGGCCGGGCGAGGTGCCGGGCCCTTTTCACCACTCATGCCGAGTACAGCGACATCAGTCCCTCCCAGTACGAGGAGGCCTACAAGTGGCTGGAAGAGACGGGGCTCGTACGGGGACTGGATGACACCACTCCAGTGGGGAAGAGGGTCTTTCAGGCCGTCCTGCTGGCGGGAAGCGCTCCGTGGTTCCCGGATGCCGACCTTCATGTGCGCGAGCCTGCCGAACTGCCCATCGATGCGGCACGAGCTGCAGCGGTGCTAGGGCTCAGCGAACTGGAGGCCTTCCAAGAGGTCCATGCTGTGTGGGGCAAGGTCGACGCTGCTGCCCGCTTGAAGGTGGGCTCTGCCGGCGAGGCAGCTCTTGTGCGGCTGCTCATGAGATCCACGACCGCGACGGTTGAGCATGTCGCTACCCATTCCGATGGTTACGGCTATGACATCGCTGTGCTTGCCGGCAAGCACAGCCTGCACATCGAAGCTAAGGCGACCACGCGGCGCAACCGCCTCACGTTCTTCCTATCGCGGCGTGAGTACGAAGTCATGAGGTACGACCTCTCATGGCAGCTGGTCATCGTCCAGCTCACGGATGACCTTGCGGTCAGCGCAGTCGGTACCGTCGACCCGAACTGGATCCATACCCAAGTCCCGGACGACCAGGGGCCCCTCGGACGCTGGGAGTCGTGCAGGATTGATGTGCCGCCTGAGCAGGTGGTCGATGGAATACCGCGGCTCCGTCCCGTCCTAGCTCAGGGCGCTTCGCCGCTACTGCGCGGCTGAAGGGACCGGCCTTCAGCCAAGCGGCGGCGGGACAGCACTGCTTCGCAGACTGTGCGTGCGCAGCCCGCAGCTGGCTCGTGTTCCCAGAAACGCAGCACCAGCCACCCGGCCTCCTCCAAGCGGGCATCTGTGTCCCGGTCGCGCTCCATATTGCGGCCGATCTTGTCGCGCCAGTACTCCGGGTTGGTCTTCGGCGGCACGAAGTGCTCAGGGCAGCCGTGCCAGAAGCAGCCGTCGATAAAGACGGCGACGCGAGTAGGCCGGAAGACCATGTCTGCGGTCCTGCGCATCCCCGCGAGCGGCTTGGCTGCCACCCGGTAGCGCAGCCCAGCGGCGTGGACCAAGGACCGCAACGCGAGTTCAGGCGAGGTATCGCGGTTCCGGTTGCCCAGCATGCTGCGCCGGTTGGCGGCCGACGATGCCCACGAGCCCTCCGGTGCCTGCCAGGCCTCGCCGCCTGCCGCGTCACCACCAGCCACGCGTACTCACTCCTCTCGAGATGGCCGCACCAAAACCCAACCCCTTAGCACTCCTGTCGCCGCACACAGAGGGGCGCAATTCGTCCTGGGAAACGATCCACTCCACCGTACCGACAGGCGACCCGAGAAAAGGGGCACCACCTGGACGCATGATGCTTGTCAGCGTACTCCTAACGCCCGTCTCAAATTACCTGAACCCCTACCGATGGCGAGGTAGGTTCGTGCCGTTGCCCCGGCGGGCCGCCTATAAGAAGCCCTGATTGCAACCAACCGAAGCCAGAATGGTGTGGTGTTGCTGGTGCTGTGAGGTCAGTTCAGAAAAGGGCAAAGATGTCCCCCTGGATACTCTGAGTCGCGACCCGACTACGGATGGCGTTCTCGGGCGGGTGACCTGGTGACGACCGGCCAGTTGTGGCAACCTTTTCGCAGCAGGTCAGGGCTCGCTGCAGCGCCTAGCCATGGTAACTTACGGCAACTACACGTAAAGGTCTCGCTGGTCGCCAGTCCGCCGCTGATGGCGGGTGTCTGCCGGTAAGTGCGGTGCGTGGCGCAGGAGCGTTTGTAGGTATCAAGGAGCGGGCAATGGCTGTACCTCCGATGCCGACAGCGTACGACGCATGGAACAAGGTGCTGGCTGCTGAATTCTTCAGCAATGCACATGCCGATACGCCAGTGATTCTTTGGGTGGATCGGGATACAGCTGAAGAGTTGCAGAAGCAGCACAAGTTGGAAGCGCCACTCTCTGATGCAGTGCGTGATGCACTGGACATGGCGTCACGTTCGAAGGCATTTAGTCGTATCAAATCATGGTGCGAGCGCAGTCACAGGCCGGGAGGTCCGCCCCCCTCTCTGCCACTGCTGGCCGCCTCAGTTGTCGCGGCATCCATGATGGCCTCTGACGGCAAAATCAGAGTTTCCAACTTTTATGTTCCGTTCGTCAAGTATCTCTTCGGTGATTCTTTCAGTGAGGAACAGCATCGTGTCCTCGTCCAAAGTTCGGATCAGCTAGCCGAACTATGGGTCCAGCTCGAACAATGGCTTGCCTCACAGCATGGCCAGTTCGGTATAAGCACGATTAAGGGGCATGAGACTCTGACTCGAATCGGGTACCCGATCTCTCAGGCAGTTCTGAAGGCCGCCGATCGGCGAGTGCTAAGCCAGTTCTTCCGTGATTCCGGGCTCCATCCAGGCAAGTCCATCAGTTCTGACTACCTTGAGCGCGCACTTGCAATTTGGCTGCGTCGGCATCCGAAGGCACTCTCCCCAGCGTTTGTCGCAGCCTATGGGCATCCTGACCTCCAGGCGTTCGTCAACGATCTCGTTTTGGGCTGTGCCCGGGTATGGGACGGCGTGGTGCGCGATGCCGTCAGTGGGCAACGGGCTGTGCGGCTACGGGTGCGGCTCCGGAAGGACCGGCGCAACATTAGTATCGGTTGGGCCGCAGAGGCTGTCGGCGGTATCGATGGCGGGACGATTATCGACCGCGACGGTCAAGAGCACTCCTTCGGTCTCGATCACGGCTTTTTCTATGAAGGCCTAGAAGCGGTCTCCTTTCAGCCTTCATATCTTGCCGCAGGAGTGACACTGAACGGCATCACTGCCACAGGGGAAAAGATCGCTTTTGTTTATCAGCCGTCCGAAAGTGTTTACTTCCGCCAGGACCGCGATCTCGGCTGGGTGAGCCAAGGCAAGGCAACTGCTTTCGACGAGCACATGATCCTAGTGCTAGACCAAACTGTGCCACAGATGATCAGTGAGCTAAAGGAGGCCGGGATTGCGCAGCCAAAGAACGTGAAGGCAGCATTTGCCCCGGGGTGGAGCCTGTTCATCGGCGTTGTGCTGCGTGAAGAGTCAAAACTCATCAGGGCGATAGGAAAGCGAGGATCGGTCCTCAACGCGATTGGAGTTCAAGGCGTTTCCAAGCCGAAACTTGTTGGTGGCCTGCAGTTGAAGCAGAAGCTTGCGCGGAACCTCTATCTCACTGGTGGTTCCCCAGACCTGCTTGTCGATATGCGTGCCCACACCGAACGCCTAGTGCGTCTTGATTTTGGCAGCGGGCGATATGAAGACGTCTTGACTGGTGGGTTCCCGATCCCTCTGACGCAAGAAGCGGCTTGGGAATCAGGACGCCATAGCCTCACTGTTGACGGCACCCCACTTTCATATGAGTTGGTAGATGTTCTTGCGGACGGCGAGGCGCCAGGGACCGGAACAGTGGCCTTCGCTGTTGGGGAGCAAGTTCAGAACCGAGCCCAAAAGGTTGAGCCGAACGCGCCAGCTATCCGGGGTGCTCTGCTTCCGGAGGCAGCCGAGGAACTACCTTTGACTGTACTGGCCTTTAAGAACTCGTCCGATCGCTACTTGGTCTCCTATGACGGACGCGGCTACGAGCCAGGTGCCCCGGAGCTGCCCGTGCTGTACGAGAAGCTCGGTCTCGGGGATGACGCCTTCTACTACACCGATGTTGTCCCGCCTGCTGGGTGGTCCGGGTGGATGATTGAGTGGCGACGTACCTGTCCCCGCGTCACCCCAGTAGCGCCACGCCGACCCGACCGTAGTGCTGTGCTGTCCTCGCCGAACAGGGAGGAGTGGGCCTTGGCGATTCTTGACGCACGGAGCTGCTCTCAGAACCCGATGTGGGGGGAGTACGTGACTTTGGCGGAGGAAATCTGCCAGTGAGCCCTGTCGGAGATCTGCTACTGAACTGGGCCAGCGAGAACGGCGCCGGCGACCTCAGCGTGATGCTCAGTACAGTGGAGTGGGCTTCACGTCGTTTCCGCATTACGACGACAAGTGGTGCGCCCGGTCGTTGGGTGCGTGATGCCTCCTCGCTCGGGTACCTAGATGTCGACTGGCAGGCTGGGAAGTGGTCGGTAGCCCCTGCGGTTCTTACTGCCCTGCCCATGTCTGGAGGCCTTCTCCTGCTGACAGGTACACGAAATCGGGCAATGGATAGCCGGATTGAAGACGCCGCCCAGGATATGGGCCTTGAGTATTATTTGGCGATCAGCCATGTGCAGGAGGGGGATATCCCCCTCCCAAAGTCGGTCATCTTTATGACCGATCCGGGTACTGATATGGAGAGACTAGCCACCGCCCTGAAGGCTAACTGGGTACCGTGTTTCGCTCTTCAAGTGATTCCTTTTTTGCCGAAGCTTGCTCTCGGTCCCGAGGCCGCGGGGCCAGTGCCCGGAACCCTTCTAAAGCGGTATGTCGAGGAAACCAGGAGGTATGAAGAGGTGCTCTCGTCTCGGGTGGATGGGATCTACCGCTTTAAGACTGCGGACCACAGGCAGGTAGTTCGATTGCTTCGCGACGGCACCTGGTATAAGACCTCGCACGAGGAAGCCCTCTATCTGATCCGCGCTGACCATCCAAGCAAACCAGGCGATACCATGCGGTGGGGTGCAGAATCTAACGGTGAGAGGAACTTGATCGGGCGGCTGGCAGTGGACTGGGGGGCTCCATTGCCACCATTGCATGCGCGGGCTGCGGTCCTAAGCAGTGGCCTCGCACCCTGGTTCTCAGCGACAGCGGAAACCGCAGTTTATTATAATGTGCCGTATGTGCTTGCGGCGGCGATCGCTGAGAGTCTGAAACAAGAACTGGAAATACTTGACGTGTCTGGGGGTAGGCGTGGCTAAGAATGTCGATATTCGATCATTCGACGGAATTCGGACATTTGAAGCGCTCAGAGAGGCGCTTTTCCGTTACTACGACACGCCTTTCGGGCTGGCTGATCGATCGCTCCAGAATGAGAGACGTGAGCTTTTGAACCGGGACGGCGGTGCATGGCGGCGTCCGCTTATCGAACTCCGCCCTCGCTATGTGTCGAGCGGGATGTCAGTAGCAGCATCGGCAAGTGCGGCAGGAGCGCCACCGGAGTTCGCTGAACTGGCCTCGCTGGGACTGGTAAGCGGCGTTGAGGAACTGTACAAGCATCAGCATGATGCACTTGCTGCAGCAGTTGGTGCTGGCAAAGATGTGGTGATTACCGCAGGAACTGGGTCAGGCAAGACCGAATCCTTCATGCTTCCCGTCCTTGCCTCACTCGTTGAGGAGTCCTCAACGTGGACGGGCACTCCGGCGCCTCACACAGACCGATGGTGGAGTGGCTACAACGACGAGTTTTGTGCCCAGCGGCACGGCGAGCAGGGGCGTCCGGCCGCGGTCCGCGCCCTCGTTCTCTACCCGATGAACGCACTCGTCGATGACCAGATGATGCGCATGAGGCGTGCGCTGGACAGCGATGCGGCTCGCGATTGGTTCGCCAGGCACCGGAAAGGCCACCGTTTCTATTTTGGACGCTATACCGGCGCGACACCAGTCCCCGGGGACCTCCCTCAACCGGGTAAGCGCGGCGGCCAAGCCCTGAAAAATCTACGCAGCTATCTGCGGGCAACCGATGCCCGCAATAGTAGGGCCAGAGTCGACGGCGACAATGGTAAGGCCGCCTTCTTTGTGCCGCGACTCGATGGTGCGGAAATGCGTTCGCGGTGGGATATGCTTTTGAACCCGCCCGATATTCTCGTCACCAACTATTCGATGCTCAACGTGATGCTACTCCGGCCTCGTGAAAGCCGCATGTTCGATCTTACTCGCAAGTGGCTCGAAGAAAATCCAGATGTGAAGTTCACTCTGATCGTCGACGAACTACACATGTACCGGGGGACCGCCGGCACTGAGATCGCTTATCTGATCCGGGCGCTCCGTCATCGTCTGGGTCTTGACACCCAACCGGATCGCCTGCAGATTCTGGCTGCCTCAGCTTCACTAGACGAAGACCGGGACCGTGCATTTCTCGGGCAATTCTTCGGCGTTGACAGCGATCGCTTCACTATCCTACCTGGCGAGACGGTCAAGCCTTCGTCTAATGCGCTGGACTTGACTCCCTATGCGCATCGGTTCGCAAGCCTACCGCACAACCCGCCCGAGGAAGTAGCTGACACCCTTCTCAGAGAGTCCAAGGCGGCAGATGCCCTGTGCAACTGCCTTGCTGACGAAGATGGCCATCCGGTCGCCAAAACTGACGACAAGATCGCATCGCATCTCTTCTCTGGTGTCGATGACAAAGAAAAAGCGCTCAGGGGACTGCTTTCAGCACTCCGGTGGTCCAGTGATCCGAACATGGTGAAGTTGCGCGTACACCTGTTCTTTCGCAACATCACCGGCATGTGGGCTTGCTCCAATCCGGAGTGCTCGGGAGTCGATATCCGTTCAGGCGACAGGCGCGTGGGGCGCCTGTACTCTGAACCGGCTACCCGATGCGCCTTCTGCAACGCGCGAGTCTTGGAACTGCTCTACTGCCAGACCTGTGGCGACGTCTTTCTCGGTGGCTACTTCCCGGAGGCAGAGGAGGCGGCAGCGCGTTTCGATGCCGGGCTGCTCGCTGATCACTCCGAACTCGACCGTCTCCCGGACCGGGGTGGCGACGGGCCCAGCGCGGCCAACTACGTTGTCTACTGGCCCCGCCACGACAAGAAGCCAGAACTAAGCGACACGCGCTGGCGCCGAAGCGCCAACGGCATTAGTGCCTCGTTCACCTGGCAGCGGAGCGTATACACCCCCCAGACTGGCCGTCTCGAGAATAGTCGCGACGGCTATACCGGCTGGTCCTTCCATGTCGCAGTCGGTAGGGACGCACCGCGGGGGCTCCTAGCGAAGCTGCCTGCCTATCCTTCCCAGTGCATCGCATGCGGTGACGATGTGGAACTCCAAAAGGTGAAGGGGGGTCGTTCCCTACCACTTACGGATCCGTCCCGACTCCGCCCTGCTGTCCGCACGATGCGTACTGGATTCGAGAAGTTCAACCAGGTGCTCACTGACGAACTCCTAGCTTGGCTTCCCGAGGGGCAGCGCGGGCTTGTCGTGTTCTCGGATAGCCGCGCCGATGCAGCGAAGCTAGCCAGTGGCCTGGGGCTCCGCCACTACCAGGACCTCCTGAGGTTCCTGCTCTTCCGCCTCGTTACGAGCGATGGGGATCGGTCGGCTGACCTGGACATCATCAAGAAGCGCTACACCACGTCGGATTGGAGGATGGAGGAGGTCAAGGCCGCCAAGCAGCGTATGGCTGAACGAGGGCTTAAGGGGCCGGTCACAGAACTTTCGCTGCTCTGGAGCGAGATGGCGGAGACTGATGTTCCGGATCCGGAGCAGGAAGAACAAGAGCGGCTGCTGGTAGCGAAGGTCCTGGCTACCCCTTCGATTCAGGCGCACATCAGCGAGCTAGAGACCCAACTTCTCGCTCTGGGGGTCAATCCCGGGGGGCCCGCGGCTAGCCTCCGCAAGGCGGACAAGCGGCATACCAATGTGGCCGATGCCGAGGAGAAGCCGTGGACTTCTCTGTACGACTGGACGACTACGCCGCCGGAGCGGTGGTCGGTCCTGCAGCTCGATGGCGGTCAGCAAGACCTCCGTGAGAGGATCGATGCGAAGCTCCGCGAAGAAACACTCTACGGCCTCTACTCCGGGGCTGGACGAGACTTTGAATCACTCGGACTCGGGTGGCTGGCCCCGGTCGATGATCTGCAAGGTGCAGATGTATCTCCCACGTCGGACTCAGCACTTGTTAGGTCAACCCTGCGTGTCCTTGGCCACGCGCGACGCTTTACAGGACTCCGCCACGGCCAGGAAGACCCGCCGAAGAAGGTTCGGGACTTCTGGGCAAAGGTCGCTGAGCAGCATGGGTTGGATCCGGACCATGTCGCAGACCGTGCCCGTGCCGCACTACGGAACATCCTCGTTGAATGGCTGATCAAGCCTGATACGGTTGGCCTTCGGCCTGCCGAGGGCAGATCTTGGACGTGTGAGCGATGCCAGCGGCGTCACCTACATCCCGGAACTCTCACCTGCACCAAGTGCTACGCGGCCCTTCCCGCCAAGCCCGAACCGTTCCGGATCGGCGATGCGGAGGCTGACTACTACACCTGGCAGGCGTCACGCGACCTTGAACCCATCCGACTCCACACTGCTGAACTCACTGGGCAAACTGACCGCATCGACGCACAGGCACGCCAGGCGCGTTTCCAACAAGTCTTTCTCGAAGACTCGGAGAACGAACTCGCCGATGCAGTTGATCTGCTTTCTGTAACCACAACGATGGAGGCCGGCGTCGACATTGGTGCTCTCACAGCTGTCAATATGTCAAACATGCCGCCGACCCGATTCAACTATCAACAGCGGGTTGGCCGAGCGGGCCGACGCGGATCGCCCATTGCAGTCGCGCTTACTGTCTGCCGTGGTCGCAGCCACGATGACTATTACTTCGCCCGGCCGGAACTCATTACGAATGAGCCGACTCCGAAACCTTATCTCGCTATGGATATGGCCGCTGTCTTTCAGAGGGTCCTGGCTGCGGAGGTCATGCGTGCCGCATTCTCGGATAACAGCGTCGTCCTGGTCGACAATAAGCTGGCAGCCACGATCAATGTTCACGGTCAGTTCGGATTGGCGCGGGACTGGCAGACAATTAGGCCTCACATCGAAGCGTGGATCCTAGGCAACAAGCGGAGGATCAGTGCAGTCGCTGACGCCCTAAAGCTTGAAGCAAAAGGATCTGTAGCTGCAATAGATCCTGTCGGCTACGTCCTACAGGTGCTGCTGCCAGCTATCGACCGGCATGCCGCAGCTGAAACGGGCCACGCCGACCTGAGTCAGCGGCTCGCTGAAGCTGGGCTGCTACCGATGTTCGGTTTTCCAACAAACGTCCGATACCTGTATACACAAAAGCCATCCAAGTCGTACCCGTGGCCTCCGAAGGGTGCCATCGACCGTGCGCTCCCTATAGCTGTTTCTCAGTTTGCGCCAGGAGCGGAGACTGTCCGTGACGGTTGGGTCCACACTGCGATCGGTGTCGGCTCCTACCGGCCGGCTGGTCCGGGAGTGGTCCCGATTGAAAACCCTCTCGGCGTGGTCCGGGCAGTTGGATACTGCCTTTCCTGCGGTCATCTTGATGATACGGTGGGGGCGTCGGCCCCCGAAAGCGCTCCAGAGCCTTGCCCGGCTTGCGGGGACTCGGACTTCAATATCGTAGATATGTCCGAGCCGGAGGGATTTATAGCCGGAAAACCCAAGGATTTCGACGGAACATTTTCCTGGTCTTCACGCTCGTCCGTCAGTCGCGCCGCTGCCAACCTCGAGCAGCTTGCTGAGAAGGTGACGGAGAACATGACGGTTCTATCAGGGCCGGGGCGCAAGTACAGCATCAACGACAACAGTGGCCGACTCTACAAGTTCCAGAGGCCATCGGCCAGCTGGAGCAGTTGGGGCGGTCTAATCAACAGTGACCTGGTCGAAGAGCACCCCTACTTGAAGGGCCGCCTCGGCAGCGAGCCGCCGCTGCCGGGCGTCGCACTGGGGTCGAGCCAGCAGACAGATCTTTTCCTACTCGGACCAGCGCCAGGCCATAGCGTTGCTAATGGTCTCCGCCTCAGCCTGGAGCGAGCATTCCAGGTCGGAAACCTGCCCGAGCCAGTCCATGGCCGCCGTGCCGCTTGGATCTCCCTAGCGACTTTGCTCCGCCGAGCGGCTTGTCCGCACCTGGACATTCAACCCAACGAACTAGTCTCTGGTCTCTACGGATCCGCCGGTGAGGTTCCGGTCTACGCCTTTATGGCCGATACGCTAGACAATGGTGCAGGATTTTGCACGCACCTGGCCTCGAGCTCCGAGGAACTCAATGCGTACCTCGACGCCGTTTGCGCGTACCTTGAGGATCTCGCAAGCCCTGGACACAGCTCGGAGTGCAATGCCTCCTGCTACGAATGTCTACGCGACTACGCCAATATGTCAGCGCATGCCCTTCTGGACTGGCGGCTGGCTCGGGACCTCTTCACCGTCCTGCGGGGTCGCCCCCTAAACGTGGAAGTGGACAAGCACTCTGGTCTACTCAAAGCTTGGGCCGATGATACCGGGTGTGATTTCAGGGCCACTGCGTCAGGTCACGTTGCGGTCTACAACAATGACTGGGGGAGCGGCAAGAAGATAGCCGTGATTACCAAGCATCCCCTCGAGGCTTCGGACGGGGCAGCTGGGCCTCGCTTGCGTCAGCTGCTTGCTGATGCTCAAAGTGCTGTACCAGGCGCCGCTATCGTCATCGCGATCGACGACTTTCTCCTGGACCGGTCGCCAAGTACAGTCACCGCTCATGTAGAGAAAGTGGATGATTTGATTAATTGAGGGTCGTCGGTGTTAGGCTGTGCAAGATGAGCGCTCTAAATTTCCGGTAGCGCTGAAATGGTAGGGCTTCCGTAGGCGGACCTCGAAGCGCTTCAGATTGGTGTTTCGAAGTCTTGCAGGTAAGTATCCACCTCTGCGTCCCGGGGCGTCACGTTGGTGGCGGCGCTGATCGTCAGGCAGCCGGCCGGGTGGGATTGGTCGGCGTAGACCGCTGCGATCTCGTAGAGGACACGAGTTTAGGTCGTGCGGGCAGTGGTTTTTTCTTATCAGAAACTCAAGTAGATGGATGGCTCAGGACCAGTGCTTGAGCCAGATGGCTAGCCAAAGGCCGGTCAACACGATGCCGGACGCCAGAGTTTCGATTCTTATCCTGGTTGACAGCCGCCGGTTCCGCCAGGCGAGAAGAATGGCGACGAGTGCGAGCCCGGCAGCTCCCAGGCCGACGCCGGTGAGTTCGGCCGTTCCTGGTCCTTCACCGCATGGTTGCTGCTCGCAAGGGTCTGATGGCGCGCTAAGTACAGCGAGCGCAGCGCCACCTAGGGCGTGTCTCGAAGTCGGGTGTGTGACGGTGTGTCGTGATCTCTAAGTAGTGAGGTCTCCGGTAGATGGGTTCATCGACGAAGAAGAACCT
>NZ_FZOR01000057.1 GCF_900188445.1 Actinomadura meyerae
ACCGAGTTAAACGTGAGACGGACGAGAACATCACCCACGACTCGCCGGCCACGATCCGATTGATCTGCCCAGCAGCTTAATTTAACGGCATTGCAGCATGGCCGACATGACCACCACTGATCTCGCCGATGGAGAGGCGGTGCGCGAGGCCGGCCGGACGCCCGGCTGGGCCGCGCTGCTCGCCGCGTCCATCGGGCAGTTCCTCGTCGTCCTGGACATCTCCGTCGTCAATGTGGCCCTTCCGCACATGCGCGAGGGCCTCGGCCTCGGCTCCACCGGGCTGCAGTGGGTCGTCAACGCCTACTCGCTGACCTTCGCCGGGTTCCTGCTCCTCGGCGGGCGCGCCGCCGACCTCTACGGGCGCAAGCGGGTGTTCCTGGCCGGTCTCGGCCTGGTCGTGGCGTCCAGCCTGGCGGGCGGGTTCGCGCAGGACGGCGCCATGCTGATCGGCGCCCGCGCCGCGCAGGGGCTCGGCGCCGCGATCCTCGCCCCGGTCACGCTGTCGCTGGTCACCGCGACGTTCCCGGCCGGCCCCGCCCGGACGCGGGCGATCGCCATGTGGACGGCCGTCGGCACCGCGGGCGGCGCGACCGGCGGACTCGTCGGCGGGCTGCTGACCGACTACCTGAGCTGGCGCTGGGTCCTGCTGATCAACGTCCCGGTCGGGGCGGTGGTCGCGGTGGTCGCCGCCCGCTGGCTGCGCGCCGACCGGCCCGCCGCCGGGCGCTCCCGGCTCGACCTGCCCGGCGCCGTCCTCGTCACCGCGGGCGTCGGCCTGCTCGCCTTCGGCATCCAGCGGACGGAGGAGCACGGCTGGTCGTCGCTGATCCCGCTGGCCGCCGGGCTCGCGCTGCTCGGCCTGTTCGTCGCGGTGGAGGCGCGGGCGCCGCAGCCGCTCGTCCGGCTCGGGATGTTCCGGCGGCGCAGCGTCGCGGTCGGCAACCTCGCGACGCTCGTCATGACGATGGCCGGGTTCGCGCTCTGGTACTTCCTGTCGCTCTACATGCAGAACGTCCTGCACTTCAGCGCCGTCAAGACCGGCCTGTCGTTCCTCCCGCACACCGCCGGGATCATCCTCGGCTCGCGGCTCGCGCCGAACCTGATGGCCCGCGTCGGCGCGCGGCTGCTGGCCGGTGCGGGCGGGCTCATGGCCGCCGCCGGGTTCGCGTGGCAGGCCGCCGTGCTGGACGCCGATGGAACGTTCCTCGGTGCGATCCTCGGCCCCGGCGCGCTGATGGCCCTCGGTTTCGGGCTGCTGATGACGCCGCTCGTGGAGGTCGCGACGAGCGGCGCGGACGAGTCGGAGGCGGGTGCCGTCGCGGGCGTCGTCAACACCTCCCGCACGATCGGCGGGGCGACCGGCCTGACCGTCCTCGGCACCGCCGCCGCGAACGCGGGCCCCGACCTGGTGGACGGCTACTCCGCGGCGTTCGTCGTCGCGGCCCTCGTCACCCTCGCCGGCACGGCCATCGTCCCCTTCCTTCCCCGCCCAGTGCGCGCCTTGAAGGAAGAACCGGCCATCCCTTAGGGCACGCCGTCCGGCGGAGACGCCTTCCCGGGAGGCCGCGCCCTCCCGGGAAGGCGCACTCTGTCGTCCGCACTCTGTCGTAGGGCAGGCAGCCTCGCGCGGCGCCGTCGTGCGGGGCGTGTGGCCGAGGTCGGTCGCGTCAGCCCGCATTGGAACGGGGAGCGCGCCGCCGTGCCGGGGGACGGTGGCGCGGGGCGGCACGTCACCGGGAGGTCGGGTTGCACGAGGACGAGCGGATCACCTGCATCGCGTTCCGCATCGGGGGATGGGACCGGCTGGGCACTCCGGCGCGGTTGCGGGCGCGCGCGGAGGCCGCCGGATTCCTGGGGCGGGCCGGGCGCGCCGGGCGGGTCGGGGCGGTGCTCGGGTCGGGGGAGGTGCTGGCGCTCGTGCTGCGCGCAGACCCCGCCGAGGCGGCCCCGGCCCTGCTGGACGTGCTGCGCCGCCGCCGCCCGCCGGGGGACGGGACGGCGATCGGGGTCGCGGGAGGCCCGGCCGGTCCGCGCACGGGCGCCGAGGTGGTCGCGGAGGCGGTCCGCCTGATGCGGCGGCCCGGCGTCCGGGACGCCCCCTTCACCGTGGTGCTGGGGGCGCTGCTGCACTGGCGGCTCCGGGACGCGCCGTCCATGCCCGCGTTCCAGCGGGTGAAGGGGGAGGCGTGCGGGCCCGACCACTGGGTGTGGCCGGCGGGGAACGCGCCCGGTGCACCGTGCGGCGCGGGGTGCCCCGGCCCGGAACCGCTGCTCGCCCTCGCCCGGCGGCAGCGCAGCCTCGGGCAGCGGCGCGCGGCGGTCGAGACGTGCCGGTTCCTGCTGCGCCGGTATCCGCTGACGCCCGCCGCCTACCCGCTGATGGACCTGGAGGAGCAGGACGACGTCGCGTCCGCCTACCTCGCCGACGGGCTCCGCGTCGTCCGGGCGCGCACCGGGCCCGACCGGGAGCGCCTGGAGCACGAGCTGCTGCTCGCGCTGGCGGACCGCGCCTACCGGCGGGGACGGCCGGAGCAGGGCGACCGGCTGGTGAACGCGGCCGCGGAGGTGTTCCCCGGGGCCGCCGCGCCGCTGCGCCTGCTGGCCCGCGAGGCCGCCCGGCGCGGAGACGGACCGGGGGCACGGGCTCTGCTCGCCGCCGCGCTCGCCCGGACGCGGGAGACGCCGTAGAGCCGCGGGAGACGCCGTAGAGCCGCCGTAGAGCCGCGGGAGACGCCGTGGATATGTGTCTCATGACCGGATCGGCCGGTAAAGCGGCTGCCATACTGGGTCCCCGTCCGGGCGGCCCGGCTCCGCGGGGCCGGCGCGGCGACACGTACGTGCGCTGAGGAGACGTCGATGACGAGCTCCGGTTGGCATCACCTCTCGTTCCTCGGCCGGCTGACCCCGCCGGCCCGCAACGCTGTCCTGCGGCTCGGCATGCCGCGGACCGTCCAGCGCGACCGTCCGCTGATGCGGCAGGGCGAGCCGGGCACGGAGGTGCACCTGCTGCTCGACGGCCGGGTCGCGGTGGCGCGCGGGGTGGAGAACGGCAGCGTGTCGCTGCTCGGCATCCGGCACCGCGGCGACCTGGTCGGCGAGATGGCGGTGCTCGGCGGCGGCGTCCGCACCGCGACGGTCACCACGCTCGACCGGTCGGTCCTGTCGGTGATCCCGGCGCAGCCGTTCATGGCGTGCCTGCGCGAGCACCCGGAGGCGCTGATCGCGCTGAACCTGATGACCGGCGACCGGCTCTCCCAGGCCAACACCTACCGCGCCGACGCCGCCGGCTACGAGGTCGAGGTGCGGCTGGCGCGGGCGCTGCTGTACCAGGCGCGGCGGACGCCCGAGCGCGAGGACGGCAGTCCCGTCGTCCGGCTGCGGCAGCGGCAGCTCGCGATGCTGATCGGCGCGCAGGAGGGCACGGTCCAGAAGGCCCTCAACGGGCCCGCGCTGCGCGACATCGTCCTGTGCGCGCGGGGCCGGGTGGTGCTGCTGGACGTCCACGAGCTGGCCCAGCTCGCCGAGATGAAGGCCCCGTCCGAACTGTGCGAGTGATGCTCGGCGGCGGCTTCTGAGGCAATCTCGCCTTTCCCGCACTGGTGCGGGTTGCTTCGTCCCCCGGGCCGCGAGACTGCGGTCACGGATGGAAGGGGGACGCATGGGGGCAGGATCGGCGGCAGGGGCGGGAGCGGGGGCGCGGTCGCGGCGTTCGCTCTGCGCGGCGCTCGACATCAAGGGGTGGAGCGGCCGGCTCGTGCCCGAGCAGATCCGCGCCCAGCAGGCGCTGGTGACCGTGGCGATGGCGGCGTGCCGGGAGGCGGGGCTGCCCGAGCAGATCGTGCAGAGCAGCGGGGACGGGGTGCTGATCCTGCCGCCGAGCGACATCGACGAGACCGCCGCCATCCCGGCGCTGGTGTCGGAGCTGGAGGTCGCGCTGCGGCAGGAGAACCGGCTGCTGGCCGAGGACGCGCGGATCCGGCTGCGGCTCGCGCTGACCAGCGGGCTGGTGACGCCGGGCCCGGCCGGCTTCAACGGCGCCGCGGTGATCGACTGCTTCCGGCTGCTGGACAGCCCGCCGGTGAAGGACGCGCTGGAGGACTATCCGGCGGCGCAGCTCGCGGTGATCGTGTCGGACCACCTGTTCCAGGACGTGATCCGCAACGGGTTCCGGTCGCTGCGCGCCGAGGACTTCTGGCGGGTGCGCAGCTCGCTGCCCGGCAAGGGCTTCGCGATGGACGCCTGGCTGTACGTCTCGGACCGCTCCGGCGGCCCGGCGCGGGCGCCGTCCGGCACCGCGGGGGCGCCGGACAGCGCGGCCGCGTCCGGGGGCACGTCCGGGGGCGGCGCCGCGGCGCCCGCCCCGCCGGAGGGGGTGGCGCGGGCGTGGGAGGCGCTGGAGCGGGGCCGCCCGCAGGAGGCGGTGCGGCTGCTGGCCGGCGTGGCGACCGATGACCGCGAGGGCTGGGCCGCGCTGCTGGACGTCCGGGCGGAGGCGCTGATGCGGCTCGGCGAGTTCGAGCGGGCGCGCATCGACCTGGAGGAGCTGCTCGGCCTGCGGGACGACCCGGTGGCGCCGCCCAGCCCATCGGCGCTGCTGCGGCTCGGCCGGTGCAACGTCGCGCTCGGGGCGGTGCAGGAGGCGCGGCAGACGCTGCTGTTCCTGCTGGAGCACGTCCCCTCGTCGGCGGAGGCGCACCTCGACCTCGGGCAGCTGGAGCGGCGCGCCCGGCGGTTCGCGACGGCGCAGAGCCATCTGCTGGAGGGGCTGCGGCTGATCCGGGAGCAGGCGCGCAAGGCCGGGCCCGGTGCACAGGCATCCGGTACACAGGCCGGGCCCGGCGCGCAGGAGCGGCTGCTGGACGCGTTCCTGCGCGAGCTCTCGGCCCTCCCCGTCATCGACGACGCCGCGCTGGACGACGCCCCGCTTGACCACGCCGCCCAGGACGGTCCGGGGTCCGGCGGCCCCGTCCTCCAGGGGCCGGCGCTTCATGGCCCGCCCCTCGACGGCCCGCCCGTAGGCGGCCCGCTCCTCGGCGGTGCGGGGCCGGAGGGCACGGCGTCCGGGGGCACGGCGTCCGGGGACACGGCCCTGGACGGTGGTCCGCCCGGAATGGCGACCGATTCCGGCCAGCGGCGCGGTCATTCTGATAACCGATTCTAATTCGGTGTCCGATTTAAACCGATAAGTCAATCGGCCAAGTGGGGCAATCTCCCCGTCAAACGGAAAAATTAGGACATCGAGCAACTTTTGATCTTCCTTCAACTGGAAGATCGTTAATCAGTAACAGTCGGATAACTAGCGTCGGGTCGTATGACGGGGCCCGGTCATCATCAGAAAAGTTCGGGGCGTACGGGGGACAGACACCATTGCAAGGGCGCTGGAGAATGATGCGAATGACGGGGCGAGCTTCGGCGTGCCCGCTGCGAATCACCATGGCGGCGGTGGTCACCGCCGTCCAGCTGGGGCCGCTGGCCGCGCCCGCCGCCGCGGCGCCCGCCGCCGCGCGTGCCGCCGGGCCGGCCGCGCGTGCCGCCGGGCCGACCGCGCGTGCCGCCGGGCCGACCGCCGCCCCCGAGCCGACGCTGATGGACGTGTCCATCCTGGTGGACGAGTCGGGGAGCCTGTCCGACGCCGACGTGCGCGAGGAGATCAAGGCCGCCACCTCGATCGCGCTCAGCGGGCTGAACCCGCGCAGCCGCGTGTCGGTCTACGGGTTCGGCAGCCAGAACCGACCGGGCCAGAACGCGATCACCGAGGCGTGCCCGCCGACCGTTCTGGACAGTTCGGTGAAGAAGGACGCGCTCGGCGCGTGCATTCGCAAGATCCACCGCCGCGCCGACGGCGAGGGAAACGACACCGACCATGCCGCCGCCCTGGCCAAAGGGCTGAGCGCGCTGGGCACCGGAGGCCCTGAAGGCGCGCTCAAAGTCGTCTTCCTGCTCACCGACGGCCGCCTCGACGTGCACCGCAGCCCCCATTACGGACGCATCGAAATCGACCGTAACCGGGAGGCGGAAAAGCAGGTCGAGACGCAACTGGCGCTCGCCTCCTCCGGCCGCGTCCAGGTTTGGCCGCTCGGCTTCGGCAGCGGCATCGACCACGCTGCGCTGGAGCGCTTCGCCGCCGGCGGCTACCAGGGCGCGTGCGACGGGCGGACCGCGTCCCGGCCGAAGGCCCGCGTCGTCCGCGACTCGGGGGACGTGGTGCGCTCGCTCACCGACGCGTTCGCCGCGGCGGGCTGCGCCGGTGTCAGCCGCAGCGACGAGACCACCCTCGGCCCCGGCCAGACCCGCGAGCTGAAGATCGACATCCCGATCATCGCGACGGACGGCAACATCACCGTGGCCAAGGGGGACCCGCGCGTCCGGGTGGACTACGTCCAGCCGGGCGGCGAGACCGTCGTGCCCAACGGCAGGTCCGGGCAGTCGGAGTTCAAGCGGGCCGGGGAGAACGCGGGCGTCGAGACGCTGCACATCGTCAACCCGCGCAACGGCACCTGGACGATCCGTCTCACCGCCCCCGACAAGCTCGCGAAGCAGCTGGTCAGCGCCACCGCCATCTGGCAGGGCGCGGTCAGCTCCTCGCTGGTGGTCGAGCCGCCGAGCGCGCGGACCGGGCAGCCGCTCACCGTCCGGCTGTCCCTCGTGACCCGCCAGGGCGCGGTCACCGACCGCAAGGCGCTCAGCGGCCTGAACTTCACCGTCCAGGCCACCGGGCCGTCGCTCGGCGCGCCGCAGAGCATCATCATCCGCGACGACGGCAAGGCCCCCGACGACCGGGCCGACGACGGCCGGTACGCGGGCACGTTCACCGCGCCGGGGCGGCCCGGCGACCTCACCTTCACCGGGGTGGTCAGCGGCTACGGCATCCACGCCGACAAGCTGCCGGTGACCGTCGCGGTCGGCGCGCAGGCGCCCGCGCTGCAGGGCCGCGTCGAGTTCTCCGCCGACCCGGTCGTGCACCCCGGCGCCGAGGTGCGCGGCAAGGTCACGATGGAGAACGCGGGCGCCCCCGTCCGCGGCCGGATCGTCCTGGAGGGTGCGGGGCGGGCCGGCGGCGCGGTGCTGGCCGGGAACACCGACCTGGCGATCGGGACGGGCGCCACCAGCCGCCCGTTCACCGTCCGCTTCCCGGACGACGCCGCGCTGGGCGGCACCTCGATGACCGTCAAGGTGGTCGACGCGGCCGACCTGTCGAAGGTGTACGCCAACGGGCAGCTCACCGTCACGGTGAAGGAGCCGCCCGGCTGGCTGGAGCGCAACCGCTTCCTGATCGCGGGCGCGGTGCTGCTCCTGCTGGCCCTGGCGCTGCTGCTCCACCTGCGCCGACGCGCGTGGAAGGCCGGCGTGGACGTCCGGTGGCTGCGCGCGTCCCTGCGGCAGGACGGCGAGGAGGTGGCCCGC
The DNA here is from genome assembly GCF_900188445.1 of Actinomadura meyerae. Lineage (GTDB taxonomy): Bacteria > Actinomycetota > Actinomycetes > Streptosporangiales > Streptosporangiaceae > Spirillospora > Spirillospora meyerae. The sequence continues at coordinate 7,405 of NZ_FZOR01000057.1, forward strand.
CTCAAGGCCCCGTCGAAGTGGGCGCAGGAGTTCCGGTTCGTCGTCCACGACGGCTCGGCGGGCGAGCCGGGGCTCGACTACCCCAAGGCGGGCGACCGGCCCGTCCGGGCCCGCCGCGGCGCGCCCGGCAAGGTCGTCGTCCAGTTGCCGGACGGCCCGCGCTACGAGATCGCCGTCGGCGGCGACGGGGAGCCGCTGGAGGAGACCGGCCTCACGCTCGCCTTCACCGACGACCGGCCGCGCCGCGTGCGGGCGGGCCGCGGCGGCACCGGGCGCGGGACCGGCGCCCGGCGCGGCGCGAGCGGTACCCGCGACACCCCCGGGCGCAGCACCGCGGACCGCACCGCTTCCGACCGCACCGCTTCCGACCGCACCGGCCCCGACCGCACCGCCCCCGACCGCGGCGGCGAGACCTCCGGCGCGGCGCGGACCGGGCCCGCGGGCACCGCGAGACCGGCCTACGAGGACGACCCCTGGCTCTAGCCCGCCGATGACAAGGAACCCCCCATGAAGCTCTACCAGTCAGTCCTCTTCGTGGGACTCGGCGGCACCGGCTGCCTGATCGGCGCGGAACTGGAGCGCCGCCTCCGCGAGGAGTTCTGCGGCCCCGACGGCACCGCGTTCCAGCGGGTCCGCGAGGACGCCCTGCCCTACCAGCTGCCCGACTGCACCCAGTTCGTGTACGCCGACGTCAACCAGGCCGACCTCGACCGGCTGCCGGCCAGCGTCGTGCCGAGCCCGCAGCACGTCCCGGCGGTGCAGCGCACCGCGCACTACGTCCGCGGCCTCGTCCCGCGGGTCGACACCTACCCGGAAGTGGCCCGCAACCTGCGGCTCACCGCCGAGCGCGAGGTCGCCGCGTGGCTGCCGCCCGAACCCGGCGAGCCGCGGGTGACGCCGCTGCAGCGCGGCGCCGGGCAGCTCCCGACGATCGGCCGGGCCGCGCTGTTCGAGACGTTCCGCAGCGGCGTCGCGCACGCCACCGCCGACCTGAACAACGCGGTCGGCCGGCTGTCGGGGCCGCAGGCCGCCACCGACCTCTACAAGATCGGCGGCAGGTCGAGCAACAAGAACGCGGTGGACGTGTTCGTCGCGTTCTCCGTGGCGGGCGGCACCGGCGCCGGCATCTTCTACGACTACCTGCACCTGATCGGCGAGCTGTTCGAGCGCACCGACCTGCGCCCCAAGATCTACCCGCTGGTGCTCATGCCGTCGGCGTTCGTGGACGGCCTCGGCGGCGGCCGCCCCGCGCAGCTCAACGCGGGCCGGGCGCTGCTCGACCTGTTCCGGCTCGTCGACCGGCAGAACGGCGGCGGCGCCCGCCGCGACCTGCGCGGGCACACCTCGCGCGCGCCCGTCGACCCCGACGAGGTCGCGGTCCACTACCCGGTGGACGGCCGGATCGCGCTGCGGCCCGGCACCGCGCAGACCGGGTTCCTGTTCTGCCGGCCGGTCGGGGCCGAGCCGGGCGACCTGCGCCGGTCGGTGGTCTCGCTGATGCTGTCGCTGATCGGCACCGAGCTGGACCAGCGCGCCACCAAGGACGGCGAGCAGCACCAGTCGTTCGCCGACAGCTTCATCAACGCCAGCGTCGACCGGCAGATCCCCGCCGAGAACGGCATCGGCGGGCGCGGGGTGTCGACCGCGCTGGTCGCGTCGCTGACCGTGCCGGTGGACGAGCTGGCCGACCTGGTCGCCGGGCGGCTGCTGCGCAGCGGGGTGGAGGACCTGCGCGGCACCCCGTCCGGGCCGGAGTCCAACCGGTCGCTGATCCAGGAGTTCCTCGCCGTCGCGAACATCTCCGAGATCTTCACCCGGCCCGCGCAGGACCACGCCGATCCGGAGCCCGTCACCGGGGCGAAGGAGATCACCGCGGCGCTGAACGACCGGGCGGAGGCGATGCGGGCGGCGCTGGCCCGGCTGCGGACCCGGCTTGACCGGGAGATCCCGGACCGGGTCGGCGGCTTCGACCCGCGCGACGCCGTCCCCCGGATGCTCGGCACGACCGACCCGTTCCGGCTGGTCCGGGCGCTGTTCGGCAACCCCGACGCCACCGACGAGGTGGAGCGCGGCGGCGCGGTCGGGCTGCTGCAGCGCCGCCGGGTGGAGCCGCCCGCGCCGGAGGGCCTCGGCCCGAACCCGCCGCCGCTGCCGACGCTGCGCGACCGGTCCCTCGGCATGGTGAAGGCCAAGTGGACCGACCCGGACGCGGTGGAGGCCCGGGAGGAGCAGGACCGCTGGTACCGGTGGCGGACCCACGTGCAGTGGACCGAGCCCTGGTCGCAGCTCGCGCCGCGCTGGCGCAAGCCGCTCGACCAGGTCGAGGCGGTACTGCGCGGCCTGACCCGCGCGCTCGGCGAGCAGGCGGCGCAGGACCGCGACCGGTTCCGCGACCGCGCCGCGGACCTGTCGAAGTCCCGCGTCGGCGTGTCGTACCTGCTGCCGCCCGGTGGCGAGCTGGAGCAGTTCTACACGCGGGTCGTCCGGCGGATGACCGACGACCTGGTCGGCAAGGGGCGGCTGCGGCCGAGCGCGTCCGGGGCGGAGCTGCTCACCCTGCTGATCGGCTCGGACGGCTGGCGCGAGGCGTACCGGACGGCCTGGGACAGCAACCCCGAGGCGGCCGTCGCGCAGCTGCGCGAGCGGGTGAAGGCGGAGGTGAAGACCTGCTTCCGGATGGCCGAGCAGGGCCGTACCCCGCTGCTGCCGACGCTGCACGACCTGCTCGCGCAGGCCGCCGGGCAGGCGCCCGGGGAGCTGAGCGAGGCGGAGCTGGAGGAGTTCCGCGGCAAGCTCGCCGGGCTGGTGCCGGCGAACTTCAGCCCCCAGGGCACCGGCCGGCTGAAGGTGCTGGTGTCCTACCCGGCCGGCGCCGACGACCCGGCGATCGAGGCGTACCTGCGGGAGGCGGTGAACCTGCCCGCCGGGCCCGACCTCGTCTACGACTTCACCCACACCACGGCCGAGTCGATCACCGTGGTGCTGTTCCGGTCGTCGATGGGCATCACCGACGTCCGCGAGGTCCGGGACGTCCTGCGGACCTGGGCCGACGCGATCGACCGGCCGCAGCGGCAGGACTACCTGAAGTGGCGGCAGCGGCTCGGCTACGACTTCGGCTACCTCGCCACCCACGAGGAGCACCGCGTGCAGATCCTGCACCGGCTGCTGTGCGCGATGTGGAACGACAAGGTGACCGTGGACGGCGACCCGGCATCCCCGATCAGCGTGTCGGTGCGGCTGGCGGGCGGCGTGTCGATGACGCTGGAGCTGAAGCCGCTGGAGCACGCGTCGTCGTGGGGCAGCCTGCTCCAGGCGTACGAGCTGTGGACGTTCGCCGACAACGCCGGCATCCGGCGCGACTTCTGCGCGCAGCTGATGCGGGAGACGCCCGACGGGGTCGGCAGCATGCCGAAGCCGCCGGGCGACCTGTACCTGGTGCTGCGCGACATGGCGGACGCGCAGGTCCGGCGGATCGACGGCATGCTCGGCGAGCTGCACTCGTCCAGCCGGGCGCGCGCGCTGCAACTACGGGACTTCTGGGTCCGCACGTACCCTGCCGCGCTGGACACCGAGTTCACCGAGGTGTCCGCCGTCCGGGCGAACCTGCGGGCGCTGGAGAAACCCGCGCTACGCGATTCCCAGGACCCGCTTACCGAGGGACCGCGCCCGCAGGGGCCGCGCCCGGAGGAGCCGCGTTACGAGGAGCCGCGTTACGAGGGGCCCCGTTCTGACGGGCCGGGGTGGGAGCGATGAGCGTCCGCGCCGCCCGCGTCGCGCAGCTCGATCTGCGGGACCGCGACGCCGCCGAGGCCGACGACCTCGTGGCGGAGCTGCTGCACACCTCGCAGGACCTGGAGCTGCTGCTCGTCCTGGACACCGCCGAGGCGGTCGTCCGGCACCGGCGGGCGTTCGAGGCGCTGGACGCGTCCCGGCAGGTGTCCAGGCTGCTGTGCCTGGTGGCGGGCCGCCCGCCCGCCGCGCCGCCCGCCCCCGGCGCCGGTCCGGCGGTGCTGCGGCTGCCCGGCAACATCCAGCGCCGCGCGCTGTGGGTGATCGAGCAGACCGGGGTCGACTGGCCGCTGCGCGCCTCCGCCCGCGCCCGCCGCCGCGACGGCCGGGACGGCGACGGGTTCGCCCGGCTGACCGAGCTGCTGCGGCTGCCCGCGCTGTTCGAGCGCACCCACCGGGTGCTCGGCGAGGTGCCGTTCGGCGCGGCCGTGCCCGGCCTGCACCTGGCCGGGCAGGGCGGCACCGGGCAGGAGGACTTCCTGCTCGCGCTGCGCGCGGCGATCCGCCGGGCGCTGGACCCGGCGTCCCCGGCGCCGCCCGAGCGCGCGGACGAGCAGCCGCGCGGCCGGGTGCCGGTCCGGTTCACCGCCGGCAGCGGGCTGCGGCGCGCGTTCGACGACGCCGACCGCGCGCTCGCCGAGGCGCGGGAGGCCGCGGTGGAGCTGCCCGGCATCGGCGCGCTGCTGCGGGAGCTGCCGGCCGGCGCGGTGGTCCGGGACGCCGGGGACCGGCTCGGCGCGCTGCGCGACCGGCTCGCCGGCCTGTTCGGCGCCGTCCCGGACGGTGACCGGCTCACCGACGACCGGCGCGCCGCGATCGCCGCCCGCGGTGTCGAACCGCCGCCGCCGGAGCCGTTCGAGGCCCGGCCGTACCGCGACGGGCTGCACGCCTGGCTGGCCGAATGCCTGCACCGGGGCGTGTCGCTGCCGCGCCTGGACGGCGACCTGCGCGCCGCGGCGGCGGCGCTGGACGGGCGCGGCGGCCATGCCCGGCGGCTGCGCACCGCGTGCCCCGCCGAGCTGCCCGGCGCGCTGCGCGCACCGGCGCCGATGGCGCCGCCGCAGCCGTGGCTGCCGGCGGCGGGCGCGGTCGCGGCGGCGCTCGCCGGGCTGTCCCCGCTCGGCGTCGCGGGCGGCCTGGTGATGGCGCTGCTGTGGACGGCGCTGGTCGCGCTGACCGTGCTGCGCGGCCCCGGCGGCCGGATCGCCGACCACTCCCGCGCGCTCGGGCTGAACGCGTTCGGCGCCCTCGCCGGGGCGATCGGCGGCGGCGTGGCGGGCGACACCGGCCTGCCGCCCGCGGCGTGGGCGGCCGCGGTGGCGGTCGCCGTCGCGGGCGCGCTCGCCGTCGTCGCGCAGTCGTGGCGGGCCCGCGCGATCCAGTGGGGCGACGAGGCGGGGATCGACCGGGCCGAGGCGGCGCTGCAGGACATGCGGCACCTGCTCGGGGCCGCCGTCACCGACTGGGCCCGGCTGAACCGGCGGCTGGACACCGTCGACGAGCTGAACGCGCTGCGGCAGGCCCTCGTGGGCGTCCGCGAGGAGCTGGTCGAGCGCGCCGCGAAGTTGGACGCCGACGACTTCGGCCGCCCGTCCCGGTCGCCGCTGCGCTACCCGGAGGCCGTCCAGTCCTGGCTCGGCGACCTGGTCACCGAGGCGGTGCGCGGCGCGCCGCAGGCGGAGCGCGGCGAGCAGGCGGGCCCGCAGGCGCGCAAGGCCGCGCAGCTGCTCATCGACGACTGGGAGCACTCGGTGGAGCGGGGCCACGCCCCGGAGGCGGCGCCGTTCGTCGCCGACGCCCGCCCGGTGCCGCTGATCGACGCGGAGGACCTCGCGTTCGCCGCCGAGCAGGCCGGCCACGACCCGGCGGGGGAGATGTGGCAGCTGTGCGCGCCGGAGGACCTGGCGCTGCTGGACACCGCGCCGGACCCGCGCGCGGTCCGGTTCGCGCCCCGGTCGGCGGGCGACGCGGTGAGCCTGCCGCCCGGGACCGTGGCGGTGCCGTCGGCGGCGCACTGCGGCGTGCTCAGGCTCGTCCCGCTGCACGCGGGGGTCGTGGAGTGGACGTGGTCCGAGGAGGACGACGGCGGATCGGTCGAGGCGGGCCGGGACGGGAGGACGGCGTGAACGTCAATCTGCGCTACCGGGACGTCCACGGCGGGGAGGTGGAGGCGAAGGCCGTCGAGGCCGGCGGCGCGGAGCCGCCGCCGCGCCCGCCGCTGGAGGCGGTCCGGCTCCAGCTGGAGCTGCCCGACCGGACCCGCACGGTCCGCTGCGTCCGGCCCGTCGACCGGGGCCCCGGCGGGCGCGCCGCCGGCTACCGGCTGCTGGACGCCGAGATCCTCGCCGGGCTGCGCCTCGCCCGGCTCTGCGACGGCGGCCCCTACCCGGGCTCGGTGACCCGGCTGATCGGCTACGACGCCGACACGGCCGAGCCGTTCGCGCTGCTGGAGCCGCCGCGCGGCGTCGCCGTCGCGACGTACGCGGGCACGCTGCCGACCGACCAGCGGCGCCGCTTCCAGGTGGGGCTGCTGCGCGCGGTGCGGCTGCTGAACGCGGCGGGGATCGCGCACCGCGCGATCGGCCCGGACACCGTCCGGTGGGACGGCGACGAGGTGCAGATCACCGACTTCTCGCACGCGGCGCCGATCGGGTCGCCGCGGACCGTCGCCGGCACGCCGCCGTGGCAGGCGCCCGAGCAGCGGCCGCGGATCCCCGACGGCTGGGAGCGCGGCGTGGTCGGCCCGAACGACGACGTGTGGGCGGCCGGGCGCCTCATCTTCCACGTGCTGACCGGCGAGGAACTCGACGACCGCGACAAGCTCGCCGACCGGCCGGAGCTGGCGGAGCTGCTGGCCGGGGTGTTCGGCGCCCCGGACCGCCGGCCGTCCGCGCAGGCGCTGCTGGGCCGGCTCGGCGAGGCGGACGCGCCGCCGCGCCCGCTGCCGCCCGACCCGGCCTTCCTGCGGGGCCGGGAGCAGTTCTTCGCGCAGCGGCACCGCAAGCATCCGCACACGGCGGAGCCGGGCCCGGCCCCCGCCTCCGAGCCGCCGCCCGAGCGCCGCGCCCCGGCCCCGTCACCTCCGGGCGCGGCGGCGCGGCGGAGCCCGGCAGGGGCGTGGGTGCTGTGGGCTGGGATCGCGGCGCTGGTCGTCGTCGCCGGCTACCTGATGCTGGGGCGGTGACCGATGGCGACGTCGCTGCTGCACCAGACGCTGTTCCGCTGGGGCCGAGAAAGCCGGTTCGGCGCGAGCGCCGAGCCGGGCCTGCTCCCGGTCGCGAGCTCGCTGGAGGCATCGCCCGCCGGGGAGCTGCACCGCCTGCACGCCCGCGTCAGCCAGTGGCTGCGGTGCGGCGAGGGCGGCAGGCCGGAGTCCGGCCTCTGCTACGCCGTGCTCGGCGGCGAGGCGGTGCTGATCCGGCGCAGCCAGCCCGGCCCCGTCCGCAGTGCCACCGCGCACGTGCTGTCCGGCGCGGCCGGGGTCCTCACGCCCCGGCTGGCGCTGGAACTCCGGGACTGGACGTGGGCGTCCGCGGACTTGCCCGGCCGCGCGCCGATGGTCAACCCGAACGCGCTGATGGCGCACCGGTCGGGCCTCACCGACGAGGCGCGGTCCCGCGCCCTGGAGCGGCCGCTCGCCGTCCTGCTGTCGCACGTCCTGGAGGGGCCCCGCCCGGTCGACGCGGCCGTCACCCCCGCCACCATGCCGCTGCTGTGGGCGGTCGCCGACATCTGCACGGTGCTCGGCTCCGGGCTGGACGACTGGCCCTACTGGGCGCCGGCGTTCGAGACGTTCGCGGCGGGGGCGCCCGGCGCCGACCCGCCGCCGGGGCTGTTCCTGCGGTTCCGGCGGGACGGGGCCGACCGGCCGCCCCGGCCCGGCACGCTCCCGGCGGCGGTCGCGCTCGCCCGCCGGTACGTGCGTGAGGGGACCGACGGCCTGCGCGAGCTGCGCGCCACCGCCGGACTGACCGAGCTGGACACCATGAGCGGGCGGGTCGCCCGCCTCCTGGACACGGCGGAGGAACCCGTGGCCGAGCCGATGGAGATCCCTCCCACGCCCGGGGCGGCCGGGTGGGGCCCTGCACAGCCGGGTCCTGCGCAGCCGGGACCCGCACAGCCGGGAACTGCACAGCCGGGAAGTGCACAGCCGGGAAGTGCACAGCCGGGAACTGCACAGCAGGACGCCGGGCAGCCCGACGCCGGGTCGCCCCGGTACGCGCGGTCCGCGGCGGCGTGGGCCGAGCCCGAGCAACCCGCGGCCGCGCGATCCGCGGGGCGGGGGCGCGAGCAGGTCTCCTGCCCGATCTGCCTGGGCCGGCTCGACTGGGGGGAACTGCCGCTCTACACCTTCGACCAGAACCTCGCCCAGTACGTGGAGCTGACCGTCCCGAGGGGCACCAACGCCGAGCAGCGGGCGCGGCTGATGCGGACGGCGGCGGTGCGCTGCCCTAATCCCGGCGGGACGACGGGCGTCCACTACCTGCCCGCCGGATACGGGCAGTACGGGTCCCCGGCCGTCTACGGGTTCATCGGCGGGACCACGTCGGGCAAGACGCACCTGGCCGCCGCGATGGTCGCCGAGATCGAGCGCGGCGCGCTCGGCGAGTACGGCCTGACCGCCCAGCCCGTCGACCTCGACCGGCACCAGGCGTTCCTGCGCGACATGGTGCATCCGCTGTTCAGCGAGGCGTCCTGGCTGGCGCCGACCCGCGAGGGGGAGGTCGCCTTCGCGGACGCGTTCGTCCTGTCGGGCGCCGGGCGGCCCCGCGCGATGGCGCTGTTCGACGTGGCGGGCGGCGAGCTGAGCAACGTGGGCGACGCCAAGCGGTTCCTCGACATCGCCGACGGGCTGATCTTCGTGGCGGACCCGAAGCGCTTCACCCCGGGCAGCCTCGGCGACCCGGCGTTCAACACGGTGCTCAGCCTGCTGCGGTCCACCGGGCGGCTGTCGAAGGTGAGCGCCGCGATCGTGCTGAACAAGGCCGACCTGTACAAGTTCGACGACCCGGTGGCGCACTGGCTGAGCCGGGACGCGCCCGTCCTGGACGCCGCCGAGGTGCTGGAGGAGAGCGCCGACGTGTTCGGCTACCTGCACCAGCGGGACGCCGGGGCGTGGACGCGGCCCTACCAGGAGTGCGAGCGCGCCACCCTGCACGTCGTCTCGGCGACGGGGACGGACGCGATCGAGCGCGGCGCCCGGCCGCTGCGCGTGCTGCGCCCGCTCGTGGCGCTGATGGCGATGACCGGGCTGCTGGCCTCCGCCGACGCCCAGGACGTGGGGATCTGAGATGACCGAGGCACCCATCCACCAGATCGAGTTCCGCTGGGACCCCGACTACGACCTCACCGGCATCGCCTGGTCGTTCGAGTCGCGGACCCAGTTCGACAGCTGGAACACCCGGTTGAAGAAGCACGCCGGAGTGTCGGCGCGGGGCCGGACGGCGGCGGCGGAGGCGCCGTCCAGCGCCGTCTACCTCACCTACCCGGACGGCATGGCGGCGCTCATCCTGCGCAGCGTCGATCCGCGGGCGATGAGCCCGGCAAACGCGGCATCCGGCGCGGCCAGGGGAGCGGGTGCGGACCGCCTGCACCTGGTGGCGCGCGCGCTCATCGGGCTCGGCACGACGCTGACCCCCGATGTCGCGATGCTCATCGCGGCCTCCGACCCGCGCGGCATCTTCAACCGGCTGCCGGGCCAGGTCGGCCGCGGCGCCCCGCTGCCGCCGATGAGCTTCAGCCACCTGATCCAGAACGCGGTCGGATCCGAGCACCTCGAACGGCGGGCCCAGCGCGCGCCGGGGCTCGCCCCGCTCCTCGCGGCCGTGCTGGAGGACCCGGCCCGGCCGGTGACGATGATCCTGCCCGCCGAGGAGATCCGCAGCCCGGTCGCGGAGAGCCGCGCGCTGGCGCTGCTGTGGGCGTCGCGCCGCATCCTGAAGCCGCTGCTCACCGACGCGGACGGGCGGCCCCTCGACGGCTGGCGCGCCGAGTTCTCCACCTGCGAGGCGCCGCTCACCGGCGGCGACGGGCGGGCCGAGCCGGCCGTGGCGTTCCGCGAGCGGGGGCTGGACGGGCCGCCGATGCACGAGGGGCCGCGCGAGGTCCGGCCCGGCGACCCCGCCGCGCCGCAGGGCGACCTGTCCGCCGTCGCGGGGCTGCTCGCGGACGCCTACGCCGCGTTCGGCGACGACGCCGCGCGGCTCGTCCGGCCCGTCGTGCGGGACTGCACGACGCTGCGGGACAAGATCTTCGCCGTCGCGTGCAGCACGGAGATCGCCAGGGCCATCGACCCCGGCAGCGTCCCCGACGTACGGGAGCCCGTCAGGGCCCCGGCGCACGCGGCGCAGCGGCCGCCCGCGCCCGTCCGGGAGCCGGTTCCGGCCGCCGCCCGGCCCGCGGCTCCGCCGCCGGAGCCCGTCCGCGCGCCGTCCGAACCCGTCAACGCGCCGTCCGCTCCGGTGCGGCCGCCGGCGCCGCCGCGCGGAGACCCCCATCTCGTCCGGCTCTACGGGCTGCTCCGCGAGATCACGGCGCCCGCCGGCACCGTCCGCATCACGGACTGGGTCGCCGCGCGCACCGCCCGCGGCGCCGTCCTCGACCGGGAGGGGTTCTCCAGGGTCCTGCAGATCATGGAGGGCGAGCGATGGTTCGCCGACCGGGTCGCCGGCCTGCCGGGCGGCACCGTCCGGATGGCCGACCTGATGGAGCCGCTGTTCGCCGCGGGCCTCGGCGACGCGGCGCTGGAGGACTGGCTGCGGCGGGCGCACACCAACGGGGGGCTGCCCCCGGTGATCGCCGACGCGCTCGGGGTGCTCGCGGCCCGGCTGGAGCCCGACCGCGCCGACTGGCTGGTGGAGCGCTGCCTCGGCTACGCCATCGCCCAGCGCCCGGACGAGGGCGCCGCCGCGGCGGAACCCGCGCCCGTCGTCCGGCACGAGTCCGCGGTGGCGGCGGCGCTGCTGCTGCCCGGCCGGACACTGCCCGCCGCCGCCATCGGCCTCCTCGTCTGGACGTGGCCCGCGCTGCTCGCCGTCCTCGCCGTCCTCCGGCTGGCCTGACGCCGATGGGCGGACGGCTCGGAGAGCGGTGGAACAGGCGGTGGAGGGTGCTCGCCGCCTGCTGCGCGGTGGCCGCGCTCGGCGCGGCCGTCCTGCTCGGGGAGCTGGGGCAGGACCGCTCCGGTGACCGGGTCCGCGCGGACGCGCGGCGGGTCCACTGCCTGTCGGACGCGCGGCGGGCGGAGCTGGTGCGGGTGGCGGTGCGCCTCGGCGCGGCGGCGCCCGGCAGCACCGGCGCGGCGGTGCGCCCGATGCGCGACGGGAGGCCCGGCGCGCCCCTCACCGCCGACGCCTGGAGCCGCAGGGATCGGGCCGGGTTCGACCGCGCGTGCGCGCCGCTGGCCGTGCTGACCGGGACGAAGGCGCTGCAGGACCCGCCGCCCGGCCCGCCGCTGTGGCGCCGCGTGCTCACCAACCCGGTGTTCACCCTCGTCCTCGGCGGGCTGCTCACGGCCGTGACGTCCGCGTCCGCCGCCCGCGCCGTGCGGCGCGAGACCCTCGCCGACCAGCTCAACACGGCGGCGGCCGAGTACCTGAAGGCGGCGCAGGACGTGCGGCTCGCCCGCACCTGGGAGAACCCGTTGGACGCGGCGGCTCTGGAAGGCCGGAGGGTAGAGCTCGGCGCGGCGATCCTGCGCGCGGGGCTCCGCGACTCCGACCGGCGGAACCTCGGCGGCCTCCTGGACCGGACGCACCGGGAACTGATCGGCGCGGGGTTCCAGAAGGCGGCGAGCGAGGAGGCGGTCCGGCGGCTGGAGCACGCACTGAGCCAGGCGGTGCGCGGCGCGCCCGTCCCGGCGGTGGAGGGGCGGCCTTGAACCCTTTCGACGGCTACGGCGACTTCGAACCGTGCTGGAAGGGCGCCGACTGCCCCTACCAGCCGCGGGACTTCCTGCGGTTCACCAACGCGCCCGCGCCCCTGCCCCTCGACCACGTCCGGGGCAGCGTCGTGCTGGTCGCGGGGCCGCCCGGCCACGGCAAGTCGGTCTACGGGCACCGGCTGCTGCACGAGTACCAGGCGCAGGGGCTGACCCCGATCGAGCTCCTGCCGGCGGGGCCGTTCGAGGGGTGCCTCGCCCGCCGCCGCAGGGTGCTCGGCAAGCTGCGCGCCCAGACCGGCGGCCTGCGCCCCGGCGAGGTCTCCGACGCCGAGATCGACGACGCGGCGTGGGCGGACGGCCTGCGCAAGGTGATGGACCACGCCGACCGGAAGCTGGTCGTGCGGCTCCCCGGCGTCATGCAGGGCACCACCGGGTCCGGCGACCTGCTCGCCTGGGAGATCTGCCAGTACGCGATGGCGGCCGGGCCGGGCAACCACGTGTTCGTCTACGAGTTCAACGCGGAGGTCTGGCCGGACGACTGGGACCGCCTGCGCGCGGAGGTCGAGCGGCACCGCGACGCCAAGGTGCGGCTCCGCGTGCTGGAACCGGTCGCACCGGACCAGCTGCTGGCCGACGCGCAGGCCGTGATGGCCGCGCCGCCCGGTACGGGGGTCACCCTGGACGCCCAGATGTCCGAAGGGCTGCAGTACGTGCTCGGCAAGGACCTGCTGCATCCCGCGAGCTTCCGCAGGCTCATGCGGCTGGCGGTCGACCGCGTCATCGCCGAGCAGAGCACCAAGATCACCCTGGGCCACCTGCTGGACCAGGCCATGCGCATCAAGAAGGAGGCGGCATGAGCACCGGCGCCGCTCCCCTGGCCGACAACCCCTTCCCGGCGCGTCCCCCCGACCTTGGCGCGCACGGGGCGTCCTGCCCCGGGCCCGAGCTGCGGGACGGGTACATCGCGTTCGCGGACCGCCCCGACCCCCCGGACAGCGACGGCGGGGTGGTCCTCATCGCCGGCCGCCCCAACCTCGGCAAGTCGGTGCTGGCCCACCGCTGCCTGCACCACTACGAGCGGGCGGGCCGCCTACCGGCCGACCTGTCCGCGCGTCCGGCCGCCGATTTCGCCCGGCCGGCGGACTGCCTGGCGCTCATGCGCGGCGCCGACCTGCCCGACGAGTTGCGCGCGGCCCTGCGCGACACGGTGCGCGACCCCCTGCGCGAGGCGTGGGACCCGGACCCGGTCGAGGCCCACCGCGACCTCGGCCGCGCGCTGGACGGGCGCGCCTTCGCGGCCCGGCTGCCGCGCCCCGACCCCAGCCTGCGGCCGGAGGCGATCGCCGAGCGGGTGCTCGGCTGCGCGCGCGCGGCGGCCGCGGCGAACGGCAGCGTCTACATCTTCGAGTTCCCGTACTGGGAGGAGGCCGAGTGGCACCGGGTGCGGGAGATCGTCGGGCGCGGCCCGGACGCGCCGCTGGTCACGGCGGTGCCACTGGAGCCGTTCACCGACCGGGAGCTGATGGCGTTCCTGCACGCCCGGCTGGGCGGCGCGGAGCGGCTGGGGGCGCTGCTCGACCTCGACCCGGCGGTGCTGCTCCGGGCGCTGGCGCGGCAGCGCGCCAGCATCAGCCCGAACAACCTGACCTGGTTCAACGTGCTCTGCCACCGGGCGTTCGAGGCCGCGATCGAGTCGCGGGCCGCGCGGGTCGCCGTCCACCACTACCTCGCCGCCGCCGTCCGGACCGGTGCGCCGTGAACCGGCCGGAACCCGGCGGCGCGCCCCGGAGCCGGGCCCGCGACCGGGGGGCCAACCCGTTCCCGAAGGTGCCGGAGGTGCGGCTCGCCGGCAGCGGCATCACCGTGCACGTGGAGACCGACGCCGTCCGCGACGTCCGGCGCCTCGCGGTCGACTTCCTCACCGCCCGCCCCGACCTGCGCGGCGACCCGGGCGCGTCCGGGCGGGTCGCGGCGATCCTCGGCGAGTACGGCACCGGCAAGAGCCACCTCGCGTGGAGGCTGCTGGACGAGCTCTTCCGCAGCGCGGCGGCCCGGCCCGTCCTGCTGGTCGTCTCCGGCCAGCCGCGGGACACCGTCCTGACCCTGCACAGGCGGCTGCTGGCATCGCCCGGATCCGGTATCGGCGGCCCGATCCGGCCGGTCGACACCGCCGCCGGGGTGCTGCTGTTCGGCACCGTCGAGAAGATGGTCCGGGACCTGTACGGCGGGCTGTGGCACGGCAGCGGGGCGGACCCGGACGCGCCGCCGCCCGCCGCGTCCGACGAGCTGCCCGTTGACGAGATGCACCGGCTGCACGAGCGGCTCACGGAGATCGCCGAGGGCGACGCGGAGCTGGCCACGGTGCTCGGCCTGGTGTGGCACACGACGGCGGGCGCCGCCGCCTGGCGGTGGCTGTGCGGCGTCGAGCACCGGCCGGAGGCGGACGCGCGGATGCTCGCCGACCGAGGCGTCCACACCCCGCCCGTCGACCGCGACGACCGGGCGCTGCGCGTACTGCGCGCGCTGTCGCGGCTGTGCGCCTGGACGGGCGGCCGGATGGCGCTCGTCCTGGACGAGCTGCACCAGATCAGCCCGCGCGGCGGCGACGGCCTCACCGAGGTCGCCGCGACGCTGATGGACCTGATCGGCTGGGCCGCCGAGACCGGGGCGCTGCTCGCCGTCTGCGGGCTGCTCGACTTCTGGGAGGCGCTCCCGGACTCCGTCCGGGGCCGGGTGCTCACGCGGATCGTGCCGTCCGGGCTCACCACCCGCCAGATCACGGCGTACATCGCCGAGGCGCGGCACTCAGGCGGGGCCGAGGCGCGGCACTCAGGCGGGGCCGGGGCGCCGCAGCCCGGCGGCACCGGCGGCGACGATCCGCACCCGTTCACCGGCGACGCCGTGGAAGAGCTGTGGAAGATCACCGAAGGGCATCCGCGGCGGACCATCACCCTGTGCCACCACGCCTACGAGCGGCGCTCCGCCGGGGGCCTCATCGGCCCGCGGCAGATCCGCGAGGCGAGCCGGTCGCTGTGCGCGCCGGACACGCCGGACCATGTGCGGACCAAGCTCGCCGGCCGGTGCGCCGAGCTGGGGTATTACGTCGAGCGCGTCCGCCGGCCGGAGCCGAAGCCGGAGCCGGAGCAGGAGCCGGAGCCGGAGTGGAGTCCGGAGCTGCGGGTCCGCTCGTTGCGGGGCGGCGCCGAGTGCGCGCTGATCATCGCCGGGCCGGTGGTGTCCGACGAGGAGCGGAACCGGCTGACGCGGCGGGCGAACGCCCTGGCCCGCGGCGCGCCCGGCCGCGACGCCGTCCTGGTGATGGCGGGGCCGCTGGCCGCCACGTTCGCCGGCGAGCTCGAGCGGGCGTTCACCCGCGTCCTGCACTGGGACTCCGACACCTTCCACGACGACCTCGCCGCGACGCTGCACTCCCGCCTCGCGGTGAGCGAGCGGGAGGGGGTGTACGAGCTGCTGTTCGAGATGCGCCGCGAGATCGCCGCGCTGCGCGTCCCGGCCCCGGCCCCGCCGCCGCTCCCGGACGCGGGCGCGGCGGCCGGTGAGCGGATCTGGACCGACGCCGACCGGCGCGGCAGGTTCGAGGCCGCGGACCGGCTGTGCCGGCAGGCGCTCCAGGCCATCGCGATCGCCGACGCCCGGGTGCAGGAGTTCTGGCGGAGCCGGTTCGACGCGGACGCGCGGGGCCTCCCGGTGGCCCGGGCCGAGGCCCACGGCGACCGGTACGGCGCGATCGGCGAGTTCGTCTTCGGCCCGACGCTCCGGGCGCGCGGCGCGCTGGCGTTCCTCGACGACATCGTGCGGGCGTTCCTGGCCCGGATCGCGGACATGCTGGCCGACGACACGATGACGCTGCCGCAGATCCACGCCCGGCTGCGGCCGCTGCACCAGCGGGTCGACCACGCGGTGGACGCGGTGATCCGCAAGTACCCGGACGAGCGCGACGATCCGGGCAATGCCGTGGGGCGGCTGCTCGGCGTCGACGGCCGCATGCTCGACCAGCACCTGCGCGGGCTCGGCACGACCGTCTACAGCGTCAT
This sequence comes from Actinomadura meyerae, assembly GCF_900188445.1. GTDB lineage: Bacteria > Actinomycetota > Actinomycetes > Streptosporangiales > Streptosporangiaceae > Spirillospora > Spirillospora meyerae. Next base: position 23,131 of record NZ_FZOR01000057.1, read on the forward strand.
CGTCGCTCCGGGCGGTGGGGCGGCCCGATGAGCTACCGCACGGTCATGGCCGCCGACCTCCAGGGCTACGGGGACGCGCCGCAGAACGTCCAGGAACTGCTCCAGCGCAACCTCGTGGAGTCCCTGCGGGAGGCGGCCCGCAACAGCGGCCTGGACGCCGCGCGGTGGACGGAGCAGGGCAGCGGCGACGGGCTGCTGATGGTCCTCCCGCACGAGGTGTCCATCGAGGTGCTCGTGGGACGGTTCGTCCGCGAGCTGAACGGGGAGCTGCGCGGCCGGAACCGGCTGGCGGCCCCTCGGGCGCGGACCCGGATGCGGCTCGCGATCCACCACGGGCCCGCCGCCGAGGTCGCCAACGGCTTCAGCGGGACGGCGCCGGTCGCGGTGACGCGGCTGTGCGGCTGCGGCCCGCTGCGGGCCGCGCTGGACCGGGCGGACACCGCCCTCGGCGTGATCGTGTCCGAGCTGGTCTTCCGGGACTCGGTCGAGGCGGGCATGACCTCGCTGGAACCGGGGGAGCTGCGGCGCGTCCGGGTGGAGCGGCTGGACGGCGGCCGCGACGGCCACGGCTGGTTCTGGCTCCCCGGCGGCCCCGACCCGCACACCCTCGACCTCCCCGACGGCCTCGACCGCTCCGATGGCCTCGACCGCTCTGCCGCCGCCTCCGAGGAGAGCGCGCCGCCCTCGGGACACGGCGACAACCCGCGACCCGAGCCCCCGCCCGCGCAGACCCCGCCCGCGCAGCCGCCGGGGTCCGTCCACGTCGAGATGGTCAACGCGCGCACCTACATCCGCGGTGACCAGCACAACCACAACTACGGAGGCCGTCCATGAGCGATCCGGCAGCGGACGAGCGGCCGCCCGTCCAGCCCGAGGCCCGCGGTGGGGACAAGCCCGACAAGGAGCCCGGCGGCGACCCGAAGCCGGGTGACGGCGAGCGGTCGCGGACCGACGTCCTGAACGAGCAGCGCCGCCGCGGCACCGTCCAGGACCGCATCGGCACCGAGCGGGACGCCCTGTCGGGCTTCGTGCGGGCGGGGCAGTACATCGGCGGCGACCAGCACAACTACACCTTCACCGCGCCCGGCGGGCGGCGCTCCGCGGTCGCGCCGCTGCCGCAGCGGCACATCGAGGAGACCGAGTACGCCTTCGTCGCCCCCGACGGCTTCGACGAGCTGTGCCGCCGCGCCCGCGACCACCGCATCGTGATCCTCCAGGACGCCCCCGACACCGGCCGGTACGCGGCGGCGCGCCGCCTGCTGCACGTGCTCGCCAAGGAGGATGCGGCGGGCAGAGAGGATGCGGCGGGCAGAGAGGATGCGACCCGCCGGGAGGCGGCCGAGGGGGAGGACGCCGGTGGGCAGGGCGCCGGCGCTGGGACGGCGCTGTTCCGCGTGGACCCCGCCGTCGGCCTGGGCGAGCTGACGGCCGACGACCTGGAACGCGGCGCGGGTTACGTCTACCGGGAGCCGAGGCGGCCGGACGCCCTCACCGACTTCGTCCTGGACAAGGTCACCCGGCTGCTGGAGGACGCCGGCGCCCGCCTGGTCATCACGGTCGACAGCGTGCCCGCCGACGCCCGCGCGGCCGGGCTGGTGCACCAGGCCGGACGCGTGCGGGACCGCCGGGAGATCGTCACCGCGCTGCTCACGCTGTGGCTGGGGCGGCGGGCCCGGCCGGTGCTCACCGAGGAGGGCGTCCCGGAACTGCTGGACGCCCAGCTCGGCGGGGACGGCCCGCCCGGCCAGGCGCGGGCGGTCGCCCAGGAGCTGTACAAGGCGCACCGCGACGCGCTGCCGCTGGCCCGCACCGCCGAGCAGGCGCTGCGGCTGCGCGACGGGGAGCAGCGCGCCGAGTGGTTCGCCGGGCTCGGCAGCCTGTCCGTCCAGTGCATGGCGGTGGCGACGGCCGTGCTGAACGGGGAGCCGTACGAGACGGTCGCGCTCGCGGCGATGCGGCTGAAGGAGGACCTGGAGACCCGCGAGCCGCACCGCGACTCGCTCCGCCGCCTCGACGCCCCGCTGCGGCCGACCCGGCGCAGGTGGCTGGACGCGATCGGCGCCCGGACCGTCCCGTCCACGGTGCGGCTCAGGGACGGGGCGACCGCGCCCACCCGGGTGGTCCGCTACCTCGACCCGGACGCGCAGGGCAAGGTGCTCGGCTACTTCTGGAGCGAGTTCGACGAGCAGCGCCCGCGGCTGCTGGGCTGGCTGCGCTGGTGCGCCGAGCACCCGCTGGAGACCGTCCGGACCCGGACCGCCGTCGCACTCGGCTTCCTCGCCGCCGACGCGTTCGACCTGGTCAACACACTCGTCATCGAGCCGATGGCCGCCGACGGCGACTACCGGTACCGGACCGTCGCGGCCGCCGCGCTGCACGTGACCGTCACGCAGCGGCCCGCGCTGCGCGCCCCGGTGCGGGAGATGCTCAAGGTCTGGGCCGACCCGGAGGCGCCGGTCGAGCTGCGCGCCAGCGCGGCCCGCGCCTGGCGGGTCGAGTCGGTCGAGGGCGGCGTCTCGGCCGCGCTCGACTGGCTCGGCCGGCGCGCCACCGACGACGACGTCGCGGTCACCGCGGCGGTGTGCGAGTCCGTCACCGAGATGTGGGAGGACCGCTGGGACGGCGCGGACGTCCCCCGGCGGCTGCTGAAGTGGGCGAACGACGACGACGAGAACCGCCGGATCACCGGGCTGCTGGCGTTCCTGGTGGCGGCGAGCCAGCTCGTCCGCCGGATGCCGGGCGACGCGTTCGACTGGCCGGGCCTGCTGCACGTCGCCGCGGCCGACGACGACCGCATGCGCGACATCGCCGCGCTCTGGCGGGAGACCCTGCACGACCCGGTCCTGCAGGAGGACGCCGACGAGGTCCTGACCGAGTGGGCCCGGACGGCGGACGAGGCACCGGTCGTCCGCCGCACCCTGGCCCGCCTCGCCAGGGCGATCGCGACGGACCGGACGGTCGCCCGCGCCGTGGCGTACACGGCGCGCGGCTGGGCCGAGGGCGACGCGCCCGGCAGCGCCCGTGACGTACTGACCGCGCTCAACGGAAGGTGATGCAGATGCCCGAGCACAGGGAAGACGGCCAGGGCGGCCGGCGGGGCGGCGACCATCGCGCGGCGCCCCCGCAGCACCCCCGCCCGCAGCAGCCTCCGCAGCTCCCGCCGCAGGCCCAGCCCCAGCAGCCCGTCCAGCCGCCGCCGCAACCTCCGCAGCGGCCGGCCGGGCCGCCGCTCCCGGAGTCGTTCCCCGAGCGGTTCGCCCCGGCGGAGTCCGAACCGTCCGCGCCGCTGATCGTGGCCCGGCTGCCCGCGCGGGCGGCGCCCCGGACGGCGGCGCCTCCCGGCCGCTCCTACGTGTACTCCGACCGCGACGGGCGCCCCGTCGAGCTGACCGGCCGGCGGTCGCTCAACCCGCTCGGCTTCCTCGGCCCGCGCTACGAGTGGCGCGTCGAGGTCGACACGACGCTGCGCCGGGACGTGTTCGTCGACTCGGTGCCGAGCCGCACCGATCTCGCCCGGTTCGAGCTGACGATCGAGGCGGAGTGGGCGGTGAGCGACCCGGTCGCGGTGGTGGGCCACGGCATCACCGACGGCGCCGCGCTCGTCCGGTCCCGGCTGCTGGACGTGGCGCGCGCCGTCTGCCACCAGTTCGAGATCGGCCAGGTCGCCCGGGTGGAGGCGGCGCTCGCCGACCGGCTGCGCGCCGAGCCCCGCGGCTACGAGGAGGGCATCGGCGTGCGGCGCTGCTACGTCAAGGTCGTCCCGGACGAGCGGACCCGCCGGCGCCAGGAGCGGTTCGAGGACGCGCGGGTCGAGCGGCAGCTCACCAACGAGGAGGTCGAGGACCTGCGCGGCTCGATCCGCACCAGCTCCGACCTGTTCCTGCGCTACCTGGCGCAGGACCCCGAGCGGGTCGGCACCCTCATCGCCGACATGCGGGAGCACGAGCAGCTGAAGGAGCAGCGGGTCATCGAGCTGTACAACGCCGCCATCTCGGCGAACGTCGTCCGCCCGGCCCAGGTCAACGAGATGCTGGAGCGGCTGCTCGGCCCGATGACGGGGGTCCTCCAGCCGGAGGGCCGGACCGACCTGTTCGGCACCCGGGAGATCCCGGCGCCGTCGCCGCCCGAGCTGCCGATGATCCCCGGCCGGGTCGACCGGGGCACGGACGACTCCGCCCCCGCCCGAACCGGTGCCGCCCGAACCGGTGCCGCCGGAGCTGGTGCCGCCGGAGCCGGGGCCCCGGGACCCGGCGCGGACGAGGACGAGGACGTCATGCCCGGCCAGCTCCGCGGGCGGTCCGAGGACGGGGTGGAGTCCTGGAGGCCGATGCCGTGGGACTCCTGAGCCGCTTCCGCTCCGCGCCTCCCGCCTCCCCGAACGGTCCCGCTTTTCCGAACGGCACCGCTTTTCCGAACGGCACCGCCTCCCCGAACGGCACCGCCCCTGCCGGAGGGCCGGAGATGGACTTCCCGCGCCCGGCCGGCGCCGGCGCCCGGCAGACCCGGATGCCGTGGCGGCTGCCTGACGAGCCCGCCATCTCCGGCATCGCCGCCGACGCGGTGACCGTCGGGGCGCTGACCGTCCGGGCCGCCTCGCTCGTCGGGCCGGGGCACCGCTGCGCCGAGCCCGCCCAGCACCGGCAGGACGCCTACCGGCTCGGCCGCGACCCGGCGCGCCGGTTCCTGCTGGCGGCCGTCGCCGACGGCATGTCCGACAGCAGCCGCTCCCATCTCGGCGCGAACGTCGCCGCCACCGCGCTCGTCGCGCGGCTGCGCGCCGACCTCGGCCGCGGCGCCGACCCGGACGGTCCCGCGCTGTTCCTGGACGCGGCCCGGCAGATGTCGGGCATGGCCGCACAGCAGAAGGTGACGGAGAACGACGTGCGCGCCGCGGCGCTCGCCGCCGCCGTGCCGGTGGAGCCCGCGCCGGACGGGACCCGCCCGGTCTGGCTGTCGTGGCTGGCGGACGTCAGCGCGTGGCTGCGCACCGAGGACGGCTGGACGCGGCTGACCGGAACCGGCAAGGAGGGCCTCGACCAGGACGTGCTGACCGAGTTCCTGCCCTTCCACCCCGGCCGGACGCGGACGGCCCGGGTCGCGGTGCCGCGCGGCGCGGTGCTGGCGCTCGCGACCGACGGGATCGGGGACGTGCTCGGCGGCGGCGCCGCGCCGTGGTTCGCCGAGCGCTGGGCCGGGCCGCCGCACATCGCCTCGTTCGTGGCCGACGTCGGCTACGACGCCCGCGGGCGGCTCGACGACCGCACCGCCGTCGTGATCTGGTGCGACCGGTGAGGGCGTGGTCGGACCGGCCGTTCGGGCCGGTCACGCCGCTGCCGGACGTGGCCGCCGAGGGCGCCCGCGTCGCCGGGGAGAACGGCCAGTCGACGATGGTGTACGAGTGCGCCGGCCATCCCGGCTGGCTGGTGAAGCGCTACAAGCCCGGCTTCCCCGAGGAGCCGGCGGAGGTGCTCGACCGGCTGATCGCGCTGCCGGCCGCGATGAGCCCCGCCGAGCGCGCCGTGGTGGACGCGGCGACGTGCTGGCCCGTCAGCCGCGTCGAGTCGGGCGGCCGGACGGTCGGGGTCGTGATGGCCAAGGCGCCGCCGGAGTTCTTCGTCCGGGTCCGCACGCCGTTCGGGGAGTCCGACCCGATGCCGCTCAGCCTGGACCAGCTCGTCCAGTCCGACCGCGAGTTCTACGAGGCGCGCGACATGCCCGTCCCCGACCGGCGGGAGCGGGTCCTCGTCGCGCGGAACATGCTGCGCGTCGGGGCGGTGCTGGAGCGCCGCGACGTCGTCTACGGCGACTGGTCGTACGCGAACCTGTTCTGGGCGCGCGGGACGGGCGGCGTCTTCCTCATCGACATGGACGGCTGCGGCCTGTCGTCGCGCGCGTGGGTGGAGTGCAACTCCTGGGACGACCCCGCCGTCCGGCCGGGGGAGCGGCTCACCGTCCGCACCGACCGCTACAAGATCGCGGTGGCGGTGCTGCGCGCGCTGACGGGGGTGCGCGGGCAGGACCCGCATCCGGCCCTCGACGCCCTCGGCGGCCGGTTGCGCGCCGGGCCGTTCGGGGACGCCCTGAAATGCGCGATCGACGACCCGCCGGAGCTGCGGCCCAGTTCGGGCGAGCTGCTGGAGTTGCTGGAGAGCGAGCTGGACGCCCGGCCCGCACCCCGGCCCGCCCCGCCTCCGGTGCGGCAGCGGCCGCCCGAGCCCGTGCCTCCCTCCGAGGGGCCCACCCGGCCCCCCGCCGCCCCGCCTGCGCGCACCGCCGCCCCCACCGCCGCGCGCACCTCCTCACACGCCGCCTCCCGGCCGTCCATCGAGGACGACCCGTTCGAGCGGGACGCCGGTCCGGCGGCCGGCGGGCTCGACCGCTACGTCCTGCCGCTGATCGCCGCGTGCCTCGGCGTGCTGGCCCTGCTGGCGCTGGCCGGCCTCGCGTCCGCCCTTTTCTGACATACCGATCCGACCATTAGGAGGACATCCGGAAATGACCGAGCGAACAGGCGCGCAGGGCGGCCGCGGCAAGGGCATGCCGACCTATATCGCGCTCGACGTGTCCAAGTCGATGCAGGTTCACGAAACCCTGCTGAACGAGACCCTGGCGAAAATCATCAAGGAGCTGTACCTGAATCCGCGCGTCGCCGAGTTCGTGCACCTGTCGATCGTCACGTTCTCGTCCGCGCCGAACCTCGTCGTCCGGATGACGGAGCTGACGCGGATGCGGCAGATGCCGGTGCTGCGCTGCCAGGGCGGCACCAACTTCGGCCCGCTGTTCCAGATGCTGCGCGACCGGATCGACATCGACGTGCCGCTGCTCCAGGACAAGGGGTACAGCGTGCTGCGGCCGGTGGTGTTCCTGCTGACCGACGGGGCGCCGACCGACCGTCCCGACACCGGCTGGCGGGAGCCGCACCGGGCGCTCGTCGACCCGGACTGGCGGCGGCACGCCCGGGTCATCTCGTTCGGGTTCGGGGACGCCGTCGAGGACGTCCTGCGCGCCATGTCGACCGTCGAGACCTACATGGCGGACCCGGCCCTCGGCGACGCCACGCGGGCGCTGCCGGAGGCGATGAACGGGATGCTCAGCAGCATGGTCGCGTCCATGCAGGCCCGCGAGCTGCGGCTGCCGGACGACGTCGCCGGGTACCGCGCCCTGTCCGAGGAGTACGTCGAGCAGTGACCCCGGCCCGCCGGCGCGGCCGGGGGGCATGGCCGGGGCACGGCCTCAGGACACGGCTCAGGACACGGCTCAGGACACGGCTCAGGACACGGCGGCGTGCGGCACCGCCGCCTTCTTCTCCGGCAGGGCGGTGGCGCGGGTGAGGCGGCGGCCGAGGCGCTGGGCGGGGGACTCGATCCAGCGGTGGGACGCCCAGCTCGCCGCCACCAGGACCAGCACGAACAGCGACAGGCCGACGGCGTCCTCGCGCTCGGACGTGCCGATGAACTGCGCCGCGGCCATCAGCAGCAGCGGGTGCAGCAGGTACACGGAGAAGCTGATGGTGCCGAGCCCGGTCGCCCAGGCGGGGAAGCGGCGGTGCCGCAGCCGCCACGCCGCCGCGAACGTCAGCGCGGCGGCGACGGCCGCACCGGCCCAGACGAGCTGGGCGTTCGGGCCGTAGGGGGCGGCGTGCCACAACCCGGCGGCGAGCGCGCCCGCGAGGACAGCGCCGCCCGCCACGGCGCCCGCGCGCCAGGTGGTCTGGCCGTGCTCGGCGCGGTGGACGGCGGTGCCGGCGAACATGGTGGCCAGCAGGATGAGGCTCTCCCACGCGCTGACGCGGCCGTTCACGCAGATCAGCACGAGGGCGACGAGCCCGCCGAGGAGCCCGCCCAGGGTGCGGGCGGCGGCCCGCCGCGAAACCGCCGCCGCGATCGCCACCAGCAGGGCGGCGGCGGTCACCGCGACGACCGGGCCCGTCCCGGCGGTGCGCGACAGCAGGGCCGCGGGCGCGTACGCGCCGGTCAGCAGGCCGCCCGCCGTCAGCGTGACGGCGACCAGCGCCACCACCGTGAGGACGACGGCGGCCTGCGCGGACCCGCGGTGCCGCCCCACCACGTACAGCGCGACGATCAGCAGGTAGAAGGCCATCTCGTAGGAGAGCGTCCACAGCACGTTCATCGCGTTCGGGACGTTCAGCAGGTCCTGCAGCATCGTCAGGTGCGCCACGACCGCGGTCGCGGGGGAGTACTGCTCCAGCCCGGCGCGCAGTCCCAGGACGCCCAGCAGGAACGGCAGGACGGCGAGCAGGCAGGTCACCGCGAGCAGCGGGTAGATGCGGAAGAAGCGGCCGATCCAGAACCCGCGGACGCTGCCGCGCCGCTCCAGCGACGCCGGGATGATGTAGCCGCTGACGAGGAAGAAGACGAGCACGCCGAACAGTCCGGGATCGAACCAGTCGGCCAGCCGGACCCGCAGCGACGGAAGGTAGACGTAGCTCGCGTGGTGCAGTGCCACCGCCAGAGCCGCCCCGCCCCGGAGCGCGTCAAGCCACCCAAGTCTGGACGTAGCGGGAGGATCATCGGAAGTGACAAACATTCCGACAGGGTAGTCGCTCTGCCCTCAACTGCAACATGAAGGCCAGACTTCCCTAAAACGGTTATTTGCCGTGAAATAGGTGAGTCCGGTGGCCGGCGCGTCCGGTAAGGGCGCCGAAAGGGGAGCGATTCATGCCCGCGATCACGCACCGCTCGACCCGCGAACCGCTGATCAAGTCCCGATTCCTGTCCCATGGCACGCTCAAGATCACTGATGTGGCGGCGACCCGCCGTTTCTACGAGGAAGTGCTCGGCCTGGACGTCGTCCAGCCGATGATGGCGGCACTCTACGTCCGGCTCGGCGGCGACCACGCCTACGTGTGCGTGGAGTCCAAGCCGGACCGGCCCGACATGCCGCTGCTCTACCACAACGGGATCGACGTCGGCAGCGACGAGGACGTGGACGAGGCGTACGCGCGCATCGCCGAGGTGAGCGACGACTACGGCGTGAAGGAGCTGAACAAGCCCGTCCGCCAGCACGGCGTCTACTCGTTCTACCTCAAGGACCTCGACGGCAACTGGTGGGAGATCGGCCACCTGCCGCCGCGCGGCTACCGGTTCCGCTTCACCGACCCGCGCAACGACCTCACCGGGCGCGACGGCATCAGCCCCCAGGAGGCCAAGGAGGTGTTCCTGAACCCGGTGGTGGACACCGAGTGAGGGCCGGCGGCACCGACTGATGTGGGGCGGCTGGGGCACGATGGGCGCATGACGACACTGCCGCTGAGCCCGGACGAACTGCTCACCACCACCCGCACCGTGCGCAAGCGCCTCGACCTCGACCGGCCCGTGCCCCTCGACCTCGTCCGCGAGTGCCTGGAGATCGCGCTGCAGGCACCGAGCGGAAGCAACCGCCAGGGCTGGCAGTGGGTCGTCGTGACCGACCCCGAGCAGCGGAGGGCGATCGGCGAGTACTACCGGCGCTCGTTCGCCGCCTACGCCGCGTCCAAGGCGTCGGCGGACTCGCTCTACAAGGACGACCCGGACCGCGCCGAGGTGCAGCGCCGCGTCGGTGACAGCGCGGCCTACCTGGCCGAGCGGATGGGCGAGGTGCCCGTCCTGGTGCTCCCGTGCCTGCGGGTGGAGGGCGGCGAGCTGCCCGGCGGCAACCAGGCGGGCCTGTGGGGCTCGCTGCTGCCCGCCGCGTGGAGCTACGCGCTCGCCGCCCGCGCCCGCGGGCTCGGCACCGCCTGGACGTCGCTGCACCTGGTGTACGAGCGGGAGGTCGCCGAAGTGCTCGGCCTGCCCGCGGACGTGCGGCAGGGCGCGCTGCTCCCGACGGCCTTCTACACGGGCGACACCTTCCGCCCGGCGCCGCGCGTCCCGCTGGAGGAGGTCCTCCACATCGACCGCTGGTAGAGCGGCCGCGTCGTCGAAAACGCCGGCTCGGCGGGCGACCTGGGGACACTTATTGGCGGATCGCCAATAGGTTATTGCCACCCTGCCAATAGTTGTTCTAGTGTGCGGTGGCACAGCAGGGGGCCCTGCGGCGGAGGGGATGCCGAAGCAGCCGCCCCCCGCCGAGATCTTCGACGACCAGTGATGGGACGACGCATGCCCACCCCGTCTCCGGCGGCCCCGCGTGACCGACGTCTTCGCGCCAGACGCACGCGGGGCCTGCCGGGTCCCCCGCGCCCGACCTCGCGCCCGACCTCGCCCTCGACGAGCCCGCTTCCGGCGAGCCCGCAGCCGGCGAGGAGGTGACACCGGCCTTGTCCGCCATCCAACTGCCGCGCCGCGTCCACGGCCTGCTGGGCGAGGTCGGCGAGCTGTTCGTCATCGCCCTGGAGGCCGTCCGCCGCACCTGGGACGTGCGCACCTGGGCCTGGGAGTTCGCCGAGCAGGCGTGGTTCCTCGCCCGGGTCACGAGCATCCCGGTGATCCTCGTGTCGCTGCCGCTCGGCGCGACGGTCGCGCTGCAGGTCGGGCAGCTCGCCGCGCAGCTCGGCGCGCAGTCGGCGACCGGCGGCGCGGTCGTCGTCGGGCTGGTCCGCGAGGTCGCGCCGATCGCCGCCGCGCTGATCATCGCGGGTGCGGGCGGGTCGGCGATGACCGCCGACATGGGCGCCCGCCGCATCCGCGACGAGCTGTCGGCGATGGAGGCGATGGCGGTCAACCCGGTGCACCGGCTCGTCACGCCCCGGCTGTGGGCGGCGAGCCTGGTCTCCACGCTGCTCGCCTCGCTCGTCATCGTCGCGGGCGCGGCCGGCGGCTTCGTGTTCAACGTGCTGCTCCAGGACGTCACCCCCGGCGCCTACTTCGACGGCGCGGTGTCGCTGCTCCAGACGTCCGACCTGGTCGTCACGCTGCTGAAGTCCTGGCTGTTCGGCGTCATCGCGGCCGTGGTCGCCTGCTACATGGGGATGAGCTGCGCGGCCAGCCCGGTCGGCGTCGGCCGCGCCGTCAACCGCGCGATCGTCGTCGCGTTCATGCTCGTGTTCGCCCTCAACTATGTGATCACGACGGTGTACTTCGTCGCGTTCCCGCCGAGGATCTGATGGCCCTTCCCGTGATGGAGCGGATCGCGCCGCGCGCCGCGCAGGCGGGCACGGCCGCGCTCCAGCGCTCTGGCGACCTGGCCCAATGGCCGGTGTTCGTCTACCGCATCCTGCTGTACTCGGTGCGCGACCTGATCCTGCGCCGCAAGTACACCAAGACCATCGCCCGGCACGTCAGCGACGTGGTCGTGGGCGTCGGCGCCAGCGTCGTCGGCGGCGGCATGATCTTCGTCATCTTCACGATGGCGTTCTTCGTCGGCACCGAGGTGGGGCTCCAGGGCTACACCGGGCTGGAGTCGATCGGCGCGCAGTCCTTCATGGGCCTCGTCGGGTCGTTCGCCAATGTGCGAGAGATCACGCCGGTCATCGCGGCGGTCGCGCTCGCCGCGCAGTGCGGGTCGGCGTTCACCGCCGAGCTCGGCGCGATGCGGATCTCCGAGGAGATCGACGCCCTGGAGGTCATGGGCATCGGGTCGTTCGCGTACCTGGTGTGCACCCGCGTCGTCGCCGCGCTCATCGCGCTCGTGCCGCTCTACCTGATCGCGCTGTTCGCGAGCTTCTTCTCCACCCGGCTGATCAGCACGAGCTTCTTCGACCTGGCGCCCGGCGTCTACGACTACTACTTCCGGATGTACCTGCCGACCATCGACCTCGTCTACAGCGCGATCAAGGTCGCGGTATTCGCCTTCGCGGTGATCACCATCCACTGCTACTACGGCTTCTACGCGACCGGCGGACCGGCCGGGGTGGGCCGCGCCGCGGGCCGCGCGATCCGGCTGTCCATCATCGTGATCGTCGTCCTGAACCTGCTGCTGTCCTACGTCTTCTGGGGCAACGGCGCGACCGTGAGGCTCACCGGATGATCAACGAGGAGATCCCGCTGCCGCGCCGGCTGCTGATCAGCGCGGTCACGCTCGCCGTGCTGGCGGGCCTGCTGTACGTGCTGGTCGCCCGGCCGGGCCGCGACCCCGGCACGGTGCTGGCCGCGGAGTTCGGCCGCGCCGGGCAGGGCCTCGGCACCGGCACCCCGGTGAAGATCCGCGGGGTGACGGTCGGCTCCGTGGACGGCGTCGAGCTGACCGGCGGCGGCCGGGCCCGGGTCGCGCTGCGGCTGGACGCGGGGACGCGGGTCCCCGACACCGTCAGCGCGTCCATCGAGCCCGCGTCGGCGTTCGGGCCGAAGTTCGTCGCCCTAGTGCCCGGCGCGCACGCCGACACCGGCCCCTTCCTCGCGTCCGGCGCCCGCATCGCGCGGACCTCTGACCCGCGCGACCTGTCGGACCTGCTCGCCCGCGCCGACGCCGGGCTCGGCGCGATCGACGCCGAGGAGGTCGGCACGATCGTGCACACCGCCGCGACCGGCCTGCACGGGCAGGGCGCGCGGCTGCGGCAGACCATCGACCAGACCGGCATCCTGCTGTCGGTCGCCTACAAGAACCGCGCCAACGCCCGCCGCTTCATCGGCGACACCGCCGACCTGTCCGGCGCGCTGTCGGACAAGGGCGACGAACTGGTCGGCATCTCCGGCGACGCGAACGCGCTGATCGGCACGGCGGCGCAGGGCCGCGGCCGGCTGGCGGGCTTCGCCGACGGCCTGACGGACGTGTCGCTGCTGGTCTCGCACGGGTTCGACGAGCGCGGCGGGCAGCTCGGCCAGGCGTTCCGCTCGTCGGAGCGGACGGCGCGCATCATCTACGCGCAGCTCGGACTCGTCGGCGACGCCGTCCGCACGGGGAACAAGCTGCTGCCCCTCTACGGGGAGCTGACCAACTTGAAGGGCCCCGGCGGCAAGAACTACATCCGCACGCAGGGGTACCTGCCGACGGACCCGTGCGGGCTGATCCTCGGCCTGTGCGGTCCCTACGGCGGCACGCGGGGAGGGCGGTGACATGGCGTCCACCCTGTCGCGCCGCGCCCGCATCGGCCTCGTCGCCCGGCTCACCGCGTTCGTCACCGTCACCGGCGTCCTCACCACCGCCATCGGCATGCAGATCGCCCGCGTCGACACCGCCGGCGGCTGGCACCTCACCGCGACCTTCGACGACGCCAGCGGGCTGATGAAGGGCGACCAGGTGAAGATCGCCGGGGCGCCGGTCGGCCAGGTCGACGAGGTGAAGGTCGTCGACGGCAAGGCCCGCGTGAAGCTCACCGTCCGCGACGCGGTGCGCGTCCCCGCCGACAGCGAGGCCGCGATCCGCTGGCGCGACGCCATGGGCCGCCGCGTCGTCTACCTGGTCCCGGGCAAGAGCGCCGCCCGGATGCGGGACGGCGCGCGCATCACCCGGACGCGGTCGGCCGTGGACGGCAGCGCCCTGCTCGACCAGCTCGGGCCGCTCGTCCGCGCGCTGGACCCGAAGCAGGTCAACACCGTCCTCGTGTCGCTGTCGGAGGCGCTCGACGGGAACGCCGGCAACATCGACCGGCTGATCGCCGACATCGACACGCTGTCGGCGACGATCGCCAAGCGGCGCGAACTGCTGCGGCAGATGCTGGCCGACTACGCGACCGTCACCGGCATCATCGCGCGGCGCGACAAGCAGATCGGCTCCGCGGTCGACGACCTCGTCAGCCTGAGCGGCGCGTTCTCCGGCAACCGCAAGCTGATCGACGACACCCTCGTGCAGCTCGCCGCCCTCGCCCGGACCTCCGACGCGCTGCTCGCGGGCAACGAGCGCGAGCTCGGCCGGGTCGTGGACCGGCTGTCGGCGTTCTCGGCCGGGGTGAACCGCAACGACGGCACGCTGCTGCAGGTCCTGCGGTCGGTGACGCCGAAGCTCCGGCACATCTTCGCCGCCGCCGACAACGGCGGGTACGTGGAGGCCGCGATCCCCTGCCTCTCGCTCGCCGCGCCGCCCTGCCCGTACCCGACGCGCCTGCCCGGCCCCCGCGAGGGCGCCGCCGGCATCGACACGCCCAAGGAACTGGAGAACCTGATGGTCGGGGGTGGCCGATGGCACTGAAGTCCTTCCGGGACCGGAACCGGATCGCGGTCGGGCTGGTGTCGGCGGGCACGCTGGTCGCGCTGGTCGTCTCGGTGTACCTGGTCGGGACGCGCGGCCTGTTCAAGGACCGCTACACCGTCACCGGGGTGTTCGCCGCGACCGGCGGGCTGCGCTCCGGCGACGAGGTCCGGGTCGCGGGCGTCCGCGTCGGCGAGGTCGCCTCCGTCCGCCCCGACCACCGCAAGGGGCACGTCGTCGTGACCTGGAAGGTCGACGGCGACGTCGACCTCGGCCCGAACACCCGCGCCGAGATCAAGGTCGCGAACGTGCTCGGCGGCCGGTACCTGCGGCTGTCCGGCCCGGTCGCGAACCCGCACCTGGCGGACGTGCCCGAGGGCAGGCGCCGCATCCCGCTGGACCGCACCCAGGTCCCGACGACGATCAACGACGTGCTGGACGCGTCCACCCGGACGGTGTCCAAGCTCGACACCAAGGCCATCAACAAGATCGTGGCGGAGCTGAACGGGATCGGCGAGGAGGACCGCGGCCGGCTCGGCCGGGCGCTGACCAACCTCGCCGGCCTCGCCGAGGCGGTGAACGAGTCCGACCCGCAGATCAAGAAGCTGCTCGACAGCGGCGACCGGATCCTCAAGCTCGCGGACGCCAAGGACGCCGAGCTGTCCCGGCTGCTCACCAACGTCCAGGCCATGCTGGACGAGCTGCGCCAGCGCCGCACCGAGCTGGCGGCGTTCCTCGGGTCCGGGAACCGGACGGTCGCCGCCCTCACCAAGCTGATCGACGACCGGCAGGCGAAGCTGCTGACCCTGGTCGCCGACCTGCGCGGCACGCTCGGCACCCTGCGCCCCGCGACCGGCGACTTCAACGAGCTGCTCGCCTGGGCCGGGCCCACGCTGTCCGGGCTGTCCGGCACCGGTGGGCGAGGGCCGTGGCTGGAGGTCGTCGCGACCGGGCTCGGCCCGCTGTCGCCGAAGGACCTTGCCGACCTCGCCCGCATCGCACCGAAGGGAGCCCGCCCATGAGCCGCCGCGCACGCCCGGTCGCGGCGGCCGCCGTGCTCGCGCTGACCGCGGCGCTCGGCGGCTGCGGCATCGCCTCCGAGCCGACCTACCCGATGACGATCTACTTCGCGAAGGCGCCCTCCCTCTACGAGGAGTCGCAGGTGAAGGTGATGGGCGCCGACGCGGGGACGATCACTTCGATCAAGGACGAGAAGCACCGGGTGCGCGTCGACATCGCGGTGAAGCGGTCCGTGCCCGTCCCCGCCGGGGTCCACGCGGCGATCGACTCCTCCGACGCGCTCGGCGAGCGGTTCATCAGCCTGCACCCGGTGTGGAAGCCCGGCATGCCGGAGGCCGAGCCCGGGGCGGTCGTCCCGCAGGAGCGCACCGAGCTGCCGGTGGAGATCGACGACGCGCTCGCCGCGTTCGCCAAGCTCAACAACTCGATCGACGCGGGCGCGCTCGGCCCGGCGATCCACCGGGCCGCCGGGTCCGTGCGCGGCCGGGGGCAGGGCATCAACGACGCGCTGCACGACACGTCCGAGCTGACCGGCGACCTCGCCGCGCAGGACGAGAAGATCGCGTCGCTGGCGAAGGGCCTGCACAGCCTCGCCGCCGACCTCAACGGCCGCGACCGCAAGCTGTCGGACCTGCTGCGGTCCTTCTCCACCACGAGCCGGACGCTCGCCGACGAGCGCACCCGGTTGCGCGACTTTGTCGCCGGGCTCGCCGCCGCGATCCGCAAGAGCGACGTGCTGATCACCACCTACCGGGAGACGCTGCCGTCCACGGTCGCGGACCTGTCCAACATCGTGCTCAGCCTCAAGGGCAACGTCGCCGGGCTCACCCAGGCCATCGACAGCCTCGGCCGGTTCGCCGACGTCGCCGTCCAGGCGTGGGACAAGCGCAACCACGTCGCCACCATCCGGCTCGTCGTCCACGGCACCGTCCGGACCTGGCTCCAGCCGCTCTTCACCGCGATGGGCTGGGGGAACATTCCGTGCCTCGAAGGACAGCCGGCGCTCGCCGACTGCCGGCCGCCCGCGGGAGGACGGGGATGAGAGCATTCATGGTCTGTCTTCTCGCGTCCGTCCTGGTCGTCGCGGCGGGAGGCTGCTCGCTGCAGACGATCGGCGCGCCGCGCGGCGACGTGACCCTCAACGCCACGTTCGACGACGTGCAGAGCCTCGTCGTCGGGCACAGCGTCCAGGTCGCCGACATCCGCGTCGGCACCGTCACCGGCATCAGGCTGGACGGCTACCGCGCCCGCGTCACCATGTCGCTGCGCGAGCGCGTCCCGTCCGGGACGACGGCGACGATCGCCAAGTCGTCGCTGCTCGGCGAGAACTACGTGCGGCTGAACCTGCCGGCCGGGGCGCGGCTGGACACCGGCCCGTTCCTGGCGTCCGGCGCCACGATCGCGAACACCGGCGTCCAGCCCGACCTGGAGCAGATCAGCGAGAAGGTCGGGCCGCTGCTCGCCGCCCTCGGCGGCCAGGACATCGCCACCATCAGCGCCGAGTCCGCGACCGCGCTCGGCGGCAAGGGAAAGCAGCTCAACACGCTCATCTCCCGCGCGGCCGACGTCGGCGACCAGTACGCCGCCGCCAGCGCCGACCTGGGCCGCGCCCTCGACTCGCTCGGGCGGCTCGGGCGGTCCCTCAGCAAGGGCCAGAAGGACCTCGAGCGGCTGCCCGGCAACGTCGAGCTCGCCACCCAGCGGCTCCAGGCCGACCGCGACAACCTCAAGCGCACCATCCAGGCGCTGCTGAAGCTCGCCACCTCGGTGAACGCCAAGGTGCAGAAGCGCCACGCGGCGCGGCTCGCGACCCTGCTGAAGCGCGCGGACGAGCTGCTCGCCGCCGCGCTGCGCGGCCGCGACGAGCTGAAGACCCTGGCCGGGACCGTGCTGAACTTCCTCAACGGGCCGTCGGTGTCGTCCAGCGGCCAGGCGCTCCTGTTCCTGTGGATCAAGGGCTTCCTGCCGCATCCCGGTGCCGCCACGACCGGAACGGCCGGGAAGACGGGCACGACCGGCACGACCGGCACGACCGGTGCGTCCGGGGCGTCCGCCGGCGCGTCCGGCAAACGGCAGAACCTCCAAGGATTGCTGGGGCCGCGCCCATGAAGTTTCCCCGCGTCGCCGTCAACCTCGTGTTCTTCGCGCTGCTAGGCGCCGTCCTCGCGGTCTGGGCGGTCCGCAGCGTCATCCACATCGAGGCGCTCGAACGTCCCTTCACCGTCACCGCCGACTTCGCGTCCTCGCCCGGCCTGCACGGCGACCTGGAGGTCACGCACCTCGGCGTCCGCGTCGGCGAGGTCGGGACCGTCAAGCTGCGCGGCGACCACGTCGCCGTCGGCCTCAACCTCGACCGGGACGCCCGCGTCCCCGCCGACGTGAGAGCGCGGGTGCTGCGCAAGTCGGCGATCGGCGAGCCGTACATCGAGCTGACCCCGGCGGCGGGCACGTCCGCCGGAACCCGGACGCTCAAGGCCGGCGACCACATCCCGGTCGCCCGCACCGCCGGGACCACCGACTACAAGCAGCTGTTCGACGGCCTCAGCCGCACCCTCGACGCCGTCGACCCGCGCGACACCCGGACGCTCGTGCACGAACTGGCCACCGGTCTCGAAGGGCGCGGCACCGACCTGCACGACATGATCTCCGACGCGCACCGGCTGACCGGCACCCTCGCCGCCGACGCCGGCACGCTGGACGCGCTGTCGCGCGAGCTCACCCGCCTCACCGCGACGCTCACCGCCCACCGCGGCGACATCGCCTCCGGCGTCGACGACCTCGCGCTGCTCACCGCGTCCCTGCGGCAGTCGAGCCGCGACCTCGACAGCGTCCTCGCCAAGGGGCCCGGCGCCATGAAGAACCTGCACGCGCTGCTGCAGGACGCCCGGCCCGGCCTGGACTGCCTGCTCACCGCCGCCGCGACGCCCACCGCGCCGCTGATGACGCCCGCCAACCAGCGGAAGATCACCCACGTGCTGCGGCTCGTCCCGACGCTGCAGGCGCTCGTCTCCGACATCACCGCGACCGAGGCGAGCGGCAAGTACCTGCGGGTCACGCCCGTCATCACGCTCACCGGACCGGCCAAGGCGGCGACCGAGTACACCACCCCGACGCCGAAGCCCAAGGCGCCGAACCTCACCCTGTGCAAGGCGAACGGGCCGGTGGGCCAGGAGGCCGCGCAGGCCGCCTCGAAGATCAAGCCGACCCCCGGGGCGGGCCGCGGCGACGCGGGGTCCGGCGCGCCCGCCGGCACCTCCCCGGACGGCGACCTGCGTCCGGTGAACGCGAGCGGGGAGCAGCGGGACACCCGCTGGCTGCCGCTCCTGCCTCCCGTGCTCGGCGGCCTCATCGTCGTCGCCGCCGTCCTCAACACCCTCCGCGTCGCCCTGCGCCGCCGTTCCCGATAGGCCCCTGGAGGACCTCGTGAGCAAGACCGACACCCGTCCGAAGGACGACGCCGAGACCGCGGAGCCCGAGGTCGCCGAGGACACGGCGGCCGACGAGGAGACCAAGGCCGACGAGGAGACCAAGGCCGAGGACAAGGCCGAGGCCGGCGAGCCGGAGAAGGCGAAGGCCGAAAAGGAGCCCGCCGAAAAGAAGCCCGCCGAGGAGGAGCCCGCCGGGAAGGTGGCCGTCACGAAGGACGGGGGTGCCGGCGAGACCGGCCGGGCGGCGTGGTGGCGGCGGGTGCCCGGGAAGGCGTGGCCGGTGCGGGCGACGGTCGCGGTGGCGGTCGTCGGGTCGGCCGTCACCGCCGGGCTTCAGTGGCACGAGGCCGACCAGGCGGCACAGCGGGACGCTGAGCGCACGCAGGTCAGGGCCAGCGCCGCCGAGTTCGGGCAGGCGCTGCTCAGCTATGACCACACCAAGCTGCGGGACGCCCGGAACCACGTCCTGTCGCTGGCGTCCGACGACTTCGCGAAGACCTACGACGAGGCGTTCACCGGCGGGCTCGAAGGCGTCATCACCAAGCTGAAGGCGGACGCGACGGCGACCGTCCGGACCGTGTACCTCGGTGAGATCGAGTCGGGGACGGCCAAGGCGGTCGTCGTCATGGACTCCGAGGTGCACAGCACCGCGGGCACCCGCCGGGTCCTCGGCTCCTACCTCGACATGCGGCTGGTCCGGCGCGGCGGGGAGTGGAAGGTCACCGACGTCACCTCGGTCGGCGCGGCCAACGAGAGCATGACCGACCCGGACGGCAACCAGCAGGACCCCGGCAAGGCCGTCCCGACGCCGAAGCCGAGCAACTGACCCGGAGCCGGGGCGGGACCGGGGCGATGGGTCAGCGGTCGAGGACGGCCTGGAGGGCGCCGTCCGCCGCCTCCGTCCCGGTGCCGGCCTCGCCGACCGCGCCGTTCCATTTCTCGGCGTAGGCGTCCGCGCTCTGGGCGAACGAACTCCTCAGCGCGGGCCCGAGCAGCAACCCGGCGACCGGGACTAGGTGCCGCCCCCAGCCACGGCCTTCGACGGTGGCGGTGACGTCCACCGTCCATTGCCCGTCGCCGTCCGCGACCCGGGTGACGGTCAGGGCCGCCTCGCCCGCCGGGTTCTCGGCGCGGCCGGTGAGGAGCGGCGCCGGGGTGCCGCCCCACCAGCGCCCGAGGCCGGCCTCGGCCGCCGCTGTGACCTGCGAGTATCCCTCGAACGCCCCGGCGAACCCGGCGCGGACGGCGGTGGGCTTGCGGGCGCCGTCGGTCTCGATCCAGGCCGCCTGCCCGCCGTCCGGGGTGCCGAACTCGACGCGGTTCGCGCCGTCGCGGTCCCACGCCGCCACGTGCACGTCGAGCGGCTCGATCTCGTCCTCCGGGACGAAGGCGACGCGGTACCGCGCGCCGGGCCCGATGTGCTTGCCCTTCAGAAGCCGGACGCTGAAGGCGCCCGCCTCCCGCTTGACGAGCCGTCCCCGGGAGAAGGGCAATCCCTCGATTCCCTGATGGAGGGTCGCCGCATACTCCTCGACCCATTCGCGCGAAACGGCCTTGAGCGTCACCCGGTGCTCGAAATCGAGCCGGTCCCGCAGGCCGTGCTTCACGATGCCGGGCATTTCCTTGTTCCATGCGGTCACGACGTCGGCGATGCCCTCGTCCAGCGCGCGCCGGATCTGCGCTCGCGCGATGACCAGCCCGACCGCCGCGAACGGCCGGGCGAGGGACCGCCCGGTGAGCCGCGCCGTCGTCCGGACGGTCCAGCGTCCCCGCTTGTCCTTGCGGCGGGCGATCCGCAGCTCGGCGCCGGCGAACGGATGGACCACCCGGACGGAGACGGGAGCCGCCTTCTCCCGGGACCCGGACCACCACTCGTCGACCCGCAACTCGCCCTCCCACCGCGCGCGACGCAGCCCGCGGAACGGCTTCGGCCCCTGGTAGTCGCCCGAGACGCGGACGGAGTCGAGCCGCCGGGCGGCCATCCGCAGACCTATCCGCAGGTTGACCGTGTGGCCTTCGGAGACGATCGCGGCCTCGATCCGCGACTCGCCGACCCTGTTCCAGGCGAGGACGCGCACATCGAGGGAGAGCTCGTCCGTCTCGCCGGTGTAGCGGGCTCCGGCGGCGAGGTGCCTGCCCTCCACCAGCCTCAGGTCGTCGATGACCTCGTCCCCGAACCGGAGCCCGTCCTTGGTGACCGGTGCCTGCTCCGCGGCGTCCAGCAGCGCGCGCACGGCCTGGTCCAGAAGATCTCGTGGAAATGGGGCGAGTGCGGCATCGCGCCGGAACCGGGCCATGCGCCTCATGATCCTTGATCGGCGTCCGCGTGAACAGGGGGAAATCCCCATGGACGGCCCGCGGAATCGTGAGGTCTAGGGCGTGTCTCGAAGTCGGGTGTGTGACGGTGTGTCGTGATCTCTAAGTAGTGAGGTCTCCGGTAGATGGGTTCATCGACGAAGAAGAACCT
>NZ_FZOR01000032.1 GCF_900188445.1 Actinomadura meyerae
CCCGCAACTGGCCCTGGGCCGACGCCTGGCGGCAGTTGTTCACCACCCTCCACGCCCCACCCGACAGCCGCTGACCTACCGTTATCCACCGCCCGCCAGGGCCCGACCGGAACCGAACACGTGGAAAAGCTGGACAGACCAGCCGATCACCCCTGCCCGCGGGCGGCCGACAACTCAACCGTCCTCCCGAAAAGACCGAGAGATCGACCTCGATACACCATCGGTGGATCGAGGCTAAGGGGCCGCTGTGGGCGGTGCCCTCGGCGCCGCCCACGGCCGCCCTTTCCGGGCTCGGCTATTCGACGACGTTGACCACGAAGTAGATGGGACGGGCGCCGGGGAGGAACTGCTGCCCGCGGCCGTCCACCATCTTCCAGCCGACCCAGCAGGAGCCCGGACGGCTCGGCGCGACGACGGGGACGCTGATGCGGACCCGCTTCCCCGGCGCGGTGTCGGGGACCCTAACCTTCCCGGGCGTCGAGCAGGTGCCGTTGTCGGCCGGGAGATCCGCCCTCTGCAGGAACCGGCCGTGCCACCGGGCGGTCCCGCTGTTCGCGATCTCCCACGTCTTCACGAAGCGCCGGCCGGCCTTCACCGACGTCCCGTCGGGAATGGTCACGTCGCGGACGAACGTGCTCCTGTCGCCGCTGACGAGGGGGCTGGGCGGCGGCGTCTCCCGGACCCCGGCGGCGCCCGCCCGGGGACGCACCTCCTCGTCGTCCCGCATCAGGTACCAGGACACCGCGCCGACGATCACCAGCCCGCCGCAGACCGCGGCGACGGCGGCGTGCCTGCGCGCCGGGCGCCCGCGCACCGGCCGGTCGGTGCCGTCGCCGGGCACCTCGACGATGTCGCGGTGCTCGTCCGCGCCGGCGCGGGCGTCCGGCTCCGCTCCGCTCGCGGACTCGGACCCGGGTTCCTCCTCGGCGCCGAGCGCGGCGGACCAGCGGGCGCGCCACTCCTCGACATCGCCGCCGCACGCCTCGACGAACGCCCTCGTCGTCGGCCAGCTCGGGAAGCGGATGCCCTTCGCCGCCTCGTGCAGCGTCGTGTGGCTGACGGTGCCCGCCCGGCCGGCCATCGTCCGGAACGCCGGGTTGCCCGCGGCGGCGCGCAGGTCGCGCAGGTCGGCGGCGAAGCGCTCCCGCCGCTCCCGCTTCTCTTCCGTCGGCTCTTCCGTCGGCGTCGAGCCGGCACCCTCGGCCAAGGCTTCCTCCAGTCGCGCCGTCCGCTGACGGGCAGGCATGATCTTGCAGAAGTCCCCTCCCCCGCGCAAGCACTGCGACTCCCCGCGGACCAAAGCCCCCGTGACGCCGCCGGTGAAGGGGCACCACGCCTCCGTAAACCTCGCGCCCTTGGCCGGTTCCGGCTATTTCCCCGCTCCGGACGTCAGTCCGCTCGCGCCGCGAAGGCGTCGAGAGCCCCGACGACCCGCCTGCGCATCGCCACGCTGCCCAGATGCCCCGCGTCCTCCACGACGACCAGTTCCGAGCCGGGCCAGGCCCTGCCGAGGTCCCAGGCCGTCCTGAGGGGACCGCCCATGTCGCGCCGCCCGTGGACGAGCACGCCCGGTATGTCCGCCAACCGGCCCGCCTCCCGCAGCAGTACCCCGTCGTCCAGCCACGCGCCATGGGCGAAGTAGCGGGCGCAGATGCGCACCAGCGCCAGCCGCGCCGTCGTCGGGCGGTCGCCGTACGGGTTCGCGGTGCCCCCCGTCTCCCCGAACAGGACGGTGTCCTCCCAGGCGCACCAGTCGGCCGCGACCTGCTCCCGCATGGAGGCGTCGGGATGCTCCATCAGGCGCGCGTAGGCGCTGACGACCTCGGCGCCCGTCGTGGCGCCGGGTGCGCGCGCGGCGAACCGCTCCCACTGTTCGGGGAAGAAGCGCCCGACTCCCCGGTACAGCCAGTCGATCTCCGACCGCCGGGTGGTGGTGACGGTCGCGATGACGATCTCCGAGACCCGTTCCGGGTACTGCTCGGCGTAGGCGAGCAGGAGCGTGGAGCCCCACGAACCGCCGAACAGCAGCCAGCGGTCGATGCCGAGGTGCTCGCGGAGCCGCTCCATGTCGGCGACCAGATGCCAGGTGGTGTTGTGCTCCAGGCCGGTCTCCGGGTCGCTCGCGTGCGGCGTGCTGCGCCCGCAGCCGCGCTGGTCGAACAGGACGACGCGGTAGCGCTCCGGATCGAAGTACTGGCGCATGCCGGGACGGCACCCCGACCCCGGGCCGCCGTGCACGACGAGCGCGGGCTTTCCCCGCGGATTCCCGCAGACCTCCCAGTACACCCGGTTGCCGTCACCGACATCGAGCATTCCCGTCTCGTAGGGCTCGCGCTCAGGGTGCATCTGCTCCGTTTCCCTCGATTCCGTGGTCGCCTTCGAACTCGTGTCCGCCTTCGAACTCGTGTCCGCCGGACGGGCGGGGGCGGTCGGCGATCACCATCGTCCAGGCGTAGAACTCCGCCGGTTCGCCGAGTTCGTCGCGGACGGCCCGGTCGACGACGGGGGCGTTGGCGGCGTTGAGGAGGTCGAACAGCCCGAGATGGACCCACTCCCACACCATCGCGTCGAAGTTGTAGGCGTGCATGAGCGGTGTGAGCCGCCGCCGGATTTCGGCCACCTCCCGTGAGGAGAATCCGGCGGCGTCCAATCGGGCGAGGGTGGCGCGTTCCTCTTCCGGCTCGAACCGGGTGTCGAGGAACGGTTCGAGGAGGTCGCCCCAGACGTCGAACCGGGATCTCCTGACGACGCCGTTACGCACGCAGAACCGTTCGAGCTCGGTCTTCTGCCGCAAGGGGAGGAACAGGGTCTCGCCGGAGGTCGTCCGTATCTCGGGCCGCATGGCCGTCCAATCGGCGTCGCGGATCAGTGCGGGCGTGACCACTCCGGCGGGATGGACGGTGGCGCCGCGAAAGCCGTACCGCTGGAAATGGATGCGGTCAACGCCGATGGTCGCCTCCATCGGTTCAGCGTGGCCCTTTCCAGGCGCACCGGGAAAGCGGCCGTGCTGTGAGATGCGCCTCCGCCGTCCGGTATCCCCCGCACGCTTTCGCGCGACCGGCTCACCACCTAGGGTGACCTGGACGACACGCAGGAGGCCAATCGGATGGACGCCGCGCAAGCTATTTCTCTGGTGGTGGAATGGATCCGCTCGCGCGGCCTGGACTACCCCACGACGGGATTGGCGGCGGACCGTTTCGCGGCGGGCTGGAGCGTGTACGCGCCGGTCGAGGTGGACGAGAGCGACCCGATGGCGTTCCTCGACCTCCCGGTGGGGCGGTCGGTGTTCCTGGTGGGCGACTCCGGCCGCGTCGAAGAGGTGTCGTCGTCGGTGCCGCCGCAGGTCGCGCAGGACGAGTTCACCGCGCGGGAGCGCGCCGTCCAGCCCGGCGACGACTCCCAGCCGCCGCAGGACACGTGGCCCCCGCGCGCCGGGCTGGACGCCGACGAGTACATGGCCGAGTTCGTCCGGTGGCTGGAGCAGGGCGGAGATCACGACGACCCCGCGACCGAGGACTTCACCATCGTCGGCCCCGAACCGGGCGGCGCGGGCGCGGCCGGCGCGGAGGCCGCGCGGCTGATCGAGCCGATCGTGCGGGAGCTGGCCGTGCTCGGGCCGCCGGGATGGGAGTGGCTGCGCGCGGAGTTCGCCTTCACCGTCTCCGCCGAGATCGCCCACCTCCGGTTCACCTCGCGCCGCCGAACGGTCGCCGCGCCGGTGCCGGAGTCGGTCTCCGCGCTCGTCCGCGACCAGCGGCTCGCCGCGGCGGAGATGCCCGCCGGGCCGTGGTGGCGGCTGCTGCTGACCGTCACCGACCGCGGAGAGACGACCGTGGGCTACGACTACGGCGACGGCCCGTTCCCCGACGACCAGCTCCTCTCGCCCGAGCACTACCTCAACGACCTGGAGGCGTTCCCCCGCCCCAACGTGGCGCCGTGGCTCGCGCGCTATATCGACGAGGCGGCCGACTTCCCCTACTGACCCTGCCCTGCTCTCCCCTGCCCTCCTGACCGCCGGGCGCCTCACCAGCTCAGCGGGAGGGAGTCCAGCCCGAGGACGAGGCTGGCGTGTTCGCGCGGAGTCTCCCCGGGCGTGATCCGGTAGTCGGGGATGCGCGCGTGCCACTCGGTCAGCGCGACCTGGAGTTCGAGGCGCGCGAGGTGCGTGCCGAGGCAGCGGTGCGGGCCCGCGCCGAAGCCCAGGTGGCGCGTCGGCGGACGGTCCAGGTCGACCGACGACGGCTCGTCGGGCACGGCGCGCGGGTCGCGGTTCGCCATCGCGAGCGGCAGCATGACCATCTCCCCGGCCTTCATCGGGCAGCCGTGCAGCTCGACGTCCCGGGTGAGGCGGCGCGCCGGCAGGACGATGGCGTACACGCGCATCATCTCCTCGACCATGTCGGGGACGCCGTCCGGGTCGGCGGCGACCCGGGCCCGGTCGGCGTCGTGCCCGGCCAGGTGCCAGAACATGTAGGACAGCTGCGACGCGACCGTGTCGAGACCGGCGATGAACAGCAGCGTGCACAGTTGCAGCAGCTCCTCGTCGGTGACGGGGCGCCCGTCGACGGTGAAGGCCGTCGCGGCGGTGACCAGGTCGTCGCGCGGGTGCGCCCGGCGGTCGGCGATCAGCTCGGTGAAGCAGGCGGCCACCTCGGCCATCGCGGCGGCCCGCCCGCCGCCGGACGGCGGCGCGTGCAGGATGGCGTACTCCCAGGCCAGGAACTCGTCGAGCCGCTCGATCGGCAGGCCCATCAGCTCCAGGAAGATGGTCGTGGGGTAGAGCCGGGCGAAGTCGGTCACGAAGTCGCAGGAGCCCTTGGCCACGAGGCCGTCGATCAGCCCGGCGCAGTGCCGGGTGATCCGGTCGCGGAGCGCGGCGGCGGCCACGGGGGTGAAGAACGGGCGGAGCAGGCGCCGCCACGTCGTGTGGATCGGCGGGTCCAGCATGACCGGGATCCACTGGAACGGCGGGTTCGGGTCGCTGATGGCGATGGCGCGGCTGGAGAACGTCTCCGGGTCCTGTAACGCGGCGAGGACGTCGTCGTAGCGGGTCAGCACCCAGAAGCCCTGCCCGGCGGTGCTGCGGAACGCCGGGCGCCGCTCGCGCAGCTCGTCGAGGCCCGGATGGGCCTGCCCGGCGGGCCTCGGACCGGCGAACGGGTCGAACGGGACTTCCATGGGAGCCTCCACCGCGAGACGGTTCGATCTTGCACGGAGCCTCATTGTGCGTGCCGCACCGTCGCGGCGACCAGCGGCGGCCGCCGGGCGGTCGGGCCGTGCGGGCTCCTCGAACCGACCGAAATAGACTGGGGCGGTCGGGGCAGGAGCGACGGAGGGGACCGCCACGGACGATTCGCTCGATGACGCCGCGTCGGTGTTCGCGGGGCTGCGGCCCCAGCTGTTCGGCATCGCGTACCAGATGCTCGGCAGCGCCGCCGAGGCGGAGGACGTCGTCCAGGAGACCTGGCTCCGCTGGCAGGGGGCGGACCGCGCGGACGTGCGCGACCCGGCCGCCTTCCTGGTGACGGTGGCGACCCGGCTGGCGATCAACGTCGTGCGGTCCGCGCGGAAGCGGCGCGAGCAGTACGCGGGCCCGTGGCTGCCCGAACCCGTGGACACCGCCAGGGGCCCGGAGGAGGGCGCCGAGCAGGCCGCGGACGTCGAACTGGCCGTCCTGCTGCTGCTGGAGCGGCTGTCCCCGCCGGAGCGGGCGGCGTACGTGCTGCGCGAGTCGTTCGACTACCCGTTCGCCGAGATCGCGGCGATCCTGCAGGTCACGGAGGCGAACGCGCGGCAGCTCGCCAGCCGGGCGCGGCGGCGGCTCGCCGCGGAGCGCCGCAACCCGGTGAGCCGGACCGAGCACCGGCGGCTGCTGGAGACGTTCATCGCCGCGGCCCGCACCGGCGACCTCGACGCGCTGGAGGAGCTGCTCGCCGAGGACGCGGTCAGCTACAGCGACGGCGGCGGCGCGGTCCGCGGCGCCGCGCGGATCCCGGTGGCCGGGCGCGAGCGGGTCGCGAGGTTCGTCGTGGCGTTCGCGCCCCGGTTCTGGCCGGGCGCGACGGTCGCGCTGGTCGAGGCGAACGGGCACCCCGCCGCACTGCTGACGCGGGACGGCACCCCGTTCGCGCTGCTGGCGATCGGCGCGTCGGACGCGGGCGTCGACCGGCTGCTGTGGGTGCTGAACCCGGCCAAGCTCCGCGGGTTCGCGGCCCGCGGCGCGGACGGCTGACGGCCGGCCGACCGGCGGAAAGGCCCTACAGGACCGCCCTACAGGAACGCCGGGCCGCGGTGCAGCAGCGCCTCGTACAGCATGTGCTGGATCTTCTCGCGGACGTGGTCGGTGATCTCGAAGACCGTCATCGGGTCGTCGGCGGCGTCCAGCCCGTACTCCTCCAGCGCCATCGGCGGGCCGAACTGGATCACCCACTTGGACGGCAGCGGGACGAGCCCGCCGAGCCCGAGCAGCGGGAACGTCGGCGTGATCGGGAAGTACGGCAGGCCGAGCAGCCGGGCCAGCGGCCGCAGATCCGCGATCTTGGGGTAGATCTCCTCCGCCCCGACGATGGCGCACGGGACGATCGGCACGCCGGCGCGCAGCGCCGTCCCGACGAAGCCGCCGCGGCCGAAGCGCTGCAGCCGGTACCGCTCGCTGAACGGCTTGCCGACGCCCTTGAACCCCTCCGGGAAGACCCCGACGAGCTCGCCCTTGGCGAGCAGGCGCGCCGCGTCCGCCTGGCTGGCGAGGGTGTGGCCGGCCTTGCGGGCCAGGTGGCCGAGCACCGGGATCTGGTAGACGAGGTCGGCGCCGAGGAGCCGGACGCAGCGGTCGGCGTTGTCGTGCAGCGCGACCGACAGCATCAGCGCGTCGAGCGGGATGGTACCCGAGTGGTTGGCGACGAGCAGGGCGCCGCCCTCCGGGACGTTCTCCAGGCCGGTCAGCTCGACGCGGAACCAGTGCTCGTACAGGGCGCGGGCGAGCGGCAGCAGGACGGTGGAGTTGAACTCGGGGTCGAAGCCGAACTCGTCCACCTCGTACTCGCCGGCCAGCCGGCGGCGCAGGAACGCCAGCCCCGACGCGATGCCGCGCTCCAGCGGATTCCCGCCCGGATCGCCCGAGCCGCCGGCCTCGCCGGACGCTCCGCCCTGCGGACCGTCGCCGTTCTCGCGGCGGCCGGTGCCGAGGGGGATGACCTGCGCGCCCTCGTCGTCGTCATCCAGGTGCCGGGCGTTCATCATCGGGGCTTCCCTTCAGGCGCGTCCGAGCAGGTGCGCGAGCCGGCCGTGGCCGCGGCCGAGGCCCTGCGCGGCGGCGAAGTCGGCGAACGCCGCCTCGGAGCTGTACTTGGGGCGCCACGCCAGCTCCTCCTCCAGCGCGGTGACGTCGATGACCCGGCCGTAGGTCAGCCAGCGCAGCAGCTCCGGCGAGAACCCCGACAGGCCCGCGAAGCGCCGCCCCATGTCGCCGAGCACCGAGATGGACGGCGACGGGACCGGCACGTACGGCCGCCCGGCCCGGCGGAGCGCCTGGGAGAGCAGCAGCACGCCCTCCCCGGCGACGTTGAAGCAGCCGGGGTGGTCCTCGGTGGTCATGCGGTGCAGCACCTCGACGCCGTCGTCCTCGTGGACGAACTGGAGCCGCGGGTCGAAGCCCAGCACGGTCGGGACGACCGGCAGGTGCAGGTACCGGGTGAACGGGGAGTCGACGCCGGGGCCGAGGAAGTTCGCGAACCGCAGCACCGACACGGTCAGGTCGGAGCGGCGCCGCATCAGCCCGCGGACGTAGCCCTCCACCTCGACCGCGTCCTTGGCGTAGCCGGAGCGCGGCGGCTCGGCCGGCTCGTCCCGCTCGGTGAACACGGCCGGGTCCATCGGCGACGACCCGTACACGGCGGCCGAGGACCGCACGACGAGCTTGCGCATGTCGGGCGAGCGCTGGCACGCCGCGAGCAGCTGCATCGTGCCGATGATGTTCAGCTCTTTGGCCTTCGCCCGGGAGGCGGACGAGGACGTCACCAGGTTGAGGTGCACCACGGTGTCCACCCCGGCCGACGCGATGATCTTCGCGATGCCGGGCGTCCGGATGTCGACGCGGACGAACTCGGTGCGTCCGAGGCTCTCGGTGGGCGGCACCGTGTCCACGCCGATCACGCGCTCGATGCCCGGGTCCGCCTGGAGCGCGTTCGCGACCCGCGCCCCCAGGAAACGGGACACGCCCGTGACGAGGACGACACGGGCCGCGGCGGTGGGCATGGAGGACACTGTGCGCCCCACCCCTTACGGCTGAGCTGCCGGTGTGATCACTTCTTGTTGCGGCGCTGGATGCGCGTCTTCTTCAGCAGCTTGCGGTGCTTCTTCTTCGCCATGCGCTTGCGACGCTTCTTGATGACAGAGCCCACGGGACCTCGCTCGGCGTATCGGGAGTGTGCAGGAGGCGGCCGCGCCGCAAGCGAGCATGGCTCGGTGAGCGCGCACGGTCCGCCGCCCAAGGGTACCGCCGAACAGGCGCAGATCACGCCGCGGCCCACCCGCGGCGCATCCCGCGGCGCGCGCGGCGTCCGGCACCGCGCGTCGCACGGCGCCGGGCACCGTCGCTCCGGGGCGGGCGGCCGTGCCGCCCGTCCCGCTCGGTGTCCGGACCGTCCCGCCGGATCGCGGAGCGCGGGGACCGCTCGCCCCCGTTCCCCGGACGCCGGCTCCGGTGGCCGCTTCGCGGCCGCCGGCCGGTCCTCGTCCTGCTTCCCCAGCTCCGGGACGGTCCGCGAGGATCGCCCCGGCGCCCCCTGCGCTGCCGGGTGTCGGGTTCGCGGCGGGGTCATGGCTCATGCCCCCGCCCCTACCCGCTATCCGGCTTCGATGTACGCGTCGCGCAGGTAGTCGTGTACGGCCTGCTCGGGAACCCGGAACGAGCGGCCCACACGGATGGCGGGAAGCTCGCCCGAGTGGACGAGGCGGTAGACGGTCATCTTGGACACCCGCATCACCGCCGCCACTTCGGCCACGGTCAGGAACCTGACCTCGCTCAGAGGTCGCTCGCCTGAGGTCATCGGACGCCCTCTTCCACACGTGCCGCGCACCGGCCCTTCGGGTGACTTTGATCACGCACGTGTACTTCTCCAGCGTAAATCGCGTATCGGCAGTCGCAAGAGGGGAGTTCCGCACATTTCCGTATCCCGACCTGACCACCGGGTGACAGTGCTGCTCCCGCACGCAGCGTGGACGAAACGGCACCGACCGTGTCATGGCGAACGGTTGTCAACCGGGACCCCGCCTTGACCTGCGGTTCCGCAGTCACCGATGGCGCCGGGCGAGCCCATGAGCCCCGCTACGGCCGCCCTGTCACACCGCGTGACAGGCGATGCGGGCGCCAGTCCCGCCCAGCCCGGAGGTAAGGGGGCTCAGTCCGCCGGGAGAAGCCCGGCGTGATCGAGGATGTAGGCGGTCAGCGGCGCGTAGTGGTGCGGGGAGACGCCGTCGTCCAGCGGCACGACCACGTCGATCTTGCCTTCGGCGGCGCCGGCGAACAGCGCCGGGTCGTTACAGTCCGCGAACCCCACGGTGTCGATGCCCGCCTGGCCGGCGGCGCCGGCCCAGCCGTGATCGGCGATGGCCAGATCCGGCCAGATATCAGGTTTAGCTTCCCCGGACCCCGCGAGAGCGCTATTGGCGGCCACGGGGGAGAGCTCGTAGAGCATGGCCTCCATCGGGTGCGGGTCGTGCGTGTGGTGCGTCCGGTGGTCGTCGCCCTCCAGCATCGCGACGCCCGGCTCGGCGTACACGATGCGGCGCAGCTCCGAGCCGCCGTAGCCGGTCTCGATCTCGTACGTCCAGCCGGCGGCGGGCGTCAGCACCCGGCAGCCCGCCCCGGCCAGCGCCCGCGCGACCGCCTGGTACAGCGGCGTCAGCGTCGCCGGATGGCCCGTCGCGACCACGACGTTCTCCCGGCGGCGGGCGGCCAGGCCGATGCGCTCGCCCATCGCCTCCAGCGTGTCGAGCGTGATATCGGGGTCGATGGTGTCGTCCCCGAAGATGTGCCCGGGGTCGGGGTTCACGCCGCAGCGCTCCACCATCATCTCCAGCACGGCGCGCTCCGTCCACGACGGCTTCAGCTCCAGGCCGAACTGGTAGTACGGGTTCCCGGCGGCCATCCGCCGGTAGTGCAGCAGGTTGTTCTGGCGCGGCGTCGCCACCTCGCCGGCGATCATCGTCCGGACGAGGTGGGCGCGCAGCTCGCCCCGGCTCGGTGCCGTCTCCATGGTCACGGGCCTCACTCGTCGCTCGTGGCTCGTCGTTCGTCGGTCTTCGGGTCGCCGCTGTTCGGGTCGCCGCTGTTCGGGTCGTGGCTCGCCCGCATCACACGTCGGTCATCGGGTCGAGGCCGTGCTCGGGGAACACCGCCCGCCGGGTCGCCAGGACCGCCTGGTCGACCGGGTTCGCCGGGTCGTAGCCGTCCCCCCACGTGGCGCCTTCCACCACCTCGGTCCCGTCCGTCATCCGGCGGGGGGCCACCTCGTCCGTGCGCAGCCGGACGAACTCGCGCCACGGCTCCGGGGTCGCGGTGTCCGGCGGGATGCGGCCGCCCGCCGCCTCGGCGAGCAGGTGCGTCCACGCGCGCGGGACGACCTGGACCAGCTCGTACCCGCCGCCGCCGGTGAGCACCCAGCGCCCTCCGGCGGTCTCGTGCGCCAGCCGGTGCAGCCGCTCGTAGGCCGTCCGCTGCCCGTCCACGCTGAGGATCAGATGCGCGAGCGGGTCGAGCGCGTGCCCGTCGGCGCCCTGCTGGGTGACGAGGACGTCGGGCCGGAACCGGTGCAGCAGCGGCGGGACGATCGCGTCGAACGCGCGCAGCCACGGCCGGTCGCCGGTGCCGGGCGGCAGCGAGATGTTGACGGACGTGCCCTCGGCGCCCGTCTCGTCGGGGAACCCGGTGCCGGGGAACAGCGTGCGCGGCGACTCGTGCAGGCTGATCGTCAGCACCCGCGGGTCGTCGTAGAACGCGGCCTGGACGCCGTCGCCGTGGTGGACGTCGATGTCGACGTAGGCGACGCGCTCGGCGCCGTTCTCCAGCAGCCAGGCGATCGCGATCGCGGGGTCGTTGTAGACGCAGAAGCCGCTGGCGGCGCCGGCGAGCGCGTGGTGCAGGCCGCCGGAGACGTTCGCGGCGTGCTCGGCCCCGCCCGTCCACACGGCCTCGGCGGCGGCCACCGACGCGCCCGCGACCAGGGCGGACGCCTCGTGCATGCCGAGGAAGATCGGGTTGTCGGTGGTACCGAGCCCGTGCCGCCCGTCGGGCAGCCCGGTCGTCCCGGCGTGCTTGACCGCCGCGATGTAGGACTCCTCGTGGACGAGCCGCAGCAGCTTGTCGCCGGCCGCCTCGAACGGCGACACGCGCACGTTGGGCCGGCTCAGGACGCCGAGCTCGCGCGCCAGCGCCATCGTCAGCTCGACGCGCACCGGGTTCATCGGATGCCCGGGGCCGAAGTCGTAGGAGATGAGCCGCTCGTCCCAGAAGATCGTCAATCCGCAGTTCTCGGGCTCGGAGGATGGGGACGAATCGGGACCGCTCATGACCTCACGGTATCGCGAGCGTCACGTGGCCTGGCTCACAGGCCGAGCGGCCCCCCGTGCCCATCCGGTGCCCGCCCGGCCCGCTTTCGGCAGTGTGACGTGAGTTACCCGCCAAAAACGGGCATACCGATCACACGACACGAAAACACCAAAGGGGGGTCCATGGACAGCCCGAGCGTTCGCAGCCGAGCGATCAGCAGCGCTCTGCGCCTGGGCGTCCGGCCTCTCCTGCAGTACCTCCCCGGCCACACCACCGGGCTCCGGACCGCCCGTTCCACGGTGGACGCCGCCTCATTACTGATGCGGCCCCACCCCGGTGTGCGGATCGAGGGACTGGACGAGCGGCAGGAGGAGGACGGCGAGGAACGCCAGGTCAGAGGCGAGTGGGTCGCCCCGCGCGACGCCGCCGAAGGCAGGCGGCCCCGCGGAGCCGTGCTCTACCTGCACGGCGGCGGCTACGTGGCCTGCTCGCCGCGCACCCACCGGCCGATGACGTCGCGGCTCGCGCACGACACCGGGCTGCCCGTCCTCGCGCTGCGGTACCGGCTGGCGCCCGAGCACCCGTTCCCGGCGCCGCTGGAGGACGCCGTCGCCGCGTACCGGTGGCTGCTCGCGCGGGGCGTGCCCGCGTCCCGCATCGTGATCGCGGGCGACTCGGCCGGCGGCCACCTCGCCGCCGTGCTCGCCGGGGAGATCTGCCGGCTGGAACTGCCGAACCCCGCCGGGATCACGCTGTTCTCCCCGTGGGTGGACCTGACCTGCGAGCTGTCCATCCAGGCGCAGGAGCGCGCCCGCGACCCGTACATCAGCGCCGCCTCCGCGCGGCGGATCGCGCGGCTCGTGGTGGGCCCGGCCGGTTTCGACGACCCGCGGCTCGCCCTGCTGACCTGCGCGTGGACGGACATGCCGCCCGTCCTCATCCAGGTCGGCGGCGCCGAGGTGCTGCGCACCGAGGCCGAGGCGTTCGCCGAGGCGCTGCGCGAGGCCGGCGGGGACTGCGAGCTCCAGGTCTGGAACGGCCAGATGCACGTCTTCCAGATCCTTAACCGCGTCCTGCCCGAGGCCGGCGAGGCGATGGACCACGCGGCCCGCTTCATCCAGTCCGTCACCGGCAAGCCGAAAGGGCGCACCAAGGCGGCCTAGCGTCCGGCGCGACGGAGGGACGGGCCTGCGGCCAGCAGCGGGCCGTGGCTAGAAGCGGCCCGCGGCCTCGGGCTCCAGGGCGTCCTCCTCCGAGCGGCGGCGACCGCCCGCCACGAAGAACCCGGCCAGCGCGGCCAGCGCGGCGCCGCCCTCACCCACCAGGCTGATCGTCTTGTCGAGGTACCAGACGGGCTCGTGCATGTCGGGCAGCGGGCCGAGCGCGCCGGGGTCGGCGTAGTAGTAGAGGACGACGGCGCCGGCCGCGCTCGCCGCGACGAGGAACGCCAGCGCGTACGCCCAGCGGGACGCGTAGGTGAGGACGATGACGGCGACCACCCCCGCGACCGCCGCCTGGATCCGGAAGAGGTCGTCGCCTCCGATGGACCCGCCCTCGACGTAGGCCATGTCGGGCGCGAACATCCAGTGCACGATCGCGTCGGCCGCCAGCCCGGCGGCGACGATCAGGCGGAGTATGAGTCCCATACCCCTAACACGAGTCCGCCCCCATGACCGGCTCAATGTTCAAAGATGAACTTTTCATGAGAACCGCCGCGGGCGGGGTGGGCACGGGCGGAGGGGCGCTTCGTCAGCCGCTCGCGAGCTCGCGGCCCCGGTTGCGGGCCGCCTCGATGGCCTCCAGCACCGCGGCGCGGACGCCGTGCCGCTCCAGCTCCCGGATCGCCGAGATCGTCGTCCCGCCCGGCGAGGTCACCGCCTCGCGCAGCAATACCGGGTGCTCGCCGGAGTCGCGCAGCATCACCGCCGCGCCGACCGCCGACTGGATCACCATCTCCAGCGCGGCGGCGCGCGGCATGCCGAGCAGGATGCCGGCGTCCACCATCGCCTCGACCAGGTAGTAGAAGTACGCGGGGCCGCTGCCGGACAGGGCCGTCGCGCCGTCCTGCAGCGACTCGGGGATGCGCAGCACCTTCCCGACCGGGGACAGCAGCTCCTCGGCCAGCTTCAGGTGCTCCTCCGCCGCGTGCGACCCGGGCGAGATCACGCTCATCGCCTCGTCCACGTGCACCGGCGTGTTCGACATGACCCGCACGACCGGGACGCCGTCCGGCAGCCTCGCCTCGATGAACCCGGTGGTGATGCCGGCCGCCATCGAGACCACCAGCCGGCCGGGCGGCACGTGCGCGCCGATCTCCTCCAGCAGGGCGCCCATGTCCTGCGGCTTCACCGCGAGGACCAGGGTCTCCGCCGTCGCCGCGGCCTCCGCGTTCGGCACGACCTCGACGCCGTACCGCTCGCGCAGCAGCGCGCCGCGCTCCTCCCGGCGCGCGGTCGCCATCAGCTCGGACGGGCGGCGGCCGGCCCGGAGCACCCCGGACAGCAGCGCCTCGCCCATCTTCCCGGCACCCAGAATCGCGATCATCGGCATACCTTGACGTGGGGATTCAACGACCGGTCCAGCCTATCGGCCGGGTCAGGAGCGCCTGGCGAGGGAGCGCGCGAAGAGGCGCAGGTTGGCCGGACGTTCCGCCATGCGGCGCATGAAGTACTCGTACCACTCGGGCCCGTAGGGGACGTAGGTGCGCACCTGCGCGCCCTGCGCGGCCAGCCTGCGCTGCTCCTGCGAGCGCACGCCGTACAGCATCTGGTACTCGAACGTGCCCGGGTCGCGCTCGTGCAGGACCGACAGTGCCTCGGCGATCTCGATGAGCCGGGGGTCGTGGGTGGCGATCATCGGGTAGCCCTTGCCCGCCATCAGGACCTTCATACAGCGGACGTACGACCTGTCGATCTCTTCCTTGTCGGAGAAGGCCACCGATGCGGGAGCCGCGTACGCGCCCTTGCACAGCCTTACCCGCGAACCCTCGTAGGCCAGTTCCGTGCAGTACTCCTCTGCCCGCCGCAGATACGCCTGGACGACGGCCCCCACGTCCGGGTGGTCGCGCCGCAGTTCCTGGACGATCCGGAGGTTCGAATCGACGGTGGTGTGCTCCTCCGTGTCGATGGTCACCGTCGTACCGGCGTCACGTGCGGCCGTGCAGACGCGTCTGGCGTTCTCCAGGGCGAGGTCTTCGCCGAGGGACTGACCGATGGCCGACAGCTTCAGCGACACCTCGGCGCGCACACCGAGACCGGCCTCCCCCAGCCGTTCCAGCAGCTCGACGTAGCGCCGGACGTTCGCCTCGGCACCCCCCTCGTCCTGCATGTCCTCGCCCAGGACGTCCAGGGTGACGAGCCTGCCCTCGCCGATGAGCCGCTCCGTGACGCGCGCGGCGTCCTCGATGGTCTCGCCCGCGATGAAGCGCCGGACGACGTCGCCGGTGAACGGCGCGGTCTCCACCAGCCTGCGCGCGCCGCCGCTGCGCGACGCGGCGAGCAACGCCTGACGAAGCACTGTGCGCACCCCCCGGTCCTCGTCCGTGCCTCCGCGTCCCAGGTTAAGCCCGCGGCCGCGCGGAGATCACGAGACGGTGCCGAGGCTGTTGCCGCCGCCGTGCCGCTGGACGTACTCGGCCATGCGCGCGGACTTGACCGCCTCGAACAGCTGCTTCGACTTCGCCGGATCCAGCAGCACGACGCTCTGCTTGGCGCGCGTCCCGGTGCCTTTGAACGGCAGCGTCATGAACACCACGTCCGAGGCGCGGACGCTGCGCATGCTCAACACCAGCGACCGCAGGTGGCCGCCCGACACGCCGTCGTCCACGCTGATCGACTTGGTGAGCGCGGACAGGAACCGGTCCAGCTTGAGCGGGTTGGTGAGCGTGCCGCGGTCGGCGGCCTGCTTGGCGAGGGCGCCGAGGAACGCCTGCTGGCGCTTGATCCGGTCGAAGTCGCCATTCGGCAGGTTGTAGCGCTGGCGGACGAACAGCAGCGCCTCCTCGCCGTCCAGCTTCTGCCTGCCCGCCGTCCACTGCTTCTTGCGGGCCGGGTCGTACACGCTCTGCTTGATGTTGACGGTGACGCCGCCGAGCGCGTCCGTCATCGTCTTGAACCCCTCGAAGTCGATCGCGCCGTAGTGGTCGATCCGGATCCCGGTGAGGCCCTCCAGCGTCTCGATCAGCAGCTTCGGCCCGCCGAACGAGAACGCCGCGTTGATCTTCTGCTTGCCGTAGCCGGGGATCTCCACCCACGAGTCGCGCGGGAAGGAGATGATGTACGCCTTCTTCCGGTCCGCGGGCAGGTGCAGCAGCATGATCGTGTCGGTGCGCTGCTGGCCCGGCTTCCAGACGTCGTTGCCCTCGCCGGTCGTGGCGCTCTCCGCGCGCGAGTCGGACCCGACGAGCAGCCAGTTCTCGGTGCCCTCCACGTTCCGCTCCGGACGGTTCGGGCCCTCGCCCGGCATGACGTTCTTCTGCCGGTCGATGTTGCCGAGGTAGGACGACTGGCGCTGCCACGCCAGGCCGCCGATCCCGGCCGCGAGCAGCGCGACGAACACGCCCACGGCGATCAGGACGCGCGGCCACCGGCGCTTGCGCTGCCGCTCCGCGCCGTCGGCGCCCGCCCAGAACGCGTCGTCGGCCTCGGACTTCCCCGCCGCCTGCGGCGGGGGCCCCTCCCCCGGCGGCGGGGGCGCGGCCGCGTGCGGCGCTGCCTGCTGCCCTGCCTGGGGCCCCTGCGACCCGGGATGTTCTGGCGCGGTCATGGCGCAGAAGCTACCAGCAGGATCGACCGGGGATGGCCCACTTCGCCCTGCCTGTCCGGGTTGGCCGCAGGCTAGGCGGTGCGGCGCCGGAGCGTGACCGCGCCCAGCACCAGCGCCCCGACCGTGAAGGCGGCGATGACGACCACGTCCACCACCAAGGTGCCGGTGAAGTCGGGCCGGGCACTGATCTCTTGCATGCCCTCCACCGCGTACGACAGCGGCAGGACGTCCGCGATGGCCCGCAGCCAGGACGCCATGTCCTCGCGCGGGACGATCAGCCCGCACAGCAGCGTCTGCGGCAGGACGAACGCGGGCATGAACTGGACGGCCTGGAACTCGGTCCGCGCGAACGCGCTGGCGAACAGGCCGAGCGCCATGCCGAGCAGGGCGTCCAGGACGGAGACGAGCACCAGCGAGCCGAGCGAGCCGGTCAGGTCGAGGCCCAGCCACGTCAGCGAGATCGCCAGCACCACCGCGATCTGGACCAGCGCGATCAGCCCGAACGCGAGCGCGTAGCCGAGCAGCAGGTCGAGCTTGCCGAGCGGCATGGTCATCAGCCGCTCCAGGGTGCCGCTCGTCCGCTCCCGGAGGGTGGCGACGCTGGCGACGACGAACATCACGATGAACGGGAACAGCCCGAGCAGCATCGGGCCGATCCGGTCGAAGAGCATCGGCTCGTCGAACACGTAGCGCAGCAGGATCATCAGCAGCGCCGGCACGCCGATGAGCAGCCCGAGCGTGCGGTGGTCGTGCCTGAGCTGCGCCAGGATGCGCCGCGTCGTGGCGAGCGTGATCGCCGTGTTCATGTCGGACTCCCGGCCCTCTCGGTGATCAGGTGCAGGAACGCCGCCTCGAGGTCGGGCGTGCCGGTGCGGGCGCGCAGCCCCTCCGGGGTGCCGTCGGCGAGGACGGCGCCCTCGCGCATCAGCAGCAGCCGGTCGGTGCGGCCCGCCTCGTCCATCACGTGGCTGGACACCACGAGCGTCGCGCCCTGGTCGGCCAGCTCGCGGAACAGCTCCCACAGCTCCTGCCGCAGCACCGGATCGAGGCCCACGGTCGGCTCGTCCAGGACGACGAGCTCCGGCGAGCCGAGCAGCGCCACGGCGAGGTTGACGCGGCTGAGCTGCCCGCCGGACAGCGTCGCCGCCGTCTGGTCG
Source organism: Actinomadura meyerae (assembly GCF_900188445.1). GTDB lineage: Bacteria > Actinomycetota > Actinomycetes > Streptosporangiales > Streptosporangiaceae > Spirillospora > Spirillospora meyerae. The sequence goes on from NZ_FZOR01000032.1 coordinate 17,470, forward strand.
CGGCTGCGGCCGAGCCCGACCTCGTCGATGACGCGGTCGACGTCCGAGCGCGGCGCGCGCAGCACGGACGCGAAGTAGCGCAGGTTCTCGGCGACGGTGAGGTCGGCGTACACGGCGGGCGACTGCGTCGCGTACCCGACGCGGTGCCGCAGCCCCGCCGACCCGGCGGGCTCGCCGAGCACGGTCACGGTGCCGCCCGCCACGATCTGGACGCCGACGAGCGCCCGGATCAGCGTGGTCTTCCCGCAGCCGCTCGGGCCGAGCAGCCCGACGATCGAACCGCGCGGGATGTCGAAGGTGAGCCCGTGCAGCACCTCCCGGCCGCCGCGCACGACCCGCAGGTCCCGGACCCGGACCGCCGGCTCGGCCGCACCCTCCGGACTAAAACTCATCATGTGTTGAATTTAAGCGCGCGGTGGTCCCCGGTCAAGACGTGGGCATGGAGCACCCGGGGGAATGCGCGGGGAGCGGGACGGTCAGCCCGTCAGGTAGCGCTGGACGGCCGGGGCGACCAGCTCGATCAGCTCGTCCTCCGTGGCGGAGGCCATCGGCTCGATGCGCAGCACGTACCGCAGGATCATCAGCCCGATCATCTGCCCGGCCGCCGCCTGGATCCCGAGCGGCGGCGCCTGGGTCGCCTCCTTCGCCTTCCCGAACAGGGCGACCGTGACGAACTCGCGCAGCAGCGCCGCCGCCCGCTCGTTCGTCATCGCGGAGCGGAGCATCGCCAGCATCGGCGCGCGGCGGTCGTCGTCGCCCCACACGTCCAGGAACGTGCGGACCATCGTCTCGCCGAGCTTGTCGTGCGGCGACGCCATGATGCGCGGCAGGATGAAGGACGGGTCCACCGGGAAGCGCATCGCCTCGATGAACACGCCCTCCTTGCTGCCGAAGAAGTGGTGGACGAGCGCGGGGTCGACCCCGGCGGCGCGCGCGATCGCGCGCAGCGACGCCCCGTCGTAGCCCTTCTCGGCGAACAGGTCCCGGGCCGCGGCGAGGATCTTCTCCCGCGTCTCGGTCGGGCCGGGGCGCCGCCCGGGGCCCCGGCCGCGGCGCCCGGCGGCCTGCGTCACCGCACGCCCCGGCGGGTGATCTCCCCGGCCGGCGTGACCTCCCAGGTGTGCGCGGAGGCGGCCAGGTGCAGGCGGGCGAACGCCAGGGCCTCGGCGAGGTCCTCCATCCGCTCGACCCGGCTGGACGCGCGCCGCGTGTTCACTTCGAGGACGACGTGCCCCCGGAAACCGCCCTCGGCGAGGTTCTCCAGCATCGGCCCGCACGGCTGGTTGCCCCGCCCAGGGACGAGATGCTCGTCCTTGTTCGTGATGCCCACGCCGTCGGCGAGGTGGATGTGCCGCAGGCGGTCGCCCAGGGCCCCGGCCATGTCGACGGCGTCCGACCCCGACACCGCGGTGTGGGACAGGTCGAGCGTGACGTACGGGTAGTCCTGGTCGACGGGGTTCCAGTCGGGCAGGTACATGCCCGCCTCGGCACCGCGCGCCTTGAGCGGGAACATGTTCTCCACCGCGAACAGGACGTCCGTCTCCTCCTGCATGCGGGCGAGGCCCTCGACGAACTCCTTGGCGTAGTCGCGCTGCCACCGGAACGGCGGGTGGACGACGACGACCTCCGCGCCCAGCTCCTCGGCGACCTCCTTGGAGCGGATGAGCTTGCCCCACGGCTCGCGCCCCCACACGCGCTGCGTGAGCAGCAGGCAGGGCGCGTGGATCGACTTGATCGGAACCTGGTGGTAGTCGGACAGCCGGCGCAGGACGTTCAGGTCCTGCGAGGAGGCGTCCGTGGAGACCATGACCTCGATGCCGTCGTAGCCCAGCAGCGCGGCGATCTCGAACGCGCTCGGTACCTTCTCGGGGTAGACCGACGCGGTGGAGAGCGTGATCGGCGCGTCCGGTACCCGGAGAGCCGGTGTACTGACGCCGTTGTGCTGCGGGGTCAAGGCTTCCTCGCCAGGAATGATCGCTCGACGATGTTCATCAGGTTCGCAAGGCAAAGCCTATGCGGCGGCGGCGCGGATGAAACAACCGGCCGGAGTGATCCTGGACGCGTCGCCGCGCGAGGCCCCGCATCGCCCGCGCGGAGGCGGTTACGCTCTGCGTCCGTGGCCGATATCGCGCCGGGCGCCGTGCCGAGCCCCAACATCTGGAACTCACCGCGGGTCTACGAGCTGGAGAACCGCGCCGTCGACCCGGACGGCGTCCTCGCCGCCGCGATGCGCGCGATCCGCCCGTGGACCGGCGCCGACGTCCTCGACGTCGGCTGCGGGACGGGCTTCCACCTGCCGTTCTTCGCCGCCGACGCCCGCCGGGTGGTCGGCGTGGAGCCGCACGCCGGGCTGGCCGCGGCCGCCGCGCGCCGCGCCGGGGACCTGCCGAACGTCACCGTCCGCGTGGGCGCCGCGCAGGCGCTGCCGCTCCCGGACGCCTCCGTCGACGTCGTGCACGCCCGCTGGGCCTACTTCTTCGGGCCCGGCTGCGAACCAGGCCTCGCCGAGCTCGACCGGGTCGTCCGGCGCGGCGGGGCCGTGTTCGTCATCGACAACGACGCCACCCGCTCCACGTTCGGCCGCTGGTTCCGGCGGAGCCTGCCGAAGTACGACCCCGGGGCGGTCGAGCGGTTCTGGACGCGCCGCGGCTTCTCCCGGGAGCCGCTGACGATCCGGTGGTCGTTCCAGAACCGCGACGACCTCGCCGCCGTACTGCGCATCGAGTTCCCGCCGGACCTCGCGGACGCCTGCCTGCGCGAGCATCCTGGTCTGGAGGTGGACTATGCCGTGAATTTGTGGTGGCGTTGCCACTGAGTTACTGACTAGTTGGTCATACGGGAGGACCGACATGGGCCGTGTCACTGCCGGGAGAGCGTTCGGCGGGCTGCTGGCCGCCACCGCCGCCGGGGCCGCCGGCGCGGGCGCCGGGCTGGTCGCCCAGCGCCGCGCGATGCGCCGCCTCCAGCTGCGCCCCGACCCGTTCGCGGGCGAGCCCTTCGGCTCCCTGCGCGGACGGCCCGTCCCCGTCCGCGCCGACGACGGCACCCGCCTGTACGCCGAGATCGACGGCGACGACCGCACCGACCTCGCCGTCGTGTTCTCGCACGGCTGGACGCTCACCCAGGACTCCTGGCACTTCCAGCGCAAGGCGCTGCGCGGCCTCGGCCGGCTCGTCTTCTGGGACCAGCGCGGCCACGGCCGCTCCGACGGCGGCGACCGCGAGGGCTACTCCGTCACCCGCCTCGCCGCCGACCTCGCCGCCGTCATCGCCGCGACCGTCCCCGCCGGCACGCCCGTGGTCCTCGTCGGCCACTCCATGGGCGGCATGACGATCATGCGCTACGCCGACGAGCACCCCGAGCTGATCGGCCGCAGGATCCTCGCCACCGGGCTGCTGTGCACCTCGTCCGGCGGGCTCTCCGAGATCACCCTCGGCATGCCCGCGCTGCTCGCCCGCACCACCCACCGCGTCCTGCCGCGCGCCCTCGGCGCCGTCGGCGCCGGCTCCGGCGCCGTCGAGAGGGTCCGCCACCTCGGCCGCGACGCCGCCACCCTCGTCGAGGACCTCGTCGCCTTCGGCCCCGACGCCAGCCCCGCCGCGGTCGCGTTCGCCGAGCAGATGATGACCGAGACCCGCATGGACGCCTTCGCCGCCTTCCTCCGCTCCATGATCACCACCGACGTGATCAGCGACTGCGCCGCCCTCGGCCGCGCCGACACCCTCGTCATCGGCGGCGAGAACGACATGCTCACCCCCGTCGAGCACAGCCTCAAGATCGCTTCCTGCGTCCCGTCCGCCCGTCTGGAGGTCGTCCCGACCGCCGGCCACATGGCCATGATGGAACGCCCCGGCACAGTCTCCGACCACCTGGGCGACCTGATCGAACGAGCCCGTAAGCTGTGTTAGCCCAGGGGCGCGACCCCCTGGAACCCCCGTCACGAGCCGGTCGATCCTCACGCCACAGTGCGGGTCACTCTGACCGTGCGGCTCGCTGACGTGTCGCTCCGGTCGCCCGGCTCGGCGGGTCGTGCGACCTACGGGCGCCAGAGCGCCCTCCGGCCGCCCGACCCGTGTCCACCCTGGGGCACGTTCGTGGCGGGGGCCGATCATTGCGGTGGGGCGTTGTCGGACGGGGGCTCTACGCTTCCGTGGCATGGCGAAGGCGAAGACGGCCAAGGCGGCCTACCGGTGCTCGGAGTGCGGGTGGCAGACGTCCAAGTGGGTGGGGCGCTGCGGCGAGTGCCAGACGTGGGGGACGGTCACCGAGGCGGCGTCCGCCACGCCCGCGCGGGTCGTGTCCGCTGGCCCCGTCAGTGCGCCCGCCCGGCCGATCGGGCAGGTGGACGTCCGGTCCGCCAAGACCCGCCCCACCGGGCTGGACGAGCTCGACCGGGTGCTCGGCGGCGGCATCGTGCCCGGCGCCGTCCTGCTGCTGGCGGGCGAGCCGGGCATCGGCAAGTCGACGCTGCTGCTGGAGGTCGCCGCGCTCGCCTCGACCGGGAACGAGGGCAACGGTGACGGCGCCGCGAAGAACGTCCTGTACGTGACGGGCGAGGAGTCCGCCGAGCAGGTACGGCTGCGCGCCGACCGGGTCGGCGCGATCACCGACCGGCTCTACCTCGCCGCCGAGACCGAGCTGTCGGCGATCCTCGGGCACATCGACGCCGTCGAGCCGGCGCTGCTCGTCGTCGACTCCATCCAGACGATCGGGACGTCCGAGGCCGACGGCGCGCCCGGCGGCGTCACCCAGATCCGCGAGGTCGCCGCCAACCTGATCAGGGTCGCCAAGGAGCGCGGCATCACCGTCGTGCTCGTCGGCCACGTCACCAAGGAGGGCGCGATCGCCGGGCCGCGCCTGCTGGAGCACCTCGTCGACGTCGTCCTGTACTTCGAGGGCGACCGGCACTCCCGGCTCCGCATGATCCGCGCCGTGAAGAACCGCTACGGGCCGACCGACGAGCTCGGCTGCTTCGACCTGTCCGAGGTCGGCATCGTCGGGCTGCCCGACCCGAGCGGCCTGTTCCTCACCCGCCGCGACGAGGCCGTCCCCGGCACCTGCGTCACCGTCACGCTGGAGGGCCGCCGCCCCCTGGTCGCCGAGGTGCAGTCGCTCGTCGCGAAGTCGCACCTGCCCGCGCCGCGCCGGGCCACGTCCGGGCTCGACACCTCCCGCGTCGCGATGGTCCTCGCCGTCCTCGCGCAGCGCTGCAAGATCTCCATGCACGAGCAGGACGTGTACGTCTCCACGGTCGGCGGGGTGCGGCTCAACGAGACCTCCGTCGACCTCGCGCTCGCGCTCGCCGTCGCGGGCTCCACCGTCGAGCAGGCCCTGTCGACCAGCCTGATCGCGCTCGGCGAGGTCGGCCTCGCCGGAGAGGTCCGCGTCGTGCCCGGCGTCCAGCGGCGGCTCGCCGAGGCGGCCCGGCTCGGGTTCAAGCACGCCGTCGTCCCGCGCGGGTCCCTCGAACTGGCCGACGGGTCCCCGCTCAAGCGCGCCGATCCGCAGCTCACCAGCTACGAGGGCATGAAGGTGATGGAGGTCGACAGCCTGAAACAGGCGCTCCAGGTCGCGTTTACGGCCCCGTGATCCGGGTCACGCCAGAGTATTACTCCACACAACGCACGCTTGCGACCTGGGGAGGAACCGGCGCGCGGCCCTCCTCGGTAAACTGACGCCGTCCAGCGACCTCCGGGGGTCAGGTGCCATCACACGACAAGGGTCATGACGAGCGACGCCGCGCCACCTTGGCAGCGGTGGCCCCGGGCACCCAGATCCGCGACGGACTGGAGCGGATCCTCCGGGGCCACACCGGCGGCCTGATCGTGCTCGGCTACGACAAGGCGGTCGAGGAGCTGTGCACGGGCGGCTTCGAGCTCGACGTCGAGTTCTCCGCGACCCGCCTGCGCGAACTCGCCAAGATGGACGGCGCCATCGTCCTGGACGACAGCCACAGCCGCATCGTCCGCGCCGCCGTCCACCTCGTGCCCGACTCGACCATCCCGACCGAGGAGTCCGGGACGCGGCACCGCACCGCCGAGCGCGTCGCCCGCCAGACCGGGCTGCCCGTCATCTCCGTCAGCCAGTCGATGCACATCATCGCGCTGTACCTCGACGGCATCCGCTACGTCCTCGAAGACTCGGCCGCCATCCTGTCCAAGGCCAACCAGGCCCTGGCGACGCTCGAACGCTACAAGCTGCGGCTCGACGAGGTGTCCGGCACGCTCTCCGCCCTCGAGATCGAGGACCTCGTCACCGTCCGCGACGTCAGCGCCGTCGTCCAGCGCCTGGAGATGGTGCGGCGCATCGCCGACGAGATCGAGGGCTACGTCGTCGAGCTCGGCACCGACGGGCGGCTGCTGTCCCTCCAGCTCGACGAGCTGGTCTCCGGCGTCGACGCCGACCGGGAGCTGATCGTCCGCGACTACCCGTCCGACGACACCCGCGCCCGCGGCGTCGCGGCCATCCTGGCGTCCCTCGACACCCTGTCCGCCAACGAGCTCCTCGACCTGTCCACGGTCGCCGAGGTGATGGGCTTCGCCGGCCCGGACGCCCTCGACCTGCCCGTCAGCCCCAAGGGCTTCCGCCTGCTCGCCAAGGTGCCGCGGCTGCCCAGCATGGTCGTCGAGCGGCTCGTCGAGCACTTCGGCGGCCTGCAGAAGCTCCTCGCCGCCAGCATCGACGACCTCCAGGCCGTCGGCGGCGTCGGCGAGTCCCGCGCCCGCAGCGTCCGCGAGGGGCTCTCCCGCCTCGCCGAGTCCTCCATCCTGGAACGCTACGTCTGACCCGCGCGCACGCGCGCATGGTCCGAGCCGCGCGCACGGGCGCCGGTTTCCCGCGCACGCGTGCTCAGCGGAGGCGGAAGATCTGCTTTCCGCCGGTCGTCGCGCCCTTCAACCGGGCCACATACGTGCCGGGACGGGCCACCGCGTTGCCCTTGCAGCCCCGGGTGCGGTCCCAGACGACGGTGTCGACGTACGGGATGCCGCGCCGGAGCGTCTCCTTGGCGGCGGTACCGCGGCGGCAGCCCGCGGACGACCAGATGCGGTCCGAGCCCGACGTGATGCGGACGTCCAGGGACCTCGTGTCGAACTTGCAGGCCCCCTGGCCCGTGTAGACGACCGTGACCCTGAACTCGGGCCGCTCGGAACCGCTGTAGGTGCTCTGCTGCGCAGACATGTTGACGACCAGGTCATCGCCGTCGCAGGGGCCGCCGTCCCGCACCGGGGCCGGGCGGGGCGTGGCCGTCGTGGTGACCGTCACCGTCGGCATCGCGGTGGGCGGCGGCGGAGGGCTCGTGCTCTCGGCCGCGCCCGCGTTCCGGACCTGCTCGTCCCCGCCCGTCCCGGCGCACGCCCAGGCCACCAGGCCGACCGCACCCAGAACCGCGGCCAGGGCGACCGCGCGACGCCGCCAGTACTGGTCCAACCCAGAACCACCCGAGTGACGCCCAGTATTCGGAAACATACGGGCAGTATGCATTCGGCGGACCGGAACGAGGGGACGACCCGCCGCGTGCCACAATGGCCGCGCGCCATGAACCTGAACTCCCTCTACACCGCCCCGATCCTCGCCTGGTACGAGGCGAACGCCCGGGACCTGCCGTGGCGGGCGCCGGACGCCACCCCGTGGGGCGTCCTGGTCAGCGAGATCATGCTCCAGCAGACCCCGGTCTCCCGCGTCCTGCCCGTCTGGGACGCCTGGATGGCCCGCTGGCCCACCCCCGCCGCGCTGGCCGCCGAACCGTCCGGGGAGGCCGTCCGGGCGTGGGGGCGGCTCGGCTACCCGCGCCGGGCCCTGCGCCTCCACGAGTCCGCCCGCGCGATCACCGAACGGCACGGCGGCGAGGTGCCGTCCTCCCACGCCGACCTGCTGGCGCTGCCCGGCATCGGCGCGTACACGGCCGCGGCCGTCGCCAGCTTCGCGTTCCGGCAGCGGCACGCCGTCCTCGACACCAACGTCCGGCGGGTGCTGGCCCGACTGGTCTCCGGCGTCGAGTACCCGCCGAAGTCGCAGACCAGGGCGGAGGTCGAGCTGGCGGAGAGCCTCCTGCCGCCCGACCCGCCGACCGCCGCCCGCTGGGCCGTCGCGGCGATGGAACTGGGCGCGCTCGTCTGCACCGCCCGCACGCCCCGCTGCGTCGACTGCCCGGTGCTCGACAAGTGCGCCTGGCACGCCGCCGGACGCCCCGCCCACGACGGGCCCCCGCGCCGCGGCCAGACCTACGCGGGCACCGACCGCCAGTGCCGCGGCCGCATCCTCGCCGTCCTGCGGGACGCCGAGGGCCCGGTCGAGAAACCGGCCCTCGACGTCGTGTGGTCGGATGCCGTCCAGCGCGAGCGCGCCTTGGACGCCCTCATCGCCGACGGCCTGGTCGACCCTCTGGACGACGGCCGCTACGCCCTCCCCCACTGATCGTCCCGCCGCGCACAACCCGACGGGACGCCGCCGGTGTCAGGGGAGCGGGATCCCCGCGCGTTCCGCTTGCAGTTCGGAGCGGACGACTTCCAGCAGCCGCCCCACCCAGTTGCGACCGGCGCTGCCGCGCGTCCTCCAGTGGTCGGATTCCATCCCGTTGTAGGCGAGGGACGCGTCACCGGTGCCCATCAGCGTCTCCGCCAGATCAGGGTGCTGCGTGTACTTGGCGCGCAGGAGCCCGGCCATCACCGCCGTCCGCGCCTCCGCCCACCCCTGGACGCGGGGTACCTCCTCGGCGGCCAGCCGGGCGTCGATACCCCGCTCAGCCGAACGGATCCGCTCACGGGCGGCGGGGTCGTCCGTGGAAAGCGCCCAGTAGGCGTGCTCCACCGACGAGTAGACGACGCCCTCGACCTCGATCGGGCGCGGGTAGTCGTTCTGCAGGGCATCGATTCCGGCGTCCTGCGGGAACCCCTTCGGATACACGCGCCCGCCGAAGTGCACCGTCCCCGCCACCGGCTCCGCCGGGCCGTCGGCGGGCTGCTTGTCCGCGTACTCCGCGCGAACGCGGTCCCGTTCGGCGAAGTACCTCAGCGCCCATTCGCGCATGGCCTCGGTGATCTCGTCGTCGTCGAACCATCCGCCTATCGGGGGCTCTCCGATGTCGGTGCACAGGTAGATCAGCGGACGGTCCTTGTTGTCCATGTCGCCGAGCGCGTAGTGCCGCTTGTGCTCCGGGATCGCGAGGTAGGCCTCCCGCAGCGCCAGGCGGTCGGCCTCGTCCCGCGACTCCAGGTACCGGTCCAGGACGGCCAGGCACCGGTCGGTGGAGTCGGGACGGCCGTTCAACCGCTCGATGTCGTCCGCCACCTCGCCTAGCAGCATCTCCGCCGTGAGACCGAACATCGGCTCGGCGGCCTTCCAGCGCCCCAGCTCGTACGCGCTGATCTCGCCGCCCTCGGGGACCTGCGTCACCACCCAGCCGCAGTCGAGCTTCTCCCGCAGCCCGTCCAGGTCGACCCAGTCCCAGCAGTTGATCGCGCCGTCCGCGTAGATCAGGAGGTCGGCGAGGTGGTACGACATGTTGTGGATGAAGATCGGCCGCGCGACACCCTCGATGCGACGCCCGTCCTCGACGCGATAGATCCGCTTCACTTCGGAAACACTCCTCAACTACCGGTGGGCTCGGCGGCCGGACCCGCCGGCGCGGTGCCCACCGCGCGCTGGAGCCTGACCTGTCGCTCCGTTTCGACGAAACCGAGCGCTCGGTAGATCCGCATCGCCCCGCCCTCCGGATCCGCGACGATCACGAGTGTCCGGGCCCCCTGCGCCAGGGCCTCCGTTCCGGCGAAGTGGACCAGCGAGGACGCCAGGCCGCGCCGCCGGAAGCGGGGATGGGTCTCGACGTGCTGGTAGCGGGCGAGCCCCTGGCCGTCGTGGACGACCCCGAGGCCGGCGCGCATCACGCCGTCCACGAACGCGCCGAACCAGACGGCGTCGCCCGCCTCGCACAGCCGCCGTTCCTCGGCGAGCTTCGCCGTGCGGAACGCGGTGTTCTTCTCCGACGGCCCCAACTCATCGCACGCACGCCGCAGCTGCTCCGCTTGCCCCCAATCACTTTCGGTCAGCGGGCGCAGGACCACTCGTTCCGGCGGCACAGGGGCGCGCAGCGCCGAGGCCGTCAGGACCGCGTCGGTCTCGACGGTGATCCCGAGCCGTTCCCATTCCGCGCGATGGCCCGCGTCCCCTTCGGTTCCGTCCACTCCGATCGCCAGGTGGGACGCGTCCGGGAACTCCGTCGCGAAGAGGGCCGGCGCGTCCGGTAGCGCCTCCGGAGCGACGAGCACGAAGTTGCCCCACCAGAAATGCGGGTTGGCGGGCGTCCGAACCACCAGGTGCGACGGGTGATCCGCGATGACGGAGCCGGCCGAGCGGCGGATCAGCAGATCTGTACGGAAAGCGAGGGATCGGACCTTCACCCGGCGATCCTAGCCACGGGCCATCTCCCGCCCGGGCCACAGATCATGGCCCGCCCAGCCACGAACCAGGCCCCGGCGACGGACCAGCCCGCCTGTACCCCGTTTCGGCGGATATTCGCTGGTCGCCCCGGACCGCGGCGCCGTACCGTACCGCCGTGCCCGATCTGACGACCCCGCCCCGTGACCTCGTGAGCCTGCCCAAGGCGCACCTGCACGTCCATCTGGAGAGCACCGTCCGCTGGGAGACGCTCCGGGAGATCGGCGCGGCCAACGGCGTCGACGTGCCCGAGCACACCGGGACGTTCGGCGACTTCACCTCCTTCTTCGCGCAGAACGACCTCGTCCGCGCCTGCCTGCGGCGCCCCGCCGACTTCCGGCGGATCGCCTACGAGTTCTGCGCGGACGAATCCGCCCAGGGCGTGCGGTACGCGGAGGTGTCCTTCACGGCCGCCGGACACGGTGAGCGGCTCGGTGACCTGGCCATGCCCCTGCGGGCCGTCCTGGAGGGCCTGGAGGCCGGGGAGGAGGCATTCGGGATCGAGTGCCGCCTCATCCTCGACCACTCCCGGCGCCGGTCCGTCGAGCGGGCCTGGCGGACGCTCGACCTCGCCCGGCGGCACGACCGCGTGGTCGCCGTCGGGCTCGCGGGCGACGAGGCGCACCCCGGGGACCCGTTCACCGAGGTGTTCGCCGCCGCCCGCGACGCCGGGCTGCACATCGTCCACCACGCGGGCGAGGGAGAGGGCCCCGCGAGCATCCGCCAGGCCCTCGGCCCGGGGCGCGCCGAACGCCTGGGCCACGGCATCCGGATCCTGGACGACCCGGATCTCGTCGCCGAGGTCAGGGAACGCTGCATCCCGCTCGAAGTGTGCCCGTCCTCCAATGTCGCGCTGGGCTTCGCCCCGTCCCTGGAGGCGCACCCGCTCCCCCGCCTCCTCGACGCGGGCCTGGTCGTCACGATCAACACCGACGTCCCCGCACTGATCGACACCTCCCTCGCCACCGAGTACGCCCGCGTCCGCGACACCTTCGGCTACGACGACCCCACCCTCGCCGACCTCGCCGGAGCAGCCGTCGAAGCCTCTTACGCTCCCTTCGCCACCAAGTCCCGCATCCACGAGGAGATCGACACCTGGCTGGCCCACCCCTGAGCCACGACTCCACCACCCGCCGAGCGCCCACCCACCCGACCGCCCGCGGACTGAACCGCCGTCGGCGGGCGCACACGGCATCAGCGGGCGCACAGGGGCCAGGGGGCAAACGGCGTCAGCGGGCGCGCAGAGCGTCACGGGTTGGTCGGGTGGCCCTCACGGCGTCTGGTCCGGGTGGACTGCGAGGCTATCGTTCCGGACCGCGTAAAGGGGGCCCGTGCGGATCTCGCGGAGGAAGGGGTCGGTGTCGTCCGCCCACTGGGCGAGCGTGCGGACGACGGGGTGGACGGGGATGCCGAGCCTGGCGGCCGACTCCTGGGCCGCGTCGAACGCCGCGTCCGGTGCCAGGTCGCCGATTACCAGCACCTCCACATCGCCGGCCTGCTCACCGCCTGGTTCCTCGTAGCGCTCGGCCCAGGCGCCGAAGAGGTAGAGCTCCCGGACGGACGGGAGCCTGCCGAACTCCTCCGCCACCACCGCCGCCGGGCCGAACGTCAGCATGAGGAGGTGGGCGAGCGGCCGGTAGAGCGGGCTGCCCGCGTCGCGCGCCACCAGCCGCCCGGCCATGCCGCGGCGGAGGGTGAGGATGCCCGCCCGTGCCAGCCGCTCCACCTCGCGCATAACGGACGCGAGGTCGGTGCGGAGCATCACCGCGAGGTCGAGCATCGACATCTCGCGGGACGGCCCCAGCAGCAGCCGCGCGAGCAGTTCGCCCTGCAGCCGCGACCGGAAGATCGGGAGGCGTTCCGGTGCCCGGGCCCGCACGTCCCGCAGGAACGCCTCCGCCATCCGCGCCTCGCCGACCGGAACCTGCGCCCGCCGCCGCCGGAACTCCGCCGCCGCCCCGACCATATTCGATCGCATGTTCGAACACTATGCCTCGCCTCCGACATCTCCGCCGTCCACCGGAAGCGTCGCGGACGGCGGGGCCCCGGGGAGAGGAAATCGGAAGCTGTGGATAACCGGCGGGCCGGCGACGGCGTTCCGCGGCGCCGGGCCGGATCTCAGGCGGGGGCCGGCGGGTTCTCCGGTTCCGGGAGGAAGAGGCAGAACGGGTGCCCGGCCGGGTCGAGGAACACGCGGACGTCGTCGTCGGGCTGGACGTCCGCCAGGACGGCGCCCGCCGCCGTGGCGCGCTCGGCGGCGGCCTCCAGGTCGTCGACCTCGAAGTCGAGGTGGGCCATGATCTGCTGGCTCTTCTCGGTGGCCGGCCAGGTCGGGGCGCTGTAGAGCGGCTCCGTCTGGAAGGACAGGCCGGTGCCTCCGCCGGGCGGGCGGAGCTTCACCCAGTCCGCGTGCTCCTGGACGATCGTCCAGCCCAGGAGGCGCCGGTAGAAGCCCGCCAGCGCGTGCGGGTCCGGGGCGTCCAGGACGGGGGCGGACAGGGCCATCCGTGGTGAGGGGCTCAACACTGCTCCTGCATCTCTCGGATCACTGGTCGGGCCGGATGCTTCCCGGCGATCCACCGCGCATGCGCCCCCGCCGCACGCGGAAGGGCCCGCGGCCGGATGGTTCCGGTCACGGGCCCTCGCGCGTCGCCTATGCGGTTGCGGGTCAGTCCTTGTTGAAGTTGACCGCGCCCTCGATGGGCGGCGGGCTGTCCGGGACCCCGGTCGGCTTCGGCACGCCCTTGAACGTGAACTTGGCGTTCTCGGCCGAGTCCTTGTTCTCGGGGTCGAAGCCCTCGGTGCCCACGATCACGATCTGGCCGGGCTTGAGCTCGCTGTAGAGGATCTTCTCCGACAGCGTGTCCTCGATCTCCCGCTGGATCGTGCGGCGCAGCGGCCGGGCCCCGAGCACCGGGTCGTAGCCGCGGATCGCCAGCAGGTCCTTGGCCTCCTGCCGCAGCTCGATGCCCATGTCGCGGTCGCGGAGCCGCTCGTCCACCTTGGCGATCATCAGATCCACGATCTGGATGATCTCCTTCGGGGTGAGCTGGTGGAACACCACGGTGTCGTCGACGCGGTTCAGGAACTCGGGCCGGAAGTGCTGCTTGAGCTCCTCCGACACCTTGGCCTTCATCCGGTCGTACGAGCCCTGCTCGTCGTTCTGCCGGGCGAAGCCCATCGACACGCCCTTGGAGATGTCCTTGGACCCCAGGTTCGTGGTCATGATGATCACGGTGTTCTTGAAGTCCACGACGCGGCCCTGGGCGTCGGTCAGGCGGCCGTCCTCCAGGATCTGCAGCAGGCTGTTGAAGATGTCCTGGTGCGCCTTCTCGATCTCGTCGAACAGCACCACCGAGAACGGCTTGCGCCGCACCTTCTCGGTCAGCTGGCCGCCCTCCTCGTACCCGACGTAGCCGGGCGGGGAGCCGAACAGCCGCGAGACGGTGTGCTTCTCCATGAACTCGGACATGTCGAGCTGGATCAGCGCGTCCTCGTCCCCGAACAGGAACTCGGCCAGCGTCTTGGACAGCTCGGTCTTACCGACGCCGGACGGGCCGGCGAAGATGAACGAGCCACCGGGACGCTTCGGGTCCTTCAGACCGGCGCGGGTGCGGCGGATCGACTGCGAGAGGGCGCGGATGGCGTCCTCCTGGCCGATGACGCGCTTGTGGAGCTCGTCCTCCATGCGCAGCAGCCGGGTGGACTCCTCCTCGGTCAGCTTGAAGACCGGGATGCCGGTGGCGGTGGCGAGGACCTCGGCGATCAGCTCGTCGGTGACCTCGGCGACGACGTCCATGTCGCCGGCCTTCCACTCCTTCTCCCGCTGCGCCTTCTGCCCCAGCAGCTGCTTCTCGGAGTCGCGCAGCGCGGCGGCCTTCTCGAAGTCCTGCGCGTCGATCGCGGACTCCTTGTCGCGGCGCACGTCGGCGATCTTCTCGTCGTACTCGCGCAGGTCCGGCGGCGCGGTCATCCGGCGGATGCGCATCCGCGAGCCCGCCTCGTCGATCAGGTCGATCGCCTTGTCGGGCAGGAACCGGTCGCTGATGTAGCGGTCGGCCAGCTGCGCCGCGGCCACCAGGGCGCTGTCGGTGATCGACACCCGGTGGTGGGCCTCGTAGCGGTCCCGCAGGCCCTTGAGGATCTCGATCGTGTGCGACAGCGACGGCTCGGCGACCTGGATCGGCTGGAAGCGCCGCTCCAGCGCCGCGTCCTTCTCCAGGTGCTTGCGGTACTCGTCCAGCGTGGTGGCGCCGATGGTCTGCAGCTCACCCCGCGCCAGCATCGGCTTCAGGATGGAGGCCGCGTCGATCGCGCCCTCGGCGGCGCCCGCGCCCACCAGCGTGTGCAGCTCGTCGATGAACAGGATGATGTCGCCGCGGGTGCGGATCTCCTTCAGCACCTTCTTCAGGCGCTCTTCGAAGTCGCCCCGGTAGCGCGACCCGGCGACCAGGGCGCCGAGGTCCAGCGTGTAGAGCTGCTTGTCCTTGAGGGTCTCGGGGACCTCGCCCTTGACGATCTTCTGCGCCAGGCCCTCGACCACCGCGGTCTTGCCGACGCCGGGCTCGCCCACCAGCACCGGGTTGTTCTTGGTGCGGCGGGACAGCACCTGCATGACCCGCTCGATCTCCTTGTCCCGGCCGATCACCGGGTCGAGCTTGCTCTCCCGCGCCGCCTGGGTGAGATTGCGGCCGAACTGGTCGAGCACCAGGGAGGTGGAGGGGGCCGACTCCGAGGGACCGCCGGACGCGGCCGGCTCCTTGCCCTGGTAGCCGTGCAGCAACTGGATCACCTGCTGGCGCACCCGGTTCAGGTCGGCGCCCAGCTTCACCAGCACCTGTGCCGCGACACCCTCGCCCTCGCGGATCAGCCCGAGGAGGATGTGCTCGGTACCGATGTAGTTGTGGCCCAGCTGCAGCGCCTCGCGCAGCGACAACTCCAGCACCTTCTTGGCACGCGGAGTGAACGGGATGTGCCCCGATGGCGCCTGCTGGCCCTGGCCGATGATCTCCTCGACCTGCTGCCGGACCGCCTCAAGACTGATCCCCAGGCTCTCCAGAGCCTTCGCAGCGACACCCTCACCCTCGTGGATCAGGCCAAGGAGGATGTGCTCGGTACCGATGTAGTTGTGGTTGAGCATCCTGGCCTCCTCCTGAGCCAGGACGACAACACGCCGCGCGCGGTCGGTGAACCTCTCGAACATCTCGTCGCTCCTCACAGAGCGGTTGGGCAGAGTCCGGAACGTCCGGAACTGTCCTTCCGCATGCTAGCCCGCCCCGAGGAGGCCGCCCGGTGCACTCCCACCAGGAGACGTTCCCCAGCTAAGCGCTGTTCAGTCTCATCCAACTACCGCATCGGTGCGTCATGTTCCCGCTACGCCGCAAGCGAACGGGGGCTTTCCGCAGGTCGATCGGGGCGCGGGGCGAACCTTCCGAATGGGGCCGGAGTTCCGCCCGCGCCGCCTCTGTACCGCGCCGCGTCCGGACCGAACCCCATTCCGGCTACGCCAGAAGCGAACGGGTCCGCGCATGCGAACGGCCCGCCTCGCTAACGGAGACGGGCCGCGGCGTGCGAGCGGCTCAGTTGGCCGCCTCGTACTGCTCGATCACGTGGGCCGGGATGCGTCCGCGCTCATTGACCTTGATGCCATTGTTCTTGG
This sequence comes from Actinomadura meyerae, assembly GCF_900188445.1. GTDB lineage: Bacteria > Actinomycetota > Actinomycetes > Streptosporangiales > Streptosporangiaceae > Spirillospora > Spirillospora meyerae. The sequence continues at coordinate 33,563 of NZ_FZOR01000032.1, forward strand.
CCCAGGCACGGATCTCGGCGCTGCGCTCCCGGCTGGACGCGCCGCGTTGCCGGCGGCGGCGCGAGACGGTGCCCGCCTTGCGGGACTTCTCCACGAACGGCTGCAGCGATTCCCGCAGCTTCGTCGCGTTGGTGTTGCTCAGATCGATCTCGTAGGAGGCGCCGTCGATCGAGAACGCTACGGTCTCGTCCGCCTCGCCACCGTCGAGGTCGTCGACGAGAAGCACCTGAACCTTCTGTGCCATGGGGACAGACCTTTCGGCTGGAGCAAACTTCAATCGGTTGACAAAGATATACCGAGAAGTCCGCGGATGACAATTCCAGCACTCCCGATGAACCGCACTGGGACGGAAGTCTCCTTCCGCCGGTGACCGCGCGTAATCGGCCTCGTCGTTTCCGGAGCGCCGGTGGGACGCGCGAGACCGGCGGCGCGCCGGGACCCGCTAATTTGCGGCCGCCGGGACGCGGCCGGAGGTTTTCGCGGCGTGACCGGTGTCACTGCGCGCCGCGCTGACCTGGGCGGGGGCATGCGCTTTGGCCCGGGTTTGCGCGGCTCGGGCCGCCGGGTTTGCGGGAGCTGCGGCTTTCCGGCGCGGGAGCCGCCTCGGACGAAAAGTCCCTGATCGGACCTTAACAGCCCGTGCACGCCGGCACCGCCGCCGGAGATTTGCGCCGCTCAAACCGCGCTAACCCGCCCGCCGGGGGCGAATCGGCGGGCCTCCCGCCGCTCCTCGGAGGGCGCAGGCCGCCGGGGACCAGGGACGACACCGGACGCCCGCGAGAGAACGCCCGATGCCGCGCGGAACCGCGTATGGGCGCGCAAGCGGCCGGTATGCGGACGGGTATGAACGGGAGATCGACCGGCGACGGAATGTACAGATCATCGCCCTGACCCGGGGATGTGGAGAGATAACCGGACCGGGAGGCGGGCCGAAAATCGGCTCCGGCGCGATGGGAGCGGAAGTCGCCGGCCGGATCCCCGGGTGGCGCGGGCGGGGCACGGTTCAGCCGGGGAATCAGGAGATTGAGGCACAATCCGACCGCCTGCCGTCCACTTCCACAACCGCTCGGCCGGGACCGCCCGGGACGAACGCCGCCCCGTCCACCGCGCGGCGCGCATCGGCACGGGAAAGTCCGTTCCGGGTGAGACCCGTCCCATCCAGAGTAAGTCCAGTACCGCTATCGAGCGACCCCCGCGGGCGCCGCGGCAAGGGCGGCGGAAGCGGCATTCAATCCGGAGGCGGCATCCGGGACGAGACAGATCCCCGCTCGATTCAGGGCCGTAACCAGAACGAGCTGGGATTGCCCCGCCCGAGCTCGGCGTCCGAAACAGACCCGGCCATCTCTCCACAAAGCATGTAGAAGCCAGCTTTTAGCCTCGTGGCACGATGCACCCGGATGCGGAAGCCCGGGGTTTCGAGCCGCCGTGATCGTGCCCGCGCGCGCGTGAGCGGCCCTCAGAAGGCCCCGGAATCGGGCGCTCCGCGCTTTACCACCAGCGTCCCCGCGACCCTGTCATGGACGGCCTGGCGCCGCGTCCCCTCGAAGATGACCCCGGCGTTCACGACCCAGAAGACGCTCGCCAGCACACCGGCCACGGGAATCGGGCGCATCGCGATCGGCAGCGAATAGACCGCCGCGCGCAGAAGGCACTGCAGAACGCCGGGACGGGCACCGGCTTCCACCGCCTCAGCGGCGCTCTCGGCGCCCGTCCGCCCGCCGGTGGCCTCCGGAGCGTCCTCGGAGGCGGAATCGGGCGAGGGCGCGGCTGAGGCGTCCGTGCGCGCCGCCCCCTCTTCGGGCTCGGCGGTGGGCACGAATCCGGGCACGGACGCCGGGAGGAAGCTCGCCCGGCCGGCGGACGCGCTCCCCACTGCTGTGACGACCTCTATGCCCGCGAAGCGCTTGCCGAGGGTCCGGCCCCAGAGAGCCAACTGGACCGCCTCGTAGAGCAGCATGCACCCGGCCACCGCGGGCGGGGCGACGACGTCCACCGTGTGCCCGGACACGAGTTCGCGGACGATGACGATGACCGGCACACCGACGATGAGCGTGTCGACCACACGCGCGAGCAGGCGCTGACCCGGGTCGGCGAGGGAGACCGCCATCGCGGCCTTACTCCGCGTACTCGGTGTACTGGTCGCCGTACCCCTCGTACGTGCCGCGCTCGTCGATGACGAGCGTGCCGGCGAAGCGGTCGTGCAGGGCCTGGTGCAGGGGCTGGTCCCAGATCGCCCACAGGTAGGCCATCAGCCCGCCCACCCAGACCAGCGCCATCCCGTACGCGGCGTACTCCCACACCATCACCGCGAGGACGAGGAAGAAGAAGACACCGACCTGGTAGCCGACGTGGACGACCCCGGCGCGCCAGACCGCCTGCGTCGTGTTCATCGGCTCGCCCGCCGGACGGGCCTGCACGATGCCCAGCCCCATGACCCGCTTGCCCAGCGTCCGCCCCCACATGGAGAGCTGGACGGCCTCGTAGAGGAACGGCAGCACCGACATGACGAAGAACAGGGTGAAGATGATGGGCCAGTTCCAGATGCCGCCCTCGTCGTCGTCGGTGCCGTCACCGCCGAGGCCGAACGCGGCGATCGTCACGGGCAGGATGAGCGCGAACCCGAAGACGGCCACGAGGGCGTTGTCGATGATCCTGGCGCCTGCCCGGCGGTGGATGGGTGCCAGCTCCATCTCAGTGCCGTGAGAACCGCCATAGCCCCCGTGGGCGTCGCCGTACTGGTCGTAGGACGGCTCGTACGAGCGCCCCCAATCCTGCTGGGGCTGCTGCCACTGCTGCTGGTGCTGTGGCTGCTGCCACTGGGAGCCTTGGTACGGGGGCGGGGCACCGTGGGAACCCTGGCCCTGCGGAGGTTGGTAGCGCCGTCCGCGGCGGGGGGAATTGCTCATTTGGGGCAGTCCTCCAGGCGAAGCAACATCCGGGTGTTGCCCAACGTATTGGGCTTGACCCGGTCGAGGTCCAAGAACTCTGCCACGCCTTCGTCGTAAGAGCGGAGAAGCTCCTCATACACCTCTGGCGACACCGGCGTCCCGAGGATCTGCTCGAAGCCGTGGCGCGCGAAGAAGTCCACTTCAAAGGTAAGGCAGAACACCCTCCGCACGCCGAGTTCCCGTGCGGTGTCCAGCAGGCGGGCCACGATGCGGTGGCCGATGCCGCGTCCGCCGTACCCCTTGTCCACGGCCACCGAGCGGACCTCCGCGAGGTCCTCCCACATCACGTGCAGCGCCCCGCAGGCCACGACCGGCCCGGGCTCGCCGTGCCGGAGGTCCTCGGCGACCCAGAACTCCTGGACGTCCTCGTACAGCTTGACCGTCGACTTCTTCAGCAGGCGTCGCCCCGACCCGGCGTACAGATCGACCAGCCTGCGGATCTCCTGAACGTCGGCGGTACGGGCACGCCGGATCACGACCTCCACAAACAGGCGAGATTATCGAACGGCTCCCGATGGGCGGCGACGGCCGGGCGCCGCGCCGCGCCCCGCCCGGCCGACCTGCGACTTCGCGGGTTCTGGTTGGCATCCGATCCGCATTCCGTTAGTGTCCATCGCTGACATCGGCCTTCCGCAGGACGGAGGCCGAACCGCCGAGTCCGCGGGCCGCAAACCAGCGCCCCGGGGAGCCGGGGACCCACTTTCGGAGCGCTTACGGGGCCGCCCGCGAAGCATGGCCGTCAGGGGTGAATCCGCAGCGTCGCGGCCTGGGGTGCGCACGCTCGCGGACGGGCTGCTCCGGCCCCAACCCGTCAGCTAACCCGGTAGGCGGTTGAGGAGAGGAGAACTCGTGCAGCACTCGCGGCCTGCTTCCCTTCCACGCTTCCGCGGCCGCGCGGTCACCGTGGCCGGCGCGCTCATCGCACTGACGGCGGCGCCCAGCACCGTCGCCACCGCGCACGCCGACCCCGAGCCGTCCACCAAGGAACTCCGCTCCCAGGCCTTCAAGCTCGCCGACCAGCTGGAGCAGCTCACCGAGCAGTACAACGGCCTGAAGGTGAAGCTCGCGCAGTCCAAGCGCGCCGCCGAGGTCGCCACCGAGAACGCCGAGCGGCAGGAGAAGTCGCTCCAGGCGATCCGGCAGAAGGTCGGCGCCCTCGCCGCGACCAGCTACATGCAGGGCGGCTCCGACCCGACGGTCTCCTTCGTCGCCTCCCAGGACCCGCAGGCCGTCCTCGACCAGGCCGCCACCCTCAACTACTTCGCCAAGCGCGACAGCACCAAGGTCCTCGGGCTCATGCAGGCGATGCAGGCCGCCCAGCGCGCGCGCAAGTCCGCCGAGTCGCGCGCCAAGCAGGTCAAGGATCTGCGGACCCAGCTCGACTCGCAGCGCAAGAAGGTCACCGAGGCCTACGAGAAGGTCCGCGGCACGATCGTCAAGCGCGACCCGTCCCAGCTCGCGAAGCTCCCCGTCGTCGGCACCGGCAAGGGCGCCCAGGCGCTGCGGTACGCGATGAGCAAGCTCGGCCGCCCCTACGTCTGGGGCGCCTCCGGGCCGAGCACGTTCGACTGCTCCGGCCTGACGATGTGGGCGTACAAGCAGGTCGGCATCAACCTGCCGCACTACACCGGCAGCCAGTGGAACGCCGGCGCGCACGTGTCGCGCAGCCAGCTCCAGCCGGGCGACCTCGTGTTCTTCTACGCCGACCTCCACCACATGGGGATGTACATCGGCAACGGCAAGATGATCCACGCGCCGCACACCGGCGACGTCGTGAAGATCGCTTCCATGGACGGGCGCCCCTTCGCGGGCGGCGTCCGGGTCGCCTGACCCGGCACCCGCCCCGTTGCCCACCCCATTGCCCGCCCCATCGCCAGCCCTGTCGGCCGCGCTGTCAGTTCGAACGCCGTCCGCGGCGACGCCGCCTGCAGGGACCTACCTGCCAGGGCGCCGGCGCCGCCGCTGCGGGGTCGGACGGAGTTCGTTCTGTTCGCCGCCTGGGTCTCGCTGTGACGCTCGCCCGTCCCCTGGCGAGCGTCGGGGGGTCAAGCCGGCTAGATGAGCTGCCTCCGGGCCGCCCACACCACGGCCTCGATAGGGGTGTTGACCTCCAGCCGGTCGCAGATCGTCCGCAACCGGCGCCGCAAGGTCCGTGCGCTCAGCTCCAGCTTGCGTGCCGCCACATCGGCGGTGACACCGCTCGCGATCTGGGCGAGCAGCCGGATCTCCTCCTCGCTCAGCCCGAAATCGTCGGTGCCACGACGTGCGAGTGTGGCTGTTTCCACTCCGTCCTCCCTCGTCCGTGGTGATGACCGCGGGGATGCAGCCGTCCGCTGCACAGGCACGGGTTGGGCCTCGATCTGTACGCGCGTTGGGTTGCCGGGTCCGGAGCCCTCCGGACTTAGATCATCGGGTTCCTTTGCTGTCTCACGAGCTTGGCCGGAGGTGGCCGCCTGGCCGATTGCGGGGTCTTACGGGGGAACTCCGGGTGACGATTCACTCGTTGGTCGTCCGAGGGAGACGGGATGAGATCGCCAGCCATCCGCATCCGGCCCTCCTCGTCGGACTCGTCGGACTCGCCGCATCTTGCCGCTGAGCAAGATCGTGAATCGTTTCAAGCTACGCTTCGGCTCGGAACGCTAGGCGGCCGGATCCGGCCCGTCAAGCGCTGTTCAAATGCGGTGTGCGGCCGATCCGTGACGGTATGTAGCCGCATGATCGGCGCTATGCCGTGCATAACTCCACTACCTGGGGAAACACTCCCGGGGCGGGACGAGGAGCGAGTTGCCACAGACCAGTATTCGTGAGGTGGCGAGGCGGGCTGGAGTCTCAGTTGGGACCGTTTCGAATGTCCTAAACCGGCCAGACCTCGTGGCCGAAGCTACCCGTGACCGCGTGCGCGCGGCGATCGAGGAGCTCGGATTCGTGCGGAACGAGTCCGCGCGGCGGCTCCGGCGGCGCCCCGAACGCACCGCGGGCGAGTTCGGCGACCAGCCGCGCCGCGCGTTCGGCATCGTCGTCGAGGACCTCGCCAACCCCTACGCGTCCGATGTCGCGCGGGGCGCCGAGGCGGCCCTCAACGAGGCGGGCCACGACGCCCTCTGGCTCTCCAGCGACCACTCGTCCGCCAAGGAGCGCCGCTCGCTGCAGCTCCTGGAGGAGCAGCAGGCCGCCGGAGTCCTGATCATCCCCGTCGGCGGGGAGCCGGGCGACATCACCCGGCTGCGCGCCGCCGGCATGAGCGTGGTGGTGATCGACCGCGACTCGGCCGACGCGTGCTCGGCGCGGGTCGACCATGTCGCGGGCGGCGAGATCGCCGCGGAGCGGCTGCTCGGCATCGGCCGCCGGCGCGTCGTGTTCGTAACGGGCGTCCCGGAACCGCAGCCCTGCGTGGAGCGCCGCGACGGCGCCGCCCGGACGCTCGCCAACGCGGGCCTCGGCGAGCCCGCCACGCTCGTCCAGGACGCCCTGAGCCCCACGGAGGGCCAGGCCGCGGCCCACGAGGTCCTGGCCATGTCCCCGCGGCCGGACGGGGTGTTCTGCGCCAACGACCTGCTGGCCATCGGGCTGATCAACGAGCTGACCCGGCTCGGCGTCCGCGTCCCCGACGACATCGCCGTCATCGGCTACGACGACATCGAGCTGGCCGCGAGCGCCGCCGTCCCGCTGACCACGATCCGGCAGCCGCGCCGCGAGCTGGGCTGGGAGGCCGCCGAGCTGGCGCTGGCCGAGCTGGGCGAGGGCAAGTCGCACCAGCACCGGCAGGTCGTCCAGCGTCCCGAGCTGGTGGTCCGCGAAAGCGCTTAACCCCGCTCACCTCCCCTCGCTCCCGCTATTGACATGTCGTCTGATCTCCGGATGACTGGGGACATGGAGGACAGGACGGCACAGGTCGTGGAGGCCGAGGCGGCGGCGGTGCTCGGCTTCGACCCCGGGGACCCGGCTTTCCGGGCCGACCCCTACGCCCACTACCGGCGCCTCGCGGCGGGCGGGCGCCGCCTGCACCGCACCGAGGTCGGCCTGCGGGTGACCACGTCCTACGACCTGTGCGAGCGGGTGCTGCGCGACCCCCGCTTCGGGCACCGCCCCGAGGGCGGCGGGCTGTGGCGCGAGTCGCGGGTCCGGAACCGGTCGTTCCTCACCCTGGACCCGCCCGACCACACCAGGCTCCGGCGGCTGGTGAGCAAGGCGTTCACGCCGCGGCTCGTCGAGCGGCTGCGGCCCCGGGTCGAGGCGCTGGTCGACGAGTTGCTGGACGGCGTGTCCGGCGAGGTCGACCTGATCGCGACGCTCGCGTACCCGCTGCCCGTCATCGTGATCAGCGAGATGCTCGGCGTCCCCGCCCGGGACCGCGACCTGTTCAAGGGCTGGTCCGACAGCCTCGCCCGCGGCCTCGACCCCGACTTCCTCCTGCCGGAGGCCGAGATCGCCCAGCGCGAGACGGCCCGCGAGGAGTTCGCCGCGTACTTCCGGGAACTGGCGGCCGAGCGGCGCGCGCGCCCCCAGGACGACCTCCTGAGCGCCCTCGTGAGCGTCTCGGACGGCGGTGACGTCCTGTCGGAGGAGGAACTCCTCGCGACGTGCGTACTGCTGCTCGTAGCGGGCCATGAGACGACCGTGAACCTCATAGGGAACGGCGCTCTGGCGCTACTGCGCGATCCCGAGCAGTTGGAGATGTTCCGGGCGCGGCCTGAGAACGTCCAAGCCGCCGTGGAGGAGTTGCTCCGCTACGACCCGCCCGTCCAGCTCACGCTCAGGGCGGCCCTGGAAGACGTCGAGCTGGACGGCACGCCCGTCGAACGCGGGAAGCTCGTCCTGCTGCTGACCGGCGCCGCCAACCGCGACCCGGCCGTCTTCGACGATCCCGACCGTCTCGACCTCACCCGCTACACCGAAGGCAGGGATACGCCACGGCACCTGTCGTTCGGGCACGGCATCCACTTCTGCCTGGGCGCGCCCCTGGCCCGGCTGGAGGGCCAGGTCGCGCTGAAGAAGCTCTTCGAACGCGACGTGGCCCTCGCGTACCGGGACAACCTGGTCTACCGGGACAACCTCGTCCTGCGGGGCCTGCGCGACCTGCCGGTCACTATTCGGGCTTGACGAGCGGGAACAGGATCGTCTCGCGGATGCCCTTGCCGGTGAAGGCCATGATCATCCGATCGATGCCGGCGCCCATCCCGCCCGTGGGCGGCATCGCGTACTCCAGGGCGCGCAGGAAGTCCTCGTCCAGCTGCATGGCCTCCGGGTCGCCGCCCGCGGCGAGCAGCGACTGCTCGGTCAGCCGGCGGCGCTGCTCGACCGGGTCGACCAGCTCGGAGTAGGCGGTGCCGAGCTCGGTCCCGAAGCCGATGAGGTCCCACTTCTCGGTGAGCAGCGGCTCCTCGCGGTGCTGGCGGGTCAGCGGGGACGTCTCGACCGGGTAGTCCATGACGAACGTGGGCTGGACGAGCGTGTGCTCGATCAGCTCCTCGAAGACCTCCTGGACGAGCTTGCCCTGCCCCCACTTCGGGTCCCAGGACACGCCGCGGGCGTCGGCGAGCTTGCGGACGTCCTCGATCGGCGTGTGCGGCGTGATCTCCTCGCCGAGCGCCTCGGACACCGACCCGTAGAGGGTGATGCGCGGCCACCGGGGCAGCCCGAGGTCGATCTCGACCCCGTCATGGACGACCACGGTGGTGCCCAGGGCCGCGACGACGGCCTTCTGGTACATCCGCTGGGTCAGGTCGGCCATGTCGTTGTAGTCGAGGTACGTGCCGTAGGCCTCCAGCATCGTGAACTCGGGGTTGTGCGTGGAGTCCGCGCCCTCGTTCCGGAAGTTCCGGTTGATCTCGAAGACCTTCTCGATGCCGCCGACGACGAGCCGCTTCAGGTACAGCTCGATCGCGATGCGCAGGTAGAGGTCCATGTCGTAGGCGTTGATGTGCGTCTTGAACGGACGCGCCGCGGCACCGCCGTGGATCGGCTGAAGCATGGGCGTCTCGACTTCGAGATAGCCCTCCTCGTGCCAGAAGTCGCGCACCGCGCGCACGGTCGCGCTGCGGATCCGCGCCATCTTGCGGGCCTCGTCGTTGACGATGAGGTCGACGTAGCGCTGCCTGACCCGCGCCTCGGGGTCGGTCAGCCCGGCGTGCTTCTCCGGCAGGGGACGCAGGCACTTCGAGGTGATCGCGAACCGGTCGGCCATCACCGACAGCTCGCCCCGGCGGGAGGTGATGACCTCGCCCTCGACGCCGACGTGGTCGCCGAGGTCGACCTCGCGCTTCCAGAAGTCGAGCTGCTCCTGGCCGACGTTGGCCAGCGACAGCATGACCTGGAGGTCGCCGCCGCCGTCCCGGATGGTGGCGAAGCACAGCTTGCCGGTGTTGCGGATGAGCATGACGCGGCCGGTGACGCCGACCTTCTCGCCCGTCTCGGTGCCCGGCTCCAGGTCCGGGTGTTTCGCCCGGATCTCGGCGATGGTCGCCGTGCGGGGGAAGGTCACCGGGTAGGGGTCGATCCCGCTCTCGCGGAGCCGGTCGAGCTTCTCCCGGCGCACGCGCATCTGCTCCGGGAGCTCGTCGAAGGTCTCGTCACTCACGTCCCAAGGCTATCCGCGCCGCCGGACGCGCCGCGAACGACTTGCGCTCCTCCGGGGTGTTGCCCGCCGCCGGACGCCGCGCGCCGCGTGGATGCCGTGCGCTACGGGGTGTTGCGCTCGTAGATGAGGCGGAGCCCGATGAGCGTCAGCCACGGCTCGAAGACGTCGATGCTGCGGGACTCCTCCAGGACGAGCGGCGCGAGCCCGCCGGTGGCGATGACGGTCACCTCGTCGGGGTCCTCGGCCAGCTCGTCCGACATGCGCTCGACGATGCCGTCCACCTGGCCGGCGAAGCCGAAGATGATCCCCGACTGGAGCGCCTCGACCGTGTTCTTGGCGATCACGTTGCGCGGCCGGATCAGCTCGATCTTGTGCAGCTGCGCGCCGCGCGACGACAGCGCGTCTATCGAGATCTCGATGCCGGGCGCGATCGCGCCGCCGACGTACTCGCCCTTCGCGGACACGGCGTCGAACGTGGTCGCGGTGCCGAAGTCGACCACGATCGCGGGCCCGCCGTGGGTGTGGACGGCGGCGAGCGCGTTCACGATGCGGTCGGCGCCGACCTCCTTGGGGTTGTCCATGCGGACCGGGACGCCCGTCTTGACGCCCGGCTCCACGATCACCGCGGGCACGTCGCCGTAGTAGCGGCGGCACATCTCCCGCATCTCGTGCAGGACGGACGGGACCGTGGAGCACAGCGCGATGCCGCTGATGTCGGTCTCGGCCAGCAGGGGGCTCTGCTGGACGAGGCCCTGCAGGACCACGGCGATCTCGTCGGCGGTCCGCCGCGGATCGGTGTTGATCCTCCAGTGCTCGATCACCTCGTCGCCCTCGAAGAGTCCGAGGACGGTCTGGGTGTTACCGACGTCGATGGTGAGCAGCATCAGGTCCCCGCTGGTCAGGAGAAGTCAAGGCCGATGTCGAACACGCGCGCCGAGTGCGTCAGCGCGCCGACGGCAAGGTAGTCCACCCCGGTAACGGCGACGTCTCGGGCCCGCTCCAGGGTAAGGCCACCACTGGCCTCGAGCTCCGCCCGTCCCGCGACGGTGCGCACCGCCTCCGCCATTTCGGCGTCGGTCATGTTATCGAGCAGGATGCTCGTCGCGCCCACCTCCAGCGCCTCCCGCACCTGCGCGAGGGTGTCGCACTCCACCTGGATGTGCAGGGACGGGTACACGGCGCGGATCGCCTCGTAGGCCTGGGTGATGCTTCCGGCCGCCGCGATGTGGTTGTCCTTGATGAGCGCCGCGTCGTGCAGGCCCATCCTGTGGTTGACCCCGCCGCCGCAGTGGACGGCGTACTTCTGCAGGGCGCGCAGCCCCGGAAGGGTCTTGCGGGTGTCGCGCACGCGGGCCTTGGTGCCGTCCATCGCGTCCGCCCACCGACGCGTCGCCGTCGCGATGCCGGACAGGTGCGTGAGCAGGTTCAGGGCCGTCCGCTCGGCCCTCAGCACGGCCCTGGTCTGGCCGCTGACCGAGATGAGGACCTGCCCCGGCACCACGCGGTCGCCGTCCTCGGCCTTCGCCTCGTAGGAGACGTCCAGCGCATCGAAGACGGCGCAGGCCACCGGGACGCCGGCGACGACACCGGTCTCCCGCGCCCTGAGGTCCCCCGCCGCGGTCTCGTCCGGCGCGAAGATCGGCGTGCTGGTGACGTCGACCTCGCCGTCCTCGGCCAGCGCCGTCCGGACGAGGTTTTCCACAGCCTGTGGATCGAGCCCGGCGGCGGCGAGGCGCTGCGAGAGTTCAGGAGTCATGAGCGCTTTCCTTCCAGAGGTTCGTACGTGGTCGTCAGGACGTTCCCCGTCAGCCGGGTCACCAGATGCCCGCGCCACGCGCCGTCCGCCCGCTCGGGGAAGTCCTCGCGCCAGTGGCTCCCGCGCGTCTCCTCCCGCCGGTGCGCCGCCGCGGCGATCGCGGACGCGACGGTGTAGAGGTTGGTGGCCTCCCAGGCCGCCACCCCCGGCTCGGCGTCGCCGCGGAGACCGTCCAGTTCCCGTACCGCGCGCTCCAGCCCGTCCGCGCTCCGCAGCACCCCGACATGGGAGGTCATGATCCGCTGAATCTCGCCCCGGCTCCCGGCCGGCAGCAGCCATCCCTCCCCCGCCGTCGAAGCCGCACCGGTCCCGGCGACCGCGGCCGCGGGTCCGGCCTCGGCGGTTGCGGCGGCGGGCGCGCTGGTCGCGGGCTCGTCAGATGCGGCCGAGGGCGCCGACGGAAGATCGGTGTGGAGGGCGGCGGCGATCCGGTTGGCGAAGACCAGCCCTTCCAGCAGGGAGTTGGAGGCCAGGCGGTTGGCGCCGTGGACGCCGGTGCAGGCGGCCTCGCCGCAGGCGTACAGTCCCGGGACGGCGGTGCGGCCGTGCAGGTCGGTGCGGATGCCGCCGCTGGCGTAGTGCGCGGCGGGCACGATCGGGATCCGCTCGGTGACCGGGTCGATGCCGTGGTGCCGGCACGCGGCGAGGATGGTCGGGAAGCGCGACTCCCACATCGCGGCGCCGAAGTGGCGGGCGTCCAGGAACATGCAGGGCGCGCCGGTCTCGTGCATCCGGGTCGTGATCCCCTTGGCGACCACGTCGCGCGGGGCGAGTTCGGCGAGCTCGTGGCGTCCGGTCATGAAGCGTTCGCCCGCGTCGTCGACGAGGTGGGCGCCCTCGCCGCGGACGGCCTCGGAGATCAGCGGCTGCTGCCCGGTCGCGCCCGTGCCGAGATACAGCACGGTCGGGTGGAACTGGACGAACTCCAGGTCGGCGGCCTCGGCGCCGGCGCGCAGGGCCAGCGCGACGCCGTCCCCGGTAGAGACCTCGGGATTGGTGGTGGCCGAGAACACCTGGCCGAGCCCGCCGGTGGCGAGCACGACCGCGCGGGCGCGGACGGCGCCGACGCCGTTCGGCTGGCCCTCGCCCATCACGTGCAGGGTGATCCCGGCGGCGCGTCCGGCGGCGTCCTTCAGCAGGTCGAGCACCAGCGCGTGCTCGATGACGTCGACGCCGGAGTCCTTGAGCTCGGCGCGCAGCGCGCGGCTGATCTCGGCGCCGGTCGCGTCGCCGCCCGCGTGCGCGATGCGGCGCCGGTGGTGGCCGCCCTCGCGGGTGAGGGCGATGCCGCCGTCCGCGGCCCGGTCGAAGGCGGTGCCGAGGTCGATGAGCCCGCGCACGGCGTCCGGCCCCTCGGTGACGAGCGCCCGGACGGCGTCCTCGTCGCAGATGCCGACCCCGGCGGTCAGGGTGTCGGCGAGGTGCTCCTCGGGGCTGTCGTCCGCGGCGAGCGCGGCGGCGATGCCGCCCTGCGCCCAGCGGGTCGACCCGGCGTCCAGCAGGGCCTTGGTGACGAGCAGGACCCGCCCGTGCGGGCGGCAGCGCAGTGCGGCGACGAGGCCGGCGATGCCGGAGCCGACGACGATGACGTCGGCCTCGGCGGTCCAGCCGGGTGCGGGGGCATGGAGAACGGAAGGGATCACGAGCCCTCCTCCGGGATCGGTTCTCGTCATTATGACCCTAATCCCGGAGAACCAGGACAACCGACCCCCGCGTTCCCGCCGGAACCGCCCATTCCCGCACCTCACACGGCGGGTCGCCTGGGGACCTCGCACGGCAGGCTCGCCTCGCACGACGAATACGGGCCCGGCCCTCCGGCCGGACCCGTGGCGAGCGGGCGGGGTCAGCCGTGGACCAGGTCGCCCCGGGTGGTCTCGGTGCCGGGGACGGGCTCGGCGGGGTCGCTGCCCAGCGAGATGATCTTGTTGGAGCGGTCGACGTGCACGACGGCGGGCACGAACTCGCGGGCCTCGGCGTCGGTGAGCTGGGCGTAGCTGATGATGATCACCAGGTCGCCGGGCTGCACGAGGCGGGCCGCGGCGCCGTTGATGCCGATGACGCCGGAGCCGCGCTCGCCCGCGATCAGGTAGGTCTCCAGCCGGGCGCCGTTGTCGATGTCCACGACCGAGACCTGCTCGCCGGGCAGGAGGTCGGCGGCGTCCATCAGGTCCTGGTCGATGGTGAGCGAGCCGACGTAGTGCAGGTCCGCCTGCGTCACCGTGGCGCGGTGGATCTTGGACTTGAACATCGTCCGGATCATCAGTGCTCCTTGCCGAGCTGGAGGTGAACGTTGTCGATGAGGTGGGTGGCGCCGACGCGTCCGGCGACGGCGAGGACGGCGGGTCCGCCGCCGGCGGCGGGGGTGAAGGTCGCGGGGTCGACGAGGACGAGGTAGTCGAGCGCGAGGGGCGGGTCGGCGGTGGCGGCCTTGTCGAGGACGGCGCCGGCCGCGCCGAGCACCGCCTCCGGCCCGTCGGCCGCGGCCTCCGCACCGGCCCGCAGGGCGCGCGACAGGGCGAGGGCGGTCCGGCGCTCGGGCTCGGAGAGGTAGCGGTTGCGGCTGGAGAGGGCCAGCCCGTCGGGTTCGCGGACGGTCGCCCCGCCGATGATCCGCACGGGCACGTTGAGGTCCGCGACCATGCGGCGGATCATCGCGAGCTGCTGCGCGTCCTTCTCCCCGAAGACCGCCACGTCGGGGCGGACGAGGTTGAGCAGCTTGAGCACGACGGTCAGCATCCCGTCGAAGTGGCCGGGCCGCGCCGCGCCCTCGACGACCTCGCCCATCGGCCCCGACTTGATCGTGACCTGCGGCTCGTCCGGGTACATGACGTCGCGGTCCGGCGCGAAGACGAGGTCGACGCCTTCGCCCGCGCACGCCTCGATGTCGGCCTCGAACGTCCGCGGGTACCGGTCGAAGTCCTCGCCGGGCCCGAACTGGAGCGGGTTGACGAAGATGCTGACGGCGACCGTGTCGGCGTTGCGGCGGGCCTCGCGCATCAGGGACAGGTGCCCCTCGTGCAGCGCGCCCATGGTCGGGACGAACGCGAGCGTGCCCTCGATACGCGCGCGCGCCGCAGCCAGTTCCTCACGCGTCCGCGCGATGACGGGTTTCAAGCTGCCTCCTGAGAAGGATGCGGAGGGACAGGGGTGGCCGGGTTCGATTCGGGGTGGCCGGGGTCAATCGGCCAGGGCTTCCAGGAGGCGTTCGGCGTCCTCGGGCTTGAGCAGCCCGGCGCCCAGCGCGCGGTCGGCGGTGAGGCGGGCGAGGGCGATGTAGGCGCGGCGGCTCTCGGCGGATACCTTGCCCAGCTCGGCGACGTGGTCGGAGACCGTCCCGGCGTCGCCGCGCGCCACCGGGCCGGTGAGGCCGTCGATGCCGAGGCGCAGGCCGTTGTCGAGGGCGGCGCCGAGGAGCGGACCCAGCATGCGGCCGGGTTCGGCCACGCCCGCCCGCGCCAGCAGGTCCATCGACTCGACGACCAGGGTGACCAGGTGGTTCGCGCCGCCCGCGAGCGCCGCGTGGTACAGCGGGCGCGCCTCCTCGGTGATCCACACCGGTTCGCCGCCCATCTCCAGGACGAGCGCCTCGGCGACGGGCCGCAGCGGCTCGGGCGAGGTGACGCCGAACGAGATGCCGGTGAGCCGGTTCACGTCGTCGGGCCGCCCGGTGAAGGTCATCACGGGATGCAGCGCCAGCGGCAGCGCTCCGGCGCGGGTGAGCGGGTCGAGGACGGCCGTCCCGTACCGGCCGCTGGTGTGCACGACCAGCTTCCCGGTGACGGGCACGCCCGCCGCGACCAGGCCGGACGCGAGTTCGGGCAGCTCGTCGTCCGGGACGGTCAGCAGCACCAGGTCGGCGGCCGCCACGACGTCCTGCGGCGGGGCGACGTCCGCGCCGGGGAGGCGCTCCTCGACGCGGGACCGCGACCGGTCGGACACGGCGGCCGCGGCGACCACGCGGTGGCCCGCGCGCGACAGCGCGGCGCCGAGCGCCGTGCCGACGCGGCCGGCGCCGACGACGCCGACCGCGAGCCGCGCGGGCCGGTCCTCCGGGGCCTCCGTCCCCCCGCGGGGGGCGTTTCCGGGCGCACCGGAGGAGGGCGTGACGTTGGGGTCCATCGGTTCGTTCCAGTCCTCACGTGTAGGTACCGGACGGGCGCGAACCAGAGTACCCATGGGATCCGGTCACGTGGTCCGGTGGGTGACGAGCGCCACCCCGCCCTCCCATTCAGTCATGCGCGAGGGACTCGACGATGGACGTCCTCGCGGCGCGCCGCGCGGGCATGACGGCGGCGAGCGTCCCGGCCAGCCCGGCCAGCAGGACGAACCCGACGATCTGGAGATACGGCAGGGCGAACACGACACTGTCCGACATCGCGCTGGTCGCGGCCAGGCCGAACACGATGCCGAGCGCCACCCCGGTCACCGCGCCGATCACCGCCATGACGACCGCCTCGATGGACAGCATCCGGCGGAGCTGGCGCTTGGTGAGGCCGAGGGCGCGCAGCAGCGCCGATTCGCGGGTCCGCTCCACGACGGAGAGGGTCAGCGTGTTGGCGATGCCGAACAGCGCGATGACGATCGCGAGTCCGAGCAGCCCGCCGAAGACCATCAGCACCATGTCGATCGCGTCCTCCACCTGCTTCTGGAAGTCGGCGCTGGACTCGACCTTCGCCGCCGGGTACGGCTGCGCGGCCTGGTCGACGGCCCGGCGGACCCGCTCGCCGGGCACGGCGTCGTCGCTCTTGACGAAGATCTCGGACGGGTCCACGGCGCCGAAGTACCGGGCGAAGTCGGCCTCGGGCACGACGAGCCCGTGGAACTGCCCGCCCTGCTCGTACACGCCGCTGATCTTGACCGGGACGCTACCGCTCCGCGTCCTGATCTGGAGGGTGCGGCCGACCGTCCAGCCGGAGGAGGCCGAGGCGTCGTCCACGAACACCGTGCCCTGCTTGAGGTCGGTGAGCGCGCCGGACTTCATCTTCGGCTTCGCGACCCCGCCCCAGGCGGACGCGGTGACCGTGGTGATGTCCGCGTCCTCACCGTCGACCTTGGTCTGCTTGTCGCGCACCTCAACGACCTTCTCAACCTCCGGCCGCTTGCGCAGGTCGTCGCCGAGCGCGCGCGGGAGCGGCTCGCCGTTGTGGGTGGCGATCCTGAACTGGACGGGGAACTGCTCGTCCAGCTGGTGGCTCGCGGTGGCCTTGCTGCTCGCCCCGACGACGGCGAACAGGCTCATCAGCCCGACGCCGACGGTCAGCGCGATCGTGGTGGTGGCGGTGCGGCGCGGGGCGCGCTGCGCGTTCGCCACCGCCAGCCGCCCCGGGACGCCGCCGAGCCGTGCGGGCACGGCGCCGGCGAGCCGTCCCAGCGGGCGGACGAGGGCCGGCATCGCCGCGACGACCGCGAGGAAGAAGACGCAGCCGGAGAAGGCGACGGCGAACATCGCGGCCTCGCCCTTCTCCATCCCCAGGGCCGCGAGCACGCCGATGGCGAGGCCCGCGGCGGCGAGCAGGACGGCGGCGGCGGTGCGCCACGCGCCGAGGCGGAACCGCCCGCCGCCCGGCTCGGCGTCCGCGCGCAGCGCCGCGACGGGCGCGACGCGGGTGGCGGCACGGGCGGGCAGCAGCGCGGACAGCACCGTCACGGCGACGCCGACCGCGAGGCCGACCAGGACCGTCCGCGGCGCGAGCGACGGCCCGGTGACCGAGACGTTGCCGTCCAGGTCGCTGATCAGCACGAGCGCGCCCTGCCCGAGGCCGACGCCCGCGCCGATGCCGAGCAGCGATCCGGTCAGCCCCACCGCCGCCGACTCGGTGAGGACGCCGCCGAAGATCTGCCGGCGGGTGGCGCCGACGCAGCGCAGCAGCGCCATCTCCCGCATCCGCTGGGCGACCAGGATCGCGAACGTGTTGTAGATGACCAGCGCGGACACCAGCATCGCGACCAGCGCGAAGATCAGCAGGCCGGTGCGGATGACCTCCGTGTCGGCGCCCGCCGACTTCGCCAGCTTCGCGCCCAGCTCCGGCCCCGTGTAGACGCGGTGGCCGGGGCCGGTGGCGGCCTTCACGGCGGACGGGGAGACGGTGCCGGCGATGTCGATCTCCCGGAACGACTTCTCGCCGGTCATGCGGGCCGCGGTCGCCGGGTCGAACCCGACCGCGCCGAAGATGCTCGCCTCCTGGTCGATGCCGAAGTCGACCAGGCCGACGACGGTGAACCTGTGCGGCCGGTTCCCGTCGTCCAGGACCGTCACGGTGTCGCCGACGGTGAAGCCCTCCCGCTTGGCGACCTTGCTGTCGAGGACGGTCTCGCCGGCGCCGGACGGAGGCCGCCCCTTGTCGACCTCGTAGCGCAGCAGCCGTCCGGTGGGCACGGACATGCCCATCGTGGTGTAGTCGCCGACCGTCTTGCCGTCCTTGCCCACCAGGGCGGCCTCGCCCTTCACGGCGCCCTGGGCGTCGGTGACTCCGGGCAGGCCGCGAAGCTTCTTCAGCAGCGAGGCCGGCAGTCCGTCGTCAGACGACTCCGCCGGGAGGACGGCGACGTCCACCTTGTCGGCGGACTGGGCGAACGTCTTGGCGACGCCCTTGTTCATGGTGTCGGTCAGGACGAACGTGCCGGAGATGAAGCCGACGCCCAGCGTGATGGCGACCGCGGTCAGCAGCAGCCGAAGCTTGTGGGCGCGCAGGCCCGCCAGTGTCGTCTTCAGCATCAGGCCCCCAGGGACTTGAGCCGGTCCAGGACGGCCTCAGGGGACGGCTGGTGGATTTCGGAGACGATCGCACCGTCCCGTAGGAACACCACCCGGTCGGCGTAGGAGGCGGCCACCGAGTCGTGGGTGACCATCACGATCGTCTGCCCCATCTCCCGGACGGACGAGCGCAGGAACCCGAGGACCTCGGCGCCCGCACGCGAGTCGAGGTTCCCGGTCGGCTCGTCCGCGAAGATGACTTCGGGCCGGGCGACGATGGCGCGCGCGCACGCCACCCGCTGCTGCTGTCCGCCGGACAGCTCGCTCGGCCGGTGCCCCAGGCGGTCGCGCAGGCCGAGAACGTCCACGACCTGCTCGAACCACGCGCGGTCGGGCTTGCGTCCGGCCAGCTCCAGGGGCAGCAGGATGTTCTGCTCGGCAGTGAGCGTCGGCAGCAGGTTGAACGCCTGGAATACGAAGCCGACCCGGTCGCGGCGCAGCAGCGTCAGCTGCCGGTCGCCCATGCCGGTGATCTCGGCGTCGCCGAGCATGATCCGTCCGCCGGTGACGGTGTCGAGCCCGGCGAGGCAGTGCATCAGCGTCGACTTCCCGGACCCGGACGGGCCCATGATCGCGGTGAACGCGCCCCGGGCGAACCCGACGCCGACCCCGCGCAGCGCGTGCACGGCCGCGTCCCCGGACCCGTACACCTTCGACACGCCCTCGGCGGTGACGGCGGGCGGCGCCGCGGCGGCGGGGGATCCCCCGGGCGGATCGGTGAACGTGCTGGTCACGGTGGCTCCTTCACGGTCGTGCTGCGTCGTCGTCGGTCGGAGACCACGCTAGGAATCCGCGCCGCCGCCGCCATCGCCCCGGCGTCCACGCTCCGCGTCCCTCTCCCGGCTATCCGCGCCGCCCGTGTACGACCTGAGTCGTACGGCGCCGTCCCCCGCCCCGCCGACGCGCTCCGTTCCTGGACCGGCCCGACCAGGGCCCGGCCCGGGAACGGCTCCGGGAACGGCTCCGGGAACGGCTCCGGGAACGGCTCCGGGAACGGCTCCGGGAACGGCTCCGGGAACGGCTCCGGGAACGGAGAAGCGCCGGAGACCCGGGTGAGGTCTCCGGCGCTTCCGTGACGGGGTGCTCAGGCCCCGTCAGCGACCGATCGGCGAAGGGGTGATCAGTTGTGCACCGCCGCGCCGCCCTTGCACGACGCGAAGCTGAGGCCCACGGCGATGATGTTGTTGCCGCAGACGTTGATGGGGGCCGAGATCGGCACGATCACCTGGTTGCCGCCCAGGACCGAGCCGTTGCCGCTGGTGTGGTTGTTGTTCCCGGCGCCGCCGCCGTGGTGGTGGCCGTGGCCGTGGTGGCCGTGCCCGTGCCCGTAGCCGCCGCCGAGGGCGGAGGCGTAGGCGGGGGTGGAGGCGAGGGCGGAGCCGGCGACGGCGAGGCCGAGGATGCCGGTGGCGGCGAGCTTCTTGAACACGTGAGTCCTCCCGTACGTGGCCTTGGGGCCCGATCTGACATTGCCGACGTCACCCGCGAAGGTGACGTCGCGTACGGTAGTTACGCAGCTACTCTCAGGTAGGACAAGTCCGTCCCGTGCCCCGACGTCAAAAGGTCACCATGGAGCAACCAAGCCGTTACAGATTGTGACCGCTTTGACCGCTTTTGACAAGCCCTGTCTCGTAGGCGAACACGACCGCCTGCACCCTGTCGCGAAGGCCCAGCTTCATCAGGATCCGTCCCATATGCGTCTTGACCGTGGCCTCCGAGACGTAGAGCCGGCCGGCGATCTCCGCGTTCGACATCCCGCGCGCGACGAGCCGGAGCACCTCGCCCTCACGCTCGGTGAGGGTCTCCAGCGCGCCGTTCGCCTTCTCCGCCGCGTCCGGCAGATGCACCGCGAACCGGTCCAGGAGGCGCTTCGTGGTGCTCGGCGCCACCACCGCGTCCCCCGAGTGCACCGCCTTGATCGCCTCGATGAGCTGGGCCGGCCCGGCGTCCTTCAGCATGAACCCGCCGGCCCCCGCCTTGATCGCGGCGAACGCGTACTCGTCGAGGTCGAACGTGGTCAGGATGACCACCTTCGGCCCGCCCCGCGCGACGACCAGCCGCGTCGCCTCGATCCCGTCCATCCGCGGCATCCGCACGTCCATGAGCACGACGTCGGCCCGGACCGTCCGGAGCAGCTCCAGCGCCTGGACGCCGTCGCCCGCCTCGCCCACGACCTCGATGTCGGGCTGGGCGTCCAGCACCATCGTGAACCCGGCGCGCACCAGCTCCTGGTCGTCCACGAGCACCACCCGGATGGGCTCCGCCGGCTCCGCCACCTCGTCAAAGTCCGCCATGCTCGCCTTCCGTCACGTGCTCGTCCATCGCTTCGCGGCGCGGGTCACGCCGCGACCTCCTCGCGGACGGGGATCCGCGCGACCACCTCGAACCCGCCCCCGGCGCACGGTGCCGCGCGGACCTCGCCCCCGTACACGGCGACGCGTTCCCGCATCCCGGCCAGGCCGTGGCCGCGTCCGTCGTCGAAGGCCGCCGCGCCGCGCCCGTCGTCCCGCACCCGGATCTCCAGCGCGTCGCCGCCGTACCGCAGCAGGACCGCCACGTTCGCCCGGGGACCTCCGTGCTTGAGCGTATTGGTCAGCGCCTCCTGGACGATCCGGTACACGGTGAGCTGCCGCCCCTCCGACATGCCCGCGGGCGTCCCCTCCACCTGGTACGTCACCCGGAGCCCGGACGCCCTGACCTGCTCCACCAGGTCGTCCAGCTCGGCGACCCCCGGCTGCGGGGCGAACGCCCCCGCGTCGTCGTCCTCGCGCAGGACGCCGAGGAGCCGCCGCATCTCCGCCAGCGCCAGGCGCCCCGTCGAGGAGATCGTGTCGAGCGCCTGCCTGGCCCGTCCCACATCGGTGTCGATCGCGTAGGACGCGCCGTCGGCCTGCACCACGATCACGCTGACGTTGTGCGCGATGACATCGTGCAGCTCCCTGGCGATACGGGCTCTTTCCGCGGCCATGGCCATCTTGACCTCGTTGTCGCGTTCACGTTCCAGCCGCTCCGCCCGCTCCTCCACCGAGCGCAGGTAGGCGCGGCGCGTCCGCATGTGGAGGCCGAGCACGTACACCCCGGCCACCAGCAGCGTCATCATCACGAACGTGACCTTGCGGTCCTCGGCGCCGGACGGGTACCGCCACGTGACCATGCCCGCGCCGATCTCGGCGACGAACACCGCCGCGAGCCCCCAGCGGATCGAGCATCCGGCCGTGACCGTGTAGAGCCCGATCAGGACGGCGACGTTGGCCGGGACCGGGAACATCCCCTCTACGCACTGGCCGAACGAGACCAGGGCGACCACGGCGAAGACGGTGCGGGGAAAGACCCGGCGCAGAATGAGGGATCCGGTCATCCCGAGCGTGAGCGCGAGGAAGACGTACCTGCTCATCTGGTAGGTCCCGGCCAGCAGCGAGGGCAGGGAGACCAGCAGGACCGGGGCCGCGAAGAACGCGTCGACGAGCGGCTTCTTCCGCCGCAGCCATTCCCAGCCATTCGCCACCATGCCGACAGGGTATGTACACGCTGGTCAGCCGTGGATCAGCCGCAGGTCGGACGCACGTCCATCCCAAGGAGGGCCACGTGAACGCCGACCCGCCCTTGGGAGACCCCACATGAAACCCCGCCGCGCCAGGACAGCACAGTCGCACCACCGGGCCACGGCTGATGGCGCAGGGGACGCCGTTGCGCGCGGTAACGTCACAGACGTGGCGGCGGTGGTTTCCGAATGGCTGACATGGCGCACGGCGATGGAGCGGGCGCTGTACGGGGAGGACGGCTTCTACCGGCGCGGCGAACGCCCGGCGGAGCACTTCCGTACCTCGGTGCACGCCTCACCGCGGTTCGCCGCCGCCATCGTCCGCCTGCTGACCGAGGTCGACGCCCTCCTGGGGCACCCCGAGCGGCTGGACGTCGTCGACATCGGCGCCGGGTCCGGACGGCTGCTCGGCAACATCCTGGCCTGCGCGCCCGGCGACCTCGCGGCCCGGCTCGTCCCGACGGCGGTGGAGATCGCGCCGCGCCCCGCGGACGTCCCGTCCCGGATCACCTGGCGGCCCGACCTCCCCGAGAGCATCACCGGCCTCGCCGTCGCGAACGAATGGCTCGACAACGTGCCGCTGGACGTCGTCGAGCGCACACCGGACGGCGTCCGGACCGTGCTCGTCGACCCGTCCACCGGACTGGAGCGCCCCGGCCCGCCGCCGTCCGACGAGGACCGCGACTGGCTGGAGCGCTGGTGGCCGCTCCGCGAACCCGGCGACCGCGCCGAGATCGGGCACCCGCGCTGCGACGCCTGGGCCTCGGTGATCGGGCGGCTCTCCCGCGGCCTCGCGATCGCCGTCGACTACTCCCACGCGCGCGACGCCCGCCCGGTGTACGGGACGCTGACCGGCTACCGCGACGGCGCCACCGTCCCCGCCGTCCCCGACGGCTCGTGCGACGTCACCGCCCACGTCGCGCTGGACGCCTGCACCACGGCCGGAGAGCGCGCTGGCGCCACCTCCACCCTGCTGACCACCCAGCGCGACGCACTGCGGGCCCTCGGCCTGTCCGGCGCGCGGCCGCCTCTGGACCTGGCCCACCGCGACCCGCGCGCCTACCTCGCCGCTCTGTGCCACGCGGGCGAGGACGCCGAACTGATCGACCCGGCCGGCCTGGGCGGCTTCGGCTGGCTGGCCCAGACCGTGGGCATCCCGCTGCCGACCGCCCTCACCTGACCACCCCGCACAACGCCCCGCTCGGGTCAGACAGCGCGACCTCAAGGTCGTCAGCCCAGGGCTACGCCGCCTCTACCAGCGCTCCGTCCGAGGGCCCTCGGGTCAGCACTCGACGTGGAGGGCCTCCAGGCCGCGCAGGACGTAACCGGGCTTCCAGGTCGGCTCGGCCGCCAGGCGGAGGCCGGGTGCAGCGCGGAGCAGCGCGCCGAACGACTCGGCGAGCTCGATGCGGGCGAGCGGCGCGCCCAGGCAGTAGTGGACGCCGAGCCCGAACGTGATGTGCGGGTTCGGGTCGCGGGACAGGTCGAGCCGGTCCGGCTCGGTGAACACCGCCGGGTCCCGGTTGGCGGACGCGAACTGCAGCGCGACCTCGGCACCCCGCGGGATGCCGACGCCGGCGACCGTGATGTCCTCCAGCACCCAGCGTTCGAACATGGGCGCGGGCGTGTCGTAGCGGAGCAGCTCCTCCACGGCCGTGGGGATGAGCGACGGGTCGGCGCGCAGCCGCTCCAGCTCGCCGGGGTTGCGGAACAGGGCCCACCAGCCGTTGCCGGTCGCGTTGACGGTGGCCTCGTGCCCGGCGTTGAGCAGCAGGACGCAGGTGCCGATCAGCTCGTCCTCGGTGAGGCGGTCGCCTTCGTCCACGACCTGCGCGAGGGCGGTGATCAGGTCGTCGCGCGGCTCGTCACGGCGGGCCCGGGCCAGGCCGCGCAGGTAGTCGGAGAACTCCACGGCCGCGCGGACGGCCGTGCGCTGCACCTCCTCCGGCGGATTCAGCTCGTACATGCCGCAGATGTCGGCCGACCAGGGACGCAGGAGGTGGCGGTCCTCGGCGGGCACCCCGAGCATCTCGGCGATCACGTTCACCGGCAGCGGCTCGGCGACCTCGGCGAGCAGGTCCCCGCCGCCCGCGGCGGCCAGGTTCCCGGCCAGCTCGCCGGCCAGCCGCCTGATCGTCGGGCGCAGGCCCTCGACCATCCGCGCGGTGAACGCCTTCGACACCAACCGCCGCAACCGCGTGTGGACCGGCGGCTCCACGTCCAGCATCCCGGCACGGATCAGGTCCCAGAACGGCTTGAGGAAGTCCGCCTCCGGCTCCTGGCCGAACTCCTCGTGGCTCGCGATGTGCAGGTAGGACCGCCCTAGCCGCCGATCGCGCAGCAGTGCGTCGACGTCCTCGTGCCGGCTGATCACCCACTGGCCGGTCGGCTCGTGGAAGAAGACCGGGCTCTCGTCGCGAAGCCGCTCGAACGCCGGATAGGGGTTCGCCACGAAATCAGCTGACCAGGGGTCATAGGCCACATCGCTCATGAACACGAAGATATGCGCATCCCGCCGCCCGCGCCGACACCCTGACGCATGTC
The DNA here is from genome assembly GCF_900188445.1 of Actinomadura meyerae. Lineage (GTDB taxonomy): Bacteria > Actinomycetota > Actinomycetes > Streptosporangiales > Streptosporangiaceae > Spirillospora > Spirillospora meyerae. The sequence goes on from NZ_FZOR01000032.1 coordinate 57,743, forward strand.
CGCGGGCGCCGGCCGCCGGTGGCTCGGGTCTCCGTCTGCTCCCACTACTCGGCCGACCCGGTCCGCGGCGGCCGGCGCGCTCACCCGGAGGTCAGCGAGGCGACACCGCTGATCTCCCGTCTAGTCGAAGCCGAAGGTGGAGGAGAGGGGCCGATGCCTGAAGAGGCTCGCCGGAACGGCGTCGGCGAGGGCCTTGTACCCGGCCGGATTCAGATGCAGGTGGTCACCCACGTCATGGGCGGGGAGCAGCCGGCCGGTCGCGGACGGATCGCGCGCCGCCCGGTCGAAGTCGATCACCGCGTCGAAGCGGCGGCTGGTGCGGATCCAGGCGTTGACCGCCTGCCGCGCCCTCTCCCTGTACCCGCCCGGATCGTCGTACATGGTGTTGCCGCCGAACGGGGTCAGCGTCGCGCCGTACACCCGGATGCCCTGCGCGTGCGCGCGGACGATGATCTGGTCGTAGGCGGCGATCAGGCGGTCCGCGACCTGCTTCTGCGCGTCCGGTGCGGCCTCCGCGGTCCCGATGTCGTTGACGCCCTCGAAGACGACGAGCCACCGGACGCCGCTCTGCGCCAGCACATCGCGATCCAGCCTGGCGAGCGCGTTGGGCCCGAGTCCGTCGTCGAGGACGCGGTTACCGCCGGCGGCCTGGTTCACGATGGCGATGCCGGACGTCGCCGGACGGGACTGCAACCGGTCGAGCAACTGGTCGGGCCAGCGGTCGTTCCCGTTCGTCGTGGAGCCGCGCCCGTCGGTCAGCGAGTCGCCGAGCATGACGGCCGCCGCCGTGGCGGGCTTGGCCCATACCTCCAGGCCGCTGAGAAAGTACCAGTGGTCGGTGCGGGCCGCCCCGGGCAGATCGGTGTCGGCGACATGCTCACCGGCCACCATGTGGGACGTGGTCCTGGAGCCTGGATGGGACGTGATGCTGGTCGACGCCTGGCCGTCCGCCAGATAGATCGTCACCGTCAGGACCGAGCGCGGCACCACCGGGAACTCCAGCGGGTCGGACACCATCTGCGCGCCGACCGGAATGACGACGGACGGACCTCCATGGAAGGTCACCGGCCGGGACGTCCCCGGCTCGATCGCCCCCGCCCCGGCCTGCCCGCCCGCCGGAAGCGCCACCGACACCTTCGTGATGGGCAGCGCCGCGCCGCCGAAGGCGTTCGAGAACCGCAGCCGCAGGTTCCGGCCGCCGACGGAGACCCGCACGGTCTGCCGCAGGGTCGCGTCCTCGAAGACCCCGTCGTCCTGCGTGAACGGCGGTGGAGGCATGTTCCCCGGCTCCGTCAGCTGCGGCATCGACACCCAGCCGTCGACCCAGTGGCCACCGATCTCCGGGGCGGCCGGACCACCGGCGCTCCGCGGCGCCCCCTCCGCCCCGGATAACGACGCGACGACGAGAGCCACCGCGAGCAGGAGCACCGCGACCAATCGACCGGCCGGATGCTTCGCGCCCACCTGTCGCACGAGCGCGCCCGCTCGCGCGACGCGGGCACGCGGTTCACGTCTCATCGGAGACCTCCGATCGCACTCTGCACACCAGGGCGAAAGCTTCGAAAGGTTTCGATCACTTTCGAAGCCCGCCGCCGAACGTACGCCGGGCCGATCACCCCGTCAAGCGACCCGAAACGATCCGCTCACACCGCCTCACTCCCTCTACCCGACCGCAGAATTCCGCCAGAACCGCCTTCCAGAACCCCTAAGACAACCTGGAATCCGCCATTGACCGCCCCCGCCAGTCGGCGTACGTTACCCGAGAAACAGCCCGATACCTTTCGAAACTTTCAGCCGACCATCCCCTCACCGCCCACTTCGCAGCGCCGCCCGCTCCCTCCCAGCGCCGCGCCTCAACACGCAGCCCGCCCGCACTGCCACTCCACTCCTCATCACACTCCGCCCCTCATCACACCCCGCCCTTCACCGGCCCCCGCCCTTCACCGGCCCTCGCCAGTTGCTGACCCCGGCCACTTACCGACCCCGGCCAATGACGCACACGCCCTTGATCCACCGGCTACTTCCGCAGGCCAGTACCCGCCTCTCGACCTCGTGGAGGGAAGATGACCCAAGACCCGTACTCCCCAGGACGATCCGGTTCAGGGCCGTCGGGATGTTCGCGGCGCGGTCGGCGTTCTGCCGGACGTCCTCGCGGCGGGATGACGTCGGCGGCTCTCGCCACCGCTGCGGCGGCCGCGGTCACGGTCATGCCCGCGGTCGGGCACGCGGCCGTCACCGGGGCGCACCCCCACGGGCGATGTCCGAACGGGTACGTCGCGCTCACCTATGACGACGGGCCGACCGCCGCGACGCTGCCGGCGCTGCTCGAAAGGCTGCGGGCCGCCGGTGCACGGGCCACCTTCTTCAACCAGGGGAACAACTCCGAGGCCCGTCCCGACCTCGTCCGCGCCCAGCAGCGCGCCGGGATGTGGATCGGCAACCATACGAACACCCACCCTCACCTGCCCGAGCTGGACGAGCCCGCCGCGTTCAAGGAGATCCTCGGTACTCAGGTGACCCTGCGGCGCATCACCGGCCAGTGGCCCGCGCTGTTCCGTCCGCCCTACGGGGAGACCAGCGACCGGGTCAGGCGGGACGAGGCTCGCCTGAGGGTCCTGGAGGTCCTGTGGACGGTCGACTCCCGGGACTGGGCCGGGGCGAGCACGGACGAGATCGTCGCGGCCGCCCGCACCCTCCAGCCGGGCGGCATCCTGCTGATGCACGACTGGGCCCAAGCGTCGGTCGACGCCGTGCCGCGGATCGTCAGCGATCTCCGGGACCGCGGCCTCTGCCCCGGCAGGATCGCCTTCACCCCGCGCAAGGTCCCCTTCGGCGACACCTCCTTCCATGCGGTCGCGGTAGCGCCCTGACCCGCGTCGGACCGTCCACCACGGTGACGGATCCGCGATGGCGGTCGGCCCGCCTCCCCCTCTCGGCGGGCCGACCGGTTCCCATGGTCAGGGCGGGCACCACGACATGGAACTAGAACGTGATTCTGTGGATATCCGGGCGGAGGGTTCCGTCAGCTCCCGCCGTCAGGGCATGCGAGGGCGTTGTCAGCGGGCCCAGTGGGTGGGGTCGCCGCCGCCTGCGCGGCGGGCGGCCAGGGCACGGCGGGCGGTGCTCTCGACGATCGCGCGGGCCTCGCCGAGTTCGCGGTCCGTGGCCGCCACCTGTACCGGCCCTGGCGGCGCGTCGACGTGGACGGTGGCCAGCCCCAGGAGGCGTTGGAACGGGTTGACGGTGAGCCGGACGCTCTGCGCGCGCGCGTGCGCGATCACGTCGGTACGGCGGCAGGGCCAGCCGTGCCGGGTCACGAACACCACATCGTCCGTGCCGGCACCGTCCGCACGGTCGATCGCCACGGCCTTGGAGGACGCTGGGACGAGAGGGACGGCGTCCACGTGCGTCCCGGGGAACACCTGGGAGACGAGATGCATGGCGACATGGCGCGGCGCGACGGGGAGCAGGGTCGAAGACAGGGCCTGGCGCTCACCCGCGTAGCCCGCGACGGTGACCTCGACACGGGCCCAGCCCATGCTCCGCCAGAACGTCGGCTCGATGATGCTGACGGCCTGCACGCGGCCCGGGGGCAGCGTCTGCATGCGGGTCTCCAGGAGCCCGTAGCGCAGGCGGATGCCGTCCGGTGACATCGCGACCGTGAAGTTCGCGTACATCACCAGGGGGGCGATGACGGCGCGGATGAGGCCGAGCAGGACGGGGATGGTGACCGCCAGCATGCCGCCTTCCGCGTACATCACGAGGAAGATGAGCGACGCCATGAAGAGCACGATCGTCCCGAGGACGGGCAGCTTCACCAGCAGGGAGGCGAACAGCACGCCGAACGGGACGCGCCACACGTGCCGTTCCGGCGCCTCCGGCGTGTGGCCCGGCAGCCCGGCGGCGCGCGCGAGCAGTTCAGCCCGCAGTTGCTGCGCGGAGTTCCGCCCCAGATAGCGGAGTGCGATCTCGCTCTGCCCGCCGCCGGCCAGTTCCACGCGCACCTCCGCCAGGGCGAACACCCGCGTCACCAGGGGGCGGACGAGGTCGATGGCCTGGATGCGCGAGAGCGGGATGCGGCGCTTGTTCTTGCGGAGGATGCCGGTCTCGACGACGAGGTCGTCGTTGTCGATGCGGAAGCGGAGGGAGAGCCACGTCCACAGGCCCGACCCCACCGCGATGAAGCCCATGGGGATGGTCACGATGAGGAACCTGACGATCACCTCGGGCGTGAGGGCCAGGGTGATGCCGTCTTCAGTCTGGGTCAGCAGCAGCGGGAAGCCGAGCAGGACGAAGTAGATGATGAGGAAGATGAAGGCGCGCAGCGGTGCCGTCGCCCAGTGCAGCCTGTGCGTGCCCTCGGAGAAGCGGACCGGAGGGTGCTGCGGGCCGTACCCGTAGGGAGGCTGCGGCTGACCGTACGGAGGCCCGGGAGGCCGAGGGGGCGGCCCGTACGGCGGACGCGGCGGCGGGCCATAGGGCGGGCCCGGACGGCCCTGAGGTCCGTACGGCCCCGGACCGGGACGTCCCGGCGGCGGACCATAAGGGCCTGGGCCTGGGCCTGGACCTGGCCCCGGGCCGGGTCCGGGGCCCGGGCGACCTGGGGGTCCGTACGGGGGGCCGTAGGGGCCGGTCATAGCCCCATGCTCCGTTCTTCGCCCTTCTGGGCGAGACGGTCGCGCAGTTGCGCGGCTTCGGTGCTGCGCAGGCCGGGGATGGTCGCGTCCGTCGCCGCCGCGGCGGTGTGCATCCGGACGGTGGCGATCCCCATCCACCGTTCGAGGAGCCCCGCCGTGACGTCCACGAACTGCATCCGCCCGTAGGGGACGACGATGAGGCGCTTGACGAACACGCCGTGGGTGACGAGGAGGTCGTCCGCGCGCTCGACGTACCCGTACGCCCGGCGGTCGAGTTCGGCGACCAGCCAGGTGACGGCCGCCCCCAGCAGGACGGCGACGACCCACATGACGGCGGCGACCGCGCCGCCGTTCCGCCACACGATGAACCCGCCCACACCGCCGATGGGAATCGCCCAGAGGACGGCGGTGAGAAGCCTGTGCAAGGCGTGGCGCTTGGAGATGTGCGCCCAGTGGAGACCGCTGCCGGGCGCGAACGCCTGGTCCGCCTGGTAGGCGGGCGCCGTCTGCTGCTGCCCTTGGTGCGGCGGGTAGTGTGCCGGTACCTGACCTGGCGGCTGACCGCCTGGTCCCTGGGCAGGGGGCGCGGGCGGGTACGCCGCGTCCTGGGGGCCAGGTTGCGCGGCGGGCTCGTACGGCGGTTCGCCGTGGCTCGCGTTCATTGCCCCCTAGTCAACCGGAAAACGAGTACCGCTCGCCATGGGACCATGAAGCGGTGATCGGAGCGGCGGAGGCGCGACCATGACCACCGAGCGGATCGTCGGGATCGGCGCGGGCGCCAAGGAGCTCGCCACCGAGGACATGACCTTGAACATCGGCCCCCAGCACCCGTCCACGCACGGTGTGCTCCGGTTGAGGCTGACCCTGGACGGCGAGCGCATCTCCGCGGCCGAGCCCATCGTCGGGTACATGCACCGGGGCGCGGAGAAGCTGTTCGAGGTCCGGGACTTCCGGCAGATCATCGTCCTGGCGAACCGGCATGACTGGCTGTCGGCGTTCTCCAGCGAGCTGGGCGTCGTCCTCGCCGTGGAGCGCATGCTCGGCATGGAGGTTCCCGCGCGCGCCGTGTGGACGAGGACCCTCCTGGCCGAGCTGAACCGGATCCTGAACCACCTCATGTTCCTGGGTTCGTATCCCCTCGAGGTGGGCGCCATCACCCCGATCTTCTACGCGTTCCGTGAGCGCGAGACGTTGCAGCGGGTGATGGAGGAGATCTCCGGTGGCCGCATGCACTACATGTTCAACCGGGTCGGCGGCCTGAAGGACGAGCTCCCGGCCGGCTGGACGACACGCGCGCGGACCGCCGTCGCCGACGTCCGCTCCCGCATGGGCGACATCGACGACATCATCATGGGCAACGAGATCTTCCGCGCGCGCACGAGGGGCGTTGGCGTCCTCACCCGCGAGCAGATCCTCCAGTACGGGGTGTCGGGGCCCATCGCACGGGCGTCCGGCGTCGACTTCGACCTGCGCCGGGACGAGCCCTACCTGGCCTACGGCGACCTCGACGTCCGTGTGGTCACCCGCACGGAGGGCGACTGCCTGGCCCGCTTCGAATGCCTCCTGGACCAGGTGCACGCGTCCCTGGACCTCGCCGACGCCTGCCTGGACCGCATCGCCGAGCTCCCGCCGGGCCCGATCAACCAGCGGTTGCCGAAGGTCCTGAAGGTGCCCGAGGGCCACACCTACGCCTGGACGGAGAACCCTCTGGGCCTCAACGGCTACTACCTGGTGTCGCGCGGGGAGAAGACCCCATGGCGGATAAAGCTGCGCTCCGCGTCGTTCAACAACATCCAGGTCCTGACGGAACTGCTGCCGGGCAACCTGGTCGCCGACATGATCGCCATCCTCGGCTCGATGTTCTTCGTGGTCGGCGACATCGACAAATGACCCCCGCGCCGGAGGGCCCCACCGCGCCGGAGGCTAGGCGCGGGAGGCGCGGCGGTCGCGTTCCTCCTCGTCCGGGTCCTTGGGCACGCGGCACGCGTACTCCAGGAAGAAGGCCGCTGCCACCAGGACGGCGGCCGCCAGGAACGTGCCGCCGCTGACGAAGAAGTCGTGCCGGGGGGTCGGCTTGTCGAGCTCGGACGCGAGGCTGATCGCGAACCCGCCGAACACGCCCGCGATGACGGCGGCGGAGTGCGCGCTGGCCTTGCCCAGGGCGGCCAGCCGGGCCACGGCCATCGGGTCGATCGGCTTCGGCGTCCTGCGCCCCGCCTCCGGCACCCGCCCCCGCTCGGGCTTGCGGCGGATGCGGCGCAGCACGTTCAGGCCGGTGAAGCCCTCACCGAGGGCGAGCAGCAGCAGCGTCGGCACCGCCGTCCACGGCAGGGGCGGCAGCGAGAGGTAGGCCGAGCGCAGCACCGCCCAGGTGACCACCGCGACGACGACCACCAGGGCGATGAGGAACAGCGGGCGGGACGGCTTCATGCAGGCTGCTGGAGTGCCAGGTCCTCCCGGCGGCGGCAGGCCGACGGGCCGCCCTCGGCCTGCTTGGCCTGGGCGAGGTCACCGACGCGGCCGTGCCCGGGCAGCAGCACGTCCGGCTCGATGTCGGCCCACGGCACCAGGACGAACGCGCGCTCGTGCGCGCGCGGGTGCGGGAGGGTCAGGTCGGGGTCGTCGGACGAGACGTCGCCGAACACGACGATGTCGATGTCGAGCGTGCGCGGGCCCCAGCGGACCTCACGCTCGCGGCGCATCGAGTTCTCGATGTTCAGGACGCGTTCGAGCAGGTTCTCCGGCGGGAGCCGGGTGTCCGCCACCAGCACGATGTTGAGGAAGTCGCCCTGCTCGGGGATGGTCTCCCCGGGAGGGGCGTAGGGCGCGGTCTCGTAGACCGGGGAGACCGCCACGTAGTTCAGCCCGGGAGCGTCGAACAGCGCGTCGACCGCCTCCTGGATGTTGTCCAGCCGGTCCCCGAGGTTGCTGCCGATCGAGAACACGACACGGTGCTGGACCAGCATGTGCCCGCCGGTGGCGGTGCGGTCGGGCATGCGGTCGGACGCAGTCATGGGCGACTCCTCCTGATCTTCACGGCGACGTCCGTGAAGGGGTGCGGGACGGGCGCGCTCGGTTTGTGGACGGTGATCTCCACCTCGGACACCGCCCCATCTTCCAGACATATAGTCGCCAGCCGGTCGGCCAGCGTTTCGATCAGATTGACGGGCTCGCCCTCGACGGCCGCGACCAGGCGGCCCGCGAGCGTCCCGTAATCGACGGTACGCGAGAGGTCGTCCCCGGCGGCGGCGGGGCGGGTGTCGAGGCCGAGGACGGCGTCCACCACGAACTCCTGGCCCAGCTCGCGCTCGGCCGGCAGGACCCCGTGGCGCCCCCTGGCCCGCAGGCCCCGCAGCTCGATGCGGTCGAGGGTCATTCTTCCTCCCCGTCCACGACGTTGAGGACGGGGGAACCGTGGTGGAGCAGAAGCCGCCACTCCCCACCGGTCCGCACGAACACGTTCGTCGCCACGATGCTGCCTCCGGCGAGGAACCCCGTCTCCGTCTCCTCGTCGGCGGTGAGCACGTTCTCCTTGCACGTCACCACGGCGTGGTCGCCGTACACGTCGGTCTCCACATCCGTCAGCACGAACTGGATGTAGGGCGTGTTGGCCATGATGAGCGCCCAGGAGCGCAGGACCTCCTCGCGCCCGCGCAGCATCGTCCAGCCCGGATGCACGCAGGAGACGCCGGAGGCGTACGGACCGTCGGCCCATACGGCCGACATGCGGTCGAAGTCGCCGGCCTCGAACGCGGCGTAGAACTCGGCGTGGACCTCGTCCACGTCGGCGCGGTTCACGGCACGGCTCATGGGCGGTGTCCCCCTTGCTGGGCGCGACCGTCCGCCGCGGCCGGTTGCGAGCATTCGTCGTTCGGTCCCTCGCCGGGCAGGCGGGCCGCGCTGAAGGCGGCCGCCACGCGGACGGCGTCCGCGTTGGGGCGGACGCGGTGCACCCGCACGCACCAGGCCCCGGCCACCGCCGCCAGTGACGTGGTCGCCACCGTCGCGTCGTCGCATTCGGCGAACGCGCGGGGCGTCCCGTCAGGGTCGGCCAGCAGCTTCGTGAGGAAGCTCTTGCGCGACGCACCCACCAGTACGGGATACCCGGTCGCGGTCAGCGCGTCGAGCCGCGCCAGGAGCCTCCAGTTGTGGCCGGCCTTGGGGCTCTTGGCGAAGCCCAGCCCCGGGTCGAGCACGATCATCGACGGGTCGACGCCCTCCCGCAGGACGGCATCGACCCTCTGCAGAAGCTCATCGCGCACCTCGCGGACCACGTCCGCGTAGATGGCGCGGGTCTGCATGTCGTGGCTGTGGCCACGCCAGTGCATGACCACGTAGGGGACGCCCGCGGCGGCGACCACGCGCGGCATGTCCGGGTCGGCCAGCCCGCCGCTGACGTCGTTCACCAGCCGGGCACCCACGCCCACGGCGGCCTCCGCGACCTCCGCGCGCATGGTGTCCACGCTGACCGGGACGTTTTCGGCGGCGAGGGCCTCGATGACCGGGACCACGCGGCGGAGTTCCTCTCCCCGGGAGACGCGCTGCGCGCCGGGCCGCGTGGACTCGCCGCCCACGTCCACGATGTCGGCGCCCTCCGCGAGGAGGTCCAGCCCGTGGCGGACGGCCTTCTCCGGATCGAACCAGGCTCCGCCGTCCGAGAACGAGTCCGGGGTCACGTTGACCACGCCCATGACGAGGCACCGCCCTGGTGCGGGGAGCCCCGGAACTACGGCATTGGTCATGTCACCCCACCTTATGCCTTGGAGTGCTGGATTCGACGCGGCGGCTCCCGCCTCCCCGCCACGTCCCACCCGCCCCGCGGGACCCAGCAGAACGGGCCTCAGCTAGACGCTGAGGCCCGTTCGATCGCTTGGGGTCCTCGCGGGCACCCGGACGGTCAGTGGCGCCCGAGAATCAGGCTCATCGCCTCGGAGCGCGTCTCCGCGTGATCGCGGAAGTCGCCGCGCACCGCCGACGTGACCGTCTTGGCGCCCGGCTTGCGCACCCCGCGCATCGTCATGCACAGGTGCTCCGCCTCGATCACCACGATCGCGCCGCGCGGCTCCAGCACCCGCATCAGCGCGTCCGCGACCTGGCTGGTGAGCCGCTCCTGGACCTGCGGGCGGCGGGCGTACACGTCCACCAGCCGGGCCAGCTTGGACAGACCGGTGATCTGGCCCTTCTTGTTCGGCGTGTACCCCACGTGCGCCACGCCGTGGAAGGGCACGAGGTGGTGCTCGCACACGGAGTAGACCTCGATGTCCTTCACCAGGACCATCTCTTCGTGGTCGGCGTCGAACACCGTCGTCAGCACGTCCTCGGGCGTCTGCCTGAGGCCGGCGAACTGCTCCGCGTACGCGCGCGCCACCCTGGCCGGGGTGTCGCGCAACCCGTCCCGGTCGGGGTCCTCCCCGATGCCGATCAGGATCTCGCGGACGGCCTTCTCGATGCGCGCGTGGTCGAAGTGCCCGCCCCGCACGGTCTCACCCGGCGGGTCGTTCTCCATCGGCGCCTCGTCATACGGAATGGCCAAGACGGTCAGCTCTCACCCTGGGACGGGTCCGCCGCCTCGGAGGCCACACCGCCGCCCTGCCCGTTGTTCTTGGTGAGGTCGGTGACGTCCTGCGGGCCGAGCAGGGCCAGCTCCTTGGGCGTCAGCACCGGCGGACGGTCGGACGGGAGGCGCTTGCCGTAGCCGGTGTAGGAGTTCTGGTGCGGCCGCTTCTGGATCGGCGCGAAGATCTCCAGCACCTGGTCCTTCGACAGGGTCTCCTTCTCCATCAGGTTCACGACGAGCTCGTCCAGGACGTCCCGGTACTCGACCAGGATCTCCCACGCGGTGTCGTGCGCGGCCTCGATGTAGCGGCGGACCTCGTCGTCGATCGCGGACGCGATGTCCTCGGAGTAGTCGCGCTCGTGCCCCATGTCGCGGCCGAGGAAGACCTCGCCCTGACCGGAGCCGAACTTGCGCGCGCCCAGGCGCTCGCTCATGCCGTACTCGGTCACCATGTTGCGCGCGATGGAGCTGGCCTTCTCGATGTCGTTGGCCGCGCCCGTGGTTGGCTCGTGGAACACGAGCTCCTCCGCGGTGCGCCCGCCCAGCAGCATGGCGAGCTGGTCGGTCATCTCGGAGCGCGTGGTGAGGAACTTGTCCTCCATCGGGAGGGTCATGGTGTAGCCCAGGGCCCGCCCGCGCGGAAGGATCGTCACCTTGTGCACGGGGTCGGAGTTCGGCAGCGCGTGCGCCACCAGCGCGTGCCCGCCCTCGTGGTAGGCGATGATCTTCTTTTCCTTCTCCGACATCACGCGGGTCTTGCGCTCCGGCCCGGCCATGACGCGGTCGATGGACTCCTCGAGGGTGTCCATGTCGATCAGCTTGCGGTCGAAGCGGGCCGTGAGCAGCGCCGCCTCGTTGATGACGTTGGCCAGGTCGGCGCCGGTGAAGCCCGGGGTGCGCCGCGCGATGACGTCGAGGTCGACGTCCTGCGCGAACGGCTTGCCGCGGCCGTGCACCCGCAGGATGCCCTTGCGGCCCTCCAGGTCGGGGCGGTCCACGGTGACCTGCCGGTCGAACCGTCCCGGACGCAGCAGCGCCGGGTCGAGGATGTCGGGCCGGTTCGTCGCGGCGATCAGGATCACGCCGCCCTTGACGTCGAACCCGTCCATCTCGACCAGCAGCTGGTTCAGGGTCTGCTCGCGCTCGTCGTGGCCGCCGCCGAGCCCGGCGCCGCGGTGCCGGCCGACGGCGTCGATCTCGTCGATGAAGATGATCGAGGGCGCGTTGGTCTTGGCCTGCTCGAACAGGTCGCGGACGCGGGAGGCGCCGACACCGACGAACATCTCCACGAAGTCGGAACCGGAGATCGAGTAGAACGGCACGCCGGCCTCGCCGGCGACGGCGCGCGCCAGCAGCGTCTTGCCGGTGCCGGGCGGGCCGTACAGCAGCACGCCCTTGGGGATCTTGGCGCCGATCGACTGGAACTTCGCCGGGTTCTGCAGGAAGTCCTTGATCTCTTCCAGTTCCTCCAGGGCCTCCTCGGCCCCGGCCACGTCGGCGAAGGTGGTCTTCGGGGTGTCCTTGGTGATGAGCTTGGCCTTGGACTTGCCGAAGTTCATCACCCGCGAGCCGCCGCCCTGCATCTGGTTCATGATGAACAGGAAGATCAGCACGATGACCACGATGGGCAGCAGGCTGAACAGCAGGTTCAAGAAGAAGCTCTGCTTGGGGACATCGACGTTGTAACCGCCGGGGAGCTTGCCGGCGTCGGCCTGCTTCTGCAGCTGCTCCTGCAACTGGAGCCCCTGGCCGTCCACCCAGGAGGCCTGCTGCCGTTTGTCGTTGTTGAGGGTCAGCTCGATCCGCTGGTCCTTGTCAACGATCTTGGCCGATTTGACCTGGCCGGCGTTGATCTCCTGGACCACCTTGGAGGTGTCCACCTTCTCGAACGAACGGCCGGGGTTGACGCCCCACATGACGAGGGCGACCAAGATGCCGAACAGCAGGATCCACAGCAGCGGCCCGCGAAAGTAGCGCTTCACGTCCATTTATCCGGTTACCCCTAAGGGGCCCGTCCCTCCTGACCAACGTCTGTGTGCGATCCCCGTCCGCCCCGGGGGGACGAACGCCACTGCGACCAACAATGCGTCCAACGAAAGGCCCGTCGCCAGGGCTTCGGACCCACCGTGGCGGCTTCCCTCATATGGCTCCCCGAACCCAGGGTCCGGGACACCGACGGTACACCGCAGGCGCAGGAGACGCAGCCGACGCCGTTCTCCCGCATCCCTTCCATATACCCGTCAACGATCCTTGCAACGATTCGTCACGGTTACTTGTTCCCTGGGCGGTCCGTGAACCCGTGAGCGGGCCCGTGAGCACGCCCGTGACCGGCCCCTGCGACTCCAGGCGGCGGCCAGGGACGGTCAGGCCCGTCCCTGGGCGACGGTCAGGCTCCGTCCCCGCCGTACACGTGCGGGGCCAGCGTGCCCACGAACGGCAGGTTCCGGTACTTCTCCGCATAGTCGAGCCCGTACCCGATGACGAACTCGTTGGGGATGTCGAACCCGATGTACTTCACGTCCAGGTCGGCCTTGACCGCCTCCGGCTTGCGCAGCAGCGCGCAGATCTCCAGAGAGGCCGGCCCGCGCGACAGGAGGTTGCTCACCAGCCACGACAGGGTCAGGCCGGAGTCGACGATGTCCTCCACGATCAGGACGTGCCGGTCCAGGATGTCGGTGTCGAGGTCCTTGAGGATGCGCACGACGCCCGACGACTTCGTGCCGGAGCCGTAGGACGACACCGCCATCCAGTCCATCGAGGCGGGCGTGTGCAGGGCCCGCGCCAGGTCCGCCATGATCATGACGGCGCCCTTGAGGACCCCGACGAGCAGCAGGTCCTTGCCCGCGTAGTCGGCGTCGATCTGCCCGGCGAGCTCGCGCACCTTGGCCTGCAGATCGTTCTCGGGGATCAGTACTTTCGCCAGGTCGGCGCCCAGGTCCTTCTCGTCCACAACCCCACCCTCATCGCTCAGTTTCGCCCGTCCGGTGGAACGGACGCGGGACGGACACCGCCGCGCGCGCGTGTACGCGATGCGCGCGGCGGACACACCGTGCGACGATCCGCACACGGCGCGCGTCAGGCCGGGCCGAACAGCAGCTTCGCGGACCGCCGGACGGCGCACAGCCCTCCGGGCAGATCCACGTGCCGCTGGCCGCGCCAGGCCGTGACCAGCCGGTCCACCGCTTCGACATGAACCGCCGCGAGCGTACCCGGTGGACTTCCGGCCTTCACCGCGGCCATCCGCAAGACCCGTGTGCGGACGGCTCTGGGCAGGTCATCGAGCCCCTCCAGCCTCAGAGCCACCCTGTGACCGTCCTCAGGGGCCTCCAGCTCGCCGAACGCGCGGGTCGCCAGGTCGTCCAGGGCGTCGGCATCATCGCGCAGCATCCGGGCCGTCCTGGCCAGCGCCTCCGCCACTCCCGGGCCGAGGGCCTTCTCCAGAGCGGGGAGGGCTTCATGCCGGACGCGCACGCGCGCGTAGGCAGGGTCGATGTTGTGGGGGTCGTCCCAGGGCTCCAGCCCCATCGCCTCGCAGGCTCTGCGCGTAGTGGCCCGGTCGAGCCCCAGCAGGGGCCTCAGGTAGAGGACGTCCTGCCGCCGGAACTCGGCCGGCATGCCGGACAGCGATCGCGCTCCCGAACCGCGGGCCAGGCCCAGCAGGACCGTCTCGGCTTGGTCGTCCTGGGTATGGCCCAGAAGGACGACCGCTGACCGCAGTCGGCGCGCAGCCTCGTCCAGAGCCTTGTAGCGCGCATCACGAGCCGCGTTCTCCGGGCCGCCCGGCCCATCGACGGTGACCGCGACCGAGCCCGCCGGGTCCAGCCCCAGGGCCGCCATGGTGCGGACCACGGCGTCGGCACGCTCGTCCGAACCGTCCTGGAGGCCGTGGTCGATCGTGATGCCCCCGGCATGGCGTCCAGCCCTGGGTGCTTCAAAGGCGAGCGCACCGGCGAGCGCAAGAGAGTCGGCGCCGCCGCTGCAGGCGGCCAGCACCATCGTGTCCGCCGGCAGGTCGGCGAGGACTCGCCGCACCGCGAGACGAACCGCCGCCACTGCCGGATCAGGCCCCATGGACAAACGTCTACCACTCCATGAGGCCGTGCAGAGGCCCGATGAAACCGTGCAAAGGCCCGATGAGGCCGTGCAGGGGCCCGGCTCTGCTCAGGCTTCGTTGGCCTTCGGCGGGGCGTCGAGCGCCCTGGGGCCGACCACGCGGTCCATCCAGAGCGCGGGTTCCTTGATCTCGTCGTGCGTGGGGAGCGTCTCCGGCGACTGCCAGACCTGGTTGAAGCCGCTCATGCCCACCTCGGCGACGACCCGCCGCACGAACCGCGAGCCCTCCGCGTACTGCTTCATCTTCAGGTCGATGCCGAGCAGGCGCCGGATCGTCTTGTCGAGCTTGGTGCCGCCCTCACGCCGCCCCTGGAACCGCGACCGGATCTGCTGGACGGACGGCACGACCTCCGGGCCGACGGCGTCCATCACGTAGTCGCCATGCCCCTCCACGAGGGTCATCACCGCGGTGAGGCGATCGAGGATCTCGCGCTGCTCCGGGCTCTGGATCGCGTCGATGAGGTTGGCGTCCCCGCCGCGGACGGCGTCGGCGACGGCCTCGGCCGCGTCCCGGATGCGGTCGAGCATCGCGCCGGGGTCGAGGTCGGACGCCAGCAGGAACTCGGTCATCTGGTCCTGGACGTACTCCCGCAGCCAGGTGACGCCGGTGAACTGGGCACGGTGCGTCTCCTCGTGCAGGCACACCCACAGGCGGAAGTCACGCGTCTCCACGCCCAGCTCCTGCTCGACATGGACGATGTTGGGCGCGACCAGTGTCAGCCGCCCCGTCGCCGCGCGTCCCGTCGGATCGGGCGGCAGGAACAGCTCGTACTGCCCGAGGACACGGCTCGCCATGTAGGCCAGGATCGCGCCCACCTGCATACCGGTCACACGGGAGCCGACAGCCTGGACGACCATGTTCCCGGCACCGCCGAGCGGCCCGGGGCCGCGCCGCTCGGACATCTGCTCGATGAGCGGCTCCAGCACCACCCGGAAGCCGTCCACGTTCGCGCGGATCCAGCCGGGCCTGTCCACGACGGTCGCGGGGTCCGGGTCGAGCTCGGACGCCATGCCGGTGAAGTCCCGCACGTGCCCGTGGGCGAGCTTGGAGAGTTCGCGCAGCTCCTTCACGACCTCGCGGGCCTCGTCATAACTGACCTGGGGTCCCGGCCTCACGAGCCGGGTACCGGCCTGAACGGCCACATTCCAGTCGATCATTGAGGCGCTCATGTACTCCACCGTACGTTTCGGAGACGGCGCCGAGGCGCCCCTACTAGGTCGTTCAACGAACAACCGTTCTGGTTATCTCCCATACAGCCCCGCCCACACGCCCCAGCCCACACCGTCCCACCGCAAAAGCCCCATCCCCCGATAAAACAGGCTCAACTGCAGGAAAGCTCAAGCCGTGGGGAAGCTCAGCCGCGGGGTGCTCCGCCGCAGCCGCAGGAGGCGACGGCCGCGGCCAGCTGGTCCAGCTTGCCCGGGTCGACCGGGCTCTTCCCGTCCCCGGCCATGAACGCGAAGGCGAGCAGCCTGCCGTCCGCGTCGTAGGCGAGCCCCGCAAGCGTGCTGACGCCCGCCAGAGTGCCGGTCTTGGCGCGGACCATCCCGGCGCCCGCCCGGCTGCCCGCCGTGGTGTAGCGCGGCGGGCTCAGCGTCCCGGAGAACCCTGCGACGGGCAGCCCTGTGATGGCCGACCGCAACTCCGGGTGCTTCTCCCCGGCCGCGAGCGAGACGATCCGGGCCAGTGCCAGGGGCGAGATCCGGTTGCGCGGAGACAGGCCGCTGCCGTCGTTGACCGAGACGCCGCCCGCCACCCCCAGCCTGTCCAGTGCCTGCTGGACGGCCTGCGCCCCACCCGCGAACGTCGGCGGGAGCCCCAGCTTGATGGCGACCTGGCGGGCCACCGCCTCGGCCACATCGTTGTCGCTGTCGGTCAGCAGATGCTCCACCAGGGCGGACATCGGCGGTGACTGGACGACGCCGAGCTCTGCGGCGCCCTTCTGAGCCACCGTCCGCCGTCCTGCCTTCGCGCGGATGCCCTGCTTGGCCAGCAAGTACGCGAACTGCCTCGCCGCAGTGGCGGGTGGATCGGAGACCCGTGTCTTCCGGGTCGGGTCCGTCGGGGAGACGCGGCCCTCATCGACCGTCAGCGCGGTCACAGGAGCCACCTCACCGTCCGGCAGGTAGTTGGGCTTCCATCCGGCCGCCGTAGTCGGCCCCTGGTACGCGGACACGTCGTAGTCGACGCGCACCTGGCGCACCCCGGCGGACTTCAGGGCGGCGGCCGTCTGGCGGGTCAGGTCCAAGAGGGACGCATAGGGCGGATGCCCGGCCCCCGGACGTGGCGGCAGGGCCGTCAGGGTAGGATCCCCGCCTCCGACCAGTACGATGCCGCCCCCGGTCCCCCGCACGACCCGAGTGGCGATCCGGTGCGCGGGGCCGACCGTGGCCAGCGCCGCGACCGACGTCGCCAGTTTCGTCGTCGAGGCGGGGGTGGCGGGCCGTTCGGCGCGCAGCGCGTACAGGGACCGTCGCGTCTCGGCGTCGACGACCACCGCGCTGATCTTCGCCTTCGGCCCGCCGATCAGGGCCGCCAGCCGTCCAGCCAGGACGGCGGGGTCCGGCGGCCGGCCCGACGCGGGATCGGCGGCGGGGGCCGCGACCGCGGACGCCGGGACGCGCACCGGGTCGCGCTCGGCCACGCTGGGCGGCTGCGGGGACAGATGACGCGCGGGTGTGAGTTTCGCCACTGCCAGCCCGGCGGTGACGGTGAAAACGTTAAGGAGGGACAGCGACAGGATCACGAGGGCCCGGCCCCGTCCAGGCACGTGACCGCCCCTCTCCCACTCAGCACTCACCAACGTGCGACATCCTTATACGAGGGAACACTCATCCTGTGGGGCCGGCCTCACCCACGGGCTCCCGGAAGACTATTCACTGCGAGCGCGCAGGGAGCGGAGGACATCTTGGATTTCGACGTCACCATTGAGATCCCGAAGGGCCAGCGGAACAAGTACGAGGTGGACCACGAGACGGGACGCATCCGGCTCGACCGCATGCTGTTCACCTCGACGCAGTACCCGGCCGACTACGGGTTCATCGAGGACACCCTAGGGGAGGACGGCGACCCGCTGGACGCGCTCGTCCTGCTGCAGGAGCCGACGTTCCCCGGCTGCCTCATCCGCTGCCGCGCGGTGGGCATGTTCCGGATGACCGACGAGGCCGGCGGTGACGACAAGGTCCTCTGCGTCCCCGCCACCGATCCCCGCATGGAGCACCTGCGCGACATCCACCACGTCGCCGAGTTCGACCGCCTGGAGATCCAGCACTTCTTCGAGGTCTACAAGGACCTGGAGCCCGGCAAGTCCGTCGAGGGCGCCAGCTGGGTGGGGCGTGTCGAAGCCGAACTGGAGATCGAGCGTTCCCTGAAGCGCGCCGCGGACCAGGGCGGCCACTGAGCGCCGGGGCCGGGAGTCGCAGACGGCGCTGATCCGCTCCCGCCGCCCCCGCGACACGACCCCGCAAGGACCCTTCCGCACGGGACACCACGCGGAGGGGTCCTTGCCGTTGGCGGGCACGTCGTCCATGGTCACCGTCGTCCATGGTCACCGTCGTCCATGGTCACCGTCGTCCATGGTCACCGTCGTCCATGGTCACCGTCGTCTTGAACACCATGGCTCATCCCGTCGGGCGGGTCGCGCCGATCAGGTCGCCCCGGTGAATGCCGGCTATGCGGACCTTGGCCCCCGTGTAGGGCGCCTCCACCATCTGGTCTTCGCCGATGTAGATGCCGACATGGTGGATGGTGGCGGGGTCGGACGAGTCCGTGGCGAAGAAGACCAGATCCCCCGGACGCAACGCGTCGATGGGGATGTGAGGGCCTGACATCCACTGGGTGCCGGTCCAGTGATCCAGCCGTACACCGGCCTTGTTCCACGCGTACATGGCGAGACCGGAGCAGTCGAAGCCGACCGTGCCCGCGCCCTGGGCGAACCCCTCACTGGGCCCGAACATGTTGCCCCCGCCCCACGCGTACGGGGTGCCCAGCCACTTGAGCGCCGCCCGGACGGCGGTGGCACCGCGCGCGGCGGACGAGGTCAGTCCCGCGGCCGGAGCCTCAGTTCCGGCGAAGGTGGAGCGGGCCTTGTGCGCCTCTGCCTTCGCTTTGGCCTTCTCCCGCGCGCGCTTGAGCCGGGCAGCGCGGGCCTGGGCGCTGCCTAGCCGGCGCTCAAGGCGCCGCTTCTCTGCTTCGATGCGCTGGACGGACTCCTTCTGCCTGGCCACCGCCTCCTCCGCGGACCGCTTGGCCTCGTCGGCCCGCCGGGTCACGGTGCGCTGCTCCTCGAACGCGGCCTTCGCCTGGCGGCGGAACACGTCCGCGACGGTCTTGGCCGCCTCCACACGGCCGACCATGGCCGCTCGCCGCTTCGCGAGCATCTCGACCATCCCCGCACGGTCCATGAAGCCCTGCGGGCCGCCATCGCCGACGAGCGCCGACGAGATCTGGTCGTAGCCGGTGTTGTCCTGGTAGACGCGGGCCGCGAACGACGAGAGTTCGGCCCGGCTCTCCTCCACTCTCCGCTCGGCCGCGGCAACACGGCCTTGCGTGTCCCAGTAGGAGCGTTGAGCGCGTTCCAGCCGCACCCGCTCGCCGTTGTAGCGCTCTATGGCGGTCTCGGCAGCGGCACTGAGCCTGTCGAGTTCCCCGTCCGCCAGCGCGAGCCTGGCCTTCGTCCGGCCGACTTCGGCCGCCCGCTCCCTGACCTGGCGTTCGGTCCGTTCGACGCCCTGTGCGCTGGGGCCGGGGTCGGCGGACGGGCGCGCGGATGCGGCCGGTACCAGCAGGCTCATGCCCATGGCGAGCCCGGAGCCGAAGGCGGCCATCCGCAGCATCGCGCTCCGGGCAGGGGGGCGAACCGCGCGGCGGTGGCGGGTGTCTGCTGCGCCGATTGCCATGAGCACGTCCTCCCCCGGGGATGCACTGCTTAGCGCAAACGATCACCTACGAAGAGTAGTTGACTCGGGCAACGGACGGTACGGCCGCCACTCCAGGCGCGCCGCCACGGCCGCCTGGAGCTTCCCGTCATGCGGTGGACACCGGCTCAGCACTCGATGAGCTCTCGTCAGATGACCGCCCTGTCGGAGACGGAGTCGCCTCCGGGGTACTGCCAGGAGGTGATGTCGGTGCAGGGGTCGACGGTGCCGGCTCAGGGGTCGTTGGTGCAGGTTCAGGAGTCGATGGTGAAGGTTCAGGAGTCGATGGTGTCGGCGCCGGCTGGCTGCTTCCCGGCCGCTCGGTATCCGTCGGCGTAGCGCCAGGCTCACCCGGACGCTGCGTCTCGGACGGACCGGAAGGGCTCGCCGAGCCGGAGCCCGTCGGCGTGGGCGAGGGACCCGGGTCGGGCGGAGCGTCCTTGCGCCAGGTGACGTGCACCTGGACGGCGCCAGGCCGGAACGTGACGGTTCCCGTCCCGCGCTCGTCCGGCTTACGCGAGACCTGGACGCGCAGGGTCGCGGCCTGCCCGGACTGGAGGCGCCCGGAGGACGGCGACACCCGAACCGGGCCATCGGCGTCGGTCTTCCAGGACACCGGACCGTCTTGCGCCCGCACCTCTATGAACCCCTCCGAACCTCCCGCCAAGTCCAGATAGAGCGGTGAGACGACCAGGACTCCCGCAGGCGTGGTCGACTCGGTTCCGGAGACAGGTACCGGAGGCGGTTCGGGTACGGCTATCGGCGGTGCGGACGAGGCGCGCGCGCCGAACGGGAACGTGGCCGACACAGGGGCGATATCGAACGGCCCGGAGCCGTCCGGGGTCATCTCAGACGGCCGTCCGTCCCCCGGCGTCTGGGAGATGCCCGGTACCACGGTCGGCTGCGGTCCGCCGGTGGCCGTCTCCCTCGAGCCTCCACCGGTGCCCAGCAGGCCGTACATCGATGCCACGCCACCTCCGGACAGGAGCGCGACCACCGCGCACACCACGGCGGCGCGGACGGCCTGAGCGCCGATCCCCGCCTCGTGCGCGGAGGCGGGCGCCCTGCGGAAACGGCCGAGCCACGAACCTTCGCCGCCCTGTCGGGCGGCCCGTCCCGGCCGCGGGCCCTGGACGGGGAAGCCATCGGAGGCGAACTCCGTGACCCGGGTGGCGACGAAGAGCCGGTAACCCACCAGCTCGGGGTCCAGGAAGCAGCTCATGACGCGCAGCCGCAGTTCAGCTGCCGGACGCGCGTCCGGCAGCAGCCCGTACACCTTCTTCGCCGACACGGAACGGGGACAGTGCGAGCCACAGACGGAACACACTTCCGCGTGCCTGCGCAACCGTCCGCTCAGCTCGTGACCGGACTCGCCGCCCCGTTCTCGCAGCAGAAGCGCACGCCTGCCGCAGCCATAAGGCCCTTGCTGCAGGAGTATCTCCGCGACCAGCGTGTCTTCCAGCTCGGCCCGGGCGAGTTCCAGCGCGTCCTGGGCGTCCTTCAGCGACAGGCCCATGACCGCGGCCAGGTCGGGCACCGGCAACCGGTGCCTGATGCTCAGTTCCAGAATCTCCCGGGAGGTCGGACGCAGTGCCAGCACCGCCTGCCAGGCCGTGATGCGCCGGTCGACGTCCTCCTGGTCGTGGCTGGCGACCGGCATGTCCGGGGTCTTGTCGCGCAGCGGCATGTGCCGCGCGCACTCAAGCCTGGCGATGGCGTAGAGCCATGCCCTGAACCTGTGGGGGTCGCGCAGCCTGCCGATGTGCGCCTCAGCGACGATGAACGTGTCGCGCAGGGCGACCTGCGCCGTGTCACGGCACCGCAACTGGAACCAGCAGTACGCGTAGAGCCGACGGGCATGTGCGTCGTACACCGCGGCCGGGGCGCTGGGATCGCGCGCGCGTAGCGCCTCGACCAGGAGATGGTCGTTCATACCAGAAAAGGTAAAGGCTCTTCGGGTTCTTTACTGGCCATTTCAGAAGATCCAACTGAGATACCGAACGCCATTCTTGTACCACTCAGACAGACTTCGGCAGAGCATCCCAATAGTGCAGTTTGCGAACTTTGACCGACATACTGCAACTATCGCATGGTTGTCATGACCAGCATGTCATCCCGGTGAGCATCACATCCATGACACTGAGTGAAGAACCTGAATTGGACCACTCATCCCACCAGCAGATCATTCATCTCGCAGCACAATTGGCTTTTCGCGCGCCATCAACTACGAACCCGGAGATCACATCACCTCCCACGGAAGATCATCGAAACCGGCCGGCGGAGGCGCGGCGAGCCGACGCGAGCACCGACCAGAACGATCAACGGCGATTCGGTTGACACTGTCACGATGACAGTGTCATCATCGAGCCATGGAAGGCACCTGGACCATCGGCGAGCTGGCCGAGCGCGCCTCCGCCGCACTCGCGGCGGAGGGAGCCACGCAGGTCAGCGGACGGGTGCGCGACCTCCCCAACGCCCGGCTGATCCGCTGGTACACCACGATCGGCCTCATCGACCCGCCCCTCGGCCGGCGCGGGCGCACCGCCCTTTACGGGCCCCGCCACCTCCTCCAGCTCGTCGCGGTGAAACGCCGCCAGGCCGAGGGCCGCTCGATCGCGGAGATCCAGCTCGAACTCGCCGCGGCCCCCGACGAGACGCTCGCCCGCATCGCCGCCCTCCCCGAGACCGCCCTCCCCGAGACCGCCTCGGCTCCGGCGGCACCGGCGGCTCCGGCGACACCGGGAGCTCCGGCCAGCGGAGCCCCCGCCCCACCCACCGACCACCGCACCTCAACCCCCACCGAAGGCGAGTCCCCGGCGACCATCACATCGGCGGAAGACCCGGCCACCGCACCGAGCAAGCCGTCAGACACGACGCGCCCCGCAGCCTCACCAGAGCAAGGCGCAGTTCCACGCGACGAGAGCAGCACGCCCCCGCCAAGCGGGGAAGCGAGCCCACCGCCCGAAGGAGCAGCCACAGCCGACGCCTTCTGGAAGGCGCGGCCGGACGTGTCGTACCGGCCGGCGACGGTCGCCGCCGATTACGGGCGGCCCCGCCCGCCGGTCGTCCAGGGAGTCCGGCTCGCGCAGGGCGTCACCCTCCTCCTGGACGGTTCCGCTCTGACGGGCGACGATCTCGCCGCCATCGAGACGGCCGCGCGGCCGCTGCTCGACGTGTTGCACCGGCGCGGCCTGCTCGCGCCCGCCCAAAGCCCCGCATCCCCATCCGAAGCACACCTCCGGAGGTCCCCGTGACCGTGCGCATCCTGCCGCTACCCGAGACCGAGCAACCCCCGGCGTCCGACCGCGGTCTGGGCGCGCTCAGCACCGACCGGGGCAACCTGCCGCTCGACACCGTCGAGGTGCACGCGTCGATCACCGGCCTCGCCGCCGGGATCACGGTCGTGCAGGGCTTCCGCAACCCGTTCGAGACGCCGCTCGAGGCCACCTACATCTTCCCGCTGCCCGACCGCGCCGCCGTGACCGCGATGCGCATGGAGGCCGCGGACCGGGTCATCGAGGGCACGCTGAAGGAGCGCGGCCAGGCCCGGCACGACTACGACACGGCCATCGCCTCCGGGCGGCGCGCCGCGATCGCGGAAGAAGACCGCCCCGACGTGTTCAGCATGCGGGTCGGCAACATCCTGCCCGGCGAACGGGTGACCGTCCGGATGGAGCTCGCCCAGCCGCTGCCCCACGAGTCGGCCTCCAGCGCGACCTTCCGCTTCCCGCTCGTGGTGGCCCCGCGCTACATCCCGGGCGTCCCGCTGGACGGTGAGCGCGCCGGCCCCGGAGTCGCGGACGACACCGGCGCGGTGCCGGACGCCTCCCGGATCAGCCCGCCCGTCCTGCTGCCCGGCTTCCCCAACCCGGTCCGCCTGTCCGTCACCGTCGACATCGACCCGGCCGGGCTGCCCCTCACCCAGATCCGGTCCGCACTGCACGTGGTGACCGAAGCGCGCGAGGGCGGGAACACGAACGTGCGGCTGCAGCCGGGCGAGCGACTCGACCGCGACTTCATCCTCCGGCTGGACTTCGCCCCGCAGGAGTCCGCGGCGCTCTCACTCATCCCGGACGCCCCACTCCCTGACTCCCCCATCCCGGACGACTCCGCGACCGACGCCATCGACCACGGCGCCTCCACCGAAGAGCCGGTACGGGAGGGGACGTTCACCCTGACCGTGCTGCCGTCCGGCGACGCGAAGCCGAGCCCGCGCGACGTGGTCCTCGTCCTCGACCGCTCGGGCAGCATGCAGGGCTGGAAGATGGTCGCCGCCCGCCGCGCCGCCGCCCGCATCGTCGACACGCTCCGCCGCGAGGACCGGTTCGCCGTCCTGTCCTTCGACACCGTCATCGAACGCCCGCGCGACCTCGGCACCGGCCTGGTCGACGGCACCGACCGCAACCGGTTCCGCGCCGTCGAGCACCTCGCGGCGCTGGACGCCCGCGGCGGTACGGAGATGCTCACGCCGCTCGACGAGGCCTGCCGGCTGCTCGGCGGCTCCACCCGCGACCGGGTGCTCGTCCTGATCACCGACGGGCAGGTCGGCAACGAGGACCAGCTGCTCGCCCGCCTGGAGCCCGGTCTCCGCGGCATCCGGGTCCACACCGTCGGCATCGACCGCGCCGTCAACGCCGGCTTCCTGAACCGCCTCGCCTCCATCGGCCGGGGGCGCTGCGAACTCGTCGAATCGGAGGACCGGCTCGACGAGGCGATGGAGCAGATCCACCACCGGATCGCCGCCCCGCTGGCGACCGGCCTGACGCTGCACGCCGACGGTCTGGAGGTCGTCCCCGACTCCGTGGCCCCGTCCCGGCTGGGCGCGCTGTTCCCCGGCGTGCCCCTGGTGATCGCGGGCCGGTTCCGCGGCGACCCGCGCGGGTCCCTCTCCGTCCGGGGCACCGCCTCCGACGGGACGCCGTGGGAGCAGCGCGCCGACGGCACCGTCTCCGCGCACACCGCCGCCACGTCCATCTGGGCCCGCGCCCACCTGCGCGACCTCGAAGACCGCTACACGGTCGGCGGTCCCGACGACCTGGAGCAGCGCATCGTCACGACCTCGCTCCGCTTCGGCGTCCTGTGCCGCTTCACCGCGTTCGTGGCCGTGGACAGCCGGGTGGTGACGGAAGGCGGAACCCCGCACCAGGTCGTCCAGCCGGTCGAGACGCCCCAGGGTTGGGCGGCGCCCGGGGCGGCCCCCGCGGCCGCACCCGGCGGCGGCTACGCCCCGCCGGTCGCGGATGCGTACTTCGCGTCCCTCGACTCCGTACCGCGGGCCCCCATGGCAGCCCCGCCGCCGGCACCCGCAGGTCCTCCGTCGGCGGCACCGGCAGGTCCTCCCCCGCCGCCTCCGGCTGGTCGTCCCGCGCCGCCCCCGGCTTCCGGACGGCCCGCAGGTGGCATGGGCCGGTCGGCCGCCCGCCGCCGCCCCAAGCCGGTGACCGAAGCGCGGCCCGCCCCCGCTCTGCCGGGCTTCCAGCAGGAACTGGCCACCGTCCTCGACCGGCTCCGCCGGGTCCCGGACGACCAGCGTGCCCAGCACCTGCTGAGCGAACTCCTGCCCATCCTGGAGTCGATCGTCCAGCGCATGGAGGCGCAGCGCCTGGACACCGCGCCCCTGGCCACCCTCCGCGATGACCTCCGCCGCCTCCACCCCACCGCGGACCAGGCCACCATCGCGGACCACTGGGCCCGCGCCCTCCAGGTCCTGGCCGACTTCACCGGAGAACCCGCCCCGCGGCGCCCCTTCTGGAAGCGCCCCAGATAAGAACCCGCCCTACAACCGACGAAAGCGGCCCAGGCTCAACCTGGTGGAACCGAACCCCGGTCCCCCCGAGGCCAACGCCACACGAGCATGCCCCTCCTACCCAATGGCTGCCTGCAGGAAGGGCGAGCACGTGGTGACCACGTGCCTCGCCCCAGCCGGCAGCGACAAAGCGGGGGCGACCTCGGGAGAGGCCGCCCCCGCTAGGGATCGTCAGGGGCGACCTCGGGTGAGGCCGCCCCTGACGGTTAGGGCAGGTGCGGCTTGCTTGGGCCGCTTTCGTCGGGCCGCATCCGTACTGGGCCAGGTCCGGTTTGCTTGAGTCGCTCTGGCTGGGCCGCGCCCGTACTGGGTCGGGTCCGGTTTCGGTTGTGCCCTTTGGTCGGGGCCGCGCCCGTGGTGAGCCAGGCCCGTTCTTGGCAAGGCCGCCTTAGTCGGGCCCAACCCGTAGCGGGTCAGTCCGGTTGTGGTTGGGCCGATGGGCCGGGCCGCGCCCGTAGTGGGTCAGGTTCGGTTTCGGTTGAGTTGCTTCGGTTGGGCCGCGCTCGTGGTGTGCCAGGCCCGTTTCGGTCGAGGATCTTTGGGCGGGCCGCGCCTGTACTGGGCCACGTCCGGTTTGGTCGGCTGCGGCCGTGGCAGGTCAGCTGCGGCCTTGGTTGAGGCGCTTCGGTCGCGCCGGCCCCGTGGTGGGTCAGGTGCGGTTGCGGCGGAGGAGGGGGATCAGGTTGAGGGCCAGGCCGATGACGGCCACGGCGCTGACCAGGTTCACGCCCGGGTGGAACTCGGCGAAGCCGTCACCGCCGGTGGCGGTCCCGCCGGCGACCAGGGCGGTGACCAGGGCCAGGACCAGAGCGGCGCCGACCTGGCCGGAAGTCTGGACGAGACCGGACGCCAGGCCCTGCTCGGAGTCGTCGATCCCGTCCGTGGCCTGGGCCATGATCGAGCTGAACCCGAACGCGAATCCGCCGCCGAGGAGGAGCATCGTCGGCAGGATCGTGAAGGCGTAGTGCGGGGCGTTGCCCGCCGTGGCCAGGAACCAGCCGTAGCCGAGGCTGAGCGACGTCATCGAGCTGATGATCAGGCGGGGCGTCCCGTACCGGTCGATCAGGCGTCCGACGAACGGCGAGCCGAAGGCCACGAGGAGTCCGGCGGGCAGCAGGCCCATGGCCATCTTCAGCGGCGACCAGTGCAGGACGTCCTGCAGGTAGAGCGTCATCATGAACTGGAAGCTCAGGTACGAGCCGAACAGCGCGACGATGCTCAGGTTGGCGCGGACGATGGCGCCGATCCGCAGGATGCCGAGCCGGATCAGCGGGTGCCGCACCTTGTTCTCGGTGACCAGGAAGCCGGCCAGCAGCACCGCCGCGGCGACGATGGAGCCGACGGTGACGGGGTCGAGCCAGCCGCGGTCGGGTGCGGAGACCACGGTGTAGACGGCCAGCAGCATGCCGCCGGTGAGCGTCACGGCGCCAACGAGGTCGTGGCCGCCGCCGGCCGCGGGCCTGTCCCGCGGGATCAGCGCGAAACCGGCGATCAGCGCGAGGACCGCGAGCGGAACGGGCGTCAGGAACGTCCAGCGCCAGCCGAAGCTGGTCAGCAGCCCGCCGAGGATCAGCCCGGACGAGTAGCCGCTCGCGCCGAAGACGGAGAACACCGAGAGCGCCCGGTTCCGCGCGGGTCCCTCGTGGAACGTGGTGGTCAGGATGGACAGCGCGGTCGGCGCGGTGAACGCGGCCGCGAGCCCCTTGACGAAACGGGTGATGATCAGGAGCGTGCCGTCGCTCACCAGGCCGCCGATCAGTGACGCGACGGCGAACACGGCGAGCGCGGCAAGGAAGATCCGGCGGCGTCCCAGCAGGTCGGCGGTGCGCCCGCCGAGGAGCAGCAGTCCGCCGTAGCCGAGGACGTATCCGTTCACGATCCACTGCAGCGACGTGGTGGACAGCCCGAGCTCGGCGCCTATCGAGGGCAGTGCGACGCCCACCATCGAAACGTCGAGCCCATCGAGGAACAGCACGGCGCACAGGACGGCGAGGACGCCCCACAGGCGCGGGGTCCAGGTCTGTTCGGCCGGCGCGCGGTCGGCGGCCGGCGGACGGGCGGTAGAGACAGGTGAGGTGTCGGTGATAGTCACGTCGCAAGAAGGTACATGCGCGTGCATCAAATGTCCACGCACAAGTTGCGGCAGAACTTAATGCATATGCATCTGATGCGCACGCATGCTAGGATGCGCGGCATGGAGCCGAACGCTGCTCTGGTCGAGCGCTGGCGCGAGCTTGCGACCTGCTACAACACGGTCGCGTGCGCCCTGGAGCGGGCCCTGCAGGACGCCCACGGCCTGAGCATGAGCGAGTACGAGACGCTCGACCGTCTCGTCGATCTCCGCTGTGAGAAGCGCCGCATGCAGGAGATCGCCTCGGCGATGTACCTCAGCCAGAGCGCCCTGTCTCGCACGGTCGCCCGCCTGGAGAAGCACGGCTACGTCGTCCGCGATCTCTGCCGGGACGACCGCCGCGGCGTCTTCGTCCAGATCACCGAAGCCGGCCGCCGCCACCACGCCGAGGCCCGCGAGACCCACCTGAAGATCCTCACCGAGCACCTCACCCCCTGAGCCCCGCCACGCTAGAGCCCGATCCCGATCCCGGCCCCATGAGCCCGCGCGGCAGAGCCCGGTGCCCTTCAGCCCGGTGCCCTTCAGCCCGCTGCCGGCCCGACCGGGTGATCGCCGACAGGCCCTACAGTTCGGCTGCGATCCGCCGGTCACTGCGGGCACGGGGAATCGCCGCGGCCATCCCGAACGCGTCGACCAGCAGGCCGGACGCGTCCACCGCGGCTCGCACTGCGGACGCCCAGCGGCCTGCGACCCGAAGCCCTACGAACGCCGCAACGTCGTCGAGCGCCGCATCGGCCGCCTCAAGCCATGGCGCGGCATCGCCACCCGCTTCGACGAACTCGCCCGCAACTACCGGGCAGCCAGCATCCTGGTCACCGGACAGGCCCTCCTAGCGCCCCCGCCCCAGCCGAGTGGCCGTGTGTCGGTCAGAGCGCGCCTGCTCGTTCAGCGGGGTCGTGGCCGGACAGCAGGACCGGCTCGGTCGGCGGTCCCGCGTGGGTGGGAGGCGGAGCGTTCATGCGGGTTTTCAGGGAGTTAGGGGACCTCGTTTACACTTTTGTCATTCGTTGTCGCAAATCGTTCGCGTGTAGAGGGTGGGGGCATGTCCGCATCGCGGAGCACCGCTGAGGAGTTGCGCGGTGTCGGGCTGCGGGTGACGGCCGCCCGCGTCGCGCTGCTGGAGACCGTCCGGGACGGTGACCACCTCGGTGTCGAGGCGATCGCGTCCGGGGTCCGGGACCGGGTGGGGCACATCTCGGTGCAGGCCGTCTACGAGGCGCTTCACGCGCTCGCGGCGGCGGGCCTCGTCCGCCGGATCGAGCCCGCCGGTAGCCCCGCGCGGTACGAGGGACGGGTCGGCGACAACCACCATCACCTGGTGTGCCGCAAGTGCGGGGCGGTCAAGGACGTCGACTGCGCGGTGGGACATCCGCCGTGCATGGATCCGGTGGACGACGCCGGCTACCTGGTCGACGAGGCCGACGTGACCTTCTGGGGCCTGTGCCCGCAGTGCCGGGCCGAGTGACGTCGCCGCCGGACGACACTGCCGCCAGATGACGGCGCCAATCCCAATGACGCGCCGACCCCGCATGACGCAGCGTCCAGATGACACCGCCGACCAGATGACACCGCCGACCAGATGACACCGCCGGCCAGATGACGTCACCGTCCGAATGACGTCACCGTCCGAATGACGGCGGCCGGGCCGCCCCCGAGGGGACGGCCCGGCCGGCGGTCGAGCGGATCAGACGAGGCCGGATCGGACGAAGGTCAGACCAGACCCGCCGGATCAGGCTCGGCGGATCAGGCTCGGCCGGATCAGGCCAGGTCGAACCGGTCCAGGTTCATGACCTTGTCCCACGCGGCGACGAAGTCGCGTGCGAACTTCTCCTTGGCGTCGTCGGCGCCGTAGACCTCGGCGACCGCGCGCAGCTCGGAGTTGGCGCCGAACACCAGGTCCACGCGGCTGCCGGTCCACTTGAGGTTTCCGGCGGCGTCGCGGCCCTCGAAGACCTCGCCGTCCTCGGACGTCGGCTCCCACGTGATGCCCATGTCGAGCAGGTTCACGAAGAAGTCGTTGGTCAGCGTCCCGGGCCGGTCGGTGAACACGCCCAGCTTGGACTGCTGGTAGTTCACGCCGAGGGACCGCAGGCCGCCGACGAGGACCGTCATCTCGGGCGCGCTGAGGTTGAGCAGCTGCGCCCGGTCGACGAGGAGGAACTCGGCCGGCAGCCGGTTGCCCTTGCCGACGTAGTTGCGGAACCCGTCGTGGGTCGGCTCCATCTCGGCGAACGACTCGACGTCGGTCTGCTCCTGGGACGCGTCGGTGCGGCCCGGCGTGAACGGCACCTCGATGTCGTGGCCCGCGTCCTTCGCGGCCTTCTCGACGCCCGCGCAGCCGGCGAGCACGATCAGGTCGGCCAGCGAGATCTTCTTGCCGCCGGTCTGGGCGGCGTTGAAGGACTCCTGGACGCCCTCGAGGGTGCGCAGCACCTGCGCCAGCTCGTCGGGCTCGTTGACCTCCCAGCCGCGCTGCGGCTCGAGGCGGATGCGGGCGCCGTTGGCGCCGCCGCGCTTGTCGCTGCCGCGGAAGGACGCGGCGGACGCCCACGCGGTGGTGACGAGCTGCCGCACGGTCAGGCCCGTCTCCAGGACCTGCCGCTTGAGGTCGGCGATGTCCTGTGCGTCGACGAGCTCGTGGTCGACGGCGGGGACCGGGTCCTGCCAGATGAGCTCCTCGGACGGGACCTCCGGGCCGAGGAGGCGGACGACCGGGCCCATGTCGCGGTGGGTCAGCTTGTACCAGGCGCGCGCGAAGGCGTCCGCGAACTCGTCGGGGTTGTCCTTGAACCGCTGCGAGATCGGCCCGTAGATCGGGTCGAAGCGCAGCGACAGGTCCGTGGTGAGCATCGTCGGGTGGGTGCGGCCGCCCGGGGTGTGCGCCATTGGGACGGTGTCGGCGCCGGCGCCGTCCTTGGGACGCCACTGCCAGGCGCCCGCGGGGCTCTTGAACAGCTCCCACTCGTAGCCGAAGAGGATCTCGAAGAAGCTGTTGTCCCACGTGGTCGGCGTGTCGGTCCAGATGCCCTCCAGACCGCTGCCCATGGTGTCGTCGCCCTTGCCGGTGCCGTGGGTGCCCTTCCACCCGATGCCCATCTGCTCCAGCGGCGCGGCCTCCGGCTCCGGCCCGACGTTGGCGTGCGGGTCGGCGCCGTGGGTCTTGCCGAAGGTGTGGCCGCCGGCGATCAGCGCGACGGTCTCCTCGTCGTTCATCGCCATCCGACGGAACGTCTCGCGGATGTCGCGGGCCGCGGCGATCGGGTCCGGGTTGCCGTTCGGGCCCTCCGGGTTGACGTAGATGAGGCCCATCTGCACCGCGGCGAGCGGGTTCTCCAGCTCGCGGTCGCCGGTGTAGCGCTCGTCGCCGAGCCAGGTCTGCTCGGGGCCCCAGTAGACGTTCTCGTCGGGGACGTAGACGTCCTCGCGGCCGCCGCCGAACCCGAACGTCTTGAAGCCCATCGACTCGAGGGCGACGTTGCCGGCGAGGATGAAGAGGTCGGCCCAGGAGAGGCTCTTGCCGTACTTCTTCTTCACCGGCCACAGCAGCCGCCGGGCCCGGTCGAGGTTGACGTTGTCCGGCCAGCTGTTCAGGGGAGCGAAGCGCTGCTGGCCGGAGCCGCCGCCGCCGCGGCCGTCGTGGATGCGGTAGGTGCCGGCGCTGTGCCAGGCCATCCGGATCATGAGCGGGCCGTAGTGGCCGAAGTCCGCCGGCCACCAGTCCTGCGAGTCGGTGAGGAGCGCGGCGATGTCGGCCTTGACGGCGGGCAGGTCGAGGCCCTTGAACGCCTCGGCGTAGTTGAAGTCCTCGCCGTAGGGGTTGGTCGCGGGCGGGTTCTGCGCCAGGGTCTTCAGGTTGAGCTGGTTCGGCCACCAGCCGCGGTTGCCGCCGCCCTGGGTCGGATGCGGGGCCCGCGTGTGCGCGACCGGACAGGCGGCCGCGCCTTCCTTGTCGTAGATGGTGGCTTCGTTGTTCTCAGCCATGTGCTTCCTTCCAGGACGAAGCAGGGAACGGATCAGGTGGAGCAGTCGGGGCACAGGCCCCAGTAGACGACCTCGGCCTCGTCGACGGAGAAGCCGTGGTCGTCGGAGGGGGTCAGGCAGGGGGCTTCGCCGACGGCGCAGTCGACGTCGGCGATCGCGCCGCACGACCGGCACACGACGTGATGGTGGTTGTCCCCCGTCCGTGACTCGTAGCGGGCCACGGACCCGGACGGCTGGATGCGCCGCACCAGGCCCGCCGTCGTCAGCACGCGGAGCGAGTCGTACACGGCCTGGTGGGACACCTTCGGGAGATCCTCGCGCACCGCCCCGATGATCGAGTCGGTGTCGGCGTGGGGATGCGCGTGCACCGCGCGCAGCACCGCGAGCCGCGGCCGGGTGACCCGCAGAGCGGACCCGCGCAGCATCTCCGTGAAGTCCCTGGACGCCATCACGCCACCGAGGGTGGCCGATAATCTGGAATCAGTCAAGTTTTGGAGACAGCCAAGTTTGGACATCCCGGACGCCCCACCCGCGCCCGGCCGCCCCCTCCGGGTCGCCCGCCCAGTCCGGCCAAAGGACCACCTTCTGCCGATAGGGGGTGCAAATCGGGGCGTTTCACTAGGATGCTCGCGTGCGCGAAGATCAAGAGGTCCCGGACGACGGCGTTCTGACCGCGCCGCTGATGCCGCCGGCCGGCGGCCCCGACGAGGACACCGCGGAGCCGACCGCCGAAGCACCGCCGGAGGCACCGCGGGAACTACGCGTCCACGCGCCCATGGAACCGCCGCCGCAGACGCCCGAAGAGGCACGCGCGCTGGCCCTTCCCGCAGAGGCGCGCGCGCAGACACCCGCCGTACACGACGCACAAGCACCCGCTGCACGCGGCGCACAAACCCCCGCGGCACGCGACACCCAGACACCGGCCGAACGTGCGCTACCGGCCGAATGTGCGCTACCGGCCGAACGAGCGCTACCGGCCGAACGAGCGCTACCGGAGACCGATCCCACGCGCGTGCGCGCCTTCGCGCAGGACGTCGAGCGGCTCGGGGAACTCGTCGGGAAGCTCTCCGCGCTCGCCGCCGCGCTCGGCGAACGGCTGGACGGCGAGGTCCGCTCCGTCCTCGACGACGCCGAGCACGCCCTGGCCGAGGCGCGCGGCGCCCGGCAGGCGTCCGCTGCGGCGGACGAGCGCGCCGAGCAGGCCGAAGCCCGCGCCGAGGCGGCCCGCCGGGAGGCGGCCGAGGCTCGGGAGGAGCTGGAGAAGGGGCTCGCCGCCGCGAAGGCGAGCGTCACGGCCGCGCAGGAGAGCGAGGCCAACGCCTGGAAGGAGGCCGGCGCCCACCAGCAGGCCCGCGCCACGTCCGCGAACGAGGCAGCGCACGCCGAGGGGCTGCGCAAGCGCGCCGAGGCGGCGTGGAGCACCGAGCACCAGGCGCGCACCGAGGCGGAGCGCGAGCGCGACGACCTGTCCACGCGGCTGGCAGCCGAGCAGAGCGCGCTGGCGACCGCCCGCACCGAACTCGCCGAGGCCCGGGCCAAGCTGGAGGCCGCGACCGATGCCGAGCGGCGGCTGCGCGCCGAGCTGAGCGTCGTCCAGGGCGAGGTCGCGGGGCTGACCGTGGAGCGGAACGCCGCCACCGGGCGGGCCGAGGAGCAGGCCGCCCGCGCGAAGCGCGCCGAGCAGCTCGCCGACTCCGCGGAGGAGCGGATCCTCAGCGCGATGGCGCGCGCCGACCGGGCCGAGCAGCGCGCGGACGCCGCCGAGGAGCGGGCCGACGCCGCCGAGGTCCGCATCGACCGCGACGCCGCCACCGTCCGCGCGCTGCAGGACACGCTGCGGGCGGCCCTCGACCTCCCGGCCGTCGAGGAACTCGACGACGGCCACGGCGTACGGGTCGGCGACTCGGCGGCGGTCGTCGCCCGGCCCGGCGGGCTCGTCGGCGTCGACCAGGTACCGGACGTCATGGACGGCGAGCTGGCGGGCCGGTTCGCCCGCGCGATCCTGGCCGTCCGCGTCTACCAGGCCACGCAGCGCCCCGCCGTCACCGAAGACCCCTCCGACCCGGCCGAGGACGGCGACCCGGCCGAAGACTGACCCGGCCGAAGACTGACCCCGCCGAAGACTGACCCCGCGAGCCGCCGCGCCGGCCACCGCCCGTCCGGCTAAGACGGCCGAAGGGCGGCCGGGGCGCCGGACGGGACGGCCGGAGCGGCGGGCATGACGCGCTCGACGCGCTGGTAGGGCGCACCGGGCTCGGGCCGCGGGTCCTTCTCGCCGCGGTTCGGCCAGAACGCCATGGCGCGCTCGGCCTGGGCCGTGATCGTGAGGGACGGGTTGACGCCGAGGTTCGCGGTGACCGCGGAGCCGTCCACGACGTGCAGGCCGGGATACCCGTGGACGCGGTGGTACGGGTCGATCACACCGTCATCGGCGGTCTCGCCGATGACGCAGCCGCCGATGAAGTGCGCGGTCGTCGGGATGTTGAACAGGTCGAACCACGTCCCGCCCGGGGTGGCGTCGAGTTCCTCGGCGAGCTTGCGGACGGCGTCGTGCGCGATCGGGATCCACGTCGGGTTGGGCTCGCCGTCACCCTGCCGCGCGACGAGCCTGCGCCCGCCGAGACGGCCCCGCTTCTCCGCGATGGTGATCGAGTTGTCGGCGGTCTGCATGACGAGGGCGATGACGGTCCGCTTCGCCCAGTCCCGGAGCGACAGGCCGCGCAGGATGACGGTCGGGTGCCGGGCGGCCTGCCCGAGGAACTTCAGCCAGCGGGGCGCGCCGCCGCCGTCGACCAGCAGCGTCCGGATGACGCCCATCGCGTTGTTGCCCGACCCGTAGCGGGTGGGCTCGATGTGGGTCTTCTCGTCCGGGTGGAAGGACGAGGTGATGGCGAGGCCGGTGCTGTGGTCGACGTCCTTCTTGCGATGCCACACCGTCATGCGCTCGACGCCGAGGAGCGCCTCGGAGTTGGTGCGGGTGAGCTCGCCGAGGCGCGGCGACAGGTCGGGGAGGCGTCCGGCGGCGCGCATCCGGTGCAGGAGCCGCTGCGTCCCGTAGGTCCCGGCGGCGAGGACGACGTGCTCGGCGGTCAGCGTCCGCCGGCGCTTGCGCAGTGGCCCGGTGTGCTCCGTCCCGACCTCGTATCCCCCGGACGCCCGCGGCGCCAGGGACGTGACCGTCGTGTCCGGGATGACCTGGACGCCGGCCTTCTCCGCCAGGTACAGGTAGTTCTTGGTGAGCATGTTCTTCGCGCCGACCTTGCAGCCGATCATGCAGGAGCCGCAGCCGGTGCAGGTCGTCCGGCGGGGCCCGGCACCGCCGAAGTAGGGGTCGTCGGCCTCCTCGCCGCCCTTCTCACCGAAGAACACCCCGACCGGCGTTGGGTGGTAGGTGTGACCGACGCCCATTTTATCCGCGACGCGCTTCATGGCCTCGTCGGCGGGGGTGACGAGCGGGTTCACGGTGACGCCGAGCATGCGCCTGGCCTGGTCGTAGTACGGGTTCAGCTCGTCCTGCCAGTCGGTGATGTGGCCCCACTGGCGGTCCTTGAAGAACGGCTCCGGCGGGACGTAGAGGGTGTTGGCGTAGACGAGGGACCCGCCGCCGACACCCGCGCCGGCCAGCACGAGCACCCCGGCCTTGCCGCCGACGAGGTGGACGCGCTGGATCCCGCGCATCCCGAGCCGCGGCGCCCACAGGTACTTGCGCAGCCGCCAGTTCGTCTTGGGAAGCGTGCTCTCGTCGAATCGCCGTCCGGCCTCGATCACCGCGACCCGGTAACCCTTCTCGGCCAGCCGCAGCGCCGAAACGCTGCCGCCGAACCCCGAACCGACCACGATCACGTCGAAGTCGTAGGCGTCATCGGGCATCGCACACCACCTTCGTCGCGGGATCACGAAAGGCCCCCGAGTGTGGACCTCCCGCAGCGTCGTCCGCCATGCACGCATCGCAACGATTCCAAAACGGATTTATCACCCGCCTGATAAAGGATCCGGGCCACTGCTCAGCAAGGGCCACTCGGCGACTGGCATCGCAACTCGCCACCCGCACTGGCGGGTGCGACTCCCTTTCCAGACATCTCCCCAGTTCAGGCAGCTCGTCTACGAATGGCGGAGCCCTGCCGCCAGAGCGTCCCAACGGCCTGCTCCTGCACCGAGGCGGCATCAAAGCGACAGGACAGACGGCCGAAGCAGCCGGCGCCAAAGCGTTAGCCGCCGACTCCTCCAACTGATCGCAATTCTCACCCATTCGGGTGAATCATGCGATCAGTCACACAAGGAAGGGCAACCCCTACATCCACATGATCGCCCGCAACGCACACCCGCAAAGCGCGCCTCATTTCCGACATATCAGACAGAAGGGCCGGTGCAATGTCAAGCGAAACCGTGAGCTTGCGGGGCATAGATGCTCGTGCCGTCCGACGTGGGGATCGGGCGGGCATGTTGATCAGGAAGGTGGCCACCGCACGGTCGCCGAGGATCTTGCCGAGCAGGCCGCCGGCAGCGTAGCGCTCATGGGCGGCGCGGGTGTCGGTGTACCCGTAGCGGTCGGCGACCTGCAGAGGTCCGTTGCGTTCTCCAGACCTAGCTGTACCTGGCCATGATCTTGGTGACTCCTGACCGGTAGTGCGCGCACCGGTGGGTGGGCCGATACCGGCGGCAGGGATGGGACGTGCTGGCCGCCCGCCGCGAGCCGCGCGCAGGGCCCGACCACATCGCCGCGGCCACAGGGGTGCCGGCCCGCACCGTCACCCGCATCCTGCGCCGCCACGGCGTTCCCGTGCTGGCAGCCTGCGACCCACTGACCGGGCAGCAGATCCGAGCCTCCCGCATGACCACGCGACGCTACGAGCACGACGCACCGGGCGACATGGTCCACATCGACGTCAAGAAACTCGGCCGGATCCCCGACGGCGGAGGCTGGCGGGTCCACGGCCGCAGCGAACCCGTCCGCGGCCGCGGCATCGGCTACGACTTCGTGCACACCGCCATCGACGACCACACCCGCCTGGCCTACACCGAAGTTCTAGACGACGAGAAGGGCACCACCTGCGCGGCATTCCTGACCCGCGCGGCGGCGTTCTTCGCCGCCCATGACATCACCCGCATCCAGCAGGTCCTGAGCGACAACACCAAGAACTACCGCGTCTCGGCCGCCTTCCAGCAGGCCTGCGCCGAACTGGGCGCCCGGTAGAAGTTCACCCGGCCCCGCCGCCCGTGGACCAACGGCAAGGCCGAACGCCTCAACCGCACGCTGACCACCGAATGGGCCTACCGCCGCCCCTGCACCAGCAACGACCAGCGCACCCAAGCATTCAGGCCCTGGCTGGAGCACTACAACACCCAACACCCCCACACAGCCCTGGGCGGTCATGACCGAGTACACCTAGCTCCTCGCGCGCCGGGCACATCGAGCCGGGGATTGTCGGCGACGGAGACGTAGCGTCCGCTGCGGGCAAGGGCAGCGACCGCGCCAACGCCAGCGCTATCGAGGATGACGCATGGCCCTCATGGGGCAGGTCGTCCGCACGGCGCCAGACCTGCTGTGTGCCGAGTCCCCGGGCGGCCGCTTCGTGTCCGGGCCGGAAGACCAGGCCGTCGACGTGAGCGCCGGTTCGCCGGGCACGTTGGGCGGCCACGCCGCCGATGACACCAGCCGCGCCGATGGCCAGAATGCGCTCGCCGGAGGCCAACTCAGCGGCGCGTAGGGCCTGGAGGGCGGTCACTCCGACCAGGAGCAGCGCAGCGGCTTCGGCCAGCGGGACGGCGATCGGCAAGGCGGTCACCAAATGGCTGGGCAGAGCCACGTACTCGGACCATGTGCCCCGGCGGCGATCTGCGCCGACATGGTGGGCGGGGGCGGCACTGGCGTCGATCCGGCCGGACAGGTCCCGGCCGAGCGTGGCCGGCAGCGGGCCGACCTCCCAGGCGCGGGTCTGGCAGTCCACCGGGTTGAGGCTGCTCGCCGTGGTCCGGATGAAGACTTCGCCGTCGGGAGGGCGGGTGCGGCGATTCTTGCGGACGATCAGCAGGACCTCGGGACCGCCGTGGCGATCGATCTGCACAGCATGGATGGCCAGTGGACGACCTTCCAAGGGATATGGACCGGAGACGCTCAAGCCGCAGTGAAGACCGAGGTCTTGCCGACAGAGCGCATGCGATGCAGATGTGGGCAGAACCAGGTAGGTCGGTGCCGGGCCGATGTCGGGCTCGGTACGGCCCCGGCCAGTCCGTTCCTGCGCAGCGCGCCCGTTCCTGCGCAGCGCGCCCGCGGTCACGGTGACCATGGCGTCGTGGTCGTGGAAGTCAGCATGCGTCAGCGAGCCATGCCCATCAGCCCGCCACAGCCGCGCCGCGTCATCTATCGGTCCGTGATCAGAGACGGGGATGCCTTCTCACCTCGCGCCGCCTGTGATGGAGATGGCGCCGGGCCGATGTCGGCGGAGCGACCCGGGGCGATGTGTCGAGCAGGCAGCCGTGGATCAGGGCCGGCGCGGCAGGTCACCGGGGTGTGGGCAGGCGGGCCCGGCCCGCGCCGTCGGGGGCGGTCGGGCTCGGGCGGTGGTCTGTTGGTCAGGCGGCTTGGGCCCATGTGGGTGGTGGGTGTCTTCGCTGGTGGAGGGGGACGGTGTCGGGTGGGTGGAGGCGGTAGGTGTAGCGGCCGTCGGGTGTTTTGGTGATGTGGAGGCGGTCGGGGTGGGTGTGTTTGTAGCGGTTGTGCCAGCCGCAGGTGAGGGTGAGTTTGTCGATGTCGGTGGGGCTGTTGCCGAGGGCCCAGCCGTGGACGTGGTCGACCTCGCACAGCGTCCCGGGCACTTCGCAGCCCTGCACCGCACACGTCGAGTACAGGGCCTCCAGCACTTGCCGTTGCGGCACAGTGGCGAACCTGACCCGATGGCCCAGGTACAGCGGCGTGTTCCCGGCGCCGAGCAGCAGAGGTGACACCCCGGCGCTCAGCGCGATCCTGCGAGCTTGCTCTGCGGGGATGGGGGTGCCGTCGGTGAGGCGGGCGGGGGTGGTGCCGCCGGTGAGGGTGTCCAGGTCGCAGATGACGGTGACCTTGGTGGCCGTGTGCCCACCCGCCAGCACACCGGTGAGCGCCGCCGCCGTCCGCTCCGACAGATCACGCCGGTCGTCAGCCCCGGCGGGCTTGGCCAGCGGGCCCAGGGTGCCGTCCCAGATCGCGGCGTCCTCAGCGTTGAGCCAGCCCTTGATGTACCGCCCGCCGTCCAGGGACCGGGTGGAGTCGATCCACGACCGCTCGTATCCGCGTGCCACATCCTGCGGGGCTTGTTCGCGTCCGTCACGTTCGGCGATGAGGTCGGTGATCTTGTTGCCGAACGCGGCGACCTTGCCCGCGGAGAACCCCTTCCCGACCAGGTCGAGGAGGAGGTGTTCGGCGGTGGTGCAGTCGGTGTCGTCCAGGCGGGCGACGGCGGCGCTGATGGTGCTGGCGTAGCCGTAGGACAGGTCGCCGTCGTTGAGGCGGCGGGTGATGTCGGGGAGGCGGTGGCGCT
>NZ_FZOR01000024.1 GCF_900188445.1 Actinomadura meyerae
GAGGCTTCAATCGCTTTCACGAACTCCACATGGACCTGCGACGCCTGTGGATATGTGGATAACACCCTGACGGTCAGGCTAATTTAACGGCATTGATACCTGGATCTGGCGGATGGCACCGGCGACCAGTTGCTCGCCGCCCTGATCAGCATCGTCCGGCTGTGGTCGCTTCAGGCGGGCGGCTTCCGAGCCGGAGCGGACCAGGTGCTGCGCGAGGCCCGCCACCAGCTCACCGGCTGGGCGGTGCCCGGATACATCGCCGACCGGTTCACCGCCGCCGAAGCCGCGTTGCGGACGAATGCCGGGGACACCCGCACGGCCGCGAGACTGCTGGCCGACCAGGTGGGGCCGCCGGACTCGGCCCCGCTGGCGGTCGCTCTCGCACGCACGCAGCTGAGGAACGGCGACCTGGAGGCGGCGATGCGAACGGCCGCCGGAGCTCCGGACATGGAGCTGGCAACCAGGCTGGAGGCGGGCCTCCTGGAAGCGC
Organism: Actinomadura meyerae; assembly: GCF_900188445.1. GTDB lineage: Bacteria > Actinomycetota > Actinomycetes > Streptosporangiales > Streptosporangiaceae > Spirillospora > Spirillospora meyerae. The sequence continues at coordinate 491 of NZ_FZOR01000024.1, forward strand.
TGGCCGCCCACCGTCTCGGCCGGGACCGACACGCGTCCACGACCCTGGAGAAGACCCTGCGACTCGCTGATCGGGAGCGTTTCCGAGGTGTGTTCATCCGCGAGGGCCTGCCCGCGCGGCGGCTGCTGAGCGCCCACCTGGACTCCGGGACCGCGCACTGGCCGTTCGTCATGGACATCATGGAGTGCGCCGGCGAGCGGACGGATCGCCCTGTCGCGCCGCGCCTGACCGAGCGGGAGCTGACGGTGCTGCGATATCTCCAAAGCGTCCTGACGACGGAGGAGATCGCGGCCGAACTGCACGTCTCGGTCAACACCATGAAGACGCACCTTCGCCACATCTACCGGAAGCTCACCGCCTCCCGGCGCCGGGAGGCGGTGAGCAAGGCGCGGGAGGCTCAGCTCCTCTGAGCGCCACCGCTCTCTCGTGGTCCGCCGCCGCGGTGACGGTTCCGGAAGGCGCGGAACAGGCGGAGGGGGAACAGGCCGATCAGCGGAGCGCGCCTGCCGAGATCCTCCCGGTCCTCCCGGTCGAAGGCACGGGCGTAGCGAGCGGCGTCGGCGGCGGTCCCGTACTCCTTGGCACCTCCGGCGCCGCATTTCCGGGCGCAGGCCCACACCAGAGTGCTCCCTTCACTGGTGAACCGCGGACGATGGCCGAGAAGTCGGCAGGCGAGCGTCACTTCCCGTCCTCCCTGGATCCTCCGGGGCCGTACCTGCTGCGCGTCAGCCGCCGCAGCCGGCCCTCCTTGACCGCCTCGCCCAGTGCGTGCCTGAACCGGCCGGGGCCCCAGCCTCGGGCGCCGACCCGCTTCGCCAGGTCTCGCCGCTCCACCGGACCGGCCCCGGTCGCGTGGACGAGATCATCGATCTCACGGTCGAGTTCGCGCTCGGAGACCGCCCTCGCCCGGCTGGGCGTGCCCGCGGTTCCCATCATTCCCGGCGAGTAGGTCTGCGACCCTCCCGGCCCGGGACGGAAGCGCTGCGGCGTCGCCATCTCCCGCTTGCGGCGCCGGGCGGCACGCTCCCCGGCGCGGCGATCGCGTTCGGCGGCGAGTCGCCTGTCCTCGGGCGGCAGTTCCCGCTTCAGCTCGGCCTGCCGGAGGCTCTCCTGCTCCTGCGGAGTCGTGGCCTCGGCCTCCTCTGCGGTCAGCGGACGGGCGATGTTCTCCAGCGATTGCTGTTCGGCGCGGACACCGAAGATCAGCTCCGCGAACCCGCCCAGCAGCATGGCCCCGCACCCGATGAAGAAGCCGAGGGCGACGAGTTCCTGCCGGCCGCTGCCGATGAACTGGCCGAAGAGCGCCGGCCCGGTGATTCCGCCCACCGCGGTGCCGACCGCGAAGAACAGGGCGATGGCCAGGGCGCGGGTCTCCATCGGGAAGATCTCGCTGACCGTCAGATAGGCGGAGCTGGCCCCGGCCGACGCGACGAAGAAGCTCAGCGCGACCAGGATGATGAACGTCGTCGAGGTCAGCAGGTCGGCCAGGAGCAGGGCGGCGGTCACCGCTATGAGCGCGGCGGAACCGAAATAGGTGCCGGCGATCATCGGCTTCCGGCCGACGGTGTCGAAGAGGCGTCCGAGCAGCAGCGGTCCCATCAGGTTCCCGAGCGCGAACGCGGCCAGGAAGTAGGGCACCGTGCCGGACGCGACGTCGAAGAAGTCGCTGAGGATCGTCCCCAGGTCGAAGGTGACGGCGTTGTACATGAACGCCTGCCCGACGAACAGCGACAGCCCGAGGACAGTGCGGTTGGGATAGCGCTTGACCGTCACGCGCGCGATCTCGCGGAAACTGATCGACCTGCGCTGCCGCACCGTGAGGCTCTTGCCCGGAGGCGGCAGCGCCTCCCCCGTGTCGCTCTCCACCTCCCGCTCGATCCGGTCGACGATCCGTTCGGCCTCCTGGTCATGACCGTGGATGAACAGCCATCGGGGGCTCTCCGGGACACTCCGGCGCACCACCATGATCCCCAGCCCGAGGACCCCGCCGATGGCGAAGGCCAGCCGCCAGCCGAGATCCGCCGACAGCAGGGCGTCGTTGAGGAGCACGACGCTGCCGAGGCTGCCGATGGCCGCGCCCAGCCAGTAACTGCCGTTGATGGCGAGGTCCACCCGGCCGCGGTTGCGGGCGGGGATCAGCTCGTCGATGGCCGAGTTGATGGCCGCGTACTCACCGCCGATACCGGCCCCGGTGAGGAAACGGAACAGGAACAGGTACCACTCCTCGGTCGCGAAGGCCGTCGCCACGGTCGCCACCAGGTACAGCCCCAGTGTGATCATGAACAGCTTCTTGCGTCCGAAGCGGTCGGTGAGCTGGCCGAAGAGCAGCGCGCCGAGGCATGCGCCCGCGACGTAGCAGGCCGCGGCCGTGCCGATGTCACCGCTGGAGATGTCGATGCCGCTGCCCGGCTCGGTCATCCGGGCCGCGATGGAACCCACGATGGTGACCTCCAGCCCGTCCAGGACCCAGACGGTGCCGAGGCCGATCACGATCCTCCAGTGGAATCTCGACCATGGCAGGCGGTCCAGCCGAGCGGGAACACGGGTCTGGATCGTGCCCAGTTCGTCGGCGGTCGTCATGTCCTCACCCCCTTGGAAGGCGGATGCAGCTATCGGCCAGCATCCGGTGGGAGGGGTGAGCAGGCATCACCCTTGCCAGGTGAAGCGGGGCCCGGTTCCGATGTCACCCGGACCGAGTGATGTGTTCTCACCCGAGCCCGGGTCAGGCTCTCTAGGAAAGTCATCCTCATTCGGAAGGGATGCGGACATGGGCGCTACGGGATTCTCGACCTTCGACAAGACCATCGACAAGACGAACCACGTGCTGGCGGAGATCGAGCATGCACACGGCTGGTCGAAGGAGGAGCGAAACAAGTCCTACGACGCGCTGCGCGCCGTCCTGCACACGTTGCGCGACCGGCTCACCGTGGACGAATGCGCGCATCTGGCCGCGCAGCTGCCGTTGCTGGTCCGCGGCGTGTACTACGAGGGCTGGGACCCCAGCCGGGTACCGGTGAAAATGGACAGGGAGCAGTTCCTGGAGAGCGTCCGGCGCGGCTTCCCCTATGAGGCCGACGGTGGCATGGAACGGCTGGTGTCCACCGTCCTGCAGTCGCTGCGCCAGTACGTCACGGAAGGGGAATGGGAGGACATCAAGTCCAGCATTTCCCGGGATCTGCGCCCGCTCATTCCGGTCTAGCCCGCCTGCGGGCTGCGCGCGACTCGGTCTCCGTTCCGTCGTCGGGCTCGCCCTCGGGGTTCGCTTCGGGGGGATCGTCGGCATGTTCGAGAACCTGCCGCGCCAGTTCGACGCGTGAACGGACGCCGAGTTTGCGGAAGACCTGGCGCAGGTGGAACGCCACGGTGTGGACGCTGATGAACAACTGATCGGCGATGCGCCGGTTGGTGAGCCCTTGGGCGACGAGCCAGGAGATCCGCTGCTCGGTTCCGGTGAGGCTGCCCCAGCCGGCCGTGGCCCGTTCGCGGTGGTTCCAATGCCGCCGGCGTTCCCCCATCCGCCGCAGGCGCTTGCGGACGCGGGCGGCGTCGCGTTCGGCGCCGACCGCCACGTAGCACGAGAGAGCCTCGTCGAGGCATTCGATCGTCCGTCCGCGCGAGCCATCCGCCCCACCCAGCAGCACACCGAGGTCCTCATGGGCGGAGGCGCGCGCCCAGCGGTCGGCGTGCCGCGCGGCCGCGCTCCGCAGGAGATCCGGATCGCCGTGCAGCAACCCGCGGGCGTGCGCGCCGGCGGCCTCCAGGCTGGGCAGGCCCGGGTTCGCCTCGGCGAGCCGGTCGGCCGCCGCGACGACCTCCTCCGCCGCTCCGGGCTCACCCGCCGCGACCGCCGTCCGGACCAGCCAGGCCGCCGCCGCCGGATCGCAGGTCAGCACCTGGTTGTGCTCCGCCAGGCCGTCGAGGAGGCGGCGCAGTCCGGGCAGCGCGGCCCGCGAGCCGTCGCACGCCTCGGTCACCTGGGACCGGACCAGCTCGCTCCGGGTCAGGTCGAACGGAGGGGGTGCCGGGCCGTCCGCGCCCGCCCCGCCGAGGCCGTGCTCGGCGGCCGTCTCGACATCGCCGGAGCGCAGCGCCGCGCGGGCCAGCTCGGACCGGGCGCAGGCGGCCAGCAGGTGCGCCCCGCCCGCGGCGGCCATCTCCAGAGCCGACCTCGCCTCGCGGATCGCCTCCTCCGGCCGCCCCTCCGCGAGATGGATGCGTGATCGCACGATCCCGGGGCCGGCCGACCAGCCGTCCCGGCCGATCCCGGCGGCCCCTCCGGTCCCGGGCACCATCGCCCGCCGCGCCTCGTCCACCAGTCTGACGTCCACCAGGAACGAGGCCAGGATCAGACTGGGGTGGAGCCGACACTCGTCCACGCCGTCGTTGAACGCATGCCGCACACCCGTCCGCGTGAATTCGAGCGCGCCGACCAGGTCGCCCTCGTCCCAGGCCTGCAGGGCGAGGACGATGAGCGCCCCGGTCACCAGGCCACGGCCGGGCTCATCGTCCGCCTTGACGATCGCTTTCGCCCGCTCCACCACGCTCCCGTTCAGCTGCAGCCCGGTCTCGGCCTGCAGGAGGGCCAGTTCGGCGCGGTCGCGCACCTCGGCCGGCAGATCCGGCATGTCCAGCACGGCCTTGGCCGTGTCCGACGCTCTGGCGGCCTGGCCCATCGGCACCAGGACGAAGGACAGCGCGGTCAGCAGTTCGGCGATGGACGGGCCTGACGCGCACCGGTCGAGCGCGGTCTCGGCGAGCTCGGCGGCTCCCCTGAGGTCACCGGCGGCGACCAGTGTCCGCATCGCCGTCATCGTGCGCGCGAACCGCCGCGGATCGGCGGGTTCGGTGAGGTCCAGCGCCCGGTGGGTCAGCTCGGCGGCGGCCGCCGGGGAGGCGTCGAGCATCTCCGCGCTCGCCCGGTCCAAGCTCCGCAGAACCTCTGGAACGCCCTGGACCGCCCCTGCCATGAGGTGGGTCGCCGCGGCCTCCGCCCGGCCTCCGTGTTCCAGCAGGGCCCTGCCGATCTGCACGTGCAGCGCCTGCCGGACGGGAGCGGGAATACTCGTGATCATTGATTCGCGAGCCAGGTCGTGCCGGAACACCAGGGCCTCTTCGTGCGCCGCCAGCAGCCCGGTCGCCAGTATCGCCTCCAGTGATGGCAGTAGGTCGGAGGGAGTGGTGCCGAGCAGGTCGGCGGCGACCAGGGGGTGGAACGCGGGCCCCAGCATCGCCGCGAGCTCGAGCAGCCGCCGGGCCGGTGGATCCAGGTCGTCCAGGCGGTCCTGGACCAGGAGATGGATCCGCTCCGGCAGCCGGGAGGTGACGAGACGGGCGTTGCCCTGGGAGATCTCCACCCCGCCCTCGTCCAGCAGCCCCTTCATGAGCTCGATAAGCAACAGCGGGTTGCCGCCCGCTCTCTCCGCGAGCGCGCGCAGGGCGGGGTCAGGGGACGCACCCAATGCGGCGGTGGCCAGGTCGGAGACGGCCTCGCCCGCCAGGGGGCGGAGCTGGAGCAGGACGGCGCCGTCCGCCTGCAGGCGGAGGAACAGCCGATCGAGCTCGGCCCCACCGCAGCCGCTGCGGCGCGCGAGAACCCAGCGCACCGGGGAGGAGGTGAGCCGGGTCGACAGCGTTCGCAGCGCGAGAAGCGTCGCGGGATCGGCCCACTGGAGGTCGTCCATGACGACCAGCAGCGAGGTGGAGCGGGCCCGCCGCTCCAGCGCGGCCCACAGCCGCTCGGCCGGCCGGTCCTGTCCACCGGTCGGCCGCGAGGGTGGCGCGGGCTCTCGGAGTGCCGACAGCAACAGCTCCAGGCTCGCGGACCGGCGCAGATCAGGTGCCGTGTCCGCGACCACCACGGCGAAGCCTTCGTCGGCGGCCCTCCGCGCGGCCTCCTCCAGCAGGTGGGTCCGCCCGATGCCCGGTTCCCCCTCGACGAGGATGATCCCCGGGCCGTCGGTACGCGTGAGCAACTGATCGATGCTCGCTCGTTCCCGTTGGCGCCCGAAGATCGCGCCCCGCGTCGGCGGTCTGCCGTCCATGCAGGCACCGTGCCCGGGATCGCGCATGGGATACGCGTCCCCGAGCGCGGCTCGGTCCCGTTCTTGGTCGGGTCAGGTCAACATTGCACAAGGACGGGTCATCTGCCGCGAACCGGTCGGAGTAGCGGTCCGGGTCACAGGAGCAGGTCGAAGATGCGCTGCACTCGCTCCCACTGCAGGGTCTGCGGGTTGCGCCTGTCCGGGAACACGATCCGGAAGGCCTGCGACAGCGCGTAGGAGAGGCCGCCCGCGATCTCGGGGAGCTTCTCGTCCGTGACATCGCGGACTGCGAGGTCCAGTGGCGGCCGCCTCGCCAGCAGCTCCAGGATCGGCTCGACCTCGATCTCCTCGTCCAACTGGCGGAACTTGTGGATGCTCTCCTGCAGGCCCTTCGTGATCGGCAGGTCGGACGGCTCGATGATGTCGCGCCCGTTCGCCTTCGCCGCGGCCTGCCCGATGAGGAGGAGGTCGTACAGCTTGGCGTCGAGGAAGTCGTGGTAGCGCCGCAGATCATTCTTGTCGACGTCCAGCCCGGCGGCAGCCTTGAAGAAGCGCTCGAACCTGCTGATCCCCATCACGGCCATGGAACCGCCCCCTCTGTCTTCTCCTGCCGAAGCGGAAGGACTTTCTTGCAGCCTCCGCGTCCAGGGGGCCCGTCACATCATCAGATCTTGTAGACCCGGCTCAGGCGACGAGACCGCCCGCCCGCACCGGTCGGATGTCAGACCCGCTTGGCGCCCGCGCGGGCCGCCTTACGTTCACGGTGGCTTCACCGACTCCCCCGGGTGGGCGCCGACCAGAGACCTACACGGTCGGTGGATGTGCCGGGCCCACCGATGACGCAGCGTTGATGACGAAGGCGTTGCCGGCCTCCGGCAACGGTGTACGCCATCTCGCCGGGATGCGCGGTGAGAACCATCGGAAGGAACCTGATGGGTAGAGCAGTCGGCATAGACCTCGGCACCACCAACTCGGTCATCGCGGCGACGGAAGGCGGCGAACCCCGGGTCCTCCCCAACGCGGAAGGGGCACGGACGACCCCGTCCGTGGTGGCCTTCACCGAACAGGGCGAGAGGCTGGTCGGCCAGCTGGCCCGGCGGCAGGCGATCCTGAACCCGAAAGGCACCATCACCTCCGCGAAGCGCTTCATCGGACGGCGCTACGAAGAGATCGAGAGCGAGAAGGACGCCGTCTCCTTCGACGTGGTCGCGGGGCCGGACGGGACGGCGCGCTTCGACGTGCGCGGCAAGCAGTACGCGCCAGAGGAGATCTCGGCCCAGGTACTGCGCAAACTGGCGGACGACGCCGCGAAGTCGCTCGGCGAGAAGGTCACCGAGGCGGTCATCACGGTGCCCGCCTACTTCAACGACGCCCAGCGGCAGGCGACGAGCGACGCCGGGAAGATCGCCGGGCTGGAGGTCCTGCGCATCATCAACGAGCCCACGGCGGCGGCACTGGCCTACGGTCTCGACAAGAAGGCCGACGAGACCGTCCTGGTCTTCGACCTCGGCGGCGGCACGTTCGACGTCAGCCTGCTGAACATCGGGGACGACGTGGTGGAGGTCCGCGCCACCTCCGGTGACGGCCACCTCGGCGGCGACGATTTCGACCGCCGGATCGTCGACCACCTCGCCGATGACTTCCAGCGGGAGAACGGGATCGACCTCCGCGCGGACCCGCAGGCCCTGCAGCGGCTGTTCGAGGCCGCCGAGAAGGCCAAGGTCGAGTTGTCCACGGTGTCGCAGACACAGATCAGCCTGCCGTTCATCACGGCCGACGCCAGCGGCCCGAAGCACCTCAACGCCTCGCTGATGCGCTCCACGTTCGAGCAGATCACCGCGGACCTGATCGAGCGCTGCGTCGGCCCGGTGGAACGGGCGATGAGCGATGCCAAGGTCACCGCCGACGACATCGACGAGGTCATCATGGTCGGCGGGTCCACCCGGATCCCGGCAGTGCAGGGCCTCGTCCGCCGGCTGACCGGCGGCAAGGACCCCAACATGTCCGTCAACCCCGACGAGGTCGTGGCGCTGGGCGCCGCGATCCAGGCCGGCGTCCTCAAGGGCGAGGTCAAGGACGTCCTGCTGCTCGACGTCACCCCTCTGTCGCTCGGCGTGGAGACCATGGGCGGGGTGATGACCAAGATCATCGAGCGCAACACCACCATCCCGGCCCGCAGGACCGAGACCTTCAGCACCGCCGAGGACAACCAGAACGCGGTCGACATCGTGGTCCTGCAGGGTGAGCGGGAACGCGCCGCCGACAACCGGGTGCTCGGCCGCTTCCGGCTGGAGAACATCCGCCCCGCACCGCGCGGCGAACCGCAGATCGAGGTGACCTTCGACATCGACGCCAACGGCATCCTCAACGTCTCCGCGCGCGACAAGGACACCGGCGCCGAGCAGCGCATCACGATCAGCCAGAGCTCGAACCTCGACGAGAGCGAGGTCGAGCGCATGATCGCCGATGCGGAGCAGCACCGGCAGGAGGACGCTCGGCTGCGCGAGCAGGTCGATGCGCGCAACGAGCTGGACTCGGCCGTCTACCAGGTCGAACGCCGGCTCGGCGAACTCGGTGACACGGTCCCCGTGCACGAGAAGGCGAGGGCCGAGGGGCTGATGGAGGACGCCCGGCAGGCCGTCAAGGAGGAGGCGCCGCTGGATCGGCTGCGCTCGCTCACCTCCGAACTCCAGCAGATCCTGCACGGCTTGGGAACGACCAGCGGAGCGGGCGCCGGCGAGCGTGCCGCCGGGGCCAGGACGGAAGGCTCGGACGACGATGTCATCGATGCAGAATTCACCACGGAATGAGCAGTCCGGGCAGTCGGCCGACCAGGACCGCCCACCGGAGCAGCCTGAACGGGAAGGCGCCGCCGAGGCGGCCGGCCCGGATCCCGAAGAGGTCGAGCGGCTCAGGGCGCGGGTCGAGGAACTCGAGGACCTCTGGCGGCGCGCGCTCGCCGATCTCGACAACCTGCGCAAGCGCATGACGCGTGAACTGGAGGCGCAGCGCCGTGCCCAGCGGGCGGAGGTCACCGCGGCGTGGCTGCCCGTTGTCGACGATCTGGAACGCGCGCTGGAGCACGCCGAGGCGGACCCGGCGAGCATCCTCGAGGGGGTTCGCAGCGTCCGGGACCGTGCGGTGGCGACGCTGCGCGACCTGGGCTATCCGCGTCGCGATGACGTGGGGGCTCCGTTCGACCCGGCCCGGCACTCGGCGGTCGGCGTGCGCACCGACACCGACGTGCCCCCCGGCACGGTGGTCGAGGTGCACCAGCCGGGCTACGGCGACGACGAGAACCAGTTGCGTCCGGCGCTGGTGTCGGTATCGGCCAGGGCCGGTGACTGATGGCCGTCCAAGATCCGTACGAGGTGCTGGGCGTCCCCCGGGACGCCGGCCAGGACGAGATCCAGCGCGCCTACCGCAAGCTCGCCCGCGCCTATCACCCCGACATCAACAAGGACCCCGAAGCCGAGGATAAGTTCAAGGACGTCTCCGAGGCCTACGCCATCCTGTCCGATCCGGAGCAGCGCCGCCGCTACGACGCCTTCGGGCCCGACTTCCGGCGGGTTCCGGAGGACGTCGACCCGGACATGTGGGCGCGCACCCGCGCGGGCGCCGCCGCCGGCGCCGGCCGTGCCGGGCCCTACGCCACAGCAGGCGGCTACACCGGCGGGTTCGGCGAGGACATCGACCTGGAGGACCTCTTCGGCGGGATCTTCGGCGGCCGCCGGCGGGGCGGCGGCCGCTGGTCCGCCTGGTCGCCCTCACGCGGCGCCGACCAGGAGGCCGAGATCGAGATCAGCGTCGAGGAGGCGTACCAGGGGACCAGCCGCACCCTCACCCTCCAACGGCCGGAGGGCACGCGGAACCTCGACGTCACCATTCCCGCCGGTGTGACCCACGGGCAGCGCATCCGGCTGGCCGGCCAGGGCGGGAGCGGCGACACCGCCGGTGACCTCTACCTGGTGGTGCGGATCGCCCCGCACCCCCGCTACCGCGTCGAGGGGCGTGATGTGTACACCGATCTCCCGCTCGCTCCGTGGGAGGCCGCCCTCGGCACCACCGCGGGACTGCCCACGCCCGGCGGCGAGGCCAAGGTGAAGGTGCCTCCGGGCACGTCCAGCGGGCGGCGGCTCCGGCTGCGCGGCCGCGGGCTGCCCAACCCCCGCGGCGCCCCGGGCGACCTGTTCGCCGAGGTCCGGATCGTGGTGCCGCCCGAGCCGTCCGAAACGGAACGCCGGCTGTTCGAGGAGCTGGCCTCGGCATCGCCGTTCGACCCGAGGAGATCGTGATGGAGCATCTGCTGCCCGGCACGGTTTACGCCATCGTCCCCACCCGTCCGCGGGAGATGGACCTGGACGCCTTCGCCGACGCCGCCGGAGTCCATCCCGAGCTGGTACGCCGGCTGGTGCGTCTCGGCCTGCTGGAACCCCACCGCGACCGATCCGGCCGGCTCTGGTTCCCGCCCGCACAAGTCGCCGCGTACGCGCGCCTCGAGCGCCTGCGGACGGGGCTCTGCCTCAACTACGCCGCGCTGGGACTCGTCGTCGAACTACTGGACCGCATCGCCGAACTCGAGCGGGAACTACGCGCCCGACACCACACCGGAGGCCGAACGTGGATCCCAACCGCCTGACCCAGAAATCCCAGGAAGCCCTGCACGACGCCCAGACCAAGGCCCTGCGCTTCGGACACGTCGAAGTGGACGGCGAACACCTGCTGCTCGCGCTGCTCGACCAGCCCGGCGGGCTGGTCCCGCGGCTGCTCACCGAGGCGAAGGCCGACCCGGCGCGGATGCGCGAGGCACTGGAGGCCGAACTGGGACGCCGCCCGAGCGTGAGCGGCCCGGGCACCGAACCCGGCAAGGTCCTGGTGACCCAGAGGCTCTCCCGCCTGCTCGACAGCGCCCAGCAGGAGGCCGAACGGCTGAAGGACGACTACGTCTCCGTCGAACACCTGGTCATGGCCCTGCTGGAGGAGGGCTCGGCGACGGCGGCGGGACGGCTGCTGGAGCGCCAGGGCGTCACCAGGGACTCCTTCCTGGAGGCCCTCACCCGGATCCGCGGGCACCAGCGGGTGACGTCCGCCATGCCCGAGGTCGCCTACGAGGCCCTGGAGAAGTACGGCCGGGATCTGGTGGCCGACGCCGCGGCGGGCAAGCTCGACCCCGTCATCGGCCGCGACTCCGAGATCCGCCGCGTCGTCCAGATCCTGTCCCGCAAGACCAAGAACAATCCGGTGCTGATCGGCGATCCCGGCGTCGGCAAGACCGCCATCGTCGAGGGCCTCGCCCGGCGCATCACCGACGGCGACGTCCCCGAAGGACTCCGCGACAAGACGATCTTCAACCTGGACATGGGCTCGCTCGTCGCGGGCGCCAAGTACCGGGGCGAGTTCGAGGAGCGCCTCACGGCCGTCCTCAACGAGGTCAAGGCGGCCGAGGGCCGGATCCTGCTGTTCGTCGACGAACTCCACAACGTCGTCGGCGCGGGCGCCACCGAAGGGTCCATGGACGCCGGCAACATGCTCAAGCCGATGCTCGCCCGCGGCGAACTCCACATGATCGGCGCCACCACGGTGGAGGAGTACCGCAAGCACGTCGAGAAGGACGCGGCCCTGGAGCGCCGCTTCCAGCCCGTCCTGGTCGACGAGCCGACCGTGGAGGACACCGTCTCCATCCTGCGCGGCCTGCGCGAACGCCTCGAGGTCTTCCACGGCGTGAAGATCCAGGACGCCGCGCTGGTGGCCGCCGTGACGCTCAGCCACCGCTACATCTCCGACCGGTTCCTGCCGGACAAGGCCATCGACCTGGTCGACGAGGCGTGCGCCATGCTGCGCACCGAGATCGACTCCATGCCGGCGCCGCTGGACGAGCTCACCCGCCGCGTCATGCGGCTGGAGATCGAGGAGGCCGCGCTGGCCAAGGAGGAGGACGCGGCGAGCAGGGACCGCCTGGAGAAACTCCGTAGCGAACTGACCGGGCTGCGCGCCGAGGCCGACTCCATGCGCGCCCAGTGGGAGGCCGAGCGGCAGACGCTCCGCAAGGTGCAGATGCTGCGCCAAGAGATCGAACAGGTCAGGCAGGAAGCCGATCGGGCCGAGCGCGACTACGACCTCAACCGCGCCGCAGAACTGCGGCACGGCCGGCTGCCCGAGCTGGAGCGGCGGCTGCGCGCCGAGGAGGACCGGCTGGCCGACAAGCAGAACGGGCGCCGGCTGCTGCGCGAGGTCGTGACCGAGGAGGAGATCGCGGCGATCGTGTCCCGCTGGACCGGCATCCCGGTGAGCCGCCTGCAGGAGGGCGAGCGGGACAAGCTGCTCCGGCTCGACAAGGTCCTGCACGAGCGCGTGGTCGGGCAGGACGAGGCCGTCCAGTTGGTGTCCGACGCCATCATCCGCGCCCGCTCGGGCATCAAGGACCCGCGGCGCCCGATCGGCTCGTTCGTCTTCCTCGGCCCGACCGGCGTCGGCAAGACCGAACTGGCCCGCACTCTGGCCGCGGCCCTGTTCGACACCGAGGAGAACATGGTCCGCATCGACATGAGCGAGTACCAGGAGCGGCACACCGTCAGCCGGCTGGTCGGGGCGCCCCCCGGCTATGTGGGATACGAGGAGGGCGGCCAGCTCACCGAGGCGGTCCGGCGCAAGCCCTACTCGGTCGTCCTGTTCGACGAGATCGAGAAGGCGCACGGCGACGTCTTCAACACGCTGCTGCAGGTCCTCGACGACGGCCGCCTGACCGACGCGCAGGGCCGCACCGTCGACTTCCGCAACACCGTGATCATCATGACGTCCAACATCGGGTCTGAGCACCTGCTGCAGGGCGTCACCTCGGAGGGCGACGTCGAGCCGGACGCCCGCGCCCGGGTGATGGGCGAGCTGCGCCGGCACTTCCGCCCCGAGTTCCTCAACCGGGTCGACGACATCATCCTGTTCAAGCCGCTCACGCTGCCGCAGATCGAGCAGGTGGTCGACCTCATGTTCAACGACCTCCGCACCCGGCTCGCCGACCGGCAGATGCGCCTGTCGATCGACGAGGACGCCCGGCGGCTGATCGCCGAGCAGGGCTTCGATCCCGTGTACGGCGCCCGCCCGCTCCGCCGCTTCATCGCCCGCGAGGTCGAGACCCGCCTCGGCCGCGCGCTCATCGCGGGCGACGTCCGGAACGGCGCGACCATCCACATCACCGTCGCCGGCGAGGAGCTGAACGTCCGCTACGAGAACCCGGAGTGACCGTCCGGCCTCGCCGGCCTATTCGCGGCGGACGTCGCCGGGGTTCTTGTCCGTGCGGACGCCGCGCCAGCTCGGGTGCCGCAGCCGGTCATCGGCGGTCCACTCCGCGAAGACGACCTCACCGACCAGCTCCGGCCGCACCCATCGGGCGTCCCGCGCATGCTGAGGCGGTACGTCGGAAACCGGCGGGTCGTCCTGCCGCAGCGGCGCGAGGCGCTCGGCGAGGTCGTCCAGGATCGCATCGGTGAAACCGGTGCCGACATGGCCGGCGTATCTCAGCCGTCCGCGCTCGTCGTTGACGGCCAGCAGAAGCGCGCCGATCCGGTCGGAGCGGCGGCCCTCCCCCGGCTTCCAGCCGACGACGACCACTTCCTGGGTCCGGAAGTTCTTCGTCTTGGTCCAGTCCCGGTGCCGTTTCCCCGGCCGGTACGGGGAGTCGACGCGTTTGGAGACCACGCCCTCCATGCCCAAACGGGACGACTCGGCGAAGGCCGTCGCGACGTCGTCGTGGGAATCGGTCGTCTTCCAGCGCGGCCCGTCCAGCCCGAGCCCCTGGAGGACCCGGCGCCTCTCGGCGTACGGCAGGGCGATCTGCGGCTCGTCGCCGCGGTGCAGCACATCGAAGATCATGTAAGAGACGGGGTTGGACCGGGCCAGAGCCTGGATGCGGTCTGGTTGACGCAAGTGCATCCGCGGGCCGAGCGCCTCGAACGACGGCCTGCCGTCCGGTCCGAAGGCCACGATCTCCCCGTCCAGCACCACCGGCCCGTCGACCGCGGCGGCGAGCGGGGCGAGCTCGGGCCACGCAACGGTGATGTCCTTGTCGTTACGCGACATCAACTGCAACCGTTGGTCGCGGACATAGGCGACAGCGCGGACTCCGTCCCACTTCAACTCGGCCGCCCAGCCCTCCCCGGTCGGCAACGCTCCCAGCACGGCCAGCATCGGCGAATACATCGGCAGGCTCTCCACCACCACGACCTACCGTCCAGGAGGCGATGGCATACCGGGCTACCGCAATGAACGGGGAAATTCCGCGGTCGCCACCTGCCCATCAGCGGGTGTCGCGCTTCCTCTGCTGTTCCAGGCGGCTGCGTTGACGGACCCCGTACGCGGATTCGCGCACGGCCGACTCGTCCTCCAGCCCCGATCCGAGCGCACCGCCTGCCGTGGCCATGGACGTGGTGAGCCAGGCCATCGACAGATAGAAGCCCCACTCGGCCCCGTGGCCGAGGCTGGACTGTAGCGCGCTGCCGGTCAGCACCACGGGCACCAGCACGATCGTCAGCACGAAAACGGCCCCGTAAAGGCACAGGACACCGATCAGCAACGTGGCCAGAGTGACAGCGTTGTAGAGCTTGGCACGCGTGGCGATTGATGACGTCGTCCGGGCGTTCCCACAACCGATGGTCGATGATCAGCCAGGCCAGCAGGGCCGCGACCGCCAGCACCGCCAGCACCGCCAGCCGGATCGGACCGAGCGCATCGGTGATCTGCCAGACGCTGGCGTTGACCACCGCGAACGCGGCGGTCGCCAGCACCCCGGCGAGCGCCTTGGACAAGCCGGTGAACAGCCGCCAGGGCCGGTTCGCTCGGATCATGCCGGCCAGCAGCCGGAACCGGCCCAGCAACCCCGGCGTCACGTACCGCCGCCCAGTCCGATGGCCCGGATCAGCCCGGTGGACGGTGTACTCCTCCGCGAACCTCGGCGGCGTCCCGTCGTGGACCAGCGCGACCAGATCCACCACGCCACGGCGCGCCCGTCTCGCCCGAGAGAACCAGCCGAGTGCGGGAAGTGACAACAAGGCAACCTTCTCGGCCATGCTCACTTCCGCCAGAATCGGCTGAGTCCCCTGGCGGCGCGGCAGATCGGTCAAGAACACCGCGATGTCGTACCCATCGGGGAACTGACCGGCCAGGGCATCCGCCAGGCGTTCCGCCTCCACCTGCTCGTCAGCCGACAAGGCCCCGGTCCCGGCGTCGACCTCCCACTCCACCGGCGCCGCCGAGCGTTCCCGCATGTCGTCGGGCAGCGTCTCGGCGATCCGACGGACGATCTCCAACGGCAGTCCGGGATCAGCACGCAACACCACGCGCACCACGTTGTCGCCCGCCAACCCGCCGCTCCCCCCGGACACGAACAGTTGAGAGACTTACCCGGAAAGGGCCACTGAAACGTCGCGCACGACCGCCTCGCCCCATTCCCCGACCGGACCCGTCGCCGCGGTCGTTCGCCCATCGCCCTCCCCTGGCCGAGCATGAGCGCTTACTTCTTCACCCCTGCCCGATACTCGTGACCAGGTTGACGGCGACCGCCAATATCCCTGTGCCGAAGGCGAACGCCAGCAGGGCATGCCCCAGGACGATCCGGCGGATCCGGGTGTCGGAGGGCTCGCCGTTGGAGACCGCGAACGACGTTCCGAGGCTGAAGGCCATATAGGCGAAATCGCTGTACGAGGGCGGCACGTCCTGCCGGAAATCGATGCCCCCTTCAGGTTCCTGGTAGTAGAGGCGGGCATATCGGAACGCGAACACGGTGTTCACCAGCGCCCAGGACAGGACAACGGCGGCGACGGTGAGAATGACCGCGGCGACCGAGAGCGCGTCCTGCCGACCGGCGTAGCGGATCTGGGCATCGGCCACGATGGCCAGGCTCGCCACCGAAGCCAGGAGCACCACTGTGTCGGTCGAACGGGCGTCGCCTTCCGCCTCGGCCAGTAGTTCGGTGCCGTCCGGTCCCTGCGGCCAGCTGATCCACCACACCCATGTCAAGACCGTGCTGGTGGCCAGGACCCACCCGACCAGCAGGCTCACGTCCGCGGCCCCGAGCGCAGCGGCCGCGGCGCCGCCGAGGACGCCCGCCCCGAACGACAGCACAAGCCTGCGCGCCGACAGCAACCGACCAGAGGACCCGGTCCCGTTCTCCTCAAGTGAGGGGTCGCGCGCGTCGCCCACCTCGCCTCCAAACGATCAAAGGTCCCGAGGTTGCGGTGTACCGGCTTGGGTGACCTCGGCCGGCTCACAGGCCGGTACCTGTGCACCATCGCGCCGTCGGCGACCGAACAGCCTCTTCACGATTCCGCTCCGGACATTGCTGAACGTGACCACGCAACTCCAGTGGTGTGCCCCGGCCCGCCGAACCGAACCCGTGCCCGAGCCATCCCGGGGGCCAGCTCGGCCAGTCGCGACTCGGCGGCCACGTCCGCGCGGTCCGCCCGTGACCGGCCTCGGCCCGCGCCCGCTCCAGCTCGTCCGCCCGCCGCGCGTCCGCCAACTCCCGGCGGCGCCGCAGCTCGCGCGCCAGCTCCTCCGGGTTGGTCGGCTCGTCGTGCTGCTGTGTGAGCTGCGCAAGGGGCGCCCCGGCCGACCGTCCAAGTCGCTGACACTGGAGCAGGCCGAGGCCGTTCTCACCGCCGCCGAAAGCGCACGCCCATGGCTGCGCGCGTATGTGGTGGCAGTTAGTCAGGCACTGAGCACTTCGGAGGCTGCAGAACGACGAAGAGGCCGCTTCCATATCCTGGAAGTGGCCTCTGACCTCGGTGTCTTCGGGGTGGGCGATACTGGGTTCGAACCAGTGACCTCTTCGGTGTGAACGAAGCGCTCTCCCACTGAGCTAATCGCCCCGGTGTTCCGATGACGGAAACTCTAGCGCATCTCAGGGGGTGGTCGCGCGCCGATATCGGTGATGCCAGGCGAGGAAGACGGCCGTGCAGATCAGGGCCCAGGCCGCCAGGGTGAGGAAGGGCTGCGCGCGCTGGTGGCCGGCGAAGTAGATGGCGGTGTGCTGGGCGTTGACCGAGGCGCCGGGCGGGAGCCAGCGGCCGATGGCGCCGAGGGGGGACGGCAGGAGGGGCCAGGAGACGGCGCCGCCGGAGGACGGGTTGCCGATCACGACCATGAGGCCCCAGGTGGGGATCAGGGCCCAGCGGCCGATGAGGGCGTTGAACATCGTGAAGACCATGCCGCTGGTGAACATGGTGAGCGAGGAGATGGTCCAGGACTCCCGGAAGGGGAGGTGGAGGACGCCGAGGCCCTGGTCGACGACGACGCAGATCGCGAGGCCGCCGAGGACGGAGTAGGCGGCGGTGAAGGCGATGCGCGGGGCCGGGGTGAGGTCCTTCGCCTGCACGTTGAGCTGGATGGCGCCGACGAAGCCGATGATCACGGCGGCCAGGGAGATGTAGAAGATGGCGAGGCCCTGCGGGTCGGTGGGTTGCAGGGGCTTGACGTCGCGGACGGTGACGGGGACGCCGGCGGCCCGGCTCGCGGCGGGGGCCGCCTGGGTGAGGAGGCGGGCGACGGACGCGCCGGAGGCGCCGGCGGTGTCGAGGGTCGCCCGGGGGCCGTTCAGGACGACGATCGCGAAGGCGCGCTGTTCCTCGACGGCCTCCCGGGCATTGGCGTAGGACGGGTACCGCTGGACGGAGAAGGAGGCGTCCAGGCCCTCGTCGAGGGTCTTCAGGAAGGCGGCGGACTGGCCCTGGCCGGTTACGGCGACGGGGATGCGGCGGGGCGCCGGGTTGGCCATCGCGTAGCAGTAGGAGCCGGCGAACAGGCCCGCGGCGATGGTGAGGATGGCCAGGAGGACCGCGACCGCAAAGTACGGGGACGCGCGGAAGTCCGCCCAGCGACCGCGGATCGAGTGCACATCGTCACGTTATGTGACGGGTCGGGTCAGGTCCAGAACGCGGGGTCCTCGATCTTCCAGGGCAGCGTGAGGCCGTAGATGCCGAGGTAGGCGGCCACGGCGGCGGCGAGCAGGACGGCGGTGACGGTGCCGAGGATGGTGTTGCGGCGGCGCTTGCGGGGGTCGAGGGCCTTCTCCTTGGCGCGGTCCGCGGCGGTCTTGGCGCGGTGGAGGGCGCGCTGCGCCCAGGCGAACTCGGTGGCGAGGATCGCGAGCCCGACGATGATGCCGAGGAGGCCGGGGCCGGGGGTGACCATCATGACCAGTCCGCCGACGAGGACGGTGGCCCCGACGGCGAAGACGCCGGCGCGCCAGGCGGTGTTCAGCAGCGGGTTGCGCCGGACCCGGTCGCGGAAGCGGTGGAGCCGGCCGTCCTTTTCATGATTGCTTGCCACGGATTTACCTTAAACGACCGAAGGGATGCCGGGGAGTGTCCGGATCGTCCTGGATTGCGGGCGGACGACCCACCGCATGATCCGCTTTTGCGCAGGTCAGACGCAGGTTTTGCTACGGTGAGATGGATCACAAAGCGCGGGGACGCCGGAATGTTCAGCCGAGATCAGGCAGTTAGGCGTCATAGATCGCGGGGATGTCCGTCTGAGGGAAGACCACCCACCGGAGCACCCCGCGAGCCAGCGGGACCGACGTAAGAGGGAATGGCCATGAACAGCAGGACCACCGTCTCAGCGCAGCTGGGCCTTCGTCTCGTCGTCCCCGACCGCACGACCGTCCCCCTGCTCGCCGGGCTCGAGTACGCGGCCGACGACCCGTACGCGATCCGGATGGCCTTCTACGTCGGCGACGACGAGCCGGTGGAGTGGATCTTCGCCAGGGAGCTCCTCACGGTCGGCATCGTGCGCAGGGTCGGGGACGGGGACGTCGAGGTCTGGCCCGCCGACGACGACGGCTCGCTCAACATCGCGCTGTCGTCCCCGTTCGGGGACGCGCTGTTCGAGGTGCCGCTGTCACCGCTCGCCGACTTCCTGCACCGGACGTACCAGGCCGTCCCGGCGGGCGAGGAGAGCGAGTTCATCGACATCGACGCCGAGCTGGAGAACCTGCTCTGGCCGTCCTAGCCGGACAGGCGGGCGATGTGGCGCATCTTGTTCATCGCGTCCAGGGCGGCGACCTTGTACGACTCCGCGAGCGTGGGGTAGTTGAACACCGCGTTGACCAGGTAGTCGATGGTGCCGCCGCAGCCCATGACCGTCTGGCCGATGTGGACGAGCTCGGTCGCCCCCGTGCCGAACACGTGGACGCCGAGCAGGCGCCGGTCCTCCGGTGAGACGAGCAGCTTGAGCATCCCGTAGGAGTCCCCGATGATCTGGCCGCGGGCCAGCTCGCGGTAGCGGGACACGCCGACCTCGAAGGGCACCTTGGCCTCCGTGAGGGCGTCCTCGGTGCGGCCGACGAAGCTGATCTCGGGGATGGTGTAGATCCCGATCGGCTGCGTCTCGCTGATGTCGGAGACGGGCTCGCCGCACGCGTGGTGGGCGGCCAGGCGGCCCTGCTCCATCGAGGTGGCGGCGAGGGACGGGAACCCGATCACGTCCCCGACCGCGTAGATGTGCGGGACCGCGGTGCGGTAGTCGTCGTCGACCTCGATCCGGCCGCGCCGGTCCGCGGTGAGGCCCGCGGCCTCCAGGCACAGGTCGTCGGTCATGCCCTGCCGCCCGGCCGAGTACATGACGGTGTCGGCGGGGATGCGCTTGCCGCTCTCCAGGACGGTGATCGCCCCGTTCGGCATCCGCTCGACGGAGGCGACCGACTCGCGGAACCGGAAGGTGACGGCGAGGTCGCGCAGGTGGTACTTGAGCGCCTCGACGATCTCCAGGTCGCAGAACTCGAGCATCCGCTCGCGCCGCTCGACGACGGTGACCTTGGTGCCGAGCGCCGCGAACATCGAGGCGTACTCGATGCCGATGACGCCGGCCCCGACGACGACCATGGTCTCCGGGATGCGGTCCATGTTGATGATGCCGTCGGAGTCGATGATCGTCCGGTCGTCGAAGTCGACGGTGTCGGGGCGGGCCGGTCGGGTCCCGGTGGCGACGACGATGCGCTCGGCGGTGACCTTCTGCTCGCGGTCGCCGGAGCCGGCGATGCCGATCGTGTGCGGCTCCAGGAACCGGCCCGTGCCGGGCAGCACGGTGACGCGGTTGCGGGCGAGCTGGCTGCGGACGACGTCGGTCTCCCGGCCGATGACGTGCTGCGTCCGCATCCCGAGGTCGGCGACGGTGATGTCGTCCTTCACCCGGTAGCTCTGACCGTACAGCTCGCGCTGGTTCAGGCCGGTCAGGTACAGGACGGCCTCGCGCATCGTCTTGGACGGGATCGTCCCGGTGTTGATGCAGACGCCGCCGATCATGTCGCGGCGGTCCACGATGCCGACCTTGCGGCCGAGCTTGGCGGCGGCGATGGCCGCGCGCTGCCCGCCGGGCCCGGATCCGAGGACGAGAAGATCGAAGTCGCTCACGTCCCCCAGTGTGGCGGCCCGGCCGCGCTCCGATAAAGGGTTTGGGAGGACAGATCGTTATACGTCCGGTTCGGGATCGCCGGTCAGGCCCGCGGCGAGCGCGTCCAGGCCCGCCTTGACGCGGTCGAGCGGCATGCCGCGGGTTCGCCGCTGGTGGAGGAACAGGGCCGCGGCGAGGGGCGCGAGGAGCGCGTCGGCGAGGTAGGCGGTGTCGGCACCGGGGCGGATGCGGCCGAGGAGCATGCCGAGGTGCATGTGGTAGAGCGCGTAGGAGCCGTCCCGGAAGCGGGCGTCGGGCGGGTCGGCCTCGGCCATGAGCAGCAGGTCGGCCTGCGCCTCGGTGCGGTCGGCGAGGGCGTGCAGGAACGCGCGGAGGCGCTCGCGCGGGGGCGCGCCGGGGCCGAGGGGCGGCGGGCCGTGCAGGAAGGCGGCCTGGAAGTCGCGCTCGCGGTCGTCGATCACCGCGTAGACGAGCCGGGCGCGGTCGCCGAACCGCCGGTAGACGGTGCCGACGCCGACGCCCGCGGCCTTGGCGACCTCGTCCATGGTGACCGCCTCGGGGCCGCGGGCCGCGAGCACCTCGGCCGCGGCGCGCAGGATGCGGCGGCGGTTGCGGGCGGCGTCGGCGCGCTCGGCGGGCGGGCGGCCCAGCACCGGCAGTTCCCGCATGTCGGCCTCCGTCCCGGGGAGATCCTGCTCCGCCAGGATACCGGACCCGGGCGTTGTATCCGGAAGATTCTCCGGTTAATCTGAAGCGGAAATCTTTCCGGATATGGGGGTGGTGTCGTGGCCTGGGTCTTCCTGGTGACCGCGTCGCTGATGGAGCTGGTGTGGGCGACGGCGCTGAAGGAGTCGGACGGCCTGACCAAGGCGTGGCCGACCGCCATCGGCCTCGCGGTGGCCCTGCTCAGCGTGGTCGTCCTGTCGCTGTCGCTGCGCACCCTGCCGGTGGGCACCGCCTACGCGGTCTTCACCGGCCTCGGCGCCCTCGGCGTGGCGCTGGTCGGCGTCTTCGCGTTCGGCGAGAGCGCCTCGCCGGCGCGCCTCGGGTTCCTGGGGCTGATCATCGTCGGCGTGGTCGGCCTGCAGTTCGTCGAGAACTCTTAGCCCGGTGGGGATCGGGCACAGTGGAGGCATGGCACGGGAGATGCTCGGGATCGACATCGGCGGATCGGGGATCAAGGGGGCGCCGGTCGATCCGGACGGCGGCGCGTTCACCCGGGAGCGGTTCCGGATCGAGACGCCCCGTCCCGCGCGGCCGAAGCCGGTCGCGAAGGTCATCGCCGAGATCGTCCGCCACTTCGGCTGGGACGGCCCGGTGGGCGTCACCTACCCCGGCGTGGTGGTCGACGGCGTGGCGATGTCGGCGGCGAACGTGTCCAAGCGCTGGCTCGGGGTGGACGCGGCCGCCCTGTTCGCGGACGCGACCGGATGCGAGACCACCGTGCTCAACGACGCGGACGCGGCCGGGGTGGCGGAGATGCGGCTCGGCGCGGGGCGCGGGCGGTCCGGCACCGTCGTCCTGCTCACACTGGGGACGGGCATCGGCAGCGCGCTGTTCACCGACGGCGTCCTCGTCCCGAACACCGAGTTCGGGCATCTCCAGATCGACGGGCGGGACGCCGAGCTGCGCGCCTCGGCGCGGGCACGCACCGAGGAGGGGCTGAGCTGGGCGAAGTGGGCCAAGCGGCTCGGCGTGTACCTGCGGCACCTGGAGGGGCTGATCTCGCCGTCGCTGATCATCGTGGGCGGCGGGGTGAGCCGCAAGGCCGAGCGCTTCCTGCCGCTGATCGAGGGCGTGCGGGCGGAGATCGTCCCGGCCCGGCTGGTGAACAACGCGGGCATCGTGGGCGCGGCGATGGCGGCGGCCGCCGCGCATCCGGCGGAGACCGCGGAGCCCGCGCCGCACGCGGCCCGGTCCGCCGGAGCGACCGGCGGGCGGCAGCGCGAGGTCGGCACCGCCGAAGCCGCCCGCTGACCCTGCGCTCCGCTAGGCCGTGCGGAGCCGGACGGTCGCGATCTCCCAGGGGCGCAGCGACAGGGTCGCCGTCCCCTCGTGCACGTCGAGCGGGATGCCGGGGCGCCCGCGCAGGTCGACGCGGACCGCCTCGGTGAAGTCCCCGCGCAGGACGGCCGTGGCGGGCTCGGCGCACTCGGCGACGACCCGGGCCTCGGTCCAGCCGTCGCGGGCCCGCAGGGACGTCGTCACGACCCCGTCGCCGGTGATCGCGATGCCCTCCCGGGACGGCGGGAGGGGCGCGGTGGCGTGCCCGTAGCCGGCGGCGGTGAGCAGGTCGTGCCGGTACTCCTCGGCGGCGCGCAGCACGTCGGGGCCGGGCAGGCCCCCGTCGTAGGGCATGACGGCCATCTCGGCGGTCCGCTCCCCGCGGCACTGCGCGCCGGGGGTGGGGAGCTGCGGCCCGGCGGGCTGGTCCCGGTAGGCGTTGCGGTCCCGCGACAGGTGGCCGACCGCGCGCAGCAGGGTCAGGGCCATCTCCCGCCCGCCGCCGGTGACCTCGTACTCGGTGGCGTGCTTCAGCAGGACGGCGAGGCCGCCCGCGGCGACGAACCCGGACGCGGGGAACGTCGGGACGGGCCGCTCCCCGAACCCGCCCTCCGCCGCCGGGCCCCGCTCGGTGATCGCGAACTGGCCCTCCGCGTAGGAGGCGTCCGCCCGGCGCGGCAGCGACATGTGCAGCCGGACGCGGTGGTCCTCGCAGCGGTTGTCGAAGGCGACGCGCAGCCGCAGGAACGGCTCGCCGGCGCGCAGTTCGGCACGGGTGGTGACGGTGACGTCCTCCTCGGCCGCGGACCGCTCGCCGGCGTCCAGGTCGCCGCGGCAGGGCCAGCGGTAGGTCCGGACGATGTCGACCGCGCCGGCGAGCGGGCCGTCCAGCACGGGCCGCGCGTCCACCGTCGCGGGGTCGCCGACGATGCGGTCGGCGGCGGGCGGCGCGTAGTTGTAGGTGTCGCCGTGGTCGCCGCCGTCTACGATCCGCCCGACGCCCTCGACGACGTGGCCGGACGGGGTGCGCAGCCCGAGCGTCCCGTCGGCGTGCACCTCGGCGCGCAGCAGGCCGTTGTCGAGGACGTCCGGCCCGGCGGACACCGGGCCGTCCAGCATGCGGGCGGCGGCGTCCGGCCCGACGGCCGCCAGCCCCAGCGGCGGCACCTCGACCAGCGCGGCGACGGTGCGGCGCGGGTCGGCCAGGATCCGGACGCGCCACTCCCCCTCCGCGCCGCGCAGCGCCTCCCGCACGTCGCCGATGTCGAACGGGACCCCGGCGCGGGCCGTCACGCGGAAGGTGAGGACGCGGTCGTCCCGCGACACCGACCAGTCGCGGATCTCCTGCCCGAACAGCACCCGCCCGTACACCCGCTCCAGCACGACCGGGAGCTCCGCGGCGGGGTGGACGGAGTCGTCCAGCACGGTCGGCGCGACGGCGAGCGTCTGCACCGGCACCGGCCGGCCGTCGCCCGAGACGAGGCCCGGCTCCCCGTCGGACGGGATGTCCAGGGTGACCAGGCCGGTGCGGCGCGCCGGGGTCGGGTTGAACACCAGGTGCGCCCCGAGCGGGACGGACGCGGCCCGCTCGGCGGTGACGAGGTCGCAGACGGCGCGGCCGAGCTGCTCCCCCTCGGCCATGTGCGCGGCGACCTGCTCGGCGGTCTCGTCGCAGCCGCAGCCGGTGACGGAGTCGT
Organism: Actinomadura meyerae; assembly: GCF_900188445.1. GTDB lineage: Bacteria > Actinomycetota > Actinomycetes > Streptosporangiales > Streptosporangiaceae > Spirillospora > Spirillospora meyerae. Next base: position 24,633 of record NZ_FZOR01000024.1, read on the forward strand.
GGCAGCTCGCCTCGATCAGCCGCCGCCACGCCAGGTCCAGGAACCGCTGGGCGTCGCCCGCGTACCAGAGCGCGGTCAGCGGCTCGGCGTACCGCTCGACGAGCCGCTCGGCGCGGCCCATCAGCTCCTTGAGCCGGATCCGGGCCGACAGGACGCCCGGCAGGATGTTCGCGCGGGCGTGCGAGCGCAGCTCCCCGCGGACGTGCGGCAGCCCGTCGGTGGACGGGGTCCGCTCCGCGAAGTAGCCCGCGAGGGTGTCCAGCCGCATGCCGAGGCCCTCGGCGGCGATCCGGTCGGCGAGGTCGGCGGCGGGCGCGGTGTGGTCGGCCCCGTACATCGCGAGCAGCGGGCCGCCGTGCGGGTACCAGCGGCCCATCGCCTCCGCGAACCCGGCGACCCGGCCGGGCAGCAGCGACGCGCCGTCCCCGGCGCCGCCGGGCTCCCCGATCTCCTCGAACATCGACGCGGCGTTGCCGTAGCCGCCCTCGGGCAGGTACTGGGTGCGGATCGCCGTCCCGTCCGGGGCCTCCCAGGCGAACGCGCACGTCCGGACCCGGCCGGGGACGCCGCGCCACACGCACGCGTGCTCGATCCCGGCCAGCCGCAGGATCTGCGGCATCTGCGCGCAGTGCCCGAACTGGTCGGGCAGGTAGCCGACCATCATCGCGGCGCCGAACTCCTCGGCGCGCCGCATCCCGAGCTCCAGGTTCCGGACGATGTTCTCGCCCGAGCAGAGGAACTCGTCGTGGAGGATCTGCCAGGGCCCGACGGCGAGCCGGCCCTCCCGGACGAGCGCGGCGAGCCGGTCCCGCCGCTCGGGGCGGATCTCCAGGTAGTCGTCGACCGCGGCCATCTGCCCGTCCAGGGTGAAGTGCCAGCGGGGATCGGCCTCCATGCGGTCGATGACGGCGTCCAGCAGCGACACCAGCCGCAGCCGGAAGCGCTGGAACGGCAGGTACCACTCGCGGTCCCAGTGGGTGTGCGGTACGACGACGATCTCCGAACCCTCTACCCGCACAGTGCGATCACCTCGTTCTCGTGGCTCTCCAGGCGATGCATGCCCGGGTGCCCGGCCGGTATCCGGACGAATTCGCCGCGGACGGCGGCCCGGCTCCCGTCCGGGCGGACGAGGACGGCCCCGTCCGCGCCGACAGTCCGGGACAGCCCAGGTCGATCACACCGCCCTCATGGGACAGCTCCACGGTGACCGACGCCGTGCCCGGCGGGACGTCGAACGGCAGTTCGCGGAGCCCCTGCTCGAGGCGGTCCTCCAGGCTCCAGCGCCCCCGGTGCACCGTGGTCATCCGCGTCCCCCGGCGGCCACCTCTCCGATCAGGGGTCCATGAGCTCGGCGGACCGCGCCGCGAACGCCTCCATCGCCTTCGCGGTGATCGGGCCGGGCGCCGCCGGGAGGACCGTGCCGTCCACCGCCCGGATCGGCTGGACGTCCCGCGTCGTGGACGTCAGGAACGCCTCGTCGGCCCGGTACAGGTCGTCGAGCGCGAGGTCCTCCTCCTCCCCGCCGCACCACTCCAGCACCAGCGCCCGCGTCACCCCGGCGAGGCAGCCGGACGACAGCGGCGGCGTCACCAGCCGGCCGCCGAGCACGACGAAGATGTTGCTGCCCGTCCCCTCGCACAGGTTCCCCGCCGTGTTGGCGAAGACGGCCTCGCCGCCGCCGCGCTCATGCGCGTACGCCAGCGCCAGCGCGTTCTCGGCGTAGGACGTCGTCTTCAGGCCCGCCAGCGCGCCCCGCTCGTTGCGCGGCCACGGCACGACCGTCACGTCCGCCGTCGGGGGGAACGGGTCCTGCGGCCCCGCGATGATCGACACGGTCGGGCCCGCGTCGCCGCGCGCCGACCCCAGCGGGCCCGGGCCGCTGGTGTAGGTGATGCGGATGCGGGCCAGCGGCCACTTCGGCGCCGCCGCCAGCACCTCCAGGGTGCCCTGGGCGAGGGCGTCGTGGTCGGGCTCGGGCAGCCCCAGGCCGGCCGCCGACCGGGCCAGCCGGCGCAGGTGCCGGGTCAGCGCGAACGGCTCCCCGTTCGCCGCCTTCACCGTCTCGAAGATCCCGTCGCCGACGAGCATGCCGTGGTCGAAGACCGACACCACCGCCCGCTCGGGATCGACCAGTTCCCCGTTCAGCCAGATCCTGGCCTGCGCCGTCACCGGAGCCACCTCCCCAAAGCCGGGCCGCCGCGGCCCGGACACGCGCCCTCCACGGCCGTCCCCGGCCGATGGCCCCACAGTACGGCGCTCGGGGCCGCCGGTTCGAGTTCTTCCGGCCGCCGCGGCGCGCGCGGCCCGCCCAACCCGGGACGAAGCGCCCGGCGGATCAGGGCAGCACGCAGCCGAACGAGTCCGCGAGACCCCGGCGGCCCGCCTCCGTCACCGCCAGCGCCCGCCGGGTCGTCCCCCGCTCGAACCAGCCCAGCTCGATCATCCGCTCCGTCAGCGCGGCGCCCAGCGCCCCGTTCAGATGCGGGCGCCGCTCCGTCCAGTCCAGGCACTGCCAGGCGAACCTCCGCCGCGACCGCCGCAGCGCCGCGACGTCCAGGCCCAGCGCGCCGAGACGCTCCTCGCCCTTCTCCGTCACGTCGAACGCGTCCTCGCCGTCGGCCTCGATCAGCCCGCCGTCCAGCAGCGCCGCGAACAGCGCCACCCCCGCCTCGCCCGCCAGATGGTCGTAGCACGTCCGCGCCTCGTGCAGCCGCCGCGCGTCCCGCGACTGGCGCAGGCTCCGCACCCGCACCGGCGGCCCGATCCGCGACAGCGCCTCGATCACCTCCGCGACCTCGCTCCCCCGCAGCCGGTAGTACCGGTGCCGGCCCTGCCGCACCACCGTCACGAAACCCGCGTCCAGCAGCTTCCCCAGATGCGCGCTCGCCGTCTGCGCGCTCACCCCCGCCGCCCGCGCCAGCTCCCCCGCCGCCAGCGGGCGCCCGTCCAGCAGCACCGTCAGCATCACCGCCCGCGCCCGGTCCGCCAGCAACGCCGCGACCGGCGCGAAGTCCACGCTCACGACCCGTTCTGACCCCATGCCACCGACCCTAGGCGACCCACCCTTCGACGCCCGTCGAAGGATCGTCGGCGCCATCCCGGAAACCCGGTTTGGGGAACGGCCTCCAACGCGCTAAAGTCTTCCTCGTCGCCGCAGGGCGCACGCGGAAGTGGCTCAGGGGTAGAGCATCACCTTGCCAAGGTGAGGGTCGCGGGTTCAAATCCCGTCTTCCGCTCTGAGGGGCCTTTCAGGCTATGACCCAGAAGGTCTCATTCTGGTGGAGTGGCCGAGAGGCGAGGCAACGGCCTGCAAAGCCGTGTACACGGGTTCAAATCCCGTCTCCACCTCAACCCGTACCTCCCCCCGGAGGCCACGGAACGGGCGATTAGCTCAGTGGGAGAGCGCTACCTTGACACGGTAGAGGCCACTGGTTCAATCCCAGTATCGCCCACTTCGGAGTGGGAGTGGTGTGCTCGGAGCCTGGGGGGCTCCTCGCCGCCACTCCTTCGTCGTGTTTGCCCGGGGGGCGACCCCCGGACCCCCGATGTGGGGGGCTCCGCCCCCCACGCCCCCCTCCCGGCTTGGGTTTGTGTGGTGCTTCTGGTGTGGGCGGGGTTCTGTCTTCATCGTTGCTCTTTGCGACCGTGAAGTACGTGCCGGTTGCTTTGACGGGCGCGGACGGGTGCGTGCGTCCGGTGGTCAGGTGTCGCAGGCTATTCCGTCGCCGTCTCGGTCCAGGTCGTAGATGTCGGAGCCGACCACGCGGACCGGGCCCTGGACGTAGGCGGGGCCGTTGCCGCTGCCGCCCGCGCAGTCCACGTCGCTCGCGATCGGGACGCACCCGCCGCTGTAGTTCGGGTCGCACGAGCGGGCGCGCTTGGTGCCCACCGCGATGATCCTCGCCACCGGGGCCCTGGTCACCTTCTCGCCGAGCAGTTTGCGGGACGTCTCCTTGCCGCCCGTGTACGTCACCTCGTAAGTCAGCGTCTTCACCCCGGCCGCGCCCTTTCTGCGCACCCGGGTCTTTCCCGCGGCGAGGGCGGAGTCGTTCACCTTGCGGGTCCTGAAGGGGATCTTGCGGGTGGTGGTGATCTTGCGTTTCTCCACGGCCGGGCTTGCGGCGGGGCTCGTGGGAGGGGTGCTGGTGGGGCTGGACGTCGAGGGCGTGCCCGATGCCGCCGCCTCGACGGGGGCGGCGGAATGCGAATCGCAGGCGCCGAGCAGCAGAAGACCGCCGGCCGCCAGGCCGGCAAAAGCACGCTTCATTAATTCCCCCTTTGTTGGAGGAAATCGTGCTGCGTTGCCACTTGCCGGTCAATGTGCGGATTAGTCCGTTTTCGGTCAGGCCGGCCGGTCCTCTTCTGGTGGGGTGGGCGCGTCAGGTGACGGTGGCGCCGAAGACCTCCAGGGCCTCCGTCACCGGCTGGAAGAACGTCACGCCGCCGTTCCGGCAGTCGCCGGAGCCGCCCGAGGTCAGGCCGAGCGCGGTGTCGCCGGCGAAGAGCGGGCCGCCGCTGTCGCCGGGCTCGGCGCAGACGCTGGTCTGGATCATGCCGGTGACGGTGCCCTCCGCGAAGTTCACCGTGGCACCGGTGGCGAGGACGCGGCCGGTGTGCACGCCGGTCGTGCTGCCGCTGCGGGCCACGCGCTGGCCCACGACGGCCTCGCCCGCCTGCGTGATGTCCACGGCCTGCCCGTTGTAGAGGTTCACCGCGCCCTCGGCGCCCTCCTCCGCGCGGACGAGCGCGAAGTCGTTGCCGGGGAAGCTGTTCTGCACGGTGGTGCCGAGCGGCTGCTCGCCCTGCGGGTCGGACGTCCAGTTCTGGACGGCGTTGCCGCAGTGCCCGGCGGTCAGGAAGAACGGCTGCCCGCCCCGCTCGACGTTGAAGCCCAGCGAGCAGCGGGAGTTCTGGCCGAAGATCGGGTCGCCGCCGAGGGCGAGGGTGTGCAGGCGGCCGGGGAAGCGCACCATCCTGACCGCCGTGCCCATCCGCCGGGCGGTGCGCTGGACGGCGTCCATCCGGGTGCCGGTGACCGAGGCGTCCGTCCAGACGGTGACCTTCGAGGTGGCGGGGTCGACGGCCCAGCCGGTGCCGGGGATGTCGGCGAAGGAGCGGCGCAGGTCGGCGGTCACCTGGCGGAGCCGCGCGGGGCTGCGCGACGTCATCTTCGGGACGGCGCCCGCCGCGCGGACGGCGGCGGCGTCGGTCTCGTTCGTGACCGTCACGACCGGCCGTCCCGCCGAGTCGATGTAGGCGCCGGTGGTGCGGTCGCCGAGCCGCTCGGCGACCCGGGCGGCCGTGGCCGCGGCCCGGTCGGTGCCCTGCGTGGCGAGGCGGCCGGCCCGGGCGTCTCCGGCGAGGCTCGCCGGCCGGTCGTCCGAGTCCGACTCGGCGTGCACCACGTACAGCGCGCCGGCCAGGAGCCCGGCGGATCCGGCGGCCGCGGCGGCCGTCGTCACCGCGGTGCGCAGCCGGCTGTTCCTCACGCTCATGAACCCTCCCGGTTCCGGGGCCTGTCGATCTACGCGTGGGGATACGCGGCCCGGCGGGAGGGAGTTCAAATCGTCCGGTCGGCTCTGGTTCGCGCGTGCCGGGTGCCCGCGGCTGCGCGCGGGGCGCTCGGTCCCGTCGCTTTCGCGCAGCGACCTTCAGGGCGAGCTATGGCCTGCTGGGCATACCCGGGTGCCGTGGTGGTGATTTGTGCTTCTTTCTCTTCACTTATGAGCAGAAGTGAGCATAAGCTCTCAGCGCAGACAGCACGTCCCTGGTCGACACGTCAGGAGAATCCATGGCCGGCACCCGCATCACGTCCGAGATCGCCGCGCAGCCGGAGTGCTGGCGGCGGGCCGCCGGGCTGGCGGCGGAGGCCGGGGAGGCGCTGCCGGGCCCCGGGGAGCGGATCGCGGTCGTCGGATGCGGCACCTCGCTGTACATGGCGCAGGCGTACGCGGCGCTGCGGGAACGCGCCGGGCACGGCGAGACCGACGCGTTCGCCGCCTCGGAGATGCCGTCCGGCCGCCGCTACGACCGGGTGCTGGCGCTGACCAGGTCCGGGACGACGACGGAGGTGCTGGAGGTCCTGGACCGCCTCGCCGGCACGGGCGTGCCCACCACCGCGATCACCGCCGACCCCGGCACCCCGGTGTCGGCGAGCGCCGGACGGGTGATCGCGCTGGAGTTCGCCGACGAGGAGTCGGTCGTGCAGACCCGGTTCGCCACCACGCTGCTCGCGCTGCTGCGCGCGCACCTGGGCGAGGACCTCGGCGCCGCGATCGCCGACGCGGAGGCGGCGGTCGCCGGCGCCGTTCCGGACCTGCTCGCCGCCGGGCAGATCACGTTCCTCGGCCGCGGGTGGACGGTCGGCATCGCTCGGGAGGCCGCGCTGAAGATGCGCGAGGCGGCGGGCCTGTGGACGGAGGCATATCCGGCGATGGAGTACCGGCACGGCCCGATCAGCATCACCGGGCCCGGCCGCGCGGTGTGGATGTTCGGCGAGCTGCCGGACGGCCTCGCCGGAGACATCACCGCGACCGGCGGGACGCTGCGCACGTCCGCCGCCGACCCGATGGCCGACCTGATCCGGGCGCAGCGGCTCGCGGTGGCGATGGCGGAGGCGGCGGGGCTGGATCCCGAGCGCCCCCGGCACCTGACCCGGTCGGTGGTCCTGGGCGCCGACGGATGATCGTCACGGTCACGCTGAACGCGGCGCTGGACGACACCTACGAGGTTCCGGACGCGCGGCCCGGCGAGGTCAACCGGGTGGCGGCGGTGCACCGCAGGCCCGGCGGCAAGGGCGTCAACGTCGCCCGGGTCCTGCACGGCCTCGGCCACGAGGTGGTCGCGACCGGGCTGGTGGGCGGCGCGGCGGGCCGGCGGATCGAGGACGGGCTCGCCGCGTCCGGGGTGCCCGCCGCGTTCAGCCCGGTGGCCGCGGAGTCGCGCCGGACGGTCACGATCGTCGGCCCCGAGGTGACGATGTACTGCGAGCCGGGCCCCCTCGTGACCGATGTGGAGTGGCGGGCGTTCCTCGGCCGCTACGACGCCCTCGCGGCGGACGCGGCCGTGGTCGTCCTGTCGGGGAGCCTGCCGCCGGGCGTCCCGCCGGACGCGTACGCCGAGCTGGCCCGGCGCGCTCCCGGCCCGGTGGTCCTGGACGCCGACGGGGAGGCGCTGCGGCTCGGGGTCGCGGGGCGTCCCGACGTGGTGAAGCCGAACGCGGCGGAGCTGGCCCGGGCGAGCGGCACCGGCGACACCGCCGAAGGCGTGCGGGCGCTGCGCGCGGCGGGCGCCGGCGCGGTCGTCGCCTCCCTCGGCCCGGACGGCGTCCTCGCCGACACCCCGGACGGGGTGCTGCGCACCTCCCTCGACCGGCCGGAGCCGGGCAACCCGACCGGTGCGGGCGACGCGCTCGTGGCCGCGCTGGCGGCGGGCCTGGCGGGCGGCGTGCCGTGGCCGGACCGGCTGCGCCGCGCGGTCGCGCTGGCCGCCTGCGCGGTCCGCTCCCCCGTCGCCGGCGAGCTCGACGCCGCCGCCCTCCCCGCGCTCCTCGCGCGCGTCACCCTCCGATCCGAGGAGAGCCATGCCGCTCGTCCCCATGAGTGAGGCCGTCCCCGCGCGGGGGCGCGGCCTCGGCGCGTTCAACGTGATCCAGCTGGAGCACGCCGAGGCGATCGTCGCCGGCGCGGAGCGGGCGGGCGCGCCCGTGGTGCTCCAGGTCAGCGAGAACTGCGCCGCCTACCACGGCGCGCTCGCGCCGATCGCGCAGGCCGTGCTCGCGGTCGGGCGCGCCGCCGCCGTGCCGGTGGTGGCGCATCTGGACCACGCGACGTCGGCCGAACTGGTCGCCGAGGCCGTCGAGCTGGGGTTCGGGTCGGTGATGTTCGACGCGTCCCGGCTCCACCACGACGCGAACGTGGCCGCCACCGCCGAGGTCGCGGCGCGCTGCCACGCGGCCGGGGTGTGGGTGGAGGCGGAGCTCGGTGAGATCGGCGGCAAGGACGGCGTGCACGCCCCGCACGCCCGCACCGACCCCGGCGAGGCCGCCGGCTACGTGGCCGCGACGGGCGTGGACGCCCTCGCCGTCGCGGTCGGCACGTCGCACGCGATGCTCACCCGCGACACCGTCCTGGACCTGCCGCTCATCGCCCGGCTGGCGGCGGCGGTGCCCGTCCCGCTGGTGCTGCACGGATCGTCGGGCGTGCCCGACGGCGCGCTCGGCGCGGCCGTCGCGCACGGCATGACGAAGATCAACGTCGCGACGCAGCTCAACAAGGTCTACACCGCCGCCGTCCGCGACCGGCTCGGCGCCGACCCGGCCCTGGTGGACCCGCGCCGCTACCTCGCCGCCGGGCGGGAGGCCGTCGCCGCCGAGGTCGCCCGGCTGCTCGCGGTGATCCGGGCGGCCGGCCCGGCGGGAGCGGAGGCCGCTACCGGTTGAGCCGGTAGGTCACGTGGGCGACCAGGTCGGTGTGCGAGACCGCGACCGGTTCCAGGGGCAGGTCGCCGACGTCCGCGAAGAGGCGCTCACCCGCGCCGAGCACGACCGGCGCGATGTGCAGCCGCAGCTCGTCGATCAGCCCGGCCGCGAGGTACTGGTTCACGGTCTGCGCACCACCGGCCACCGCGATGTCCTGGTCCCCGGCGGCCTCCCGCGCCCGCCGCATGGCGGCCTCGATGCCGTCGGTGACGAAGTGGAACGTGGTGCCGCCCTTCATCGTCACGCTCTCGCGCGGGTGGTGGGTCAGGACGAACACGGGCGCGTGGTAGGGCGGCTCCTCGCCCCACCAGCCGGTCCAGTCCGAGTCGCCCCAGGTGCCGCGCACCGGGCCGAACATGTTGCGGCCCATGATGAACGCGCCGGCCGCCGTGATCTTCTCGATGACCTCCGCGTTGGCCTCGGGCTGCTCGAACATCCACCGGTGCAGCCGCTCGGCGCCGTCGCCGAGCGGCTCCTCCAGCCGCTGGTTCGGGCCGGCGACGAAGCCGTCCACGGAGATGCCGATGTCGCAGGTGACCAGTCCCATGGCTCTGCCCTTCCGCCGGGGCGCCCCGCTGGCGCCGCTCACCAGGAGATCGGAGCCGCCTCCGGGTTCTCGACATCCCCCGGGCAAAGAATCCTCCCGTTCGGAGAAGTCGTCCGCCCCGGCACGATCCGGGCCGGGGAGGGTTGAACCGGCGGGCTCCGGGCGGACGTGCTGTTGGTGTCGCGTACACGGCCGGGACCGAGCCCTGGGAGGACGAGCTGACCACCGATAGCCGCGCGAAGCGGGTGACAGACGAGACCGCGCAGGACGCCGTGCCCGAGGGCCCCGAGGAGCCGGAGGGGCGGCGCCGGCGGGTCGCGGCGCGGGCGGTGACCTGCGCGGCCTTCCTGCTGGTGCTGGTCGCGCTGATCATCCCGGCGGAGTACGCCCGGCTGGCGCCCGGCGCGTTCGTGCGCGTGCCGATCGAGGGCGTGCTCGGCGTCGCCCTGATCCTCGTGGTCCCGGCGCGGGCGAGACGGTACACGGCGGGGACGGCGGGGGCCGTCCTCGGGCTGGTGTTCGTGCTGAAGGTGTTCGACATCGGGTTCGACGCGGTGCTCGTCCGGCCGTTCGACCTGGTGCTGGACTGGCCGCTGCTGCGTCCGGCGGTGGAGTTCGTGGGCGAGTCGGCCGGGACCGCGGGTGCCGTCGCGGCGGCCGTCCTCGCGGTCGTGCTGGCGGCCGGGGTGGTGGCGCTGATGTCGCTCTCGGCGCTGCGGCTCGGCCGCGCCGCGGTCGGGCACCGCCGGGCGGCGGCGCGCGCGGCGGCGGTCCTGGGCGTGGTCTGGGTGGTGTGCGCCGTGCTCGGCGCGCAGCTCGTGGACGGGGTGCCGGTCGCGTCCAGGAGCGCGGCGGTGCTCGCCTACGACCACGCGCGGCAGGTGCGGGAGAGCCTGAACGACCGGGAGGAGTTCGCGAAGGCCGCCGCCGTGGACAGGTTCCGCGACGTCCCCGACGCCAAGCTGCTGACCGGGCTGCGCGGCAAGGACGTGGTGCTGGCGTTCGTGGAGAGCTACGGGCGCTCGGCCGTGGAGAGCCCGCAGTACGCGCCGCAGGTCGGCGCCGTCCTGGACCAGGGGTCGGAGCGGCTCCGCAAGGCCGGGTTCGGCGCCCGCAGCGGCTGGCTCACCTCGTCCACGGCGGGCGGCGGGAGCTGGCTCGCGCACGCGACCCTGCTGTCCGGCCTGTGGGTCGACAACCAGCAGCGGTACCGGACGCTCGTGAACAGCGACCGGCTGACGCTGAACCGGGCGTTCCACCGAGCGGACGCCCGGACGGTCGCGCTGATGCCGGCGATCACCCGGGCGTGGCCGGAGGGCGGGTTCTTCGGCTACGACAAGGTGTACGACGACCGGAACCTCGGGTACCGCGGCCCCCGGTTCAGCTTCGCGACCATGCCGGACCAGTACACGCTGTCGACCCTGCAGCGCACCGAGCTGGCGCGTGAGGACCGTCCCCCGGTGATGGCGGAGACGGCGCTGGTGTCGAGCCACGCGCCGTGGGCCTCGATCCCGCGGCTGGTCCCGTGGGAGCAGGTCGGGGACGGTTCGGTCTTCGCCGGGATGGGCAAGGGGTATGACGCGCCGTGGCCCGCGGGCGGCCGGATCCGCACCGAGTACCGCAAGTCGATCGAGTACACGCTGAGCACGCTCGTGTCGTACGTGGAGACCTACGGCACCGACCGGACGGTGCTGGTGTTCCTCGGCGACCACCAGCCCGCGCCGCTGATCACGGGTCCGGGCGCGAGCCGGGACGTGCCGATCACGATCGTCGCGAAGGACAGGGCCGTACTGGACAGGATCTCGGGATGGAACTGGCAGGACGGGCTGCGCCCCGGCAAGGACGCACCGGTGTGGCCGATGAGCGCCTTCCGGGACCGCTTCCTCACCGCGTTCGGCGGCTGATCCTCCTCGCGGCCGCCGTCGCGGCGCTGCTGGCGCAGATGGCGGCGGCGATGGTCACCGCGGCCGTCCAGCAGTCCCCGACCATCGACGAGCCCGTCTACATCGGCACGGGCACCGTCTACCTGCGCGAGCACGTCCTGCGGTACAACCCGGAGCATCCGCCGCTCGGCAAGCTGCTCATCGGCGCGGGCGCGGTGCTCGGCGGCGCCCGTCCCGGCCCGTCCTTCAGCGGCGACCAGCAAGAGGTCGGACGGCACGTCCTGTACGAATCGGGCGGCGACGCGCAGCGGGTGCTGCTGGCGGCGCGGCTGCCGGTCGTCCTGCTGACGCTGCTGTTCGGGCTGGTGGTCTTCGCGTTCGCCCGCGACCTCGCGGGCCCGGCCGGGGGCGTGGCGGCGCTCGCCCTCTACGCGTTCTCCCCCGGCGTCATCGCGCACGGGTCGCTGGCCACCCTCGACGTCCCGGCGGCCGGGCTGCTGCTGACCTCGGTGTGGCTGGCGTGGCGGGCGCGGTGGCGGCCGAGGCTGTGCGCACCGCTCGCCGGGGTGGCGCTCGGCGCGGCCGTCGCGACGAAGATGAGCGCGCTGCCCGCCGTGCCGGTGGTGCTGGTGCTGGTCGCGCTGTCGGTGTGGTGGTCGCGGGGTCGGCGGCCGGTCCGTGCGGGAGTGGTGGCGGCGGGCGGTGCGGCCGCGCTGGTGGTCGCGGTGGTGTGGGCCGGCTACCTGGCCGTCGATCCGCGCCTGCGCTGGACTGCGCCCGCCGATCTGCCCGCCATCGGCGGGCTGCGCGGGCTCGCCGTCGATCTGCTGCCGTTCCCGAGGCCGTTCCGGGACGGGATGCGCGTCCAGTTCGGCTTCGAGGACCTGGCCTGGACGAGCTTCCTGTTCGGCGACACCTACCGTGGCTCGCGCTGGTACTACCTGCCCGCCGCGCTGCTGGTGAAGACGCCGCTCGGGACGCTCGCCCTGTGGGCCGCGGGGGCGGCGGCGGTGGCGGCGCTGCCCCGGCTGCGGCCCGCCGCGCCGTACGTCCTCGTGCTCCCGGCCGTGCTGCTGGCGGTGGCGATGACCGGCGCCCGCGACCTCGGCGTCCGGTACGTGATCTTCCTGCCGATGTTCCTGGCGGTGGCGGCGGCCGGGGTGGTCGCCGTCCGGCGGCGGTGGGCGACGGTGGTCGCGGCGGCGCTCGTGCTGTTCGTCGCGGTCAGCTCGCTGCGCGCCTTCCCGTACTACCTGCCGTACTCCAACGAGGCGTTCGGCGGCCCGGCCGGGACGCACCGGTACCTGCACGACTCCAACGTCGACTGGGGCCAGGACCTCGGGCGGCTCGCCGACCGCCTCCGCGACCGCTACCCCGGCGAGCCGGTGTGGCTCGCCTACAAGGGCAGCGGTGTCCCGTCGTACTACGGCATCCGCGCGTCCGACCCGCTCACCGCGCCCCCGGAGCGGGTGCGCGGCCTGCTGGCCGTCTCGGACAGCTGGATCGCCAAGGCCGACCCGCGGCTGGTCCCGCTGATCGCCTCCAGCGAGCCGGTGGACGAGGTCGGCCACTCCATCACGATCTTCCGCCGGCCCTGACCCGGCGGCCGGGTCTCAGCGCGGGCCCGCGGCGGCCCCGTAGCCCTGGGCGACGAGCCGCTCGGCCATCCGCGCATAGGCGGCCGGGTCCTCGGGGGCGCTCGTCCCGAGGCCGTCGACGTACCGGTTGTACATGCAGAAGGCGGCGGCGATGAGCACGGTGTCGTGGATTTCGACGTCGGTGGCGCCGGCGTCCCGCGCGGCGGCGACGTGCTCCGCGCCGACCTCCTTACCCCCGCGCCGGACGGCTGCGGCGATGGCGAGCAGGGCCCGCAGCTTGGGCGAGACGGGTGCCGTCTCCGGGTCCGCGTGGACCTGCTGGACGAGCGTCATCCCGCCGGGCAGCTGCGCGGCGGCGCACGCGCCGTGCGAGGACGCGCAGAACCGGCAGCCGTTCAGCTCGGACACGTAGGCGGCGATCAGCTCCCGCTCGCCGGGCGGCAGGGGGCTCGGGCCGCGCAGCAGCGCCTCGGCGAGCGCGCTCAGCGGCCCGCCGGTCTCCGGCCGGAACCGCAGCAGGGACGGCAGCCCGGGGATGTCGTCGTCCAGTTCGATATGCGCCAAGGACCGCCTCCGGGGACATGATGTCGGGCAAGTCCCCCGATCTTCGTACGAAGCCGGTCAGGCGGCCAGTTTTCTCGCCACTCCACAAAAGGTCATGGTCTCCTGCGGCTCGCCCCACGGGTTGGGCTCGGGCCGCCACCGGGAGCACGACACGACGCCGGGCTCCAGCAGCTCCAGGCCGTCGAACAGCGCCTCGATCTCGGCGGCGGTCCGGGCCTTGAGCGGGTGGGGTGTGCCGCTCTCGTTCCACGCCTTGACGGCGGTGTGCGTGACGTCCACGTCCAGGCAGGCGTGGGACAGCGCCACGAAGCTGCCGGGGGCGAGCGCGCCGACGAGCCGGTCCAGGATGGCGCGAGCCTCGCCGTCGTCGGTGATGAGGTGCAGCAGCGCGAGCATCATCAGCGCGACCGGGCGGTCGAAGTCGATCGTCGCGGCGGCCCCGGCGAGGATGCGGTCCGGGTCGCGGACGTCGGCGTCGATGTAGTCGGTCGCGCCCTCCGGCGAGCTGGTGAGCAGGGCCCGCGCGTGGGCCAGTACGAGCGGGTCGTTGTCGACGTAGACGATCCGGGAGTCCGGCGCGACCCGCTGCGCGATCTCGTGGGTGTTGTCGGCGGTCGGGAGCCCGGTGCCGATGTCGAGGAACTGCCGCACGCCCTCCTCGCCCGCCAGGTGGCGGACGCAGCGGCCGAGGAACAGCCGGTCGGTGCGGGCGGCGCCGACGATGCCGGGGACCTGCCGGGCGACCGCCTCGCCGGCCATGCGGTCCACCTCGTAGTGGTCCTTGCCGCCGAGCCAGTAGTCCCAGACGCGCGCCGACACCGGGCGGTCCGCGCGGATCCCGTCCTCCGCGCCCTCCCTGCCACTCTCCCTGCCGCTCTGCCTGTCGGCGGTGCCCATGCGTTCTCACCTCCGGTCGGCCGCCGGGACGCGTCCGCCCCGGGACGACCGACGCTACACGGCGGCGAAGGAGGCCACGGGTGACGTCGGTCACGCCCGTCCGCAGGCGCGGCGCACGGCGGCGGCCACGGCCGCGGGAGTGCCGCCGGGCAGGACGGCGGCGAGGTGCCCGTCCGGGCGGATGACGTGGACCGTGTCCGGGCCCGCCCGCAGGGCCTCCCGCAGCGCCCCCTCGGTGTCGATCTCGTCCAGCGCGTAGCTGTCGCACGGGATGCCTTCGGGCGGCTCCACGGCGGTGGGGCCGAGGAGCACGAACCGGGTGCCGAAGAGGCGGCGCAGGCGGGTGCGCCCGCCGCGCGCGGTGCACGGGCCGTCCGGGCACAGCACCCCCGGCACCGGCGGGCGGGGCGCGCCCGGCTCGCGCGGGAAGCCGTCCACCGGGCCGGACGGGGTCGTGAGCGGCGAGTCCAGGTACCAGAACGGCTCGGCGAGCCGGCCGGAGTCGATGATCGCGCGGGGGTCGGGGTGGGTCCGGGCCCGCTCCAGCGACTCCAGGCGGTGCGCCCGCTGCGCCGGAGTCTGCGGGACGAGGAACTCCATCGTCCGGGTGGTGACGCGCAGGTTCTCCAGCGCGGCGGCGCGGCGTTCGAGGTCGTAGCTGCGCAGCAGCTCCGGCGGCGCCCAGCCGTGCCGGACGAACGCGAGCTTCCAGGCCAGGTTCTCCGCGTCCTGGACGCCGGAGTTCAGCCCGCGGGCCCCGAACGGCGCGTACAGGTGGGCGGCGTCGCCGGCCAGGAACGCGCGGCCGGACGCGAACGTCTCGGCGCACCGCTCGTGGAACCGGTACACCGTGGCCCACACGATCTCGTACGGGAGGTCCCCGGTGATCTTGCGGATGCGGGCGTCGAGCGCGCCGGACGTCCGCTCGGCGTCCAGGTCGAGGTCGGCGGGCACCTGCCAGTCGATGCGCCACGTCCCGTCCGGGCACTGGTGGACGAGGACCTGCCTCCCGGGGTTCCACTCGGGGTCGAAGTAGAACCGCCGCTCGCTCGGGAACGGCAGCTCGGCCCGGATGTCGCAGATGAGGAACCTGTCGGCGAACGTGCGGCCGGGGAAGCCGATGCCGAGCAGCTCCCGGACCGCGCCGTGGCCGCCGTCCGCGCCGACCAGGTGCGTCCCGCGCACCGTCGCGGCGCCCGCGTCGGCCTCGACGCCGTCCGCGTCCTGGCGCACGGCGCGGACCCGGTGCCCGTAGCGGACCTCGACCAGCGGCTCGGCGGCGGCGAGGTCGCGCAGGTACGCCTCCACCTCGGCCTGCGAGATGTTGATCCACGGCGGGACCTCGCCGCTCCCGGCATCGGGGAAGGTGACGGCGAACAGCTCGTCGCCGCGGTGGTAGGTGCGGCCGGTCGTCCAGGTCACGCCGCGGGCGATCATCCGCTCGGCGCAGCCGGCGCGGTCGAGGACGTCCAGCACGTCCCGCTGGAAGCAGATCGCCCGCGATCCGGAGGGGTCGCGGCGCGCGGCGGCCTCCAGCACCACGCTCGGTACCCCGTGCCGGGCCAGCAGCAGCGCCGCGACCAGGCCGACCGGCCCGGCGCCGACGACCACGACCGGTTCCGCGGCGGAGCCCACACCGTCCATCGTGCGCCGCGCCTCCCCTCCGGGTGAAGGCTTGCCGGTGAGGGCCCGGTCAGGCCGTCGGGCTGCCCGTGGCCCGCGCGCGGTCGACGGCCTCGGTGATCGTCCGGTCGGCGACCCGCCGGTCCTGCCAGCCGCGCACGTCCGCGTCCTTGCCCGGCTCCAGGCTCTTGTAGATGTCGAAGAAGTGCGCGATCTCGTCGAGGATGTGCTCGTGCACGTCCCGCAGGTCGCGGATGTCCTGGTAGCGGACGTCCCGCGACGGGACGGTCAGGATCTTCGCGTCGGGCCCCTTCTCGTCGTGCATCCAGAAGACCCCGATGCTGCGGACGGTGATCTGGCAGCCGGGGAACGTGGGCTCCTCCAGCAGCACCATCGCGTCCAGCGGGTCGCCGTCCTCCGCGCAGGTGTCCGGGATGTAGCCGTAGTCGTGCGGGTACCGGGTCGCGGTGAACAGCATCCGGTCGAGGCGGATCCGGCCCAGCCGGTGGTCCATCTCGTACTTGTTGCGCGATCCCCCGGGGATCTCGACGACCATTTCGATCTCCATGCGTACCTCCCCCGTCCCATCCCTACCCCATCGGGGCGCCGGCGGGGCGCACCCCGGCCGTAGAGTTCCGGACATGGACGCGCTCCGCTTCACCTACCGGCCGCTGCCCGTGCGGGTCGTCTTCGGCGCGGGCGTGCTCGCCGAGCTGCCCGCCGAGGTGGACGCGCTGGGCCTGTCGCGGGTGCTCGTGCTGGCGACGCCGGGGCGGCGCGCGGACGCCGAAGGGGTCGCGGCGGCGCTCGGCGGCCGGCTGGCCGGTGTGCACGCCGGAGCGGTGATGCACGTGCCGGCGGACGCCGCGGCGGAGGCGGGCCGGGTCGCCGCGGCGGCCGGGGCGGACGGGCTGGTCGCGTTCGGCGGCGGGTCGGCCGTCGGCCTGGCCAAGGCGGTCGCGAAGGAGACGGGCCTGCCGATCGCGGCCGTCCCCACCACCTACTCCGGGTCGGAGATGACGCCGGTGTGGGGCATGACGGAGGACGGCGTGAAGCGCACCGGCCGCGACGAGCGCGTGCTGGCCCGGACGGTGCTCTACGACCCGTCCCTGACGCTGGGCCTGCCGCCCGCGGTGTCGGCTGCGTCGGCGATGAACGCGGCGGCGCACGCCGTCGAGGCGCTCTACGCCCCCGACGCGTCGCCGGTGGTGTCGCTGATGGCGGAGGAGGCCGTCCGGGTGCTGGCGGAGGCGCTGCCGGAGGTCGTGCGGGAGCCCGGCGCGCTGCCCGCCCGCACCCGCGCGCTGTACGGGGCGTGGCTGGGCGGCACCTGCCTCAGCGCGACGACGATGGGCCTGCACCACAGGCTGTGCCACATCCTCGGGGGTTCGCTGAACCTCCCGCACGCCGAGACCCACACCGTCCTGCTGCCGCACGCCCTCGCCTACAACGCCCCGGCCGCGCCGGACGCCGTGCGGGCCTTGAGCCGGGCTCTGGGAGGCGACGACCCGGCACGCGCGCTGTGGGAGCTGTCCGGTTCGCTGGGCCTGCCGCGTTCCCTCAAGGACCTCGGCGCCGACCCCGCACACCTGGACGACGTGGTCGCGCGGGCCGCCGCCGGAGGCTTCGCGAACCCGCGTCCGGTGGAGGAGGCGGGCCTGCGGGTGCTGCTCGGCAACGCCTGGGAGGGCCGCCCGCCGGGCGCCTAGTGCGCGGCGGTCAGTGCGCGCGGCGGTCAGTGTGCCGCGGCGTCCCAGTCGGCGCCGGCGCCGATGGCGACCTCCAGGCCGACCGTGAGCGGGTAGGCGGTGGTCATCCGGTCGCGGACGAGCGCCTCCACCGCGTCCCGCTCCCCCGGCGCCACCTCCAGGACGATCTCGTCGTGCACCTGGAGCAGCAGCCGGCTGCGCAGCCCGGCCCCGGTGAGCGCCTCGTCCACCCGCAGCATCGCGATCTTGACGATGTCGGCGGCGGAGCCCTGGACCGGCGCGTTCAGCGCCATCCGCTCGGCGGTCTCGCGCCGCTGCCGGTTGTCGCTGGTCAGGTGCGGCAGGTAGCGGCGCCGGCCGAGCAGCGTCCGGGTGTAGCCGGTGGCGCGGGCCTCGGCGACGACGTGGTCGAGGTAGTCGCGGACGCCGCCGAGCCGCGCGAAGTAGGCGTCCATCAGCGGGCGCGCCTCCGCCTGCGGGATGCCGAGCTGCTTCGCCAGCCCGAACGCCGACAGCCCGTACGCGAGCCCGTACGACATCGCCTTGATCTTGCGGCGCATGTCGGGCGTGACGGCGGCGGGCGGGACCTGGAAGACCTGCGCCGCCATCGTCGCGTGGAGGTCCTCGCCGGACGCGAACGCCTCCAGCAGCGTGGGGTCCTGCGACAGGTGCGCCATGACGCGCAGTTCGAGCTGCCCGTAGTCGGCGGTCAGCAGCGACTCGAAGCCGGGGCCGGGCGGGAACGCCCGCCGGATGCGCCGCCCCTCCTCGGTGCGGACGGGGATGACCTGGAGGTTCGGCTCGGTCGAGGTGAGCCGGCCGGTGGCGGCGACGGTCTGCTGGAAGGTGGTGTGGATCCGGCCGTCCGCGCCGATCTCCCGGATCAGCCCGGCGACGGTCGCGCGCAGCCGCGCCTGGTCGCGGTGGCGCAGCAGCACCTCCGGGAGCCCGTTGTCGGTCTGGGTGGCGAGCCAGGTCAGCGCGTCGACGTCGGTGGAGTGGCCCGATTTGATCTTCTTGGTGCGGGGCAGGTCGAGCTCGCCGAACAGCACCTCCTGGAGCTGCTTGGTCGAGCCCGGGTTGAAGGGGTGCCCGGCGATCTCCGCGGCCTCGCCGGCGGCGCGCGCCATCCCGTCCGCGAAGTGGCGCTCCAGTTCGTCGAGGAGGGCGGCGTCCACGTGGATTCCGGCGCGTTCGGCGCGCGCGAGCAGGTCCGACAGCGGCAGCTCGACGTCGCGGAGGACCGCGTCCATGCCGGTGGAGGCGAGGTCGGCGGCGAACTTCCCGGCCAGGTCGAGGACGGCGCGCGCGCTCAGCATCAGCCCGGCGGCGCCGTCGGCGGGCGGCCGGCGGCCCAGGTGGCGGCCCGCGAGGTCGGCGATCCCGTAGGCGGCCAGGCCGGGGAGCAGCAGGTAGGCGGCCATCGCCGTGTCGGTGGCGACGCCGCCGAGGCGCCAGCCGCGCTCGCCGAACACGCGCAGCAGCGCCTTCACGTCGTGCAGCGCCTTGGGCCGGGACGGGTCGGCGAGCCACTCCGCGAAGGCCCGCTCGTCGGCCTCGGTGAGGGCGGACGGCTCGAAGGAGGCGGCGTGGTCGTCGCCGGCGGCCAGCGCGATCCGCGTGATGTCGCCGGTGCCGCGCGCCCACGTCCAGTCGGCGGCCAGCGCCGTCAGGCCGGTGGCGTGGGCGCCGAGCCAGCCGGCCAGCTCGTCCGGGCGCAGCTCGCGGCCCTTCACCGGCTCGGGCCGCGCCGCCTCCGGGGACCGGGCGCCGCCCGGGTCGGCGGCGAAGAGGCGCTGCCGGAGGCTGGCGTTGCGGAACTCCAGCTCGTCCAGCAGCGCGGTGAACGCGGACAGGTCGTAGGGGCGGCGCCGCAGGTCGGCGGGCGCCACCGGCAGGTCCACGTCGCGGACGAGCTCGGTGAGCCGCCGGTTCAGCCGCACCGTGTCGAGCGCGCCGCGCAGCCTCTCCCCCGCCTTGCCCTTCACCTCGCCGGGCCGCTCCAGCAGCGCGTCGAGGGTGCCGAACTCCCGGATCCACTTCGCGGCCGTCTTCTCCCCGATGCCGGGGATGCTCGGCAGGTTGTCGGACGGGTCGCCGCGCAGCGCCGCGAAGTCGGGGTACTGCGCGGGGGTCAGGCCGTACTTCTCCCGCACCGCGTCGGGCGTGTACCGGACCATCTCGGCGGCCGTCCGGTAGAAGTACAGGACGGTGACGTCGTCGCCGACGAGCTGGAGCGCGTCGCGGTCGCCGGTGACGATCAGCACGGCCATGCCGTCGTCCACCGCCGCCCCGGTGAGCGTCGCGATCACGTCGTCGGCCTCGTAGCCGGGCGCGCGCAGCACCGGGACGCTCATCGCGGCGAGCAGCCGGTCCAGGACGGGGAGCTGGGCGCCGAACTCCGACGGCGACCGCGTCCGGTTCGCCTTGTACTCGGGGAACTCCTCGGCGCGGAACGTCCGCCGCCCCACGTCGAACGCGACGGCCGCGTGCGTCGGCCGCTCGTCCCGCAGCACGTTCGCCAGCATGTTCGCGAACCCGTACACGACGTTGGTGGGCTGCCCCGCCGTCGTGGTGAAGTTCTCCACCGGCAGCGCGTAGAAGGCCCGGTAGGCCAGCGAGTGGCCGTCCAGGAGCAGCAGGCGCGGCCGGTCGGTCATGTTCACATCCTGGCACCGGGGAAGGGGGCATGAAACGGCCGCGGAGAGTGTTGGGGGCGACATGGACAAGATCGAACTGGGCCGGCTGGGCATCTGGCGGCCGTGGAGCGCGCTGGATCCGGAGCTGGCCAGGGACCTGGAGGACCTCGGTTACGGCGCCATCTGGATCGGCGGGTCGCCGCGCGGCGACCTGAAGATCGCCGAGCGGCTGCTGGCCGGCACCGACCGGATCGTGATCGCCACGGGCATCGTGAACATGTGGGCCACGCCGGCCACGGAGGCCGCCGCGTCCTACCACCGGCTGCACGACGCGTACGGCGGCCGGTTCCTGCTGGGCGTGGGCATCGGCCACCCGGAGGCGACGCAGGAGTACCGCAGCCCCTACGAGACGATCGTCCGCTACCTGGACGACCTCGACGCCGCGGACGTCCCGGCCGCCGGGCGGGTGCTGGCCGCGCTCGGGCCGCGGGTGCTGCGGCTGGCGGCGGAGCGGACCGCGGGCGCGCACCCGTACTTCACCACGCCGGAGCACACCCGGCAGGCGCGGGAGACGCTCGGCGCCGGGCCGCTGCTCGTCCCCGAGCAGAAGGTGGTGCTCGACACCGACGAGGAGCGCGCCCGCGCGACGGCCCGGGAGGCCGCGAAGATGTACCTGGGGCTGCGCAACTACGTCGGCAACTTCAAGCGGCTCGGCTTCACCGACGCCGACGTGGCGGGCGGCGGCAGCGACGCGCTGATCGACGCGCTGGTCGCGCAGGGCGACGCGGCGGCGCTGGCCGCGCGGGTGCGGGAGCACCTGGACGCGGGCGCCGACCAGGTGGCCGTGCAGGTGCTGGGCGACGGCGACCCGCGCCCGGCGCTGCGCGGGATCGCCGAAGCGCTCGGCTGACCCGGCGGCCCGGCCGGCGGAGCGAACGGAGGAGGGGCGCGCCCGCGGGCGCGCCCCTCGGCGGACCGGACTACCGGATCACTTGGTGGCGTGGCCGCCGATCTCGTCCGGCACGGTGCGCTTGGCGACCGGCGCCGGGGCGCGCCTCACCCGCTCGTTGCCGTTGACCGTCAGCGTGCTGTACGCGAACAGCTGGGTCACCGCGGCGGTGGCGTCGATCATCTGGTCGAAGCCCTTGAGGTCCACGTTGTCGTAGCGGTCGCAGGCCGAGTGGTAGCAGGGGTCGTAGGCGATCCCCGCCGTGCCGCCGTAGACCGCCGCCTGCTCGGGCGTCTTGATGCCCTCGGCGCCCGTGAACAGGCCGCCCGCGGGGATGCCCGCGGTGATGAACGCGTTGTAGTCCGACCGCCCGTTGAACGGCGTCGGGTCGGTGGCGAGGCCCCGGCTCGCGAAGTAGTCGGTGAACGCCTTCTCGATCGCGCCGGACCCGGCGGGCGGCTCGACGTTGTTCTCGCCCGCGCTGTCGTCGCCGTCGTACACGAAGTTCACGTAGTTCGGCGAGCCGATCATGTCGAAGTCGAGCATCAGCGCGATCTTGTCGCGCTCGGCCTGCGGGAGGGTGTCGACGTAGTACTGCGAGCCGAGCAGGCCCTCCTCCTCGGCGCCCCAGAACGCGAACCGCACCTTGTTGCGGAGCTTGGCGCCGAGCTTGTGGATCTGCTTGGCCATCTCCAGCAGCGCCGCGGTGCCGGAGCCGTCGTCGTTGATGCCGGGGCCGTCGGTGACGCTGTCGTTGTGGGCGCCGACGACCACGACGTTGCTCGCCCTGCCCCGCTTGGTGTCGGCGACGACGTTGGCGGTCTCGCGCTTCTCGTTGAGCGTCTGCGTCTTCACGCGCAGCGTCAGGCCGCCGTTGTTCGCCTGGTCGACGAGCGCCCTGCCGACCGCGTTGGTCGGGCCGACCACCGGGATGTCGTACGGGGTGGTCAGCGTGCCGGCGACGGGTCCGGGCTGGTCGGGGAGCTGGTAGATGACCACGGCGGACGCGCCCGCCGCGATGGCGTTGTCGGCCTTGACGGAGAAGAAGCAGCCGCCGCGCTGGATCAGCGCGATGGCCCCCGAGGGGAAGCCCGCGAAGTCCTCGGCCTCGCAGCCGCTGCCGACCCCGGTGGCATCGCTGTCGACGGGCGCGGCGGGCGCGGTGACGTCGCCGGTGCCGGAGTACTGGAGGGTCGCGTAGTCGGTGCCCTGCGCGAAGGTCTTCTGCTCGGGGGCGGTCTCGGCGAAGACGGGATCCGCGGTCTGCTGCCAGAAGTCGAACTCGAACTTCTGGACGACGGGGTCGTAGCCGGCCCGTTTGAGCTGGTCGGCGATGTACTTGATGGTGATCGTGCTGCCGGGCAGCCCGGCGGCCCGGTTGCCGCCGTTGGCGTCCGCGATCTTCTGCAGGTTCAGCTGGTGGTGGCGGACGTTCTTCAGCGTGACCAGCCGGGCGAGTTTCGCGTCGGCCGGACCGGCGGCCTGTGCGGACGGCACCGCGGCCAGGGTGGCGGCTGCGAGCGACAGCCCGGTGAGGGTTGCGAGCGCGGCTCTGCGCATACCAGGTCTCCGTTTGTGGGGGGACGAAGCAACCCGAAGCCTGACACGCGTCAATTCACGCAACAAGACACGACTCTGCATCAAAACGGCCAATATTGGCCTCTTTCTCCCCACGGTTTACAAGATCGACTTGCGGTTCCCCATCACCGTCCGTCCCGTCCTCCTGCACGGCTCGTGTCGATCATCATCGGCGGAACCCGGCCGCATTCCGCGAGGCCACCTCGGAATGGCCCCGAACGGAAGGCGCTGACCTGCGAGAACGGCGGACGGCCGGGCCCGGCGGGCACACCGGCGCGCACCGCCCGTCCATTCGCCGAAGCGGCACCCACCGCATTCCGCCTGACGCGAGTTCCAGCAGGTGAGACCACTGGCACCGGACAAATCGGCGTGAGTATGCTTCGTCACCCTTGAAGGTGGCCGCCGACGATCAGGAGTGGGCCGTTGTCGAGTCCCGAACAGGAGCCCAAGCCCCACGGGCGCCCGCGCACCCGGCCGATCGGGCGGCGGATCGTCCTGCTCCTCGCGATCCCGCTGGTGTCGCTCGTGGCCCTGTGGACGTACTCGGCCGTCCCGGCGCTGAACGACGCGCTCCTGCGCAACCAGTACGCCGAGAACCACGACCTGGTGGGCCAGCCCGCGAACCTCGCCATGCAGGCCGTGCAGGAGGAGCGCGCCGCCGCGGTCGCCGCCCTGGCGAAGCCGTCGGCGGTCAACGAGCGCACGTTCAAGGACGCGGTCGGCAAGACCGAGCGCGCGGTCGCCGCGTTCCGCAGGCTCGCGCTCGCGCCGGCGGCGACCGAGCACATGGTCGAGAGCGCGATCCAGCGGACCCGGGACGTCGGCAACCAGTTCGACCAGCTCGCCAGCATCCGGTCGCAGATCACCGCGCGGAACGTCTCGGCGCTGGAGGCCATCAACGCCTACAGCGACGCCTTCGACAAGACCGTCCGGCTGCTGACCACGCTGGTCACCATCGCCGACGTCGACGTCTACCAGCAGACCAACGGCGTCCTCTACATGTACTGGGCGCGCGACTTCATGCTGCGCGAGGACCTGCTGCTCACCGGCCTCGGCGGCGGCCGGCTGAAGGCCGGCGGCCGGGCCGCCTTCGCGCAGTGGGCGGGCGCCCGCGCCGAGCTGATCGAGCTCGGGCAGTCCGGGCTCAGCGGCGGGATCGCGAAGACCATGAGCGGGCTGGTGAACTCGCCCGCCTACGCCGACTACGTCGCGCTGGAGACCGCCGTCGTGCGGCAGGGCCGGGCGCCCGCCCCGCAGCGGTGGCAGGCCAGCGTCAAGGCGGCCGGGCAGCTGTGGCTCGGCACCGCCTTCAAGGCCGGCGAGCAGCTCCAGCACGACGAGGTCGGGCCCGCCGGCGACCGGATCATGCTGCGGGTCTACCTCGCGGGCGGCGTCGGGCTGCTCGCCGTGATCGCGTCCATCGTGCTGTCGCTGCTGTTCGCGCGGCGGCACGCGAGCGAGCTGCGGCGGCTGCAGCGGTCGGCGCAGGAGCTGGCGAACGAGCGGCTCCCCCGCGTCGTGGCGCGGCTGCGGCGCGGTGAGCGGGTGGACCTGGAGGCCGAGACGCCCCGCCCCGCGTCCGGCAGGACCCGCGAGGTCGCGCTGGTCAGCGAGGCGTTCGAGACCGTCCAGCGGCAGGCGATCCGGACCGCGATCGGCGAGGCGGAGCTGCGCGCCAGCATCAACCGGGTCTTCGTGAACCTGTCCTGGCGCAGCCAGTCGCTGCTGCACCGGCAGCTGCGGCTGCTGGACCAGATGGAGCGGCGCGCGTCCAGCCCCGAGGAGCTGGACGACCTGTTCCGCCTCGACCACCTCACCACCCGCATGCGGCGGCACGCCGAGGGCCTGGTCATCCTGTCCGGCTCGCCCACCGTCCGCGCCTGGGACCACCCCGTCGCCGCCGAGGACGTGGTGCGCGCCGCGATCGCCGAGGTCGAGGACTACACCCGCATCGAGGTGACCGGCGCGTCGTCGGCCGCGGTCAGCGGGGACGTCGTCGCCGACGTCATCCACCTGCTCGCCGAGCTGATCGAGAACGCCACCGCCTACTCCCCGCCGACCACCGAGGTCACCGTCAAGATCGAGACGGTCGCCAACGGGCTCGCGGTGGAGGTCGTCGACCGCGGCATCGGCCTCGCGCCGGAGGAGCTGGACGCGCTCAACCGGCGCCTCGCCAGCGCCGTCGAGTTCGACCTCGTCGACACCGAGCGGCTCGGCCTGTTCGTCGTCGCGCGGCTCGCCGCCCGGCACGACATCAAGGTCTCGCTGCAGCCCTCGGCGTACGGGGGCACGACCGCGATCGTCCTCGTCCCGCACTCCCTGGTCGTCCTGGACGACCAGTGGCAGCCGGTCGGCGAGGGCGGCGCGGCGGCGGAGCCGGTCGGCGCGGGCGCGCCGCGGGTCGGCCGCCCGGTCCGCCGCGCGCTGCCCGGCCCGGCGGGCCCGCCGTCCCGCCCGGCGCCCGGGGACGGCCCGCCCGCGCCGGTCGCCTTCAACACGCCGGTGTCGTTCGAGACGCCGCCCGCCGCGGACGCGCGGTCCGGCTTCACCGTGCCCGACTCGTACGACGCCCAGGTCTCCTACGACCCCCCGGAGCAGAACGGGCGGGTCTCCTACGACGGGCAGGGCCCGTACAGCGGGGCCGCCGCCGATGCGGCGGTGTCCTTCGACCCGCCCGGACGGGCCGATGGCCGGACCCGGCCGGGGGACGCGGAGGCGGAACCGGCCGAGGTGGAGGACAGCGAGGTCACCGGGCGGCTCCCGCGCCGCGTCCGGCAGCGCAACCTCGCTCCTCAGCTGCGCAGGCGCCCGGCGAACGGGCGGCCGAAGGCGGCCGCCCCGGCCGAGGAGGACTTCGAGGAGCCGAGCCCGGAGCTCAGCCGCGACCTGATGGCCTCGCTACAGTCGGGATGGCTGCGCGGCAGGGTCGCCGACGACGAACCGGGCGATCTCGAACCACGCGATGAATGGGGGGAATCATGACTCGGCAGGGCCACGCCACCGGCGAGCTCGACTGGCTGCTGGAGGATCTGGTGCAACGGGTCGGCGAGGTCCGCCAGGCCGTGCTGCTGTCCCGCGACGGGCTGGTCATGGGCGCCTCGGGCGACGTCACCCGCAAGGACGCCGAGTTCCTCGCGGCGCTGTCGTCGGGCTTCCACAGCCTCGCCAACGGCGCCCGCGAGCACTTCCAGGCCAAGCAGGTGCGGCAGACGGTCGTGGAGCTGGACGACCGGCTGTTCTTCGTCATGCCGGCCGGGAACGGCAGCTGCCTCGCGGTGCTCAGCGACGCCGGCGGCAACGCCGGGCTCGTCGCCTACGAGACCACCATGCTGATCAAGCGGGTGCGGCGGGCGCTGTCGGCGTCGCCGCGCGCCGCCGCCGAGGACGCCTCGCTGCGGCCGGGTGCGTCGGGCTGAGCCACCGTGGAGACGCCGAAGGAGCGCTGGATCGGCCGGGACGCCGGCCCGGTCGTCCGGCCGTACGCGGTGACCCGCGGGCGCACCCGCCCCCGCGGGCTCGTCGTCGACCTGGTGACGATCCTGGTCGCGACCGGCCGCACCCCGGGCGACCGGGTGTGGCTGTCGCGCGAGCAGCGGCGGCTGCTCGAGCTGTGCCGCCGGCCGTCGACGCCGGCCGACCTGGCCTCGGAGACCGACCTCCCCTTCCGGGTGGTGCAGATCCTGCTGGAGGACCTGCACCAGTACGGCCTGATCGAGGAGGTTCCGCAGGCGGAGGAACCGTCCGAACGCCCCGACCCCCGCATCCTGATGAGAGTGCTCGATGAACTTCGCCGCCTCTGACCCGTCCGCCACGCCGTACGCGCCGGCCGACGACATCCCCACGCACACGCTGAAGGTGCTGGTGGCCGGAGGCTTCGGCGTCGGCAAGACGACGCTCGTCGGCGCGGTGAGCGAGATCCGCCCGCTGCGCACCGAGGAGACCCTCACCGACGCCTCGATCGGGGTGGACGACCTCGGCGGCGTCGAGGGCAAGACCACCACGACCGTCGCGATGGACTTCGGCCGGCTCACCTTCTCCGGCGGCGTCCGGCTGTACCTGTTCGGGACGCCCGGCCAGGAGCGGTTCTGGTTCATGTGGGACCAGATCGCCTACGGCGCCGTCGGCGCGATCGTGCTGGTCGACACCCGCCGGCTGTCGTCGAGCTTCGCCTCCATCGACTTCTTCGAGCAGCGGGAGATCCCGTTCGTGGTCGCCGCGAACCAGTTCGACGGCGCCCGCCGCTACTCCGTCGAGGAGATCCGCGACGCCCTCGACGTCGACCCGGAGGTGCCCGTCCTGATGTGCGACGTGCGCAGCCGCGAGGTCGCGCGGGGCGTGCTCGTGGCCCTGGTGGAGCACGCGCTCCAGACGGCCCAGCGCTAGCCGGGCGGCCGCATGCGGGCGACGATCAGGGACGCCAGCGCGGCGTAGGCGGCGGAGTCGTCCAGCCCGGTCCGCGCCTCGATCTCGCCGCGGTGGATGGACTCCATCACCTGCCCCGCGACGGCGCCGAGGAACGCCGCGTCGGCGCCGGGCATCCGGCCGTCGGCCTCCCGGACGAGCCCCCGCACCCGCCGGACCGCGAACCCGGTGTTCTCCTTGTAGATCTCGCGCGCGGGCGCGAACGCGTCCAGGTCGGCGAAGAACGCGGGCGACGCCGGGGCCAGCTCGCGCGAGATCGCCCGCAGGTAGGCGCCGACGCGCTCGCGCGGGTCGGTCTCCAGGGCGAGCGCGGCCTCCACCCGCTCGGTCGCCCGCCGGAAGAACGCGCGCACCACGGCCGCGATGATCTGCTCCCGGCTGGCCGCGACCGCGTACAGCGTGCTCTTGGAGCAGCGCAGCTCCGCGGCGAGGTCGGCGACGCTCAGCTCGGCGAACCCGCGGTCGAGGAAGACGTCCATGAGCCGCCCGATCAGCGCCTCCCGCCGCCGCTCCGCCCGGCCGGCCCGCTCGTTTCCGGCCCGCTCGGCCGCGGCCCGCTCGGCCCCCGCCCGCTCGTCTCCGGCCCGCTCGCGCATGGCGGAGACAGTACCAAAATGGGTTCGCCGGTACCGGTCTTGGTACTCTGAGGCGGCCGAAAGGAGTCGTCCATGCCCGCCACCCGGCACCTGCCGAACCCCGAGTCCGCGGACCTGATCGCGCTGACCCGCGAGATCGCGGCGAAGGAGCTCGCCCCGCACGCCGCCGACGCGGAGCGCACCGCGACGTTCCCCCGCGAGGCGTTCGCGACGCTGGGCCGGGCCGGGCTACTCACCCTCCCCTACCCGGAGGAGTTCGGCGGCGGCGCCCAGCCGTACGAGGTGTACCTCCAGGTGCTGGAGGAGATCGGCGCGGTCTGGGCGAGCGTCGGCGTCGGGGTCAGCGTCCACGCCCTGTCGTGCTTCCCGCTGTTCGCCTACGGCACCGACGAGCAGCGCGCGAAGTGGCTGCCGGGCATGCTGTCCGGGGAGCAGCTCGGCGCGTACTGCCTGTCGGAGGCGCACGCCGGCTCCGACCCCGGCGCGATGCGCGCCAAGGCCGTCCGGGACGGCGACTCCTACGTCCTCAACGGCGCCAAGGCGTGGACGACCCACGGCGGCAAGGCCGACTTCTACACGGTGATGGCCCGCACCGCCGACACCGGTTCCCGCGGCATCTCCTGCTTCCACGTCCCCGCCGGCACCCCGGGCCTGGAGTTCGACGAGCCCGAGGACAAGATGGGCCTGATGGGCTCGACCACGGCGACCGTCCGCCTGGTGGACGCGCGCGTCCCGGCCGCCAACCTGATCGGGGAGGAGGGCCAGGGCCTGTCCATCGCCCTCGCCGGGCTCGACGCGGGCCGCCTCGGCATCGCCGCCGTCGCCACGGGCCTCTCCCAGGGCGCCCTGGACGCCGCCGTCGCCTACGCCAAGGAGCGCGAGGCGTTCGGCAAGGCCATCATCGACCACCAGGGGCTGGCGTTCGTCCTCGCCGACATGGCCGCCGCGATCGAGTCGGCCCGCGCCACCTACCTGTCCGCCGCCCGCCTCAAGGACGCAGGCCGCCCCTACGGCCGCGAGGCGTCCATCGCGAAGCTGGTCGCCACCGACAACGCGATGAAGGTGACGACCGACGCCGTCCAGGTCCTCGGCGGCGCCGGCTACACCCGCGACTTCCCGGTCGAGCGCTACATGCGCGAGGCCAAGGTCATGCAGATCTTCGAGGGGACGAACCAGATCCAGCGGCTGGTCATCTCCCGCCACCTCGCCCGGTAGCGCGTGCCCACCCGGCCCCGGCCCGGTCGCCGGCGGCCCCTACAGGCGGACGTACTCGTAGTCGAAGGGCTTGCCGTTGATGCCGTTGCGGGGCGGGGCGATCCAGGCGGCGATCTTCCCGCGCTCGTGGACGGGCCGCATCAGCGAGCGGACATGGGTCTTGTCGACCTCCGTCGGCAGCCAGGCGCCCTTGCGCCGCTCCCACTCCTCGGCCGGGACGACCTCCCCGTCCGGGGTGGCCTCGATGCCGGCGAACGCGCCGACCTTCCGGTTGAACGCGACGCTCGGCAGGTAGAGGCGCTGCGGGAGGCCCGCGTCGGCCAGGATGCGGTTCCACCGGTTGACGCCGCTCTGGCAGTCGGCGATGTACTCGCGGCGCAGGTCGGTGTTCAGGCCGGTGAGGGCGGCGACCTCGGTCTGCCCGACGGCGCCGTCCACCAGGGCGTCCACGAGGGCGGCGTCGTCGGTGAGGCGGTGGTCGTCCTTGCGGCGCCCCTCCATCCAGCGGCCCTTGAGCCCGGCCGTGTAGTAATTGGCGACGTTGCTGGAGGTCTCGGAGCCGAACAGGTCGAGCGAGACCGAGTAGTGGAAGTTCAGGTACTTCTGCACGATGTCGAGCGGGATCCCGCCGTGCGGCGCGACGTCGTCGGTGTCGTGCTCCTTCATCAGCTGGACGGTCCGCTCCACGACGCGGTCGATGCCCGTGGTGCCGACCATCATGTGGTGGGCCTCCTCCTTGAGCATGAACTCGCAGGTCCGCGCCAGCGGGTCGAAGCCCGACTCCTTCAGCGTGCCGAGCTGGAACTTGCCGTCCCGGTCGGTGAAGTAGGTGAACATGAAGAACGACAGCCAGTCGGGGGTCTCCTCGTTGAAGGCGCCGAGGATGCGCGGCGACTCCTCGCTGCCGGAGTTGCGGTGCAGCAGCTCCTCGGCCTCCTCGCGTCCCTCGCGGCCGAAGTGGGCGTGCAGGAGGTAGACCATCGCCCACAGGTGCCGGCCCTCCTCGACGTTCACCTGGAACAGGTTGCGCAGGTCGTACAGGCTCGGCGCGGTCGCGCCGAGGTTGCGCTGCTGCTCCACGGACGCCGGCTCGGTGTCGCCCTGGATGACGATGAGGCGCTGCAGGTCCGCGCGGTACTCGCCGGGGACCTTCTGCCAGGCGGGCTCGCCCTTGTGCGCGCCAAAGCCGATGCGGCGGTCGCCGTCCCGCTCGGCGAGGAAGATGCCCCAGCGGTAGTCCTTCATGGCGACGTGCCCGAAGTGCGCCCAGCCCTCGCGGCCGACGTTCACCGCGGTCCGCAGGTAGACGTCCTGGGTGGGCAGGGCCGGGCCCATCGACTCCCACCAGTTCAGGAAGTCGGGCTGCCACGACTCCAGCGCCCGCTGGAGGCGCCGGTCCTCGTGCAGGCCGACGTTGTTGGGGATCTTTTCGCCGTAGTCGGCCGTGGTCGGCATGGGGTCACACTCGCTTTCGGTCGAAGTCGGCGCGCCGCCCGGTGCCGTAGCGGCGCAGCGCGCCGTCGGGCCCGGACGCGTTCGGGCGGGTGAAGATCCAGTTCTGCCAGGCGGTGAGCCGGCCGAAGATCTTGGTCTCCAGGGTCTCCGGGCCGGGGAAGCGGTAGTTGGCCTCCAGTCCGGTCAGCGCGTCCGGGGAGAACCCGGAGCGCTCCTCGATCGCGATGCGGACCTCCTCGTCCCAGTCGATGTCGTCGGGCGCGAAGGTGGCCAGGCCGAGCCGCTCGGCGTCGGCGGCCTCCAGCGGCTTGCCCGCCGCGTCGCGGACGGCGGCGAGGGTCTCCTCGTCGCCGAGGAGCCGGGTCTCCAGCCGGGTGAGGCCGTTGGCCATCGGCAGCGGGCCGAGGTTCATCCCGGCGACGGTGACCGCGGCCGGGTCGGCGCCGGGGTCGACGTCCTCGAAGACGCCGTCGAGGTGGTAGGTGCGGTCGGCGGCGAGCGCGACCTCCAGCAGCGACCCCGCGAAGCACGACCCCGGCTCCACCAGGGCGATGAGGCTGCGGCTGGTGACGTCGAGGCGCTTCAGGGTCCGCTTGAGGTAGAGGACGATCTCGTTGGCGAGCCAGTCGCCGGAGTTGTCGAGCAGCAGCCGGTCGTGCGCGAGGACGTGCTCGGCGTCGCCGCTCGTCCGCAGTACCCAGGTGCCGAGTTCGAGCTCGTTGGTGCGCAGGTCGAGGATCAGGTCGTCCAGCTCGCGGGTCATGGCGAGCGTCCAGAAGTCCTCGCGGTGGAAGCCGCCGTCCGGGGGCCCCTCCGGGCCGGCGATGGTGATCTCGACGGTGCCCGCCTCGCGGTCGAGCGCCGCCGACACGTGCCGGTAGGCGATCGAGGACTCGGTGCGCTCCTTGGCGAGGGGCACCAGCTCGACGCCCTCGGCGTCCAGGGGGCGGGACGAGCGCTCCGCCAGCTCCCGCGCGCGCTCGGCGACCGTCGCGTCCCAGGCGGTGCGCGGCACGGCCTCGTCCACCAGCCGCCAGGCCACCGCCTTCTTGCCGCCGAGCCCCTCGGCCTTGGTGGAGAAGTAGTCGGCGCGGTCGCGGCGGACGTGCCGCTTGTCCGACACCCGGGTCAGGCCGCCGGTGCCGGGCAGGACGCCGAGCAGCGGCAGCTCCGGCAGCGACACCGCCGAGGACCGGTCGTCCACGAGCATGATGTGCTCGCAGGCGAGCGCCAGCTCGTAGCCGCCGCCGGACGCGGTGCCGTTGCACGCCGCGATGTAGGTCTGCCCCGAGTTCGCGGTCGCGTCCTCGATCCCGTTGCGGGTCTCGTTGGTGAACTTGCAGAAGTTCACCTTCCAGGCGTGCGTCGACGCGGCCAGCATCCGGATGTTGGCGCCCGCGCAGAACACCTTCTCCTTGCCGCTGGTGATCACCACGGTGCGGACGCCGGGGTGCTCGAACCGCAGCCGCTGGACGGCGTCGTACAGCTCGATGTCCACGCCGAGGTCGTAGGAGTTGAGCTTCAGCTCGTAGCCGGGGACCAGGCCGCCCTGCTCGTCCACCGCCATCGTGAGCGTGGCGACCGGCCCGTCGACGTCCAGGCGCCAGTGCCGGTAGCGGGCCGGGTCCGTCCGGAACTCGACGTGCATGCGTGCTCCTCCGCTCTGTCCGTCCCCCCATGCTCCACAGAACACGGTAAGTACGTCAAGAGTTTGTAGCACATGGACGGACCTCCCGAAGGCGCGCGCCGTGCCCGCCGAGCCGCGCGCGTCAGCCCGCGGCCAGCAGGCCGGCGGCCAGGTCGCGGACGGCGAAGCGGCGGAGCTTGCCGGTGGGGGTGGTCGGCAGCTTGTCCACGATCAGCACCTCGCGGGGGCGCTTGAACGAGGCGAGCCCGGCCCGGCAGAAGGCGATCAGCTCCGCCGGCTCGGCGGCGGCGCCCTCCTTGAGGACGACCGCGGCGACCGGTTTGTCCAGGCCGTCGGCGTCCGGCAGCCCCACGACCGCGGCCATCGCCACCGCCGGGTGCTCCAGCAGCCGCGCCTCGACCTCCGCGGGCGACACCCAGATCCCGCCGGCCTTGAGCATGTCGCCGGTGCGGCCGAGGCAGGTGTAGTAGCCGTCCTCGTCCACCACGTAGGTGTCGCCGGTGCGCAGCCACTCCCCCTGGAACACCTTGCGGGTGGTCTCCGTGCGGCACCAGTAGCCCGTCGCGATCGACTCGCCCTTCACCAGCAGCGAGCCGGGCGTGCCCGGCCGCACGTCGGCGCCGTCCTCGTCCACGACCCGCAGCTCGTAGCCGGGGACGGCGGTGCCGGTGGTCCCCGGTCGCACCCGTCCCGGGCGGTTCGACAGGAAGATGTGCAGGCACTCCGTCGAGCCGATCCCGTCGATGATCTCCACCCCGTACCGGTCGGTGAAGCGGCGGCACAGCTCGGCGGGCAGCGGCTCGCCCGCCGACACCGCCAGCCGCACCGACGCGAACGCCTCCACCGGCACCTCCGCGTTCAGGATCGCGGCGTAGAAGGTCGGGACGGCGAAGAACAGCGTCGGGCGGTACTCGGCCAGCCGCTCGGCGACGGACGCGGGCGTCGGCCGGTCGGGGTCCAGGATCGCGGTCGCGCCGGCCGCGAGGGGGAAGAACAGCGAGTTGCCGATGCCGTAGGCGAAGAACAGCTTGGCGACCGAGTAGCAGCGGTCGCCGGGCCTGATGCCGAGAACCTGGCGGCCGTAGGTCTCCACGACGTGCCGGATGTTGGCGTGCCGGTGCATCGCGCCCTTCGGCTTGCCGGTCGTCCCGGAGGTGTAGAGCCACAGCGCACTGGAGTCGTCCGAGGTCGCGTAGGGGTCGGGCGGTTCGCCGCCGCTCTCGCGCCCCTCCCGGACCAGGTCGTCGAACGGGGTCACCCGCACGCCGGGCGGCGCCTGGAGCCCGGCACCGCCCTCAACTCCACCGCCGTCCGGCCCGCCGTCCTCGACGGCCACGTGCCGGACGCCCGGCGCCCGCGCGAGCGCGGCCTCCGCCGCCACCGCGAACCGGTCGCTGACCAGCAGCACCCTGGCCCGCGCGTCGTTGAGCAGCGCGGCCAGCTCGCCGCCCGTCAGCATCGTCGACACCGGGACCGGGACGGCGCCGAGCCGCATCGCGCCCAGGATCGCGGCCGCCATGAGCGGCCCGTCGGCCATGAACAGCACCACGCGCTCCTCGCCGCGCAGCCCCCGGGCCGCCAGCCCGGCCGCGATGTGCCCGGCGAGCTCGGCCAGCTCCGCGTAGGAGAGGTCGCCCGCGGGACCGGTGAGCGCCGTCCGGTCCGCGGTGCCGGCCCGGCCCGCCGCCTGGAGGAGGTAGTCGGAAGCGTTGAACGTCTCGGACGCGGCCGGTGCGGTCGCCGTTTCAGCGGTCATCGGGGTCTCCAGTCGCCGGGAACCGTGGCACTTATGCTCTACATGGACGAAACGCCAGTCAATAGACTTGTGGAATGAGGATCGGCGGGGCGGACGGCGCGCGAGGCGCACGGCACTCGCGCGATACTGGACAGCGTTCCATGGACCGCCGCGCCCCTGAAGGGCTCAGAAGGAGAAGCACATGGCCCGATCCGGCGGGGACGCGGCGCCGCCCCGGCCCGAGTTCCGGCGCCGGCGCGAGCTCGGCGCGGCGAGCGCCCGGTCGCTGCTGCTGACCGTGCTCGGCGAGTTCGTCCTGCCCGGCGGCGAGGCGGTGTGGACGGCGGCGTTCCTGCGCGCGCTCGGGCTGCTCGGCGTGGAGGAGAAGGCCGTCCGGCAGGCGCTCGCGCGCAGCGCCGCCGAGGGCTGGCTCGCCGGGGAGCGGCGCGGCCGCCGCACCGCCTGGCGGCTCACCCCGGCCGGCGAGCGGCTGCTGACCGACGGCACCGAGCGGATCTACGGGTTCGGCGGCCCGGTCGGCCCGTGGGACGGGCGGTGGCTGCTCGTCCTCGCGACCGTCCCGGAGACCAGCCGCAAACTCCGGCACCTGCTGCGCACCCGGCTCGCCTGGAGCGGGCTCGGCAACCTCTCCCCCGGCGTGTGGGTGAGCCCGCACCCCGGGCGGGAGGCCGAGGTGCGCGGCGTCCTCGCCGAGATCGGCGTCGCCGACACCTCCACGCTGTTCACCGGCGAGCTCGGCGACCTGGCCGAGGCGCGCCGCGTGGCCCGCCAGGCGTGGGACCTCGACGAGATCGAGCTCGCCTACGAGGACTTCCTCGACGCGGTCGGCGCGCTGCGCCCCGCCGACGAGCCGGGCACGTTCGCCGCGCACACCAGGCTCGTCCAGGAATGGCGCCGCTTCCCGTTCCTCGACCCGGCGCTCCCGGCGGAGCTGCTCCCCGACGACTGGAGCGGCTCGCAGGCGTTCGCGCTCTTCCACGAGCGCCACGACGCCTGGCGGCCCGCCGCCGACCGGCAGTGGAAGGCGATGTCCGCCGAGTGAGCGCCTGCCCGCGGGCTAGACGGGCCGGGCCGGCGGCGGCGGGGCCGGTGGCGAGAGCCGCAGCAGGTTCACGGTGCCCTCGGCGACGACGCGGTCGCGCTCGTCGCTGATCGTCGCCTGCCAGGTGACGTGGTCGCCGACCCGGTCGACCGGCCGGGCGCGGGCCGTCAGCCGCCCGCCGCGCACGGCGCGGATGAACCGGGTGTGGTTGCTGACCCCGACGACCTGCTCGTCGAGCCCGACC
This sequence comes from Actinomadura meyerae, assembly GCF_900188445.1. Classification (GTDB taxonomy): domain Bacteria; phylum Actinomycetota; class Actinomycetes; order Streptosporangiales; family Streptosporangiaceae; genus Spirillospora; species Spirillospora meyerae. The sequence continues at coordinate 59,477 of NZ_FZOR01000024.1, forward strand.
GTGAGGGCCGCGCCGATGCTGCAGACCGTTTCGTTGATCGCGCAGTACACGCCGCCGTGCACGATCCCGTACGCCTGCATGAGCTTGTCGGTGACCTCCAGCTCGGCCACGACCCGCTGCTCGGACGCTTCCGTCACCAGCAGCCCGAGCGTCTGGTCCAGGGGGCCGGCGTAACCGGTGAACTCGGCGGTCATCCCATGACGCTATCGATGCGCCGAAATCCGCGTCAACGGGGCGGGACGCGGTGTGTAGGAGCCGTCCCGCCGGGAAGTCGCAGAGGGTCGGCGGCACGGATGGGAGGGCCTGGGATGAGCGGCTTGGTGGGACGGAACCTGCTCGCCGGAGCCGAGCCGGACGTCGCCGCGGACGCCGGCCATCCCGACCCTCCGCCCCGCATGGGCTTCTTCACCGACACGTCCGTGTGCATCGGCTGCAAGGCGTGCGAGGTGGCCTGCAAGGAGTGGAACTCCGTGCCCGAGGACGGCCTGGAGTTCACCGGCATGTCCTACGACAACACGCAGCAGCTCGGCGCCGACACCTGGCGGCACGTCGCGTTCATCGAGCAGCGCAAGCCGATCGGGCGGGCGGAGCCGGGCACCGACCACGGCGAGTCCCCGGGCGCCGCGTCGGACGGGAACGGCACGGACATGCGCTGGCTGATGGCGTCCGACGTGTGCAAGCACTGCACGCACGCCGCGTGCCTGGACGTCTGCCCGACCGGTTCGCTGTTCCGCACCGAGTTCGGCACGGTCGTCGTCCAGGAGGACATCTGCAACGGCTGCGGCTACTGCATCCCGGCGTGCCCGTTCGGGGTCATCGACCAGCGCAAGGAGGACGGGCGGGCCTGGAAGTGCACGCTGTGCTACGACCGGATCGGGGGCGGGCTGGAACCGGCCTGCGCGAAGGCGTGCCCGACCGACTCGATCCAGTACGGGCCGCTGGACGAGCTGCGCGAGCGGGCCGCGCTGCGGGTCGAGCAACTGCACGACATCGGCGTCGAGGACGCACGCCTCTACGGCCACGATCCGGACGACGGCGTCGGCGGCGACGGCGCGTTCTTCCTGCTGCTGGACGAGCCGGAGGTGTACGGGCTCCCGCCGGACCCGGTCGTCACCACGCGCGACATGCCGTCCATGTGGCGGCACGCGGGGATGGCCGCCGCCGCCATGCTCGGCGGCCTCGCCGCCGTCTTCGCCGTGCACGGCCGCGAGGGAGGGGCGCGATGAGCGAGTCGGAGGTGCGCAAGGACGGCGTGCACGGCGCGCGGCCGGACCGCGAGGCGCTGGTCGGCAAGGGCCTGCCGGGCCGGGGCGGCGGCGGGCGCCGGCGGCGCGGCGGGCGCGGCGAGAAGGCGATGGTGCCGGAGGCCGAGTTCACCTCCTACTACGGCAGGCCGGTGCTGAAGGCCCCGACCTGGAAGGCGTCCGACGTGGCCGCGTACCTGTTCCTCGGCGGCCTGGCGGGCGCCGGGTCGGTGCTCGCCGCGGGGGCGCAGCTCACCGGGCGCCCGGTCGCGGCGCGGGCGCTGAAGATCTCCTCGCTGGCCGCGATCGCCGGGTCCACTGCGGCGCTGATCCACGACCTCGGGCGGCCGGGGCGGTTCGCCAACATGCTGCGGGTCATGAAGCCGACCTCGCCGATGAGCATGGGCTCCTGGATCCTGGCCGGCTACGGGCCCGCCGCGGGCGCCGCCGCCGTCCTCGACGCGACCGGCCTGTTCCCCCGCCTCGGCGCGGCCGCCACCGCCGCGGCCGCCGCGCTCGGCCCGGCCGTCACCACCTACACCGCCGTGCTGATCGCCGACACCGCGGTCCCGGCCTGGCACGAGGGACGGCGGGAGATGCCGTTCGTGTTCGCGGGGTCGGCCGTCTCCGCCGCGGCGGGCATGGGGATGGCCGCGGCTCCCGTCCGCGAGACCGGGCCGATGCGCACCGCCGCGGTGTTCGGCGGCGTCCTGGAACTGGCGGCGGCGAAGACCCTGGAACGCCGCGCCGGGCTGGCCGCCGAGCCCTACGGGTTCGGCAGGGCGGGACGGTTCATGCGCGCGGGCGAGATCCTGTCGGCCGCGGGCATGGCGGGAGGCGTCCTGCTCGGCGGGCGCAGCCGCGCGGCGGCCGCCCTCAGCGGGACGGCACTGCTCGCGGGCTCGGCCTGCACGCGCTTCGGCATCTTCCACGCCGGAGTGCAGTCGGCGAAGGACCCCAAGTACACCGTGATCCCCCAGCGGGAACGCGTGAAGGCGCGCGAGGCGGCGGCGCACACCTGACCCCACTACCGCCCCTCCACGCCGCGCGCCGGCCTCCCCGTGTACGGAGGCCGGCCGCGGGCACCTGCCGTTCGCTCCCCGCTCACTCCCCCTCGGCGGGCTTCGCGGCCGGGCGCCAGAAGGCGGCCAGCAGCAGCGCGGCACCGAGGCCGCCGGCGAGCGCGGTGATCGCCAGGCCCGTCCAGCCGGACAGGTCGCCGTCGACGCCGAGCGCCCGGTCCAGCGACACGGCGCCGCCGCCGAGCGCGCCCGCCGCGCACGCCACCATGATGATCATCAGGACGTACTCGTAGCCCTGCCCGGGGCGGAAGATGAAGAACCCGTTCCGCAGGTGCGCGGTGATGAGCGCGACCGCCATCGTGCCGACCGCCCCGGCGGCGGCCAGCGGCGTGAGCAGCCCGAGGATCAGCAGGATCCCCGCGCCCAGCTCGGTGCCGGTCGCCATCAGCGCGTGCAGGCGGCCGGGCCGCAGCCCCATCGACTCGAACCAGCCCGCCGTGCCCTCGATCTTCCCCCCGCCGAACGCGTGGTTCCAGCCGTGCGCGAGCAGCGTTCCTCCCACGGAGACCCGCAGCACCAGCGCCGCGATATCGCCACCGACCGCCTCAACAGCCATTACCTTCCTTCCCTCCGCCGTCCCCGCACCGTGCAGACCCCAGGCAGATCCCACTTCACTCGGTTCACCATGTAGGCACCCATCACTACAGCCCCTGAACTCCCGAAGGGAAGAGCCCTGAAGACCGGAAACGCCGGAAAACGCACGGCGCCCGCGAGCGGCCGCCCGCCTCCGGCCCCGTCTCATGTGTCCGGCTTCGCCGGTTAGACCGGCCGACGTGGGGCACGTCACAAGGGTCAGGCTCCAGATCACGTCACGTTCGGAGGCGTCCCGCGCGTCTACTGTGCGATGGCTGCTCGCGCAAGGGCGCTTGCGTGAGGGCCGTCCTGCGACGGCACGGTGCGGAGGTCGAGGAGGCGGCATGGAAGGCGTGGCCAGGAAGTACGACCTCACGATGCTGTACGCCGTGGACGACGCGTTCCGCCGTGACGCGGCCCGCCTGGAGGCCGCGCCGGAGCCGGCCGGAGCGGCCGTCGCGAACACCTGGTCGCTGTTCGCGCGGCACTGGCGGCTCCAGGACAACGCGGAGAAGCGCGCCCTGTGGACGGTGATGTACGCCAAGGACGCGGGTGTCCGCTCTCCCGGACGGCTCGGGCGCGTCAGCACCGTCCTCGACGACCTCTCCACGCGGACGCTGCGCGTCGTCCCGCTGATCGACGGCGTGGACGCCGCGCTGGAGCACCGCGACCGCCGCACGTTCGCTCGGTGCGCGCGCGACCTCCGCACGCGGCTCGGCGCCCTGCTGGACTTCAAGGAGTCCGACGTCCTGCCGTTGATCCAAGAGACCCTGACGCCCTACGACTGGGGCACCTACGACGTGGAGCTCCGCCGCGAACTCGGCGTCCGGGGGCTCGGCGTGTTCCTGCCGTGGCTGCTGGACGACGCTCCCGACGCGACCCGCCGCGCGGTGCTGCGGCTGCTGCCGCCGCCGATCCGGCTCGCCTACCGGACCACCTGGCGGCCGCGCTACCAGCGGCGCACCCACCTCGCCGTACCCGCCTGACAAGCCCGCCGCCTGACAGGAGAGGTGCCCTCGTCCGCCATGTGACGCGGCGCATAGCCCGGGATGTCACATCCGCCATCAAATCCCCGTCTTATTCGCAGATGCAGAACATCCGCGGATGTGCGACGGAGGGATGCTCACGATGGCGGGGACGACGACGCCCCAGTCCCGGGGCGGGGCGGTGGACCGCTCGGCGCGGGCGCTGGACGACCGGCTCGGCACCACCGGCTTCGCGCGCAGGGCGCTGCGCAAGGCGTTTCCGGACCACTGGAGCTTCCTGCTCGGCGAGATCGCGATGTACTCGTTCGTGATCATCCTGCTCACGGGCGTGTACCTGACGCTGTTCTACAAGCCGAGCATGGCGGAGGTCGTCTACGACGGCTCCTACACGAAGCTGCAGGGCGTGGAGATGAGCGAGGCGTACGCGTCCACGCTCAAGATCAGCTTCGACGTGCGGGGCGGGCTGCTCGTCCGGCAGCTGCACCACTGGTCGACCCTGCTGTTCATGGCCGCGATCCTGGTGCACATGCTGCGGAACTTCTTCACCGGGGCGTTCCGCAAGCCGCGCGAGCTGAACTGGCTGATCGGCGTCGCCATGCTGGTGCTCGTCATGTTCAACGGGCTGTTCGGCTACTCGCTGCCGGACGACCTGCTGTCGGGCACCGGCCTGCGCATCGTGGAGGGCGTCACCGCCTCCATCCCGCTCGTCGGGTCGTACGCGGTGATGTTCCTGTTCGGCGGGGAGTTCCCGGGGACCGACATCATCCCCCGCCTGTACGTCATCCACGTGCTGCTGGTCCCGGGCGTGCTCGCGGCGCTCATCCCGCTGCACGCCATCGTGCTGACCTGGCGGCAGACGCACACCCAGTTCCCCGGCAAGGGCAGCGCCAACAACACCGTCCGCGGCTACCCGTTCTTCCCGGTGTTCATCGCCAAGACCAGCGCGTTCTTCCTGTGGCTGCTCGGCGTGACGACGCTGCTGGCGGCGTTCGTCCAGATCAACCCGATCTGGCTGTTCGGCCCGTACGACCCCGGTGCGATCAGTTCCGGCTCGCAGCCCGACTGGTACATGGGCTGGCTGGAGGGCGCGCTGCGCATCATGCCGTCGTGGGAGATCACCGCCTGGGGGCACACGGTGACGCTCAGCGTGATCGTCCCCGCGCTCGTGGTGCCGGGGGTGCTGTTCACGGGCCTCGCCGTCTATCCGTTCCTGGAGCGCTGGGTGACCGGCGACGACCGGATCCACCACCTGCTGGACCGGCCCCGCGACGTCCCGCCGCGGACCGGCATCGGCGTCGCCGGCATCGTCTTCTACGGGACGCTGTGGCTCGCGGGCGGCAACGACGTCCTCGCCGACCGGTTCCACGTCTCGCTGTTCTGGACGACCTGGTTCTTCCGCGGCCTGATCGTCCTCGGCCCGGTGCTCGCCTACATCGTCACCTACCGGATCTGCGTCGGCCTCCAGCGCCGCGATCTCGGCCTGGCCCGGCACGGGCTGGAGACCGGGATCATCCGGCGGTCGCCGGAGGGCGGGTACAGCGAGGTGGAGCGGCCGCTTCCGGACGAGGCGATCGGCGCGATCACCGACCCGCGCCCCGCGGTGGCCGTCGACCTGGACGTCCCGCCGCCGGTCGACGGGATCGACAGCCCGCGCGGCCGCACCGCGCGGGGACGGCTGCGCGCCGCGCTCAACCGCCGGTTCAGGGCCGATCTGGCGGTCGTCCCCGAACGCCGTCCCGAACTGGCGTCGGCGAACGGCGGCGGCGGTGACAGCGGCGACCGGGAGGGCGCCGACGAGACCGCCGCGCAGCACTGACCGCCTGCGGTAGGGCACCGCTCACGCGGGGAAGAGATGCGCGATCACGGGCGCGGCGGCGGCCACCGGGTCGTCGCCGATCTCGGGCGGGAGCGCGCCGCTCAGCCACAGGTGCGCGAAGCCGTGCACGATGGACCAGGCCGCGATGCCCCGCGTCCGGTCGTCCGCGTCCCCTCGCCCGCCCTCCCCGGCGGCGCCCCGGACGCTCGCGGCGAGCACCCGGCCCGCCCGGTCGCGGGCGGCGCTCACCGCCGGGTCGTCGGCGCGGTAGAGGCCGGGGCTGAACATCACCTCGAAGTGCGCCCGGTGCTCGACGGCGAAGCGGACATAGGCCAGCCCGGCGGAGTGCAGGTCGCCGCCGGCCGCTTCCAGGGCGTCCGCGAACAGCGTGTAGCCCTCGGCGGCGACGGCGGTCAGCAGGCCCGCCTTGTCGCCGAAGTGGTGGGCGGGCGCGGCGTGCGACACTCCCGCCCGGCGGGCCAGCTCGCGCAGGCTCCACCCGGACGGGCCCGACTCGGCGATCGCCGCGACGGCGGCGGCCATGACCGTACGCCGCAGATCCCCGTGGTGGTACCCGTCGCCGCTCACCCCGGAGATCCTAGAGCGCCCGCCCCGCGTCGGCCGTCCGTGTCGGCTGTCCTGTGTCAGTCGTCCTCCTTGGCGAGCTCGCGGAGGCCGGGGAGGTCGACCACGGTGATCTTGCGCCAGCCGGTGCGGATCAGCCCGCGGGCGCGCAGGCCGTTGAGGGCGCGCGCGACGGTCTCCCGGGACGCGTCCATCCAGCTGCCGAGCTCCTCCTGCGACAGCGGCGGGCCGATCTCGATCGACCCGTCCGGCGCGGGCGGGGCGTGGTGGGCGGACAGCTCCGCGAGCTCCGCCAGCAGCGCGGCGAGCCGCTGCGGGCCGCGGCTCGCGACGTGCGCGGTGAGCCGCCGGTCGGAGTCGTCCATCCGCTGGACGAAGGTGCCGGTGACCAGCATCCACACGTCCGGGTGCTCGTCGAGGAAGCCGGTGAAGCGGGCGGCGGGCACCACCAGCGCGCGGATCGGCGACAGCGCCGTGACGGTCGCGGCGCGGGGCCGCCCGCCGAGCACCGCGCTCTCGGCGATGAGGTCGCCGGGGCCGCGGACGGCCAGCACCACGTCGTGGCCGTCGGCGGTGGACGAGGTGACCTTCGCCCAGCCGCGCTCGATGACGATCACATGGTCGGACTCGTCGCCCTGGTAGACCAGCGGCGCCTTCACCGGATACTGGCGGGGGCGTGCGGCGTCGCGCAGGGCCGCCTGCTGAGCGGGGTTGAGCGCGGCCCAGAAACCCGGCCGCGGGGAGGACGCCGCGTACCCTGCCAACAACCCGTCTCCTTGCCTGCCGCCGTGCTCACCCGCCGCCGTGACGGTCCGAAGCGGCGCTTGCCCCGGTCACTGCCCACGGTCATTGGCACTGTAAACCGGGCTGCGGCGGCTTGGGCACCGCGAGAACCCGGAAGCGAGGGCCGTCACGCTCCCGGCGGCGGCTGGGACTCGATCGTCAGGGCCTCGTGGTCGAAGCTCAGATACCCCGCGATCTTGGCGGCGTCCTCCAGCGGCTCCTCGTACGACCAGGCGGCGTCCTCGGCGCCCTCCAGGGACCAGTACGTCGTCTCCCCCTTGTACGGGCACACCGTCCGCTTCCGGCTCCGGATCAGCAGCTCGCGGCGAACGTCCTCGGCCGGGATGTAGTACCGGTTCGGCAGCCCGGTCTCCGACAGCACGATCGGGTGCTCGGTCTCCGCGACGACGTCCCCGTCCCGCAGCACCCGCACGTGGCGGCGCGCGCGCCGCGCGTCGACCCGGTGGAAGGGGTCGCGCAGGTGCCCGTGGACCTCCTCGTCCTCGTCGTACCAGGCGTCCATCGGCTTCCAGTAGAAGGCCATCAGCCCCCGCAGCCACTGCGCCTCGGCCTTCGGCTCCGGATACGCCCACACCGCGTTCTCGGCCTCGCGATCGCCGACCCGGATCGTCCAGTACGCGGCGTCGCCCTTGAACGGGCAGTGCGTGGTGTGGTCGGTCCGCACCAGCAGGTCGGTCCGCACGTCCTCCTCGGGCACGTACAGCACGGGCAGCAGGCCGGTCTCGTGCAGGAACTCGCCCCGCTCGGTGTCGAGGACGATCTCCCCCGCGAACCAGGCGTGCACGCGGCGCGGGAACCGGTGCATGAACAGCCGGTGCTTCGGCCCGTCGATGGTGTAGTTGACCGCGTCGCCGGGCGAACCCGCGAGCGGTCCCGGCCGCATCGTCAAGGACATGGACGACTCCTCGTACTCGGTCGGCTCCCTGGGCCGGCCCGCGCTGGGACCGGCTCACACCCCGGTGGGCATCGTCTCCAGTTCACCACGATGCTCCGACTCCGCGTGCAGCGGCTGGAGGGCGGAGGTGATGCGGAACCAGCAGAGAGCGTCGTAGCGGTCGGCGAGCCTCGTCGGGACGTACTGGCGCGGGTCGCGGTCCGGGTCGTAGACGACGCCGATCGCGCGGTGCCCGAGCGTCCGGGTGAGGAACGGCGGCTTGTCCGGTTCGGGCGGGACGATGAACATCCCCCGGTGCAGCTCCGACCCGGCCAGAGCCTCCTCCAGCGACCCGTGTGCCGGCGGCGGGACCTGCATGACCTCCATGGGGCCGCCCCAGCGCGGCGCCGCGACGACCTCACCGGGACCGCCCGCGAAGCCGACCACGACGACGTCGTCCCGGCCGTACCGCTCCCGGGCCAGCTGGCCGAGGTTGACCATCCCCGCGCCCGCCATGTCCGTCGCCCGCGCGTCGCCCACATGGGTGTTGTGCGCCCACACGACGGCCTTCGCCTCACCTCGCCGCGCCCTGTGGAACTCCAGGAGGCGGTCGAGGGTGTCGGCCATGTGGACGTCCCGCACGTTCCACGACTCGGGCCCACCGCCGATCATGGCGCGGTAGTACCGTTCGGCGCCGGCCGCCACCTCGGCGTTCTGCCGGGCGTCGAACTCCTCCGCCGGGTCGCCGCCCCCCGCCGTCTCGGGGGCCTGGCGCAGCCGGGTCAGCAGCTCCAGGACTTCGTCGGCGCACCCCCGCGGGACGAGCGCGGTGTTCCACCCGTACGCCTGAGGGTCCTCTCCGTGCGGCTCGAAGCAGCGGTACGCCTCCAGCGCCGTGCCGAGGTACTCCGGCCGGTGCTCGGCCAGGTGGTCGACGACGGCCCGCAGCGACTCCCACAGGCTGTAGACGTCCAGGCCGTAGAAGCCGACGCGGTCGCCGGACGGCAGGCCGATGTTGTGGTCGCGCAGCCACCGGCAGAACTTGGCGGTCTCCTCGTTCGCCCACATCCACGTCGGCCAGCGCTCGTAGCCGTCCAGGACGTCGCGCGGGTCGGCGGGCGCGCCCGGTGCCAGCGTCACGCTGCGGCCGACCCGGCGGCAGTCCGGATAGTCGCCCTCGACCGCGACGAACGAGAACCCGCGCTCGGAGATCAGCCGCCTGGTCAGCGCGGCCCGCCACGCGTAGTACTCGTGCGTGCCGTGGCTGGCCTCGCCGATCAGCACGCAGCGCGCGTCCCCGATCCGGTCCATGAGCGGGTCGAGGTCGTCCTCGTACTCCAGCGGCAGCACCGCGCCGAGGACGTCCCCGGCGTCGGCCGCGTCGTGGTTCATCGCGGGGCTCAACGCGATCCCCTCCGCTCCCCCTTCGGCCCCGCGCCGCGCTCGGTGGCGCGGCGGGGCCGGTGGTGCTCGTCCAGCTGCAGCTCCCGGTTGGCGCGCTCGCCCGCCTCCCGGTCGCTGGCGATCCCCTGGTCCTCCATCTCCTTGCGGAGCCTGCGGCGCTCGGCGTCGTACTTGTGGCTTCCCGGTCGTGGCATGCCGCCCCCCTGTCTGCGACGTCCCCTGTTCTCGCTGTCCCTTGTCGCCGTCCCCGTCTCCTGCGTCTCCCGCGGTCCCTGTTCTGAGCCTCCTTGGGTCCGCCGTTCCCGCGATCCGGGAATCAATGCGGACAAACGGGGCATTTCACGCATGGCGGAACCGGGCTCGGCGGCGCGGCCGTCGCCACTGGAGGCCGGCGGCGCGCGCTCGCTAGGCGCTGGGCGACTCACCGTAGGCGGCGCGGAACGCGCGACCGAACGCGCGCCGACGCTTGGCACGCACCGGCAGAACCGGCCGGATCGGCCGCCCCGCTCGGCGGACTATCGCGGCAATTACGACAATTACGGCTACACGCTACGCGGCATCAATATACGGACACAATGGGATGATTCACCCCCTTTGTCCCGCTCTTTCGCCGCCCGGCCCGCTCGCACCGATCGTTTGCCACACTGTGCCCGGTACCTCCCGGAATGCGACCGAGCCGTAACGCGAATCGGCCACGGAACGCCAAAAGAATGGATAGTCTCCCAGGCGATCACTCTTGGTCGGGTAAATAACTCTGGGAGCACACGCCGCATGAGCGCTGCCAACCGGGCACAGGTCATCACACGGTGGGGGGCCATCGCCTTCATGGCGGCCGCGGTCCTGACCGCCACCGCCGGTGGCTTCGCCCAGTCCTATGCCGGGCTCTACCACTGGGCCCTGGAACACGGCCTGCGGGGCTGGAAGGCCGAATCGTTCCCCCTGCTGGTCGACCTGTTCATCATCGTCGGGGAGCTCGGGCTCTTCCTGCTGGCCATCGACGCCTTCGTGATAAAGCGCCGCGCCATCATGAGCTGGCTCGACTTCTGCCTGCCGCTCACCATCGCCCTCGCCGGCTGGACGGCCAGCCTCATCTTCAACGTGGGCCACGTCGGCAACAAGACATTCTCCTACCAGGCGACGGCCGCCGTCCCGCCCATCGTGTCGATGCTCGGCCTGTTCGTCCTCCTGCGGACGCTGCACCGGTACGTGTCGCAGAAGCTGGAGGAAGAGGAGACCACGAAGCCGGAGCCGCAGCCGCGCGCCATCGCCGGCCCCGTCACGCTGAACCAGATCACGCTGATGCCGCTGCGGACCACCGGCCCGTTCGCGCAGATCCAGGTGCCGGGCCACTCCGGAAAGGCACTGGAGTCCGGCTCGTCCGCCGAACCGGCGGCCGAGGCCCGGCCCGCGCGGGCCGCGGCCGAGCAGGCCGGATCCGCGCCGGCCCCCAAGGCGGCGCAGAGCCCGCCCGCCGCCGCTGCCCCCGCACCGGCGCCCGCGCCGGTCGCCGAGACTCCGGCCCCCTCCGCCGAGCCGGAGCCGGAACTGGCCGTCGTCAGCGCCGCGGCCGCGTCCGGAAGCCCCAACGGGCGCAGCTCCTACGGCGCGGCGACCGAGGCGCCCGCGACGCACGCGGCGCCCTCCCCCGAGAACCTGCGCTCGCTCGTCATCGACATCCTCGAACGGCGGCACGGCGACGTCGCCGCGACGCTCGCCGAGGTCAGGGCCGAGGGCTACGTCTGCGACGAGGCCGAGATCCAGCGGATCAGCGACAACCACTGGTTCCCGTACGCGGTGTACCGGCTGCTCGCCAAGCACCACGGCGACGGCGAGCTCGTCGCCCAGGAGCTGACCGCGCAGGGGATCGTCTACGACCAGGCCACGCTGGACGCACTCGTCCAGTCCTGGCGCGTCTGACCCGCCCCGCCCCGGGCCCCCTCGGGCACCGCCGTTCCGGACCGGCCGCCCCGCTGATTGCGGGCGGCCGGTCGCGGCGTATCCGGGCGATCACGCTCCGTCCGTGCGACGCTGGGGAGACCTGCGACGCCGGGAGAGCCGATGAAGCCGATCTGGACGCAGCTCGCCGCCGTGGCGCTCGCCGCCGCGCTCGGCGGCGCCGTCACCGGATACCTGATCGCCCCCTCGCCGGGCGATGCCGCCGCCCGTCCGGCCGCCGGCACGGCCACGCCCCCGCCGGGCGCCACGCTGCACCTCGCGCTCAACATGCCGGCCGGCGACCGCGCCAAGGCGGCGGCCCTCGGCTACACCCTGTTCGACGTCGACCCCGACGAGGACGACATCGCCTCGCTGCCCCCGGGCGGCCGGGCCCTGCTGTGGGTCGGGAACACCACCTGCGGCGGCTTCCAGCAAGAGAGCGCGTCCGCGTTCACCAGGACGGTGAAGCGGTTCGCGGGCAACGAGCGGGTTTACGGGTGGTACCTGTCCGACGAGCCGAACCCGGACGAGTGCCCCGACATCGCCGGCAAGATCCGGCAGCGCGCCGACATCGTCCACCGGTACGCGCCCGGCCAGCGGGCGTTCGCGTCGCTGACCGACTGGCCGATGCGCCCGCTCAAACCGTCCGAGACCCACCTCGACCTCATCGGCCTCGACCCGTACCCCTGCCGCACGGACCGCGCGCGCTGCGACCTCCGCGCGATCGACGCCATGGTCGCGCAGGCCGCCCGCGCCGGGTTCCCCCGCCGCATGATCGTCCCGGTGTTCCAGACGTTCGGGCAGTCCTGCAATGACGGGGAGCGGAACTGGCGGATGCCGAGCGAGCGGCAGCTCCGGTCCATCCTCGGCCGGTGGGAGCGGCTCGTCCCCCGGCCCGCGTTCGACATCAGCTACTCGTGGGGCCGCCAGGACGCCTGGGCGTGCCCGGCGCTGTCGGACGCCAACGGCCGCCGCGGGCTCCCCGACCTGCAGGCCGTCATGAAGGCCCACAACGGACGCCGGACCGGCCCGGGCCTGCCCTCCCGCCGCCCGGAGAGGTCACCGGCGCCGACGGTATCCGAGACACCGCCGGCGCCGTGCCGTACCACCCCGGCTCGCTAGAGACTACGCCGCATTGAGGTCCCGCACTGCCAGATTCCGCATCTTGTTGGACATCGTGTCTACATCATGTCGTGCCGGATACCGTGCCGGGCCGGACACCGCGCCGCGCTCGCCGTCGTGCCGCGCTCGCCGTCGTGCCGCGCTCGCCGTCGTGCCGCGTTGGACGTCGTGCCGGGTGTCGCGTTGCCGGGCCTGGGCGGGGCCGGTGCGCAGGCGGGCGTGCAGACCGCCGTCCACCCGCGATCCGCCGCATCCGCTTCCACGGCCCGGCGCCGAGCGTGGGCCGCTCGATCCGGACTAGGCGGCGTCCCGCCCCGCCCTTTGCAGAGCGGGCTCGCCCGGGACGTCCTCGTGCACGTACCGGCGCCCGCGCAGCAGCGACACCAGCGCCGCGACCAGCGACATCGCGATCGCCAGGCTGAACACGATGACGAGCCCGCGGTGGAAGGGCTCGGAGATCAGGTGCGGGAAGTACGACCGTCCGGTCAGGGTGGCAACGTCGTCCGGCGCCAAGCCGCCGAGAACGTGGAACGGCGCGAGCAGGTTCTCGATCGGGTTGTAGCCGAGGAACGCGGCGAACAGCGTGCCGACCGGCGGCAGCTCGCCGACCTGCGCCGCGGGCCCGGCCGGGACGCCGTGCTCCGTCAGCCCGTACGTCAGCGTCCTCGGCAGCGTGTCCGACAGCCCCGCGATCATCAGCGAGAAGAACACGCCGATCGACAGGACCATGCCGGCGTTCATGAACGTGGCGCGCATGCCGGAGGCGACCCCGCGCTGGTCCGCCGGGACCGAGTTCATGATCGCCGTGGTGTTGGGCGCCGCGAACAGCCCGGAGCCGACCCCGTTCAGGAAGATCAGCAGCGCGAACGTGGGGTACCCGAAGTCGGTCGGGATCAGCAGCAGCCCGGCGAACGCCGCCGCCGACAGCACCAGCCCGCCGGAGGCGAAGGCGCGCGCCCCATGCCGGTCGGACAGGTGCCCGGAGATCGGCCCGGCCACCAGGAATCCGGCGGTGAGCGGCAGCAGGTAGATGCCCGCCCACAGCGGCGTGTCCTCGTAGTCGAAGCCGTGCAGCGGCAGCCAGATGCCCTGCAGCCAGATGATCAGCATGAACTGCATGCCGCCGCGGGAGATCGCGGCGAGCAGCCCGGCCGCGTTCCCGGCCGTGAACGCGCGGATGCGGAACAGCCCGAGCTGGAACATCGGCTGCTCGACCCTGGTCTCGATCCAGCAGAACAGCGCGAGCACGGCGATGCCGCCGGCGATCCCGCCGATCACCCACGGGTTCGTCCAGCCCATGTCGTGCCCGCCGTAGGGCTGGATGCCGTAGGTGATCGCGGCGAGCAGCCCGGTCAGCCCGACCGCGAACGTGGCGTTGCCGAGCCAGTCGATCTTCGCGGAGACCGCCTTCGTCGCGGTCTCGACCAGGCTGCGGTAGGCCCAGACCGTCCCGATGATCCCGATCGGCGCGGACGCGAAGAACACCAGCCGCCAGTTGATCTCGCTGAGCAGCCCGCCCGCCACGAGCCCGATGAACGTCCCGGCGATCCCGGCGACCTGGTTGACGCCCATCGCCATCCCGCGCCGGTGCGCGGGGAACGCGTCGGTGAGGATCGCCGCCGAGTTCGCCATCAGCATGGCGCCGCCGATCCCCTGGAACACCCGCCAGCCGATGAGCCAGAGCGCCCCGGCGCCCCCGTGCAGCGGATCGAGCGCCAGCACCAGCGTCCCGACCGTGAACACCGCGAACCCGGCGTTGTACATCCGCACGCGCCCGAACATGTCGCCGAGCCGGCCGAGCGTGACCACCAGCACCGCCGAGACGAGCATGTAGCCCATCAGGATCCACAGCAGGTAGCTGACGTTCCCCGGCTCCAGCGGGTTCAGCCGGATGCCCCGGAAGATCGCCGGCAGCGAAATGATCACGATGGACGAGTTGACCGTGGCCAGCAGCATGCCGAGCGTCGTGTTGCTCAGCGCGATCCACGGATAGTGCTTGGACGGCACGCCGACCCCCGTCAGGTGGCTTCCCAGGTAGTTTCCGTGGCTAACTAACCATACGTCCGCATTCCTCGCCAGTCCGAAAAGGAGTCGCATCCATCACCATCGCGCCCGTACGTTCTCCCCCATGACGGGACGAATCGATGGCCGAGGCGGTCCCCGAGAGCCATGGGCAACCTCTGACGAACCGGAACAGCCCGGCCGCACGCGCAGCACGATGATCCGGACATCCGCACCAAGCCGTCTACGGTAGGGCGAATGAGCCTGGAGATCGACGAGGTCGAGGCATGGTTAAGGGAACGGCTGCCGAGCCTGGCCGAGGAGCACGGGGTACCGGGTGTCGCGGTCGCCGTCGACGCCGGAGGACGGCTGGTCGAGGCGGCGGCGGGGGTACTGAGCACGGCGACGGGAGTGGAGGCGACGGTCGACTCGGTGTTCCAGATCGGGTCGATCACGAAGACGCTGACGGCGACGCTGGTGATGGGCCTCGTCGCCGAGGGACTGGTGGAGCTCGACGCGCCGGTGGACAGGTACCTTCCCGGTTTCCGGAGGGCGACCGTCCGGCAGCTGCTGTGCCACACGGCCGGTTTCGAGGGTGACGTGTTCACCGACACGGGCAAGGGAGACGACTGCCTGGAAAGGTACATCGAGCTCCTGGCGGACGTACCTCGGCTCTTCGAGCCCGGGGAGATGTTCTCCTACTGCAACGCGGGCTACAACGTGCTCGGGCGGATCGTCGAGGTCGTGCGGGGCATGCCGTTCGACCGCTGCATGCGGGACCACCTGTTCACACCCCTGGGCATGACGCACGCGGCGACCGATCCGTACGAGGCGATCCTCCATCGCGCGGCGGTGGGTCATGAGAAGGGACGGCCCTCCCCGGTCTGGGCATTGGCGCGCTCGAACGCACCCGCCGGGGCGATGCTCGCCATGACCCCGCGGGACCAGCTGGCCTTCGCCCGCATGCATCTCGCCGACGAGGGACTCGCGGCCATGCGGGAGCCGCAGGTCGCACTGCCGGACATCGGCTGGGGGACGGCCTGGGGCCTGGGCTGGACGCTGCACGACCTGCCCGGCGGCCCGGTGTTCGGCCACGACGGCAACACCATCGGGCAGTCCGCCGCCCTGCGGATCGACCCAGGCCGCGATGTGTGCGTAGCGGTCTTCACGAACGGCGGCGACCGCAAGCCGCTGATCAAGGAGATCCTGGGGAAGGCCATCGAGTCGCCCGCCGAGCCTGTCCCGGATCCCACGGCCCGCCTGGACGCCGGCCGCTGCGCGGGCGTCTACGTGTCGAGCACGAGCGAGACCACGGTGAGCGCTGACGGGCAGGGGCGGCTGTGGCTCGAGAAGGTCCCCGCCGGCCTGGCGGTTGAGCTCGGCGACGAACCGTTCCGGACGGAGTTGCTCGGCTGGCGCGGCGACTCCCTGCTGCCCGCGGAGCCAGGCCACGGCCCCGTAGCGTTTCTCGGGGACGACGGCGAGGGCCGTGCGCGTTACCTGCACACGGGCCGCGCCGACGTCCGCGCGTCCTGACCAGCGGTCAGTCCGCCACGGCCACACACCGCCCCACCGCCTCGGCGTCAGGGCCCGGGAGTTTGCCTGCGGCTCTTGCGGGGTGCGCGGCGGGTGTGGTCGCGGACGACCACTGCCGCAACTCGTCCTAGTGGACGTAGCCGCTTCCGCACCCCTCGGTTCTGGGCGGGTGTGCGGAGAAACCGCCTTCGACCACCCTGCCGAACGAGTCGAGACCGTTCAGGCAGGCATATCGAGGCTCAGTGAAGCCGAAGACGATGCCCGTTGCGACATTCGGCTTTCGCGGCCTGCTGCTGGTGACGCGTATGGGCTTCCCCTCGGAGAAGGAGAAGATGACCGTGCTCGGCGGCTGTTCCCTTTCCATCGCACCGAAGCCGGACCGGCCGTCCGGCTTCATCACCACGGACATGACCGTCCCTGAATCGGCGGACTGGCGGAACAGGAGGCGGCCCTTGCGAAGGTCCGTGCCCGGCGCTTCGGTGTCGAGCGCGTGGACGGCGACGGCCTGAACCTTGCTCCCGACGGGTCCGACCGGCTGGGCCGGGCGCGCCGGATACGGCGGCTCCCCTGGCGGGACGTCCTCCCCGGGCAGGGAGCCGATGAGGATGTCGCTCACGGCGTAGCCGAGCGTGCGGCCGTCACGAGCCCAGACGATCTCACCGATGACCGATGGGGTGGTCGTCGTCCAGGTACGGCGATGGCCGGAGTCGATGTCCAGCACGGTCACGTTGGCGCGCGGCTCTGGAGGGCGCTCGCCTTCGGGCGTGCATGGAGCGGTCGTGTAGGCGAGACGATCACCGTCCGGGCTCAGCGCCAGACCGGCGACGAGGGCAGGGACCGTGACCTGGCGGAACGGCTCGATTCCTTGCACCCTGCCGTCCGTGCTCACCTTCCCCCGGTAGAACCGCGATTCACACGTTTCCTTCCGGGTGGCGGCGACGACGAACGTGCTCCTGGGACCGGGGAGGATCATCTGCGCCTCACCGGCGGACGGAGGCCGCTCGACCGAGTCCACCTGCCATGATCGTCCGTCGAGCCGGACCTCGCGCACGACGAACCACGGCTTGGGGCCCTCGTCCGGCAGGCCATCCGCCATCGGTTGCACGGTGAGCAGGAAGCGCGGGTACCGGTCGGCCCCGTACGGTGCGGACGAGTCAGGGTCGTCGGCCAGGACCTGCACGGCGGCGATGGACGTCACGACCGCCAACGCCATGGCGGTCGGTGCGGCCCAGCGCCGCACCCGCCATGAGAGCGGCTCGCGTTCCGGCGAATGATTCCCATCGTCCTCCATGAGATGATCATGGCGTTCGTCCGTGCCGCCCCGCAGCCCTTCGCGGAAACGGCTCCTCACGCGGACTTACGCCATGCTTGCAACGAATTCTCGGTGAAAGACGCCGCACGCCACGTCAACGGAGTCAGAGAGCAGATCACGCAGAGGAATGCCGGGCGGTGGCCACGACCGCCTGACCGAAACTGATACCACCGTCGTTGGGCGGGACGCGGTGATGGGTCAGCACGCCGAAACCGGCGTCCGCAAGGCCCGATACAGTCCGTTCCAGAAGGAGCATGTTCTGGAACACGCCTCCCGAGAGGGCGACGGCCCCGAGACCGGTCGTCTCGCGTATTCGGGATGCCGCGTCCACCACCAGCGCGGCGACGCCATTGTGGAAGCGGGCGGCGATCGCCGGAACGGGCACTTCCGCACGCAGGTCGGTCACGACCGCGTTCACCAGGTCGGCTCCGGCGACGGTGAAGGGCGCCGATCCGGTGATGGCGGCCGAGTACGCGGTGCGCTCGGAGGGGTCGGCGCGCTGCTCCAGTTCTATGGCGGCCTGGCCTTCGTAGTTGACGCGGTCGCGGACGCCCAGGACTGCGGCGACCGCGTCGAAGAGCCTTCCCATGCTGGACGTGAGCGGTGCGCTGACCCGGCGCCGGGCCATGTCCACCGCGATGGGCCACTCGGGCCGTCCGGCCACCGGAAGGTCTTCGGGGACGCCGTGAGCGGCCGCCATCCGCCATGGCTCGCGGATCGCCGCGGCCCCTCCCGGCATCGGGACCGGATCCAGGTGGCCGGCCCTTTCGAAGCCGTGGAGGTCGGCGACGAGGAACTCGCCACCCCACAGCGTGCCGTCCGTGCCGTATCCGGTGCCGTCGAAGGCGACGCCGATCACCGGGCCGTCCACGCCGTTGTCCGCCAGGCAGGAGGCGATGTGCGCGTGGTGGTGCTGGACGGCGACGGACGGCAGATCCTGGTCGAGGGCGTATTTCGTCGACAGGTACTCGGGATGCGGGTCATAGGCGATGACTTCGGGGTCGATGTCGAAGAGCCGCCGGAAATGCGCGATGCCCTCCTCGAATGCGCGGAAGGTCTCGTAGTTCTGCAGATCGCCGATGTGGTGGGAGAGGAACGCCCGGCCGTCACGGGTCAGGCAGAACGTGTTCTTCAACTCGGCGCCGCACGCCAGAACGGATCGCCCCTTCGCGATCGGGAGAGGCTCGGGCGCGTAACCGCGGGACCGGCGCAGCGGCAGCGTCCGCCCCAAGAAGACGCGCACCACGGAGTCGTCGGTGCGGGTGTGGATGGGACGGTCGTGGAGGAGGAATCCGTCGGCGATCCCGCCGAGGCGTTCGAGGGCGTCGGCGTCCCGGTGGGCGATCGGCTCGTCCGAGACGTTTCCGCTCGTCAGCACGATCGGCTCGGTGACGAGGAGATGGTGCAGCGGGGTGTAGGGCAGCATGAGGCCGAGGTCCCGGCCACCGGGTGCGACGGCGTCGGCGACCGCCGCGTCCGGGCGGCGGCGCGCCGGCACGATGGGGCGGCGCGGGCCGGTGAGCAGCGCCTCCTCCGCGCCGGACAACGCGCACAGGGACCGGGCGGTCGCGAGGTCGGGGACCATGACGGCGAACGGCTTGTCCTCGCGGTGCTTGCGGGCGCGGAGTTCGGCGACCGCGCTTCCGGACGCCGCCCGCACCGCGAGGTGGTAGCCGCCGAGTCCCTTCACCGCCAGGATCGCGCCCTCGGCAAGCAGCGAACGGGCAGCGACCAGCGGGTCACGAGCGGCGTCGGCGTCCGGGCCACCGATGGGAGCCGGCTGCGCGCCGGGCGCGTGCAGGACAAGGGTCGGCCCGCAGGCGGGGCAGCACACCGGCTGGGCGTGGAACCGGCGGTCGGCCGGGTCCGCGTACTCGGCGGCGCACGCCTCGCACATCGCGAAGCCGGCCATGGTCGTGTTCGGACGGTCGTAGGGGACATCCTGCACGATCGTGAAGCGCGGTCCGCAGTTCGTGCAGTTGATGAACGGGTATCCGTACCGCCGGTTGTCCGGGTCGCGCATCTCGCGCAGGCAGTCGTCGCAGGTCGCGGAGTCCCAGGAGACGAGCGCGCGGCGCTCCCCCGACGCGTCGCTGCCCACGATGGTGAAGCCGGAGCGGCCGCGCACGTCCAGCTCGCGGGTGGTGAGGCGCTCGACGACCGCGAGCCGCGGCGGGCGCGCGCGCAGCCCGTCCAGGAAGCGTCCGATCTCGTCGGGCGCGCCTTCGACCTCGATGAACACGCCGGCCGCGTCGTTGCCGACGAGCCCGGACAGCCCGAGGCCGGTGGCGAGCCCGTGCACGAACGGCCGGAACCCGACGCCCTGCACGACCCCCTCGACGCGGACGCCCATCCTCACGTCCACCCGCGCCATTCTGCCGAGCCGCCCGCCAAGGTCCGGGAAAGCCGGGGCAGAGCCCGTTCCAGGGCGGGCGGGCGCCGGGCCGGGGACGCCGGAGCGGCGTCATGTCCGGAAGGTCACTCCTCCTCGCCGGTGTACATGGCGATGGTGCGGTCCGCGGCGGCGCGGGCGGCGGCCTCGTCGGCGCCGGAGGCGACGTGGGCCTTGAACCAGAGCTCGCCGCTCTGCCGGGTGAACTCCTTGCCCTCGTCCGACAGGGACCACTCGGGGCCGACCTCGTCCGGGGCGCTCGCGCCGGTCGCGAGGTGCATGGCGAGGCCGAGGAGGCCCTGGTCCCAGCCGATGCCGACGGCGCTGGGGCCGTACTGCTCCCAGATGTCGTCGCCGACGTGGGCGATGTGCTCCAGCTCGAACCGCGCCCGGCCGTCCGCCTCCGGCGCGAGGCGGACCTCGATCCAGGACGTCTGGCCGCCGTACTCCCAGGTGGCGGCGAAGCTCTTGGGCGGGTCGCAGCGCTCGATCGTCCCGCTCGCGTTGCCCTCGAGCTGGTAGCGGCCGCCGAGCCGGAGGTCGCCGGAGACGGGCAGGAACCAGCGCGGGATGCGCTCGGCGCTGGTGACGGCGTCCCAGAGGTCCTCGACGTCGGTGTCGTAGACCTGGCTGACGATCGCGGTGCGCGCGGTCCCGGCCTCCAGGACCCGTTCGCCGACCGTGCGCCGGACCGCGTTGATCTGCCCCGTGACTTCGATCATGGCTCGCTCCCTGAGTCGTTTCGGCGTGCGCGCCTGCCGCGGGCGATCTCGGTCGCCAGGGCGTCCAGGTGCGGGGTCCAGAACCGGCGGAACCGGTCGAGCCAGGCGTCGATCTCCCGCAGCGGAGCGGAGTCGACGGCGTAGAGCCGGCGCGTCCCCTCCGCCCGCACCACCGCGAACCCGCCGTCGCGGAGCACCTTCAGATGCTGCGACACCGCGGGCTGGGAGATCCCGAACTCCTCCCGGACGACGGCCGTGATCTCACCGGAGGACCGCTCGCCGTCGGCGAGCAGCTCCAGGATCCGGCGCCGTACGGGGTCACCCAGGACGTCGAAGGCGTGCACGGATCCCAAGCTACAGCCTTCGCTTATATAAGCCAACCCTTAAATAGGGTGATCAGCGACCGGAGAGGAGTTGCTCGAAGGGCACGGGGTTCTCGTACAGGTCCTCCCGGGCCGGGGCGGGGCGGGCCCGGACCAGCGCGGCCAGCTCGGCGCCGGCGCGGGCGATGCGGTCGGGCAGGCCGGTCTCGCCGCTCCCCCAGTCCTCCGACGCCGCGTAGACGGCGGTCGGGGCCGCGGTCGCGCGCAGGTAGGCGAACAGCGGCCGCATCGCGTAGTCGATGGCCAGCGAATGCCGGCCCGTGCCGCCGGTCGCGCCGAGCAGCACGGGCTTGCCCTCCATCGAGTCCCGCTCGATGACGTCGAAGAACGTCTTGAACAGCCCGCTGTAGGACGCGTTGAACACGGGCGTCACGGCGATGAGGCCGTCGGCGCCCTCCACCGTCTTCACGGCGTCGCGGAACGCCCCGGACGGGAAGCCCGTCAGGGTCGCGTCGACCATGGCGTGCGCGTGGTCGCGCAGCTCGATCGTCTCGACGGCGGTGTCCGCGCCGAGCGCCCCGGCCGCCGCGGCGGCGAGGCGGTCGGCGAGGAGCCGGGTCGAGGACGGCTGCCCGAGCCCGGCGGAGACGACGGCGAGGGTGGTCATCGAACCTCCTCGGTGAGGCGGGACGCGTGGGTCGGGGCGGCCGCCGGGACGTGCGCCGGGCGCAGCGCCTCGAACTCCTTGCGCAGCACCGGGACGACCTCCTCGCCCAGCATGTCGATCTGCTCCAGGACGGTCTTCAGCGGCAGCCCGGCGTGGTCCATGAGGAACAGCTGGCGCTGGTAGTCGCCGAAGTGGTCGCGGAACGTCAGGGTCTTGT
This sequence comes from Actinomadura meyerae, assembly GCF_900188445.1. GTDB lineage: Bacteria > Actinomycetota > Actinomycetes > Streptosporangiales > Streptosporangiaceae > Spirillospora > Spirillospora meyerae. Next base: position 81,072 of record NZ_FZOR01000024.1, read on the forward strand.
CGATGACCTGCTGGGGGCTGCCGACCGTCAGGGGCGTCTCGGAGGTGAACTCCTCCAGCGACGGGCCGTGCCCGTAGACGGGCGCGTTGTCGAAGTACGGGCGGAACTCGCGGACGGCGTCCTGGGAGTTCCTGCGCATGAACACCTGCCCGCCGAGGCCGACGATCGCCTGGTCGGCGGAGCCGTGCCCGTAATGCTCGAAGCGCTGCCGGTAGAGGCCGATGAGCCGCTGGAAGTGCTCGGTCGGCCAGAAGATGTGGTTGGCGAAGAAGCCGTCGCCGTAGTAGGCGGCCTGCTCGGCGATCTCCGGGCTGCGGATCGAGCCGTGCCAGACGAACGGCGGGACGCCGTCCAGCGGGCGCGGCGTCGAGGTGAACGACTGGAGCGGCGTGCGGAACCTGCCCTCCCAGTCGACGACGTCCTCGCGCCAGAGCCGGTGCAGCAGGTGGTAGTTCTCGATCGCGAGCGCGATGCCGTCCCGGATGTCCTTGCCGAACCAGGGGTAGACGGGGCCGGTGTTGCCGCGTCCCATCATCAGGTCCACCCGGCCGTCGGCGAGGTGCTGGAGCATCGCGAAGTCCTCGGCGATCTTCACCGGGTCGTTGGTGGTGATCAGCGTGGTCGCGGTGGACAGGATGAGCCGGTCGGTGCGGGCCGCGATGTAGCCGAGCATCGTCGTCGGGGAGGACGGCACGAACGGCGGGTTGTGGTGCTCGCCGGTCGCGAACACGTCCAGGCCGGCCTCCTCGGCCTTGAGCGCGATCGCCACCATGGCCTTGATCCGCTCCGCCTCCGTCGGCACCCGGCCGCTGGTCGGGTCGGGCGTGACGTCGCCGACCGTGAAGATCCCGAACTGCATGCCGGCCTCCGAAGTAGTAGAACGTTCAACCATTCTAGCGGAACCCCGCCGGGCGGTCTCCTATTCCGTCCGCGACCAGTGCGTCCGGGGGCCAGTGCGTCCGGGGGCCAGTGCGTCCGGGGGCCAGTGCGTCCGGGGGCCAGTGCGTCCGGGAGCCGGAGCGTCAGGCGGCGGCGCGCGCGACGTCGCGTTCGAGCGCGTCGACCAGCCAGGTGTTGATCGTTCCGGCGGTGGCGGGCTCGCCGGTCACCTCGCCGAACAGCGTCCAGTACCGGCGGAGCCGCGCGTCCTGCTCCATGGCGACGGCGGGCAGCAGGTCGCGGCGGAAGCGGGGAGTGTCGCGCTCGTCCCGGCCGGCCGCGTGCGCCGCGACGAACAGGTCGAGGGCGTGGCCGGGGCGGGGCTCGGCGCCCTCGGCGACCAGCGGGGCGGCCAGCGCCACGGCCTCGCCGAGGCCGGTGATCAGGGTCGGCTCGTCGCGCACCCGGTCGGCGTTCACCCGGCCGAGGGCGCGCAGCTCGCGCAGCAGGGGCCGGTCGCTCGCGACCGCGACCATCCCGGCGTAGGCGACGACCTGCTCCGCCGTCGGGTCGGCGGGCGGCTCCGGCACGCTGCGCTCCAGGAACTCGCGCACCGCCGCGTCCGGCAGCGGGACCAGGATGCGGCGGCGCCAGAAGTCCAGCAGGACGTCCCTCGCGGCGGGGCCGTCGTGGACGGCGGCGAGCAGGTCCAGGCGCGCCGCGCGGTCGGCCGGCGCGGTCCGCTCGACGGCGCGGAGGGAGGCGCGGCGCCAGGCGAGCGCGGCCAGCTCGGTGTCGACCGAGCGGCGCTCGGCGGCGACGGCCTCCTCCAGCGAGCGCTCCCCGGCGAGGACGGACGTGACGGCGGGCAGGCCGAGCCCGAGGGCGCGCAGCCGCCGGACGAACCGGAGCCGGTCCACCGCGGCGGCGTCGAAGCGCCGGTGCCCGCCCGCGCTGCGTCCCGGCTCCAGGAGCCCCTCGTCGCAGTAGAAGCGGATCGTGCGCACGGACACCCCGGTCAGCGCCGCCAGGTCGCCGATCCCCAGCGTTGTGTCTTCGCTCACAACCAGTTGAACCTCCAGCAGGCTGGAGGTCCTACCTTACGAGCGCCCAAGGGAGACCCGCGGAGAGGAGACGACGTGCTGGAGGCCGGACGCATCAAGGAGGGCCTGCGCGAGCATGCCCGGGGGCTCGCGGAGGCCGCGTCGGGACCGGTCCCGTCCACGCGGGTGCCGACCTGTCCGGAATGGACGTTGCAGGACCTGGTCGGGCATGTCGGCCAGGCGTACCTGTGGGCGGCCGATCTGGTGCGGACCGGGCGCACCGACGTCGTCGACGGCCTGCCCCGCACGGTCCCGGACTCCCCGGCCGCCTGGTCCGGCTGGCTGCGCGGCGGCGCGGAGGAGCTGATCGCCGCCGTCGAGGCGAAGCCGGACGAGACCGTCGCCCATCCCATGCTCGGACCGTGGCCGACCGTCAGGTGGCTGCGGCGGATGGCGAACGAGTCCGTCGTCCACCATGCCGACGCGGCGCTGGCCGCGGGCGCGCCGTTCACGGTGGCGCCCGACCTCGCCGCGGACGTGATCACCGAGTTCCTCGGGCTGCTGACGGCGCCGACGGCGGCCGAGTACAAGCCGGAGCTGGCGGAGCTGCGCGGGACGGGCGAGACGCTGCACCTGCGCCCCGCGGAGGCGTCCCTGCCGGGCTGGCTGGTCACCCGCACTCCGGACGGGCCGGTTTTCACGGAAGGCCCGGAAGGCCCGGAAGGCGAGAGCGTCAGGGGCGGCGAGAAGGGCGCGGACGTGACCGTCGCTGGGCCCGTCCGGGACCTCCTGCTGGTGTTCGCCCGGCGGCTCGCTCCGGCCGAAGCGGACGAGCTGAAGGTGACCGGCGACGCGTCCCTGCTGGATCACTGGCTCGCCCGGACGGCCGTCTAGGCCGGGTACTCCCGCGTCCCGGCCTCGCGGGGGCGGCCGGGGCGCGGTCAGGCGGGGGTGTCGGCCGTGGCGAGGACGGCCTGGATCTCCAGCCCGATGGTGATCTCGTCGCCGAGCATGACCCGGTCGCCCTGCAGCGGCACGTTGAACTCGATGCCGAAGTCGCGGCGGCTGATGGCGGCCGTCGCGGTGAAGCCCGCGCGGGTGCCGCCCCACGGGTCGGAGCCGACGCCGTGGAACTCGGTCAGCAGCCGGACCGGGCGGGTCACGTCCTTGATCGTCAGCTCGCCGTCCAGGTGGTAGCGGGGCGAGCGGGCGCGGCGGCCGACGGTGGCGGGCTCGACCCCGGTGGCGGTGAACATCATCACGGGGTGGCGCTTGACGTCCAGGATGTCGGCGGAGCGGACGTGCTCGTCGCGCTCGGCGCTGCGGGTGTCGATCGAGGCCATCCGGATCTCCGCGCGCGCGGTGGAGTCCAGCGGGTCCTCGCCGATCACGACCTCGCCCCCGAAGTCGAGGAACGAGCCCCGCACCGTGGTCATCAGGTGCCGGATCGTGAAGGTGATCTCGGAATGGACCGGATCGATGCTCCAGCGGCCGGCTTCGAGGTCCGAAACCTCGACACCCATGAAAATCCCCCCAAAGAGTGACAACCAGGAAAAACTACCTCAAATCCCATCTGGTCTGAGGGGCCGCCCCGGGGGAATGCTCGGGTACATGATCGGTGAACACGTCCTGGCCGGCTACGTGCCCGACGCGGGCGGCCGGGAGGCCCTGGACCTCGCGCGCGGCATCGTCGCGCTGACCGGCGGCCGGCTCAGCGTGGCGACCGTCCACCCGCCGGACCTGCCCGCCGCCGCCGGCGAGGCCAGGGCCGCGCTGGACCAGCTCGCCGACCAGCTGGACGACCAGCCCGCCGACCTGATCGTCCAGGAGGGGCGCAGCGTCGGCCGCGGGCTCACCGTGCTGGCCAGCCGGATCGGCGCCGACCTGATCGTCGTCGGCTCCCCCGAGGGCGGCGCCCGCGGCCGCATCGGCGTCGGCGCCGCCGCGGACCACCTGCTGCACTCGGCGACCGAGGCCGTGATGCTCGCCCCGTCCGGCTACACCCCGCCGGACGAGCCGAGCCGGATCACGGTCATGTACGTCCGGCGGCCCCAGTGCGAGGAGGCGGTGATCCGCGCCGCGCAGGCCGCCGAGCGCCTGGAGGTGCCGCTCCGCCTCGTCACCCTCGCCGTCGGGGACGTGGCCGGCGAGCCGCTCCGCGACGACCTGGCGCTCGCCATCCGGCTCGCCCTCGACTCCGCCGACCTCCTCCCGGAGGAGGTGTCCGCCGAGCTCGCCGAGGGCGACGACGTGGCCGACGCGCTGGACGACGTCGACTGGTCCGAGGGCGAGCTGCTCGTGTGCGCGTCCAGCGAGGACGCCGCCGCCCACCGCGTCTTCCTGGGCGAGGTGGCGCTCAAGGTGCTGCGCGCGGCGCCGTGTCCGGTCACCGTCCTCCCGCGTGGCTACTACTGAGTAGTCCGTTTTGACCGTTTGCCGGGAACCGCTTGCCGCCCCTCGTTTACCTCGGCTACATTCCGTCGAGATCGGAACGTGACCATTGGAGCGGGGCGCGTGCAGCAGGGCACGTGGAGCAGGGCGCGTTCCGTCCCCCGGTCGGGCGCACCCCTGCCCGAACGAGCGAGGCGCAGGGAGCGAGATGGACCCGATCGGCAAGAAGCTGCTCGACATCGCCAAGACCGAACTCGGCTACACCGAGAAAGGCGACGGGTACACCAAGTTCGGCGAGTGGTACCGCAAGAACGTCGACGGCGACCACGACGAGTACTTCTCCACCGCCCCCTGGTGCGACATGTTCCTCGCCTGGGCCGCCGACAAGGCCCACGTCACCGACCAGGCCGGCCAGTTCGCCTCCACCGTCGACCACGCCCAGTGGTTCAAGAAGAACGGCGCCTGGGGCCACGACCCCGAACCCGGCGCCATCGTCTTCTACGACTGGAACGGCTCCGGCGACATCGACCAGATCGACCACGTCGGCATCGTCGAGAAGGTCGACGGCCGCACCCTCCACACCATCGAGGGCAACGCCGACGGCTACAAGCTCATGCGCAAGACCCGCGACATGGACACCGTCGTCGGCTTCGGCTACCCGTCCAAGATCAAGGTCGCGGCGAAGTACACCCCCAAGCACGCCGCGCCCGCCCCCACCGTCGACAAGGTCGGCGCCCCCGCCACCGGCGCCCAGGCGCACGAGACCGAGCACAACGCGCCCGCCGAGCAGCTCCCCACCCAGGACGTCGTCCTCGGCGGCATCCTCGCCTTCATCCTCTGCGGCACCGTCGCCCTCGCCGCTGGACGCGCCGCCGCGGCCAAGGCCCCCACCGCCCCGCCGATCCGCGTCCGCAAGCGCGGCAAGCACCACCGCCCCTCCACCCCCGTCGCCCTCCCCGCCGGCGTCACCCCCGCCGACCTCGACGCCGCCGACGCCGGCACCACCCTCATGCCCGCCCTCTCCCTCGCCGCCGCCCACGAAGCCGAGGACCGCGAGTTCTGGGGCCGCATCGCCCACCTCGAAGAGGACAAGGAACTCGACTTCTGGAACACCCTCCACGCCGAGCTCACCGAGTCCGACGCCGCTCCGTACGCAAACGCTCCGGGATTCCGCTAGAGTTGTCCATGCGAGCCCGGGAGGCGACTCCCGGACCGGCACGCGGACGTGGCTCAGTTGGTAGAGCATCACCTTGCCAAGGTGAGGGTCGCGGGTTCGAATCCCGTCGTCCGCTCTGAGAGGCCCCATCAGGTCTCGCTCTGGTGGAGTGGCCGAGAGGCGAGGCAACGGCCTGCAAAGCCGTGTACACGGGTTCAAATCCCGTCTCCACCTCGCAGCACGCACAAGGGCGATTAGCTCAGTGGGAGAGCGCTACCTTGACACGGTAGAGGCCACTGGTTCAATCCCAGTATCGCCCACTTCGGAGTGGGAGTGGTGTGCTCGGAGCCTGGGGGCTCCTCGCCGCCACTCCTTCGTCGTGTTTGCCCGGGGGGCGACCCCCGGACCCCCGATGTGGGGGGCTCCGCCCCCCACACCCCCTTGTCGGCTCAGCTCGTCGTCAATCGCTGGGGTGGGTTGGGGCTTCTTCTTTTCTGCCGGCTCAGGTTCTTGGTGAGGCTGAGCTCGGGTGCGTTTTGGGGCTTCGCCCCTTGCCCCCTGCCAGCTCAGGTTTCTGGGAACGGTGGGCTCGGGTGCGTGGTTTGGGGCTTCGCCCCTTGCCCCCTGCCGGCTCAGCTTCCTGGGAACGGTGGGCTCGGGTGCGTGGTTTGGGGCGCTATTGAGCTTGGGTGTCCTTGTTGCCGGGGGCTAGTAGGCGGTCCATCAGGACGTGTAGGTGGTGGCGGAACTCGGCCACGGTTTCCGGGTCGTCGGAGCGGCGCATGCCCATCTTGGGCCCTAGGACGCCTGAGCCCAGGAAGCCGTGGACGCACCAGACCATCGTGCCCAGCAGGTAGTACGGGTTGACGTCCGGGGGAACCGCGTCGCGGATCTTGCGGGCTGCCAAGTGCAGGAGGGGGCGGGCGTAGCGGTCCTCCAGTTCCGTGATGTCGGCGGCGTCGTCGATCCAGCGGTGCGCCCACAGGGAACGGTTCGGGTGCGAGACGTGGAAGTCCAGGTACGCGTCGACGATCTGATGGACGGCGGTCCGGCCCGGTTCCGCCCGCGCCACGACCGCCTCGAGCATCGCCCGCTCCGACTCGAACGCCTGGTCCATCACCTCCAGGTAGAGCGCGCGCTTGTCGCCGACCGCCTCCACGATCGCCGCGGGCTCGGTGCCCATGGCGTCCGCGATGAGGCGCATCGACGTGCCGTCATAGCCGAGTTCGCTGAACAGGCGGGTCGCCACATCGAGGACCCGCTGCCGGTGGATGGCGTTCGCCATCCCGTCACCGTATGCAAGTTCGGGGGCGCGTTCTGCAAAGGGCGCCACAAGTCGTGATAAAGCGCACGTCTTTCCACTTTGATTACTCTGAGTTGTTCTCTGATTGCTCGTTGTTGTACCTTCGGCGCGGGAGGCGGTGCCGGATGGGCAATGTCAGGTGGCGCCGGTTCGTGCTGATGCTGGTTCCCTCGCTGGGTGCGCTGGGCGTGCTGGGGGTGGGGATGGCGCAGGGGACGGTGCCGGTGTCGTTCGCGCTGTCGGGGCGAAGCATGCAGGTCTCCGCGGAACGGCTGTCCGGGCAGGGGTTCGGGCTGTATCCCGCCGTGGTGCGGACGGCGGACGGTGAGCGGCACCAGGTGCTGTCGCTGACCATGCGGTCGGCCGCCGTCTACGGGCTGTGCCAGTCGTCGGTCGTGGACACTCCGCTCGGGCGCTACGTCGTGCGGCTCAGTGCTGGAGATTCCGCGCGGCCGGCGCAAGTGAAGGGCCTGACGATCTCGGCGCGGAGCATCGACGCCGATGTCGACTTCGGGTCTCTGGTGCTCAACAAGGACGCGGGGACGCTGGGCGGGCGGGCCGGTGACTACGGTGTCGGGGCGCAGGGGTTCACGGTGGAGCACGTGAAGGTCGACTCGTGGATGGTGGCCGGCGGGACGTTCCAGGTGACGGGGCTGAAGGTCGCCATCGGGCGGGACGTCCCGGCATGCTTCTGACGCGGTGGCGGAGGGCGCGGCCGTTCGGGGCGAGTTGCCTGGTCGCGGCGGCCGGGCTGGAGATCCTGCTGGTGCCGGTGGCGGGCGTGGGACTGGTGGTGAACGGCGGCGCGGGCGGGTACGGGGGCTTCCTCGTGGGGGTGTTCCTGATCGCGATGGGCGCGGGGCTGTGCTGGGGCGGTCCGCGCGACGTGATCGCCGTGCTGGTGGTGATGGCCGCGCTCGTCGCGTTCGTGCTGTCGAACCTGGGCGGGCTGCTGCTCGGGTCGCTGATGGCGATCGTCGGCGCTGCCTGGGGGTTCGCCTGGACGCCGCCGGTCATTCGAGCATGAAGCGGCGCAGCGCGATCAGCAGGTCGTCGCCGGCGTCCTCCACGACGAGATGGCCCGCGTGCGGATACAGGCGGACGCGGGCGCCCGGCAGGCGGGTCCGCCACTCGCGCAGGAACGCGGGGTCGAAGACGGGGTCGTGGCGCCCCCAGGCGATCAGTGCCGGCAGGTCGGCGAACCGGTCCAGGGAGTCGCCGATCCCGCATAGCAGCGACCAGGACGGGTCACCGGGCTTCAGCGGTATGTCGTGCACGAACCGCTGGATCGCGAGGCGTCCGCCCTGCTGGTCGGACGGTGCGAGGTAGGCCGCGCGGACGGCGCGCGGGAGCGGTCTCCGGACGCCGAAGGGCGGGACGGTCGCCAGCCTGACGAACGCGTTGTGCCGGAGGAAGAGGGCACCTCCGAGGCCGCCGCGCAGTACTCCTAACGGGATGCGGAGCGCTGGGCGGACCCTGGTGCCGTGCGGGTTGGGGAAGGCGGCCGTGTTCAGGACGACGAGGCGGGACACCCGCCCCGGATGGCGGGCCGCCCAGCCCATGCCGATCGGCCCGCCCCAGTCGTGCATCACCAGCGTCCAGCCGGTGGCGGGGGCGCCCTGGTCGGCGATGAGGTGGGTGGTGAGGGCGTCGAGGTCGTCGATGCGCGCGGCGAGGGTGTGGGCGTAGCGGTCGCCGTCGGGCTTGTCGGACAGGCCCATGCCGATGTGGTCGGGCGCGATGCACCGGAACCGGTCGCGTAAGGCCAGGACCGGGCGGCGCCACATGTAGCTCCAGGTGGGGTTGCCGTGGACGAACAGCACCGGTGCCCCCTCCCCCACGTCCACGTAGTGCTGGTCGAGGCCTCCGGGGTGGGTGAACCAGTGCGAGTCGAACCGGTAGCCGGGGAAGAAGCTCACCTGACTGCTCCCAGGGGATGCTCGGCCAGGTGATCGGCGAGGCGCGCCAATCCCTGCGCGGTGCTGACGGACGGGGTGTAGCCGAGGTCGCGGCGGGCCGCGGAGATGTCGAACCAGTGCGCCGTGGACGCCTGCCCGACCAGGAAGCGGGTCAGCGGCGGTTCGGCGCGGACGGCGGGCAGCGCGCAGAGCAGTTCCAGCGCCGTGGCGGCCAGCATCGCGGCGGCCACCGGCACGCGGCGGGTCACGGGCGGGAGTCCGGCGGCCTCCAGCAGCCCGTTGATCCATCGCTCGAAGGGGGCCGGTTCGCCCTGGGTGATGAAGTAGGCGCGGCCGTTGACCGGTGAGTCGGGGGCGAGCCGGTCGAGAGCGAGCACGTGCGCGTCGGCGGCGTTGTCGATGTGGACGGTGTCGATTCTCTTGTCGCCTGCTCCTATCAGGCGCAGGCGGGAGCGTGCGGCGGCGAGGCCGGGGAGGAAGTGCGGGTCGCCCGGGCCCCAGATGAGGTGCGGGCGCAGCGCGGCGGCGGGGATCCCCCGGCCCGCGGCGCCCAGGACGAGTCCCTCGGCGGCGGCCTTGGTGCGGGGATAATGCGCCGGGAAGCGGCGGGCGTAGGGCAGCGACTCGGCCGCGCCTTCGAGGTCGCGCCCGTCGTGCACCACGCTGGGCGAGGACGTGTAGACCAGGCGGGCGCCCACGCGCGCGCACGCCGCCAGGACGTGCCGGGTCCCGTCCACGTTGATCTGCTCGTACTCGCGGCGCCGCCCGCCCACCCCGGCCTTGGCGGCGCAGTGGACGATCGCGTCGCACCAGTCGGCGGCGGCCACGACCGCCTCCCGGTCGCGGATGTCGGCCAGGTGCTGGACGACGCCGAGTTCGTCCAGCTCCCGCGAGCGGCGGCGCTGCAGCGCGTGGACGGTGTCGCCGCGTGCCGCGAGCCGCCGGCAGACCGCCGCGCCGAGGAACCCTCCGCCGCCGGTGACCAGGACCTTCATCGGCCGCTCCCCTCCAGCCTGCGGGCGGCCCAGCGGGCCAGCTCATGCCGGCGGATCTTGCTGTGGTGGCGGGCGTCCATGGGGAGGTCGCGGCGCAGCAGGACGTCGCGGATCCCGGCGTCCGGCGCCCGCTCCCCCGCCGCGTCCAGTACCGCCTCGATCAGGCCGGGGCGTTCCCGGCGGCCGAGTCCGGGCACGGGTTCGACGACCAGCACCGGGCGCTGCGCCCCGGCGGCCCCGACCCCGACCAGCGCGGCCCGCCGCAGCCCCGGGACGTCGGCGAAGAGCGGTTCGACCTGCTCGGTGCACAGGTCGCCGCGGGCGGTCCGGACCCGTTCGGACTTGCGGCCCGCGAACCACAGCCGGCCCTGCTCGTCGATATGGCCCAGGTCGCCCGTGCGGTGCCAGTCGCCCCCGCTGGGGATGCGCGCAAGGGCGGTCGCGGCGGGATCGTCCAGGTAGGGGTCGGCGACCGTGGGGGCCGACACGGCGATCTCGCCGAGGGCGCCCGGCGGCACGGGCAGGCACTCGCTCCAGCGGCGGATCACACCGTCGCTGACCGGGATGACGCGCACCCGGACGCCGGGCAGCGGCATCCCCAGGCAGGTCCCGGCCCCGGCGGCGGTGGCCGCGTCGGTGCCGGCGTGCTCGCGGCTCTCGATCGCCGCGACCGGCAGGCACTCGGTCGCCCCGTACACCGACAGCAGCCGCGCCCGGTCGCGGATCACCGCGCGCATCCGCTCGCGGGTGCCGGCGGGCAGCGGCGCGCCCGCGGCCAGCACGTGCCGGAGCGGCTCCAGGACGATGCCGCGGTCCAGGCAGTGGCGGGCCAGCCGGTCCAGCACCGCGGGCGGCGCGAACATCGCGGTCACCCCGTGGCGCAGGACGGCGGTGCTGAGCGCCGCCGGGTCGGCGCGGCCCGGATGCCGCGGATCGGTGTCCGGGACGAGCGCGGCCGCGCCGAACGCGGTCGCGGCCAGGGCGAACGGCGCGAACGCCGACAGCATCACCGAGCCGGGCGACAGGACGTCCAGCGCCGCGAGCGCGTCGAGCTGCGCGGCGAGCTGCCGGTGCCGCAGCGGCACCCCCTTGGGCGGCCCGGTCGAGCCGGAGGTGAAGCCGATCAGCGCGACGTCGTCCAGCCGCGGCTCCGGCCACTCCCGCGGGTCACCGGACGCGGCCTCGCGCAGGGCGTCCATGCGGGCTCCCCACGACAGCCACCGGGGGCCGACGGTCACGACGATGCGTGCGCTCCTGGCCCAGCCCAGCAGCAGCCGCGCGGCCTGGGCGCGCGGTATCGCGATGTACGCCTCCGGCCGGGCCCGCCGCAGGCACCGGCGGATCTCGCCGAACGGCAGGCCCGGGTCCACCAGGACCGGGACGGCCCGCAGGCGGGCCAGGGCCAGCACGGCCGCCCAGAGCTGCGGCCCCGGCGGCACCATCACCGCCGTGCGGGTGCCCTCGCGCACCCCGGCGCGGGCCAGCGCCGCCGCGGTCTCGGTGACCAGGTCCGACAGCTGCGCGAACGTCGTCGTCTCGCCGCCGGGGCAGCGGCAGGCGACCGCGTCCGGCCGCCGGTGGCGCCACCAGCCCGCGCGCAGGTACAGCGGGCTGACGGCCGGGGACCGCTCCTGGATCACGGTCACCACCTCGCCAGGACGATTCCGGCGCTGACCCCGCTGGCCAGGCCCACGAGGGCGACGAGGTCCCCGCGCCGCACGCGGCCGGACTCCACCGCCATGGCCAGCTGGACGGGCAGGGTGGCGGAGACCATGTTGCCGTGCTGGACGATGGAGACCACGACCTTGCCCGGCGGGATCCCGGCGTGGTCGCAGAACTTCCACAGCATGGGCAGCGACGCCTGGTGGACGCAGACGGCCGCGCAGTCGTCCCAGGTGAGGCCGAGGTCGGTGAGCGGCTTGCGGAACAGGGCCGGGTCGATGCTCTCGATGCCCCGCAGGAGGGTGCGGGCGTCGACCATGAGCGGGCCGTAGTGCGGCGGCGGCGTCGCCGGGTCGCTGGAGGCGTCCAGCACGCGGACCACGGCGCCCTCCCACGCGGCGGAGTGGGCGGCGGAGCGGTGCGCCAGCACGCCGGGTTCGGACCCCGCCTCCAGCAGCAGGGCGGCGCCGACGTCGCTGACGGTGTAGCCGGCCGCGACGGCGTAAAACTCCTCGGCGCTCCCGACGCGCCACGGGGTGATGGCGCTGGGCAGTTCGCCGCAGCAGACCAGCACGCGCCGGTACCGGCCGCCGGTGATGAGCGCGTCGGCCAGCTCGATGGCCGTCAGCACGCCGTTGCAGGCGTTGCGCACGTCGAAGACGGGGCAGCGGGCGCCGAGCGCCGCCGCGACGAGGTGCGCGGCGGCGGGCTCCACGACGTCGGCCGACACCCCCGCGTAGATCAGCAGGTCCACGTCGGCGGGGGCGACTCCGGCGCCGTCCAGCAGCTTGCGGCAGGCCCGGACGGCCAGGTCGCACGGCCCGTCCTCCGGGGCGGCGACATGCCTGCGCCTCACCCCGCTGGCCTTGAGGATCAGGCCGCGCGGGACGTCAAGACCCGGGTTGCGCTCGGCGAGCCGGTCCTCCAGCTCGGCCGTGGCCAGTGTGGTCTCCGGCAGGTACGCGGCCACGGCCGCCAGGCGAGTCCATGGCGCGCCCACGCCGGTCACTTCGTCCCGCCCGTCGGGACCGCCGCGAGCGAGGCCGTTTCCGGGGTCTCGTCCAGGTCGGGCTCGGGCTGCCTTGGGCGGGGTGGCGGTGGTGCCGCCGTTTCGGTGGCGGAGAGGCCCAGGCGGACCAGGACGATCTGGGCGATGTCGGCGATGGTTCCGCCGCTGCGGAGGAGCTCCAGGGGCGGGATGTCGATCCCGTACCGGGTCCGTACGGAGGCCATCAGCTCCCCGCCCATCAGGGAGTCCATGCCGTACTCGTCGAGCCGGCGGTCGACCGCGATCTGCTCGGCCGGCAGGAGCAGAACGTCCGAGAGCACCTGCCTGATCTCCGCGACGAGGAAGGTGAGGGCCTCCTCGCGGTCCATGGCGGCGAGCTCCTCCAGGACCCGCGTCCGGTCGGTGCCCTCCTCGTCCAGGCCGGCGGGCAGGAGCGAGGCCGTCATCGGGCGCCGCAGGCCGGGCATGACCTGGCTGAGCCGTCCCCAGTCGCAGCGGGCGACCATGGCCACGGCGGCCTGCTCGGCCAGCATGTCCTCGATGGCGGCGAGCGCCTCCGCCGGGCGGGTCGCCTCGCCGCCGAACACCGCCGCCAGCGTCCCGCCCTGGGCATCGCGCGCCAGCACGCCGGTCTCACCGAGCGCGCCCAGCGCCACCGTGAGCGCGGTCCTGCCGCGCCGGCGGCGGTGGCGGGCAAGCGCCTCCAGGTACAGGTTGGCCGCCGCGTACGCCGACTGGCCGATGTTGCCGAGCGCGGAGATGGAGGAGTACATGACGAACATGTCGAGGTCGCGGTCGCCGGCGAGGTCGTCCAGCACCAGCGCCCCGGCGATCTTGGGGTGCAGGACGGCGCGGATCCGGTCGTCGGGCAGTTCGGCGAGCGGCGCGTCGTCCAGGTGCATCGCCGCGTGGACGACCCCGCGCAGCGGGTGGCCTCGGGCGTCCATGCCGTGCACGATCCGCTCCATCGCGGCGCGGTCGGCGGCGTCCGCGGCGTGGGCGCGCGCGTCGGCGCCGAGGGCGCGCAGGTCGGCGAGCAGGCCGGGCGCCTCGGGCGACTCGGCGCCGCGGCGGCCGACCAGGGCCAGGTGGCGGGCGCCGCGGCGGGCCAGCCAGCGGGCGGTGGCGGCGCCGAACCCGCTCAGCCCGCCGGTGACCAGGTAGGTGCCCTCCGGGTCCAGGGCCGGCACCGTCCGCCGGGGCCGCACCCCGAACGGCTCGTCGTGCTCGGCGAACGAGATGACGATCTTCCCGAGGTGGCGGGACGAGGCCATCAGCGCGAACGCCTCGTCCACCCGGGCGGCGGGGAACACCGTGTGCGGCAGCGCGGTGACGCCGCCGCTCCGCAGCAGCGGCCGGCAGGCGGCCATCTCCCGGGCCGCGCGTTCGGGGTCCTTCCACTGCAGGGTGCCCACGTCCACCCCGAACATCGAGATGTTGTCGCCGAACGGGCGCAGCAGCAGCGGCCTGTTCTCGAAGATGTCGCGCTTGCCGAGCTCGATGAACCGGCCGCCGTGCCGCAGCACCTCCAGGCCGCGGGTGATCGCCTCCCCGGCGAGGGAGTTGAGCACGACGTCGACGCCGCGCCCGTCCGTCAGCTCCATGACCCGGTCGGCGAAGCGCAGGCTCCGCGAGTCCAGCACGTGCTCGGCGCCCAGGGCGCGCAGCAGGTCGCGCTTGGCGGTCGAACCGGCCGTGGCGATCACGCGGGCCCCGCAGGCGCGGGCGACCTGGAGCGCGGCCAGGCCGACGCCGCCGGCGCCGCCGTGCACCAGGACGGTCTCGCCGGTCCGCACGCGCGCGCAGTGGATGAGCGAGTGGGTCGCCGTCACGAACGCCATCGGCAGGGTGGCCCCCTGGGTGAAGGTCAGCCCGTCGGGGATCGGCATGGCCATCCAGGCGGGGACGACGGTGTGGCCGCCGATGCCGACGGGGCCGGCGGTCAGCACCCGGTCGCCGGGCTCGACGCCGGTGACGCCGTCGCCGACCGCGGCGACGACCCCGGCGCACTCCAGCCCGAGCTCGTGCCATCCGTGCACCGCCTCGACGGCCTCCACGGGCAGCAGGCCGCTCGCGCGCATCACGTCGCGGTAGTTGAGCCCGGCCGCGCGGACCTCGATCGCGATCTCGCCGGCGGCGGGCTCCGGCCTGCGGACCTGCCGCCAGTCGAGGGTGAACGTCCGTCCCGGGTCGTGGACCGCGAGCTCGAAGCCGTCCCCGGGAGCGGTGGGCGGGGGTGGGGACGGGATGGTCGCCGCCGGCGCTTCTCGCAGGCGCGGGACGAATCGGCCGCCGGGGGTCAGGACGATCTCGTCCTCGTCATCCGGCGCGAGCAGTTCCGCCGCCAGGCGATCGGCGTCCCGGACGGGGTCGCCGGTGGGGGTCAGGCAGACGCGCCGGACCCGCAGGTTCGGGTGCTCGTTGCCGAGGGAGCGTGCGGCGCCCCAGAGGGCGGCGTCCTGCGGATGCGTCTCGGCTCGCGGCTCGCCCGTGTCCGGGAGGGCGCCGCTGGGGCGGGTGGCGAGCCACACCGAGACGTCCAGGTCGTGGGGCAGTTGCTCGCAGGCCAGCACGATGGCGCGGAGCGCCGCTATCCGCCGGGTGATCCGCTCCACCTCCGCGGCCGGGTCGGGAGGGGATCCGGTGGTCTCTTGTGCGCCGTCCAGGACGACGCAGAAGGCAGCCCTTCGTGCGCCTGCCGGCACTCTCAGCGCCCAGTCTCCGGGGTCGGTGCCGAGGCCGGACCGGGCGACCAGGGCGCCGCGGTCCCGCAGAACGTCCGCGAGCGCGCCGGGCACGCCGGTGCCGTCCTCGGCGGCGATGATCCAGGCGTCCCCCTCCTCGGCCCGCGGCGGCCGGTCCTGCGCCACCGGCCGCGGGGCCGCCGATTGCGGGGCCGCCGCCAGCAGGACGGAGAAGTCTCCGGCATCGGACTCTCCTCCGTCGTCTGCTGCGGCGATGGCGGTGAAGCCCGCGTCGACCAGCAGCCCCGACCACTGCTCACGCGGCAGCAGCGGCGAGTCGGGGCGCACGTCGCGGTCGGTGAAGCGCCAGAAGTCGGTCAGGAGGCCGAAGACCGGCAGCAGCGCGCCCAGCCGGTGCGGTTCGGCGGCCAGCAGGAGCCCGCCCGGTGCCAGGAGGGAGCGCGCGTGGTCGAGTGCGGCGGTGACGTCCGCCGCCAGGTGCAGCACGTTCACCGCGACCACGAGGTCGAACGCGCCCTCGGCCACGCCCTGCTCGGCGGGCGGGCGGTCGATGTCCAGGACGGCGCATTCGACCAGCTCGGACGCGGCATGATCGGGCGCGCTGAACCTTTGGCGCAGCCGGGTGACGACCGACTCGTCCGCGTCGGTGGCCGTGTAGCGGGTGCGGTCTGCGGGCAGCACCGGCAGCAGCGCGCCGGTGGTCCCGCCGGTTCCGGCGCCCACCTCCAGGACGCGCAGCGGCCGGTCGGCGGGCCACCGCCGGACGATCCGCTCCGCCACCGCCCGCACGGCGCGGTTGGCGGCGGCGCACAGCGGCCCCGCGCGGTGGAACTGCTCCAGCAGGTCGGCGCCGCCCCCGGAGAGGAGGTCGGACGCGGTCTCGCGACCGGCGAGCAGCTCGGGCAGGTGCGTGCCGGCGAGGACCGTCAGCGCGGCGTGCGCGGCGAAGGCGTTCCCGCGCCACACCAGCTTCGCGTGCAGGGCGTCCAGGTCGGCCGGCGGGGCCGCCCAGCGGAGCTGCCGGGGGCCCAGCCCGCCGAGCAGGCCGTGCCGTTCCAGCAGCGGCAGCGCGGCTTCGAGGACCCGCCGGTGCTCCGGCGCGGGAAAGGACCGGAGGAGTTCGCGCGGGTCGAACGGCCGGGCGCGGCCCCCGGCGTCCACCGCCCGCAGCGCGTGGGCGACCGCGTGCGCGAACGCCTCCTCCGCCTGCGCGGCGAACCCGGGGTAGTCGAGTTCGCGCCACGCCTCCAGGGCCCGGCCGGCGGTTCCGGCCGCCTCGTCGAGGAGCAGGCGCGGCTCCGCCACGGGGGCCTCGCCGGTCGCCGCGCTCCGGTCGCCGGGACGGGGCGCGGCGCGCAGCACCGTCTCGTACCGGGTCACCCGGGTCGCGATGCCCCGGACGGCGCGCAGCCGGCAGCCGAGGATCTCGGCGCTGACATTGCCGTCGCGGTCGGTGATGGTGATGTCCCAGCAGACCTCGTCCTCGTACCGCGAACGTTCCCGGACGTGCAGGAGGCCCTGCGGGGAAGGGCGCCTCCACAGCCGCAGCGACGCGATCGCCGCGGGCATGTAGTGCCTGCCCCCGAGCATCTCGTCCACCAGCCACACCACTCCGGCCTGGAGCGCGCTGTCCAGGACGACGGGATGCGCCCCGTAGGAGCCGTCCTCCTGCGCGTCGCACGAATAGGAGCCGAGGATCTCCTTGCCTGCTCGCCACAGGCCGGTCAGAACGCGGAACTGCGGCCCCCACTCCATGTGGCCTCTGGCGGCGCGCGCGTAGAAGTCGGCGACGTCGACCGGTTCGCTGATACGGGCGCGCAGGTCCGCGACGTCCACCGGCGGCGGGGCCGGGCGCAGCAGGCGGCGGACGCGTCCCCGGCAGTTCTCCCGCGGCTGCCTGACGCGGTCCTCGGCGCCCGCCACGACGACCACGCCGGTCTCCGGGTGCAGCGTGGTGCTCGCACGCGTCGGCTCGGTGCCGGTCGCCGCCGACAGCACCAGTGCCCGGCCGATGTCGACCCGGTCGACCTCGACCGCGCCGGACGCCTCCGGCAGCCCCAGCCGTCCCGCCGCGGCCATCATCTCCAGGTAGCCCGTCGCGGGCATGACGGGGGCGCCGCCCGCCTTGTGGTCCAGCAGCCAGCCGATCCGCCCCGGGTCGAGTTCCGCCGCCCACGCGGGGTGCGGCATCGGCAGCCGCTCGCCCAGCAGCGGATGCTGGACCGCCGGGTCGCCGAGCCGGGCGATCCAGGTGGACGGGCCGCCGATCCAGTACCGCTCGCGCTGCCACGGGTAGGCGGGCAGCGGCCGGACGCGGCCGGGGCGCGGGAAGTGGCGGTCCCAGTCCAGGCGGGCACCCGACGCGACCAGGTGCGCGACCGCCGCCCGCATGCCGGACGGGCCGGGCTCCCCGCGCCGCAGCGTCGCGGTGACGGCCGTCCGGTGGCCCGTCCTGCCGGCGACGCGGCGCAGGTAGGACCGCAGCACCGGATGCGGCCCGACCTCCACCAGCACGTCGCAGCCCTCGTCCGCCACACGCTCGACGGCGGCGGCGAACCGGACGGGTTCGCGGACGTTCCGCCACCAGTACGCGGCGGTCAGGCCGGACCCGTCCATCAGGCCGCCGGTCACCGTCGACACCAGCGGGATCCGGGTGCGGCCGGGCCGCAGCCCGGAGAGGGCCTCCAGCAGGTCGTCTCGGACGGGGTCCATGGCCGAGCTGTGGAAGGGGTACTCCAGGTCGAGCATCCGGAAGAAGACACCGCCGGCGGCGAGTTCCTCGCCGAGCGCGGCCAGCGCGTCCTCCGGACCGGCG
The DNA here is from genome assembly GCF_900188445.1 of Actinomadura meyerae. Classification (GTDB taxonomy): domain Bacteria; phylum Actinomycetota; class Actinomycetes; order Streptosporangiales; family Streptosporangiaceae; genus Spirillospora; species Spirillospora meyerae. Next base: position 98,949 of record NZ_FZOR01000024.1, read on the forward strand.
AGGGTGACGTCGCGGTCGGTGTTGACCGCCGCGACCTCCACCCCGGGACGGCCGTCCAGCAGGCGCCGGGCGGCGTCCTCGGACAGGCCGGCGGCCGCCATCCGCCCCCGGCCGCGCGCCCGCGCCTGCGCCGCGCTCCGCTCGGCGATCACCTGGGCCGCCTGCGCGGGCGACAGCGCCCCCGACGCGTAGGCGGCGGCGACCTCGCCGACGCTGTGCCCCAGCACGCAGCCCGGCCGCACGCCCGCCGCCTTCAGCATCTCCGTGAGCCCGGCCTGCACGGCGAACAGCAGGGGCTGCGCGACCTCCGTCGCCGCCAGGCACCACCGCTCGGCGGGGACGGCCAGCTCCTCCAGGACCGACCAGCCCAGCCGCGGCGCCAGCTCGGCGTCCAGCGCCTCGACCGCCTCGCGGAAGACCGGCTCGTCGAGAAGGTCGGCGGCCATTCCCGCCCACTGCGCGCCGTTCCCCGAGAACACCAGCGCGACGCGGCCGTGCTCCACCGCTTCGGCGAACGCCGCCTCCCCGCCGGCCGCCTCCCCGTCCGAGGCCGCGCCGTCCTCGGCTTCCGACGCTTCGGTTCCGCCGGTTTCGTCGCCGTCCAGCAGGCGGGTCAGCGCGTGCGCGGCGGAGGCGGGAGAGTCCGCGACGACCGCCGCGCGGTGCGGGTGCATGCCGCGGCGCCGGCACGAGGTGTAGGCGAGGTCGTAGAAGTCGTGATCGGGGGCCGACGCGAGCGCCCCGGCGGACCGGCGGACCGCCTCGCGCAGCGCGGTCGGCGTCCGCGCCGACACCACCAGCGGCAGCGCCCGCACCGGAGCCCCGCCGTGCTCGTCGCCCTCCTCGGGCGGCGGCGGGACGGTCAGCGCGACATGGACGTTGGCGCCCCCGAACCCGAAGGAGTTCACCCCGGCGACCGGGCGGGCGGCGGCGCCGTCCAGGGGCACCGGCCGCGTCGCCACGCGCAGCCCCAGCCCGTCGAAGTCGATGGCCGGGTTCAGCGTGCCGGCGTGCAGGGTCGGCGGCACCACCCGCTTCCGCAGCACCAGCATGGCCTTGAACAGGCCCGGCATGCCGGACGCCGGCTCCAGATGCCCCATGTTCGACTTCACCGACCCGATCGGCAGCGGGCCGCCGGAGCGGGCCGCGCCGAGGGCCCGGCCGAGGGACAGGCACTCGGCCGGGTCCCCCGCCGGCGTCCCGGTGCCGTGCGCCTCGACGTACACGACGTCGTCGGGCGAGACGCCGGCGTCGGCGTACACCTGCCGCAGCAGCTGCTCCTGCGCGTCCGGGCTGGGCAGCGACAGCCCGAACGTGCGGCCGTCGTTGTTGGTGCCCGCCCCCACGATCACCCCGTGGACGCGGTCGCCGTCGGCGAGCGCGTCGTCCAGCCGCTTCAGCACGACCAGGCCCCCGCCCTCGGCCCGGACGAACCCGTCGGCGTCCGCGGAGAACGCCCGGCACCGGCCGGTCGGCGACAGCATCGACGCCTGGCTGAACCCCACGAACGAGCCGGGGCTCAGCAGGAGGTGCATCCCGCCGGCCAGCACCACCCGGCTCCGGCCCTCGACGAGCGTCCGCCAGCCGCGCTCCACCGCCAGCAGCGACGACGAGCACGCGGTGTCGATGCTCATGCTGGGGCCGCGCAGGTCGAACACCTGCGACAGCCGGTTCGACGCGATCGACAGCGTCGACCCCGACATCGTGTACGGGCCGATCCCGCACGGCTCCAGCATCTGCATCACCCCGTAGGCGGGGTCGGAGATGCCGATGAACACCCCCGTGTCGGACCCGGCCAGGGACGCCGGGTCGATGCCGGCGTCGTCCAGCGCCTCCACCGCCGTCTCCAGCAGCAGCCGCTGCTGCGGGTCCATCGCCGCGGCCTCCTTGGGCGAGATGCCGAAGAAGGCCGCGTCGAAGCCGCCCGGGTCCTCGGCCAGGAAGCCCCCGGCGCGGGTGTAGCTGCGGCTCGCCCGCGGCATCCGCTCGTCGACGAACCGGTCGGCGTCGAACCGCTCCGGCGGCACCTGCCCGACCAGGTCGTCGCCGCGCTCCAGCGCGGCCCACAGGCCGTCCAGGCCGGTGATGCCGCCCGGCAGCCGGCACCCCACCCCGACGATCGCGACCGCGCGGCCGCCGATCCCGCCAGGCCGTTCGCCCATGCGCGTCCCCTCGCCCGGCGGCGCGCCGGACCGGCGCACCGGCCGCGCACCCGCCGTCACATTCGGTAGTCAGATGGCCACTCAAGGCTGCGACGGGTGTGCCGAGTCGGCAACAGACGCGGCGGCGCATAAGCCCTACCCGCGGGGTAGCGGGGGCGTCACCGCCGGGCGCGCGTGTCAGGTGCCGGGCTCGGGCGCGGAACTCGGGTGCGGGGGCTAGTCGTAGGACGCCAGGGCGCGGGCGTGCAGGCCGAGGACGTGCGCGAACAGGGCGGGGGCCTGCGCGCCGGCGGCGTCGGGGAGGACGTCGGGGCTGAGCGTCCAGTCGGTGCCGACCCAGGAGTCGGCGATGGCGTCCGGGCTGGACGGGAGGTTGTTGCACGCCTGCCGGAGCCGGACGGCGCGCACGGACTCGGCGGCCGGGGTGTCGGTCTCCACCAGCAGCACCGGGACGCCGGCCGCCGGGCCGTCCTCCACCAGGCGCAGCAGCCCGTGCGCGCCGTCGCCGTCGAGCGCGGCGCCGGCGTCGAGGATGACCGCCAGCCGGACGGGCGGGCCGCCGCCGGGCAGGTCCTCGCCGCCGATGCGGCGCAGGTCGACCAGGTCGAGCAGGCGCCGGACGCGTTCGGCCGCGCCGGTGCCGACGGCCACGCCGCCGCCGAGCAGCCGGGAGGTCACCGCCGGGTCGAAGCCCTGCAGCCAGCCCGCGCCCGACAGGCCCGGCCCGTCGATGACGTCGAGCCCGACGAGGCCGGGCGGTGCCGCGGCGAGGAACCGGGTCGCCAGCGACCAGGCGTAGGCGGCCGAGTCGCCCGGCATGGTGCCCTGGGAGACCCACACGGCGCGGCGCCACGGCAGCCGCAGCACCAGCGGGATGCGCAGGTCCGGCAGCTCGGCCGTGGACAGCCGGCCGAGCAGCACCCCGCCGGCCAGGTCGGTGCGGGGCCGCCAGGTCAGCCAGGACGGCGCGTCGAACGGCGCGACCTCCGCCTCGACGTGCGGCTCCACCCGGGCCAGCTCGTCGCGGAGCTGGGCGGCGTCGGCGCGCAGCCGCTGGTCGGCGGTGGCCATCAGCTCGTCGAAGCGGCCGCGGGGCCGCCGCCCGGAGATCTCCTCGTTGCGGACGGTCAGCGCGTGCTCGGTGGCGGCGCGGAACGCGGCCAGCGAGCGGCTCGCGTCCTCCCAGACGAGCCAGCACCGTTCGAGGTAGTCGACCTCCGAATCGGGCGGCGGAGGCGGCGGCGGTGCGGGTGGCGGCACGGGTGGCGGCATCGGTGGCGGTACGGCCGCGGGCGGCGGCTGCGGCGCCCGCGGGGGTGGTGGCTGTGCGGGCGGTGGCTGGGTGCCCGGGTCGTCCACCTCGACGCCGTGCGCGGCGACCAGCTCGGCCAGGCCGCCGGCGTAGCCCTGGCCCACGGCGCGCACCTTCCACCCGCCGGCGCGGCGGTAGACCTCCAGGCCGATGATCGCCTGCTCGGGGCCGAGGCCGGCGGCGGTGAACGCGGCGGCCACCGCGCCGCCGGCGGTCAGGACCACCCGCGGCGGCTCCGGGCCGAACGAGGTGCCCCCGGCGAGGCTGACCGCGATGAGCACCGCGGCGACCTCGGCGGGGACCGCGTCGAGGTCGAGGTCGACGTGCTGGCCGCCGGTGTCCGACCAGCGGACGCCCGCGGCCTGCGGGGCGTTGAAGAACACCAGGTCGGCGTCGGAGCGGACGCGCAGGTCGGGACCGACGAGCAGAGCGCTGACGTCGACGGGCACGGCGCTGGAGACCGTCGCGGTCACCCGCCGGGCGGTCAGTGCCGCGTTGGCGCCGCGGGCGAGTTCGGTCATCGGCGTCAGGCGTGGGCCGCGATCGCCGGGAGCATGTCCTGGAACGTGCGGCCGTGGCAGGGCTCGCCGATCGCGTTCATCTTCCAGGCGCCGCCGTGCCGGTAGATGCGGGCCATCACCATCGCGGTGTGGGCGCCGCCGCCGGTCAGCGTGTACCGGGCGAGCTCACCGCCGTCCATCTCGTTGACCAGCCGGCAGAACGCGTTCTCGACCTCGTTGAACGTCTGGCCGTTGAACGAGCTGACCGTGAACACCAGCGAGGTGACGTGCACCGGGAGGCGGTTCAGGTCGACGATGACCGACTCGTCGTCGCCGTCGCCCGCGCCGGTCAGGTTGTCGCCGGTATGCCGGACGGAGCCGTCGTCGCTGACGAGCTTGCCGAAGTACACGACGTCCGCGAGGCTCTGGTCGGCGAACAGGACGCAGGACGCGTCGAGGTCGATGTCCCGCTCGCGGGAACCGAAGAACCCCTTCTTCTTCACCGCGTCCCAGCCCAGGCCCATCCGGACCATGCTGAGCGCGCCGCCGGGCTTCTCCAGCGAGATCCGCTGGCCCTTCACCATCGACACCGTCACAGCCGTCGCCTCCTCGCCGTCCCTGTGCCGCGCTGACCCGAGTGCGCCGGCCCGGACGCAAAGCCTTCCAGCCCGTCCGCCGTGTTGTCACCTCGTTCCCCGCTTCCCCTGTGAAACCCGCCCGCTCCACTGCGTTGACAGGGGTGGGCGCAGACCCTACGGTTCGCTTGATTCACGGTTGCCCGAGGGAAATCCGGTTAGATGCCGGTGCGGACGCGCCACTGTATCCGGGACGACGATCCCGGGAGCCAGGTCGCTCGGGTGACCGCGACCTCACTGTCCGGGACGCGCTAGATCCCCATGGAGGCTCCGTGAGCACGCTCAGTGCCCGCACCATCCCCCTTCCCCGATTCGTTCCCCGGCTGCTCGCGCTGCCCGCGCTGCTGCTGCTCGGCTACCTCGTCCGGACAACGGCGCCGTCTCCTGGGAAGGTGGCCTGAGATGCCTCAGGGGAAGCCGGTGTCCGTCCCCGACGACGGGCTGACCACCCGGCAGCGCCGCAACCGGCCGCTGCTGATCGTCCACACCGGGCCGGGGAAGGGCAAGTCGACGGCCGCGTTCGGGATGGCGCTGCGGGCGTGGAACCAGGACTGGCCGGTCGGGGTCTTCCAGTTCGTGAAGTCGGCGAAGTGGCGCACCGGGGAGGAGCGCGCGCTGCGGGTGCTCGGCGACAGCGGCGAGGGCGGGCCGGTCGCCTGGCACAAGATGGGCGAGGGCTGGTCGTGGATCCAGCGGCCCGGCACCGAGGAGGACCACGCGGCCGCCGCGCGGGAGGGCTGGGCGCAGATCAAGCGGGACCTCGCCGCGGAGACGTACCGTTTCTACGTGCTCGACGAGTTCACCTACCCGCTCAAGTGGGGCTGGCTGGACCCGGACGACGTGGTGGAGACGCTCACCTCCCGGCCGGGCGTCCAGCATGTCGTCGTCACCGGGCGGGACGCGCCGGACGCGCTGGTCGGGGCCGCCGACCTGGTGACGGAGATGGGCAAGGTCCGGCATCCGATGGACGCCGGGCAGAAGGGCCAGCGGGGCATCGAGTGGTGATCCCGCGCCTGGTGGTCGCGGCCGGTGGTCGCGGCGCCGTCGCCGGCCGACGGGAAGACGACGGTCGCGACGGGCCTGATGGCGGCGCCGCGCGGCAGGTAGCACGCATTTTCGGCAATTCATTGATCGTCGTTACGTACGTGCCTAGATTGGGCAGGGCAGGTTCTTCGCCGCGGAAGGAGCACCGTCTTGTCTCTGCGCACCCAGCCCCCGTTCCGCGCCGACCACGTCGGCAGCCTGCTGCGGCCGCCGGAGCTGCTGGCCGCCCGCGCCGACCACGCCGCGGGCCGCATCGACGCCGCGGCGCTGGCCGCGGCGGAGGACGCCGCCATCCGCGACGCGGTCGCCATGCAGCGCGAGGCGGGGCTGCGGTCGGCGACCGACGGGGAGTTCCGCCGCACCTCGTGGCACATGGACTTCATCTACCGGCTCGGCGGGATCAGCCCGGCGGACGAGAAGATCAAGGTGCGGTTCCACGGCGACGCCGGGGACATCGAGTTCACCACGGCCGCGCTGCGCGTGCACGACCGGGTCCGGCTGGAGGAGACGATCTTCGCCGACCACTTCGCGTTCCTGCGGGACGCCGCCGGGGACGGGGTGACGCCGAAGCTGACGATCCCGTCGCCGAACATGGTGCACTACCGGGGCGGGCCCGCCGCGATCGACCCGGCGGTCTACCCCGACGTCGAGGAGTTCTGGTCCGACCTCGCCGCCGCGTACGCCGAGCAGGTGCGGCGGCTCGGCGAGCTCGGCTGCCGGTACCTGCAGCTCGACGACACGAGCCTCGCCTACCTCAACGACCCGGCGCAGCGCGCCATGGTCAGCGAGCGCGGCGACGACGCCGAGCACCTGCACCTGCGCTACATCCGGCAGATCAACGCCGCGCTGGCGGGGCGCCCCGAGGGGATGAACGTCACCACCCACATGTGCCGGGGCAACTTCCGCTCGTCCTGGACGGCCGAGGGCGGCTACGACTTCGTCGCCGAGGCGCTGTTCTCGGAGCTGGACGTGGACGGCTTCTTCCTGGAGTACGACGACGAGCGGTCGGGCGGGTTCGAGCCGCTCCGGTTCGTCCCGCCGGGCAAGATGGTCGTGCTCGGGCTGGTCACGACCAAGCGCGGGGAGCTGGAGTCGAACGACGACCTCAAGCGCCGCGTCGACGAGGCGTCGCGGTACGTGCCGCTGGAGCAGATCTGCCTGTCGCCGCAGTGCGGGTTCTCCTCCACGGTCGAGGGGAACGTGCTGACCGCCGAGCAGCAGGCGGCGAAGCTGCGCCTCATCGCGGAGACCGCCGAGGAGATCTGGGGCTGAGCGCCCCGCCCGCCGGGAGCGCCCCGCCCGCCGGGGCGGCGGCTCGCCAGGGTGACGGCGCGCCGGGGTTTGAGCCTGACCATTCGGTGAATGCTGGGTGAAGTCATCACCTTGATCGCGGGCGGCGCCCGGCGCCCCGCGTAGCCTCGGTTCGGATCCCGCGGGGCCGGAGCGGGGACGACGGTGCGGGAGGGGAACGCCGGTGAGCGTCATCAATGTCGGGCAGGCGGTCGTCCTCGGCATCGTGGAGGGCCTGACCGAGTTCCTCCCGGTGTCCTCGACCGGGCACCTGAAGATCACCGAGGGGCTGATGGGCGTCCCGGTGGACGACAAGGCCGTCGTGGGCTTCACCGCGGTGATCCAGGTCGGCGCGATCGCGGCCGTGCTGGTGTACTTCTTCTCCGACATCGTCCGGATCGTGAAGGCGTGGGGCCGCGGGATCGCCGACCGGGAGCAGCGGTACCACCACGACTACAGGTTCGGCTGGTGGGTGATCTTCGCGACCGTCCCGGTGGTGGTCGTGGGCGTCGCCGCCAAGGACCTCATCGAGGGGCCGCTGGCCTCGCTGTGGGTGGTCGCCGGGTCGCTGCTCGGCGGCAGCGTCGTGATGTGGCTCGCCGACCGGCTCGGCCGGCACAAGCGCGGCGAGGACGACACCTCGTTCGCCGACGCGATGCTGATCGGGTCGGCGCAGATCCTCGCCATGCTGTTCCCCGGCTTCTCCCGGTCCGGGGCGACGATGTCGGTCGGGCTGATGCTCGGGCTCGACCGGGTCGCCGCCACCCGGCTGTCGTTCTTCCTCGGCATCCCCGCGCTCACCGGCGCCGGGATCTACGAGCTGCCGTCCGCGCTCGGGACCTCGGTGGACGTGCTGCCGCTCGCCGTCGGCACGGCGGTGTCGTTCGCCGTCGCCTACGCGTCCATCGCCTGGCTGCTGCGCTTCGTCGCGCGGCACAGCTTCACGTCCTTCGTGGTCTACCGGATCGCGGTCGGGCTGCTGCTGTTCGGGCTCCTCGGCGCCGGCACGCTGAACGCCTGAGACCCGGCGCGGATGGGGAAGACTGTCACGGTCCACGGACCGATATGAGAGTGGAGCACCGACAGTCATGAACGATGCGATGTGGGCCGGGACCGTCGCGTTCCCCGGGCACGAGGGCGCCGAGCTGGAGGGCTACCTGGCGCGCCCGCTGAGCGACGCTCCGCGGGGCGGCGTGGTGCTGATCCACCACCTGCCCGGCTACGACGCCGGGACGAAGGAGTTCGCCCGCACGTTCGCCGCGCACGGGTACGCGGCGGTCGTCCCGAACCTGTACTCGCGGGAGGGCGCGGGCGTCAGTCCCGACGACCAGGCCGCCGCGGCCCGCGCGAAGGGCGGCGTGCCGGACGAGCAGCTCGTCGGCGACGTCGCCGGGGCCGCCGCCTACCTGAACTCGCTGGAGCACGCGAACGGGAAGATCGGCGTCATCGGGTACTGCTCCGGCGGGCGGCAGGCGTTCCTCGCCGCGTGCTCGCTGGACATCGACGCCGCCGTCGACTGCTACGGCGCGTTCGTCGTCAGCGAGCCGCCGAAGGACGCCGGGCTGAAGATGACGCCGCTGCTGCACAGGGCGCCGGACCTGTCGTGCCCGCTGCTCGGCCTGTTCGGCGAGGACGACAAGGCCCCGCCGCCGGACGAGGTCGCCGCCCTGGACGCGGAGCTGACCCGGCTCGGCAAGGAGCACGAGTTCCACACCTACCCGGGCGCCGGGCACGCGTTCTTCGCCGTCGAGCGGCCCGCGTTCCGGCCCGCCGCCGCCAAGGACGGCTGGGAGAAGATCTTCGCGTTCTTCGGCCGCCACCTGGCCGCCTGAGCACCGCCCGAGAACCGCCTGAGAGGGGACGCCATGTGCACCTACCAGACCGTCAAGGTCGAGCTGGACGGCGCGGCGAAGGGCGCGACCGGATGGTTCACGCTGACCGACGGCGCCGTCTACGTCGACCACCCGTACCACGCGTGCCACGAGCACACGGTGAACATCGACTTCACCAACCCGGGCGCCGGGCCGTCCGCGCGCGTCGCGGTCGAGCTGACCGAGGAGGCGGCGCTGGCGCTGGTCGCGGCGATCCAGGAGGCCCTCGCGGCCGCCCCGCCCGGTCTCGCCTCCGGGCGCGGCTCCACCGCGGCCTGACGCCTCCGCGGGGCGGCGCGGCCACCGTGCCGCGCCGCCCCCGCGCCGCTTCACCGGCGGCAGGCGGGGACGGGTGGAACCGGGCGGCGGCGGGGCGCTCAGGCGGTGCGGGTGGCGTCGCTGCGGTAGTCGGTGTAGGTGTACGGGTTGTCGAGGATCTTGGTCTCGGGGATGTCGGGGTTCATGCCCGCCGCCCACGCCTCCTCCCCCATCGACCCGCGCAGGTACTCCACCGTGGCCTCCGCCTCGCGGCGCGCGGCGGCCAGGTCGACGCCCACCAGCCGGTGGTCGTGCTTGACCACGCGCCCGTTCACCACGACCGTGTGGACGTCCCCGCGCTGCGCCTGGAACGCGACGTGCCCGTAGGGGTTGAGGACGGGGAACGACACCGGCGAGTGGTCGTTCTTGATCAGGACGACGTCGGCCTTCTTCCCGGGTTCGAGGGTGCCCAGGTCGTCGCGGCCGAGCGCGCGGGCGCCGCCGCGGGTCGCCCAGTCCACGACCTGGTCGGCGCGCAGGCTGCAATGGGTGACGGTGTCGCCGTTGCCGTGCGCTTCCAGGTGCATGCGGGAGCGGTCGGCGCCGAGCGTGGCGCGCATCGCGGAGAACAGGTCGCCGCTCCACCACACGCTCGTGTCCATCGACAGCGACACGGGGATGCCGTGCGTGCGCAGCGTCCAGGTGGGCGGGTAGCCCTGCCCGGCGCTCTGCTCGCTCTCGGTCGACACCGAGATGGAGCCGCCGGTGGCGGCGATGCGGTGGTAGGAGTCCGCGGACAGGGACGCGGCGTGCACGTACACCGTCTCGGGCGTCATGAAGCCGTTGTCGTGCATCTGCCGGATGCCCTCGTCGCTGGTCGCGCCCCAGACCCCGGCGTGGGTGGTGACGGGGACGCCGAGGTCGCGGGCGGCCTCGAAGGCGGGCCGCTCCGGGAAGGACGGGTCGCCGAGCACGTCGAACGCGACCTGGAAGCCGAGCATGTCGCCGCCGGCGAGCCTGCCCGCCAGGTCGCGGAACTCCGGCGTGGCCGTCCATTCGGCGGGCGGCGCCTGGATGTTGCCGTAAGCGAGGACGTACCGCCCGGGTACGGAGCGCAGCGCGTCCACGGCGGCGTCGGCGTGGCCGGGGGTCTGCAGGCCGTGCGACCAGTCGACGACCGTGGTGACCCCGGCGTCGACCGCCTCGATCGCCGCGAGCAGGTTCCCGGCGTGCACGTCCTCGGGCCGGAACCGCTTGCCGTGCTCCAGGTAGTACCAGACGAAGTACTGGGTCAGCGTCCAGTCGGCGCCGTAGCCGCGCATCGCGGTCTGCCACATGTGCCGGTGGGTGTCGATCATCCCGGGCATGACGATGCCGCCGGACGCGTCGATCTCGGCGGTGCCGTCCGGTACCGGGAGGCCGGGCCCGACCGCGGTGATCCGGTCGCCCTCGATGAGGACGTCGGCGCCGTCCAGGACCGCGCGGCCGTCGGTCATCGGCAGCACCGTGCCGCCGCGCAGCACCAGGGGGCGCCCCGGCTCGAACTCGCTCATCATCGCTCTCCTCGTCTGTGACCCGACCGCCGGGAGCTGTACGGACCGATGTCCGCTCTACGGTCAAACTCGCATGCCGTCACTCTCGCCACATGTAGTCAAAGTGTCAACCACTTGACCACCGCGGATGCGGGCATGCCAGAATCGCGATGACGGACGAGTGTCCGTGCAACGGACGACCAGGCGCGCCCGCACGGCGGGAACGCCGGAGCAAGGGAGCCGGATGACTGACGACACCGCGCGCGGCGGGCCGCTCTCGGGGGTGCTGGTGGCGGACTTCTCCCGGATCCTGGCCGGGCCCTACGCCACCATGCTGCTGGCCGACCTCGGCGCGGACGTGATCAAGGTCGAGGGACCGCGCGGCGACGACACCCGCACCTGGACGCCGCCCGCGCGCGGCGACACGGCGACCTACTACCTCGGCGTCAACCGCGGCAAGCGCTCGATCGCGCTGGACCTCGGCGACCCGCGGGACGCCGCCGCCGCCCGCGAGCTGGCCCGCCGCGCCGACGTCCTGATCGAGAACTTCAAGCCCGGCGGCCTCGCCCGCTTCGGCCTGGACTACGAGGCCGTCCGCGCCGCCAACCCCGGCATCGTCTACGGCTCCATCACCGGGTTCGGGTCGGGCGCCGGGCGCGCGGTCCCCGGCTACGACCTGATGGTGCAGGCGATCTCCGGGCTGATGAGCCTGACCGGCGACCCCGCCGGCCCGCCGTACCGGGCGGGCATCTCGGTGTTCGACGTGATGGCCGGCAACCACGCGGCGATCGGCATCCTGGCGGCGCTGCGGCACCGGGACGCGACCGGCGAGGGCCAGCTCGTCGAGGTGAACCTGCTGTCGTCGGCGCTGACCGGGCTCGTCAACCACAGCTCCGCCTACGTCGCCGGCGGCACCGTCCCGTACCGGATGGGCAACGCGCACCCCAGCGTGTTCCCCTACGAGCCGCTGCCGACCGCCGACAACGACCTGATCGTCACGGCGGCGAACGACGGGCAGTTCCGCCGGCTGTGCGGCGTGCTCGGGATCCCGGACGTCGCCGACGACCCGCGCTTCGCGACCAACGCCGCCCGGACCGCCAACCGCGACGCGCTGCGGCCCCTCCTGGTGGAGCGGCTGAAGCGGCGCGGGGCGGTCGAGTGGTTCGAGCTGCTGGTGGACGCGGGCGTGCCGAGCGGGCCGATCAACACCATCGACGGCGGCTTCGCGATGGCCGAGCGGTTCGAGCTGGACCCGGTCGTGGTCGTCGGCGAGGGCGGCCGCGCGGTGCCGACGACCCGGCACCCGATCCGCTTCTCCAGGACGCCCGCGACGTACCGGCTCCCGCCGCCGGACCTGGACGAACACGGCGCCGAGCTGCGTCGATGGCTGTCCGAGCCGCGGGACGCGCAGCGGAACGAGGGGCGATTCGAGGGGGACATCGAGGGGGACGACGACCGTGGCTGAGACACCCGAGTACCCGACGGCGCTGGGCGCGTCCACCCGGGAGACGATCACGCTGCTCGGCCGCGACCTGGCCGCGGACGTGATGGGCGAGGTCGGGTTCGGCGAGCTGGCGTTCTGGCTGGCGGCGCAGCGGCGCCCGGCCTCCGGCGAGACGCGCGTCTTCGAGGCGGTCCTCGCCGCGCTCGCCGACCACGGCTTCACCCCCACCGCGATCGTCACCCGGCTGACGTACCTGTCGGCGCCCGACTCGGTGCAGGGCGCGCTCGCCGCCGGGCTGCTGGGCGGCGGGTCCCGGTTCCTCGGCGTCACCGAGGACACCGGCCGCTTCCTCCACGGCGTCCTGGCCTCGGTCGAGGGCGGGCTCCCGTCCGACGACGCCGGATGGGACGCGCTGGCGCTGCGAACCCTGCGGGTGGAGCGGGAGGCGAGGCGGTTCGTCCCGGGCCTCGGCCACCACGTGCACAAGGACGGCGACCCGCGCACCCCCCGGCTGGTGGAGATCGCCACCGAGGAGGGGCTGTTCGGCCCGCACCTGTCGCTGTTCGCCGCGATCGGCCGCGTCCACCCCGAGGTGCTCGGCAGGACGCTGCCGCTGAACGGCGCGGGCGTGTGCGGCGCCGCGCTCGCCGACCTCGGCCTGCCGCTGGAGCTGCTGCGCGGGTTCGCGCTGCTCGCCCGCACCGCCGGGCTGATCGGGCAGCTCGCCGAGGAGCTGCGCCGCCCCGTCGGCAACGAGATCTTCCTGTCGGTGGACCTCAACAACCGGTCCATCGCACCCGACCCCTACACCCCCACCTCCACCCCCACCCCCGGAGACCGTCATGGCTGAACTGGTCGCTGTGATCGCTTCGACCCACCACCCCTTCTACTACCGCGCGAGCACCGCGACCGGCGAGGACCGCCCCGACTTCGCCGACGAGTGGGGCCGCAAGGTCGAGGCGTTCCGCGCGACGCTGACCAGGGCCCGCCCGGACGTCCTGGTGATGGTCGGCTCCGACCACTTCCACCAGCTGTGGCTGGACAACATGCCGCAGTTCCTCATCGGCAAGGCGCCGTTCTACGACGCGAACTGGTACAACGAGGAACGCGAGTTCGGGCTGCCGCGCATGCTGCTGAAGGGCCAGGAGGACCTGTCGGCCCACCTGCTGCGCGAGGGCATCGACGCGGGGTTCGACCTGGCGTTCTCCAACGAGCTGCGGATCGACCACTCGATCACCTGCCCGATCATCACGCTGCGCCCGCAGAACGACCTGCCGATCGTCCCCGTCTACACCAACATCTTCGCGCCGCCGCTGCCGCGGCCGGAGCGCTTCGTCCGGCTCGGGCGGACGATCCGCGAGCTGGTCGAGTCGTGGCCCGGCGAGCAGCGCGTCGCGGTCATCGGCACCGGGCACCTGTCGCTGGAGCTCGGCGGCCCGCGCCAGTTCGGCCCGCACGGCCCCGACCCGGAGTTCGACGCGAAGGCCGTCGAATGGATCTCCTCCGGGGACATCGAGGGCTGCCTGTCGGAGGTCACCCTCGACAGCCTGCACGCCCCCGGGAACGCCACCCACGGGTTCATGGACTTCATGCTTATGATGGGCGTCGCCGGGGACGACCAGAAGGCCGACTACGTCGACACGTACGACCTGTTCCACACGATGGAGGCCTACTTCACCTGGTACCCGAACGGAGCGGACGCGTGAGCAAGTACTTGCTGAACAAGTTCCTCTACACTGTCGACCGCGACCCCGGCCTCGTCGAGCGCTACCGGACCGACCCGGAGGCGACCGTGGCGTGGTGGGAGGACGAGCAGGCCAACCGCATCATCAACTGCCACGGCGGCGAGTCGTCCACCTGGCTGCGGTTCGAGGACGACGAGCGGGCGGCGCTGGCCGGGCACGACTACCCCAGGCTGTTCGAGCTGGGCGCGCATCCGTTCCTGACGCTGACGCTGTTCATCGCGATGTTCGAGCGCGACTACGCCGAGCCCCTGGGCTTCCAGCTGGAGTACGCGCGGCGGCTCGGGCACTTCGCGCTCCCCTACCCCGACATCGCGACCTGAGCATGCGCGCCGCGGAGATCGTGGAGACCGGGCGACCGCCCGTGGTGGCCGACCGGAAGGCCCCCGCGCCGGGGGACGGCGAGGTCCTGGTCGACGTCCTCGCCGCGCCCATCACGCCGCTCGACCTGCTGTGCGCGACCGGGACGTCCTACTTCGGGGCGCCCGCGACCCCGTACGTGCCCGGCGTCCAGGGCGTCGGGACGCACGGCGGGCGGACGGTCTGGTTCCCGACGCGGGCGGGGATGGCGCCGGGCGACGGCAGCATGGCCGAGGTCGCGTCCGTCCCGGAGGCGTCCCTCGTCGAGCTGCCGGACGGCGCCGACCCGGTGCAGCTCGCGGCGCTCGGCCTGTCGGCGGTCGCCGCGCACATGGCGCTGACCTGGCGCGGCGGGCTCACCGCCGGCGAGCAGGTGATCGTGCTGGGCGCGGGCGGGATCGTCGGCCAGGCCGCCGTGCAGCTCGCGCGGACGGCGGGCGCCCGGCGCGTCATCGCGGGCGCACGGTCGCCGGCCGCCCGGGAGCGGGCGGTCGCGGCCGGCGCGGACGCGGCCGTCGCCCTCGACACCGGCGACGTCGACGAGCTGGCCCGGCGGTTCGCCGCCGCCGCCGACGGGCGGCCCGTGGACCTCGTCCTCGACCCGCTGTTCGGCGTCCCGGCGGCGGCAGCGGCGCGGACGCTGCGCTCCGGCGGGCGGCTGGTCAACCTCGGCGGCTCGGCGGGCGAGACGTGCCCGATCGAGTCGGCGCTGCTGCGGGGCAAGTCGCTGCGGCTGCTCGGCTACACCAACAACGAGCTGACGGGCGGGCAGCTTGCGGAGTCGATCGGGTACGTCGCGGCGCAGGCCGCGTCCGGCCGGCTCGCGGTCGCCCACGAGACCGTGCCGCTGGCCGACGCGGAGGCGGCGTGGCGGCGGCAGGGCGAGGGGACGGCGACCGGCCGGATCGTCCTCACCCCGCGGCCGGGCGGGTGACCTGCGGGACGCTCTCCAGCCGCGCGAAGTCGGCGCTGATCTCCCCCGCCGTGTGCAGCAGCAGCGGCAGGTACTCCTCCAGCAGCCGCTCGACGGGCGTCTCGGCGGCGTGGGTGTTGACGTTGATGCCCGCGATGACGCGGCCGGAGCCGTCCCGCAGCGGCGCCGCGACCGAGCGGATGCCGCGGGCGAGCTGCTCGTCGGTCAGCGCCCAGCCGCGCGCCCGCACCTCGCGCAGCTCGGCGTCCCGCTCCGCCTTGCTCGGCTGGACGCGCGGCTCCAGCCCGGACCGGGTCGGCTCGGCGAGGATCCGGTCGACCTCGGCGGGGTCGAGCGCGGCGAGCTGCACCTTGCCGAGCGAGGTCTGCAGCGCCGGGAACCGGGTGCCGATCTGCACCGCCAGCGCGACGATCTTCGGGACGGCGACCCGCGCGACGTAGACGATGTCGGACCCGTCGAGCTGCGCGATCGAGCACGACTCGTTCGTCCGGGCGACGAGTCGCTCCATGTGCGGGCGCGCCACGTCCCACAGGCCCATGGACCGGACGTAGGCGACGCCGAGGTCGAGCACGCGCGGGGTGAGCGCGTAGCCGCCCTCGCCCGCCCGGACGTAGCCGAGCTCCCGCAGCGTGAGCAGGACGCGCCGCGCGGTCGGCCGGGCGAGCCCCGCGGCCTCGGCGACCTGCGCGAGGGTCATCACCGGCCGCCGCGCCTCGAAGGCGGTGATGACGTCAAGGCCCCGGGCCAGCGCCTCGATGAAATCCGGTCCGGTGCCTTCCCGTGGCATCGATCATCCCCTCGCCGTCGTTCCGGTCACTCGGCCGTCCATCATACGGACACCTGACCGGAGACCCGGCGCCGCCACGGCATCTTGGCGCGGACCTGCGCCAAGGCCTTATGCAAGAGATGTTGCGCAACAGTTCTTGTGGATGCCATCATCCCCGCATGACCGATGACGACGCCTCCAAGGTGACCGACTCCCGGGTGCTGGCCGCGATGTCGCATCCGCTCCGCCGCCGGCTGCTGGACGTCCTCAAGGTGTACGGCCCGGCCACCGCGTCCGCCCTCGCCGGGCGGACGGACCAGGCCGTCGCCAACATCAGCCACCACCTGAAGGTGCTCGGCGCCGCGGGCCTGATCGTGGAGGCGCCGGAGCTCGCCAAGGACCGCCGCGAACGCTGGTGGCGGCTCGCCGAACCGGAGCTGCGCTGGGTCACCGGCGACTTCGACGACGACCCCGCGCGCCAGGCGGTCGCGGGTGCGGCGGCCTCCCTCGCCCTCGACCGGCAGGTCGGCCTCGTCCGCGCCTGGCACGCCGTCAGGGAGGAGCGGCAGGACTGGAACGGGGCGGCCTTCTCCGTCGACACGTGGCTGCACCTGACGCCCGCCGAACTCGGCGAATTCGAGCGTGAGCTCCTGGCGCTGCTCGGCCGGTGGGAGGAGCGGGCCGTCCCGGACGACGGGCGGCAGCGCGAACCGGTCTTCTTCTTCGCGCACGGCGTTCCGGCGCAACCGTGACCGTGCCTGTGCCCGAAGGCTCGATGGGCCGCCCGCTACGGCACCGCGACTTCCGCCTGCTCTGGATCGGGCAGACGGCCGGGAAGCTGGGAAGCAGCGTGACCGGCCTGGCCCTGCCGCTGGCCGCGATCGCCCTCGACGCGAGCACGTTCCAGGTGACGCTGCTGTCCGCGGCGCCCTGGCTGCCCTGGCTGCTCATCGGCCTGCCCGCCGGCGCCTGGGTGGACCGCCTCCCGCGCCGGCCGGTGATGCTCGCCTGCGACCTGACCTCCCTGCTCCTGCTCACCAGCGTCCCGGCCGCCGCGTGGCTGCACCACCTGACCTTCCCCCACCTGCTGGCCGTGGCCCTTGGCTCCGGCTGCGCGGGCGTGGTGTTCCAGACGGCGTACCAGGTCTACCTGCCGTCCCTGCTGGCGCCGGGCGATCTGGCGGCGGGCAACGCCCGGATCCAGGCCGGCGAGGCCGCCGCCCAGGTCGGCGGTCCGGGCGTCGCCGGGCTGGTCGCCCGGGTCGCGGGCGCGGTCAATGCGCTGGTGGTCGACGCTGCGAGCTTCCTGATCTCGGCGGTCTGCGTGCTGGCCATCCGCACCCGCGAACCTCCCGTCGACCGCAGGCGCCGCGGCGGCACGCTGCGCCGGGAGATCGGGGACGGCCTGCGCTTCGTGGCACGCGACCCCTACCTGCGCGTGCTGACGCTGTTCTCCGCCGCGAGCAACATCGCGCTCTTCGGGTACCAGTCGATCCTGGTCCCGTTCCTCGTGCGCGAGGTGGGGGCGAGCCCCGGGACGGTCGGCCTCCTCGTCTCGGCGACGAGCCTCGGCGGCCTGCTCGGCGCCGCCTCGGCCACGGCCCCCGCCCGGCGCTTCGGCTCGGCGCGGACCCTGCTGGCCGCCGAGATCGGCGCGGCCCCGTTCGGCCTGCTGATCCCGCTCACCACCGCCGGGCCGGGTCTGGCCCTGGCGGTCGCGGGCGGGTTCGCCGTCGGGGCGGGGGCGGCGGTCGGCAACGTCCTCAAGGGGACCTTCCGGCAGGCGTACACGCCGCGCGCCCTTCTCGGCCGCGTCACGGTCACGATGCAGCTGGTCAGCTACGGGACGATCCCGCTGGGCGCCCTGCTCGGCGGCGCGCTCGCCACGGCCGTCGGCGTCCGGCCCGCCATGTGGATCACGACGGGAGCGCTGGCCGCCTCGGGGCTGGTCCTCCTCCCCGGCCCGCTGACCCGCCACCGCGACCTCCCGAGCGGCGCTGTCCACCACCGGGAGGCCGCGCCGGCGGAGCCGCCGGCGGGCGCCTACGGGTAGAAGCGGAAGATCGGCCGCAGGACGCAGGCCGGCTTGTCGCCGTTCTCGATCTCGACGACCAGGTCGGGAATCACCTGGAGGCCGCCGCCGGAGACGTCCGAGACGTCGGCGAGGGTCCCGGCGAGCCGGATGCGGGCACCGGCCGGGACCGGAGCCGGGAACCGCACCTTGTCGAGCCCGTAGTTGACCTTGGTGGTGACGCCGGTGACGTCGAGGAGCTCCGTCCACAGCGGGATGACCAGCGACAGCGTCAGGTACCCGTGCGCGATCGGGCCGCCGAACGGGCCGTCCTTCGCGCGCTCGGGATCGACGTGGATCCACTGGTGGTCGCCGGTCGCGTCGGCGAACGTGTTGATGCGGGCCTGGTCCACGTCCAGCCAGCGGCTGGTGCCGAGCGACCCGCCCACCAGGCTCTTCAGGTCCTCGAACGCGACGGTGGTGCTCATGCCTTCTCCTTTCCGCCCCGCAGGCCGAGGGCCCGGACGGCGTTGTCCTTGAGGATCTTGGGGCGGACGTGCGGCTTGATCTCCAGCTTCGCGAAGTCGTCCCGCCACCGGTCGGGGGTGATGACCGGATAGTCGGAGCCGAACAGCACCTTGTCCTGCAGCAGGCCCCCGGCGTACCGGACGAGCTGCGGCGGGAAGTACTTCGGCGACCACCCGGACAGGTCGATGTAGACGTTCGGCTTGTGCGTGGCGACGGCGAGGGCCTCGTCCTGCCAGGGGAACGACGGGTGCGCCATGATGATCGTCAGATCCGGGAGGTCGGCCGCGACGTCGTCCAGCAGCATCGGGTTCGACAGGCCGAGCCGGATGCCGCCGCCGCCCGGCATGCCGGCGCCGATCCCGGTCTGCCCGGTGTGGAACAGCGCCGGGACGCCGTGCTCGGCGGCGGCCTCCAGCAGCGGGTAGGCGCTGCGGTCGTTCGGCGCGAAGCCCTGCAGCGACGGGTGGAACTTGATGCCGCGGACGCCGCGCTCCTCGATCAGCCGCCGGAACGTGCGGGCCCCGGCACGGCCCTTGGCCGGGTCGATGCTCGCGAACGGGATGAGGACGTCGGGGTGCTCGGCGGCGGCGTCGGCGATCTCCTCGTTCGACAGCGCCGGATGCCCGGTGGCCTTCTCGGTGTCGACGGTGAAGACGACGGCGGCCGTCCGGCGCTCGCGGTAGTAGGCCGCGATCTCGTGGACGCCGGGCGTGGGGTGCGCGCCGCCGAAGTACTTCGCGGACGCTTCGAGGAACTCGTCCGGAAGGGAGAGGTGGCCGTGCGCGTCGCTCTCCACATGGACGTGGACGTCGATGGCCTCCAGGGCGTCGAGGTCGAGGCCGCTCATCGGGGCTCCTCCGGGAGGTTCTCCCCCACGCTCTGCTCGTGCTCGGCGAAGACGGTCGGCCAGGCGGCGGCGATGTCGTCCGCGGTCCAGCCGCCGTCCCGGTAGGCGGCGACGGCCTGGGTCGGGTGCGTCCACAGCGAGAGGCGGTCGCCGCCGATCCCGATGGCCTGCCCGGTGATGCCGGACGCGGCGTCGGACGCCAGGAACGCGACCAGCCCGGCCGCGTCCTCCGGAGTGCCGAAGGCGAGGGCGCGGCGCGCGAACGGCGGCATCTCGCGTCCCTCCCGCATCGCCTCGACGTAGGGCGCGAGCGCGGGGATCGTCTCGGTCATCGCGGTCGCCGCGACCGGGACGACCGCGTTCACGGTGACGTTCGCGCGGGCCAGCTCCATGGCCCAGGTCCGGACGAACCCGACGATCCCCGCCTTGGCCGCGGAGTAGTTCGTCTGGCCGAAGTTGCCGCGCTGCCCGGCCGGCGAGCCGACCAGGATGAGCCGCCCGCCCTCGCCCTGCTCGCGGAACCGGACCGCCGCCGCGCGGGCGCAGGTGAACGTGCCCTTCAGGTGCACCTGGACGACGGTGTCGAAGTCGTCGTCGGACATCTTCCACAGCACCCGGTCGCGCAGGACCCCGGCGTTGGTCACCATCACGTCGAGCCGGCCGAACTCCGCCACGGCCCGCGCGACCAGCGCGTCCGCGGCCTCGGCCGGGCCGACCGCGGCGGGGTGGGCGACGGCCCGCCCGCCCGCGGCGGCGATCCGCGCCGCGGCCGCCTCGGCGGCGCCGGCGTCCGCGTCGTTGACGACGACGGCCGCGCCGGCGCGGGCGAGTTCCCCGGCGTAGGCGAGGCCGAGGCCCCGGCCGGCCCCGGTGACCACCGCCACCTTCCCGTTCAGCTCCATTGCCACCCTTCCGCTCCGCGTCGCGCGCCCGAAGGCTCCGCGCTGTGCCCTAGAAGCTAGATTCATTGATGTCGCTCGTCAAGATTTGTTCGAATAAACTGGGAGGGGCACCGGGCACCGTGCCCGTCGTGGTGGGATGTCCCGGTAGCGGTGACCGCCGATGGGGTGTCCCGGCCAAGGCATGACCAGCAGGGCGACGACCGGCGACGACGGAGGGACGGGGCATGACCGCCGAGCAGGACGAGGCGTCCGCGAGCGCACGGCCGCGCCGGCGCGCTCCGCAGCAGCTGCTGTTCAGCTTCCTCGGCTCGCTCGTCCTCGACCGCGGCCTCCCGCCGATCAGCTCCCGGGTCTTCCTCCACCTGCTGGAGGACCTCGGCGTCGCGGAGGCGGCCGGTCGCGCCACGCTCGCCCGCATGACCCGCAAGGGGCTGCTCGTCCGCGTCCGGGAGGGCCGCACCGCGCGGTTCTCGCTCACCCCGTGGGCCGAGGAGCTGCTCCGCGAGGCCACCCCGCGGGTCCGCTCGCCGGAACCGTTCGCCCACCCCGGCGGCGAGTGGACGCTGCTCAGCTACTCCATGCCGGAGAGCCGCCGCGACCTGCGCCACCAGATCCGCGCCCGGCTGATCTGGGCGGGCTTCGGCGGGCTGCGGGACGGGCTGTGGATCGCGCCCGGCCGGGTCGACATCGACGCGATCTTCGCCGGCCCCGAGTTCGCCGGGCTGGCGGAGCTGGCCGACGCGTTCTACTCCGTCCCGGTGGAGGGGACCGACGTGCCGCGGCTGCTGCGCCGCGCCTGGGACGTCGAGGCGATCCGCGCCGAGCACGAGTCGTTCATCGCGACCTGGACGCCGGACCAGGAGCGGCGCGGCAGCCCGCTCAGCCGGCTCACCCTGCTCGGCGCCGACTGGCTGCAGCTGCTGCGCACCGACCCCGGCCTGCCCGCCGGGCACCTGCCCGCCGATTGGCCCGCGCCCGCGTCCACCGCGCTGTACCGGGAGCGGTTCGCCGCCCTCGAACCGGACGCCGCCGACCAGCTCCGCACGCTGCTCGCCGCCGACGCCGGCCGCCGCTGAACCCGAATCCCGCGGCGAGGATTTCCGCGCCGCCATTTAAGGAATGGCCGAAAAACGCGGCCGAGGGACGAGTCCGCGCGATGATCTAGCGGCATGGCGCGGGGCCCCGTACGTTGGCTGGGTCCGTCATTGCGGAGCCGCCCGCGGGCGCGCTCCGACGCGTCCGTGGAAAGGGCCACAATGGAGAATCCGCTCGTCCTCGACCCCTCCGGCGGCGACGTCCAGGGGGAGGCCGCGAAACTGCGGGCGCGCGGGCCGGTGACGCTCGCGGAACTGCCCGGCGGCGTCGTCGCGTGGGCGGTCACCGGCCAGGAGCAGCTGAAACGGCTGCTCGCCGATCCGCGGGTGTCGAAGGACCCGAACCTGCACTGGACGAAGTACATCGACGGCGAGATATCCGAGGACTGGCCACTGCGCCTGTGGGTCTCGGTGCGCAACATGTTCACCGCCTACGGCGAGGACCACCGCCGGCTGCGCACCATCATCTCCCGGGCGTTCACGCCGCGCCGCACCGAGGCGCTCCGGCCCGACGTCGAGCGGATCACCGCCGGCCTGCTGGACGGGCTCGCCGCCTCCCCCGGCGGCCGCGCCGACCTGCGCGAGGCGTTCGCCTACCCGCTGCCGATCGAGGTGATCTGCCGGCTGTTCGGCGTCCCGGACGAGACGCGGCCGAGCCTGCGCCGGTGCGTGGACGGCATCTTCAACACCGCGCTCACGGCGGAGGAGGCGATCGCCAACCAGACCGAGATGTACGGCATCCTGCAGGACTTCGTCGCGTTCCGGCGCCGCGAGCCCGCCGACGACCTGGCCGGGGTGCTGATCTCCTCGCGCGACGAGGACGGGTCGCAGCTCAGCGAGCAGGAGCTGGTCGACACGCTGATCCTGATGATCTCGGCCGGGCACGAGACCACGGTGAACCTGCTCGACCAGGCGATCACCGCGCTGCTGACGCATCCGGAGCAGTACGCGCTCGTGCGGTCCGGCGAGGTGCCGTGGGCGGAGGTGATCGAGGAGGCGCTGCGCTGGCAGGCGCCCGTCGCGAACCTGCCGCTGCGCTACGCGGTCGAGGACATCGACGTCGACGGCGTCACGATCGGCAAGGGCGAGGCGATCCTCGCCGCCTACGCCGCGGCCGGGCGCGACCTGTCCCTGCACGGCGACGACGCCGACGTCTTCGACATCACGCGGGCCGACAAGGAGCACATCTCCTTCGGCCACGGCGTGCACTTCTGCGTGGGTTCGCATCTCGCGCGGATGGAGGCCGAGATCTCGCTTCCGGCGCTTTTCGGCCGCTTCCCGGATATGGAGCTCGCCGTCGATCCGGGCGAGTTGCGGCCGGTCGAGTCGTTCATCTCCAACGGGCACCGGTCACTGCCGGTCAGGCTGAATTCCTGAGTTTTCGCCGTGCTTTTCCCCGGGCCGCCTGCGGAGCCCGGGGAAAAGCACGGGGCCGCCCGTCGTTTCGTCGGCCGCCCCGCCGGCCGGCCGGCCCGTCAGCCGGCTTCGCGGCGCGCCCTGGCCCGGCGCCTGCCCTCGTGCATCGCCTGGACCCGCGCGATCGGGATCGTGTGCCCCTCCTCGACCAGGTCGGCGGGCAGCGCCTGCGGCGCGGGCATGAGCTCCGCCCACGGGTCGCGGTCGCCGAGCACCTCGAGCGCGGTCCGGATGGTGAAGTCGGCCGGGGCGACGCCGTCGAGGTCGTCCCACGCGACGGGGAACGAGACGGGCGCGCCGGGGCGGATCCGCGGGCTGTAGGCGGCGGCGACGGTCGCGCCGCCCGCGCGGGTCGAGTCGAGGAACACCTTGCCGCCCCGGTCCTCGCGGATGAACGCGGTCGTCGCGAGCGCGGGGTCGAGCCGCTCGGCGCGGGCGCCGAGCGCGCGGGTGGCGGCGGCGACGTCCTCGACCGCGGCCCGCCCGTCCAGCGGGACGAACACGTGCACGCCCTTGGCGCCGCTGGTCTTCACCGCGCCCGCCAGCCCGGAGTCGCCGAGCGCGCGCCGCACCAGGTGCGCGGCCCGCACCGCGGCGCCGAACGCGTCCGCCCCCGGCGGATCGATGTCGATCACGAGGTGGGTGGGGCGCTGCGGCGCGTCCGCGCGCAGCAGCGGCGGGTGGTACTCGACGGCGCGCTGGTTGGCGAACCACAGCAGGGTGCGGCGGTCGTCGCACAGCGCGTACGCCACCTCGCGGCGCGACGTCTCGGCCCACACCCGCACGGTCCGCACCCAGGAGGGGGCGTACTTCGGGACGTTCTTCTGCATGAACGGCTTCTGGCCGCGCAGCACGCGGACCACCGACAGCGGACGCCCGGCCAGCTGCGGCACGAGGCGGCCGGCGACGGCGTCCAGGTAGTCGACCAGGTCGCGCTTGGTCGCGTCGGCCCCCTCGAACAGGGGCTGGTCGAGGTTCGTCAGCCGGACCCCGTCACGCTCCTCATCGGCGCTCACCCCACCACCATCGCACGCGCGTCCGACAACCCGCCCGCCCGGCGGCCCACCCGTCCGGCGGCCCGCCCGGCGGCCGGTCAGCCCAGCGGGACCAGGGTCGTGCTCACGCGCGGGACGTGCCCGGCGGCGCAGGTGTGGGAGGCGACGTCGGCGCCCACGCCGAGCGCGGTGGGGACGAGCCGGTTGGTGCGGAAGGCGATGCCGGGGTCGCGCAGCATCGGGTTCGCGCCCGGGATCACCTCGGCGAGCAGCACGAACGTCGGGTCGATGACCTTGGTGACGCCGTCCTCGTCCTCGACCTCCACCCAGGCGTGCACGAGGTCGGGCAGGCCGACGACCCAGCCGATCCGCGTCGTCGCGGGGATGCCCTCCTCCCGGCACAGCCGGGCGATGTAGCGGCTCGCCGCCCCGCAGCTCGCGAACCCGCGCGGCACGAGGGACTCGTCGTCGCGCATGGCCTCGGGGAGGCGCAGCCAGCGCAGCTCCGCGCCCATGAACTCGCGGAGGATCGCGCGGAGCGCGGGCGAGCGCAGCACGGGGCAGTCGCCGACCGTCCGCAGGACGGCCGAGAGGGTGAGCGCCGGCCCGGACCCGCGGGCGGTCGCCGCCGTCCCGGCGTGCGCGTTGCGCGCCGCTCCGGCCGGGTGGGCGCGGACGTGCCGGACCCGGCCGCCGTAGGCGCCGGTCCGCGGCCGGGCGAGCGTGTTGCGGGCGCCGGGGCGGCAGCCGTCCGGGGAACCGCAGGCGACCCGCAGCTCGAACCGGGAGACGCGCGGCGCGATGAGGTCCTCGCAGGACGCGCGGGTCCAGCCGAGGGCGGAGGCGACGGTCCGCTCGATTCCGGTGCGGCCGGAGCCGGAGTAGAGGGCGATGTTGAAGATGTCGCGGGAGTCGAAGCGCTCCCGGCCGCGCTCGCCGGTGGCCGGCAGGCCGTGCCGGACGAGGTCGGTCAGGGTGTCCTCGGAGCAGGCGAGCATCGCGGCGGCGTCCGCGCGGCCGGTGTCCGGCCGGTGGTGCTCGGGCGGGATGAACAGGAGGCCGTCCAGGGTGCGCAGCAGCGGATGTGCGGTGGCCCGGCCCATGTCAGCGCTTCACGAACCGGTAGTCGGACGGGTCGAGACCGCGGGTTCTGCGGCGGTAGGCGAGCATCGATCCGGGCCAGTTGCTGGCGTTGCGGCGGCCGTCCCCCACGTACCAGCTGGTGCAGCCGCCGGCGTTCCAGACCGTCCCGTCCAGGCGGCGCTGGAGGCGTTCGTCGAACTCGGAGAGCACCCGCTCGCGGACGTCCATGTAGAGCACCTCCGGGTCGCGCAGGGCGCGGACGGCCTGCACGATATAGGCGATCTGGCTCTCCAGCATGTGTACCACCGACCCGGAGCCCACGTTGGTGTTGGGCCCGTACATCAGGAAGAAGTTCGGGAAACCGGCGACGGCCAGCCCGAGGTAGGCGCGGGGGCCGTCGCGCCAGGCGTCGTCCAGCGCCCGCCCGTCCAGGCCGGTGACGCGCATGGGGGCGACGAAGTCGTGCGACCGGAAGCCCGTGCCCATGATGATGGTGTCGACCTGGTGGGCGGTGCCGTCGGCGGTGACGACCGCGTCGGGCGTGACCTCGGCGATGGGGCTGGTGACGACGTCCACGTGCGGCAGGTTGAGGGCCGGGTAGTAGTCGCTGGAGACCAGGACGCGCTTGCAGCCGAGCTCGTAGCGGGGCGTGAGGTCGCGCCGCGTCCGCTCGTCGCGCACCGACCTCCGGGTGGCGCGGCACATCGCCCGGACGTGCGCGGACAGCACCCGTCGGCCGCGCGGGGAGATCAGCATCGGGTTGAGCAGGACCTCGAACCAGAGGAACACCCCGAGCCGGGACAGCCGCTGAAGAACCGGGAACCGGCGGTTCAGCCGCGACCGGAGCCGGGGGTACCGGCGGTCCCACTTCCACCCGACCCACTGCGGCTCCCGCTGGAAGACGGTGAGCCGGGCGGCCCGCGGCGCGATCCGCGGGACGAACTGGACGGCGCTCGCCCCGTTGCCGATGACGGCGATCCGGCGCCCGGCGAGGTCGTGGCCGTGGTCCCAGCGCGCGGAGTGGAACGCGGTGCCGGCGAACGTCTCCAGGCCGGGGATGCCGGGCAGGGACGGGCGGCTGAGCTGGCCGCACGCCGACACCAGGACGTCGGCCGTGCAGGCGTCCCCGCCGGCCGTCCGGACGGTCCAGCGCCCGGTCGCGGCGTCGAAGTCGGCGGCGGTGACCTCCGCCCCGAACCTGATGTGCTCGGTGACGCCGTACTTGCGCGCGCAGGACCGCAGGTAGTCGAGGATCTCGGGCTGCGGCGCGAACCTGCGCGACCAGTCGTGCTTCGGCTCGAACGAGTAGGAGTACAGGTGCGAGGGGGCGTCGCACGCGGCGCCGGGGTAGGTGTTCTCCCGCCACACGCCGCCGAGGTCGTCCGCCCGCTCGAACACGGTCAGGTCGGCGCACCCGGCGCGCTTCAGCGCGATGGCCAGCCCCAGCCCGCTGAACCCGCTTCCGACGATCGCGACAGACGGCCCGCTCATCCCAACGTCCCTTCATCGCCACCGCCCGCCACCCTAACCGCTACCTGGCGCTCCGCCAATAGCGTCCGAACGACGTTCGGTACGGCGCGGCGCCGGTGCGGTCAGCGCGGGCGCCAGGGCGACTCCGGGGAGGTCGGACGGGGGTCGGCGGCCACCTGGAGCGCATAGGTCGGAGACGGGGCCGACGCGACGGGGCCGAGGTAGGAGTGGCCGGTCAGATGGCACCAGGCGGGCAGGTCGATCGGCGCCGCCGGATCGCCGGCGATCAGGTGCACGACGGTTCCGGGGGCGAGCCCGGCGAGGTGCCCGCGCAACTCCAGCAGCAGCCGCACGCAGGACCGGTCGCCGCCGTCGATCACCACTGGATCCGCTGGGACCGCGCTCATTCCCCACCCCCGGTGCTAGCAGGCCACAGGGTGAAATATAAGGGTTTGTCGTGACCTGCCGCCGAGGGACGCCCCATGCGGCCAGGGCGCCGCCCGCACCGGGCCGGACGGGCCTCGGTTACGGGCTCCCGCAGCTCCAGAAGCGACATACCGGGACAAAACCCGAGCGAACGGGTTCCCCGGCGGTATGGGTGAGGGAGGTCCTAGACTTGACCCTTTCTTTCAGGTTCCGCTCAGGATCGGGGCTTACAGTCGCAGTGAAGTACCCCCCGTTGTCATCCAGGTGAGGAAATCGATTTGGGGCGGACCATGGAGCTCGGAGTGGCACGTGTCGAGATCACGGACACCTGCGGGACGCTGACGTTCCCCGACGAGGTCGACCTCAGCAACGGCGAGGCGATCCTCGAGCAGGCCGTGCGGCTCCTCGACTCCGGGACGCCCGCCCTCATCATCGACCTCAGCGGCTGCACGTTCTGCGACTCCAACGGCCTCAACGTGATCACCCGCTCGCAGATGCGGGCGAGCGAGCTGGGCGTCCCCATGTGGGTGGTGCTGCCGCCGCGCGGGCTCGTCCGCCGGGTCTCGGACGTGGCCGGGCTGCAGCGCCGCGTGGCGATCGCGCCGGACGTGGCGACCGCGCGGGAGGCGCTCGCCGCGCACCGCTGACCGGCGCCGCCGGCGCTAGCGGTCGAGCACCCGGTCGATCCAGGTGTCGGCGGCGCCGAGCAGGAGCCGGCCCGCGCCGAGGACGCTGGCGTCGCGGCCGGCGCGCGAGGTCGCGATCTCCAGGTTGCGGGTGGCGAGCGGCAGGCACCGCTCATAGATGACCCCGCGGATGGTCGCGACGAGGGGCTCGGCGTTCGACAGGCTGCCGCCGATGACCAGCGCGTCGGGGTTGAAGAAGTTCACGAGCGCGGTCAGCACGTCGCCGATGAGGCGGCCGGCGGTGCGGACGGCGCTGGTCGCCTGCGGGACGCCGTCGGCGACGAGGTCCACGATCTGCGACGGGTGCTCGACCGCGATGCCCTGCGCGGTGAGGGCCGCGGCGAGCGCCGCGCCGCTGGCGTGGGCCTCCAGGCAGTCGGGGTGGCCGCAGGAGCAGTCGACCGTCGCCTCCGACAGGATCCGCACGTGGCTGATGTCGCCCGCGGCGCCGCGGCCCCGGTGCAGCCGGCCGTCCACGATGACGCCGCAGCCGATGCCGCTGCCCAGCTTGATGACCATGAGGTTGTCGAGGGACGGCCATGACCGGCGGTGCTCGCCGACCGCCATGAGGTTGGCGTCGTTCTCCACCAGGACGGGCACCCCGGTCCGGCCGCCGACGTGGTCGCGCACGGGGAAGTCGTTCCAGCCGGGCATCCGGGACGGCGAGACGACCTGGCCGGTCGCGGGGTCGACGGGGCCGGGCAGCCCGATGCCGATGCCGCGGACCGGGACGTCCGCCAGCCCCTGCCCGCGGGCCAGCGCGCGCAGGCTGTCCACGACCAGGGTCAGCGTGGCCTCGGGCCCGGCGGCGATGTCGCAGCGCAGGTCCGACACCGCGAGCGGCGCCCCGGCGAGGTCGGCGACGGCGAGCCGGGCGTGGTGCGCGCCGAGGTCGGCGACGAGGAAGACGCCCGCCTGCCGGGCCAGCCGGAGGCGGCGGGGCCGCCGGCCCCCGCGCGAGGCCCCGGCGCCCTCCTCGGCGAACAGGCCGGCCGTGATGAGCTGCTCGACCCGCAGCGAGACGCTGGAGGCGGCGAGCCCGGACAGCCGGGCGAGCTCGGCCCGCGACTCCGCCCGGCCGGTCGCCACCAGCCGCACGAGCGCCGCCGGTCCGTCGTCTCTGCTGTTACGCACCCCAGATAGATAGCATGCGCGAACTTGGTACAGCAACGTGTTGACTTACGTCGATTTTTACATCTATCGTCGCGCTTGGCTTCGATTTCGAAGGAAGTTGGATCGTAGGTGACCGAATGATCGAGGTGCGCGGGCTCAGCAAGCGCTTCGGCGGCCACACCGCGCTGCGCGACGTCGACCTCGACGTCGCGCGCGGCGAGGTGGTCGTGGTGATCGGCCCGTCCGGGTCGGGCAAGTCCACGCTCTGCCGGTGCCTGAACCGGCTGGAGACGCCGGACGCCGGCGTGATCCGCGTCGACGGCGAGGAGCTGCCCGCCGAGGGGCGCGCCCTCGCCCGCCTGCGCGCGGACGTCGGCATGGTGTTCCAGTCGTTCAACCTGTTCCAGCACAAGACCGTCCTGGAGAACATGACGCTGGCGCCGACGCGGGTGCGCGGGCTGTCGCGCGCCGAGGCCGAGCGGCGCGGGCGGGCGCTGCTCGACCGGGTCGGCATCGGCGAGCAGGCCGGGAAGCTGCCCGCGCAGCTGTCGGGCGGCCAGCAGCAGCGCGCCGCGATCGCCCGCGCGCTCGCGATGGCGCCGAAGGCGATGCTGTTCGACGAGCCGACCTCCGCGCTCGACCCCGAGATGGTCGGCGAGGTCCTCGACGTGATGACGGGCCTCGCCCGCGACGGCATGACGATGGTCGTCGTCACCCACGAGATGGGGTTCGCGCGCAAGGTCGCCGACCGCGTCGTGTTCATGGCGGACGGCGAGGTCGTCGAGACCGGCACGCCGGCCGCCTTCTTCGACTCCCCCGCCACCGACCGGGCCCGGGACTTCCTGGCCAAGGTCCTCAGCCACTAGTGGCACCACCGGCGCGCCGCCCATGGCGCGCCACCCGAGAAAGGTTGATGATCATGGTAGGTACCCCTGCGGGGCTGCGGCGGGCGGCGGTGGCCGCGTTCGCCGCGCTGTCGCTGACCGGCCTCGCGGCCTGCTCCGGCGGCGACTCCGACTCCGCCGTGCCCGGCGCCGGCGCCGGCAAGGGCGACGACCTGCTCGCCTCCGCGCCGGTCGCAGCCGACATCCCCGCCGGCTCCACCATGGAGAAGATCAAGCAGCGCGGGGAGCTGATCGTGGGCGGCTCGCTGGACGCGCCGCTGCTGTCCCAGCAGAACCCGGCGACCAAGGAGGTCGAGGGCCTGGACGCCGACTTCGGCCGGCTGCTCGCCAAGTACATCATCGGCAAGCCCAACGTGAAGATCGTCAACTCGGCGTCGGAGACGCGCGAGGCGCTGCTGTCCAACGGCACCGTGGACGTGGTCTTCCAGACCTACAGCATCACGCCGGAGCGCGCGAAGCAGGTCGCGTTCGCCGGGCCGTACTACAGCTCCGGCCTGGTCATCGCCACCAAGAAGGACGAGACGGGCATCAAGAGCCCGGCCGACCTGAAGGGCAAGACGGTCATCGCGGGCGCCAACACCCCGGCGATCCCGGCGATCAAGAAGGCCGCCCCGGACGCGAAGATCGTCACGTTCGGCAGCGACCCCGAGTGCGTCCAGGCGCTCAAGCAGGGCCGCGGCGACGCCTACGTCCAGGACCAGGCGGTGCTGCTCGCGACCGCGAAGCAGGACCCGTCCATCCAGATCCAGGGCGAGCCGTTCACCGAGGACCCGTACGGCATCGGCCTCAAGCACGGCGACGCCCAGATGAAGCAGTTCGTCAACGACTGGCTCAAGAAGATCCAGGAGTCCGGGCTGTGGGCGAAGGTCTGGAAGAACTCGATCGGGACGGTCGTCCAGGGTGAGGCTCCGCGGCCGCCCGCGATCGGCTCCGCGCCGGGCTCGGAGTAGGCCCTCCGGCCATGGACGTCATCACCGACCACCTCGGGGAGTTCGGCGACGGGCTGCTGCTGACCGTCGAGCTGACGCTGCTGGCGCTCGCCGGCGCGCTCGCCGCCGGCGTCCTCGTCGCGGCGATGCGGGTGAGCCCGGTGCGCGTGCTGCGCGCGGCGGGGATGGCCTACGTCGAGGTCCTGCAGAACATCCCGCTGCTGGTCTGGCTGGTCATCGCCGTGTTCGGGCTGCCCGAGATCGGGGTGATCGCCGGGCTGTTCACCACCTCGGTCGTCGTCATCGCCCTCTACCAGGGGGCGTACATGGCCGAGGCGATCCGGTCCGGGATCAACGCGGTGCCGGCCGGGCAGGGCGAGGCCGCCCGCGCGCTCGGTCTGACGTTCGTCCAGTCGCTGCGGCTGGTCGTCCTCCCGCAGGCGCTGCGGACGGTCGTCCAGCCGCTCGGCAACATCGCGATCATGACGCTGATGAACACCGCGCTCGCGGCGGCGGTCGGCGTGGTGGAGCTGACCGCGGCCGCGAACCGGGTCAACCTGGCCGAGGCGCAGCCGATCTGGATCTTCGTGACGGCGGGCCTGGCCTACATGGCGCTGTCGGGGGTCTTCGGGCTGGTCACCGGCGGCCTCGAGCGGAAGCTGGCGATCCTGCGATGAAGGCGGGCCTGCGATGAAGGGGAACGGGACCTCCGGGGCGGGGAACTCGGCCCGGCTGCTGTTCGACGAGCCGGGCCCGCGCGCCCGCCGCCGCATCCGGATCACCACCGCGCTGACGCTGCTGGGCGGCGCCGTCCTGGTCGCGCTCGCGCTGCGCCAGTTCGCCGACAACGGCCAGCTCGCCGCCGACCGGTGGCGCCCGTACGGGACGTGGGTCATGTGGCGGTACCTCCTGGAGGGACTGCGCTCCACCCTGTACGCGGCGGCCGTGTCCATCGCGCTGGCCATGGCGGCGGGGATCGTGCTCGCGCTCGGCCGGGTCTCGCCGTCGCGGTGGCTGCGCGTCCCGTCCGCCGCCTATGTCGAGATCGTCCGGACGATCCCGGCGCTGCTGCTGGTCTACGTCGTGCTGTTCGCGCTGCCGAGGTACGGCGTCGACCTGCCGCTGTTCTGGAAGCTCGTCGTGCCGCTGTCGGTGTCCAACGCCGCCGCGTTCGCGGAGATCTTCCGGGCCGGGATCCGGTCGGTGGAGCGCGGCCAGCTGGAGGCGGGGCTCGCGCTCGGCCTGACCCGCGGCCGGGCGATGCGGCTGATCGTGCTGCCGCAGGCGGCGCGGCGGGTGCTGCCGTCGCTGGTCAGCCAGTCCGCCGGGCTGCTGAAGGACACCTCGCTCGGGTACGTCGTCAGCTACGCCGAGCTGCTCTACAGCGGCAAGGTCCTCGCGAACTACAACCACCTGCTCATCCAGACCTACCTGGTGATCGCGCTGATCTACCTGGTGATCAACGCGTCGCTGGCCAAGCTCGCGCGGACGCTGGAGGCGCGGCAGCGCGGCCGCCCGTCCCGCGCCGGCCGGGCCCCCGTCCGGGAGACCGTCCCGGCGGCGCAACCGTAACGAGGGAAGTCATGTACGAAGTTCTGGCCGAGGTCGTCCGGAACGGCTTCGTGGAGAGCCGCCACTACGGCAGCGTCGCGGGGCTCGCCCCGGACGGCGCGCTCGCCTACGCGCGCGGCAACCCGGACGAGACCGTCCTGCCGCGCTCCACGACGAAGCCGTTCCAGGCGCTCGCCTGCCTGCGGGCCGGCGCGCCGCTCGCCGGGGAGCGCCTCGCGATCGCGGCGGGCAGCCACACCGGTGAGGACTTCCACGTCAAGACGGTCGAGGCGATGCTCGCGGACGCCGGGCTCGGCGCGGACGCCCTGCGCTGCCCGCCGACCTGGCCGGAGGACGAGGCGGCCAAGGCCGCGCTCATCCGGGCGGGCGAGGGCGAGTCGCGGGTGCGGATGAACTGCTCCGGCAAGCACGCCGCCATGCTCGCCGCGTGCGCCGCGAACGGCTGGCCGGCCGACACCTACCTCGACCCGTCGCACCCGCTCCAGCTGGCGGTGCGGCAGACCATGGCGGACGCCTCCGGCGAGGAGCCGGCGCCCGTCGCGGTCGACGGCTGCGGCGCGCCGCTGTTCGGGCTCACGCTCACCGGGCTCGCCCGCGCCGCGCGCTCGCTCGTGCTGTCCGGCGAGGCCCGCCCGGTCGCGGACGCGATGCGCGCCCATCCCGAGTACGTCGGCGGGACGGGGCACGCCAACACCGAGTTCATGCGGGCGCTGCCGGGCACGGTCGCCAAGGGCGGCGCCGAGGGCGTGTTCATCGCCGCGACCGCCGACGGCCGCGCCGTCGCGGTGAAGGTCATCGACGGCAGCCCCCGCGCCACCACCGCCATCGCGCTGCGCGCGCTCGCCGCGCTCGGCGCCGACACCCGCCCCGCCGACCCGCTCGGCGCCGTCCCGGTCCTCGGCGGCGGACGCCCGGTCGGCGAGATCCGCACCACCGAGGAAGGACGTCCGTGAGCCTCACCTACGAGATCTGCATCGACAGCGTCGCCGGCGCCATCGCCGCCGAGGGGGCGGGCGCGCACCGCGTCGAGCTGTGCGCGGCGCTGTTCGAGGGTGGGCTCACCCCGACCCTGGGCACGGTCCGCGCCGCGCTCGCCGCCGTGTCGTCGATCAAGGTGAACGTCATCATCCGCCCGCGCGGCGGCGACTTCATCTACGACGAGCACGAGGTCGCGGCGATGGAGCACGACGCCGCGCTGGTCCGGGAGGCCGGCGCGGACGGCGTCGTGATCGGCGCGCTGACCCCGGAGGGGACGATCGACCGGCCGGTGGTGGAGCGGCTCATCGCGGCGGCCGGCGGCCTGCCCGTCACCTTCCACCGCGCGTTCGACATGACCGCCGACCCGTTCGCCGCGCTGGAGGAGCTCGTCGAGCTGGGCGTCGACCGTGTCCTCACCTCCGGGCAGGACGTGAGCGTGCTGGAGGGCGCGCCGCTCATCGCCGAGCTGGTGGAGCGCGCCGGCGACCGCATCATCGTCATGCCCGGCGGCGGAGTCACCGACCGCAACGTCGCGCGGATCGTCGCGGCGACCGGCGCCCGCGAGATCCACTTCGCCGCGCTCAGCGAGGAGCCGAGCCCGGCCGTGCACCGCAACCCGTACCCGTTCATGGGCGGGGAGCTGCGGCAGCCCGAGTACCGGCGGCTCGTCACCACCGGAGCCGGCGTCGCCTCGGTCATCCGCGCCGCCGGCTGACCGCGCGTCCCGCTCCCCTCCCCCGGCACGGCACTTCTTTGCATGATCTTGTCGTACCGGGGATGGCCGGAGATTGCGGACGGGGCATGGATGTCTGCGACCGGCGCGGGAGGGATCGCGCCGAGAGCGGGAGCGGGCACATGCAGGTGAAGCTGGAGGCCGAACTCGGCCGCATTCCGATTCTGGACGTGTCGCCGGTGGTCGGGTGCGGCCGGTGGCCGGCGAAGGCCGTGGTGGGTGAGACGGTCGAGGTGTCGGCGACGGTGTTCCGGGAGGGGCACGAGCGGCTGGGCGCGGCGGTGGTGCTGCGCACGCCGGACGGCGAGGAGCTGCCCGGTGAGCGGATGGCCGAGGTCGGCGAGGGGCTGGACCGGTGGTCGGCGCTGGTGACGCCGACCGGGATGGGCTCGTGGTCGTTCCGGATCGAGGCGTGGGGCGACCCGATCGCGCACTGGTGGCACGACGCCCAGATCAAAGTGCCGCGCGGCCAGGACGTCGAACTCATGCTCACCGAGGGCGCGGCGCTGTTCACCCGGGCCGCCCGCGACGTCCCCGCAAAGGACCGGCGCGTGCTGACCCGGCTCACGCGCCTGCTGGTGGACGAGGACGCCGACGTTCTCGAACGGCTCGCCGCCGCGGGAGAACCGACCGTGCTGGACATCGTGCGGCGCTACCCGCTGCGGGATCTGTTGACGGTGTCGGACTGGTACCCCTTGGTGGTGCACCGGCAGCGCGCGCTGTACGGCGCCTGGTACGAGTTCTTCCCCCGCTCCGAAGGCGCGACGTTCGACCCGATGGGACGCCGCGGCCCGACCCCGGGCAC
>NZ_FZOR01000006.1 GCF_900188445.1 Actinomadura meyerae
ATCCGATGCCTCAAACGCTACGTCGCCCGCGAGCTCTACCAGATCATCACCACAAACGATCTTAGACTCGCCGCTTGACATCCATAAGAGCATCCTCGCAGTACGCCTGACCTCGCAGCCGGCCCGGCCCGCGTCGTGTGGTGTCGCCGGGCCTTTGACCTGCGCTTTGTTTTAACCTGACATAAGGGGCATACCGATCACCGTTCACGGGCCGTCCGGCCCACGGAGAAGGAATGGATGATCGACATGCTCACGACGATTCTCTGGTTCATCGTCGTCGGTGCCGTCATCGGAGCCCTGGCCCGGCTGCTCGTCCCGGGGCGGAACCCGATCGGCGTTCTGCTGACGATCCTCATCGGGGTCGCCGGCGCCGTCCTCGGCGGTGTCATCGCGAACGCGCTCGGTGCGGGCACGCTCATCGCCTTCGTGTTCGCCGTCGTGATCGCGGCGCTCGGAGTGGCGGGACTGACCGGCATGAACGCGCGCGGGCACGGCGGACGCGGCGGCCGCGGGCGCGGCTGGCGCACCCGGCGCGGCACGTTCTAACGGCGCGGCGCGCGGTCTGACGCGCGCCCGGCACTCCGTGAAGGCCCCCGCCCGCGAGGCGGGGGCCTTCACGGCTTCCGAAGCCGCGGAAGGGCTCAGGGCGTGGGGACGGCGGCGCCCGCCGCGCGGAAGACGTCCGGCCGGACGAAGCTGCCGAGGCGCCGGTAGGGGATGTGGAACGCCCGCCATTCCCGGCCGCACGCCATCGAGTACCCCATGCGCGCCACCGGCGGGTAGAAGTCGATCCCCTGGCGCGTCGGCAGCATGTGCAGGACGCCCTCGTTCACCAGGGCGGGGGTGAGGTCCTGTGCGTCCGACGGCTTGCCGGTGTACCTGCGGCCATCGGCGTCCCAGAACGGGCCCTCGTCGCACAGGGCACCGTGACCCGGTCCGTACTCGCCCAGCAGGCGGGTGAGGGCGCTCATGCGCGCCTGGGTCAGCGCGTCGGGGCGGAGGAAGTCGCGGGCCGCCAGCGCCCGCCCGGTGGTGAGGTCGACGGTGACCACGCGTATGGCGGGTGTGTTCCGCGTCATGGCCGTCCCGCTGAAGGTGTAGCGGACGGAGAAGAGCCTGGGGCCGTTGAGGCCGACGTCGTACTCGACCTTGCCCGTGTAGGGGTTCGCCGGGTCGTCCCTCGGCGCGAAGGCCGCCAGGTCCGATGCGGCGGTCGCCGCCCACCGCTCGGCCGGCTCCCGGATGAGCGCGTTCACCCTGCCCGCCAGCCCGGCCGGGAGCCCGGAGACATGCGGCACCCGCGCCGTGACGCGGGTCGTCGGGCCGCTCGACGTCCGCGTGAACGACACGGGCCGCACCTGGACGGCCCGGGGCCGGTCCGCGGGCGCCGCGTCGCCGCCGGTGCTCGCCGCGTACACGCCCGCGCCGCCCGCCGCGACGGCGGTCGCCGCGATCACCGCCCCGGCGGCCTTGGCGGCGACCGCCGCGGAGACCCCGCCGCCGGCAGTCACGCCCGCCGCGGTGCCGGTGGCCGCCGCCGTGCCCGCGGCCGTGCCCGCGGCGGTTCCGGCGGCCGCGCCGGCGGGGGCCAGCCCGGCGGCCACCAGCGGGAAGACGGCGGCGAGCGCGACCGCCGCGCCCGCCATCGCCCGCACCCCGCGCGCCTCCCAGCCCGCCCCGTACACCGAGGACGCGACGGCGTCCAGCTCGGCGACGAAGTCGGCGGCGCCGGACGGGCGGTCATCGGCGGCCTTGGCCATCCCCCGCGCGATCAGGTCGCGCAGCGCGGTGGGCACGCCCTCCACCGGCACGGGCGCGCGCAGGTGCGCGCCCGCGAGCGCCGCGAGGTCGCCGCCGAAGGGCCGCCGCCCGGTGACGCACTCGTAGAACACGCAGGTCGCGGCGTACACGTCGGTGGCCGGGGAGGCGGGCCGCTTCTCCCACTGCTCCGGGGCCATATAGGCCGGCGTGCCCGACCCGCCGCCGTCCCCCGCGAGCGCGGCCACGCCGAAGTCGATCAGCTTGCTCAGCCCGTCCGCCCGGACGACGACGTTCGCGGGCTTGTAGTCGCGGTGCACCACCCCGGCCGCGTGCGCGGCGGCGAGGCCCCGCAGGGACCCCTTCAGCACGGTGAGCGCGGCCTCCGGCTCCAGCGCGCCGTGCTCGGCGAGGATCCGCTTCAGCGAGACCCCGTTGACCGCCTCCATCACCAGCGCGACGCCGCGCTCGGCGCTCACGAACCGGTACAGCCTGACGACGTGGGGGTCGTCCACCCGGCCCAGCATGACCGCCTCGGCGCGCAGCGACTCGACCGCGCGCTCGTCGCCGTCCCGCCGGGCCAGGTACTTGATCGCCACGGGGGCGCCGGAGCCCGCGTGCCGGGCCAGCACCACCCGGCCCTGCGCGCCCGCCCCGAGCTCGCGGACCTCGGTGAAGCCGTCGACGCGCCAGGGCGGGGTCTCGGCGGCGGGCTGAGCGGCCATGATCTAACTCTGCGCGATCACCGGGCCGGCGGCGGAGCCGCCGGCCACGGAGTGTCCGGATGTGGCCGCGCGGCAGGGCGGCGGCCGGGTCCCGCGAGGCGCCTCCGCCCCCACCGGATAATGCCTGGCGGACGGGGCATGGAATACGCGCGACCGCGCGAACGTTGAGACGTGTGATCGGCTATTGGTGTATGTAACCGGCGGTCGGTACACTGCGTGGCGGAGTGTGACCGCACGCAGCCACAGCGAGTGACTGCTTTCAACCCCTGACTGCGGTCGCCGAGAGATTTGAGCAACGGCTGGTCCCTCCCGCGCGAGCGCGCGGCCACCGGAACGACGGCGTGTCCGCGAGGACGCGGTCGCACCGGGGAACCGCGCCGCACCCGGGAGCGGAGACCCCGCATATTGGAGGCTGAAAGCCCTGACTACCTTTCGTGAACTCGGGGTCGTACCCGAGATAGCAGACGCCCTTGAAGCAGAGGGCATCGTGGAAGCGTTCCCCATCCAGGAACTCGCCCTCCCGATCGCCCTGGGCGGGCACGACATCATCGGCCAGGCCCGCACGGGCACCGGCAAGACCCTCGCGTTCGGCGCCGCGCTGCTGCAGCGCATCGAGCACGGCGGCAAGGAGCCGCGCGCCCTCGTCGTCGCCCCGACCCGCGAGCTGGCCCTCCAGGTCACCGACGATCTGCTGGTCGCCGGCGGCAAGCTCGGCACCCGCGTGCTGTCGGTCTACGGCGGCCGCGCGTACGAGCCGCAGATCAACGCGCTCCGCGAGGGCGTCGACGTCGTCGTCGGCACCCCGGGCCGCCTCCTCGACCTGGTCAAGCAGAAGCACCTCGACCTGTCCAAGGTCGGCGTGCTGGTGCTGGACGAGGCCGACCGCATGCTCGACCTCGGGTTCCTGCCCGACATCGAGCGGATCATCAAGCGGATCCCGGCGCAGCGCCAGACGATGATGTTCTCGGCGACCATGCCGGGCGAGATCGTCGCGCTGTCGCGCCAGTACCTGACCCGGCCCACCAACGTGCGGGCCGAGTCGCACACCGAGTCGGACGCGACGCCGCAGGTCGTCCAGCACGTCTTCCAGGCCCACCAGATGGACAAGCCGGAGATGCTGGCGCGGCTGCTGCAGGCCGAGGGCCGCGGGCTGACGATGATCTTCTGCCAGACCAAGCGGGCCTGCGACCGGGTGGCCGCCGACCTCGCGCAGCGCGGCTTCGACGCCGCCGCCGTGCACGGCGACCTCGGGCAGAGCCAGCGCGAGCGGGCACTGCGCGCGTTCCGCAACGGCAAGATCGGCGTGCTGGTCGCCACCGACGTGGCGGCCCGCGGGCTCGACGTCGACGACGTCACCCACGTCGTCAACTACGAGTGCCCCGACAGCGCCGACACCTACGTGCACCGCATCGGCCGCACCGGCCGCGCGGGCAAGGAGGGCGTCGCGGTCACGCTGATCGACTGGTCCGACCTCACCCGGTGGAAGCTGATCAACGGGCAGCTCGGCCTGCCGTTCGCCGAGCCGCCGGAGACCTACTCCACGTCCCCGCACTTCTTCGAGGCGCTCGGCATCCCCGCCGGCACCAAGGGGACGCTGCCGAAGGAGCAGCGGCACGGGCGCGCCGGGCTGGACGCCGAAGAGCTGGAGGACATCGGCGAGACCGGCCGGATCCGCAGCCACACCCGCGGCGACCGGGACCGGGACCGGGAGCGTGAGCGGCCGCGCCGCCGCAAGCGCAACCGGACCCGCACCCGCGGCGGTAAGCCCGTCGAGGCGGCCGCGGCGGGGGCCGAGACCGCCGCGTCCGAGGCAGGGTCCGACGCCGGGTCCGGCACCGCGCCCGACGCCGCGTCCGGTGGCGCGCCGGACGGCACCATGGTCGACGCCGTGGCGACCGAGCGCAAGCGGAGCCGCACCCGCCGCCGCACCCGTGCCGGCAAGCCGGCGGCCTCGCAGGCCGAGGCATCGCAGACGGCCTGATCACCTGGGACGACCGCGAGACCGCACCCGGTCTCGCGGTTGTGCTGTTCCCGGCCCGGGTCGTGCTGTTCCCGGCCCGCCGCGACGCTCCGCGTCCCGCTACGGGCGGGTGCGCCCGATCGGGCGGCCCCGGCCGTCGCGGAGCCGCAGCGCGGTACCGGGATGGTCGGTGATCAGGACGGCGACGCGCGGGTCGCCGAGGAAGCGCCGCATCACCGGTTCGGCGTTGACCGTCCAGATCATGGCGGGGATCCCGGCGCGGCCGCACTGCCGCAGCACGCCGACGCGGGCGAGCCGGTGGTTGAGCGCGACCATGTCGGCGCCCGCGCGGCGGATGAGGCGCAGCGGCGCGAAGTCGTGCGCGGCGCCGCGCTCCCACAGGTTGCGCCCCACCGACAGCGCGGTCCGCACGCCGGGGAAGCTCTTCTTGATCTCCATCAGCGAGGTGATCTCGCGGGTGGTGACGACGAACCCGTCCCGGCCGAACGCCTCCACCGCGAGCGCGACGGTCTCGTGCTCGCAGCCGCGCTCTTTGAGGTCCAGATGCCCCTTGGCGTGGCCCGCGATGACCTCCATGGCCTCGCTGACCAGCGGCACGGGCCGGGTGGCGAGGTCCTGGACGCGGGCGTAGCTCAGCCGGTTCAGGCGCAGCCCGGCGACCTCGGGATCGTGGTGCACGACGAGCCGTCCGTCGCCCGTCCGCCTGATGTCGATCTCCACGTACTCGGCGCCGGACGCGGCGGCCTCGGTGAGCCCCGTCAGCCCCGCCTCGTCCCGGCGGTGCGCGGAGATGGCCGGTGTGGAAGGCACGCTGGTGACGGTACCACCGAAACTTTTTCACCGATGTCCGTCCGGACCCATTGACTAGGCTGGTGCTCCGTGAGTACGCCCCGGTTCCTGACCCTGCCCCCCGGCGTGAGCCGGACGACCGTCGAGACCTCCCGCGGCGCGTTCGCCGCGCTGGAGGCCCTCCCCGGCTCGGGCGTGCCCGACCGCTGGCCCGCGCTGCTCGTCCCCGGGCTGACCGGCAGCAAGGAGGACTTCCTCGCCGTCCTGCAGACCCTGGCCGCGTCCGGCCGCCGCGTCGTCGCCGTCGACATGCGCGGCCAGTACGAGTCGATCGGGCCGGACGACGACGCCGCCTACACGCGCGCCGCGCTCGGCGCCGACATCGCGTCCCTGCTGGACGTCCTCGGGCCCGACCCCGTCCACCTCGTGGGGCACTCGTTCGGCGGCCTCGTCTGCCGGGAGACCGTCCTGTCGGGGGCGCTGCCGGCGTCGCTCACCCTGATGAGCTCGGGCCCGGCCGCCGCGACCGGGCAGGCCGCCGCGAAGGCCCGCGCCCTGCGCGACGCCCTGCCCGAGCTCGGCCTCGCGCAGATCTGGGAGCTCGCCCTCGAACCCGACTACCTGGGCCGCGGCGTGGAGCCCGAGATCCTGGCGTTCCTGCGGGCCCGCACCGTCGGCAACTCCCCGAAGGGCCTCGCCCGCATGGCCGACGAGCTGCTCACCGCCCCCGACCGCGTCGAGGAGCTGACCAAGCACTGCGCCGACTCCGGGCTGCGCACCCTCGTCCTGTACGGCGAGGACGACGACGTCTGGGAGCCGCCCGTCCAGGCCGCCATGGCGGAGAACCTGAACGCCGCCAAGGTCGTCATCCCCGGCGCCGCCCACTCCCCCGCCTGGGACGCCCCGGAGACCACGGCCGCCGCCCTCCGCACCTTCTGGACGGAGACGGAGCAGAGCCTGAAGTAACGCGCCGGGGCCCGCCGACGTTTCGTTCAGGCGAAGTAGTGGCCCTTGTCCAGGTCGTCGAGCAGCCCGGCCTGGACCGGCCGCCATCCGAGCAGCTCGCGCGTCAGCGCGCTCGACGCCGGGCTGTCGACCCCGACCATCGCGGCGAGCCAGCCGAAGTGCCGGGCGGCGTCCTCCGGAGCGATGGACTCCACCGGCAGGCCGAGCCGGCGCCCGATCACCTCCGCGATGGCGCGGAGCGGCACGCCCTCGTCGGCACTGGCGTGCAGCGCGGACCCCGCCGGGGCCTTCTCCAGCGCCAGCCGGAACAGGTTCGCGGCGTCCAGGACGTGCGCGGCGGGCCAGCGGTCGGCCCCGTCCCCGACGTAACCGGAGACGCCGGTGTCGCGGGCGATCGCGACCAGCCCCGCCATGAACCCCCGGTCTCCGTCGCCGTGCACGGTCGGGGGGAGCCGGACGACGGACGAGCGGACCCCGCGCGAGGCCAGGGAGAGCACGAGCTTCGCGGTGGCCTGCCGGAGCGACGGCCCCTCTCCCCACTCGGCGGCGCCGCCCTCGTCCCGCTCGGTCGCCACGCGTCCCGGCGCGAGGCCGAGCAGCCCGGACGCGAGCACGAACGGCCGGCCGGTACCGGCGAGCGCGTCGGCGAACGCCTCGACCGCCCGGCGGTCCGCCGCGGCGGCGTCCGGGAAGCGGCCCTCGTCGAAGGCGACGTCGTGCTTGAACGCCAGGTGGATCACCCCGTCCGACGCGGCGGCCGCGTCCCGCAGGACGTCGAGGTCGTCCAGGGTGCCGCGCCGGACCTCGGCTCCGGCCCTGTCCAGCGCGGCGGCCGAGGCGTCCGACCGGGCGAGCCCGACGACCCGGTGCCCCGCGCCGATGAGTTCGGGGACGACGGCGGACCCGATCCAGCCGGACGCCCCGGTGACGAACACGCGCATGAGAAACCTCCAGTACCACGACCGATGTCAGTCACTGTCATCACGCTACCACGCCGATGTCAGTGACTGTCATCGACTAGGATCCCCGGCATGGGGCGATGGGAGCCGAACGCGCGCGGCCGGCTCGAGCAGGCGGCCTTGGACCTGTACGGCGAGCGCGGGTTCGAGAAGACGACCGTCGCGGAGATCGCCGCCCGCGCGGGCGTCACCGAGCGGACCTACTTCCGGCATTTCGCCGACAAGCGCGAGGTCCTCTTCGGCGGCACGGCGGAGCTGCTGGACCTCCTGACGACCGCCGCCGCCGGCGCGCCCGCCGCCGCGACCCCGCTGGAGGCGACGGCCGCCGCCCTGGAGGCCGCCGGCGGCGTCTTCGCGGGCCACCGCGACCGCGCCGCCCGCCGCCAGGAGATCATCCTGGCGAACCCGGAGCTCCGCGAGCGCGAGCTGATCAAGATGGCGGCGTTCGCCGCCGCGCTCGCGCACGCCCTGCGCGAGCGCGGCGTCCCCGGCCCGGCCGCCACTCTCACCGCCGAGACCGGCATCGCCGTCTTCAAGGTCGCCTTCGAACGCTGGCTCGACGCACCCGCCGGGCGGGAGTTCACGGACGTCATCCGGGAATCCCTCAGCGAGCTGAGAACCCTGACGGCTCCCTGACGAAGAACCACAAACCCGGATGTAACGGTGAGCAATCAGAAAGCCGCGCAACGGAGTCGCGACCGGCCTACCCTGAGGGCATGCCGGTGGATTACCGAGCCCCCAACATCAACGCGCGGAGCCTGGGGCAGCATCTGCGGAAGATCCGGGAGATCCTCGAACTGTCCTACGCCGAGGCGGCATCCCACCTCGGCGTCGACGCCGACTGGCTCGCCCGCGTCGAGACGGGCTTCGGGCCGATCACGCCCGAGCAGGTCGCCGGCATCCTGGACGCCTACGGCGCCCCGCCGCGCATGCGCGAGATGCTGGTGGACCTCGCGTCCCGCCCGGCCGGCCCGCCCTGGCTGGCCCGCCACGTGGGGCGCCTCAAGGCCCTCGTCCGCGACATCTACACGGTCGAGTCGGAGTCGCCGCTCATCCATGTCTTCGGCATCGGCCACCTGCCGGAGCTGGTCCGCTGCGAGGCGTACGCGCGGCTGGTGTTCGAGCACCACATCCCCGAGGTCGACGTGGACGAGGAGTGGGACCTGCTCAGCAGCCGCCAACGGCACCGCCCGGGCGGAGCGCCCCGCACGCTCGAGGTCGTCCTCGACGGGCTGACCCTCCAGCACCACGGCGGCCCGCCCGCGGTCTTCCGCGCGCAGCTCGGCCACCTGCTCGGCCTCGGCGGCGCCTCGACCGTCCGCGTCATCCCGCCGGAGACGGGCGTCCACGCGGGCCT
Organism: Actinomadura meyerae; assembly: GCF_900188445.1. Classification (GTDB taxonomy): domain Bacteria; phylum Actinomycetota; class Actinomycetes; order Streptosporangiales; family Streptosporangiaceae; genus Spirillospora; species Spirillospora meyerae. The sequence goes on from NZ_FZOR01000006.1 coordinate 8,536, forward strand.
GGACGGCTCGTTCGACGTGCTGGAGTTCCCCGGCCGGCCCGACCGCGTCTCCCTCGTCCACACGATCCTCGGCATCGACGTCGCCGGAGGCGACCTCTGGGACACCTGGCGGAAGGTGGAGGCGGTGGCCCTGCCCCCCGCCGACTCCGCCGCCTTCCTCACCGGCCTCCGCGACTCCCTGTAGCGTCACGGCCCGACCTGCCGCCCGACGTGTGGATCGCGTTCGACGCGACCGCCTGAACGGGGGCGGTCAGGACGGGTCGATCAGGACGCCCGGGTTGAGGATCCCCGCCGGGTCCAGGGTCGACTTGACGGCGCGGAGGGCGGCGGCGAACGGGGCCGGGCGCTGGCGGTCGTACCAGGGGCGGTGGTCGCGGCCGACCGCGTGGTGGTGGGTGATCGTGGCGCGGTGGGCGGACAGGGCGTCCGACACGGCCGTCTTGATCTCGTCCCACTGGGCGACGGTCGAGCCCCAGCGGCCGGACGCGTACACGCCGAAGTAGGGCGCGGGGCCGTCCGGGTAGACGTGGGTGAAGCGGCACGTCACGACGCCCTGGGCGCCGGCCTCGTCCATCGCCCGCCGGGCCGCCGCGAGGACGGCCTCGCGCAGGGCGGGGAAGGCGCCCCAGGTGCAGGCCGTCTCGAACGTCTCGACGATCATGCCGTGGGCGGCGAGGGCGTCGCGCTGGTAGGGCATGCGCAGGAACGCGGCGCGCCAGGTGTCGGACGCGTCGCGCTTCGCGCGGGGCTGCGGCCGGCCGCCGTGGTCGCGGCAGAGTTCCAGGGCCCGGTCCAGGAGCGCGTCCACCGGGTGGTCGGCCGACTCGAAGCCCAGGACGAGGACCCCGCCTGGTGAGTCCGTACCGGCGTTCAGCAGTGCCTCCATCGGGTCGAGGAGGCGGCAGTTCGCCGGGTTCAGCCCCGACTGAGCGAGAGCCCGCGTCGCGTCAACGGCGTCGTCGTTGGCGGTGAAGAGCACGGACGCCCCCGCGCGCCAGCGGGGCCGCTGCTGGAGGCGCATCCATGCTTCGGTGATGATGCCGAGGGTCCCTTCCGAGCCGAGGAACAGGCGGTCCGGTGAGGGGCCCGCGCCCGAGCCGGGCAGGCGCAGGGACTCGCTCACTCCCGCCGGAGTCACCACCCGCAGGGCTTCCACCATGTCGTCGATGTGGGTGAGGACGGTCGCGTAGTGGCCGCCCGAGCGGGTGGCCAGCCACCCGCCGAGCGTGGAGAACTCGAACGACTGGGGGAAGTGCCGCAAGGTCAGGCCCCGCGGCCGCAGGTGGTCTTCGAGCGCCGGGCCGTAGACGCCCGCCTGGACTCGGGCCGCCCTGGCGGTGGTGTCGATCTCTACGACATCGGCCAGGCGGCCCAGGTCGAGGCTGATCGCGGGCCCGCCTCCGCGGGGTTCCACGCCTCCGACGACCGAACTGCCCCCGCCGTACGGGATGAGGGCGATCCCGGCGCCGGCGCACCAGTCGAGGACATCGACCACGTCGCTCTCGGTCCCCGGCCTGACCACCAGGTCGGGAACCTCGCCCAGCTCCCCCAGCAGGTTGCGGACGACGTCCCGGAACGCCTTGCCCCGGGCGTGGCCGAGCCGGTCGGCCGGGTCGTCGGAGCAGAGCGCGGCCAGGGACGGGGGCGCGGTGACACGCGGGGGCCGAACGTCGAGGTCGCCGACCTCTGGGGGCTCGTGGCCGGTCAGGTCGGCGCCGGGCAGCAGCCCGGCCACCCGGTCGATCAGCGCAGCGCGCTCCGCGCCCGTGACCGCGTCCTCCACATGTCCCCAGCCCCACCAATATCGCATGCCCCCATCATCAGGTGAGGTTGAGGCCGCCGTCCACGGCCAGGGTCTGCCCCGTCAGCCAGGTGCTGGACGGATCGGCCAGGCGGACGATCCAGGCCGCCACCTCGGCGGGGTCGCCGCGGCGCGCCAGCGGGATGCGGGCCGCCTCCGCCCGCTTGACCTCCTCGACGGCGGCGGGCGGCAGGCCCGCCGCGCTCAGGGCCTCGCTCTCGGTGGGGCCGGGGGCCAGCGCGTTCACGCGGACGCCGTCGTCGGCCAGTTCGAGGGCCCAGCTGCGGGTGAGCTGCTCCAGGGCGGCCTTGGACGCGGCGTAGTGGGCGGCGCCGGGCAGCGGGCGGTGCCCGTAGGTGCTGGACACGTTGACGATCGCTCCCCTGCTGTCGCACAGGTGCGGCAGGGCGGCGCGCGCCAGCAGGCTCGGGGCCGTGACGTTGAGCTCGAAGAGGCCCGCGATGCCTTCGGCGGTGGTCTCCGCGAGCGGCATCATCCTGGTCGCACCGGCGTTGTTGACCAGGACGTCCAGCCGTCCCCAGCGGGACACCGCCGCGTCGACCACGGCCCGGGCCGTGTCCGGGGCGCGCAGGTCGGCCGGGTGGACGGCGATCCCCGGGTGGCCGCCCGCGGTCTCGTCCAGGGCGTCCTTCCGGCGGCCGACGCCGAGGACGCGGGCGCCCGCGCCGGCGAAGAGGCGGGCGGCGGCGCGGCCGATGCCCGAGCCGGCGCCGGTGACGATGACGGTCGTACCGGTGAAGTCCACGAAGCTCCCTATGTTCGATGTTCGGCGAACATCGAACAAAGTAGCATGGCGGCATGAAGCGAGCGCGCCATCCGGCTCCGGACGAGATCGGCCTCGTCGGTGTCATGGGGGCGCTCAGCGACCCGATCCGGGTGGGGCTGGTGCGCGTCCTCGCCGACGGCCGCGAGCGCGGCTGGGGCGAGCTGCGGGCGCCGGTCGCCAAGTCGACGCTCAGCCACCACCTGCGCGTCCTGCGCGACGCCGGCATCACGCGGACGCGCGAGGAGGGCACCCGCTGCTACGTCACGCTCCGGCGCGACGACCTGGAGGCCCGCTTCCCGGGGCTGCTCGCCGCCGTCCTGGACGCGGCCCGCGGCGACGACGTCGGCGCCCACGTCGGCCTCCGCACGGACTGACCCCCGGACCGACCCCCGGACCGACCCCGAAATCCGCCCGTACGCCCGCTGGACAAAACGCGTAACACTAAGGTTACATATCACCGTGGACGTCTTCGAGGCGGTGGCGGATCCGGTGCGGCGGCGCATCGTGGTGCTGCTCGGCGAAGGGCCGCGGACGGCCGGGGCGCTGGCCGCGGCGTTCCCGGAGATCAGCCGCCCCGCGGTGAGCCGGCATCTGCGGGTGCTGCGGGAGGCGGGGCTGATCACGGCCGAGCCGGTGGGGCGCGAGCGCCACTACCGGGTCGACACCGGTCCCCTGGCCGAGATCGACCGGTGGCTCTCGGCGGCCCGCAGGGACGCCTGGGAGGCGCGCTTCGACGCCCTGGAGACAGAGGTCCACCGGACGCGGCGCGACCGGTGCGCGCGACCGGACGAAGGCGACCCGCCCGCGACTTCGAGGAGAACGGGATGACCCGACCGACGCCGACAGGCCGGCTGCTCGCCACGGCGACCGGTGCCGACCTGCGGATGACGCGCGAGTTCAAGGCGACGATCGAGGAGGTGTGGGCGGGCATCACCGAGCCGGAGCGGACGGCCCGCTGGTTCGCGCACTGGAGCGGGGAGGGCCGGCCCGGCGCCACCGTCCGGCTCACGCTCACCCACGAGGAGGGGCGGCCCGAGAGCGACATGACGATCCTCGCCTGCGAGCCGCCGCGCAGGCTCGAGGTCGAGACCGTCGACGAGTACGGGCGCTGGCATCTGGAGGCCCGGCTCGACGAGGCCGGGGGCGTGACGACGCTGACCTTCACGCACCATCTGGATCCCGGCACCGACGTGAGCACCACCGGCCCGGGGTGGGAGTACTACCTCGACCGGCTGGCCGCCTCGCTGGCGGGTGCCCCCGCCCCGGACTTCGACGACTACTACCCGGCGCAGTGCGCGTACTACGCGGGCCTGACCGCGGACTGAGCCGCCCGTCTTCACTCTGACATGGGCATATGTCACGATTGAAGGTGGATGTGGCGATGCGGCGCGACGGGCCCGGACGGCCGGTGCCGCGGAGCCGCGAGCGCGCCCTCCGCGTGCCGGGGCCTGGGCCGGCGAGGAGGGGACATGCGCAAGATGGCCGACTGCAGGGACATGCCGAGCGAGTCGGGCTGCACGCTCACCATCAGCGGCGAGGAGGACGAGGTCGTCCGCGCCGCCGCCGAGCACGCGGCCTCCGTGCACGGGCACGACGACACCCCCGAGCTGCGGGACGAGATCCGCGCGGGCCTCAAGGACGAGCCCGCGATGGCGGGGAGCTGACGCGGATGACCTTCGTTCAGATCATCGAGTACGAGACCGACCGCCAGGACGAGCTGGACGGGCTGTTCGACGAGTGGGCGAGCGCGACCGAGGGCAAGCGCACGGCGACGCACGAGTTCCACACGAAGGACCACGAGAACCCGGCCCACTTCGTGGACATCGTCGAGTTCCCGTCCTACGAGGAGGCGATGCGCAACAGCGACCTGCCGGAGACGCGGCGGATCGCCGAGCGGATCCAGGGGCTGTGCAGCTCCGGGCCGAAGTTCATGAACCTGGACGTGGTTCGCGACGAGCCGCTGTGACGCACACCCCCCGCGGCGCCTGACGCGTCCGCGGGGGGCGGCGGCTCACATCGCGGCCGCTCGGACCGCTCCCGTTCGGGCCGGGCCTGCTCGGACCGCCGCTGGTCAGACCGTGGCCGTGAACAGGTAGTTCATCGGGAACCCGAGCGTGTCGCGGGGCAGCGGCGGCCAGGGCCAGCGGCCGTAGGACGCGCCGTCCTCGCCGGGCAGCCGCACCTGCTCGGGAGTCCACCCGCAGGAGCTCAGGAACTCCTCCGGACGGTCGGTCCCCCAGAGCCAGGGGCAGCCGTCCGCGCGGAGGCGCGCAAGGCCCTCCCGGGTGAACTCGCTGATCATCGACTGGTGGGCGATCAGGTCGCCGGCCAGGACGCTGCCGGGAGCCGAGAGGGAGGCCAGCCGCTCCAGCAGGGTGCGGGCGTCCCCCTCGGTCAGGTAGAACAGCAGGCCCTCGGCGACCCACAGGGTGGGGGCGGAGGCGTCCCACCCGGCGGCGCGGAGGTCCCCGTCCCACGGCCCGGTCAGGTCGGTGCCGATGCCGCGCCGGTCGCAGCGGTGGACGGCCTCCAGCTCGGCGAGCCTCTTCTCCTTCCACTCCATGAGCGCGGCCTGGTCGAGTTCGTACAGGACGGTCCCGGACGGCCAGTGCAGCCGCACCGACCGGGTGTCCAGGCCCGCCGCGACCAGCACGACCTGGGCCGGCGCGGACCGGGCGATCACCTCGTCCAGCCAGCGGGTGCGGATGGCGAGGAACTCGGTCGTGCCGGGGTTGTCGTAGCGCTCCCAGCGGGCGAAGCCCTCCGGGCCGGCGAGCGCCTCGGCGAGGGCGTCGGTGAACAGGGCGTCGGCGCGGCGGGTCTCCACCGCGCGCGCCGCGGCCGTCCAGCGGGCCGTCGCGGACACGCCTTCCATCGGGTCTCCTCTCACCGGCGGCCGGCCGTCACGGCGTCGACGAGGCGGCGCATCGACTCCGGGAGCCGCGCGGGCGCCATGTTGCCGTCGGCGTCGGGCCGGACGCAGGCGACGCGCTGCTCGCCGGTGGCGACCAGCTCCTCCCCGCCCGGACGCTGCCGCCAGTACTCGAACTTCATGGTCATCTGGGTCTGGCCGACCTCGCCCGGCGTCATCCGGACGACCACCTCGTCGAAGATCGTCAGCTCGCGGAGGTACTCGCACTGGCAGCTCACGGTGAGCAGCCGGACCCCGTCGCCGAACCCGGCGACGACGTCGGGCGTGTACTCGCGCAGGCAGAGCTCGCGGGCGCGGCCCTGCCAGCTGATGTAGTTGACGTAGTTGACGTTGCCGAGGAGGTCGGTGTCCTCGATGGTGACGATGTGCCGGTACTCGTAGCCCCTCACGCCGCGGCCTCCCCGGTGAGCACGGCGAGGACGACGGGTCCGGCGACGCCGCGGATCCCGGTCGCCATGGTCGCCACGCGGGCGTCCCCGGCGGCCAGCACGGCCCACCCGTCCTCGTGGGTGGAGTGCAGGACGAACGGCGTCCCGGCGGGCAGCCCCGCCTTCACCGCCGACTCGCCCGCGGCCCACACGCGGGTCGCGGCGGTGTCGAAGTCGTCGTCGACGTCGGCGTGCAGGGCGTCGGCGAGCGCGAGCCCGTCCGCGCCGAGGAGGCCCGCCCAGGCGTCGCGGTCGCGCGCGGTGACCAGCTCCAGGTCGCAGCCGGGGGTGCTGGACGCGAGCGTGACGCCGGAGCAGTGCGCGATCGAGACGGTGTCGCCGCTGCTCGCCTCCGGCTTGCCGTCCGGCCGGTGGCGCAGCACGACGTCCCCGCCGAGCAGCCGCCGGACGGCCAGTTCGGCGGCCTCGCGGCGCCCGCCGTCCGGGTCGGTGTCGACGACCGCCCGCCCGGCGAGGCCGAACGCGACGAGGGCGTGCTCGATGTAGGGGCCGAGCAGCGCGGGCACCCATCCGGCCGGCAGCGGGAACTTCTCCACCATCCGGGTGGTGAAGCCCTCCCAGGTCTCGATCAGCTCGCCGTCCTCGTCGGTGACGTCCATGTCCCAGCAGTCGCCGTCCAGCCGGTAGCGGGCGTGGACGAACGCCGCCGTCGCGCCCGCGTTCGGCCCGGGGACCAGGCGCTCGACGCCCGCCGGGATCGCCAGGACGGTCGGCGCGCACAGCGCGAGCGGCTGCATGTAGGCGTCGCGGGCGGCGGGGTCGCCGAGCAGCAGCGTGGCGGGCAGGTAGCGGCCGAACCAGGGAACCCGGGTGTCCGGCAGCAGCCGGGCGGTGACGTGCCGCGCGTCGGCGCGGCGGATGTCGCCCATCAGCCGGAACCGGGGGCCGTGGAACAGCATCGGCCCGTACAGCTCGGTCTGCGGGTCGATCGCCATCGGCGGCAGCGCGGCGTTGTCCTGCCGGACGAGCCCGGTGCCCTTCGGCGTCCCGGCGGGCACCTCGCAGACCGCGCGGAAGTGGTCCACCTGGAAGCTCGTGGTGCTGCACCGCACGACGGCGGTGACGCTGCCGGGCCCGGTGCGCAGCGCGGCGACCCGGACGGTGACCGTCGCGTCCTGCGGGACCGCGATCGCGCGCAGGAACTCCACGCCGGACATGACGGGCGGGGCGTCCAGCTCCAGCAGCGCCGCCGCGGCCTGCGCCATGATCTCCATGCCGACGGTGCCGGGCAGCACGGCCTCCGTCCCGCCGCCGAACACGTGCTCGGCGAGGTAGGGGTCGCTGCCCCAGCCGACCTCGGAGTCGGCGACCAGCTCGATGCCGGGGTAGTTCACCCGCGTCCGCTCCAGGAAGCGCAGCAGCGGCGGCTCGCCCGTGCCGAACGAGACCGTCGGCATCTCGCCGAACCGGCCGGTGACGACGGCGACGACGGGGGCGTCCGGGTCGGCGACCAGGGCGCGCAGCATCGCCACGCCCTGGTCGGGGGTGATCGTGGTGACGCCCGCGCGGGACAGGTTCTCGACCGAGCCGAGCCGCTCCCCCATGCCGACGCCCGACCACAGCGACCACTCGACGGCGCGGAACCGGCAGTGCGGGTGCTCGGCGGCGAGCCGCTCCACCAGGTCGCTCTGCCATTCGTTCGCGACGGCGTAGTGGGCCTCGCCGCGCAGGCCCGCGCGTCCGGTCATGCTGCCGAAGGTGACGACGAGCCGGAGCCGGGCGGTGTCCACGGCGGCGAGGACGGCCTCCAGCCCGGCGACCTTGGGGTCGATGGTGCGGGCGTAGTCGTCGTCGGTCAGCTCTTCGAGCAGCTTCGGGACGTTGCCGCCCGCGCCGTGCAGGACGGCGGTGACCGGGCCGAGCTCGGCCTCCGCCTCGGCGACGGCGGCCGCGACGCGGGCGGCGTCGGTGACGTCGGCGCGCAGGTAGCGGGCGGTGACCCCGGCGGCCGCCATGCGTTCGAGGTTGGCGGTCAGCTCCGCGTCGCCGGACGGGTCCGAGCGGCCGACGAGGGCGAGCCGCGCGCCGCTCTCGCGGGCCAGGGCGAGCGCGCACTCGGCGGAGATGCCCTTGCCGCCGCCGGTGACGAGCAGCACGTCGTCCGCGCCGAGCGGCAGGTCGGTGCCGTGCGGATCGACCGGCGCGAGGACGGGCTCGCGGCGGGCGCCGCCGTCGTGGATCACCTCCCGGAACCGGCTCGTGGCGGCGGCGTCCGCCGCGACCAGGCCGGGGGCGGCGGGGTCGCCGAGCGGGACGGTCACGACCGTGGTCGCCACCCACGGCGCCTCGAGGTGCAGCGTCTTGGCGAACCCGGCCGCGCCGGGGCCGTCCTGGACGATCACGCAGCGCGTCACGTCCTTGCCGGTGAGGACGGCGTCGGCGCCGGCCCGCAGCGTCGCGAGCCGGTCGGTGCCGGACGCGACGACCACCAGGACGCCCTCGCCCAGTTCCGCCGCCTCCAGCGCCTCCCGCAGCGCCCCCGCGGCCGGGTGGTCGCCGACGACCCGCCAGGAACCGGCGGAGCGCGGCGCGGCCCGGCCGGGCACCGCCGTCTCGCGGCGGTCCACCGCGAACGCCCGCACCCACGGGCCGACGCCCGGCGGGACGATCTTGGCGGCGGCGGCCTCGGCGTCCTCCGCCCCGGCGCCGCCGGTCGCGACCAGCTCCTGCAGCGTCTCGGCGACCTGCCCGAGGGTGGCGGTCGCGTAGCCGGTGGGGGCCGCGGTCTCGGGCAGGTCCAGCGTGCGCATGGCCTCGCCGACCAGCTCCGACACCACGATGGAGCTGAGGTGCAGGTCGTCCAGGAACTTGCTGTCGGCCTGGACTGCCTCCAGCGGGAACTCCGCGCGGCGCGCGACCAGCGTCCGCATCAGCAGCAGCGGGTCATCGGTGCCGACCTCCTCGGGGACGTCCCCGCCGGAGGCCGCGCCCGGCGCGGCGGCGCGGGCGGACGCGTCGGCGAGCAGCGCGGCGTCCACCTCCGGGACGATCTCGCAGAAGTTCGCGATGAACCCCGGCTCGGTCTCCGGGTCGAACGGCCGGATCAGCCGGTCGGCGAACAGCTCGCCGACGCGGACGCCCGCGCCCACGGCGAACGCGGCGCCGAGCGCGCCGAGCAGCCCGGCCAGGGAGTCCTCGTCGGTGCGGGTCGCGACGGCCGGCACGCCGGTGATCTCCCGGGCGAGATGGGTGAGGACCTGCCCCGGCCCGACCTCGATCAGCAGGTCGGCCGCCCCGTTGTCCGAGGGGGGACGACCCCCCGCACCCCCCGACGCGCCTCCGGCGGCATTAGCGAGCGCATCAGCAAACCGCACCGGCGCCGTGATCTGCTCCCGCAGCAGGTCGCGCAGCGCTTCCGGCCCCGTCGAGGCCGCCAGCGCCTCGCCCGTCACCGTGGAGAACACCTGGCGGCGCACCGGCGCGAGCGGCTCGTCCCGCAGCCGGGCCTCGAACGCCTCGGCGGCGGGTGCGACGAGCGGCGAGTGGAACGCGTGCGACACCGGCAGCCGGACGCTCTGCAGCCCCGCCCGGGTGGCGCGGCCGATGACGCGCAGCAGCCCGTCCACCGGCCCGGACACCACGGTCTGCCGGGGGCCGTTGTGGCCCGCGATGACGACGCCGTCGTCCTGCTCGGCGAGCAGGTCGGCGACGGCGGCGGCGCCGGCGGCGATGCTCGCCATCGCGCCGTCGCCGGCGGCCAGCTCGCTCATCGTCGCCCCGCGCGCCGCCGCGATCCGCAGCAGCGCCTCCTCGTCGAGGGCGTCAGCCCAGTGCAGCGCGGTGATCTCGCCGAGGCTGTGCCCGACGGCGGCGCCGGCCTCCACGCCGAGCGCGGAGAGCACCCGCAGCCCGGCCGCCGAGGCGGTCGCGATGCGCGGCTGGGCGACGGCGGTCTCCACCTGGTCGGCGCCGGCGGGCAGCGCGGCCGTCTCGTACAGCTCGTCCACCGTCTCGAAGCGGCGGCGCAGCGCACCGCCGTCCGAGCGGGTCCCCGACCCCTGGCCGGGGAACAGGAACACGATGCGGGGCTGCTCGCCCGGCCCGCCGACGAACACGCCGGACGCCGGGTCGATGTGCCGCTCCCCCACCTCGGCCAGTTCGGCGACGCGGCGCAGGGCGTCCGCGAGCTTCGCCGGGGTGCTCGCGACGACGGCGGCGCGCCACGGCCTCCGGTCCAGGCTCCCGGCCAGGTGCGCGGCGAGGTCGGGCAGCTCCGAGCGCGCGGCGGCCTCGGCGACGGGCGCCAGCGCGGTGGCCCGCTCGGCGAGCGCGGCGGGCGAGTCGGCGTCCAGCACGAACAGCTCCGCGTCCTGCGGGGAGTTCAGCAGGGTGCGGGTGCGGGCGCCGAGCCGGGCGCGGCGGGCGGGCCGCGGCGCCTCGACCACCATGTGCGTGTTGATGCCGCCGAAGCCCATCGCGCTGACGCCCGCGCGGAGCGGCGCGCCCTCCGGCCACGCCTCGCCCTTGCGCAGCACGCGCAGTGCGTCGCCCGCCTCGTCCAGCAGCGGGTGGGGGCGCTCGCAGCCGGTCGTCGGCGGCAGCACGCCCGCGCCGACCGCCCGCACGCTCTTGATCAGCCCGGCGACGCCGGCGGCGGCCTTGGTGTGCCCGATGTTGGCCTTGATCGAGCCGACCGCGGCGGGCGCGGCGGACCCGCCGGCGGCGCGGCGCGCCTCGATCAGCGTCTCCAGCTCGGCGGCGTCGCCGACGGCCGTGCCGGTGCCGTGCCCCTCGAAGTAGGCGACCTCGTCCGGGCCGAACCCGGCGCGGCGGTAGGCGCGGTCCAGTGCGAGCCGCTGCCCGTCGGTCTCCGGCCGGGTGATGCCGCCCGCCCCGTCCGACGACACGCCCCAGCCGTCGATGAAGCCGTGCACGCGGTGGCCCTTGGCGACCGCGTCCTCCTCGCGCATCAGCACGACCATGCCGCAGCCCTCGCCGGGCCAGAACCCGGCGGACCGCTGGTCGTAGACGCGCATCTCGTCGACGGCGAGAGCGCCCGCCCGGGAGAAGCCGATCAGCTCGGTGGCGTCGACGCTGATGTCCACGCCGCCCGCGACGGCGAGGTCCATGTCGCCGGAGACCAGCCCGTTGCACGCGGTGATGACCGACAGCAGCGAGGACGCGCACGCGCCGTCGACGACGTAGCCGCCGCCGTTGAAGTCGAAGTGGTTGCAGATCCGGCCGGCGATCGTGTTGGACAGGCCGCCCGCCAGGGAGTCGCCGTCGGGGACGGGGAACGGCGCCTTGTAGGAGTGCTCCAGCTCCGCGAGCAGCGTCGCCAGCCGGTCGGGGTCGACGTCGCCCTTGAGGGCGTCCGCCACGACCCGCCGCACGTACGGCCAGCGCAGCCGCATCTGCGCGGCGCGGATGCCCTCGCCGGTCAGCGAGTTGCCGACCAGGACGCCGGTCGTCTCACCGGGCGCGCCGCGGCCCTCGGGGAACCCGGCGTCGGCCAGCGCCTCGGCCGCCGTCTCCAGCGCGAGCCAGTGGGTCAGGTCCGCGTTGCGGAAGGTGGATCCGGCGACCTTGAAGCGGACGCGGTCGAACTCCCAGTCGCGCAGCAGCGCCGCCTCGGTGATGTAGATCAGGTCGGCGGCGGTCCGGTCGGCGCTGTAGTAGTCCTCCAGCCGGATCCGCTGCGACGGGATGCGGCGGAACGACCGGCGCCCGGCCAGGACGTTGTCCCACAGCTGGTCGGGGGACGAGGCGTCGGGGAACCGGCATGCCATGCCGACGATCGCGATTCTGGAACTCACATTGCACCCCACAATGCGCCTGCGCATTTCCCGGCCCCGGCGCGGACCGTTTCCGGGCACGCCGAAACGAACTCCGTGCCGTGGGTGGGGAGAATGCGGCGAAGCCGTGAATGACCATTCTCAGAGCGCGCGGACGCCGCGCACGCGGGCCCGCCACTCCAAGATCAATCTGTAAGTTACTCGACTGTAGGGAGCCTCCGGAACCCCGTCAAGCAGCCGAAGTACTAAGTCACTAACAATTTTCGGCCGTGCCGCCGCCATTCTCGTCACCCTCATACCCGGGAGCACCCGTTTGCGGCGTAGCGCGCGCCGCATCCCGCCGGATACCCGGATGACCGCTTTCCGGGTGGCGGCGGCACACAGCGCGACGACGGAAAAGCCGAAGGTTAGCTGAAAATTCATTCACCCCGGGTGCCGCATGGCCACCGGTCGTCAGCCGAGACCTTCGATGACGCGGAAGTCGCGCTCGACGGCGTCGCCGAGGACGGCCAGCGCCTCCTGGTAGGCCGCGCTCTCGCGTGCGGCGACCGCCTCCTCGAAGCTGTCGAACTCGACCAGGACGACGCGCTCGGCGACGCCGGTCTCGTACGGCGCGACCCGCCCGCCACGGGCGAGGGTCCGCCCGCCCGCGGCCCGGACGGCCGTACCGGCGAGCTTGTTGTAGGCGGCAAGCCTCTCGGGGTCCGTGATGGTGCGGTAGACACTGACCCAGTAGCCCTTGGCCACGGTTCCTCCTGTGTTCGGGATCGATGTTCTAGATCGCGACCGGATCGGTCTCGGGTGGGCGCCGGCGGGCGAGGACGAGGCCGGTCATCGTCGTGACCGCCATCGCGGCGACGCCGACCAGCGCCGCGGTGGTGTAGGCGCCGTCGTCCGGGAAGAGGCGGCCGGTGCCGGTGCCGGCCGCCAAGGCCAGACCGCCGATGGCGCTGCCCAGGGAGTACCCGACGCTGCGGACGACGTAGTTGAAGCCCATGGCGCTCGACGTCTCGCTCTTCGGCGTGACGGCCAGGATGACGCCGGGCATGGCGGCCGAGAAGCCGCCGACGCCGAAGCCCAGCACGCCCATGGCCACGAGCAGTTCGGCCAGGTTGGACCGGGCCGCCGCGAACAGGACGAACCCGCCGCCGACGATGGCGGCGCTGCCGGCCAGGAGCAGCGGGCCGTCGACCCGTGCGCGAATCCGAGGGGTGAGCTTGCCCGCGACGAACCCCAGCACGGAGAACGGGATGAGGACCAGCCCCGCCACGAAGGTGCTCAGCCCGAACCCGTAGCCGGCGTCGTGCGGCGTCTGCGCGTAGCGGGTGATGAGCGTGAGCAGGAGGTACATGCCGATCCCGCCGACGAACATGGCGATGTTCGCCCCGGCGACCGCCGGGTGCCGTACCGCCCGGACGTCGATCAGGGGCGTCTCGGTTCGCAGCTCGGAAAGGGTCCAGACGCACAGCAGGAGTACGGCGGAGACGGCAAGGGTCACCGCCAGGGCGAGGTGCCGGCTCCACAGGCTCCGCTCGCCGGCCAGCAGCAGGACGAGGAGCAGCCCGCCCGCCAGGACGAGCGCACCGGCCGTGTTCACGCGGGCGGAGCGGCCTCCGGGAGCCGCGGGCATGGAGCGCCACGCGGTCACGAGGGCGGCAGCGGTGACGAGCAGGCCGAGGCCGTAGGCGGCCCGCGGCCCGCCGGCCTCGGCGAGCAGCGCGGCCAGCGGGTAGCCGACGCCGGCGCCGATGATGGAGACCACCGAGATCAGGGCGATCGCGGACGCGCCGCGCTCCTCGGGAAGGTGGTCGCGGGCCACGCCCATCATCAGCGCCGTGAGACCGAGCCCGGCGCCTTGGGCCGCTCTGCCCGCGAGCAGCCAGCCGAACGGCAGCGGCAGCACGGTGAGCGCGCTCCCGGCCACGACGACCGCCAGCGTGGCGAGGATCGCGGCCCGCCGGTGCGGACCGGCTCCGAGCCGGCCGAGGACGGGTGTGGCGACGGCGCCGCTGAGCAGGGGCATGGTCAGCGTCCACTGCGCGCTGTCGAGGGAGACGTGGAACGCGGTCGCCACGCTGGTGATGAGCGGCGCCCCGAGGCTGGCGACCGCCGCCACGACCAGGGCGATGAACATCAGGGCGGGGACCAGCAGGCGCGCCTCGGCACGCGTCGAGGCGGTGCTCGCGGGCCGGTCATGCGCCCCGGCCGCGGTCACCGGCCCGACTCGTCTCGGGCGGGGGCTTCGAGCTCCGCGAGATGCCGCAGCGCCGGAAGGGCCGCCGCCAAGGCCCCGACCTCGTCAGCGGTGAGTTCGTCGATCAACCGCGCGTACGCGTCGACGCCCGCCCGGCGCCGCGTCCGGACGTACGACGCGCCGGCCTCGGTCAGGCACACCAGCGTGACCCGCCGGTCGGACGGATCGCCCTTCCGCTCGATCAGCCCGGACTCCTCCATCACCCGGACCAGGGCGGTCATCGCGGGCTGGGTGACGCCCTCGGCCGCCGCCAGGTCGGTGATCCGCCGCGGGCCGGTCCTGGCCAGGGTCGCCAGGGTGGCGGCGGACGTCAGGCTCATGTCCCGGGGAAGGCGCCTCACGGCCCTGGTCGCCAGGTCGTAGAGGGCCGACCCGATGTCATCGGAAGCGCCGTGCGCGGCGTCTCGGCGGCTCATGACCAGGAAGCATAGCAGATTTATATTAATTCTTTATGTATCTCCCCGGGACGGCGACACGGGGGGGTGGTGTCGCAGGCGGCGAGGGGTAATGACACACTTACATGAGTTTGTCTCATGGAGGTGTGTCAATGCCCGCGACCGTCCAGCCCCCCGAGAGCGTCACCTGGCGCGTCCATCTCGACCGGTCCATGTGGGTCGGCGGGGTGCGGAGCCTCATGCTCCAGGCGCTCCACCCCATGGCGATGTGGGGCGTCTGGCAGAACTCCACCTTCCGTGAGGACCCGTTCGGGCGGCTCCAGCGGACGTCCGACTTCGTCGGGCTCGGCACGTTCGGCAGCCCCGAGGAGGTCGAGGAGGCCGCCTACCGGGTGCGCGAGATCCACCGGAGCCTGCGCATCCTCAACCACGACACCGGCAGGAAGGAGCGGCTCGACCAGCCCGAGCTGCTGCTGTGGGTGCACTGCGCCGAGGTCTACTCCTACCTGGAGGTGGCGCGGCGCGCCGGGCTCCCGCTGACCGCCGCGATGGCCGACCGGTACCTGGACGAGCAGCGCGCGTCGGCGGCGCTCGTCGGGCTGCACGCCGAGGACGTCCCCGGCAGCGTCGCCGAGATGGAGGCGTTCTTCGCCGAGATGCGGCCGCGGCTGCGGGTCACCGAGGAGGCGGCGGAGACCGTCCGGTTCCTGATGTGGCCGACGATGCCGGAGAACCTGAAGTTCCTCGCGCCGGGCAAGCCGGGCTACTTCCCGTTCGGCGCGCTCTGCTACTACTCGCTGCCGGACTGGGCCCGCGAGATGTACGGGGCGCTGCCCGAGGTGCCGCAGCCGGCGGTGACGGCGGCGCTCAGGTCGTTCCGGCTCGCGATGAACTCCGTGCCGGAGAAGGTGCACGACTACGCGTTCGCGAAGAACACCCGCGACATGCTCGAACGGTCCCGGCAGCGGCTCGCGGCCGAGGGCTACGACGTGAGCAAGGGCCTGTTCGGGCTCCGCGACCCGCGCCGCTGGCCGAGCCGGCGGCAGCTCGCGCCGGCCTAGGCGACGTCGACCGGGAGCGCCGCCCACGGCTCCTTGCGCGGGGCGGCCTCCCGGCCCTCGGGGCAGTGCCGGGCGAAGTCGCACCACGAGCACAGGTTGCCCGGACGCGGCGGGAACAGCTCGTCGTGGGGCGCGTGCTCGCCCGGCCGCGGCTTCGGGACGCGGCTCCGGTACGCCTCGTCGGCCGCGGCGGCCTCGGCGGCGATCTGCTCGGCCCGGCGCATGTGCCGGGCGAGCGACTCGTCGGTGTGCTCCCACACCGCGACCTCGCCGGACGGCAGGTGGTGCAGCTCGACGCGGCGGCACGGGCGGCGCAGGACGCGGGACGCCGCCACCGCGTAGATCGCCAGGGCGAGGGAGCCGCGGGCGTCGTCGGCGGTGAGCACGTGCCGGCCCGTCTTGTAGTCGACGACGACCAGCTCGGAGCCGCGCGCGTCGAGCCGGTCGATGCGGCCCGAGACGGCGATCCGGTCGGTACGGGTCGCGACCGTGCGCTCCACCCCGACCGGCTCGTCGGCCGGGTCGATGCCGGCGACGTACCGCTCGGTCATCTCGCGGGCCCGCTCGCGCCACTGCGCCGACTGCTCCTCGTCGCGGAAGCCGTCGGTCAGCCACCCCCTGACGAGCAGCGTCCCGGCGGCCTCGGGCGTGCGCTCACCGAGGGGCAGCCGCCACCATCCGGCCAGCGCGTTGTGCACGCTCGCGCCGACGCTGTTGTGCGCCCACGGCGGGCCCTTCGGCGGCATCGGACGGTCCAGGTAGGTCATCCGGTACCGGCGGGGGCAGTCCAGCCAGGTGTTCAACCGCGACGGCGTGCACGTGTACAGCCGCTGGGGCATCCCGTCGAAGCCCAGCTGCTCCATGCCCGGCCGCTCAGTCGTCGGACTCGTTGGCGAGCGAGCCCCAGGTCTCCCAGCGGGCGTCCTCGTCGCCGACGGTGGTCTCCTCGCCCTGCGCGGGGAGCACCTTCAGCTCCTTCGGCAGCGGGGTCAGCAGCGCGCCGATCGAGTTGAGCTGCTTGCGCAGGTCCTCGTAGACGCCGCCGACCGAGCCGGGCCGGCCGCGGTGCAGGGTGTCGCCGGAGAACAGCACGCCGAGCTGCTCGCTGATCACGCACACGCTGCCGGGGGTGTGGCCCGGGGTGTGCACGACCTCCAGCTGGGCGTCGCCGATCTCGAAGACGCCGCCGTCCTCCAGCCAGATGTCGGGCTCGAGGGCGCGCAGCGCCTTGGCGTCGTCCTCGTCGTCCTCCTCCTTGGCGAGGCGGCCGAAGTAGTCGCGCCACAGCAGCCGGTCGGCGCGGTGCATGGCGATCGGGGCCCAGTCGTCCTCGTCCTCCTCCCCGGCGGCGGCGACCTCGAGCACCACGCTGAGGCGGTGCTCGTTGCCGTCGGTCAGGATGACGGCCATGACCTCGCGGTCGCCGACCTCCTTGAGGATGGCCTCGGCGTCGTTCGCCGGGTCGATCACGATGACCTCTTCGTCGTCGCCGACGATGTAGGTGTTGTTATCGACGTCGTACTCGGTGTCGTCCAGGGTGAGCTTCCCCGACGTCACCACCTGTTCGATGCGCGCGTCCACGCCACGCACCCTACCGCGCTTCGCCGCCGCGTTCCGGCACGGCGGGATCACCGCCGGAAGCGGCGGCGGCGAGCCGCTCGAACGCCTCCGGGGCGGTCGTCTCCGCGCCGAGCCGGTCGCCGGTCAGCGCGCCGTGGTCGTCGCTGGAGCCGGTCGCGGCGAGGCCCAGCGCGGCGGCGAGGGCGCGCAGGGCGGCGCGGTCCTCCGGGGCGTGGTCGGGGTGGTCGGTCTCGACGCCGGCGAGCCCGGCGCCGGCGAGGCGCTCGATCACCTCGTCCTCGAAGACGTAGCCGCGGCGGCGGGCGCGCGGGTGCGCCAGCACGCACACTCCCCCGGCGGCGCGGACGAGCCGGATCGCGCGCTCCGGGTCCAGGGCGTAGCGCTCGGCGTAGGCGCGGCCGCCCTGTGCGATCCACTCCTCGGTGAACGCCTCGTCGGCCGTCCTGACCGCGCCGGCCTGGACCATGGCCCGCGCGATGTGCGGGCGCCCGACCGCCTCGCCGTGCGCGAGCGCCCGGACCATCCCCCAGGTGACGTCCACGCCGAGCTCGCGGAGCCGGTCGACCATGGCCTGCGCCCTGGCCACCCGGTCGTCGCAGATCCGGGCCAGCTCGGCGGCGAGCGGCGGGTGCTCCGGGTCGAACAGGTAGCCGAGCAGGTGCATGCTGCGGCCGCCCTCCTGGCAGGACAGCTCGATGCCGGGGACGACCGTCAGGCCCTCCGGCGCGGCGGCCGCCGCCTCGTCCCACCCGGCGACGGTGTCGTGGTCGGTCAGCGCGACGACGTCCAGCTCCCGCTCCGCCGCCCGGCGGACGACCTCGGCGGGCGGCCGGGTGCCGTCGGACACGTCGCTGTGGCAGTGCAGGTCGATGCGCATCAGCGGCCCGCCCGCGTCTTTCGTCAAGCCCGCGTCATTCGTCGAGCCGGGGGCTGTAGGCGCCGTAGGGGAGGTCGATCTCCATCCCGGGCTCGCGCAGGTCGAGGAGGTTCTGGCTCTCCAGCATCAGGACGCCCGCGTCGGCGGGCCACAGCACCGCCCACAGCCAGTTCCCCATCGCCTCGCCGACGTAGACGGCCCGGTCGGGCCGGTCGCCGACCGCCCACATGGGCACCGACCGCCCGCACGTCGCGGCGGGGCCGCTGACGTCGAGCTTCACGTGCGGCGGGCCGCCGTTGAACCCCTCGCCGGGGTCGGAGCCCTCCAGCCCGGCGTAGTGGGCGCCGAGCCCGATGCCGGGCTCCTCGGCGATCAGCAGCATGTCGGCGGGGCCGCGCAGCAGGCCGGGCCCGGACACGGCGACGGCCGTCGCCCGCGCGCCGGAGCGGTCGTCGCCGACCGTGGCGAATCCGGTGACGAGCCAGGCGGGCGGGAGGGGCCAGGGCGTCCAGACCGGGACCCGCGCGTCGCTCAGCACGGCGGCGAGCCCCTCGGGGCCGGGGCGCTTGGACGGCTGCCGCGGCAGCACGGCACCGTGCACACCGCAATTCCAGTCGCTCGACCAGAGGCCCGGCGCGCTCAGCGGACCCGAGCAGCGCGGGCACATGGGCTCCGCCCTCATGGATACCCACACTGCGCGGCCGTGTCCCGCCCCGTCAAGTCGGCGCAGGTCGCCGCCGGGAAAAGGGGGGACAAAATGGAGCCATGAGAACACGGTGCGTGGGCGGGATCGTGCGCGACGGCGACGGGCGGCTGCTGCTGGTGCGGCGCGGGCGCCCGCCCGGGGCGGGCCTGTGGTCCATTCCGGGCGGCCGGGTCGAGCCCGGCGAGGACGATCCGGCGGCCGTCGCGCGCGAACTGCGGGAGGAGACCGGCCTGGACGTCGCCGTGGGCGCCCTCGCCGGGACGGTCGAGCGCCCCGGGCCCGAGGGCGTCGTCTACGAGATCCACGACTACGCGGCCACCGTCACCGGCGGGACGCTCCGCGCGGGCGACGACGCCGACGACGTGGCCTGGGTGCGTCCGGACGACCTCGCCGATCTGCCGGTCACGCCGGGGCTGCTCGACGCGCTGGCCGAGTGGGGCGTCCTCTGAAGCAGGCTTGTGATGCGGGCGCTGAGGCGGGCTGTGAGGCGGGCCGCTACGGCACCGGCAGCGGCTCGGGCTCCGGCGTGGTCGGGACCTCGTCGCCCGCTGTGCGCCGCTGTATCCGCATGCGCCGCGCCAGCAGCACCACCACCGCGGCGTAGAGCACCATGGGGATGACGTCCGCCAGGACCACCTGCCAGGGCACGGAGCCCTGCTCCATGTCGAGCTTGCCGACGGCCGCCGGGAGCAGGAACGCCATCAGGTTGTTGAACACGTGCAGGGCGATGCCGCACTCCAACCCGCCCGTCCGCACGGTCAGCCACGCCGCGATGGCGCCGAACAGGAAGATGTCGAGGATGCCCCAGCTCGTATAGCCGTGCCCGGCCGTGAACAGCGCCGATCCCAGCACGATGCCGGGCCAGGGGGTGCGGAAGACCGCGCTGAACACCTGCCCGATACGGCTCCTGGCGTTCTCCAGCGTGCACGCCCCCACGGCCTGGAGCAGCCAGCCGCGGAACACGTACTCCTCCGCCGCCGCCTGGAACGGCACCAGCAGGACGATCAGGATCGCCGGGAGCAGGAACTCGCCCCAGCCCACCCAGTGCTCGTCACCGCCGGACTGGTCGTCCATCATGATCGCCGCCACGATCGACGTCCCGTAGGACACGACGCAGAACGCGATCGCCAGGCCGCAGCACACCAGCATCCATCGCCACCGCAGCCGCCCCGCGACCGACGACACGGTGCCTGGCCGCCGCCGCTGGACCAGCCACGCCGCCCCGAACACCACGGGCAGGAACAGGGCGAGCGCCGCCAGGTTGAACGCGACGTCGGCGGTGCTGTTGCCGAAGATCGAGTCGCCCTCGGCCGCGGCGGGGTCGGGGGCGTCCCCGGTGGCCGCCAGCTGGACGACCATCCCGGCGATCATCAGCCCGAGCATGCCCGCCATCCCGACCACGAGGATCGAGATGGCGCCCACCAGCGGGCGCCACCACCGGTGCGCCTCGTTCCGGGCCGCCTGGTGGTACGGCCTGTCCGGCGGCAGGGCCACCGTCCAGGACCGCTTGGTCGGCGGCATGCCGTACGCGGGCCCGTAGTACGCGCCGGGCCCGTAAGCGCCGTACGCGCCGTACTGAGGGGCCGGGTACTGGCCGGTTCCGTACGCCTGGCCCCAGCCGTCCGGCTGTGCCTGTCCCCAGCCGTCCGGCTGCACCTGTCCCCAGCCGTCGGGCTGTGCGGGCGCCCCGGGCCAGTAGGGCATGCCCGGCGCGTAGCCCTGGCCGTTTCCGGCCGCGTACGGCTGCTGCGCCCGCGGCGGGACGGGCGGCTCCGGTGAGGCGGGAGCGACGGGGTCGGGATCGGGGGCGGGAGGGGCGGGGTCCGGGGGCGCCCACCCGTTGGTCTCCCCAGGTTCTGACAACGCTCGACCCCTCCCCGTTGACCTTCGCGTACGTGGGACGAATCGTACGGGGCCTCAGTTCCCGGCGGGGTCGAAGCGCTTCGTCCTGGCCAGCCCGGCCGCGCGGCCCTTGGCGGCGATGACGAGCGCCATCTTCCGGGACGCCTCGTCGATCATCTCGTCGCCGAGCCGGGCGGCGCCCCGGCCCTCCCGCAGCGCGTGGTCGTAGGCGTCGAGGATCAGCTCGGCGCGGTCGTAGTCGTCCTGCGTCGGGGAGAAGACCTCGTTGCCGGTCTCGATCTGGGACGGGTGCAGCACCCACTTGCCGTCGAAGCCGAGCGCCGCCGAGCGCCGCGCGACCCGCGTGAACGCCTCCACGTCGCGGACGTTGAAGTACGGCCCGTCGATGGCCTGGAGGTCGTGGGCGCGGGCGGCGATCAGGATCCGCATGAGGATGTGGTGGTAGGCGTCGCCCTCGGTGTAGCCGGGCGGCTGCTCCCCCACGACGAGCGTCTTCATGTTGAGGGACGCCATGAGGTCGCCGGGCCCGAGGACGAGCGTCTCCAGCCGCGGCGAGGACGCGGCGATCGCGTCGATGTGCGTCAGGCCGCGGGCGTCCTCGATCTGCGCCTCGATGCCGATGCCGCCCTCCGGCAGGCCCGTCGCCCGCTCGATCTGGGTGAGCAGCCGGTCGAGCCACTGGACGTGCGTCGCGTCCGACACCTTCGGCAGCATGATCGCGTCCAGGTGGGAGCCGGCGCCCTCGACGACCTCGATCACGTCCCGGTAGGCCCACGGGGTGTCGAGGTCGTTGACGCGCACCACCCGGGTCTTGCCGGACCAGTCGCCCTCGGCGAGCGCGGCGACGACGGTCGAGCGGGCGCCCTCCTTCGCGGACGGCGCGACGGCGTCCTCCAGATCGAGGAAGATCTCGTCGGCGGGCAGGCCCTGCGCCTTCTCGATGAAGCGGGGGTTGCTGCCCGGGACGGCGAGCGTGGTACGTCGTGAGCGCATGGCCGGGATGCTATCCAGCGGGTGTGAGACCCTTCCGGCATGGGTCTGAACAGGGCGCTGGTGGAGGAGGCGGCCAAGAAGTCCGGGCTGCTGTGGCTGGACCTGCCCGGCCTGCCGCAGCCGCGGGCCGCCTGGCACGTGTGGCACGACGGCTCCGCCTACGTGCTGACCGGCGGGGAGGGCGAGCAGCCGCTGCCGGGCCTGCCGGAGGCCGACCGGGTCACGGTCGTCCTGCGCAGCAAGGACAAGGGCGGCCGGCTGGTCTCCTTCACCGCGGACGCCGAGGTCGTCGAGCCCGGCACCGAGCTGTGGGACGCCGTGACGCCGGTCCTCGCCAAGGAGCGCCTGAACGCCCGCACGCACGAGGGCCAGGTGGAGACGTGGGCGGCCGAGTCGTGGATCGTCCGGCTGACCCCGGTGGAGGAGGTCGAGACGGCCTCGGACGGGTACGCGGCCGTCCGGCCGGTGCCGACCCCGGCGACGACCGCCGGGACGCCGCCGCGCATGTTCGGCGGCAAGCGCCGGCGCGCCGACCGCTAGCCCGCCGGGGCGCCCCGGCCCGGCGGCGCGGTCGAGCTCACATCGGCAGGCGGCGGCCCTCCGCGAGGGCGCGCAGCTTGTCGGGGTTGGCGACCAGGTGGATGGCCTTGATCCGGCCGTCGCCGCCGACGGCGGCGGTGAACGCGCTGATCGGACCGGACGGCCCGGACACCACGATGGCGGGCTCGCCGTTGAGGTCGACCCGCTCGAACCGCATGTCCTCCGGCTCGATGCCCTGGTAGCTATGCCCGGTGACGCCGGCGAAGAAGCGGCCCACCTTGTCGGCGCCCAGGATCACCCGGCGCGGTGCGCGGACCTTGCCGCCGCCGTCCGACCACAGCGCGACGTCGGGGGCGAGGGCCTCCATGAACCGGTTGATGTCGCCGCCGACCACCGCGTCGAAGAACCGCTCGGTCACGGCGCGCCGGTCGGCGCCGCGGGCCTCGAAGCGCGGCCGCCGGGCCTCCACGTGCTTGCGGGCGCGGGTGCCGAGCTGCCGCACGGACGCCTCCGACCGGTCCAGCGCCCGCGCGATCTCCGCGTACGGGTAGCCGAAGACCTCCTTGAGGACGAAGACGGCCCGTTCCAGGGGGCTCAGCGTCTCCAGCACGACCAGCATCGCCATCGACACCGACTCGGCCATCTCGGCGTCCTCGGCGACGTCCGGGGACGTCAGCATCGGCTCCGGCAGCCACGGCCCGACGTAGGTCTCGCGGCGGGCCTGCGCGGAGCGGAGCCGGTCCAGCGCCACGTTGGTGGTGATCCGGACGAGGTACGCCTTCGGGTCGGCCACGCCGGACCGGTCCGCCGCGGACCAGCGCAGCCAGGCGTCCTGCACGGCGTCCTCGGCGTCCGCGGCCGTGCCGAGCATCCGGTACGCCACCGCGAACAGCAGGTTGCGGTGCTCCTCGAAGGCGTCGTTCATCATCGGCAACTCTTTCACGCCCGTGACGACGGGGCGAGTGCCCGGGATGTGACACTCCTCGCCGGAAGCGTCCGGTGTGCGTGCCGGGTCCGGATCGACCGGGGGATCATGGGTAGTGTCCTGCCCATGAGCGCAGCTCCGACGCGGGTGTTCATCGCCCGGCTCGCGGGCATCGCGGTGTTCGACCCCGCCGGGGACCAGGTCGGACGGGTCCGCGATGTGGTCGTCGCGCTGCGCCTGGCGCCGCGGCCGCCGCGGGTCCTCGGGCTGGTGGTGGAGGTCGCGCCGCGGCGGCCGGTGTTCCTGCCGGTCACCCGGGTGACGATGATCGAGGCGGACGCGATCATCTTCGACGGGCGGCTGAACGTGCGCCGCTTCCAGAAGCGCGAGTCGGAGACGCTCGTCATCGCCGAGATGCTGGACCGCACCGTCCGGTTCCGCGACTCCGGCGAGCCGGTCTCCGTGGCGGACGTGGCGATGGAGCCCACCCGCACCCGCGACTGGCTGGTCACCAAGGTCGCCGTCGTCCGCCGCACCGGCCGCGGCCTGCGCAAGCGCGGGGAGAGCCTGGTCGTCGACTGGGACGCCGTGGAGGGGTTCTCCGCGGTCGAGTACGGCCAGGGCGCCGCCGGGCTGATCGCCGCGTTCGAGCGGATGAAGCCCGCCGACCTCGCCGGCATCGTGCACGAGCTGACGCCGAAGCGGCGCGCGGAGGTCGCGGTCGCGCTGGCCGACGAGCGGCTCGCCGACGTCCTGGAGGAGCTGCCCGAGGACGACCAGGTCGAGATCCTGGGCACGCTCGGCGTGGAGCGGGCCGCGGACGTGCTGGAGGCGATGGGGCCCGACGACGCGGCGGACCTGCTCGGCGAGCTGCCCGCCGAGCAGCGCGAGCGGCTGCTGGCCCTGATGGAGCCGCAGGACGCGGCGCCGGTGCGGCGGCTGCTCACCTACCCCGACGAGTCGGCCGGCGGGCTGATGACCAGCGACCCGGTGATCGTCGCACCGGGCGCGACGGTCGCCGAGGCGCTCGCGCTGATCCGCCGCCCCGACCTGAACCCGGCGCTGGCCGCGCAGGTGTACGTGTGCCGGGCGCCGACCGCGACGCCGACCGGCCAGTACCTCGGCACCGTGCACTTCCAGAAGCTGCTGCGCGAACCGCCGCCGACGCTGGTCAGCGGCATCGTGGACACCGAGCTGGACCCGCTGCGGCCCACCATGACGCTGGAGGCCGTCGCGGCGTTCCTGGCCACCTACAACCTCGTCGCCGGCGCCGTCGTGGACGAGGACGGCCACCTGCTCGGCGCGGTGACGATCGACGATGTCCTCGACCATCTGCTGCCCGACGACTGGCGGGAGCGGGCCGCGATGGACGCCGCCGCCGAGGGCGCCGCGGATCCCGAGGAAGAGGCTCTCCGGGGGACCACATGATGACGACACGGCCGATGACCGGGCGCCTGGACCAGCCGCGGGAGGTCCGCCGCACCCTGCTGCCGCGGATCCACTACGACCCCGAGTCGTTCGGGCGGCTGTCGGAGCGGATCGCGCGGTTCCTCGGGACCGCCCGGTTCATCGTCTACATGACGGTCTTCGTCACCGTGTGGATCGTCTGGAACCTGCTCGCGCCGGCCGCGCTGAAGTTCGACCCGTACCCGTTCATCTTCCTGACGCTGATGCTGTCGCTGCAGGCGTCCTACGCGGCGCCGCTGATCCTGCTCGCGCAGAACCGGCAGGACGACCGGGACCGCGTCCAGTACGAGCAGGACCGGGCCCGCGGCGACCGCGCCATCGCCGACACCGAGTACCTGACGCGGGAGATCGCCGGGCTGCGGGTCGCGCTGAACGAGGTCGTCACCCGGGACTTCCTGCGCTCGGAGCTCCAGCAGATGCTGAAGGAGATGGACGCCGGGGAGAACGTCCGCTAGCCGCTCAGGCGGGAACGGGCTCGTCGGCGAGCTTGCCGAGGATGTGCTCCAGGGTGCGCAGGTCGGGCTCGTCCAGCCGGCTGAGCAGGTAGTCGCGGACGCCCTGCCGGTAGGTGGGGGTGGCCTCGGCGAGCCGGTCCCGGCCGGCGGCGGTGAGGACGGCGAACAGGCCGCGGGCGTCGTCGGCGCAGGACTGCCGCGCCACCAGCCCGTCGCGCTGCATCCGGTCGACCAGCCGGGTCAGGCCGCTGCGCGACAGCAGGACCCGGTCGGCGAGGTCGTTCATCCGCAGCCGCCCGTCCGGCGCCTCGCCGAGGTGCATCAGCACGTCGTAGGCGGCGAGGGCGAGGCCGTGGCGGGCCAGCAGGTCGGCCTGGAGGCGGCGGGAGATCCGCGCCTGGGCCCGCAGCATGGTCCGCCAGACGGCCGGCTCGGCGGCCGGGAGGGTACCGGTGGTCACCGCACCGATGTTACGGCTGGCGGGGCCCGCACGCGATGGAGACGCACCCGGTGTGTGAGGACGGACACCCTGATTAACGGATCGGGCCCCCGGGTTCATACCATGGACGCATGGCCTCCCAGTTGACGACCGAGCGGGTGACCGAGGCTCTCGCCACGGTGAACGATCCTGAGATCCACAAGCCCATCACCGAGCTCGACATGGTCAAGAGCGTCGACATCGAGGCGGACGGCACCGTCCGCGTCGGCGTCTACCTGACCGTGGCCGGATGTCCGATGAGGGACACCATCAGCAAGCGCGTCACGGAGGCCGTCTCCCGTCTCGACGGGGTCACCTCGGTCCAGGTCGAGCTGGACGTGATGAGCGAGGAGCAGCGCAAGGCGCTGCAGACCAAGCTGCGCGGCGGGCAGCCCGCCAAGGAGATCCCCTTCGCCAAGCCGAACTCGCTGACCAAGGTGTACGCGGTCGCGAGCGGCAAGGGCGGCGTCGGCAAGTCGTCGGTGACGGTGAACCTCGCCGCCGCGCTGGCCGCGCAGGGCCGCAAGGTCGGGGTGGTGGACGCCGACATCTACGGCCACTCGGTGCCGCGGATGCTGGGCGTGGACACCCCGCCCACCAAGGTCGAAGACATGATCATGCCGCCGTCCGCGCACGACGTGAAGGTGATCTCGGTCGGCATGTTCACCGCCGGGAACCAGCCGGTCGTGTGGCGCGGGCCGATGCTGCACCGCGCGCTCCAGCAGTTCCTCGCGGACGTCTACTGGGGCGACCTCGACATCCTGCTGATGGACCTGCCGCCCGGCACCGGCGACATCGCGATCTCCGTCGCGCAGTTGCTGCCGTCCGCGGAGATCCTCGTCGTCACCACCCCGCAGCAGGCCGCCGCCGAGGTGGCCGAGCGGGCCGGCGCGATCGCCGCGCAGACGCACCAGCAGGTCGTCGGCGTGATCGAGAACATGTCCTACCTGGCGTGCCCGCACTGCGGCGAGCAGCAGCACATCTTCGGCGAGGGCGGCGGCCAGACGGTCGCGGACGCCCTGACCCAGACCCTCGGGACCCGCGTCCCGCTGCTCGGCCAGGTGCAGATCGACCCGCGCCTGCGCGAGGGCGGCGACAACGGCACCCCGCTCGTCCTGTCCGACCCGGACGCGGGCGCCGCCAAGGAGCTGCGCACGATCGCCGACAAGCTCGCCGGCCGCAGCCGCGGCCTCGCCGGCATGTCCCTGGGCATCAGCCCCAAGGGCAGGTAGGCCCGGGAGCTCGCCCCTGGATCACTAGCATGAGAAGGCCCCACCGGACGTCCGGTGGGGCCTTCTCATGCGTTCGCTCAGGTCGCTTCCGAGTCGAATGGCGGACGCTCGCCCGCCGGGAGGGGGCCGGCCGGCTTGGACGGGAGCGGGGTGTCGTCGAACAGGCCCGTGCCGTTGGCGGTCGGGGTCGTGGTGTCCTCGTCCTCGAACAGGTGCTTGCGGACGAACGTCTTCGGGTTCAGGTCGTTGATGTCGAAGTCCTTGAACTCCGGCCCGAGCCCCTCCTGCAGGTCGGCCTTGGCGCTGTCGGCCATCTGCCGGAACTGCCGCAGCATGCGGCCCGCCTGCCCGGCGACCTGCGGCAGCTTGTCCCCGAAGATGACCAGGGCGAGGACGACGAGCACCGCCATCTCACCGAGTCCGACGTCGAACAACCCGTCCTCCACAACCGTCAGGGGCCGGTCCGCCCGGACCGGCCCCATCAGCGTATCCCGAGACCGGACGAAGCGGACCTCCGCCTCAGCCGGCCGACGCGCCGCTAGTCGGCGCCGAGGGTCACCTGCGCGGTGGCCTCCTTGCCGCCGCGCTCGTAGGTGACGGTGATCCGGTCGCCGGGGGCCCGGCTGCGGATCTGCGCGATCAGGTCGGTGGCGTCCTCGATCGGGCGGCCGTCGACCTTGGTGATGACGTCGCCGGGCTTGAGGCCCGCCTTGTCGGCCGGGCCGCCCTTGATGACCGGGTCCTGTCCGTTGACCTGCTGGGTCAGGATCCGGGCGCCGCCGTCCTGGTAGCGCGGGTCGGGGAAGACGCCGAGCTTGGCCTGCCGGACGGTGCCGCTGCGGATGATCTCCTCGGCGATCCGCTTGCCCTGGTTGATCGGGATCGCGAAGCCGAGGCCGATGCTGCCGCTCTGCTCCCCGCCGAGCGACTGGCCGCCGACCGTCGCGATGGCGGTGTTGATGCCGATCACGCGGCCCTTCGCGTCCACCAGCGGGCCGCCCGAGTTGCCGGGGTTGATCGCCGCGTCGGTCTGGATGGCGTTCAGGTAGGACGCGTCGCCGCCGCCCTCGCCCTGGGTGGGCACGGCCCGGTTCAGCGAGCTGACGATGCCGGTGGTGACCGAGCCCTGCAGGCCGAGCGGCGAGCCGATCGCGATCACCGGGTCGCCGACGGCGATCTTGCTGGAGTCGCCGAGCGGCAGCGGCGGCAGCGAGTGCCGACCCTCCGGCTTGATCACCGCGACGTCCGAGCCCGGGTCGGCGCCCTTGACGGTCGCGGGCAGCGTCTTCTTGTCGTTGAACACGACCTGGATCTGCCCGCCGCCCGCGCCGGAGACGACGTGGTTGTTGGTGACGACGTAGCCGCCGTTGACGATGAAGCCGGTGCCGCCGACCTCGCCCTGCGCGGACCGCACCCGGATCATCACGACGCTCGGCAGCACCCGCTGCGCGACGCCGGCGACGGAGTCCGGCGGGCGGGCCTGGACCTTGCCGTCGCTGCTGCTGCTGCCGCCGAGGCTCACCGCGCCGTCGTCGTCGTTGGTGGCGATGACGCCGATCCCGGCGCCGAGCGCGCCCGCCACGAGCGCGACGATCAGCGCGACGACGGCGAGCAGCCCGAGGCCCGGGCCGCCGCGCGCGGACGGCGGCATCGCGGGCACGGGCGCCCAGTTGGGGCCGGTGCCGCCGGGCGGCATCCCATAGCCCGACATCGGGCGGGGGCCGGGCCCGCCGGGCGGCGGGCCCATCGGCGCGGGCGGCGGCGCGAGCGGCGGCCTCCCGTCCGCGGGCGGCGGGCCCTGGTGGGACTGCTGCGGCCAGCCGCCGTAGGGGCCGCCCTGCGCGGCGTGCGGGTCCTGGTTGTGCGGGACGAACCCGGGCCGCGGCCGGTCGTCCTCCACGGGGGCCTTGTCGAGCGCGACGGGCGGCGGGGGCTGCGGCATGTCCCGCGGCGGGACGTCCTGCAGCGGCACCTCCTGCGGCGCCATGCCGGCACCGCCGCGGGAGAGCACGTCCTCGTTGGTGTCCGCCGGGGCGCCGAGCGAGTCGGGCGGCGCGAACCCCCCGGCCACCAGCCGGTCGCCCTCGGTGCCGGGCTCGCGGGGCTCCGGGTCGTCGGCCGGCTCGGCGTCGTCCGCCGGCGGCTCCAGGGGGATCTCCCGGTCGGTCACCGTCTCGGGAGGAGCCGCCGCCTCCCGCCGCTCAGGCTCCCGGGCGGAGGCGACCTCGTCGTCCTCCGCCGCCGCCCTGACCGGCCCGCGGTTGTCTTCCGTCATCCCCATCTCTCCTACCGAGCATGGTCCTCGTCATCCGTGCTCATGCTGCCCCGAAAGGCATGTGGCGAGCATAAGACCTATCAGTAACGCGCTCATCCCGGGTCAGTCGAACGGATTCGCCGCCGACACCAGGCGCCTGGTGCCCCTGGACAGCCGCTTCCAGAGCGTGTCGGGGCCGCCGCGCGGCATGTTGACCGCGACGGCGTCGGCCGTGCTCTGCGGCGCGTCGGTGAGGACGGTGAAGACGTACCCCTTCCCGGCGGACACGGCCCAGCGCCGCAGCGATTCGCGACGGTACACGGTCCGGCCGCGGCGGACGGTCTTCTGCCAGCCCGACATCCCCGCCTCGTCCAGCGCGCCGCGCTGCACGAACACCGAGACGGCGGCGAGGCCGTCGGAGTAGCTGAGGTGGACGGAGCCGCCGTCCTTCTCGCGGCGCACGTCGAAGAGCGTGAGGCGGCCGGGCAGGTCGCTGGGGACGGGCCAGCCGCGGTCGCGCAGCCAGGCGATCCCGGTGGCGTCGAGGCGCTCGCCCCACGCGCCGTCGGCGTCTGCGGCGTCGTCCGCGCTCGATCCGGGGAAGCGCAGCAGCCCGCCGCGGGGCGTCACCCGCACGGGCGGCTCCGGCGGCGGCGTCGTGAAGCTGATCTCGGTGAACCCGGTGACGACCACCGGGCGCCCGGTCGCGTCGATCAGCTCGCGGTGCAGCATCAGCCCGGTCTCGCGGTCGAGCCAGAAGCGCCCGGCCGGGCTGCCGTCCGGGCGGCGGGCCTCGACGACGCGGGCCCGGCGGCCGCAGACCACGCCGTCGGCCGCGCGCACCACCGAGTAGTTGCGGGTGAGCAGCGCGAGGGTCTCCGGGGTGAAGCCGGTGCTGGCACCGGCGGCGGACTCGGGCCGGTGGCCGGTCCCGCCGCCGTCCGCGGACCGGTACCGGATGCCCTCGCCGGGCCGGTGCGCGACGGTGGCGCGGGACGTGGCGGACCGGCTGCGGCTCCACGTGGTGAGGAAGCGGCTGCCCTCGTAGGGGACGCGCTGCGCGGCGTCGGCGGCGGCGCGCAGCAGCCCCACGGCGCCGGGGTCGCTGCGGACGCGGCGCGCGGCGGCCGGGTCGCCCGTCAGCAGCACCGCGAGGGCGAGCGCCCCCGCGAGGCCGCCGGCCAGGGCGGCGCAGCGCCTGCCCCGCCCCGTGCCGCCCCCCGTGCGGGTCGCGGCCGGCGCGGTCACGGCCCCGGGGAGACCTGGACCTGGTAGACCGGGTCGGTGAGCGGGTCGGTCATCGGCGCGTCGCCGGAGGTCAGCGCGTGCTCGACGGCGAACCGGTCGAACGCGGGCGTGACGGAGGGCTGGTCCTGCTCGCCTCCGGCGACGTAGGAGGCGGTGCCCAGGCCGAGGAAGAGCGTGGCGGCGCCGACGACCAGGTAGCGGCGCCGCGGGTGGACCTGGACGGCGGCGGCGCGGCCGGGCGGGCGGGTGTCGCGCGGGCGCCCCGCGGGGGATGTCCGCGACGGGCGGGCGGGTGAGCGCAGCGGCCGGGCGGGACGCGCGGGCGGCGCCTGCGCGGCGGGCCGCTCCGGCGGCGCGGGCGCCTCGGGCGGCGGGGCCTGCGCTGGACCGGCGGGCGCGGGCGGCCCGGCGGACGCCGGCATGGCGCGCAGCCGGTTCAGGAAGTCGGGGGTCGGCAGGGCGTCGGCGCCGTCCGCCGCGGGGCCGGCGGACAGGCCGCGCAGCCGCCGCTTGACCTTGCGCAGCTCGGCGACCTCGTCCCGGCACTGGGCGCATCCCGCGAGGTGGGACAGGACGCGGTCGCGCTCCTCATGCCCCAGCTCCTCGTCGACCAGAGCGGTCAGACGCTCCCCCAGACAACTCACGCCGCCTCCGTCGATTCCGTTCGATCAGGCGCGCGGTCCCGCACCGCGCGCGTTGGGTACGGCTTTACGCCCCGTCCGGCAGCGGCTGGACGGCCGCCGCGTGCGCGCCCCCCGGCGCCGCGTCGGCCGCGGCCGTGCGCGCTTCGGCAGCCGCCTGGTAGTCGTTCCGCGTGCCGGGCCGGCGCCGCGTCGGCGCGCGGTGCTCCAGCGCGGCGCGCAGCTGCGCGCGCCCCCGGTGGATGCGGCTGCGCACGGTCCCGAGCTTGACGCCGAGCGTGGCCGAGATCTCCTCGTAGGACAGCCCCTCGATGTCGCACAGCACCACGGCCGCACGGTACTCGGGGGCCAGCGCGTCGAGGGCGGCCTGGACGTCGGCGTCGAAGTTGGTGTCGTCGAACGCCTGCGCGGGCGTGGGCTCACGGCCCTGCAGCCGCTCGGCGGCGTCGTCGGCGAGCCCCTCGAAGCGGATGCGCTGGCGGCGCCGCGCCATGTCGAGGAACAGGTTCGTGGTGATGCGGTGCAGCCAGCCCTCGAACGTCCCGGGCGTGTAGTTCGACAGCGACCGGAACACGCGGACGAAGACCTCCTGGGTGAGGTCCTCGGCGTCGTGCTGGTTGCCGGTCAGCCGGTAGGCGAGCCGGTAGACGCGCGCCGAGTGCTCGCGGACGACCTCGTCCCAGGACGGCGGCGCCCACTCGGCCTCGGGGGCGTTCTCTCGAGTGCGAGCGGCGTTCCCAAGCCCCTGCCTGGCGCCGACCCCCACAGCGCTTCTGAAACTGAGTGCTGCGACTCCCATGGTGCCGGGCTGTTCCTCTCTCGTGAGCCAAGGTCTCGCCTTGGAACGGCACGGTCTCGCCTGGGCTGGGGCGGTTGCTGAACCACTGCTGAGTGCTCGTGACTTAGTGCGTGCTTCTGCTTTCACTCGTTACAACGCGCGGAAACTCCGGTCGGTTCCCTGTCAACGATATGGTCTTTCCAGCATGAGGCATGCGGGGGTCCCGCGAGGAGGCAGCCATCGACGCCATTCAGGCCACCCGGGCCTACGTGGAGGATTTCCTCCCCGAAGACGAACCGCTCCGTGCCGCCCGGCGGCGCGGGGCGGAGGTCGGCGCGGCGCCGATCGGCCCGGCCGGCGGCGCGGCGCTGCGCTTCATCGCGACGCTGCTCGGCGCCCGGACGGTCGTCGAGGTCGGCTCCGGCTGCGGCGTGTCCGGCGTCTGGCTGATGCGCGGGATGCCCAAGGACGCGGTGCTCACCAGCGTCGACATCGAGCCCGAGCACCAGCGGCTGGCGAAGATCGCCTACCGCGAGGCGGGGCTGTCCGGCTTCCGCACCCGGATGATCACCGGGCCGGCGCTGGAGGTGCTGCCCCGGCTCACCGACGGCGCCTACGACATGGTGTTCTGCGACGCCGACAAGCGGGAGTACCCCGAGTACCTGACGGACGCGCTGCGCCTGCTGCGCCCCGGCGGCGTGGTCGCGTTCGACAACGCGCTGTGGCACGACCGGGTCGCCGACTCCGCCGTCCGCGACCCCGACACCGAGGCGATCCGCGAGGTGCACCGGATGATCCGCGAGGACGAGCGCCTCGTCCCCCTGCTGATCCCGGTCGGCGACGGGCTGCTCTGCGCGGTGAAGCGCGGCTGACCGGTCGGCCCCACTGCGGGTCCGGGGGCGCCCCTCGGAGAATGGCACGGCGGGTTGGGCCTCCTCTGAGCCTCCTCTGAAAGGACATGCCGATGGCCGCGGACGACCAGGCGGTGGAGACCGCCGAGACGCGCGAGCTGTTCTCGGTGCGCAACCGGGTGACGTGGCGCGGGGTCTGGCAGCTCGTGGCGTTCGGGATCCTGTTCGCGGCGTCCGTGGCGTTCGTCACGGGCGGCGCGGTGCGGGGTCCCGGCGTGGCGAGCGTCACGTTCATGGTGCTCGGCGCGACGGGGATCGCGCTGTTCGGCGCGGGCCTGCTGGTGTCGGCGGGCGCGATGCTGGCGCGCCGTCCGGTGCTGGAGCTGGACGGCGACGCGGTGCGGCGCCCGGCGCGCTGGCCGCTGCCGCGCTCGGCCGGGCGGTCGCTGCCGTGGGACGAGGTGGCCGCGATCGCAGCGCTGCGGCGGGGCGTGCCGGGGACCCGGCGCGGCGAGCAGGACTACGTGGTGTTCCTGCCGACGGCGGAGCTGGCGGAACTGGCGCGCACGTCGGAGCGGCCGGGGCTGGTCGCGCTGACGATGCGGGACGTCCCGGCGACGGCGGCGGCCGTGCCGTGGTGCTTCCCGGTGGAGGCGGGCTGGGACGCGACGCTCCCCGAGATCGTCAAGGAGGCCCGGCGGCGGCGCCGCGTCCCGGTGGTCGACCGCCGGACGAAGTGACCGGGCGGCCGCGGGTCAGGCGGCCAGCCAGTCGAGCAGCAGCCGGACGCCGTAGCCGGTCGCGCCGCGGGTGATCTCGGCGTCGTCGGCGGTGGCGCGGCCGGGCCCGGCGATGTCGAGGTGGGCCCAGGGGCGGTCGCCCGCGAACTCGCGCAGGAACAGCGCGGCGGTGGTGGCGCCGGCGCCGTGGCCGCCGCGCCCGATGTTGGCGACGTCGGCGATGTCGGAGTCG
This sequence comes from Actinomadura meyerae, assembly GCF_900188445.1. Classification (GTDB taxonomy): domain Bacteria; phylum Actinomycetota; class Actinomycetes; order Streptosporangiales; family Streptosporangiaceae; genus Spirillospora; species Spirillospora meyerae. The sequence goes on from NZ_FZOR01000006.1 coordinate 41,811, forward strand.
ATCGCGGCGCGGTGGTCGGCCGTCAGCGGCATCCGCCACACCGGCTCGCCCGCCGCCGTCCCGGCCCGGGTGAGGGCGGCGGCGAGGTCGTCGTCGGTCGCGAACAGCGCCGCGTGCCGCAGCCCGAGCGCGACCTTCGCGGCGCCGGTGAGCGTGGCGATGTCCACGACGGCGTCGGGGGCCAGCTCGGCGGCGGCGTAGGCGAGCGCGTCGGCGAGGACGAGCCGGCCCTCGGCGTCGGCGTTCAGCATCTCGGAGGTCTTGCCGCCGTAGTGGCGTATGACGTCGCCGGGGCGCATCGCCGACCCGGACGGCATGTTCTCGGCCGCCGCGACCAGGCCGGTGACGCGGGCCCGGACGCCGAGGCCGCGCAGCGCGCTCAGCACGCCGATGACCGCGGCGCCGCCGGCCATGTCGGTCTTCATCGTCTTCATGCCGTCGTTCGGCTTCAGCGACAGGCCGCCGCTGTCGAACGTGATGCCCTTGCCGACGAGGACGACGTGCCGGTCGGCGGGCTCGTCGGGCCGGTAGGACAGCTCGATCAGCCGGGGCGGGCGGGCGGAGCCCGACCCGACGGCCAGCAGCCCGCCGAAGCCGCCCTCGGCCAGCTCCTTCTCGCCGCGGACCCGGACGGTCAGGCCCGCCTCGGCGGCGACCCGCTCGGCCCGCGCCGCGAGCCAGGACGGGTCCTTCTCCGCGGAGGGGGTGTTGGCGAGGTCGCGGGCCAGCGCGGTGGCCCGCGCCCGCGCGGTGCCGCGCTCGATCGCCGGGGCGCCGGCCTCCGGCCCGGCCTCGGTCAGCACGGCGAGGGTGCCGAGCGCCTTCCGGGCGGGCGGCGCGCCGATCTTGAACTCGTAGCCGGCGAGCAGCGCGCCCTCGACGAACGCGGCGAGGTCGCCGGCGGGGACGCCGGCGACGAGCGCCGTCCGGCCCCTGCCGCGGCGGGCCAGCGCGGCGCCGGCCCTGCGCAGGTCGGCCGGGGCCGCGTCGCCCACCCCGTACAGCAGCAGCTCGCGGACCCGGTCCCCGACGCGGACATGGGTCGAGGTGATCTCGCCGGGCTCGCCCTTGGCCCTGTGCAGCGCGAGCAGCTCGTCCAGCGTGAAGGGCAGCGACCCGGCGACCTCCGCCGCGGGCGCCGCGGGCCCCGCGGGCCCCTTCGCGACGGGGACCGCCACCACCTCGGCGTCCAGTTCGGCCGCCGTCCCCGAGACGGTGCCGCCGGCGCCCTGGACGCGGGTCTCGATGGGCATGGTGCTGGTCCCCCCTGGTCTGGATCGAACGCGTGCGGAAATGGCAAGGGCCCCGGCGGCGTCGCCGGGACCGTCACCAGAAAGGCCGGGAGCGGTGCGCCGTCAGCCCACGACGCCCTTGAGCGCCTCGCCGAGCTCCTTGGCCTCGTCGGCGGAGAGCTCGACCACGAGGCGGCCCCCGCCTTCGAGGGGGACCCGCATGACGATTCCGCGTCCCTCCTTGGTCACTTCGAGCGGACCGTCTCCCGTCCGCGGCTTCATCGCCGCCATGCGTGCTTCCCCTTCCTGCGTCAGGGCCGCGGCCTCGCACACCGTTGGCCGCGTGGCCGCGTGTCGCATCCGCGTCATCAGTAGTGGTCCATTATCTCGTCTTCCGGGCGCGAAGTGGTAACGATCAGCCTCCAGATCGGAAGATGGGAAGATCTGCGGGAGAACCGGGAGGACGCCGATGTCTGAGACCGTGCTGTACGACGTGACCGACGGTGTGGGGACCATCACACTCAACCGCCCCGACGGGATGAACTCGCTGACGACCGAGATGAAGGAGCGGCTGCGGGCGGCGGTGGTGCGCGCGGCCGCCGACCAGGAGGCCCGCGCGGTGGTGCTGACCGGCGCGGGGAGGGCCTTCTGCGCGGGGCAGGACCTGCGGGAGCACGCCGACAACCTCGCGGCGGGCAAGGGGCTGGACGGCACCGTCCGCGAGCACTACAACCCGATCGTGCTGGCGCTCGCCGGGATGCGCAAACCCGTGGTGGCGGCGGTGAACGGCGTCGCGGCGGGCGCGGGCGCGTCGCTGGCGTTCGCGTGCGATCTGATCGTCGCGTCCGACAAGGCCCGCTTCGCGACCGCGTTCACCGGGATCGGCCTCGCGCCCGACAGCGGCATGTCGTGGACGCTGCAGCGCCTCGTCGGCAAGGCGAAGGCGGCCGAGCTGCTGCTGCTCGGCGAGCCCGTGAAGGCGGAGCGGGCGCTGGAGCTCGGCCTGGTGAACCGGGTCGTCCCGGCGGACGAGCTGGCCCCGGCGGCGGTGGAGCTGGCGCGGCGGCTCGCGGCCGGCCCGACGGTCGCCTACGGCGCGGTGAAGGCGGCGCTCGACCACGCGGCGACCCACGACCTGGCGTCCGCGCTGGAGCGGGAGGCGGAACTGCAGGACGAGTGCGCCGAGACCGCCGACCACCGCAACGCCACCGAGGCGTTCCTGAAGAAGCAGCAGCCGGAGTTCGAAGGCCGCTGAAGGCGGGTCGCGGCCACTGAAGGTAGGGCTTTCCCCAGCATCGAGTGGGGAGCCTCCGCCAATGTGCCCCGGGGGGCGGCGGCGGTTGTCTTGACGGCATGACCAAGACATCCGTCGCAACCCCTGTCGACCGGCTCCACGACCATGCCGCCGTGGCCCGCGACCTCGTCAAGTCCTACGGGGCGGGCGAGCACGCGGTGACCGCGCTGCGCGGCGTCTCGGCCGAGTTCCCGCGCGGCCGGTTCACCGCGATCATGGGTCCGTCCGGCTCCGGCAAGTCGACGTTCCTGCACTGCCTGGCCGGGCTCGACACGGCCACCTCCGGCTCGGTGCTGATCGGGGACGTGGACATCACGAAGCTGTCCCGGACCGCGCTGACGAAGCTGCGCCGGGACCGGCTCGGGTTCGTGTTCCAGTCGTTCAACCTGCTGCCGATGCTGACGGCCGAGGAGAACATCCGGCTGACCGGGCGGCTCGGGAACCGGGGCGCCGACCGGGAGTGGTTCGACACGATCGTGGACGCGCTGGGGCTGCGGGGGCGCCTCGCGCACCGGCCGAGCGAGCTGTCCGGCGGGCAGCAGCAGCGGGTCGCGGTGGCGCGGGCGCTGCTGACCCGGCCGGAGGTGCTGTTCGCCGACGAGCCGACCGGCAACCTCGACTCCCGCGCGGGCGCGGAGGTGCTGGGGTTCCTGCGCCGCGCGGTGGACGCCTACGGCCAGACGGTGATCATGGTGACGCACGACCCGGGGGCCGCCGCGCACGCCGACCGGGTGCTGTTCCTCGCCGACGGGGCGATCGTGCGCGAGCTGCACTCCCCCACCATCGACCAGGTGCACGACGTCATGCGCCGGATGGAGGGCTAGCGCGGTGTGGCTGATCGCGCGCCGCTCCTTCGCCGAGGGCTGGATGCGCCTGGCGGCGACGCTGCTGGCGGCGGCGTTCTCGATCGGGCTGATCGCGGGCTCGCTGCAGTTCACGCTGCGGGCCCAGGAGGCCGTGTCGGGCAGTGACGCCAGCGAGTACGCCCGGTCCGACGTGCTCGTCCTCGGCGGGTCGGTGGACACCGACGACCCGTACGCCACCCCGGACGGCCGGGTCGCGCTGAGCGCGGTCTCGGGCCGTCCGGGCGTGGCGGCGGCGGCCGGGGACGCGATGGTCCCGGTGACCGCGCACGGGTCGGGCGGCAAGGCGGTCCTGCCGCCCGCCGGGGCCGGGATGACGCTGCGGCCCTGGACGTCCGACGCGCGGCTCAACCCGTACCACCTGGAGTCGGGCCGGGCGCCCGCCGCGGACGGCGAGATCGCCGTGACCCGGCATGTGGCGCGGGCCGGGAAGCTCGACGTGGGCGACCCGGTGCGGGTGCTGCTGCCGAAGGAGAGCCGCACCCTGAAGCTCGTCGGGATCGTCACCGTGCAGGACCACAGCTCCGTCGCGAGCGGCGACCTGCTGCTGGCGCCGCCCGCGACCGTCCAGGCCGCGGCGGGCCTTCCCGCCGGGACCTGGCAGGGCGTGTGGGTGAAGGCCGCGGCGGGCGTCGCGCCGGAGAAGCTCCGCGGGGACCTGGCCCGCGCCCTCGGGCAGGACGTCACCGTCCGCACCGCCGCGGACGTGCGCGACGCCCAGTCGGCCGACCTCCAGGCGGCGGGCGCGTCGATCGGCGGCGCCATCGGCATGCTGGCGTGCGTCGCGGTGTTCGTCGGGCTGTTCGTCGTGGCCAACACGTTCGGCACGCTGGTGCGGCAGCGGACCCGCCGGCTGGCGCTGCTCAGCGCGATCGGCGCGACGCCGCGCCAGATCAAGCGGCTCATCCGGTGGGAGGCCCTGGCGCTCGGCGCCGTCGGGTCGGCCGCCGGGGTGCTGCTCGGCTACCCGGTGTCGGCGCTGCTCACCCGGCTGTTCGCCGCGGACGGCTTCGACATCACCGCGGCCGACGCGCAGTACGGGTGGATCGCGCTCGCGGTCCCTGCCGCGGCGGGGGTCGTCGTCACCCAGCTCGCCGCCTGGCGGGCCGCGCGCCGCGCCGCGCGGATCTCCCCCATGCAGGCGATCCGGGCGGCGAGCGGCGACGGCACGGCCGCCCGCCGCCGGCCCCGGGTGCTCGGCGCCCTCGCCGTGTTCGCGGTCGCGTGGATCTTCTTCGGCGGCGTCTTCGGGATCAGGTACGAGGAGCCGCCCGGCCCGGACCGCACGGTCGGCATCTGCGTGATGGTCCTGATGGGCTGCATGACGACGGTCGCGGCGCTCGCCGTCCTCGCCCCGTTCTTCGTCGGCCCGCTGGGCGGCCTCGTCGGCCGGATCGGGACGGCCGCCAGCGGGGAGGCCGGGCGGCTCGCCCGCGCCACCATCACCCGCAGCCCGCGCCGGGTGTCGTCGGCCGCGTCGTCGCTGATGGTGGGCGTGGCGCTGGTCGGCACCACCGCGCTGACCGTCGTGTCGGTGAACGCGCGGTTCGCCGAGACCGGCGAGCAGGTGATGCGGGCCGAGCACGCGATCGCCGCGACGGACGTGACGTCCGCCGGCCCGGCGCCGCTGCCGCGCGACGCGGCGGCCAAGGCCGCCGCCGTGCCCGGCGTGACAGCCGCCGCGGCGCTGACGGTGTCGGAGATCAAGCTCGTCTCGCCGCCGCCGAAGCGGCCGTCGCCCGAGGAGCCGCCCGAGCCCGTCTACCTGGCGGTGACGGGCGCCGACCAGGCGGCGCTGCCGCAGGTGCTGCGGCTCGGCGGGCGGCCGCCCCGGCTCGGGGACGGCGAGATCGCCCTGACCTCCGCCGTGATGGAGGGCCAGAAGATCAGGAAGGGCCAGAAGATCGTCGTGCGCGGGGCGGAGGGCCGCGTGCCGCTGACGGTCGCCGCCGCCTACCACGACCCGTCGCACCTGTTCGCCGACCAGGCGCTGGTGTCGGCGGCGACCATGGACCGGCTCGATCCCGACGCGCCCGCCCAGGTCGTCCTCGCGCGGGGCGGCTCCGAGCGGGACCTCGCCCGCGCGTTCGCGGACACGCCCGGCGTCGAGGTCCTCGGCAAGGGCGCCTACGTCGACACGGCCAAGAGCGCGATGACGAGCGGGCTGAAGGTCTTCTACGGGTTCATCGGGATGGCGCTCGTCCTCGCCGTGTTCGGGATGGCGACGACGGTCTCGATGAGCGTCGGGGAGCGGACCCGCGAGTTCGGGCTGCTCGGCGCGGTCGGCGCGACGGTCGACCAGATCAGGGCGATCGTCCGCTGGGAGGCCGCGACCGTCGTGCTGCTCGGCGGCCTGCTCGGCGTCGGGACGGCGCTCGGCAGCGTGTTCCTGATGCACGTCGCGACGGGCAGCTCGTTCCTGTCGCCGGACCCGCCGTGGTGGCTGTTCCCGGCCGTCATCGCCGGTGCGGCGGCGGTCGCCCTGGCGACGTCCGCGCTCCCGGCCCGCCGGGCCGCCGGCGTCCCCGTGCTGGAGGCCGCGAAGTCGGAGTAGCGGGGGCCTGGGGCCGGAGCGCGCCGGAGACGGAGCGCGCCGGAGACGGAGCGCGCCGGAGACGGAGCGCGCCGGGGTCGGGCCGAGCCGGGGCGGGCTACCGGTACGCGCCGTGCCGGTGGCAGCCGGTGAGGTGGTCGTCCACGAGACCGCACGCCTGCATCAGGGCGTAGGCGGTGGTGGGGCCGACGAAGCGAAAGCCGTGCTTCTTCAGCTCCTTGGAGAGCGCCTTCGAGGCGTCGGTGAAGGCGGGGACGTCGGCCGTGTCGGTGTAGGCCGGGGACGCGGGGTCGGCGTAGCGCCAGGCCGCCGCGGCCAGGCCGCCGGGGAGGTCGAGCGCGGCGCGGGCGTTGCCCACCGCCGCCTCGATCTTCGCCCGGTTCCGGACGATGGAGGCGTCGCCCATCAGGCGCTCGACGTCGTCCGGGCCGAACCCGGCGACCTTCTCGAGGTCGAAGCCGCAGAACGCGGCCCGGAAGTTCTCGCGCTTGCGCAGGATGGTCAGCCACGACAGGCCCGACTGGAACGCCTCCAGGCAGAGCCTCTCGTACAGGCCCCGGTCGTCGCGGACGGGACGGCCCCACTCGTGGTCGTGGTAGGCGACGTAGTCGGGCGTCGACAGCCCCCACGGGCAGCGGCCCAGCCCGTCCTCGCCGATGATCGCGGTGCTCACCCGCCCGTTCTACCTCACGCCTCCGACAGGACGGCGAGGCGGCGGAGCCCGAGGCCGAGGAACGCCTTGACGACCGGGCCCGCGACGAGCCATCCGGCGCGGCCGAGCGGGCCGAGGGGCAGGTCGATGCGCTCGGCCCAGACGACGCGGCTGCCCGTCCCCTCAGGAACGACCTTGAACCACGCCTCGCCGCGCACGACGCGGCCGGTGTGCCGGACGGCGACCCGCCGGCCGTCCTGCCAGTCGGTGATGACCATCGTGTCGACGAACCCGACCGGGCCGACGCCCGTCCGCGCCCTGATCTCGTCACCGGGCTTCGTGCCGCCCTCGGCGGTGGTGAACGGCATCCAGTCGGCGTGCCGCGGCCAGTCGACGAGGATCTCGAAGACCCGCTCGGGCGGCGCGGCGGACACCGCCTCGGCGTGGACGGCGACTCGGCTCATCGGTGCTCCTCCCCCGGTTCGTCCTCGGCGGGCGCGGCCCCCTTCTCGGCGGGCACGGTCTGCTTCTCCGGCACGGTCTGCTTCTCCGGCACGGTCTGCTTCTCCGGCGGGTTCTCCCTCTCCGGCGGGTCGTCCTTGCGGAGGACGACCTGCCCGCCGGGCTCCTCCAGACCGTGCAGGGCGCCGATCGCCGGGGTGTCCCCGCCCGTCCGCCGCCGCAGGTCGCCGAGCTGGCGTTCGAGGTCGGCCACGCGGGCGTCGCGCTCGCGCAGGGCCTCGGTGAGGCGGTGGACGGCCTCGTCCGTCACCTGCATCTGGTAGCCCCAGATCGTCGCGGGAAACCTGAGCCGGGAGCCCTCCGGGAGGATGGGGCGCCCGTCGGTGCCCACCCGGAGCGGCGGATAGTCCGGATGGGTCTCGGCGAGTTCGCCGCCCCGCCCCATGGCGAGGGCGACGACGGCGCCCAGCACGGCCAGGCCGGCCAGGACGAGCACCACGGTGACCATCACGCTCCGATCTGCCTGCGTCCCTGTGAGAGACGTTCCCCGGACTCCGATCGTGCCACGCTTGGCGGTATGAGCATGCAACGGCGGATGGTCCTTCCACCCGGCGCACCGGTTCCCGACGGTGCGGTGGACGCGGGTACGGCGCCCCCCGCGAGCCGGGTGGAGCGGCTCGCCGCCTCCGGAGGCGCCGTGCTCGTGACGCTGGAGACGGACGCGCGGGAGCCCGATCCCGGGCTGCTCGCCGCGGCGTCCGTCTACGCGTGGCTGGGCGCGGTGTGGTTCCGGGTGCCGGAGTCCCAGGCGGACGGGATGCGCCAGGTCCTGGACATGGTCGCGTCCATCGAGGGCACCCGCCCCCCGGCGGTGGCCCGCCGGGGCCTCGCCTGATCCCGGCGGCCCGTTCCCGGCGCCGATGCCCAACCGGTGCCCAACCGGTGCCCAACCGGTGCCTAGCCGCGGAGCCGGTGCCAGGGGCCGGTGATGGCGTAGGTCGCGCCCGGGTCCGACTGGCGGTTGGCGAACAGGGTGCGGCCGTCCGGGGAGAACGTGACACCGGTGAACTCGCTGCCGTTGAGGGCGTTGCGGGCCATGGCGAACGGCTTGTTCTTGCGGGTGGTGCCGACGAGGTACTGCTCGCCGTCGCCGTCCTCGGCCAGGATCACGCCGCCGCCGTACGGGGAGACGGTGATGTTGTCCGGGCCGTCGAACCGGCCGCCCGGCTTGAAGATCAGCTGGAGCTCGATCGTGTCGCGGCGCGGGTCGTAGGTCCAGACCTGCCCGGCGTGGTCGCGGGCGGCGCCGTCGCCGGTGTTCGAGAAGCTCGCGACGAAGTACGCCTTCCCGTGCCCCCACCAGCAGCCTTCGAGCTTCTGGCTGCGGGTGACGGTGTCGAACTGCCTGCGGACGGAGGTCTTCTTCGCCGACGGGTCCGGGACGTCCAGCCACTCGACCCGCAGCCGGGTGCCGGGCTCGGTGACGAGGGACAGGTCCTCGACGCCGCGGACGTTCATCGCCTCCAGCTTCCCGCCCCGCAGGTAGGCGTGGTAGCCGCCGCGGTGGGCGCGGGGCCGGAACCGGTAGAACAGTCCGAACGGCCCGGACGCGTCCTCGGTGAGGTAGGCGGTGAGGGTGTGCGGGTCGACGGCGACGGCCTCGTGCGCGAAGCGGCCGAGGCCGGTCAGCGGGACGGGCTCGGTGCGGCGGCCCTCCGGGTCGACCTCGAACACCCAGCCGTGGCTCTTGGTCTCGCCGCCGACGCCCTCGGTCTCCTCGCAGGTCAGCCAGGTGCCCCAGGGGGTGCGTCCGCCGGCGCAGTTCACCGCCGTCCCGGCGAGGGAGACGTACTGCGACAGCAGGTTGCCGCGGCTGTCGACCTCCAGGGTGGTCGTGCCGCCGTTGACGGCCGGGTCGTAGGTCAGCTCGGGGCGGCCGACCGCGCGGGTGCCGTTGGTGCCCTGCTCGTGGTTGCGCACCAGCCGGGTGCGGCCGTGCCGGCTGCCGGGGAAGGTGGCCATCCCGTCGTGGTGTCCGGGGACCACGACGCCCTCGGAGATGGGGTCGCCTTCCACCGACAGCTCCTTGTAGTGGAAGCCTCTGGGCAGGTCCAGGATGCCCTTGGGGTCGGGGACGAGCGGGCCGTAGCCGAACGCCTCGCCGGTGTCGGCGCCCGCGGAGGTCTGGAAGATTCCGTCCAGGCTTCCGGCGAGGGCGATGGACAGCGCGCCGGCCGCGCCGCCCTTGACGACTCCGCGACGGGTGACGGACATGGGGGACTCCTTCACGTGTGGGGATCACGCGGGAGCCTGGCCGCCGCCCCTGAACCGCCGGTGAACGGCCGTCGGCCGTCCGGCGAAGCCCCAGGGCACTCTCCGGTCGCGGGGCCGTGCGCGGCCCGGAGATCACTGAAGGATCACAGGTGGTGGCGCTGGGTCTTCTTGTCGTCGTCGTAGCGGGCGCGGGCCCGTGCGGTGGACTCCCGCGCGGAGACCTCGGCGACGGGGACGTCCCACCACGCCTCGCTGTCCGGGGCGGGGGCGAGCGGGTCGGTCTCGATGTGGACGACGGTCGTGCGCGGCGACGCGACCGCCGCGCGCAGGGCGTCCCGGAACCCGTCGACGCCCTCGGCGCGGAGCACGTCGGCGCCGAGGCTGGCGGCGTTCGCGGCGAGGTCGACGGGCAGGACGCCGCCGTCCAGCCCGGTGCCGGTGCGAACCCGGTAGCGGGTGCCGAACCGATCGGCGCCGACGCTCTCGGACAGGTTCCCGATGGAGGCGTAGCCGCGGTTCTCGACCAGGACGACGACGAGCTTGACTCCCTCGGCGACGGCCGTGGCCAGCTCCTGCGCCATCATCAGGTACGAGCCGTCGCCGACGAGGACGAACACCTCGCGGTCGGGGGCGGCCATCTTCACGCCGAGGCCGCCGGCGATCTCGTAGCCCATGCAGGAGTAGCCGTACTCGACGTGGTAGCCCTTGGGGTCCCGCGTGCGCCACAGCTTGTGCAGGTCGCCGGGCATGGACCCGGCCGCGCAGACGACCACGTCGCGGGGGCCGGACACCTCGTTGACGACCCCGATGACCGCGGCCTGCGCGGGCGGGCCGCCGCGGCGCTCGCCGAACGCCCCGTCGCCGAACGCCCCGTCGCCGAACGCCCTGTCGACGACGGCGTTCCACCGCCCGGCGAGTTCCCGGGCCCTGGCGCGGTACGCGTCCGGCACGGAGTGGCCGTCGAGCGCCGCGTCGAGCGCGCCGATCGCCTCCCCGGCGTCGGCGACGACCGGTATCCCGGCGAGCTTGAGGGCGTCGGGACGCGCGACGTTGATGTTGACGAACCGGACGCCCGGGTCCGCGAAAAGGCTGTGCGAGGCGGTGGTGAAGTCGCTGTAGCGGGTGCCGATGCCGATGACGGCGTCGGCTTCGCGGGCGAGCGCGTTCGCGGCCGCCGTCCCGGTCGCGCCGATCGCGCCGACCGAGCACTCGTGGTCCCACGGCAGGGCGCCCTTGCCCGCCTGCGTCTCGGCGACGGGGATGCCCGTCCGCTCGGCGAAGGCGCGCAGGCCGGCGGTGGCCCGCGAGTAGATCACGCCGCCGCCCGCGACGATGAGCGGGCGCTCGGCCGAGCGGAGCACGGCGGCGGCCTCCTCGATCGCGGCCGGCTCGGGGACGGGGCGCGGGACGCGCCACACCCGGCGGGCGAACAGCTCGTCCGGCCAGTCGTACGCCTCCGCCTGGACGTCCTGCGGCAGGGCGAGCGTGACGGCGCCGGTCTCGGCCGGGTCGGTGAGGACGCGCATGGCCGCGAGCAGCGCGCTCGGGAGCTGCTCGGGACGGTTCACGCGGTCCCAGTACTTCGACACCGGCTTGAAGCAGTCGTTGACCGACACGTCGTAGGACCGCGCGTCCTCCAGCTCCTGCAGGACGGGGTTGGCGGGACGGGTCGCGAAGATGTCGCCGGGCAGGAGCAGCACCGGCAGCCGGTTGACGGTCGCCAGCGCGGCACCCGTCACCATGTTGGTCGCGCCGGGCCCGATGGACGCCGTGCAGGCGAACGTGGACAGCCGGTCGTTCATCCGGGCGTAGCCGGACGCCGTGTGCACCATCGCCTGCTCGTTGCGGGCCATGTAGTAGGGGAGGTCGTCGGCGTGCTCCAGCAGCGCCTGGCCGAGCCCGGCGACGTTGCCATGCCCGAAGATCCCGAAGCATCCGGCGAAGAAGCGCCGCCGTTCGCCGTCCCGCTCGCTGTACTGCGCCGCCAGGAAGCGGACGACCGCCTGGCCCACGGTGAGTCTCGTGCCCATATGCCCTCCTCCGGTCATGCGCGGAGCGCCGTGAGGAAGTCGACGCTGGCGCGGACGTCGGCGGCCGGGCCGGAGCCGGGTGCGGGCTCCGTGTCGATGATCATGTCCTGTTCGAGCACGTACCAGCCGTCGTAGCCGGCGCCCTCGAGGGAGCGGACGATCCCGCCGATGTCGATGTCGCCCGCGCCGAGCGGGCGGTAGATGCCGGCGCGGACGGCGTCGGTGTAGGCGGTCGCGCCGGTCCGGACGGCGGCGGCGAGCGCGGCGTCGACGTCCTTGAGGTGGACGTGCGCGATCCGGTGGGGGACGCGCGCGGCGAGGCCACCCGGGTCGGTGCCGCCGATGACCAGATGCCCGGTGTCGAGGCACAGCGGGATGGACGACCCGTCGAGCACGCGGGCGACCTCGTCGGACCGTTCCACCATCGTCCCGGCGTGCGGGTGCAGGACCGCGCGGACCCCGGCGCCGGCGGCGGCGGCCCCGATCCGGTCGAGGTTGCCGAGCAGCGCCGCCCAGCCGGCGGCGTCGAGCGCGGGGCGCTCGTCGTAGCCGGCCAGGCCGGTGACGGCCGCCAGCACCAGCGTGAGGCGCTCACTGGAGCGTTCCACGCCGGCTCCGGGCCCGGCGCCGAAGCCGGACAGGATCCTCCGCACCTCCGGGAGCGGGTCGCGGTCCGGATCGTGCAGCACGACCGGCGCGAACCCGCCCACCGGGCGCAGCCCGTACCCGGCGAGCAGCGCCGCGCGCTCGGCGGCCCCGGCGGGCAGGAAGCCGTCCGGCCCGAACTCGGCGGCGGCCAGCCCGAGGTCGCGCATCTCCGCGAGCACCCGCGCGGGCGCGAGCTGGTGGCCCCAGCCGGGCACCTCGCACACCCCCCACGAGATCGGGGCTCCGGCGACACGATCCTTGATCATCAGCTCACCCTCTTCGGGGACGCGCTCCGGCCCCGCCGAGTCTGCTGAAGGTCAGGACGGCGTGTCAACGATCTGTCAGGGCATTGTGACCGCCGCGGGTACCGCGGCGCCGGCTACTCGTCGGCGCTCCCCCGCGCGGAGCGCCGGCCGCCCGGGGCCGCCGCGCCCGCCACCTCGCTCAGGACCGAGCCGGCGAGGTCGAACCCGCCGACGTGCGCCAGGTAGCCGGGCGCCTCGTGGTCGGGCGCGCCGGGCTCGCCGCCGAGCGGCAGGTACGTGCCGCCCGCCTGCCGGACCAGCAGCAGCGCGGCGGCGATGTCCCAGGCGTTGATGGACGGGTCGTAGGCGACGTCGGTCCAGCCGGCGGCGACGTGCGCGAGGGTCAGCGCGGCGCTGCCGGGGCGGCGCAGCGTGGCGAACGCGTCGACCATCCGGCCGAAGCGGTGCAGCGCCTCGTCCCGGCCGAGCTCCAGCTCGCGCGCGCTGGGGTAGGACGTGGCGAGGACGGCCGTCGCGTCGCGGTCCGCGCCGCGGCTCTCGATCCGCTCGCCGTCGCAGGTCGCGCCGCCGAGCGACGCGCTGAACATCTCGTCCCGCACCGGGTCGTACACCGCCCCCGCGACGACCTCGCCGCCCGCGACGGCACCGATGGAAACGCAGAAGAACGGCAGGCCGACCGCGAAGTTGGCGGTGCCGTCGATGGGGTCGACGTACCAGCGGACGCCGTCCTCCCCGCCGTCCTCCCCGCCGTCCCGCCCGCCGTCCTGCGCGCCGTCCGAAGCGCGCGCGCCGCCCTCCTCGCCCACGACGAGGCTGCCCGGGGTCTCCTTGGCGAGCACCTCACGGATGATCTCCTCCGCCGCCCGGTCGTGCTCGGTGACGGGGTCGTGCATGTCGCTCTTGGTGGCGACCTCGGGACGCGAGCGGAACGCCGTACGCAGCCGGTCCCCCGTGGCCCGCGCGGCGAGTTCGGCGATCCCGGCCAGTTCCCGCGACGCGGGGACATCGACGTTCATGCGTCTCCTCCGATGGCGTTGGTGAGCGGTTCGGCGTCCCGTGCCGGGCCCGTGCGGGCCGGTCAGCCGTCCAAGGCCGCGGGGAGGACGCGTTCCAGCAGGTGGGCGGCGGTGATGACGCCGATCACGGCGCCCTTCTCGGGGTGCCGCTCGTCGTCGGAGACCGCCACCAGCGGGCTGCGGGCGCCCGCCATGACGCTCGCGATCTCCATCACGGTGGCGCCCGGATCGACGACGGGCAGCGGAGCGCCCTCGGGCTCCAGGAGGTCGGCGACCGTGCGCCCGGCGAGCGGCGCGCACAGCCGGTCGGCGTGCCGCTCGTCGTAGACGCGGGCGAGGGCGGCGTCGTCGCGCACGTGCGGCGGGACGATCTGGCGCACCAGCCGGGAGCCGGGGAGCACCGCGACCGCGCGGCGCCGCCCGTCCACCACGACGATGCCGGGCAGCCCCTGGGCCGCGAGGAGCCGGGCGGCGTCCATCGCGGAGTCGTCCTTGGTCACGGTCGGGTAGTCGATGGCGAGATCACGGGCGCGCACACCACGACGGTATCCGAGGTCCGCCCGCCGCTCGGCGGCGCGGCGCGCGTTACAGCGCCCATGTCACGGGCAGTGGGTCCCTGTGCCCTGACAAAACGCCCTTATGGGGATGAGATGAAACACAAGATCGGCGAGAACGCCGTCGTCGTGCTCACCGGGGCCACCGGCGGGATCGGCCGCGCCGCCGCGCGGGAGTTCGCCCGGCGCGGCGCGCGGATCGCGCTGCTGGCGCGCGGCGAGCGGGGGCTGGACGGCGCGGCCGCCGACGTGGCCGCGGCGGGCGGGCACCCCCTCCCCCTCGCGGTCGACATGGCCGACCGCGAGCGCGTCGAGGAGGCCGCGGCGCGGGCCGAGGAGGAGCTCGGCCCGATCGACGTATGGGTGAACATCGCGTTCTCCTCGGTGCTCGCGCCGTTCTGGGAGATCGAGCCGGCGGAGTTCGAGCGCACCACCGCGGTCACCTACCTCGGCTACGTCAACGGCACCCGGGCGGCGCTGGAGCGGATGAGGCCGCGCGGCCGCGGGGTGATCGTCCAGTGCGGGTCGGCGATGGCCTACCGGGGCATCCCGCTGCAGAGCGCCTACTGCGGCGCCAAGCACGCCATCAAGGGGTTCACCGAGTCGCTGCGTACGGAGCTCATGCACGAGGACAGCGGCGTGAAGGTGACGATGGTGCAGCTGCCGGGGGTGAACACCCCGCAGTTCGACTGGGTGCTGTCCCGGCTGCCGAAGCGCCCGCAGCCCGTCCCGCCGGTCTACCAGCCGGAGATCCCCGCGAAGGCGCTGCTGTACGCGGCCGAGCATCCCGCCCGCCGGGAGTACTGGGTCGGCGCGAGCGCGGTCGGCACGATCCTCGCCAACCGCGTCGTGGCGGGCCTGGTGGACCGCTACCTCGCCCGGACGGGTTTCGCCTCCCAGCAGACGGACCAGGACGTCCGGCCGGACCGTCCGGCCAACCTGTGGGAGCCCGCGGACGACGCGCCGGGCACGGACCGCGGCGCCCACGGCCGGTTCGACGAGCGGGCGCACGGGACGAGCCCCCAGCTGTGGGCGGGGCAGCACAAGTACCTGGTGGGGGCCGCGGCGGCGGGGGCCGCCGCGGGCGCGGCGGCCGGCGCGGCGCGGCTGCTCCGGCGCTGACCCGCGCCGCTACGGCGCAGCTGACCCGCGCCGCTCCGGCGCACACGACGAGCGAGAGGAGACAGGCATGGCGGAGCAAGTGGCCGACTACGTCCTCCACCGGCTGACCGAGTGGGGCGTGGAGCGGGTCTACGGCTACCCGGGCGACGGCATCAACGGGATGCTCGGCGCCTTCGACCGCGCGGAGGGCAGCCCCGAGTTCATCCAGACGCGGCACGAGGAGATGGCCGCGTTCATGGCGTGCGCGCACGCGAAGTTCACCGGCGAGGTCGGCGTGTGCGCGGCGACGTCCGGTCCGGGCGCGATCCACCTGCTGAACGGGCTGTACGACGCCAAGCTGGACCACCAGCCGGTCGTCGCGATCGTCGGGCAGCAGAAGCGGCTCGCCCAGGGCACCCACTACCAGCAGGAGGTGAACCTGGAGAACCTGTTCTCCGACGTGTCGGAGTTCTGCCAGATCGTCATGGCGCCGGGGCAGATGCGGCACGTGATCGACCGCGCGTTCAAGACCGCGCTCACGACCCGGGGCGTCGCCACGATCATCGTCCCGGAGGACGTCCAGGAGGCGGAGGCGGTGCCGTCGCCGCCCAAGGAGCACGGCTCGGTGTACTCCAGCGTGGGGTGGAGCCGGCCGCGCGTCCTGCCGAACAAGAAGGAGCTGCAGAAGGCGGCGCGGATCCTCAACGAGGGCGAGCGGGTCGCGATGCTGGTCGGGCAGGGCGCCGCGGACGCGCGGGCCGAGCTCGTCGAGACGGCCGAGCTGCTCGGCGCCGGGGTCGCCAAGGCGCTGCTCGGCCGCGAGGTGCTGCCGGACGACCTGCCGTTCGTCACCGGGCCGATCGGCCTGCTCGGCTCCAAGGCCAGCGATGAGATGATCATGAACTGCGACACCCTGTTCATGATCGGCACGAGCTTCCCGTACGCCGAGTGGCTGCCGGACGAGGGCAGCTGCAAGGGCGTCGAGATCGACATCGACGGCCGGATGATCGGCATCCGCTACCCGATGGACGCGCACCTCGTCGGGGACGCCAAGGAGACGCTGCGGGAGCTGATCCCCCTGCTGGAGCGCAAGGAGGACCGGTCCTGGCGCGAGCAGATCGAGGAGAACGTCCGCGCCTGGGACGCGGTGATGGCCAAGCGCGCCGGGCAGAGCTTCGAAGGCAAGGTCAACCCGCAGGCGGTGGCGCACGAGGTGTCGCCGCTGCTCCCGGACGGCGCGATCCTCACCGCCGACTCGGGGTCGGCGACGAACTGGTGGGCCCGGCACATCAAGGTCCGCGACGGGATGCGGGCGTCGCTGTCCGGCACGCTGGCCACAATGGGCCCCGGCGTCCCGTACGCGATCGCGGCCAAGTTCGCCTACCCGGACCGCCCGGTCATCTGCTTCGTCGGGGACGGCGCGTTCCAGATGAACGGCATGAACGAGATGCTCACCGTCAAGCGGTACGCCGACCGCCTCGGGGGCTCCCCGCCGCTCGTCTTCGCCGTGTTCAACAACCGGGACCTCAACCAGGTCACCTGGGAGCAGCGCGCGATGGGCGGTGACCCCAAGTTCAAGGGCTCCCAGAGCATCCCGGACTTCCCGTACGCGAAGTACGCCGAGCTGTGCGGGCTGAAGGGCGTCTACTGCGACGAGCCGGACAAGGTCACCAGCGCCTGGAAGGAGGCGCTCGCGAGCGACCGGCCCGTGGTGCTGGAGTTCGTGGTGGACGACGAGATCGCCCCGATCCCGCCGCACATCATGAAGGACCAGGCGAAGAAGACCCTCAAGGCCGGGCTCAGGGACCCCCAGAAGATCGGCATGGCGGCCCGCGGCTTCCGGCAGAAGCTCACCGAGATGTACGAGAGCATGCCGGGCCGCAAGCACGACTCCTGACCCGGGCCGCGGCCTGAGCCGCCGTCCGGGCGCGGCGGCGGCTCAGAGTTCGGCCTCGGCGTAGTCCTCCGGGGAGAACTCGATGCGGGGCTGCGCCCGCTCCAGGAGGTCGAACGCCTCGGGGACGGAGCCCGCCCAGCCGACGGCGTCCCAGATCTTCGGGCGGGCGAAGCCCTGCTCGGTGAGGCTCACCATCAGCTCGCGCAGCGGGTCGTACAGGCCGGTCGGGTCGAGGATGACGACGGGCTTGTCGTGCATCGCGAGGACCCGGGCCGTCCACACCTCGAACAGCTCCTCCAGCGTGCCGATGCCGCCGGGCAGGACGAGGAACGCGTCGCTGCGCCGGTCCATCTCGCCCTTGCGGGTGCGCATGTCGGGCGTGACGATCAGCTCGTCGTTGTCCTCGTCGGAGATCTCGACGCTGACCAGGCCCTCGGGGATCACCCCGACGGTGCGGGCGCCGCCGGCCCGCGCGGCGCGGGCGACGGCGCCCATGCACGACACCTGGGCGCCGCCGCTGACGAGGCTGTGGCCGCGGCGGGCCAGCTCGGTGCCGGTCTCGGCGGCGAGATCGACGTAGCGGCGGTCGATCTTCCCGCTGGACGAGCAGAACACGCAGACGGCGAGGGGTTTCGGTGTGGTCACCGGGCCATGTTACGGCTCACCCCCGTCACGGCTCACCACCATTTCGGCGCACCCCCGGCCCGGCTCACAGCCGCCACGGCCCACCGCCGTCCCAGCTCACCACCGGCCCGGCTCAGCTTGTGGCGAGGTCCCTGCGGCGGAACCCGGCCAGGCCGGCCGCCGCGAGCACGGCGGCGAGCGCGACGAGCCACAGCAGGGGCGTCGCCTCGAATGACGCTCCGGGCAGCTTCGGGATGTGGGTGAACGGTGAGACGTCCAGCGCCCACTGGTCGAGGTCGAGCGCCGCGCCGAAGAGCGTCACCATCGCGCAGGCGGCGATGGCGGTCCAGGCACCGGCCGCCGTCAGCCCGGGGACCAGCCCGAACAGCGCGAGCGCGAGCGCGGCGACCAGCCAGACGGCGGGCAGCTGCGCCATCGCGGCGCCGAGGACGCGCGGCACCTCGCGGCCCGGGTCGCCGGTGTCCAGGCCGTGCGCCACCCCCGCGGACAGCCCGGCGACGGCCATCCCGGCGGCCGGGCCGAGCAGCGCGAACAGCAGGTGGCTCGCCGCCCAGCGCAGCCGGCCCGTCGCGGTGGCGAGCAGCGGTTCGGCGCGCTGCCCGCTCTCCTCGGTGCGCAGCCGCAGCGTGGCCGACACCGCGTAGGCGGCGGCGAACACGCCGAGCATCCCCATGACGGACGCGAAGTAGGCGTCCATGATGCCGCTCTTCCCGCCGAGCCTGGTGAAGATCTTCGCGACGTCGGGGTTGTCGTCCGCCATCTCCCCCACCCCGCCCGCGACGGCGCCGTAGACGACGCCGAGCGCGAGGAAGCCGGCGAGCCAGCCGTAGAGGGCGCGGCTCTGCAACCGCCAGGCGAGCCCGACCGGCCCGGACAGCCGCGCCGGGGCGTCCGACCTGCCGAGCCGCGGCGGCAGCACGCCCGCGCCCACGTCCCGGCGGGCCGACAGCGCGCCGGCGGCGGCCACCAGCAGCGCGGCGAACGCGACGGCCAGCGCGAGCGTCCACCAGCGCTCGTCGCCGTAGGCGCGGACGCGGCCGGTCCAGCCGAGCGGGGACAGCCAGCCGAGCCAGGTCAGCGCGTTGCCCGCGCCGCCGACGTCGGCGGCCATCCGGACCGCGAACGCCGTGCCGAGCGCGGCGAGCGCCGTCCCCCGGGCGGCGCCCGCGCTCTCGCTGAGCTGCGCGGTGACGCCCGCGACGGCCGCGAACACGCAGCCCGCGGCGGCCATCTGCAGGCCGAAGGCCAGCGACCCCGCGGCGGGCAGGCCCTGCGCGGTGAGCCCGGCGGCGAGCAGGGCGCCGAGGACGAGGTTCGCCGCCATCGTCACCAGCAGCGCGGCGGCCAGCCCGGCGCCCCGCCCGGTGACGGTGGCGCCGAGCAGCTCGCGGCGGCCCGCCTCCTCCTCGGCGCGGGTGTGCCGGATGACGGTGAGCGCGCTGATCAGCCCGATCACCACCGGGACGAACCCGGCCCGCTGCGCGATGATGCTGCCGAGGTCGGTGCCGTACATCGGCCCGTACAGGGCGAGGAAGGTCGGGTTGGTCCCGGTGGTCTGCGCGTACTGGAGCCGGTCGGCGGCCTCCGGGTAGAGGGCGTCGGTGGCGCCGACGAGGCTGAGCGGGATGACGGCGATCCAGAACACCCAGGCGGGCAGCAGGAACCGGTCGCGGCGCAGGATCAGGCGCATCAGCCCCCACGTCCCGGTCAGCGGCGCCGTGCGCGACCCGTGCGGGGCGGCCGCCCCGGGGTTCGCGGCGCTCATCGCACGGCCTCCTGGAGTTCGTCCTTGTAGTGCCGCAGGAACAGCTCCTCCAGCGTCGGCGGCCGGCTGACCAGGCTGCGGACGCCGATCTCGGTGAGCGCGCGCAGCGCGGCGTCGAGCTGCGGGGTGTCGACCTCGAACGTGACGGTGGCGCCCTCGGCCCGCAGGCCGTGCGCGCCCGGCAGCGGCTGCCCGTCCAGCGGCGCCGCCAGCTCCGCGCGGATCGAGGTGCGGGTCAGGTGCCGCAGCTCGTCCAGCGTGCCGGTCTCCACCGCGGTGCCGTTCCGGATGATCGTCACGCGGTCGCAGAGCGCCTCGACCTCGGACAGGATGTGGCTGGACAGCAGGACGGTCCGGCCGGCGCGCCGCTCCTCGCGGACGCACTCCTGGAAGACCTCCTCCATCAGCGGGTCGAGGCCGGAGGTCGGCTCGTCCAGCAGCAGCAGCTCGGCGTCGGACGCGAGCGCGGCGACGAGGCCGACCTTCTGCCGGTTGCCCTTGGAGTAGGCGCGGCCCTTCTTGCGCGGGTCCAGCTCGAACCGGTCGAGCAGCTCGGCCTTGCGGCTCGGGTCGGTGCCGCCGCGCATCCGGCCGAGCAGGTCGATGACCTCGCCGCCGGACAGGTTCGGCCACAGCGTCACGTCGCCGGGGACGTAGGCGATGCGGCGGTGCAGCTCGGTCGCGTCCCGCCACGGGTCGCCGCCGAGGAGCCGGACGGTGCCCGCGTCGGCGCGCAGCAGGCCGAGCAGGACCCTGATCGTGGTCGACTTCCCCGCGCCGTTCGGGCCGAGGAAGCCGTGCACCTCACCGGGCCGGACGGTCAGGTCGAGACCGTCCAGCGCGCGCGTCCGGCCGAAGTTCTTGACCAGGCCGGAGACGGCTATCGGGGGCGTGTTCGCGGTCACCTGTTCTCCTTGTCGGGAGGCTGCCCGCCGGCGGCGAGCATCGTCTTCAGGGAGGCGCGCGCCTGCTCGACCAGCTCCGGCTCCAGCAGCCGGTCGTCGAAGAGGTCGATCATCGCGAGCGCCATCCGGGAGTAGCCCTCGGAGGTGAGCGTGCTGGCGCCGAGGGCGCGGGAGATGTGCTCGTGCAGGGTCATGAGGCCGAACGTCATGGTCGTCATGACGGCCGCGTAGGCATGGAGGTCCTCTGTCTTGGGCGCGGACAGCCCCGGCCTGCCCTGCCCGAGGACCTCCTCCGTATAGGCGACGGTCTCGTCGAACAGCACGACCGCCGCCGGCGACCCGTCGGTCAGAGCCCGGGCGAAGTAGCGCTGGATGGGCAGGGCCGTGCGCATCGCGAGCGCCAGGAACGCGGGGTCGCCCATCCCCCCGCTCAGCGACTCCTCCTTGATCTCGCGGACGGCCGCGAGCGCGTACTCGTCGCACTCCCGGCGCAGCGCCTCCTTCGTGCCGAAGTGGTGCTGCACCAGCGCCGGCGAGACCCCGGCCGCCCTGGCGATGCCGCGGATCGTCGCGCCCTTCACCCCGTGCTCGGCGAACTCCAGCAGTGCGGCGTCCCGGATGCGGGCGCGTCCGGTCAGGTCGTCGGCTCGCTCGGCCGCCATCCCCACCCCCTGTACAAATGTTCAGTGGCCTGTACGGATGTACACTGTACTCCCGTACAGGCCACCGTCAAGGGGATGGCCGCCCGCGCCGCCGGCCCGGGATCACCCGCCTCCGGGCAGCTGCCCGAGCGTCACCTGGACGGTCTTCTTGGACCCGTCCGCGCGCTGGATCTCGACCTTGACCGTGTCGCCCGGCTTCAGGTTCGCGAGCACCGAGGACAGCGCCGTCTGGTCCGGCGTCGCGGTGCCGTTCACCGACATGATCAGATCGCCGGGCACGATGCCCGCCTTGGCGGCGCCGCCGCCGCGCTCCACGTTCACCACCGCGACCGCCGAGCCCCGGCCGCTCTGCGGGTCGACGATCGTGCGGACGGTCACCCCGAGCGCCGCCCGCCCCGAGTTCGACACCTTCCCGCTCTGGATCAGCTGCGGGACGATCCGCTTCACGGTGTCGCTCGGCGTCGCGAACCCGATCCCGGCCGCCGCCGCGCCCGCCGACGGGTCCGACGCGGCGGCCGTCGGGATGCCGATGACCTGCCCGCTCAGCGTGACGAGCGCGCCGCCGCTGTTGCCCGGGTTGATCGCCGCGCTGGTCTGGATCGCGTCGGCGATCGTCGACCCCTGGAAGGCGCCCTCGCCCCGCGTGGACACCGTCCGGTGGAGCGCGGACACGATCCCGTTCGTCACGCTCCCGGCGAGGCCCAGCGGGTTCCCCATCGCGAGGACGATCTGCCCCACCCGCGCCTTGCCGGACTCGCCCCACGACGCCGGCTTGAGGTTCCCGCCGTCCGTCTTGATGACGGCCAGGTCGTCGGCCGCGAACGCGCCGACCAGGTCGGCGTCCAGCGTCGCGCCGCCGCTGGACGACGTCACCTGGATCTTCTTCGCCCCGGCGACCACGTGCGCGTTGGTGACGATGTGCCCCTGCGCGTCGTAGACGACGCCGGAACCCTCCGCCTGGTCGGTCTGGATCTTCACCACGGACGGCAGCACCGCCGTGACGACCTTCTCGTACTGCTGCTCCAGCCCCGCCGCCGAGTCGCCGACGGGCGCCGACGTCCGCGCCGCCGGTGCCGCGGCGTTCCCGGCGTCGTCGTCCCCTCCGCTGCACGCGCCGAGCGCCAGCATCCCCGCCACGGCCAGCGCGCAGGCACCGGTCTTCACGTTCCTGTCCACGCTCCACCTCCGGAGAGGACACTTCCCGCGCTGCGCGAATCAGCCGCAGAGCAAGGTCACGTTTTGCCCCGGCGTTCACAGCCGGGCGCTCAGTTCTTGGCGTTCAGTGCCCGCCCCGGGCCGGGCGGGAGCCGTACACCCGGTACGGTTCCGCGTCGTCCCACCTGACGCTCAAGCCCAGCCCGGGACGGCCGGTGTCCGGGCGGAGCGCGCCGTCCACGGGGGTGAGGTTCCCGTCGAAGAGCAGGTGCTCCACCCGGACGTGGTCGTGGAAGTACTCCAGGTGGCGGAGCCGCCGCACCGCGCAGAAGGCGTGCGCGGACACGGCGGGCGCGCAGTGCGCGGACAGGTCGATCTGGTGCGCCGCCGCCAGCCCGGCGACCTGGAGGACGCCGGTGACGCCGCCGCAGCGGGTGACATCGGCTTGCAGGCAGTCCACCGCCGGGCCCGCGAGCAGGTCCGCGAAGTCCTTCAGCACGAACCCGTACTCGCCCGCGGCGATCTCGGTCCGGCCCGGCCCCCGCTCGCGCACCAGCCGCAGCCCGGCGGTGTCGTCGGAGGGCACCGGCTCCTCGAACCACCGGACGTCCCACTCCGCGGCGAGCCGGTGCGCCCAGTACAGCGCCTCCTTGCGGGTCAGCGCCCCGTTGGCGTCCGCGAACAGCTCCGGGCCCGCGCCGATCGCCTCGCGGACCGCGGTGAGCCGCCGCGGATCGTCCTCCGGACGCCGGGACGTCTTCAGCTTCACCCTGGGGATGCCCTGCTCCACCCAGCCCCCGAGTTGGGTGGTGAGCCGGTCCAGGGAGTAGTTCGTGAACCCCCCGCTGCCGTAGACGGGCACCCGGTCGTGGAACGCGGGCAGCGCCGTGACCAGCGGAACGCCGAGCAGCCGCGCCTTCAGGTCCCACAGCGCGATGTCGACGGCGGACACCGCCATCGCGCCGGCGCCGGGGCGTCCCGCGTTGCGGATCGCGGCGGACATCCGGGCCCAGGCCGCGGGCGGATCGAGCGCGCCGGCGCCCCGGGCGGCGGGCGCCAGCTTCGACCGGACGAACTCGGCGACCGAGACGTCCCCGTAGGTGTAGCCGATCCCGGCGCACCCGCCGGCCCGCGCCTCGACGAGGACGAGGGTCGTCGAGTCCCAGCGGAGGGTGCCGTCCTCCTCCAGGCCGTCCGGGCCGTCCACCGGCACCTCGAACGCGTGGACGGCGACGTCCTCCACGACCGCGCGCCTCTGGCTGCCCACGCGCGTCCCCTACCGCTGAAGGCGGGGCCGAAACGGGCGCGCGGGCGCGGGCGGGTCAGTCCCAGGTGGCCGCCCAGGTCATCGCGTCGATCTCCCCGTCGTCGACCAGCCCGGCGCGGCGCTGCAGCGACTTGGCGACCTTGCTCGACCGCGGCCCGTACCAGCCGTCGACGCGCAGCGTGTAGCCCTTCTTGCACGCCTGCCGCTGCCACTGCTCGACGTCCATGCCGTGCATGATCGGCGTCCCCGGGCCGGCGTACTTCAGCGTCCGGCGCGGGAACGGCGGCATGCCCTTGACCAGCTGGGCGATGCTGCGCCGCGGCCTGCGGTGCTTGCCGCCGAACCCGCGCTGCGACCACGGCGCCCACTGGGCCGGCGCGGCGTACTCCGACGCCGCGCCGGCCGTCCCCATCACGTCCTGATTCATCGGAAACCCACCGTTCATCGTTCTCACTGCGGACATCAGCGCGGCGCGAGGCAGGGCGCCGGCGCCGCGGCCAGCCGGGACATCTCGACGCCGATCACGATCGCGCCGAGCAGCGCCAGCGCGACGACGCACACGATCAGGGCGAGGTCCGTCCAGACCCGCGGGCGGCCGGGGAAGGGCGGCAGCGCGGCGTCCGCCCCGAGGGAGGCGTCGGGCGGCTCCAGCCGGAGCGGGGAGGCGATCTCGGGTTCGTGCACGGTCATGGCTCACTCCATGGAGGTCGGTTCGGCCGCGCCGGAGGGAGCGGCGCGGTCAGAGGGTCGCGCCCGGTCGGAGAGCGGCTCGCCGCTGGACGGCCGCGGGAGGGACGGGCCGCGGCGGCGGGCCCTGGAAAGGCCGGCGGCCACGCCTGGGCGATGGGCGTGGCCGCCGGCGACGGCGGATCTCCTCCCCCATTCGAGACCCGCCCCCGGAGGTCGTCCCCCTACCCCCCAGCCAGGGGACGACGTGGTCGGTGGCGCCTCAGCGCAGGTCCCAGCTGTGCAGCCGGACGACGCGGCGGAGCTGCTCGGCGTGCGCGCCGGAGTGCTCGCGCGGCAGCGCGTCCCAGCGCTTGGCCAGGTCGTAGCAGGCTTCGGTCAGCGAGCGGTGTTCGGAGAGAGCGGTCTTCCCCAGCGCTTCGGCGCGGTTCTGCGCCGCCACCGCCTCGTCGCGCTGCGCCGCGATGAGGCGGACGGCCTTCTCCGCCCTGCGGAGCTGCGCCAGCGTCTCGGACGCCCGCCAGTACAGCCGGCGGCGGCGCCGGACGGCGAGGGCCAGCGCGCCCAGCAGCAGCGCCGCGACCAGGACGGCGGTCAAGGCGTGTTCTCCACTCACCCCGTCACCTCACATTCCCGCGGCGCTTCTCGCTCGTCCGCCGCGCCGCACGAGCGACACCACACCGCCGGTGCGCGGCCGCTCGGCCTGGTCGCCGGCCTCCCGGCCGGACCCGCCGAGGGCGTCGGCGGGCTCGTCGTCCGGGTCGCGCTCCGGCGCGCCGTGCTCCCGCTCGTCGGGCTCGCGCTCGTCGGCCCCGTCGGGGGGCGGCCAGGCCCGGACGGCGAGGACCTCGTCCAGCAGCGGCCACGCGACGGGGACGCCGTCCTCGTCGAGGAGGGTGAGCTGCCCCCCTTCGACGGAGCTGAGCAGGCCGACGTCGTGGGTGCCGTCGGCGTTGTCGACGCGGACCTGGCAGCCCATCAGGGACGCCAGCGCGCGGGGGACGGCGGCCGGAGCCTCCGTTTCCGGCGCGAGGCGGGGCTGCGGAGGCGCGGAGGTGCGCGCGCGCTCGTCGGCGTGCAGTGCGACGACGTGCGCGGCGGCGTAGAGGGCGCGCATGGACTCGGCCAGCTGGCCGTACTGCGCGGTGGACGCGTCCGGCGGCAGCGCCATGCGGATGCTGCCGATCGCGAGGCCGAGCCCCTCGTCCTCCCCGGCGACCTCGCGGATCTCACCGGGGGACGGGATGGGCGCGGCGCCGTGCGCGATCGTCAGGAGGAACTTCGCCTCGGCGGCCAGCCCCTGGTGCCGGTGCAGGACCTCCATGACCTGGTAGGCCGCCTTGCGGTGGTTCTCGAGCTGCTCGTGGGCCCGTTCGATGGCGACCTCGTGCTCGGCGACGAACGAGGCCAGCTCGTCGATGGTGCCCTGGCTGAGCCAGTTCATCGGTCACCTCCGGCCGGATCGGCGCCGGCGGGAGGAGAGGGCGGTGGTGCGGTGCTCATGGTGACGTTCCTTCGTGCGGGGCTGTCTTCGGGGCTCGCGGCACCCGTGGGGCTCAGTTCGCCCGGTCCCACTGCTCGGCGGGCTCGACGGGGCAGGCGCCCATGTCCTTGATCGCTTCGAGGTCCTCGTGCGCGAACCGGAACAGGCGCTTGCCGTAGCGGCGGTGCGGAATCTCACCCCGGCTCGCCGCCCGGACGAGCCAGTCACGGGTGAACGACGTGATCTCTGCGGCCTCCTGCGGCGTGTACAGGAGGCGCTCCACGGGAATCTCGCTGCCTGGAGATCTTGACATGCCCGGAAGCGTAACGCATCTCAGTGCGTCGTGCAGCATCAAGACGCGTTTTAACCATCTCATGTGGTGCTCGATGCACTGCGTTGTGCATGCAGTTGTGCATGCATCCGATGCCGACCGGCCAAAACGCGTTACGACTCGTCAAAGTCCGTTTTGCTCCGCTACACTTACGCACCGTGTCAGGCCGTCACCCCGCGACACGAGAAGGAGCCTGATCACCTTGAACGAGTTGGACGGACTCGACGAGGACATGCCCGGCCACCCGCCGGCGGCCTGGCGGCGGCTGGGGCAGATGGTCCGGCAGCGGCGGATCGAACTCGGCTTCGGCTCCCAGGCGAGCCTCGCCGCCGAGGGCGGCCCGTCGCTCTCCGTGGTCAACAAGATCGAGACCGGCCGCGGCCGGGACTACACCGACCGCGTCATCATCCCTCTGGAGGACCGGCTCGGCTGGCGGCGCGGCAGCTTCCGCTCGATCCTCGACGGCGGCGAGCCCGTGCTCGTGGACGCCGCCGCCCCCTCTCCTGCCCCCGCGGCTCCGGCGCCCGCGCCGGCCGCCGAGCATTCCCACGACGGGAACTATCCCGAGGAAGTGGTCGGCGACCCCTTCCTGCGGTTCATCTGGGACGCCCCCGAATCACTCGCCGACGACGAGGACAAATGGGCGGCAGTGACGGGCGTCCTGCTGAAGCGGCGACGACCGGTTCCCCGACCTCTCGACGAACAACAGGGTCGTCAGCGGAAAGCCGACAACATATAGTGTCGGTAACTGGGTAGCAGGCGCATCTGCTACCCAGTTTTTCTGTCTGCGCGATCGTGCTGTGCGGGGGTGCGGAACGACGCGGATGACGCGATCGGGAGACGTCATGGATTTTCCTGATGAACATCGCCTCAAAGAGACCATCGAACGTCTGACCCGCGAGAATGAGAAACTGCGCACTCAGCTTGCCGTGGCGCAGCAGTGGTACCCGCCGCTCGATCTCGAACGGGCGTTCCGTTCGGCCCGGGGGTGGCAGTGCCTCACGGTATCGCTGATGCCGGAAAAACCGACGCTCATTCTGATCAGCGGCGGCAAAGCCGGAAAGGAGGAGGAGCCCGACGCCGCCGGCGAAGTGTGGCGGCACCTGCAGACCGCCGTCCTGCCGCGTGGCCGGATCGGGCCGTTCGCGCGGGCCCGGATGCCGAGCCGGCTGCTGGGGTACCTGCGCGAGCAGAGCGGCCGGACCATCATCGTCATCAACCGCGACCTGCGCCGCGGGCAGGTCTCGCGCGCCGCCCGAATGCTCCGGGAGGGCGCCAAAAGACGCCGCCCGGCGACCCGGCTCATGGAACTGTCCGCCATTCCGCTGCTGAGCATCTGCACGCTGCTCTACGGCCATACGGCCGCGACCGCCGCCGCCGCCGGATTCTCCGGCGCGGTGCCGCCCAGCGCCGTGGAGGTGCGGGCGGAGAGCGCGTACGCGATGTCCCCGAACTTCGAACTGCTCCCGTTAACGCGACGTGACGAGTCGCCCGCGAACAGCGGGCCGCTCGACCGCCACCCTCCATGGCCGGGCGTGCCGCTCCCCTCGCACGACCTGGATTCGACGTACTGATCGACGTACTGACGAAAGTGCGTTCGAGGGTGTTCGCTTCTTCCACTCCGCGCGTTTCCGCGCGAGGCGGGCACCCTCGCCGTCCGGCACGTGCTCATTCGAAGTCGTCCGGATTGAGATCCTCGGGCCGCCCGCCGCGCCCTTCGGTGGAGTCGGGCCTGAACGGCTCCGGATGCACCTCTTCGGCCTCCGACACCTCCCGGAAACCGCCCGCCTGCGGTTCCTGAGGACGTCCCGCGTCACCGGCCCTTCCCTCCGGCGCCCGCTCGCTCATGACCGCTCCCCCCTTTCGCGATGTCCAGGCCTTTCGCGATGTCCAGGCGCCGCCCTACCCGCCCCGGGCCCCCTCACACCGCCCGCACCACCTCAGCCCCGCGCACCCTGGTGGCGGACCTGGCCCGGTCGGTCAGCCGCCTTCGCGCTCCAGGGGGCCCCAGTCGGTGTTCGCGTCGCGTTTCAGGAGGCGCTCGGCCTCGTCGAGGACGCGCCGGTCGATCAGCGCGACGGCGGCGGGACGGGCCACGACCGGCTCGTTGTCGGGGCCGCGGCCCGCCTCCTCGCCCTCCAGCACCCACGGCCGCGCGCCGCGGGCGCGGGCGCGCTCCAGGTGGGAGTAGTCGTGCAGCCGCCGCGCGACCCACAGGATCGTGGACCGGTCGCCCCACCACTCCTCGACGGCGAGCGGGTTGGCGGACAGGCCCGGCAGCTCCGCGCCGGTCAGGCCGTCCGCGCTGTGCGGGCGGGACTCGTCGGCCTCCGGGTCCGCCGACCAGCGCACGTACAGGGACGGACGGTCCTCCAGCAGCGCCGCGAGCTGCTCCAGCGTCGTGATCACGTCCAGCGCCATGAGGGCGCCCTTCCCCGTACGCGCGGCTCGACTCTCCCTTTCGCCGGGGTCACTCGGCGGCGGTCGGCCCCGCCTCGGCCTGCGCACGGGCCTCGATGAGCTCCTGCTCGGCGCGGGTGTGGCCCTCGACGATGATCTGGACGACCTCCTCCGGGTCGTCGGTGAGGTGGATCAGGTCGATGTCCTGCGGGGAGATCTTGCCGCTGGGCAGCATCGCCTGCTTCACCCAGTCGAGGAGGCCGCCCCAGAACTGGGTCCCGACCAGCACGATCGGGAAGCGGGTGATCTTCTTGGTCTGGACGAGGGTGATCGCCTCGAACAGCTCGTCCAGGGTGCCGAAGCCGCCCGGCAGCACCACGAACGCCTGCGAGTACTTCACGAACATCGTCTTGCGGACGAAGAAGTAGCGGAACTCCAGGCCGATGTCGAGGTGGTCGTTGAGCCGCTGCTCGAACGGCAGCTCGATGCCGAGCCCGACGGACAGGCCGCCGCGCTCGTCGCAGCCCTTGTTCGCGGCCTCCATGATCCCGGGGCCGCCGCCGGTGATGACGGCGTAGCCCGCCTCGTGCAGCCGGCCGCCGATGTCGGCGGCGAGCTCGTACTCCGGCGAGTCCGGCTTGGTGCGGGCGCTGCCGAACACGCTGACCGCCTTCGGCAGCTCGGCGAGCAGCCCGAAGCCCTCGACGAACTCCGCCTGGATGCGCAGCACGCGCCACGGGTCGGCGTGCACCCAGTCGGCGGGGCCGCGGCTGTCGAGCAGCCGCTGGTCGGTGGTCGTCTTCGGGACCGCCCGCCCGCGCAGCATGGCCGGCCCCTGGCGTCGCGAGGGGGAATTCGCATTGAGAGTCATGGAGCCACGTTAGTGCGACCGGCCAGCCACGTGCGCATACGTTGCTCACACTCGGCGATGAGAGGCAACTCGACGTACTCGTCCCTGGTGTGGGCGAGGGTGGGTTCGCCGGGCCCGTAGTTGACGGCCGGGACGCCGAGCTCGGCGAACCGGGCGACGTCCGTCCAGCCGAGCTTCGCGCGGACCTCGGCGCCGCTGGCCTCGACGAACGCGGCGGCGGCCGGGTGCGTCAGCCCGGGGCGGGCGGCGGACGCGGCGTCGGTGACCGTCACCTCGAAGCCCGCGAAGAGCTCCCGCAGGTACGCCTCCGCCTCGGCCACCGACTTGTCGGGGGCGAACCGGTAGTTCACCGTGACGACGCACTCGTCCGGGATGACGTTGCCGGCGACGCCGCCGGAGATGAACACGGCGTTCAGGCCCTCGCGGTATTCGAGGCCGTCCACAACCGGACGCGGCGGTTCGTAGGCGCGCAGCACGTCGAGGATCCGCCCGGCCGAGTGGATGGCGTTCGACCCCATCCAGGCGCGCGCGCTGTGCGCCCGCTCCCCCCGCGCCGTGACCTCGACCCGCATGGTCCCCTGGCAGCCGCCCTCGATCTGGCCGCCCGTCGGCTCCATCAGCACCGCGAAGTCGCCCGCGAGCAGTTCGGGACGCTCCGCCGCCAGCTTGCGCAGCCCGTTGCGCTCGGCCTCGATCTCCTCGCACTCGTAGAAGACGTAGCTGACGTCGCGGTTCGGCTCGGGGACGGTCGCGGCGAGCCGCAGCGCGACCGCGACGCCGCTCTTCATGTCCGTGGTGCCGCACCCGTAGAGCCGGTCGCCGTCCACCCGCGACGGGAGGTTGCCGTTCAGCGGGACGGTGTCGAGGTGCCCGGCCAGCACGACCCGCTCGCCGCGTCCCAGCTCGGTACGTGCGACGACGTTGTTCCCCGACCGCTCCACCGCCAGGTGCGGGAGCGCCCGCAGCGCCTCCTCGACGGCGTCGGCGAGCGGCCCCTCACCACCGCTCACCGATTCGATGTCGACGAGCGCCGCCGTCAGTTCCGCCACGTCCGAGAAGAGATCCAGCCCCATGCCCAAGTCCTATCATCACGTTCGTGGAGATGCTGGAGTGCGCCGTCCGCTGGGCGGCCCCGGTCGACGAGCCCCCCATGCGCGCCCTGCTCGACGACCGCGAACGCGACCGCTACGACCGCTTCCTGCGCGCCGAGGACAAGGCCCGTTTCGTCACCGGCCGCTTCCTCGCCCGCACGGCCCTCGCCGAGGCGACCGGTCTGGCCCCCGAGACCATCCGCTTCACCACCGACTGCCCGCACTGCGGCGGCACGCACGGCAAGCCCCGCCTGCCCGGCAGCGACCTCGACTTCTCCCTGTCCCATTCCGGTGACCGCGTCGTGCTCGTCCTCACCGAAGGCGCCGAGGTGGGCGTGGATGTCGAACGGGAGAGCGACCGCGACATCGACCGCCTCGCCGAGATGGTCCTCGCCGCCCCCGAGCGCGCGGTGCTGGCGGCGATGGCCGACCGCAGGCGCGGCTTCCACGCCTACTGGAGCCGCAAGGAGGCCCTGCTGAAGGCGACGGGCCACGGCCTCGCCGCCCCCATGACCGACATCCACGTCTCCGGCCCCGACGACCCGCCGGAGGTGCTGGCCTGGGAGGGCGACGCGGCGGTCTCCCCCGTCCGCCTCGCCGACCTGGACCCGGGCCCCGGCTACGCCGCCTCCGCCGCCGTCCTCACCGACCGCCCCCTCAAGATCATCGAGACCCCGCCCGGCTGACGCCTACCGCACGGACACCCCGAACCCGTGGTCGGGCGCCACCGGGCACCGGAGGATCTGCAACGCGCCGCCGCCGCCGATCGATACGCGGGTCGGGTCGGCGCGGGGCGGGAACCCGCCGCCGGTATCGGCGTCCTCGGCGGGGCGCCAGTACCCGGTCTCGTCCCACTCGGCGGACGCGGCCGTCAGCAGCGGTTCCAGGTCGGCGCCGCAGTCGCAGGCCGTCGGCTCGGGGCTCGAGTCCCCCCGCGAGGCGTGCCCGCCCGCCTTCCAGCCGGCGGCGACCGCCAGAGCCGAGTACCGGTGGCCGCTCGCTTCCTCCCACTCCCTGATCCCCTCCCGCAGCCCGGCGGGCAGGGTCCGGGCGTCGGGATACTCGACGACCCTTTCCGGATGCAGAACGCACGGTTCGGGCAGGTACCCGTACTCCATGATCTCGGGCTCGGGCCGCTCGGCGAGGACGTCGGCGACGTCGGACGCCCGGCGCCAGCGCAGCACGGGCTGAGGCGCGTCCAGGGAGTCGTGGTCGCGCGGGCACCACAGGACCTGCAGGACGTCGGCCTGATCGGGCGCCGCCAGGTCGGGGACGTCCTTCGCGTAGAGCTGGGCCACGGCGAGCATCGTCGCCGGCGTGTCCGGATCGGCCTTCTCGTCCAGCCGTTCGAGGCGGTCGAGTTCGGCCTGCTCCTCGTCCGTGAACCCCCTGCCCGCCGGCGTCCGGCCCCACAGCGCCGCAAGAACGCGCCTGCGCCGCCGCTCGCCGTCCACGAGCATGGGTTCGACCGGGTCGTGCTCCTCCTCGCAGACGGGCCACGGCTCGTCCGCCGGCCACAGCAGCGGCCCGCCCACCGAACTGTCGCGGACGCCGGGTGAGCCGGGGCGGGGGTGCAGCCGGGTGGCGGTGCGGGCGAGCGGCGCGAGCTCGGGGAACACGGCCGCGATGTCCACGGGGCGCGGCGGCGTGGTGCGTGTCATGGCGCGCGAACGTAGCGCGCCCCACCGACAGCGGGGCGCGCCCTCGGCTCAGGTGTTGATGCCGTGGTCGCGGAGGATGTCGTTGAGGGACGCCTTGTCGTGGCGCTGCCCCTCCTCCAGCCGCTTGAGGATCAGCACGGCGGGGAGGCCGAAGGTGCCGCCCTTGAACTCCTTGTAGCGGGTGCCGCCCACGGCGACGCACCAGTCCGGGATGCGGCCGCGGCTGATCTCCTCGCCGGTCTCGACGTCGATCACCGGCATGGACGCCGACAGGTTCGTGCCGGAGCCGACCACGGCGCCCTTCCCGACCCGCGCGCCCTCGACGATCATCGAACGGCTGCCGATCATCGCCTCGTCCTCGATGATCACGGGCTTGGCGTTCGGGGGCTCCAGCACACCGCCGATACCGACACCGCCGGACAGGTGGACGTTCTTCCCGATCTGCGCGCAGGACCCCACGGTGGCCCAGGTGTCGACCATGGTGCCGGAGTCGACGTAGGCGCCGATGTTGGTGAACGACGGCATCAGCACGACGCCGGGCGCGAGGTGGGCGCCCCAGCGGGCGATGGCGCCGGGGACGACGCGGACGCCGTCCAGGCGGCTCTTCAGCGGGATGCGGTCGTGGTAGCGGAAGTCGCCCACCTGGGCCCGCGCCATGCCGAGCACCTTGAAGCTCAGCAGGATCGCCCGCTTGGCCCGCTCGTCGACGACCACCTCGTCGGTCGCGGGGTCGATGCGGGCGACGCGGGCCTCGCCCGTGTCGATCTGGTCGACGGCGGCCACGATGGCGGCGCGCGCGTCGGCGTCGTCCGGGGTGAGCTCGGCGCGCCGCTCCCACAGCTCGTCGATGCCGCCGGAGATCGGGCTGGTGAACGTTTCGGTCATGCCTCATGAGCTTACTGGGACCCGACTCCCGGTACCTTCTTCGCGTGGCTGTTTGGGCGAGGTTGAAGGAGCGTCCCGAGGAGGGCGCGGACGGTGGCGGGGGCCGCCGCGGCCTGCGCTGGGCCGTCGGTCTGGCCGTCGCCGTCATGGTGCTGGCCGTCGGCGGGTTCGTGCTGTTCGACCGCGCCCGCCCGTACCTGCACGGGACGGGCTGCGAGGTGCGGACGACCCAGGGCACGATGCCGCTCGACCTGGAGCAGGCCGCCAACGCCGCGACGATCTCGGCGGTGGCGTTCCGCAAGCGGCTGCCCGAACGCGCCGTGGTGATCGCGTACGCGACGGCGATCCAGGAGTCGCACATCCGGAACCTGCCGGGCGGCGACCGCGACTCGGTGGGCATGTTCCAGCAGCGCCCGTCGCAGGGCTGGGGCACCCCGGACAAGCTCCGCGACCCCGTCCAGTCCACGAGCAAGTTCTTCGACGCGCTGGTGAAGGTGAAGGACTACCTCGACCGCGACCTGCACGACGCCGCCCAGCGGGTGCAGCGCAGCGCGGACGGCACCGCCTACGCCCAGCACGAGCCGGACGGCAAGCTGCTCGCGGCGGCGTTCACCGGCCGCGAGCCCGCCACGGCGCGCTGCTGGTTCCCGCCCGACAAGAAGACCGAGTCCCGGCGCCCGGCGGCGATCCGGGAGATGCGCCGCGCCTTCGGCAGCCGCCTCAAGGTCGCCGGCCCGAGCCCGCTGACGCAGGGCGCGCCGTCCGACCCGGCCAAGTGGAACTCGGTGAAGGCATCGACCCCGCGGGAGGGCTGGGCCGTCGCGAGCTGGGCCGTCGCCCACGCGCAGGCGTACGGCCTCACCGAGGTCCGCTACGCGGGCAAGCACTGGAAGTCCGACGCCGGCCACGACGGCTGGACGGAAGACGAGGACGCCCCGAAGGACGCCGTCATCGTCCAGTGACCACGCGGTGGCTAGCTCCGCACCCCGCGCAGACGGCTCATGAGGCCACGCGCCGCCGCAAGGTCAAGGCTGAGAACCGGCCCCTCCGGGTCCTTGGAGTCACGGATGAGGACATGCCCCGACACCGTGGCGACCTCGACGCACTCACCACCCACACCATTGCTATGGGTGCTCTTGCGCCATCGCACAGCCACCTGGTTCGTCTGGGTCATAGGTAAGCCTCCTTGGCCTGGCGCATGAACTCGATGGTTTCAAGCCGACTCAGGGCGTCGCCCATCATCCTGTTGAAATATACGCTGGTCATGAAGACCTCGTCCTTGTCGTCGAGCAGTTGGCCGATGGCTCCCGACTCGATGTAGACGAGGTCCGGGTCCTTCACGAAGCTCAGCAGAATCAATCCGCCCGACAGCGCCTCTGGCGTGATCCGCTCGAACGGCATGATCAACAGCTGCACGTGGGGCAATCGCGCCATGGAGATGAGATGATCGATCTGCTTTCCCATCACCTCCGGCCCGCCCACCGGCCGCCGAAGGACTGACTCGTCCAGTATGAAGGTCGCCATCGCGGGCTTCTCACGAAAGAGCAGCCCTTGCCTCTCCATACGGCTCGTTACACGCTTGTCCAAAGTCCCCGCTGGCTCACTTGGGTCCATGATCGCCCGAGCGTAATCCTCTATCTGGAGCAAGCCCGGCAGGATTTGAGCTGCAAAGCACCGGATGCCGATGGCCTTCGGCTCGAACTGAAGGTACGCCTCGAAGCCCGGGCGTAGGACGCGGTGGCGGCCTGCGCGGCGGATGGTCTTGTACAGGCGCAGGAAGTGGCCGTCGTTCTGGTCCCAGCCGTCCGTCTTGAAGTGGGTGTCCAGGTCGAGGGCCGTCTGCTCGGAGACGGTCTTGTCAGCCTTCTCCAGTTGGCAGATCCACTGCGGCGTGCAGCCGAGCGCGGCTGCGAGCTGGTTCTGGGACAGCTTCGCGCGCTGGCGCATCCGGCGCAGCTCTTCGCCGAAGTGTATGCGCAGGGCATCGAGGTCGTGCTGGTCACTGGCCATGGCGGGGGCCTCCGGCACTCGGATGATGGGGGCGTCAGGGGGACGTCCGGTTGAGAGCACTTCATAGCCGATAGTAATCAACCAACCACACTCTGTCTCGATAATCGCACAGCGGCTGCTTCCTCGAACTGACCTGCCCGGACGGAGCCGGCGGCATCATCGATCCGAGGAGGCCCCGCACCAGCGCACCGACACAGGCTGATCGCGGGCCGCGCGGCGCGCGGGTACTCGAAAGAGCTCCGGGTAGGTCGAGGCCCCGGCTGTCGAGCGCAGGTGATCGTTTTTACTTCTCGGGCAAGCATCGCCGCCATAACCTGAGCATGCAGTTCCATCGATCCGCGCGGCGATCTCATCCGGGCCTCGCCAGAGCTACACCACAAAGCGATCCGTACTCTCGACTACCAGGACAGATGAGGATGAAATCACCTTAGCAAAAGCAGGATGCCCGAAATGCGATATATGCAAAAACCGACCGACGACGATCATGAGAGTTCGAATGAATCATGATCGCTTTTCGATTCTAGGGAGCGATGTGGCGTCCTGGCGGATATCATGGATGCATGAGTTCGAATACGGGCGATCTTGACGCCGGGTGCACCATGGAATTGGTGAACGCGGTGTCGGCGATCGCTGCTGAACTCACCTCCTGTACCGCCCCCGACTCGCCCGCCGCCTGCCTGGAGTTGGCCGAGGCGCTCGCCGCCGCCATCGATCTGCAGGAGGCCGCTCTGGCCGGACTCGTCGGCGTGGTGGACGGGGCCCGTGAGGTGCAGCGGTGGGGTTTCCCCTCCACCCGCTCCTGGCTGCGGTCCCGCATGGGCATGCGCGAATCCCGCGCCAAGGAACGCCTCACGCTGGCGCGGCAGCGGCACCGCCTGACGGAGGTCACCGAGCGGTGGACCACCGGTGAACTGTCGGCCGGGTACGCCGCGACGATCGCCGAGGCAACCGCCCGTCTGGACGAGGATGACTGTGCCGCTGCCGAGACCACCTTGCTCGGCATGGTCGACCAGGGCTTCTCGGCCGGGAAGGTCGCCAGCTTCGGTAAGCGGATCCGCGACGTCATCGCCGAACGCGACGGACGCGAACAAGCCCCCCAGGACGTGGCACGCGGATATGAGCGGTCCTGGATCGACTCCACCCGCTCCCTGGACGGCGGGCGGTACATCAAGGGCTGGTTGAACGCCGAGGACGCCGCGATCTGGGACGGCACCCTGGCACCGCTGGCCAAGCCCGCCGGAACCGACGACCACCGTGATCTGTCGGAGCGGACGGCGGCCGCGCTCACCGGTGTGCTGGCGGGTGGGCACACGGCCACCAAAGTCACCGTCATCTGCGACCTGGACACCCTCACCGGCGGCACCACCCCGGCCAGACTGACCGACGGCACCCCGATCCCGGCAGCCCAGGCTCGCAGGATCGCGCTCACGGCGGGGGTCTCGCCCCTCCTACTCGGCACCGGCAACACGCCGCTCTACCTGGGCCATCGGGTCAGGTTCGCCACCGTCCCGCAGCGCCAAGTCCTGGAAACGCTCTACGACACCTGCGCGGTACAGGGGTGCGAAGTACCGGGCACGTTGTGCGAGGTCGACCACGTCCACGGCTGGGCCCTCGGCAACAGCCCCACCGACATCGACCAACTCACCCTCACCTGCGGCTGGCACAACCGCTACAAACACACCCACCCCAACCGACTCCACATCACCAAAACACCCGACGGCCGCTACACCTACCGCCTCCACCCACCCGACACCGGAGCCCTCCACCACCGAAGACCACCACCCACATGGGCCGAAGCCGCATGAACAACAGACCGACACCCGAGCCCGCCCGCCACAGCGGCGCGGGCCCGGGCCTGGCTGCCATACCCAATGACCTGCCGCGCTAGATGTACTGACCATCGGAGGTACTGAACACGGCGGCACGGCCAGATGATCTTGAAGGTGAAGGAGGGCGGCCCTCGGGCCTCACTGGACCGCCCCGCTGACCGAGACCGGACGGCTGTGCCCGGCCCGCTGCGTCGTGGAGGCCCGTTGGCCGCTGCGTCGGGCCGCCGACTGGTCCTCGCGCCCGCACCGCGTCCCGCGCCGCCCACCAGCACCGAGCAGCGGATCGTCAAAATACGGATCGTCACAGTACGGATGCTGCGCCGCTGGGACCGGCCCGCATCGCCTACCTGCTCGGCCTTAACCCCGCCACCGTCCACCGCGTCCTGACCCGCTACGGCCTGCCCCGACTGGGGCACCTGGACGGCGCCGCCGGACGGGCCGTCCGCACGCCTTCGACCTCTTCAGGTAGTCCGGGTCGCCTGTGATCGTGGTGCCTTCGGGGAACCGCCGCGCTGACGGCTGCACCCGGTTACGCGGCTCCACCGGAGGTGGATGTGCGGTTGACACCACTTCGTAGCTCGCAGTGATCGCCCCCTAGCAATCTGTCCCGCATATCGAGCGCCGTCGACCGGCGGCGGCGAAGGGACAGGTCAGCCGATGAAGAACACGAGGACGGCCGGGGTCGAGCGTGACTTTCCGGCGTGGATGGTGTGGGTGTCACGGCAGGGTGCGTACTGGGGCGCCGTGCGGCGCGACCCGAGTTCGTCGCTGCCTCCGACCGTCATCGCCGACTCCGAGGACGAGTTGCGCGCGGCCCTGGCCGTCCAGCCGAGCGGCGGGGAGCTGAGCCAGTGAATCCGGCCGCCGGCCTCAAGCCCTGGATCCCCGGCTTGCAGGTCTGGTACGGGCTCTACACGCGCTCGTGGTGGGCCTTCGTCCCCGGTCGCCCGGACCGTCTGATCGAAGCCGCGTCCCCGGAGCATCTCGTCCAACGGCTGCTCCCGCTCGCGGGACGCCAGGCCATGCGGTCCCGGTGGTGATCACACGACGATGGTGATCTCGGCGGCGAAGACCGCGCCGGGGGTGATGCGCAGGGCGTCGGTCCATATGTCTCGCCAGTGTGCGTTGCCCGTCAGGCGGGCGCCCCAGTATTCGTCCTGCGTGGACGTCAAGGGCAGTGGTGGTTCGCGCCGCAGCGACATCGTGATGCTCTTGATGTGCAGGTCGACGAAGCGTCTGGCGACCGGCTCGGACTTGAACTCGGCCCATGCGACGCCGCAGCCGCCCTCCGGGTTGCCGAACAGGGTGAGGGTGCCCAGGTAGGTGCCGTCCTCCGTACGGACCTTCTCCGCGCGGTATGCCTTGGTCCGGCCGCGCTTCGCCTTGCAGTTGGCGACGATGGGGTCGCTGTTGTCAGGCAGAAGGCCGGCCGGGTTCAGTGTGGCCGGAACCGGGATGGCGGTCGGCCGGAGCTCCACGTGGATGGTGCGCGGTCCCCTCGTATGCACCACCAGCGTCCAGGCGAGGAACGGCAGTAGCACCACCAGCGTCACCGCGATGGACGCCCATACGCCGCGACGGTCCTGCCCGGCCCTGGGGTCGGCTGCTTCTGCGGCACCGTCCGGCATCGCGGGCATCGGCTCGGGAGGCGCAGAAGGAACCCGGACAACGCCCCGGGCGGCTTCAGGGGCCGTCCTACCGGATGCGAGGGGGCGCGTGATCCTGCGTTCGTCCGCTCCCCGTCCCCGCAGTCGCGTGGACAACCGGCCGCGAGAGTCCGCGCCGGTCTTCGTGGCACCGCCCCCGGCACCACCGGCTCCGGCGGCGTCCACCGACATCGGCCCGACGCGCCTCCGCCGCCGCGACCTCGTCATACTGCTCGCCGCCGCACTGCAGGCGCTCTCCATCACGCTGTGCCTGCCGTTCCTCGTCTGGCTCCAGGCGACGAAAGCCCACCAGGTGGTCGAACGCCACGGCCTGCATCTGTCGTTGGCCGGTATCAAGCGCGGCCACACCAAGGCATATGGCGCAATTCCGATCCATACGGTGGACGGGACCTACCTCGGCACCCTCACCCTGTTCGGCAACCCGGGGGGCGGCTGCGGCGTCGCATGGGCCGAGTTCAAGTCCGAGCCGGTCGCCGAACGCTTCGTCGACCTGCACATCAAGAGCATCAGGATCTCGCTGCGGCGCACATGCGCATCTCGGCTCACGTCCACCGCGGACGAGTCTTGGGGCGCCCGCCTGACGGGCGACGCACACTGGCGGGACATATGGACCGACGCCCTGCGCATCACCCCCGACTCGGACTTCACCGCCGAGATCACCATCGTCATGGCCGACGGCTGGGGGCCTCAGTGTGCGGGCCCGCCGGCCCTTCTGCACATGCGCTCTTCCGAGCCGCCGTTCCATGCCGCCCGGCGGCGGGGCGGTGGGGCTCGCCGGTAGGGCACTGGTTGGTTGGGGCGCGGCTGGGCGGGAATCCGTGTGCGCATGGAGATACCGCGGACCCTCGTGCTGACCGGGCATTTCCCGCCGGAACCGGGCGGAGTGCAGACGTTCACATGGGAGCTCGTGCGGCGGCTGCCGGCTGAGCGGCTGGTCGTGGTGGCGCCGGCGCGGCCGGGGGCGGCGGAGTTCGACGCGGGGCTGGGGTTCCCGGTGGTGCGGCGGCACGGGTACCTGCTGTTCCGGGGGCTGCGCCGGATCGTCGCGCGGCACCGGGTGCGGACGGGGTGGATCACCGCGGCGGCGCCGTTCGGGATGTACGCGCCGCTGGTGCGGGCGGCGGGAGTGCGGCGGCTGGTCGTCTCGGCGCACGGGCAGGAGCTGGGCTGGTTCCGGGCGCCGCCGACGCGGGCGGCGCTGCGGGCGGCGGCGCGGTCGTTCGACGTGCTGACGCACCTGTGCGAGGAGACGCTGCCGGAGCTGGCGGACGCCGTCGGCGACCGGACGCGGCTGGTGCGGCTCGCCGGGGCCGTCGACACGGTGCGGTTCCGGCCCGGTCTGGACGGGGCCGCGGTCCGGCGGCGGCACGGGCTCGGCGACGGGCCGGTGGTGCTCAGCGTGGCGCGGCTCGTCCGGCGCAAGGGGCACGACATGCTGATCCGCGCCTGGACGGACGTGGTGCGGCGGCGCCCGGACGCGCGGCTCGTCATCGTCGGGGACGGCCCCATGCGCCGCCGGCTGGAGGAAATGGCGGAGGTGCACGCGCCGGGGACGGTCACGCTGACCGGTCTCGTCTCGGCGGCCGACCTGCCGCGCTACTACGCCGCGGCCGACGTGTTCACGCTGCCGTGCCGCGACGACCGGCGGGGGTTGCAGACGGAGGGGCTCGGGCTGTCGGTTCTCGAGGCGTCGGCGGCGGGGCTGCCGGTGGTGGTCGGACGGTCGGGGGGCAGTTGCGCGTCGCTGCTCGACGGGCGGACGGGGGTGCTGGTCGACGCGACGGGCCCGGACGAGCTGGCGCTGGCCCTGCACCGCCTGCTCGACTCCCCGGATCGGGCCGCCGCGATGGGCGCGGCGGGGCGGCGGTGGGCGTGCGAGACGTGGAGCTGGGACACCGCCGCCGCCCGGCTCACCGGGCTGCTGGCGGGCCCGGCCGCGCCGGCGCGGCCGGAGAGACCGGGGATGGAGCCCGCGTGGGACTCAAGGAGCAGCTGAGCCGACGGGACTTCCGGCGGCTCATCGTCGGGCAGACGGTCTCCTCCTTCGGCGACTGGATGGGCACGCTGGCGCTGATGTACTTCGTCCTGGAGCTGAGCGGCTCCACGACGGCGGTGGGCGGGGTGCTGGTGCTGCGGCTGCTGCCGTCCGCGGTGGGCGCGCCGCTGGCGGCGCGGGTGGTGACGCGGTGGCGGCGGCGCAGCGTGATGCTGTGGTCGGACCTGATCCGGACGGGCATGGCGGTGGCACTGCCGATCGTCCCGTGGCTGGTGTGGGTGTACTTCTGGGCGTTCGTCATCGAGGTGGTGGGGCTGGTGTTCCTGCCGGCCAGGGACGCGGCCATCCCCTTCCTGATCGAGGACGAGGAGGAGGAGCACGACACCGGCACCCTGGAGATGGCCAACGGCATCACGATGGCGACGTCCTACGGGATGATCCCGGTGGGCGCGGGCGCGTTCGGGCTGCTGCTGTGGCTGTCGAACATGGCGGGCTGGGAGGGCCACTGGCGGTACGTGGTGGTGTTCTGGCTGAACGCGGTGACGTACATCGTGTCGTACTTCGCGATCCGCTCGATCCCGGACCTCGGGCCGGGTCCGGCGGAGCGGCGGCGGATGGAGCACACCGAGAAGGAGGCGCAGGGCGGCTTCTTCCGGTCGCTGCAACTGCCGGTGGTGCGCGGCGTCCTGCCGGGGGTGGCGGTGGTGGCGCTCGGGCTGGGCGCGCTGTTCTCGCTGGGCGTGGTGTTCGTCCGGAACGTCCTGGACGCGGGCCCGGTGGGGTTCGGGGCGCTGGTGGTGCTGTTCGGGGTGGGCGCCCTCACGGGGCTGCTGCTGATCCACCGCAACGCGGGCAGCCTGATGACGCAGATCAAGCTGGGGACGGCCGCGCAGGGCGTGGTGATCGCGTCGATGGGGGCGCTGGGGTCGATCTGGTGGTCCTACATCGGGGCGGTGCTGTTCGGCGCCGCCGCGACGAGCGCCCTGGTCGGCGGCATCACCTTCCTCCAGGAGCAGCTGAGCGGCGTGGAGCGCAACCTGGCGCTGACCGCGTTCCACGCCGTGCTGCGGTTCGGGCTGGCGCTGGCGGCGCTGGTGTCGGGCGTCGCGGCCGACCTCCTGAAGGAGGCCGGCGCGACGCCGCTCGGCCTGGCGCCGGGCCAGTTCGTGCTGGCCGCGTCCGGGCTGGTGGTGCTGGCGGGCACCTTCCTGATCCGGGCGCCCGGCACCGGCCGGATGTCGTTCAGCTGACCCGTGTTCAGCTGACCTGCGTTCAGCTGACCCGCGTTCAGCCGACCCGCGTTCAGCTGACCCGTGCGGGCTCCGGTTCCGTGCCGACCTCGACCTCGGCGGCCTCTCCGCGCGTGTTGGCGGCGCGCAGCGCGACGGCCGACGCGGCGGCCAGGAAGACGGCGCACGCCAGCAGCGCCCGGGAGAAACCGGAGGTCATCGCCTCGCTCGGCGGCGCGCCGTCCGCGAGCAGCCCGCTGGTGCGGGACGTCGCCAGCGCGGAGAAGATCGCCAGGCCGAGCGCGCCGCCGAGCTGCTGGGACGCGTTGAGCAGGGCGGCGGCGAGCCCGGCCTGGTCCGGCGGGACGTTGGCGTTGGCGGCGGTCGTGACGGCGACGAACGCCGCGCCGAGCCCGAACGAGCTGACCAGCAGGCCCGGCAGCAGGTCGGTGAGGTAGGAGCCGTCGACCGGGATGCGCGACAGCCAGTACACGCCGCCGGCGGCGAGCAGCAGCCCGGCGACGAGCACCGGGCGGGTGCCGGTGCGGGTGAGCAGCCGGGAGGCGATCCCGGCGGCGATGCCGACGCCGAAGCACAGCGGCAGGTAGGCCGAGCCCGTCCGCATCGGCGAGTAGCCGAGGACGTTCTCCATGTAGAGGCTGAGGAAGAAGAACATCGAGCCGATGCCGGCGATGGCGACGAGCTGGGTGACGTCCGCGGCGGCGAGGCCCCGGATCCGGAAGACCGACAGCGGCAGCAGCGGGTTGCGGCCGCGCTGCTCGACGGCGAGGAACGCCAGCAGCAGGGCGAGCGACCCGGCCAGGCCGCCGATGGTGCGGGCCGCGTCCCAGCCCGCGTCCGGCGCCTTGACCAGCGTGTACACGAGCAGCAGCATGCCGCCGGTGACGAGGACGGTGCCGAGCAGGTCGAAGTCGGCGAGGCGCGCGCTGCGCCGGTCGCCCTCGACGAGCAGGAACAGCCCGGCGATCACGAGGACGCAGACGGGGACGTTGACCAGCATCACCCAGCGCCAGCCGGGCCCGTCGGTGAGCAGCCCGCCGAGCAGCACCCCGGCGGCGGACGCGCCGCCCGCGACGCCGCCCCATACGCCGAGCGCCTTGCTCCGGTCGCCGCCCTCTCGGAACGTCGTCGTCAGGATCGACAGCGTGCCCGGCAGCATCAGCGCGGCGCCCGCGCCCTGGGCGAGGCGCGCGCCGATCAGCATGCCGGGCGCGGTCGCGAGGCCGCCGACGACGGACGAGAGCGAGAACAGGACGGTGCCGGCGACGACGACGCGGCGGCGCCCGAGCAGGTCGGCGAGGCGGCCGCCGAGCAGCATGAACCCGCCGTAGGTCAGCAGGTAGCCGGACGGCACCCACTGCAGGTCCTGCAACGAGAAACCGAGGTCGCCGCGTATCGCGGGCAGCGCCACGTTGACGATCGAGGCGTCGATGAAGTCGAGGAACGCGATCGTGCACAGCAGTGTCAGCGTCAGCCTGCCGCGCCCGGTCGCGAGGAAGGACGGTCGTGTCTCCGTCATGGAGCCCTCCGAGTGGTGTCGTTTCGCGATCCTGGGAGGGCGCGGAGGGACGGGAGTGTGACGCCCGCCCGCCGGTGTGAGGTCCAGATCACAGTTCGCCCGGCGATGTCACACTCGGCGCGGGGCGCGACCTCTCAGGGGTGAGCGCACAGGAGGTCGAGCCATGCCGGACGGCACCGCAGGGGACGAGGCCACGAAGGTCTTCGCCGACCACCGGGAGCTGCTGTTCTCGGTCGTCTACAACATGCTGGGCAGCGTCGCCGACACCGAGGACGTCCTGCAGGACGCCTGGCTCGCGTGGACGGCCCGCCGCGGCGACCGCGACGCCGCGGCGGTCGAGAACCCGCGCGCCTACCTGGTGCGGGTCGCGGTCAACACGGCGCTGGCGCGGCAGGCCGCGATCAGCCGCCGCCGGGAGACCTACGTCGGCCCGTGGCTGCCGGAGCCGCTGGTGCGGGACGAGGCGGCCGCGGACGAGCCCGCCGAGCGCGCGGAGGCGGTGTCGATGGCGCTGCTCGTCGTGCTGGAGACGCTGACGCCGCTGGAGCGGGCGGTGTTCGTCCTGCACGAGGTCTTCGGGTACCGGCACACCGAGATCGCGCCGATCCTGGACCGGACCCCGGCGGCCGTCCGGCAGATCGCGCACCGGGCCC
Organism: Actinomadura meyerae; assembly: GCF_900188445.1. Classification (GTDB taxonomy): domain Bacteria; phylum Actinomycetota; class Actinomycetes; order Streptosporangiales; family Streptosporangiaceae; genus Spirillospora; species Spirillospora meyerae. The sequence goes on from NZ_FZOR01000006.1 coordinate 85,386, forward strand.
GCGAGCACGTGCAGGCGCGCCGTCCCCGCTACCAGGCCGACCCGAAGGTGCAGCGGCAGGTGACGGAGCGGTTCCTGGACGCGGCGATGGGCGGCGACATCGCGTCGCTGATGGGCCTCCTCGCCCCCGACGTGACGCTCTGGACGGACGGCGGCGGCAAGCCCGGACGCAGCGGGGCGCTGCGCCCCATCCGCGGCGCCGACAAGGTGGCGCGGGCCATCGCCGGCACGGCGGGCCGCCGGACGGCGGGCCTGGACATCCGCTATCGGACGGTCAACGGCGACCCGTCGGCGGTGCTGTTCGACGCGGACGCCCCGTTCGCCGTCATGGTCCTCGACCTGGACCGGGACGGCGACCGGGTCCGCGGCGTCTACGCCGTCACCAACCCCGACAAGCTCGCCCACGTCACCGACGACGGCCGGGCCTGAGCCGCCGCCCGCGGCCGGTTCGCGCGGGCACCTCGCCAAATTCCTACTAAATCAGTCGGAATAGTTGCTTTTTGGCCCGGGTCGTGTTTCGCTACCGGTCAGCGGGTCCGGACGCCCCCGCTCCGAGGCGCCCCGGGACCGCCGCCCCGTCGACCCGTCCGTCATCCGTCATCCAGGAGGTGGGCCATGTCCCAGTTCGACATCCGCAAGATCGGAGGCCGCATCGGCGCCGAGGTCGTCGGCGTCGACGTCCGCGAGCTGAGCGGCGCGCTGTTCGGCGAGATCCAGGAGGCCCTGCTGGAGCACAAGGTGCTGGGGTTCCGCGGCCAGGACCTCACCGACGAGGACCAGATCGCCTTCGCCGCCCGCTTCGGGCCGCTCACCGGCGCGCATCCGACCGTCCCGGGGGCCGACGACCACCGGGAGATCCTGCCGGTCGACGGCGAGGCGCAGCGGGCGAACCACTGGCACACCGACGTCACGTTCGTCCAGGCGCCGCCGAAGATCAGCACCCTGCGCGGCCTCGTCATCCCGCCCTTCGGCGGGAACACGCTGATCGCCAATACCGGAGCCGCCTACCGGGACCTGCCGGAGGAACTGCGCACGCTGGCCGACCGGCTCTGGGCCGTGCACACCAACGACTACGACTACGTGAAGCGGCCGAGCAGCGGCGCCGACCCGGTGAAGGCGGCCGAGCACCGCAAGGCGTTCGTGTCGCAGACGTGGAAGACCGCGCACCCGGTCGTCCGCGTCCACCCCGAGTCGGGCGAGCGCAACCTGTTCATCGGCGGGTTCGCGCAGAGCATCGTCGGGCTGCCGCCGCAGGAGGGCCGGACGCTGCTCGACCTCTTCCAGCGGTACGTGACCCGGCCGGAGAACATCCTGCGGTGGGCGTGGGCCCCGGGCGACCTCATCGTGTTCGACAACCGGATCACGCAGCACTACGCGTCCGACGACTACGGCGACCTGCCGCGGCTGCTGCACCGCGTCACCGCCGCCGGCGACGTCCCGGTCGGCGTGGACGGGAAGCAGAGCTACCGCGTCGAGGGCGACGACGCCTCGCACTACACGCCGTCCGCCGTCTGAGCCCGTCCGCCGCTTGAGGCGTCTGTCGCCTGAGCCGCACGCCGCCAAGCCGTCCGCCGCCTGAGCCGCGCGCGCGTCCGGAGACCAGGGCCCGGGGCAGGGGTGGCCCCGGGCCCGCCCGGTCTCAAGCCGCCCGATCCCGGGCCGTCCAGTGTCAGGGTCTGGGCAGGACGCACATGGCGTCGAGGCCCAGGACGCGGTTGAGGCGGCCGAACGCCAGCCACGAGCCGATGCACATGCTCAGTTCCACGATCTCGCGCTGGTCGTAGTGGGCGGTCATCCGCTCCCAGAACTCCTCGTCCAGGCCGTGGTGGTCGAGGATGTAGCGCTCCGCGTACTCGGCGGCCAGGCGCGTCCGGTCGTCGAAGGCGTCGGTGGTGCGCCAGTCCGCGACCGCGTCGGCGAACCCCTCCTCGACCTTCCGGCCGTCCCGCTCCGTCCGCCAGTCGAGGCAGAACAGGCACCCGTTGAGCTGCGCGACGCGCAGCCGGGCCGCCTCGAACTCGCGCAGGCCGAGGGTGGTGTGCTCGTACACCGCGAGCGACAGGCGGGACGCGGCGGGGCCGATGCCGGGCACCAGCTCGCCCCACGCGTACTGGATCGGGTCCTTGCCTTCGGGGACGTCGAGGTTCATGGGCGGGTGCCTCCGAGCCTGCCCACCGCGGGGCGCAGCGGGACGTCGAGTGCGTCGTAGAGTCCGGGTTCGGCGTCCACCAGCCAGTCGATGGCGCTGACGAGCCGCCCCACCGCGGTGGCGTTGCCGCCGGCGGCGCGGTTGCCGTGCTCGTCGGTGGCCTCGACGGTGACCTCGATGCGCGGGACGCCCTCGATGATGACGCGGTGGGCGCCGTCGCCGTCCGGCGGCACGGGCCAGTCGGGCGCGCACGACGGGTGGATGCGGGTGACGTGCTCCACGACGATGCGGGGTTCGCCCTCCACGATGCCCTGCACCTCGAACCGAACCGCGCCCTGCGTGCCCTTCTCGAAGTCGCCCATGGAGGCGGTGGTGATGGTCTCGTCCAGCGGACGCCGCTCCAAGGTCTCGCGGACCTCGTCCAGCTCGACGCCGAGCGCGCGCGCCATCATCCTGACCTGCCCGCCCCACACCATGGTCGGGACGGTCGCCGCCAGCATGGGCGGCTCGTAGTCCATGGGCTGGCCCATGCCGACCAGGTAGCGGACGGAGTCGGGCTGGTCGTAGGTGGAGTAGTCGAAGATCTCCTGGCAGCGGACGACGTCGATGACGCCGCCCAGCCCGCTGATCATCAGCGGCAGGACGTCGTTGCCCCAGCCCGGGTCGACGCCGGAGACGAACAGCGAGCCGCCGCCCTCGGCGATGGCGTCGAGCACCGCCTCGCGCATCTCGGGAGGCGCGTTGCGCTGGTCGTAGAGCGCGTACAGCGCGGGGGTGACGACGACGGCGCCGGCCCGGATCGCCCTCAGGATGTCGGCGAGGGCGTCGTCCGGGCGGATGTCGCCGGACGCCGCGTAGACCACGGCCCGCGGCCGGGCGCCGAGGACGGCGCCGATGTCGGTGGTCGCCGCGACGCCGAGCTCGCGGCCGAGGCCGGCGAGATCGCCCGCGTCCCGTCCGGCCTTGCCCTGGTCGTGGACGATCACGCCGGTGAGTGTCAGCGCCGGATGGGCGTCGACGGCGCGCAGGGCGAGCCGCCCCACGTTGCCGGTGCCCCAGACGATCGCGGAGATCATGGGCGGAATGTAACAAAGCCCACGTGCCTTGCCAAGCAAGCACTTGGTTAACAGCCTGTGACCTGGCAACACTCGTCCGTGATGACCGGTAAGTTACTTTTGCGTAGCTAGTGACTTCCCTCGCTCGTCGATATAGAACCTGTTCCAATCTCAGCGACAGTGAGGGAGGTCACATGACCGATTCGGTCATGCCCAACGGGAGTCTCGGCGCTGTTTCGCGCCGCGGGTTCCTTGTTGGAACCGGTTCCATTCTGGGGCTCGGCCTGATGGGCGGCACCGCCGCGTCCGCCGCCGCGTCCAGCGCCGCGGCCGGCCCGATCGGCGACGGCGCGCACGTCCCGGTGCTGATCATCGGCACCGGCTACGGCGGCTCCGTGGCCGCGCTGCGGCTCGCCCAGGCGGGCGTCGACGTGCACATGGTCGAGATGGGGATGGCCTGGGACACCCCCGGCTCGGACGGCAAGATCTTCGCCAACACCCGGACGCCCGACTACCGGTCGTTCTGGCTGCGGACCCGCACCAAGCAGCCGCTCAGCAACTTCCTCGGCTTCCCGATCGACAAGGACGTCCCCCGCTACACCGGGATCCTGGACGCCGAGGAGTTCTCCGGCATCACCGTCTACCAGGGGCGGGGCGTCGGCGGCGGCTCGCTCGTCAACGGCGGGATGGCGGTGACGCCGAAGCGCTCGCGGTTCAGCGGCGTCCTCCCCTCGGTCGACGCCGACGAGATGTACGACGTGTACTACCCCCGCGCCAACGCGGGCCTCGGCGTCAACACGGTCGACCGCGCCTGGTTCGACAGCACCGACTGCTACCAGTACGCGCGGGTGGGGCGGAAGCACGCCGAGCGCTCGGGGTTCGAGTTCGTCTACGTCCCGAACGTGTACGACTTCAACTACATGAAGCAGGAGGCCGCGGGCGCGGTGCCGAAGTCGGCGCTGGCCGCGGAGATCCTCTACGGCAACAACCACGGCAAGAAGTCGCTGCAGCAGACCTACCTGGCGCAGGCGAAGGCCACCGGACGCGTCTCCATCTCAGCGCAGCACCGCGTCACGTCGGTGTCGCCCGCGTCCGCCGGCGGCTACACCGTCGCCATCGAGCAGATCGACACCACCGGCGCCGTCACCGGCACCAAGACGGTGCGGGCCGACAAGGTGTTCTTCGCGGCCGGCAGCGTCGGCACCAGCAAGCTGCTGGTCAAGCTGAAGGCGACCGGCGCGCTGCCGGCGCTGAACGGCGAGGTCGGCAAGGGCTGGGGCGACAACGGCAACGTCATGTGCGGCCGCGCCAACCACCTCTGGGACCCGACCGGCAGCCTCCAGTCGTCCATCCCGACCGGCGGCATCGACAACTGGGAGGCGGGCGGCGCGTTCGCCGAGGTCGCGCCGCTGCCCACCGGCATCGAGACGTGGGCCTCGTTCTACCTGTCGATCACCAACACCCCGCACCGGGCCGCGTTCTCCTGGAACGCGGCGGCGGGACGGGTCGACCTGAACTGGCAGACCGGCTGGAAGCAGACCAGCATCGACATGGCCAAGACGATCTTCGACAAGATCAACAAGAAGGAGGGGACGATCTACCGGACCGACCTCTTCGGCGCCTACAAGATCTGGGGCGACCACCTCACCTACCACCCGCTCGGCGGCGCCGTGCTGAACAAGGCCACCGACAACTACGGCAGGCTGCGCGGCTACTCCGGGCTCTACGCCATCGACGGGTCGCTGATCCCCGGCAACACCAGCGTCAACCCGTTCGTGACCATCACCGCGCTCGCCGAGCGCAACATCGAGAAGATCATCGCCACCGACCTGTGACGACGCGCTGAACGGGATCCGGCCACGGGCGCGTGTGGCCGGACAGCCGCACCCGGACAGCCGCACCCGGGCTGTCGCACCCGGGCTCGCCGGGCGGGCGGGCTCACGGGCAGGCGTGCTCACGGGCAGGCGGGGAACAGCCGCCGCGTCCCCGCCCCGGCCGCGTAGGCGGCTTCGTCACTGAACCGGCACCCGTAGTCGGCACGCGCCACCTCCCGCGGCCTCGTCGTCACGTCCCCGGCCGGACGCCTGCCGGTGCCGATCCAGCGCACCAGGTCGTCCCAGGCCGTCCCCGCCTCCGCGGCAGAGAACTCGCAGTGCCCGGTCGTCCGGATCGCCCGCTGCACGAGCAGCCGCGACCGGTGGTTCCGCGCCACCTCCGACGCGTAGACCTGCTCCATCGAGAACGGCACGAACAGGTCGCCCAGCCCGTGCAGGCTCAGCACCGGCACGTGCGGGCGCCCGTTGATGCGCGGCACCTGCGACAGCCGGTTGGACAGCCGCGCCGGCAGGTTCGCGACCCGGACCCGCTGCACGGACGCGTTCACGTCCACCGGCTCGTTGGGCCGGTACCGGGTGAACAGGTTGGTCGCGAGCTGGCCCGGGTTCTCCGCGAGGGTGTCGTCCGGGGTGGACGGCGTGGCCAGCGTGAACGGGTAGTCCTTCCAGTAGGCGAACGACTGCACGGCGCCGGGACGGGTCCCGCCCGTCCGGTCGATGACGATGGACCGGAACTGTCCGCCGCGCTCGTTGACCGTGTCCGGCCCGCCCGGCCGCAGGGCGGTCAGCCCGAGCGCCTCCTCGATCTTCGGGACGGTCACCGTCGCGTACCGGTCCGTCACGGGGTACTCGCGGATGCCGGCGAGGTCCTGCGCGACGAGGTTGTAGTCGAGGAAGTAGTCGAACAACTCGTCGTCGCCGAGCACCCCGCACATCGGGAGCGCACCGTCGTAGTAGCCGGGGTACTGCTCGATCGACCGCCCGATCACGTGCCCGCCCATGGACACGCCCACGATGACGCGCTGCCTGGGCCGACCGACCTCGGCGGCGAACAGTTCGGAGACGTCGCGGGTGCTCAGCACACCGGCGCGGACGTCGTACCCGTTGGCGTAGTACGACGACGCCGCCCACGCGTACCCCTGGTCGAGCAGCCGCTGCCGCAGCCCGAACGGCGGCGGCCCGACGCTGAGCACGAAACCCTGCCCGGCGTAGCCGTGCGCGTAGAGCGCGAGCCTGCCGTTCCAGTGCGGCGGCACTTCGATGATGTAGGCCGCGTGGCGGTGGACGCCCTGCAGCACGCGCGACGGCGCGCCGTGCACCTGGACGGGCGGGAGCGGCGGATTGTCGACCGTATATCCGGGTAGCGGCTGGTCATCGGGGGTGCGGCCGGCCTGGGCCGGGCCCAGCGGGACCACCGAGGCGAGGACGGTCGCGACGAGGGCGGTGAGGGCTCGGATGCGCATGGTGCTCCTCTGGCAGACCTCCGTATTACATACCGTCCAGTCGGTTTGTGGAATGTGAGAGGCCGGATCCGGACGGGCCGCTCTGGGGAGCGGACGGGCCGCTCGGGGGAGATCGTGGACGCGGATGAGCATTCTCGGCATGGGCATCGCCGTCGTGGCGGCCGCCTTCATCGGGCTCGGGTTCGTGGCGCAGCAGCACGCGGCGTTCCGCGAGCCCCTGGAGGAGATCCTGCACCCGCGGCTGCTGCTGGACCTGGTGCGCAGCAGGCTGTGGCTCACCGGAATCGCCTCGATGATCGTCGGCCAGATCATCTTCGCGTTCGCGCTGAACATCTCCGACGTCTCCGAGGTCACCCCGGTGCTCACCGTCAACCTGGTCTTCGCGCTGTTCGCCGCCCACGTGATCTACCGGGAGCGGCTCGGCCGCAACGAGTGGCTGGGGGCGCTGCTGCTGACCGCGGGCGTCGCGCTGTTCCTCGGCATCGGTGTGCCGCACGGCGGGGCCCTGCCGGGGGTCCACTCCGTGCGCTGGCTCGCGGGCGCCGGGGTGCTCGCCCTCGTCGCCCTGTGCGCGTTCGGGGGGCTGCACCGGGACCTGCGCGTCCGCGCGATGCTGCTGGCCTGCGGCGCCGGGCTGCTCTACGGGCTCCAGGACACCCTGACCCGCAGCGTCCTGCTGATCTCCGACGACGGCTTCGCCCGGATCTTCGTCAACTGGCAGCCGTACGGGGTGGTGTTCATCGGGGCGCTCGGGCTGCTGTTCGCGCAGAGCGCCTTCGACGCGGCGCCGCTGCGGATCTCGCTGCCCGCCACCACGGCGGCCGAGCCGCTGACCGGCATCGCGCTCAGCATCGTGATCTTCGGGGAGCGGGTCCGGCTGGAGGTGTCCGACCTCGCCCTGGAGGCGGTCGGGCTCGCGGCGATGGTCGGGGGGATCATCGTCCTCGGCCGGTCCCCCTACCTCGGCAAGCCCGGCGACCACCCCGCCGCCGCGCCGCCTGACGGGGTGGAGTACCAGTGATCGCCGTCATCCTCGCGCTGCTCACCGGCGCCTCCAACGCCCTCGCGTCCGTGCTCCAGCGGCGGGTCGCCAAGGCCGCGCCCGAGTCGGAGGCGTTCAAGATCGCGCTCATCCTGGACCTGCTGCGCAGCCCCGTCTGGCTCGGCGGCATCGGCGCGCTCATCGCCGCGTTCGTGCTGCAGGCGGCGGCGCTGTCCATCGCGGGGCTGTCGCTCGTCCAGCCGCTGCTGGCGGTGGAGCTGCCGTTCACCATGATCTTCATCGCGTGGCTGCCGCCGCGCGGGCTGACCCATGTGCCGTGGACGGCCGTGATCCTGCTCAGCCTGGGCCTGGCCGTGCTGCTGCTCGCGCTCTCCCCCGACGAGGGCTACCACCTGCCGAGCGACACCGCCTGGGTCATCGCGACGGTCGGCACGGCCGGCTGCATCGCCGGGCTCATCACGCTGTCCCGGCTCTTCCGCGGGCCGGTCCGGGCCGTCCTGCTGGGCATCACGACCTCGGTCGGGTTCGCGCTGACGGCCGCGTTCATGAACAGCGTCACGCACGACTTCGAGCGCGGGCTCGGCGCCATCCTCACGTCCTGGCAGCTCTACGCCATGGCCCTCGCCGGGCTCGCCAGCCTGTTCCTGCTGCAGAACGCGCTGCAGAGCGGCAGCCTCGTCGCCGTGCAGCCCGCCCTGACCATCTCCGACCCCGTCGCCAGCATCATCCTGGGCGTCTACCTGTTCGGCGAGGACGTCCGCGGCGGGCCGTGGATCCTGCTGGAGGTGGCCGGCATGGCGCTGCTGCTCCTCGGCAGCATCGGCATCGCCCGATCCCCGCTGCTGCACGAGGAGCACGACGTCAGCCCAGCGCGGCCTGAATGATCCGCTCGGCCGGGACGGCGCGCAGCAGCGCGGCCGCCGACCGGGCCCGGGCCCTGCGCTCCGCGCCGTCCGCCAGCCGGTCGAGTTCGGCGACCAGCTCGGCGGGCCCGCGCGCGTACCGGCTCAGCCCGGCGCGCGCCATCGCCGCCGCGCCGTCCCGGCCGTGCCCGGGGATCGGCCGGTAGGAGACCACCGGCAGCCCGCACGCGAACGCCTCCCGGCAGGTCAGCCCCGCCGCGTTGTCGATCAGCGCGTAGGCGCCCGCCATCAGCTGCGGCAGGTCGTCCCGCCAGCCGAGGGCGGGCCCGTAGACGCGCTCGCGCAGCCGCTCGTTGCGGCCGCACAGCACGACCGGCACGTACCGGCCGGACGCGGCGAGGTGCTGCGCCGTCTCCACGACCCGCCCGACGCCCCAGGCCCCCGCCGAGATCAGCACGATCCGGTCGTCCGGCCGGGCCCCGACCTCGTCCCGCAGCCGGGCCGTCGCCGCCCGCCGGCGGCGGAACGCCGGGCGCACCACGGGCGCGCACCGGGTCGCCGGGCGGCCCGTCCGCTCCGCCACGTCGTTCGCGGACGCCTCGTCCGGGCACAGGTACCGGTCGTTGCCCGGGTGCAGCCACATCCGGTGGACGGCGAAGTCGGTCACCAGCACCAGCGACGGCACCTCCAGCCGCCCGGTCCGCCGCAGCCGCCCCGCCGCCTGCGCCGCCACGTGGAACGTGGACACGACCGCGTCGGGCGGCAGCTCCCGGATCCGCGCGTCCAGCCGCCGCGCGATCACCGACGTCAGCGGCGACGAGGGCGGCGGGCGGCGGGACGTGAAGAACGCCCGGTAGATGCCCTCGTACAGCCACGGCGCCGACCGGACCATCCCCTCGTACATGTGCCGCAGCCCCTGCCCGAGCCGCAGCGGGACCAGGTCGAGGACGTCCAGGACGGACGCCTCCACCCCCTGCGCCGCCATCCGCCGGGCCAGTTCCGCGGCGACCGCGTCATGCCCCGCGCCCATGCCCGCCGTGAGAATTAAGAGTCGTTTGCCCATCGGTTGAACTCCCCCCGGTGAAACTGATCTCATGTCCCGCCGCGCCGCCGTCCTGACCGCCGCCCTGCTCGGCCACGCCCTGCCCGCGGCCACCTGGCTCCCCCCGGTGCGGCGGCTGACGCCCCGCGTCGCCGGCCGCGGCGGCCCCCGCCACGTCGCCCTCACCCTCGACGACGGCCCCGACCCCGGCTCGACGCCCCTGTTCCTGGACGAGCTGGCCCGCCTCGGCTGCCACGCGACCTTCTTCGTCCTCGGCGCGATGCTGCGCCGGACCCCGTCCCTCGGCCGCCGCATCGTCGCCGACGGGCACGAGATCGCCGTCCACGGCTGGCACCACGACAACACCCTCACGGCGCGCCCCGGCCGCAGCGCCGCGGGCATCCGCGACACCGTGCACCTGGTCGAGGACGTCTGCGGGGTCGCCCCGTCCTGGTACCGGCCGCCGTACGGCGCCATGAGCACCGAGGCCTTCGTGGCCGCCCGCCGCAACGGCCTGCGCCCCGTCCTGTGGACGGCATGGGGAAGGGACTGGACGGCGTCCGCGACCGCCGAGTCCGTGCTGCGCACCCTGGCACCGGGCCTGCGCGGCGGCGCGACCCTGCTGCTGCACGACAGCGACGTCACCGCGGCCTCCGGTGCCTGGAAGGCGACCCTGGCCGCGCTGCCCGAGATCGTGACCCGATGCCGCGCCACCGCCCTGGCCGTCGGCCCCCTGCGCGACCACGGAGTGCCCCCGTAACTCCCTGCCACAGGGCTACTACTCCCCCGGCATCCGCCCTCTATGTAGGACCAACGGCCGTTTCATCGAACCCCCGCCACGACGCCCCGGCCGCGACGGGAGGCTCACGGCGTTCCGGGCGGGCGGCGGCCGTCCGCCGGCGCCCCTCCGCGCGGGGCCGGGTCGAGCGGCAGGTGGCGCGGCGGTTTCGCGACGAGCAGGAACGGGACCGCGAGCAGCCCGATCAGCGGAGCCGAGGCGCCGTGCTCTTCCCCGAGGACGAAACCCACGGCGGCGAGTGTTCCGACGACCCCGGCGACCCACACCGCGAACGCGGCGCCCCGCGCCCCGGCGGGACGGCGCCCGGCGAGCGCCACCGCCGTCGCCGCCGCGAGAACCGCCGATCCGGCGAAAGCCGCGCCGAGCGCGACGAAGAACGGTGCGAAGACCACCGGAACGTCGCCGTCCAGGGCACCGGCCAGCCCGACCGCCCCCGAGATGACGGCGAACGTCACGTGCCGGAAGAACTGGACCCACATGAACCTGCGACGGTTCCTCGGATCCCGCTGAACCGCACGCCGCGAAAGGGAGAACACAACGCCTGGAGAGCCCCTATTCAGTCAAAATGTCACCACCGCCGGTGATTTGGTCGGTCAAACTAGCATCCACCAGTCGGGGCTTCCACCAGGGCGAGTTCACTTCCGGCATATCAGTCAACCGAAATAGGGTGACGGCGGCAACGTCCTCAACCGCCGCCGCGTCATGCCGGTCCTTCGCAGTGCGCGTTCCCTATGCCGGCGCCGGGCGCGCTGTTCGTTCCGATCGCTCGGGGGACTGGTGCGGCATGCGGCGGCCCGCCCAGGCGGTGGCCGCCCGGACGGGCTACGGTGCCGCGTCAGAGCAGGTCAGAGCCTCTGCTTGAGCATCTCCTTGCCCTGTTCGGCGCCCTTGCGGCTCTCGCCCTGGGCCCGCCGGAAGAAGTCGGCCAGCTCGACGTCCCCCTCGCGCTCGGCGTCCTGGATGTAGGAGTCCAGCCTGAGGGTGTTGCTCAGGCACTGCTCCACGAACCAGGTGATGTTGTAGTCCTTGTCCTTGGTCCCCGTGACCTGGCCTGTCTCTTGAGCAGCCATGTTTCCTCCCCCAATGTGGCTTCGCTCCGCGCCTACCCCATATGTGCGCCTCTATGTGGAGATCACCCGTTTCCCGCTCCTGGAATGGAGGGCGGCGCGGAGGGCGTTCTCCAGGCATGACCACGGCGGAAGAACGGCTGATCGCGGACCGCGCCGCCGTCCTGAAGCTCATGGCGTCGCTGCGCGACGACTGGGACGGCGTCGTCGAGGCGTCGGCACAGACCTCGGTGGACGACGAGCACGACCCGGAGGGCGCCACCATCGCCTTCGAGCGCTCCCGGATCGAGTCGTCCCTGCGCAGGGCGGAAGCCCAGCTCGCCGACATCGACGGGGCGCTGGCCCGGGTCCGCGACGGCACCTACGGCCAGTGCGAGCGCTGCGGCGGCCCGATCGGTGCCGAGCGCCTGGCCGCCCGTCCCGCCGCCCGCACCTGCATCACCTGCGCCGCCTCTTGATCCGCTTATTCGCAAGGCCATAATGGAGCCGCATCGGCCAGAGTTGAATAGCGGGGGACGCGTGGCGGACGGCGGCGGCCCGGAGCGGATAGGCGACCGGTACCGGCTCGTGCAGGAGCTGGGGGCGGGCGGTTTCGGGCGGGTGTGGAAGGCCCATGACGAGACCCTCGGTGTGGACGTCGCCATCAAAGAGGTGCGGCTGCCGCTCACGGTGTCGGACGCGGAGCGATCGCAGTTCCTGGCCCGCGCGAGGCGCGAGGCCCGCAACGCGGCGCGGCTGCGCGACCAGCCCGGCATCATCCCCGTCCACGACGTCGTCATCAGGGACGAGGTGCCGTGGATCGTCATGCGCCTCGTCGACGGGCACTCCCTTGAGGACCGGCTCAAGAAGGACGGCCCCATCCCCGCCGAGGAGACCACCCGGATCGCGAAGGCGCTGCTGAAGGCCCTCGACGCGGCGCATTCGGCCGGGGTGGTGCACCGCGACATCAAACCCGCGAACGTGATGCTGACCCGGACCGGAGAGGTGCTGCTCGCGGACTTCGGCATCGCCGTCCACCAGGCCGACACGGCGATGACCGCGACCGGCGCGATCATCGGCTCGCTGGAGTACCTCGCGCCCGAACGGCTGCGCGGCAAGAACAACGGCCCGGCCGGAGACCTGTTCTCGCTCGGGTCACCCTGTACCGCTGCGTCGAGGGCGTGTCGCCGTTCCGCCGGGAAACACCGGCCGAGGTAGTGACGGCCCTCCTGCACGACGAACCGCCACGTCCGGAGCACGCTGCAGGGCTCGCCGTCCTCATCGGCCGGTTGCTCGCCAAGGACCCCGAATCGCGCCCGACGGCGGCCGAAGCCATCGAGCTGATCAAGCTCCCCTCCGGTCGGCGGCCGGGTGCCGAGGGCCTCGCGTCCCCGGTGACGACCCGGACCCGGCGGAACGACGGTGAACGGACGGTCGCGGCGTCGCGTCCGCCGAGGCGGAGGCTCTGGGCCGCAGTCGCGGCGATCGCCGTCCTTCCGCTGGTTCTGGGAGTCGGCTACGTCGAGACTTACGGCTCCAGTGCGCGGAGCGCCGGCCTGAACGACTGCGTCCAGCTCGGCGGCCTGGACCTCAGCGGGTCGAGGCAGTGGCGCAAGCATTCCTGCTCGACCTCATTGCCGTGGACGGACGACTATCGGCTCAGCTACCGCTACGAGCGTGCCACGTCCTGCCCGGCGTCCGAGAAGACCGTGGTGCTGCCCGCAGGACAGGAGCAACACGCGGTCACCCTGTGCCTGACCCTCGACAAGTAGGCCCGCTGGACCGCGCAACAGCGGGACGACGAACGCCGCACGCCGAGCACGCCGGATCGATCGGTACGACGCCTACCCGTCGTAGCGTCCCGGTGCCCGCGGCGGCGGGTTGCCTTTCGAGGGCGTCGGCGCGTTCACCTGATCGGGCGTGAGGCTCCCGGTCCGTGCGCGGAAGGTGCGGCGGTAGGTGTCCGGCGGGACGCCGACGGTGCGGCTGAAGTTGCGGCGCAGGGTCGTGGCGGTGCCCATGCCGGTGGACGCGGCGATCGCGTCGATTCCGTCGTCGGTGGTCTCCAGTAGTTCCTGGGCGTGCCTGATCCGCTGGGTGAGCAGCCATTGCAGCGGCGTCGTGCCGGTCACGGCGCGGAAGTGGCGGGTCAGGTGGCGTGCGCTCATGCGCGCCTGGCGGGCCAGGTCCTCCACGGTGAGCGGCTGGTCGAGGCGCTCCAGCACCCAGGGGAACAGGGCGGCGAGCGGATGGTCGTCCGGGGCGGGCACCGGGGTGGTGACGAACTGGGCCTGGCCGCCGTCGCGGTGCGGTGCGACGACCAGGCGGCGGGCGACCGTGTTGGCGATCGCGGAGCCGTGGTCGAGGCGGACGAGGTGCAGGCACAGGTCCATCGCCGCGGCCTTGCCCGCCGAGGTGAGCACCGTTCCGTTGTCGACGTAGAGGACGTCCGGGTCCACGTCCACCCGGGGGTGGCGGGCGGCGAGGTCGGCGGTGTGCGCCCAGTGGGTGGTCGCGCGCTTGCCGTCCAGCAGCCCGGCGGCGGCCAGCACGAACGCGCCCGTGCAGAGCGACGCGACTCGGGCGCCCGCCTCGTGGGCTTCGCGCACGGCCTCGACCAGGTCACCGGGCGGCTCGACGTCGGTGTCCGCCCAGCCGGGGACGATGACGGTGTCCGCGTCCCGGAGCCGGTCGAGGCCGTGGTCGGGCTCCAGCCGGAACCGTCCGATCCGCACCGCGTCCGACCCGCACACGGTGAGGTCGTACCAGGGGACCGTGACGCCGGCCGGGGCGGCGGCGAACACCTCGTGCGCCAGCGACAGCTCGAAGTGCAGCATGCCGTCGGTGACGGCCAGCGCGACCGATCTCATGTCCGGAATTGTATGGGTCTTGGCCTTCCAGACACTCACGGTGGGATGACCGCCCTCGCCAGGATGGTCCCGGCGGAACCGAGCACAGCGGAACCGAGCACAGCGGGAACGAGCACAGAGGAGACCTCATGCGGGTGGCGGTTTACGGGGCGTACGGGCACACCGGGCGGTTCGTGGTGGCGGAGCTGCGGGAGCGCGGGTTCGTCCCGGTCCTGGCCGGGCGCGACGCCGGCAAGCTGGACAAGGCGGCGGCCGAGACGGGGCTGGAGGCCCGTCCCGCGCCCGTGGACGACCCGGCCGCGCTCGACCGCGCGCTCGCCGGCGCGGCGGCCGTGGTCAACTGCGCGGGCCCGTTCGCCGTGACGGCCGCCCCGGTGATCGAGGCGGCCCTGCGCGCCGGGATCCCGTACGTGGACGTCGCGGCCGAGATCGAGGCCAACGCCGACACGTTCGCCCGGTTCGCCGGGCCCGCCCGCGATGCCGGGGCCGTGGTCGTCCCCGCGATGGCCTTCTACGGCGGCCTCGGCGACCTGCTCGCCACCGCCGCCATGGGCGACTGGACGGCCGCGGACGAGGCGCACATCGCCTACGGGCTGAGCGGCTGGCACCCGACCCCTGGGACGCGCGCCGCGGGCGCGGTCTCGCACGCCCGGCGGGACGGGCGGCGCGTCCGGTACGCGCACGGGCGGCTGGAGTACCGCCGCGACGACCCGCCGGCGCTGCGGTGGCCGTTCCCCGAGCCGATGGGGCCCCGGGACGTCATCGGGGAGTTCACGATGGCCGACGTCGTGACCGTCCCCAGCCACCTGCCGATCCCCGAGGTGACCACCTACATGACGGTCGAGGCGGCCCGCGACATGGCGGACCCCGAGACCCCGGCCCCGGTCGCGGCCGACGAGCACGGACGATCGGCGCAGACGTTCCTCGTCGACGTGGTCGTGCGCTCCGGCGGCGCCGAGCGGCGGGCCGTGGCGACCGGCCGCGACATCTACGCCGTCACCGCGCCGCTGGCGGCGGAGGCGGTCGAGCGCGTGCTCACCGGGCGGACCCGCACCACCGGCGTCGCCTCCGCCGGGGAGGTCTTCGACGCCGCCGACTTCCTCCGCGCGCTCGCTCCGCACATCTCCCTGGAGCTGGACCGGTAGCCGGGCGCGGGCTCAGCCGGGCGGGGGCTCAGCCGGGCGGGGCGGTGCCGAGCTCCTTCGTCATGAAGACGCTGTTCGGGTCGGGGCGGTAGTCGGCGAAGGGCTCGCAGTAGGCGAACCCGAACTTCTCGTAGAGCCTGCGCGCGGGGAGGAAGAACCCGTCCGCGCCGGTCTCCAGGCTCAGCCGCTTGAAGCCCCTCCGCTCGGCCTCGCCGATGATGTGCACGAGCAGCCCGGACGCGATGCCGCTCCGCTTGCGCGCCGCGGACGTGCGCATCGACTTCAGTTCGGCGTGGGCCACGTCCAGGGTCTTGAGCGCGCCGCAGCCCACGATGGCGTCGCCGTCCAGCATCGTCCAGAAGGTGACGTCGGGCTTGCGCAGCGCGTCGAGGTCGAGGGCGTGGACGCTCTCCGGCGGCGTGACGGCCCGCATCTCGCGGAGGTGCTCGGCCAGGAACTCCGCGACCTGCGGCCCCGACAGGTCGTCAACGACGATTCTCATCTCATGCTCTCCCCGCCGCCGGCGCTGACATACCGGACCATTCTTCCCCGTCCCCGCCGAGGAGGTCCCGGGCGGCCTCCGCGAAGGCGCGGACGCGGGCCGTCTCGCCGCCGGCACGCCACAGCAGGCCCCACTCGATGGGCGGAGCGTCGTCGAAGGGGACGTACGCGACGTCGGGGCGGGCGTAGTAGCGTCTGACGTGCGCGCCGACCGGGAAGACGCCCGCGCCCGCGCCGATGTGGGTGAGCATCTCGCCGAACGTGGCGACCACGGGGCCGGGCGCGATCGGGCGTCCGGACGGGGTGGCGGCCGGGGCGCGGTCGTGGCGCAACGACGCGGACACGGTGTCGGGATACCGCAGGACGGCGACCCGGGCCAGGTCCTCCAGCGAGACCGACGTCCGGCGCGCGAAGGGGTGCCCGGCCGGGACGGCCAGCATCCGCGCCTCCGAGACCAGCGCGGGACCGGTGGCGATGCCGGGCTCGTCGACGGGCAGGCAGCCGAGCCCGATGTCGATCTCGCCGTCGCGCAGCCAGGGCACGAGGTCGCCCGGCCGCGCCTCGCGGAGCCCGACATCGGCGTCCGGCAGGCGGCGGCGGAACAGCTCGGCGGCCCCGGCCAGCAGCTGCCCGCCCGCGGCGTCGGTGAAGGCCGCCCGGAGCACGCCGGTCAGCCCGCGCCCGGACGCCACGGCCTCCTCGAAGGCGGCGGTGACCCGGTCCCAGGCGGGGCGCAGCTCGTCGTACAGCCGCCGTCCTGCCGGGGTCAGCTCCACGCGGCGGCTCGTCCGGTCGAACAGCGCCACCCCGGTACGGCGCTCCAGCTTGGCGATCGTCTGGCTGATCCGGGCGGTGGAGACGCGCAGCCGCCCGGCGGTCCGGCCGAAGTGCAGCTCCTCGGCGAGGGTGAGGAAGGACTCGATCTCGTGCCGCTCCAGCACGCGGCCCCCTCCCGATCGTTAATGCACGCTTCACGATCGTTGCACAGGGCCGCGTTGATCAGGCGTCCGGCCCGGCGGAGAGTGACGGGGATCATTCCTCTGACGTGCACGGGAGCAGGCATGTATGTAACGGACGAGCACGCGATCACGGCCGCGGAAGGCGACACCGCCGCCGCGGTGCGGGAGCTGCGGGACCGGACCGAGATCGTGGACGCGCTGTACCGGTTCGCCCTCGGGCAGGACCTCAAGGACGCCGCGCTGTTCGCCTCGGCCTTCGCCGCCGACGCCGAACTGGACTTCCGGCCCGCGGCGTCCCGGTGGGGCGGGCGGCCGCCGCTGATGGCCGGACGGGACACGATCGTCACCACCATCCTCGGCTCCTTCACGGGACGGGTGGACACCACGCACCAGGTCACCAACCCGCGCATCGCCGTCGACGGCGACACCGCCCGGCTCACCGCCCTGGTGGAGGCGCAGCATCTGCTCAGCGCGGACCACACCGTGTTCGCCCTGCTGAAGAACCCCTACGACGTCGAGCTGGTCCGGGACGGGCGGCGCTGGGTCGTGCGGCGGATGGTCATCGACAACACCTGGTACCGCGGCGACCCCGCCGCCATCTTCGGCTGACGCCCCGCCGTCCTCGGCCGGCGCCCCGCCGTCCTCGGCCGGCACTTCGGCGGACCGGTTGCACGCCCCAGGCCGCATTTCTATTCTGATGGGTTGTCCGGAAGGCGCTGACCAGGAGGGAAACGGTGACTCTGCCGGCGGAGGAGACCTTCAGTTTCCAGGCCGAGGCGGCCCAGATCCTCGATCTGATGGCCAACTCGCTGTACAGCGACAAGGAGATATTCCTGCGCGAGCTGGTCTCCAACGCGTCCGACGCCATCGACCGGTTCCGGATCGAGCGGTACGCGGATCCGGAGGCGGCCGGGAAGGAACCGGAGGGCGAGCCGCGGATCCGGGTCTCCTTCGACAAGGACGCCCGCACCATCACGGTCGCCGACGACGGCATCGGGATGAGCCGGCAGGAGGTCATCGACAACATCGGCACGATCGCCCGGTCCGGCACCGCGGAGTTCCTCCGCGCGCGGAGCGGCGACGGGCGCGCCGACACGGCGCTGATCGGGCAGTTCGGCGTCGGCTTCTACGCCGCGTTCATCGTCGCCGACCGGGTGACGCTGACGACGCGGCGGGCCGGGCTGCCGGCGTCGGAGGGCGTCCGCTGGTCGTCGGAGGGCAAGGGCGGGTACACGCTGGAGACGGTGGAGCGCGCCGAGCGCGGCACGACGATCGTCCTGCACCTGCGCGAGGGCGAGGACGAGCTGCTCAGCGAGTACCGGCTGCGTTCGATCATCAAGCGGTACTCCGACCACATCGGCCGGCCGATCCTGCTCGGCGACGACGACACCCCGGTCAACCAGGCCACCGCGCTGTGGGCACGTCCGAAGAGCGAGCTGAAGCAGCAGGACTACAACGACTTCTACCGGCAGCTCACGAACGATTTCGCCGACCCGCTCGCGTACGTGCACGCGAAGGTGGAGGGGCGGTTCGAGTACACGCTGCTGCTGTTCGTCCCGTCGCAGGCCCCGTACGACCTGTGGCTCGCGCAGCAGATCCAGGGCGTGCGGCTCCACGTGCAGCGCGTCTTCATCCTGGAGGACACCGACCGGCTCATGCCGCGGTACCTGCGGTTCGTGCGCGGCGTCATCGACTCCGCCGACCTGCCGCTGAACGTCTCCCGGGAGATCCTCCAGGGCGGCCAGGCCATGGACCACATCCGGTCGAGCGCGGTCAAGCGGGTCCTGCGGCTGCTCAAGGACATGGCCGACGGCGAGCCCGAGAAGTACGCCGCCTTCTGGAAGGAGTTCGGCGCCACCCTGAAGGAGGGCGTCCCCGAGGACCCCGCCCACCGGGACGACCTCGCGGGGCTCCTGCGGTTCACCACGACCACCGGCACCGGCGTCTCGCTGGCCGACTACACGTCCCGCATGAAGGACGGGCAGGACAAGATCTACTACCTGCTCGCGCCCGGCCTGTCGGACGCCGCGTCCAGCCCGCACCTGGAGGCGTTCCGGGAGAAGGGCATCGAGGTGCTGCTGCTGGACGACCCCGTCGACTCCTTCATGGTCAACGCCATGCCGGAGTTCGACGGGAAGCGGCTTCAGTCGGTCGCGGAGGGCGCGCCCGACTTCGGCGGCCTGGAGGACGAGGCCGACAAGAAGGCCGCCGAGCAGGCGGGCGCCGACTACGCCGATCTCCTCGGCAGGCTCAAGGAGCACCTGGACGGCAAGGCCGTCGACGTGCGCGTGACGAGCCGCCTCACCACCTCCCCCGCCTGCATCGTCGCGGACGGGCCGGAGACCGACTTCACCTTCGCGCAGCGGATGCGCGGGTCGGGGCTGCCGAGCCGGCCGATCCTGGAGATCAACCCGCGGCACCCGCTGGTCGAGCGGCTCAACGGCGGGCAGGACGACCCGCGCCTCGCCGACTGGGCGCACGTCCTGTTCGACCAGGCCGTCCTCACCAGCGGCGCCCGCATCGAGGAACCGGCCGCGTTCGTCACCCGCCTCAACGACCTCCTCGTCTCCCTGACGTCGAGCGCACCCGAGACGCCGTAGCCCCGCGACCCGGCGCGGCGACCCCGCCGAATGCCTTGCGCACGGCGCCGAGCCGTACGACCGTTTCGTCAAGTGCGTTCACTTCGTCACGTGCGTCCACGCGGCCAACCTGGCAGCCGCGGGGTTTCCGCGAGGTGAGCGCGGAACCTTTCCCGGTGGGAGGGAAGCATGGCGGATGTCGGGACGGCGCTGGCGGAGGCCGTCGGCGAGGAGCATGTGCTGTCGGGCGACGCGGTGCCCGAGGACTACGGCCGGGACGAGTCGCTGGGCGTGGCCCCGGCCCGTCCCGGCTGGGTGGTCCGGCCGGCGGACGCCGCGCAGGTCGCGGCGGTGCTGCGGGTCGCCACCGCGCACCGGCTCCCGGTGACGGCGCGCGGCGCGGGGACGGGCCTGTCGGGCGCCGCCGTGCCGCGCCCCGGCGGCCTCGTCGTGTCGTTCGAGCGGATGAACCGGGTGCTGGAGATCGACACCGGCGGGCAGGTCGCGGTGGTGCAGCCCGGTGTCACCCTCGCCGAGCTCGACGCGGCGACCGCCGCCGAGGGCCTCGTCTACCCGATCTTCCCCGGCGAGGGCGGCGCCAGCGTCGGCGGGACGGTCGCGACGAACGCGGGCGGCATGCACGCGGTGAAGGAGGGCGTGACCCGGCACCACGTCCTCGGCCTGGAGGCGGTGCTCGCCACCGGCGAGGTGATCCGGACCGGCGGCCGGTACGTGAAGACCTCCACCGGATACGACCTGACGCAGCTCATCGTGGGGTCGGAGGGCACCCTCGCCCTGGTCACGGAGGTGACGCTGCGGCTGCGGCCCCGGCTGCCGCACCGGGCCGGGGTGCTCGCGCCGTTCCCCGGCACCGAGTCGGTCACCGCGGCGGTGCCCCGGCTGACCGGCGGCGGCCTCGACCCGCTCGTGCTGGAGTACGTGGACGTCATCGCCATGGCGGCGATCACCGAGAACGCCGGGCTGGACCTCGGGGTGCCGGAGCGCGTCCGCGCCGCCGCCGGCGCCTACCTGCTGGTCGTGCTGGAGAACCGGTCGGCGGAGCGGCTGGACGAGGACGTCCAGACGCTCGGAGAGGAACTGGCCGGCCTGGGCGCCTTGGACGCCTACGTCCTGCGCGGCGACTCCCTCGGCAAACTGGTCACGGCCCGCGAGAAGGCGTTCTGGGCGGCGCGGAACGCCGGCGCCAACGCGATCGTCGACGCCGTCGTGCCGCGCGCGTCGCTCGCCAGGTTCTTCGAGGCCGTCCCCGCGATCGCGGGGCGGCACGGCGCGCTGGTCGGCGGCTGCGGGCACGCCGGCGACGGCAACGTCCACCTGTCGGTGTTCCAGCCGGACCCGGAGGCGCTGACCCGGGTGATGGACGAGCTGCTCGAAGCCGCCGCGGACCTCGGCGGGACGATCAGCGGGGAGCACGGCATCGGCCGGGAGAAGATCCGCCACTTCCGCGCCCTGGAGAACCCCGCGAAGGTGGACCTGATGCGGCGGATCAAGAGATCCTTCGATCCGGACGGGATACTCAATCCCGGTGTCCTGTTCGGCTGAGCTTTGGGAGGGCGTATGAACGGCGCGGAGGCCATGGTGGGCACGCTGGCGGACGCCGGCGTGGGCGTGTGGTTCGCGAATCCGGGCACGTCCGAGCTGCATCTCGTCGCGGCGCTGGACGCCGAGCCGCGCGCCCGGGGCGTGCTGTGCCTGTTCGAGGGCGTCGCGACGGGCGCCGCCGATGGGTACGGGCGGATGGCCGGCGACCCCGCCGCCGTCCTGCTGCACCTCGGCCCGGGGCTCGGCAACGGCCTCGCCAACCTGCACAACGCGCGGCGCGCCGGGACGCCGATCGTCAACGTCATCGGCGACCACGCCACCGGCCACCAGCGCTACGACGCGCCGCTCCAGTCCGACATCGCGTCCGTGGCCGGGTCGGTGTCGGCCTGGCTCGGCCGGCCGGTGAGCGCGGCGGAGGCGGGCAAGGCGGCGGCCGAGGCCGTCACGGCGGCGCGGGCGGGCGGCGTCGCCACGCTGATCGTGCCGTCCGACGTGGCCTGGTCGGACGGCGGCGCCACCGCGGCGGCGTCCCCCGCCCCTCCCCCGGAGCCGGTGCCGGGCGGGACGCTGGAGCGGGCCGCCGCCGCACTGACCGGCGGCGAGCCGTGCGTCCTGCTGATCGGCGGGGACGCGGCCCGGCGCGACGGGCTGGAGGCCGCCGGGCGCATCGCGGCGGCGACCGGGGCGCGGGTGATGTGCGAGACGTTCCCGGCGCGGCTGGAGCGCGGCGCCGGGGTCACGGCCGTGGAGCGGCTCGCCTACCTGGGCGAGATGGCGTCGGCGCAGCTGGAGGGCGTCCGGCACATCGTGCTCGCGGGCGCACGCCGCCCCGTGACGTTCTTCGCCTACCCGGACCTCCCCGGCGACCTGGTGCCGGACGGCTGCCAGGTGCACGACCTCGGCTCGGACGCGACCGGGGCGCTCACCGGGCTCGCCGATTCGGTCGCGAAGGGGGCGCGCCCGGCGGTGCAGGTCGCGGCCAGGCCCGAGCTGCCGTCCGGGGCGCTGACCGGGGAGACGGTGGCCGCCGTCATCGGCGCGCTGCTGCCCGAGGGCGCGATCGTCTCGGACGAGGCGAACACCTCCGGGCTGTGGCTGCCGGGCGCGACCGCGGGCGCGCCGCCGCACGACTGGCTGTCGCTGACCGGCGGCGCGATCGGGCAGGGCCTGCCGGTCGCGACCGGCGCCGCGATCGCCTGCCCGGACCGCCCGGTCATCTGCCTGGAGGCCGACGGCAGCGCCATGTACACGCTCCCGGCGCTGTGGACGCAGGCGCGCGAGAGCCTCGACGTCACGACCGTCGTGTTCAACAACGGCGCCTACGCGATCCTGTCGATGGAGACCACGCGCGTCGGCGCCGTCCCGGCCCCGCCCGAGCCGGGCACCATCACCCGCGACATGGTCGACCTGTCGCGTCCCTCGCTCGACTTCGTCGCGCTGGCGTCGGGGATGGGCGTCCCGGCATCGCGCGCGCACACGGCCGAGGAGTTCGCGGCCCAGTTCGGCAAGGCGCTCGCCGAACCGGGCCCGCACCTCATCGAAGCGGTGGTGCCCCCGCTGGGCTGAGCCGGGGTCGCGGTCCCGGTCCGGTACCGCGACGGTCCGGTATCGGTCGCGGCCCGGCCCGTCGCCGGTCAGACGCCGAGGCCGCGGCCGATGATCTCCTTCATGATCTCGGTGGTGCCGCCGAAGATCGTCTGGATGCGGACGTCCTGGTACGCCTTCGCGATCGGGTACTCGGTCATGTAGCCGTAGCCGCCGTGGAGCTGGACGCAGCGGTCGACGACCCGCTTGAGCAGCTCGGTGTTCCACCACTTGAGCATGGCGGCCTCGTCGGCGGTCAGCTCCCCCTCGCTCTCCTTGACGATGCAGTCGTCGGTGAAGGAGCGGGCGACGGTCAGCTCCGTCTTCATCTCGGCGAGCGTGAAGCGGTTGTGCTGGAACTTGCCGATGGGTCGGCCGAACGCCTCGCGGGTCTTGCAGTACTCCAGGGTCTGCTCGAAGGCGTGCTCGGCGGCGGCCATCGCGGTCGCGCCGATCGACAGCCGCTCCCGGGCGAGGTTCGTCATCAGGTAGATGAAGCCCATGCCCTCCTCGCCGAGGAGGTTCTCCTTCGGGACGCGGACGTTGTCGAAGAACAGCTCGGCGGTGTCCTGCGCGTGCATGCCGACCTTGTCGAGGTTGCGGCCCCGCTCGAAGCCCTCCATACCGCGCTCGACGACGAGCAGGCTCACGCCCTTCGACCCGGCGGACGGGTCGGTCTTCGCGACGACGATGACGAGGTCGGCGAGGATGCCGTTGGAGATGAACGTCTTCGAGCCGTTCAGAACGTAGTCGTCGCCGTCCTTGACCGCCGTGGTCTTGATGCCCTGCAGGTCGGACCCGGCGGCGGGCTCGGTCATCGCGATCGCGGTGACGATCTCGCCGGAGCAGTAGCCGGGGAGCCAGCGCCGCTTCTGCTCCTCGGTGCAGAGCTGGCGCAGGTAGCCGCCGTTGATGTCGTTGTGGACGGCGAAGCCGGGGCCGTGGACGCCGGCCTTGGCCAGCTCCTCGTTGAAGATGACGTAGTAGCGGTAGTCGTCGTTCCCGCCGCCCCCGTACTCCTCGGGCATGTCGATGCCGAGCAGGCCCGCGCGGCCGGCCGCCAGCCACACCTCGCGCGAGACGATCCCGTCCTTCTCCCACTGCTCGTGGTACGGCGCGGCCTCCTTGGCGATGAAGGAGCGCACCATGTCGCGGAAGGCCTCGTGCTCCTCGGTGTAGATGTCCCGTCCCATCCGGCGGTCTCCCTCGAGTAAGTGTGTGCTGATACATGATTAATGTAACACTGGTGCTGTCACATAGAGGGAGGCGGGATGGAGCTCACCGTCGACGAGCTGGCCTCGCGCGCCGGGGTCACCGTCCGGACCGTGCGGTTCTACGCCGGGCGCGGCCTGCTCCCCCCGCCCCGCCTGCGCGGACGCACCGGCCTGTACGGGCCCGACCACCTCGCGCGGCTCGAACTCGTCCGGGAGCTCCAGTCGCTCGGGCTGACGCTCGCCTCCATCGAGAAGCACCTCAAGAAGATCCCCCTGGACGCCCCCGCCGAGGACCTCGCGCTCCAGCGCGCGCTGCTGTCGCCCTGGGCGCCGGAGCGCCCGGAGGACCTCGACCGGCACGAGCTCGACCGGCGGGCCGGGCGCCACCTCGACGACGCGACGCTCAAGCGGCTGGAGGCGCTCGGCGTCGTCGAGCACGTCTCGGACGACGTGGTCCGGGTCGTCAGCCCCGCCCTGCTCGGGATCAGCGCGGAGCTGGCCGCGCTGCCGATGCCGCTGGACACGCTGATCGCGTCCCACCGGGCCGTCGACCGGCACACGACCGCGCTGGCCGCCGAACTCCAGCAGGTCTTCCAGGACACCGTCGTCCGGCCCTACCGGGAGGGCGGGCGCTCGCCGCAGGAGCGCGAGCGGCTGATGGAGATGGCGGGCAAGCTCAAGCCGCTGATGATCCAGTCGCTGGTGACGTCGTTCCAGCGGGCCGTCGACAAGGCCATCCGCCGGTCGGTCCCCGACTGACCGCGCGCCCCGCTATGAGTTCTTCCACTCCTCGCCCTCGTACTCGACGAGGCGCGGATGGACGAGCGTGTTGACCTCGACGTCGCGGCTCCGGCGGTCCTTCGGGAACACCGCCGCCGCCTGGAGCACGGAGCCGTCGAGGAAGCGCAGGCCGCCGGGCACGCCCGGCGCGAGCCGCAGCGCGGGCGGCCGCTCCCCGGCGGCGGCGAGGACGAACCCCCAGTCGCCGAAGCTCGGCACGTCCACGTGGTACGGCCGCACCCCGAAACCGGCCGCCGCGATCGACTTCTCGATGCTCCAGAACGACTTGGGCGCGAAGTACGGCGACCCCGACTGGACGACCATCCGCCCGCCCGGCGCGAGGACCCGCTTCACCATCCCGTAGAACTCGACCGAGTACAGCTTGGCCGTGGACACGTCGTCGGGGTCGGGCATGTCCACGATGACCGCGTCGAACTGCTCGCGCAGGCCGCGCAGCCACGAGAACGCGTCGGCGGCGACCGTCCGGACGCGCGGGTCCTCGAAGGAGCGGTGGTTCAGCGACACGATCGGCCGGTAGGTGCGGGCGAGGTGCAGCATCTCCGGGTCGAGCTCGACCAGCGTGGCGCTGCGGACGTCCTTGTAGCGCAGCACCTCGCGCAGCGCCAGGCCGTCCCCGCCGCCGAGGACGAGGACCCGCCCGTGCGGCCCCGCCATCACCGGGTGGACGAGCGACTCGTGGTACCGGTACTCGTCCACCGACGAGAACTGCAGGTCGCCGTTGAGGAACAGCCGGAGGTCGGACGGGCCCAGCCCGGCCTGCCGGGTGATCACGATCTCCTGGTACTTCGTGCGCTTGGAGATCGCGATCGGGTCGCTGTAGAGGGCCTGCCGCGCCGACACCTCGAAGCCGTCCGCCAGCGCGTACGTCCCGCCGAGGACGGCGAGCACCGCGACCATGCCGAGCCCCAGCGCGGCCCGCGCGACGCGCCCGACGTCGCGGCGGAACAGCCACAGCACGACCGCCATCCCGGCGACCGCGTTCACCACGCCGACCAGCAGCGCGCCCTTGATGTGGCCGAACGCCGGCAGCAGCAGGAACGGGAACGCGAGCCCGCCGACCAGCGCGCCGACGTAGTCGGCGGCGAACAGGTCCGCGACCGCCGACCCGGCGTCCTGCCTGCGGATGCGCTGCAAGAGCGTCATCAGCAGCGGGATCTCCGCGCCGATCAGCGCGCCGACCGCGAACGCCACCACCACCAGCGCCGGGACGTACAGGTCGAGCCACGCGAACGCCGCGTACAGCGCGAGGACCGACACCCCGCCGATCAGCGCGAGCACGCCCTCCACGACCGCGAACGCGACGACCGCGCGGCCCTGCAGCGGCTTCGCCGCGAGCGACCCGACGCCCATCGCGAACACCATCACCGACAGGACGATCGACGCCTGCGTGACGGAGTTGCCGACCAGGTAGCTGCCGAGCGCGACCAGCGCCAGCTCGTAGACCAGCCCGCACGCCGCGCACGTGAACACCGCCGCGAGGATCAGGGTGCGGGCGAGCCGCGCGGGCACGCGCGTCCGCCCCGGCCCGCCCGCGGGGGCGGACGCCGGGGCGGGTTCCGCGCCGGGTCGCGCCGGAACCGGTTCCGCCGGGCCGGTCTCGTCCGGCTCGGCCGGGTCCGGCCCGGTCAGGTCCGGCTCGGTCAGGTCCGACTCGGCCAGGTCCGGATCGGCCGGGTGCAGGTCGCGGGACGTCAGGAGACCGCCCCGGCCACGATCGCGGCGACGCCGAGGTCCGCGGCGGCCACGACCCAGCCCGCGGGGTGGATGGTGGTGCCGCCGGTGTCGGCGTTCACCAGGGTGGCGCCGAGCTTGCCCGGCGTCGTCACGTCCAGCAGCAGGAACGCGATGATCATCAGCACGATGCCGCACCCGCCGAACACGGCCGTGTCGATCAGCCCTTCGGACAGGTCGCTGTCGCTGGTGACGATCGCGGTGGTGACGATCGCGCCGATGCCGAGGAGCTTGGCCGCCAGCAGCAGCGCGGCGCCCCGGTTGCCCTCGGTCCAGATCTGCTTGCCGAGCTTGCCGGGCGTCGTCACCTCCACCACCAGGTAGCCGAGCGCCATCAGCGCGATGCCGACCGCACCGTAGGCGAACGTGGCGCCGATCTCCTGAAGGATGTCGTCGTTCATGTGTCGCTCCTCATTTGCCCGACCCTGGGCCGCCGCCCCGGAACGACGCGGCGCCTCTGCTGTTCCATCCGTTGCTGCCGGGGCTCGACCAGAACCCGCCCACGTGGGTGTAGTAGCGGTTGTAGCCGCGCCGGGGCTTGTCGACCGTGATCCGGCTGCCGGTACCGCTCGGCAGGACGCCGACGACGAGCTTCGGGTAGCGCAGGAAGATCCCGCCCGCGGCGCCCTTGGTCGCCATGGAGTCCACCCGGTCGATCGGCTTGAACTTCCGGCCGATCTCCCCGGCGACCGCCTGCGGGGCCTTCGGGGACCGGTAGGTGTCGGTGCCGACGCGGGAGTACTTGTCGCCGATCCACGACGCCTGCGACTGGCCGCAGCCGGCGAGCGCCGTCGCGGCCAGGGCCGCGGCCGCCACCGCGCCCACCGCCCGGTGCCCCTTGCGCGCCCGGACGCCGTTGCCCGCCCGGTGCCCGTCCGTCGCGCGGTCCTTGCTCGTCGCGCGGTCCTTGCTCGTCGCGCGGTCCTTGCTCATCGCCCGGTCTCTGCTGTTCACGAGGGTCTCACCAACCGGCTGCGCGTCATCACGATCTCCCGGGTCTGGGGGTAGGCGTGCCAGGTCCGCCAGCCGAAGCCGGGTTCCTGCGTCTCTTCCAAGGCGAGTGCGGTGACGGCGTGCGGGGAGCCGGGGAACGCCCCGGTCAGCGCGTCATCGCGGTCCGCGAGCCGCGCGCACACGGCCTCGACGGCGCGGGCGAACGCCGTCTCGTCGCTGTGCGCGGCGGTCGTCGCGGCGAAGTCGTAGGCCCAGCCGGGCACGCTGGTGGCGGCGCGTCCCGGCAGCGGCTCGGTGCGGTCCGGCAGGCAGGCCACCGTCTCGCTCAGCGGCCCGGCGAGGACCTGGTGGGACGCGCCGAGCAGGCGCATCTCCACGGTCAGGCCCGCCCGCTCCAGCGGCAGCACGGCGAGGGCCGTGAGCGGGGGCAGGCCGAGCACGAACGAGAGCCCGTCCGCGCGCGCGTCGGCGTAGGGGGTGTCGAGGGTCGCGCGCAAGTCAGCTACCGCCGGGGTAGATCGTCATCGATCCGGTCGGGACGCGCTCGCCGAGGCCCGCCTCCCACTGGCCGCCGCCGTACTGCTCGAACGACAGGTACTTGCCGCGCGGGCCCTCGTAGTCGACGTACTCCACCCGGCCCTGGACTCCGACGCCCGTCGTGCCCTCGCTGGTGTAGTCGGCGGTGCCGTGCTCGTCGCGGCGGTACTCGACGCCGTCGACGACGACGGTCTTCTCGCCGGGGGTGAGGCCGCCCGCGTCGTACTCCGTCCACCAGACGACCTCGAGGTCGGGATCCTCCTCGACGGACACCCACACCTTGGTGCCCTCGATGGTGTCGGCGTCCAGGAGGTGCTCGCTCCAGGTGTAGCCGCCCTCCTTCAGCCGCAGCGAGCCGCGCACGAAGTAGCGGGTACCGAGGTACTCGACCATGTCGCCCGCCTTGAGGGTCCGCGGGTCGCCGGCCACCTGGTCCTCGGCGGCGAACGGGTCGCGCGGCGCGGCGGGGGCCGGGGCGGAGGACGGGGCGCTCGAACGTCGCCGCAGCAGGACGATGATGAGCACGATCAGAGCGACAAGGATCAGCGCCAGTAGAACGACTATCGGCGTTCCGCCCACGGACACCTCCATCTATTCGTCGACACACCGGGCGCGGACCAGCGGATCCTACCGACTGTGGCGCCGCAAGCCCATACCGCGATGAGACGTATCAAATGATCTGGCGGTTTCATGCAGAAACGCCGGATCCGATGCAAGGCCGCAACCGCACCGACACCGTCCGTGACGGGGCGTCGGCGGATCCGGCGAGGCGGTGACGTCAGAGGCGGATCAGCCGCGCCGGAGGCGAGGCCGCGGCGTCAGAGGCGTTCCGCGGCGGCGGCTACGCGGTCGTCCGTCGCGGTGAAGGCGATCCGGACGTGCCGGGCGCCGCCCGCGCCGTAGAACTCGCCGGGGCCGACCAGGATGCCCAGGGAGGCCAGGTGGGCGACGGTGTCCCAGCACGGCTCGTCGCGCGTCGCCCACAGGTAGAGCGACGCCTCGGAGTGCTCGATGCGGAACCCGTGCCGTTCGAACGCGTCACGCAGGACGGCGCGGCGGCGGGCGTAGCGCGCGCGCTGCTCGTCCACGTGCGCGTCGTCGGCGAACGCGACCGTCATCGCGGCCTGCACCGGCGCCGGGACGATCATGCCGGCGTGCTTGCGGACCTCCAGCAGCCGCTTCACGATCGCGAGGTCGCCGGTGACGAACCCGGCGCGGTAGCCGGCCATGTTGGAGCGCTTGGAGAGGGAGTTGACGGCGAGCAGGCCCTCGTGGGAGCCGCCGCACACGTCCGGGTGCAGGATCGAGATCGGCGGGTTGGCCTCGTCCCAGCCGAACTCCAGGTAGCACTCGTCGCTGACCACGACCGCGCCGCGGTCGCGCGCCCACGCGACGACCTTGCGCAGGTGCTCGGCGGGCAGCACCTTGCCGGTCGGGTTGGACGGCGAGTTCACCCACACGATCTTCGGGTTCACCGGGCCGAGCGCGAGCAGCCCGTCCGCCGGGACGGGCGTGGCCCCGGCCAGCCGCGTCCCCACGTCGTAGGTCGGGTAGGCCAGCTCGGGGAAGACGACCTTGGCGCCGGGGCCGGCGCCGAGCAGCGTCGGCAGCCAGGCGACCAGCTCCTTGGTGCCGATGACGGGAAGCACCGCGTCCGGGTCGGCGCCGGACACGCCGGCGCGGCGGCGCAGCCAGCCCGCGACCGACTCGCGCAGCGCGGGCGTCCCGTAGGTCTGCGGGTAGCCGGGCGCGTCGGCGGCCGCGGCGAGCGCCTCCCGGACCGGCGCGGGCGTCGGGTCGACGGGCGTCCCGACGGACAGGTCGACGATGCCGTCCGCGTGCTCCAGCGCCCGCTCCTTGTAGGGCGCGAGCCGATCCCACGGGAAGTCCGGCAACGTGAACACTGACCTGCTCCTTAGCTCGTGGCCCGGACGGCCGGCGGGCCGCACGCGGCCCCGTACGGCCGACGGGCCGCGGCCCCTCCCGCACCCGGGAAGGCCGCGGCCCGGAGGAAAACGGCACGGGGAGACCCTCGGACCGCGCCCGCGCCGGGCGCGCCCTTCGGTCCCCCGGGCTCAGTCGTCGTGGCTCTGCGGCGGCAGCGCGGCGACGATCGGGTGGTCCTTGTCGATCTTGCCGACCTTGGAGGCGCCGCCCGGCGACCCGAGGTCGTCGAAGAACTCCACGTTCACCTTGTAGAAGTCCTTCCACTGGTCGGGGACGTCGTCCTCGTAGTAGATGGCCTCAACCGGGCAAACCGGCTCGCACGCACCGCAGTCGACGCACTCGTCCGGGTGGATGTAGAGCTGACGCTTCCCTTCGTAGATGCAGTCGACCGGGCACTCCTCGATGCATGCCTTGTCGAGCAGGTCCACGCAGGGCTGCGCAATGACGTAGGTCACGTCAGTGACTCCTCTCGGATTTCCGGCCCCGCCGCACGTCACGGCTCACCGCAAGCTCGCTGTGAATAGTATGGCCACGACGGCTCAGTCGATTCGACATGGGGGTCCTCACATGTCCGCCCGCTTCGCCGCGCGGCTGGTGGTGTCCATCAGTGGCGCGGACGTGGGCCAGCGGATCTCGCTGCGCCGCCGTCTGCCTACGGGAGAGTACAGCGACGTCGTCGGCGTACTCGAATCGTGGTCCAACAAGGTCCTCGCGGTGCGCCGCCGCGACGGCGAGCTGGTCGAGGTCCCCGAGGAGATCATGGTCGCGGCGAAGGTCGTCCCGCCGCAGCCGCCGCCGCGCCGCCGCCCCCGCCGACCGGAGCCGGAGGACGGCTGACGCCGCCCGCCGCGGCGGTGCCTCCCGCCGCCGGCGCCCGCCCGGTCAGCCGGTGCTCGACGGCGCCGGGCCCGCGTCGCCTCCCGGGCGTGTCGGGCTCGCCGGCCCGGCGGGCGAACCGGCCGGCGGCGGGCTCGCCGTGACCGGCGCGGGCCGGGGCCGCTCGGTGTAGGTCGCCCCCGGGGTGAGCTTCTGCCCCTGGAACAGCTCGGACACGGTGACGAGCGTGAACCCGCGCTTCTGCAGGCCGTCCACGACCTTCGGGATCGACTGGACGCTCGCCTTGTGGATGTCGTGGAACAGGACGATGCCGCCGGGCTTGGGCGCCCTGACCCCCACCCGCGTGTCGCGGGCGACGTCGTGGTGGAGCCAGTCGAGCGTGTCGACGCTCCACAGGATCAGCGGCATCCCGATGTCGCGTCCGACTCGCTTGTTCGTCGCCCCGTACGGCGGGCGCATCAGCGTCGGCCGCACCCCGCCGGACGCGCGCGCGATGGCCTGCTGCGTCCGCTGGATCTGCGACCGCACCTGGGCGGACGACATCCCGGTGAGCTGCGGGTGCGACCAGCTGTGGTTGGCCAGCTCGTGCCCTTCGAGCGCCATGCGGCGCACCACGGCGGCGTGCGCGCCGACGTTCTCGCCGAGCATGAAGAACGTGGCGCGCACCCCGCGCTTCTTCAGCGTGTCGAGCAGGCCCGCCGTGTAGGGGCCGGGGCCGTCGTCGAAGGTGAGCGCGACGCACTTCGCCCGGTCGCAGTCGATCTTGCGCGGCGGGGGCGGGGCCGGGGCCGGGGGGCGGGGCGTCGGCGTCCCGCTCCCCAGCGTGGCGTGCTGCCCGGCCGTCCTCGCCTGGCGCTTGTCGGCGTGGCCGCATCCCGCGAGGAGTAGCAGGCCGGCGCCGATGACGGCGCATTTCCGGATCCGCACCACGCACCCCCGAACATGTCGCTTTCGGGCGGCTAATACCCTCCGTCATTCGCCCGACACACACCGCCAAGGCCACAAGAACGTGAACTTCGGCTGCACTGCGGGTGACAACGGGTGACGCCTCGGGGGCGGCGTGCGCGCGTCAGCGGACGGGCCAGTCGGGCACTTCAGGCGGGAGGTCCTTGCTGACGCGCATCGGGAAGTCGGCGTCGCGCTTCTCCAGGAAGGACGAGACGCCCTCGATCGCGTCGGCGGCGCCGCCGAGGGCGGCCATCAGCCGGGAGTCGGCGGCGTGCGCGTCCCACGGGGACGGCGCGGACAGGCCCGACCACATCAGGCGGCGGATCGCCGCGACCGACACGGCCGAGGTGTTCTCGGCGATCTCGCGGGCGAGGGCGTAGGCGGCGGGGAGCAGCTCGTCCGGCGCGTGGACCCGGGAGACCAGGCGTCCCGCGAGGGCCTCCTGGGCGTCGAACACGCGGCCGGTCGCGGCCCACTCCATGGCCTGCGCGATGCCGACGAGCCGCGGCAGGAACCAGCTGGACGCCGCCTCGGTGACGATGCCGCGCCGGGCGAACACGAAGCCGAACTTCGCCTTCTCGCTGGCGAGCCGGACGTCCATCGGGAGGGTCATCGTGACGCCGACGCCGACCGCGGCGCCGTTGAACGCGCCGATGACGGGCTTGAGGCAGCGGGCGATGCGCAGCGCGACCGTGCCGCCGCCGTCGCGCGGGGTGCCGTCCTCCAGGACGTCGTCCTCGCCCGCGAACATGTCCTTCGACTTCTCCTTGTCGAAGGTGTCCCCGCCGCCGCTCAGGTCGGCGCCCGCGCAGAACGCGCGGCCCGCGCCGGTCACCACGACGGCGCGCACGTCGTCGTCGGCGTCGATGCGGTCGAAGACGTCGAGCATCTCGTTGCGCATGGTGAACGTGTAGGCGTTCATCTTCTGCGGGCGGTTCAGCGTGACGGTGGCGATCCCGTCGCTGACCTCGTACTCGATCTCCTGGTACGGCACCTGCGAGCCCCTCTCACGCTGGACAGAACTCGATTCTAGAACGAGACTTCAGCTTGAGCCTTCGGGTCGGGCCTTCGGGTCGGGCCTTCGGGTCGGCTTCGGGGCGGACCTTCAGCTCCGGGCCTCGGGGAACAGCCGGAGCAGGACGTCCCGGCGCCACTCGCCCGCGTCGCGGCCCGGCGGCGGGACGGCGGCCAGCGCCCCGTCCCCCGCGGGCTCGAACCGGATCGGGACGCCGGGGGCGAGCTCGGCGGGCGGCTCGCCGGTCGCCGCGAGCCGCTGCGCCGCGAGGCCGAGCACGCGCGCCCAGCCGTCCCCCAGATAGGGCGGCAGGCCCTCCGCGCGGAGCTCGGGCAGACCCCGCGCCGCCAGGCCGACGGTGCGCAGGGTCAGGCCGTCCGGGCGCTCGGCACCGGTGATCCTGACCTCGGACGTGACGTCCGCCATCCCCAACGCCACCTCCTCGCAGGACTTTCTCCGATAAATTATGACAGTGAATTGGGCCGTGACGACGTATGACTCCGCCTTCGGGTACGTCTCCGCGCACGGCGCGCCCCTGGTCGATCTGCTCGATCCGCAGCCCGGCGAACGGATCATCGACCTCGGGTGCGGCACCGGGGCGTTCAGCGCGGAGATCGCAGAGCGGGGCGCCGAGGTGCTGGGCATCGACGGGAGCCCGGAGATGGTCGCGCAGGCGACCGCCATGCATCCCGGGCTGTCCTTCATCGTCGGTGACGCCCACGACTTCACCGTCGGCGAGTCCTTCGACGCGGTGGCCTCCAACGCGGCGCTGCACTGGATGACCCGCGACCCCGACGCCGTGATCAAGCGGGTGCACGCGGCGCTGCGCCCCGGCGGCCGGTTCGTCGGCGAGATGGGCGGCGCCGGGAACTGCGCCGAGCTGATCGTCGCGATGCAGACGGCGTGGCGGGTGTTCGGCCTCGGCGAGCCCGAGCTGCCCTGGTACTTCCCCTCGCCGGCCGAGTACGCGGCGAAGCTGGAGGACGGCGGGTTCACGCTGCGGCTGCTGGAGCACGCCGAGCGCCCGACCCGGATGACCGAGGGCCCGAACGGCGCCGCCGACTGGGTCCGCGCCTACGCCGCGCGCGCGCTCGCGGACGTCCCACCGGAGCTGGTCGACCCGCTGCTCGACCGCGTCAACGACCTCGCCGCGCCCGCGCTGCGCCGCGAGTCCGGCTGGGTCGCCGACTACGTGCGGCTGCGGTTCGCGGCCGTCCGCCGCACGGACGGCGCCGCGCCGCTGCCGTTCGGCCCCCTGGCGTCCGACCGCCCGCTCTGAGCACCGCGCATGGCCCCGCCTAGGGTGGGGTCATGCTGCGCTTGTACGACCATCGGACGGGACGCACGGAACCGCTGCCGACCGGGCCGGGCCTGCGCGTGCAGGTTCTGCCGGGTGCGGGGTACCGCGCGCTGGTGGTCGCGGACCTGCTGCGCCGGGTGGCGCAGCGGGGCGGGCGCCGCGTCCGCCTGGTGAGCGCTCCTCATGACGGCGCCTCCGCGGACTACGGGGTCGCCCCCTTCGAGGTGCTCGACGACCCACTCCCGGACGCGGACGTGTACGTCTGTGCGGACACCGCCGTGGACGCCCTGTGCCTAACGGTGCCCACCGAGACGGGCACGCGGCCCCCGGACGCCGTAGACGCCCGTCTGGCGATGCTTGAGGTCCCTTACCGGGAGCCGGTCGACCTCACCGGCGCGCACCTCTCCGCGGCGGCCGGACGGCTCGACGCGTGGCGCGGCAAGGTCGCCGAGTGGGCGACGTCCCCGGGCCGTCCCATGAACCGGGAGTACGCGAACCGGGCGGAGGCCGCGCTCGCCGACGACCTGGACGCCCCGGGCGCGCTCGCCGTCCTCGACCGCCTCGCCGCCGACCCGGACGTGCCGCCGGGCGCGAAGTTGGAGACGTTCATCCACCTGGACCTGGTGCTGGCGCTGGGCCTGGTGTCCGCCATCGGCTCCGCCTGATACGGGATTCGCCCGGAGGCGATACGGGGATTCGCCCGGAGGTTCCCTTGATGGCACCTGACCGGCAGATGATCCGCACCACCGGGTGACCCGGGCTTTCGGGGCGTCCGGGAGAAGCTAACGTCGTATGTCGTGTCGACCGAAGCCCCAGAGTCCCCGGCGCCGGCGCCGCCCGAACCGCCGGCCCGCCCGCGGCGCCGCCGCGTCCTCCGCCCGCTGATGGCGACGTTCGCCGCGCTCGCCGTGCTGCTGTTCGCGGTGCTCGGCGGGGTGGGCTGGTACTTCGCGGGCGTCGCGATCGAGGTCGACCACACCGCCGAGTACCCGCTCACCATCGTGGACGCGGCCGACGGCACCGTCACCCTCCCCCGCGAGCCGGTGACCGAGCGCCCCGGAACGTGGTCGCTGGTCTGGAAGGACGGCCGCGCCGTGCTCGGCCCGGTCGTCGGCGGCGACGACGGGCATGTCGTCCGGGAGGTCTCGTCGGTCGTGTCGGGGTCCCTGGTGAAGGGCGCGCCCGCCGCCGTCGACCACTGGATGTACGACGGCGACCCCAAGACGGCCTTGGGCCTGCCCTTCGAGGACATCACGTATCCGTCCCAGGCGGGGCCGATGCCGGCGTGGCTGGTGCCCGGGGCGTCCGCCAAGGGGACGTGGGTCATCGCCGTCCACGGACGGAACGCGGACAAGGCCGAGACCTTTCGCGTCATGAAGCCCGTGCATGAGATGGGCATGCCGCTGATGGCCATCGCGTACCGCAACGACGTGGGCGCGCCTCCGTCCAGTGACCGCAAGAACCATCTCGGCGACACCGAATGGCACGACGTCATCTCCGCGATGGGCTATGCGCGCGCACACGGCGCGACCTGTGTCGTCCTGTACGGATGGTCGATGGGCGGCGCGATGGTCATGACGGCCCTGCGCAAGGACCCGTCGTTCGTGCGGGGCGTCGTCCTCGACTCCCCGGTCCTCGACTGGAGCGCCACCCTGGACAAGCAGGGCGCCGCCCGCAACCTGCCCGGCTTCATGACGGACGTGGCCAAGCGCGTCCTGCAGTGGCGCATCGGCATCGACCTGGCCGACTACGACCAGCGCCGCTTCGCGCCCCGGCTGCGCACCCCCGTGCTCCTCTACACCACCAGGGACGACGCCACCGTCGACAACGGCCCGGCCCACACCTTCGCCCGCACGGCGCCGCCCGGCATGGTGACGCACATCCCCACGCCGGGCGACCACACCGAATCGTGGAACGTCGACCCGACGGCCTATGAGGCCAACCTCCAGTCCTTCCTGAAGAGGGTCGCTTAGCCCGGCCGGACCTCCAGCAGCGTCTTGCCCACGGTCGACCGCGACTCAATGGCCCTGTGCGCGTCGGCGGCCTCCTCAAGCGGGAACCGGCGGCCGATGACGGGACGCAGCCGCCCCTCGGCCGCCTTCTCAAGCGCGCTCAGGGTGAACTCCCTGAGCCGCTCGGGCGTCACCTGAGGCTGGACGAGCGTTACGCCCCGTCCCGCCGCGTCCTCCTCCGGTATGCCCGCCCACTCACCGGACGCCAGCCCGAAACTGACCATGCGCCCGCCGCTCCGCAGGAGCGTGAACGCCTCCCGCGCCACATCACCGCCGACACCGTCGAACACGACGTCCACCGCGCCGACCTTCCCGGCCCAGCCCGGCTCGCGGTAGTCGACCGCCTCATCGGCGCCGAGCCCCACCGCGACCTCGGTCTTGCCCACACCCCCGGCCGCCGCGACGACGGCCGCGCCCCGCGCCTTCGCGAGCTGGACGAGCAGCGTCCCGACACCCCCGGCCGCGGCCTCCACCAGCACCCGCTCCCCCGGCCGCGGATCGGCCGCGTCGACCATCATCGCGGCCGTCCGGCCGTCGGCGAGCAGCGCCACGGCGTCGTCGAGCGCGAGCCCGTCCGGCACCTCGAACAGCCCCGCGGCATCGACGGCGACCCTCTCCGCGTAGGCGCCGCTGCCGCCGGTGCCGCTCACGACCCGGCGCCCGACGAGCCCCGCGTCCACACCTTCGCCGACCGCCGCGACCACGCCGCCGACCCCGTTGCCGGGGATCACCGGCGGCTCCAGCTTCACCGGCGCCGGCCCCGTCCCCGACCGCAACTGCGTCTCCACGAACGTGATGTTGACGAACTCCACATCGACGAGCACCTGCCCCGCACCCGCGACCGGATCCGGCGCCTCCCCGGCGACGAGCACCTCCGGCCCGCCGAACTCCTTCAACCACACCGCACGCATCGGAACCCTCCTGTCAGTGACGGCCACCGCCAGCCTGCTACCTCAACCAAGGTGGAGGTCAAACCGTTCGCAACGAATCCCTTTTCCCGTCCCACGCTCCTCTGTAAGCTTTCCGCGTATTCCGCCCCGTTGTCGGCTGCCGCTCAAGGAAGACGATGCGCGCCCGGTTGGTACGTTCCTCCCCGCTCCGGTCAAGTCGCGCCGCCTCCCTGCTCGCCGCCGCGTCCCTCCTCGCGGTCGCGGGGTGCGGATCGTCCGGCTCGTCCGCCAACGGCCGGCTCGCCCCGAGCGGCTCCCTGGACAACGGCGCGGCCGCCCCGTCCAAGGCCGGCGGCGCCCCCTCGGCCGTCCCGACCGAGGAGCTGTTCAAGACCGTCCTCAAGCGCTACCGCGCCTACCAGGACGCGTACAAGAAGGCGTACGACACCAACGACCCGTCCGGCCTGGCCGACGTCGCCATGGACCCCCTCCTCACCGAGGTCACGAAGGACGTGGAGACGGTCAAGGCCAAGGGCGAGATCTGGCGCTTCACCAGCACGTTCAATCCGCGCGTCTACGCCAGGTCCAAGGACGGCACGAAGGTCTACGTCATCGACTGCATCCGCACCCTTCTCAGCTACCGGTACTCGGCGAGGACCGGCAAGCGCATCGACGGGGGGCCTGGCGACGCCCGGGTCTTCCGGACGACCCTCCAGTACGACTCCGGCGTCTGGAAGGCCGCCGCCTTCGTCCGGGACAAGACATGCTGACCGCCGGCAGGCAAGGACACGCGATGCCTCCCACACCCCGCGCCCACCGCGCCGCGCTCTCCGCCGCCATCCTCATGGCCGCCCTCGCGACACCCCTGCTGACCGCCACCGCCGCCCAGGCCGACGACTGCAAGAAGGGGAATCCGTTCGGCTGCAACTGGGTCGACCGAGGGACCGGGTCCGGCGGCTCTGGCGGGCGGGGCTCCCCTTCCGGGGGCGGAGCCTCCGGTCCCGTGGAGCCGCCTGATCCCGAAGGTCTGACGGACGGCGAGGCACCGGGATTCCTTCAGGTCGGAGGGGACGGCCCACCACCCCCGGCGGCGCCCACCACCCTCGACTGGGTGAGGGCGGCGCAGAGCGCGGCCGAGCTGCCGACGCCCACGATCCACACCGCGCCGTCCGACAAGACCTATGTCCGCGTCCGGACCGCCCTGTGGGTGGAGGGCTTCGACGTGGTGAAGACCCAGCCGATCGGCGGCGGCGGGCAGATGATCCAGGCCACCGCGACACCGGTTTCCGTCACCTGGAACCTCGGTGAGACGCAGAAGACCTGCAACGGCCCCGGCCGCAAGGACGGGAAGACCTGCAGCCACACCTTCCGGCGGTCGTCCGCCGCGGAGCCCGGTGGCGCATACAAGATCACCGCAACCATCACCTGGTCCCTCACCTGGACCTGTACGGGGCCCGCGTGCGATCCGCAAGGCGGCAACCTGGGCAACGAGACCATGACCTCACCCGCCACGCCACTGGTGGTCAGCGAGATCCAGACGAACACGGGCCAGTGACACAGCACCAGAGTCGACTGCCGGGGTTCGTCGAGATCGCGCAGCTGGGAACGGGAGCCCAGGGCGAGGTCGTCCTCGCCCGGCACGAGTCCGGCGGGCCACCGGTCGCGATCAAGTACCTTGCCGCCGACCTGCTCGGCGACACGGCCGCCAGAAGCGTCTTCCGCGACGAGGCGCAGATGCTCAAGCGGGTGGACAACCCGCATGTGGCGCGGTTACTCGACTACCTGGAATCCCCTTGGGGCGCGGCGCTCGTCCTGGAGGCGGTACCGGGCCGTCCGCTCCGCAAGCTCCTGGACGAGCACGAAGGGCCGCTGGCGCCCGAAGCCGCATTGGCGACGTTGAAGGGCTCGCTGCTCGGCCTGGGGGCCGCACACGGGGCCGGGGTCGTCCACCGCGACTACAAGCCGGGGAACGTGCTCGTCCAGGACGACGGGCAGAGCAAACTCATCGACTTCGGGATCGCCGCCCTCACCGGGCAGGGCGGCCGGTCGGGAACGCCCGCCTATATGGCTCCCGAACAATGGGCAGGCGACCCCGCGACTCCCGCGACCGACATGTACGCGGCGACATGCGTCTTCGTTGAATGCGTCACCGGCAGGAAACCCTTCAGCGGCACCACCCTCACCGAACTGAAGGCCGCACACGACGAGGGCTTCACTTCGTTCGAGAGTGTGCCCGAGCCTCTGCACCCACTCGTGCGGCGAGGTTTGGCGAGAAGCCCCGGTGAGCGAGTCTGGAACGCCTACGAATTCGTGAGCGAGCTGGAAGCCGTCGCAGCCCGGACCTACGGGCCCGACTGGGAACGCCGGGGAATCCTGACGCTGGGAGCGATCGCCGCGACGGTGGCGACGGCCGTCCCGCTGGCGATGCTCGGCGGTGCTCTCCTGGCCCCCGGCGCCACCGCGACCGGCGCAGCCGCTTCCACTGCCGCGGGACATGTGTCCGCGGGTCTCGCGCAAGGCGCCACGTCGGTGGACGTGATGGCGAAGACGGGCACCTCCGTGTCGAAGGGCGTCCTGAGCAAGGTCGGCGGCGCGAAGGGCATCGCGGGCATCGGTGTCGGCGGTGTGGGCGCGGTGATCGCCGCCTGGGTGCTCTGGCCCTCTGGTCCGGGCGTGGGCGGTGAGAGCCACGGCGGAATCCACGCCCACTGGACCCGGCCGGGGATTCTCGTGGGGCAGCCGAACATGCCCGCGTCCGAGACGCCCACCATGGACGTGACCATGACGGTCACCCCGGCGAGGGTGAAGCGCGGCTCGTCGCTGCGGCTCGTCCAGCAGTTCCGGGCCCGATCCCCAGTGGGCGGGAGATACCTGCCCGATGGACGTCGCCAGTGTTACGGCGAACACCCGAACCGCGACGATGTAGCCGGTAATTACAAGTTCGGCTGGCTCGAAAGCGACTCACCGAACGAGTCCTCACCTGACCTCGCCTTCTACCGCGTACCTCCGGCGAAGCCGAAGCAATTGCCCACCGGAACCGGCGCCGTCTACATCCCGACCGGTCACACGCTCACCGGGAAAACAGAGTCCTACGTCAAGGACGACTGCGCCTACCACTCCAAGTGGACCCAGACGTACACGCTCCGGATTCCCGGCCCCAGAACCCTGGCCCCCGGCACCTACCTCGTGACACCGATCTCACCGATGCGGATCACAGGCGAACGCGAGGGGGTGTCTCAGGAGGCCATGGGCACGGTCAACAAGGGTTCGGCGCCACTGATCGAGGTACTGGACGACTGAGCCCACCGGCCGTCGCCACCTCACAAAGATCGCGCTGGCAGGAGAACGGATGCCCGGGCTTCTGGGAGATCGTCGCCGGGTCGCGGCCCTCGCCGGACGCTGATCCTTTTCAGGAAGGGCCCCGCTTTTACGGGCGGGCCCCTTTCAACGTCCCAGCCGAAGTGTCTCCTGCTGTGGCCAATGCCTCTGCGGGCCGCGCGGACGTGCGGCGGCGATGGTAGGCGAGAGTCGCCGCCCCGACGAGCGGCCCCCACGCCAGCAACGGGGCGTAGGACGCAATGCCGAGCGGACCGATGTCCTCGAAGTTCTCGGCCTGCTCAGGACGCTCCTTGCCGATGAGCACGGGTCCCGACTCGACGAAGCCGAACACCGAGTTCAGCACGCCGTACGCGGCCAGCAGGGTGAGCACCACCGCGGCCACGGCCCACGGGATGACCATCATGCGCACCGGAATCGTCCGCCCGCGCACGAACGGCACCCATCGGGGGACCGTCTCGCCCCAGGGGCGCACAAGCCCGAGCGCGAGCAGGGCGAAGGCGAAGGACACGACGCTGAGCGCCGGGATATAGATCTTCTCGCCGAGCGTCGCGTCGGCGGGTGTCAGCGTGAGCCGGAAGAGCGCGGACGGCAGGACGCACAGCGGGATGGCGTAGGCGATCCAGCGGACCGCGCGCGGAATCACGGGCGCGGAATGCACATCGTCTCCTTGGGGAAATCGGATAGCCCCACCCTCGCCGCGACGCGCGCGCCGCAACTCCCCCGCACGACCGGAGCCGCTCCCCCACGCGAGGGAGCCAGCCCCGCGGGTGCGCACCACCCTCACCCTGCGCGCCGCGAGCGCATCGGAGAACGGCCGATCGCCGCGCATCGCCGCCTCCAGCAGCTCCGGCGACGACGCGGAGATGAGCCGCCTTCCCGAGGCCCGCCACATGCCGCACTCCACCGATACGGTCCAGCCGGGAAAGCGCGTCCGAAGCCGTGCCAGCGCGCCGCCCTCACTCACGCAGATCCGTCGGGCAGGAGCGCCCAGACTGCCTTCCCGCCGCCTCCGAGCGGCTGCGCGCCCCACTCCTTCACGAGCGCGCCGAGCATCGCGAGCCCGCGC
This sequence comes from Actinomadura meyerae, assembly GCF_900188445.1. GTDB lineage: Bacteria > Actinomycetota > Actinomycetes > Streptosporangiales > Streptosporangiaceae > Spirillospora > Spirillospora meyerae. The sequence continues at coordinate 126,432 of NZ_FZOR01000006.1, forward strand.
CCGTCCTCGCTCAGCAGCTCGGGCGAGCCCGCGGCCGGCAGGACGTCGGATGAGTCGCACACCTCCACGACGGCGCCCCGGTCCGTCTGGAGCAGCCGCACGGTCGCCGAGGCGCTCCCGGTGTGCCGCAGGACGTTGGTGAGGAGTTCCGAGACCACGACCTGCGCCACATAGGCGTCCTGCCCCCACTTCTCCAGGACGTCCCCCGCCCAGTCCCGAGCCGTTTTGACCGACTCCGCCCGAACCGGGACGACGATCTCCGCACGCCCCTGCATAAACGATCACCTCCGGATTTCCGTGACTCTGTGCACAGAATCCACTGCGAGGCGTAGCGTTACCATGCAAGCTCGGAGACGCACACCAAGGACTCACAACCACTGAAGAACACTTCAGAAGTACTGGAGGCCCCCCGCCATGGCCAGACGCAAGCCCTCCCCCGCCCTCAAGGCTTTCGGCGCAGTTGTCCGTCACCTGCGGGAAGAGGCGAACATCACCCGAACAGAACTCGCCAAGCGAGTAGCGGTGACCCCCTCCTACATCTCACAGGTGGAGAGCGGCCACACGCGCTGCCGCAAGGACTTCGCCCAGCGCATGGACCAGGCGCTCGGCACGGATGATCAACTCACCGCAGCCTGGACCAAGCACCTCCGCTCCGCGACCTACCCGAAGTTCTTCGCCGAGTTCTCGGAGGCCGAAGCGTCAGCCGAACTCCTCCGTGCTTACGAGGCCACGTTCGTGACCGGTCTCCTGCAGACAAAGGAGTACGCCCAGGTACTCCTCCCCTCTCAGAGCACGCTTGACGGGCGGCTGAAACGACAGCAGATCCTCTTCCGCGAGTTGCAGGCGCGTGCACTGAGCGTCAGCGACTCCTGCGACTTCATACGAAAGGCGAAAGACCGGTGGACGATGCGACCTGGCGCAAGGCGCAGCGCAGCAACGATCACGGCGGGGCCTGCGTCGAACTGGCAGCGCTCCCGAAGGCGGTGGGCGTGCGGGACTCCAAGGCCCCTGACGGCCCCAGACTACTCCTCCGCCTGGCGGCGTTCCGCTCGCTCCTGGCCGAACTCAAGCAGCAGCCGTAGCCCCCGGTAGGCGCGTAGATCTGACCACTCGACTGGGGTTGACCGCATGCCCGGAAAGCCGGAATCTCAGGCCCACGCTGTGAACCGGGGCCAACTACGTGGAAGGACTGCCGACGTGGACTGCGTGACCTGGCGAAAGGCGCACAGGAGCAACGACCAAGGCGGCTCCTGCGTGGAGTTGGCCGCCCTCACCGGGGCTATTGGCGTGCGCGACTCCAAAGACCCTGACGGCCCCAGACTCCTCCTCCGTCCGACCGAGTTCAATGCACTCCTGGCCGAACTCAAACAGCAGTGATCCCCTGACCAGCCGCGTCGCGCAGAGTGCTCGGCCATGACCCGTCTCCGGGGTGGACAAACCGGTGCCATTTATCCACGCTGGAGATTGGACCACCTCCCGCAGGAGGAATGTCGACTTGAAGCAAGTGACGTGGCGTAAGACTCTGCGGAGCAATGATCATGGCGGCGCGTGCGCGGAGTCGGCCGCCCTCATCGGGGCTGTCCTCCTCACCACGGGCGTGTTTAGGGCGCTCCTGACCGCGCTCAAGCAACAGCCGTAGCCCTCTTTCGCCAGGTGCACAGCCCGGCCCCCATGGCAGACATGTCATCCCGCAGCCACGCTGAAGTCAGGGCCAACTCCCCTGGAGGACTGCCACATGGACGAGATCACATGGCGTAAGGCTCGCGGCAGTGACGACAAAGGAGGTGCCTGTGTCGAGGTTGCGGCACTCCCCGGCGGTGTGGGTGTGCGGGACTCCAAAGACCTCGGCGGGCCTCTGCTTCTTCTCGACGTCGGCGCGTTTCGGACGCTGCTGGCCGAGTTGAGGCAGCGGTCGTAGGTTCAGGTGGTCAGTTGCGGGTGGCGAGTCGTTCGATGGCCTGGAGTTCTTCGGCGATCTTCGCTAGGGCGGCGTCGGTGTCGTGCGGGCGTTCGGTGCGTCCGTGTTCCAGGTGCGCCAGGAGGGTTTCGGCGCCCTCCGGGCGGGCGGCGAAGGCGACGACGACCGTGGGCGACTGCATCAGGCACCAGCCCGGACGGAGCCTGGCGTCCATCGCCTCCTCGCGGCCGTCGGTGTGCCGCACCCGCAGGCTGAGGAACTCGCCGCGCCGCTCGGTGATGTGGACGCGGGCGACGCCCGGTTCGAAGCGGTGGAGGTTGTCCTCCAGGTTCGCGATGACCTGCCACACGTCCTCGAAGGGGGCGGCGAGGCGGCGCCGGACGACGGCGGCGCCGGGCATGGCGGCGGCGAGGATGTCGAGGCGGTCGAGCGGGTCGATGCCGGCCACGGGGTCGTTCACGATTCCCACACCTCCCGGAACGCGGCCCTGGCCCGGTGCAGCCGGGACTTCACGGTTCCCTTCGCGATGCCCAGAGTGGCGGCGATCTCTTCCTCGCTGAGGCCTTCGCGAGTGCGAAGGACCAGGACGGCGCGCTGGGCGAGCGGCAGTCGCGCCAGAGCGTCGTCGATGTCCACCAGTCCTTCGAGGGAGGACGCGCCGCGGTCGACGACCGCCTCCTCGGCGGCGGTCTCCGCGTCGTGGCGGCGGGCGAGGCGGATCGCCGTGCGGACGGCGATCGACCGCGTCCAGGTCATGATCGCTTCCGGGGCGTCCAGCGAGGGCAGTCCGCGGAAGACGGCGAGGAGGGCCTCCTGCATCGCGTCGTCGGCCGCCGCCGGGGCGATCCGCGCGCACAGGCGGCGGACGTACGGGGCCAGCTCGTCGAGCAGCCGGTCGAGCGCGAGCGCGTCTCCCCGCTGAGCAGCCGCGACGATCTCCGGATCCACGCCAGGAAGGTTACGCAGAACCTTCCGAAGGTTCCCCGCCACTTTCCACGACGAGAACACCGAACAGAAGGGATCCGTTGTGGCAGCGGAACTGACGATCGTCGGCGCGGGGCTCACCGGGCTGACCGCGGCGATCGAGGCGGCCGAGCTCGGCCTTCGGGTGACCGTCGCCGAGGCGCATGCCGAGCCTGGCGGGCGCGCGCGCACGCTGGACGGTCCGTACCGGGCCAACGCCGGGCCCCACGCCATCTACGTGGACGGGCCTTGGTGGACGTGGCTGGAGGAGCGCGGCCTCGCCCCGGCCGTCGTGGCGGCGCCGCGGGTCCCCGGCCTCATGCGGGCCGGTAGCCGGATCTGTCCCTGGATGAGCGAAGTCGGCGAGGCGGGCGCCGCGCTCCCCGAGGAGGCACCGGTGGACGAGCCGTTCCGCGCGTGGCTGCTCCGGCACGTCGACGCCGAGACGGCCGAGGCGATCATCGGGCTCGCGTTCGTCTTCACCTTCGACCACGATCCCGGACGGCTCTCGGCCGCGTTCGTCCGGGAGGGCCTCCGCCGGGCGCTGGTCGGCGGGGCGCGGTACGTGGTCGGCGGGTGGACGGCCCTGGTCGACCTGCTCGCCGAGCGGGCCGCTGAACTGGGCGTGGAGATCCGCACCAAGACGCGGGTGTCCGTGCCGCCCGCGGGGCCGGCGATCATCGCGACCAGCCTCGCCTCGGCGCGGCAGCTCACCGGCGACGCGTCGCTCACCTGGCCCGGTGCCCGCGTGGCGACGTTCGACCTGGGCATGCGGACCGGCGATGGTCCCGACTGGTTCCGGATCCTGGACCTGGACGACCGGATCTACATCGCCCGCTACAGCATGGCCGACGCGACGCTGGCCCCGCCCGGACGCGAACTCGTCCAGATCTCCGCCGCGTGCGCGCCCGGGGAGCGGAGAGGCGACGCCGAACGGCGGGTGCAGAGCCTGCTCGACCAGACGTGGCCGGGCTGGCGCGACGCGGTGGTGTGGCGGCGCGCCGCGCTGCGCACGGAGTGCAGCGGGGCCCTGGACCTGCCGGGGACGACCTGGCGGGACCGTCCGGCCGTCGAGCGCGGCGGCGGGCTCGCCGTCGCCACCGACCAGTCCGCCGCGCCGGGGCTGCTCGGCGAGGTCGGGATCGCCGCCGCGCGCCTCGCCGTCCAGGGCGGCCGGCGATCGGAGGCGGCTCCGTCCCGCCTCTGATGATCTTGACGTCGTAGGGTGCGGTCGGCGGGTTGCGCGGCGGCATGGAGAGGGGGTGCGGCGGTGGAGGGGTTCGTTGTGGTCACCGGAGGCCCCGGGTCCGGGAAGAGCACCTTGATCGACCGCTTGGAGGAGGCCGGATTCGCCCGGTCCCAGGAGGCCGGACGAGGCGTCATCCAGGATCAGGCCGCCATCGGAGGCCGCGCGCTGCCCTGGCAGGACGTCGACCTGTTCGCCGAGATGATGCTCTGCTGGGAGATGCGCTCCTACCGCGGCATGGAGGGGCGGGCGGGGCCCGTCTTCTTCGATCGCGGGATCCCCGACATCGTCGGCTATCTCCGCCTTGAGGGACGGCCCGTCCCGCCGCATGTCCATACCGCCGCGCGCACCTTCCGCTATCGGCGGCGCGTGTTCATCGCCCCGCCCTGGCCCGAGATCTACGAGCAGGACAGTGAGCGCAAGCAGTCTCCGGCCGAGGCGGAGCGGACTTACGAATCCATGGTCACGACCTACGCCGAGTACGGCTATGAGCTGGTGGAACTGCCCCGCGTGCCCGTCGAGGAGCGCGTCCGGTTCGTCACCGCCCGGCTGTGATGGGCGCATGCGGAAAAGAAGTCGGCCGCGCGCGGGGTGGTTGATAGATTGCCGGCGGCCGTGTTCTGACGCTTGGAGGTGAGACCCATGAACGCTGTACCGATGTGGGTGCTCCCCTCGTCGTCACGGTCGGGCGGTTGACGTAGGGATCGCCGGGAGCGCCGCGACCAGTCAGGCACTCCTGAAAGGCACCACCTTGCATTCTCTGCTTTTCACCGCCGAGACGTCGTCCGGCGGCGTCCTCGAACGCGACTTCACCGTGGACGGCGTCCCCGGCGTGCTGTGGTCGGCCGGTACCGGCCGCGCGCCGCTGGTGCTGATGGGCCACGGCGGCGGCAACCACAAGAAGTCCCCGGCGATGGCGGGACGGGCACGGCTCCTCGTGGAGGGCTGCGGCTTCCACGTCGCCGTCCTCGACGCTCCCGGGCACGGCGACCGGCCGCGCACGGCGCACGACGAGGCGGAGATCGCCGCGCTCTACCGGGCGCGGGAGGCGGGCGAGCCGGAAGGCCCGATCGTCGTCCGCTACAACGCGCACCTGGCGGAGCGCGCCGTGCCGGAGTACCGGGCGGCGCTGGACGCCCTCCAGCGGCTCCCCGAGATCGGCAAGGGCGGGCCGGTCGGCTACTTCGGGCTCAACATGGGCACGGCGGTGGGCGTCCCGCTGGCGGCGGCCGACTCCCGCATCGGCGCAGCGGTGTTCGGCATGCACTGGCCGGACCGGCTGGCCGAGGCGGCGAGGCGGATCACCGTCCCGGTGGAGTTCGCCATGCAGTGGGACGACGAGCACATCCCGCGCGAGGCCGGTCTGGCGCTGTTCGACGCCTTCGCCTCGGCGGAGAAGACGCTGCACGCCAACGTGGGCAAGCACAAGGACCTGCCGAGGTTCGAGGCCGACAGCGCGGTCCGGTTCCTCGCGCGGCACCTCGGCCGAGGGTGACGTGACCGGTGCCGGCGCCCGGCCGGACCGGGCGCCGGCACCGCTGACCTCCTGCGCTGGGCGGTGATTGCGCCTGCGGGTGATACGTCCGCGGAGATAGGGTTTCGCGATGATCACGTCTGTGGGGTTCGAGAGCGCCGTCGAGGTGGGAGTCGCCGCGTTCTGCTCGGGGCCGGAGCCGCCCGGCGACGCCGACGTGCTGGAGCGGCTGACCGGGGCCGGGGTCGAACCGTGGCTGGCCGAGCGGCTGCTGGCCTTCCTGCCGATGGCGTTCACGCGGCGGCTGCTGCCGGACATCACCTACACGGACGTGGTGGCCGCCCCGAGCGGCCGGATCCGGCTGGCGGACGAACCGGTGTTCACCGCCGCACTGGCCCGCGCGCAGCGGGCCGACCGCGGCGAGATGGAACGGATCGCGCTGCGCAGCGCCGAGTTCAACGTGATCAACCAGGCGCTGAACGACGGCGTGCAGATGGCGGACATGGCGATCGGCGAGGTCCGGGCGCTGCGCGACCTGCCCCCGCCCGCGCCGGGCGACGGCGGGGTGCCCTGCCCGCGCGCCGTCTTCGAGGAGATGCTGCGCGGGCACGGTGCGGTGCTCGGCGGCGGGACGTCGGTCGACGCGAGGCTGTTCGTCCATCCCGCCCCGCCCGGGCTGGTGATGGGGCAGATCGACTTCGCCGTGTCGCATCCCGCGCTCGCCGCGCCGCGGCTGGTGGAGAGCTTCGCCGGGCCCGGCGCCACCTGGCGCGAGGCGATCGGCGGGGCGCTGCAGAAGTTCGAACGCGGCGCGCTGCATCCGATCGTCGAGGGGCTGCTGCGTCCCGGTGCCGCGCCCGGCCAGGTCCAGCGGGAGCGGTACGAGCATCCGTCCGGCGCGTTCGAGCTGGTGCTGGGCGCTCAGCTCACCATGTTCGCCGACCGGCCGGTGCCGCCCGCCGGGCCGCTGCTCGACCGGCTGCTGGACGCGCTGCGCTCGCAGCCCCTCACCCGGCGGGTGCACTGGATGCGCTTCTTCGTCGCCCACCACGAGGGCCGGTTGCAGAGCAACGAGGTGCTCCTGGACGGTGCGGCCTGGCCGGCGGGCGAGGCGGTCGTCGCGGGCAGCCCGGCGCCGCTGCCGGACGGGAGGGTCGCGGTGCGGCTGTTCAGCCTGCTCGTCCCCGCCGACCGGTGAGGACCGGCCCGTAAGAACCCGGTAATGGTCCGCGGTCTATCGCCGGGCGCGCACGCCGAGCAAGATCATTCGCATGTCGATAAGTACGCTCTTGCGCCGTTCCGCCACCGCCGCCGCCGCGACCGCCCTGGCCGCCGCCGCGGTCACCGTGCCCGCCCACGCCGATGAGCAGGCGACCACCTACACCTATGTCGATCTCGGATCCTTGCCCGGTTACGCCTCCAGCGTCGCCAACGACGTGAACGCCGGCGGCCTGGTGGTCGGCTCGGCCGGCAATGGCGTGGTCTGGCAGGACGGGGAGATCGGCAGGCTGCCCATGCTCACCGCGCTGGGCGTCAACGACGCCGGGCGCATCGTGGGCGCCGCCTACAGCGGTGCCTCGAACGAGCCCGCGCACGCCGTGGTGTACCGCGACGGCGAGCTGGTCGACCTCGGCGCCCCCTACGGCGGTGCGAACGGCAGCACCGCGCTCGACATCAACGAGTCCGACACCGTGGCCGGGTCGTTCAGCGAGGCCGGGCAGCCGAGCCGCGCCGCCGTCTGGGACGCCGACGGCGCCATGCGCCGCCTGCCGGGCCTCGGCGGCGTCTCCTACGGCACCGAGAGCCAGGCCACGGCGATCAACGAGAGGGGCCAGGTCATCGGCACCGCCGTGACGAAGTCGGGGGCGAATCGGGCCGTCATCTGGGAGAACGGCACGGTGCGGGACCTCGGCACCCTGGGCGGCGGCGGGTACCCCGGCACCCGCGCCATCGACGTCAACGACCAGGGCACGGTCGTCGGCGACTCGCAGAGGCTCACGGGCTACATGCACGCCGTCAAGTGGAGCGACGGGAAGATCACCGACCTCGGCACCCTCGGCGGGTCCGCCAGCTTCGTGAGCGGGATCAACAACCGGGGCCAGATCGTCGGCATCTCCGACACCGACTCCAGCGGAGGCGTCGGGCGCCGCGCCTTCATCTGGGAGGACGGGAAGATGACCGACCTGAACAAGGTCACCGTGAACCTGCCCGAGGGGGCCATCCTCTACAACGCGAAGGCGATCAACGACGACGGCGTCATCGTCGGCACTGGCTCGCCCCGCGCCTTCATGCTCGTCCCCAACGACTGATCCGGCCCAACGACCGATCCGGCGACGCCGGCGGGCGGGGCGCGTCCGGTCTCCGGGCGCGCCCCGTCCGTCGTCGCCGGGGGGACGGACGGCCGGGGAGCCGCCGGAGGCGCTGGTAGGATCGGCGGCCGATGCGCGGGCGGTCGCGGTGACGCGGCGTAGAGGCCCGCCCCCGGCGCGAAAGGGCCGATCATCGCCCGGCGCGGGTTCGTCCGCCCGCACGTCCACAGCAAAGGTTCCCCTGTGCCGCCTGCCCCTCTTGCCGAACGTCGCGCGAAGGCCGGTGCCGTCGTCGGCGCGGTCAGGGGGCATTGGCTGTTCGCGCTGGTGCTCGTCGCCGGTGTCGTGCTGCGGGTCGTCACCATGCTGGGGTTCCGGGGCGTGCTGTGGTTCAACGACAGCTACGACTTCCTGCGGGTCGCCGACGATCCGTTCCCGCATCCGCTGCGGCCGTCCGGTTACGGGCTGTTCCTGTGGGTGCTGAAGCCGTTCCACAGCCTGGCGCTGATCACGGCGTTGCAGCATGCGGCGATCATCGGGCTGGCGGTGGCCGGCTACCGGATGCTCGTCCGCGACTTCGAGGTGCGGCGGACGTGGGCGGCGCTGGCCGTCGCGCCGATCCTGCTCGACTCGTTCCAGATCGAACTGGAGCATCTGCTCCTGTCGGACACCCTGTTCACCGTCCTGGTGCTCGCGGCGATGCTGCTGCTGGCCAAGCCGGGGTCGGCCGGGTGGCGGCGCGCTGCGGCGGTGGGCGCGCTGCTGGGGGTGGCGGCCATCACGCGGACGGTCGGGGTGCCGCTGTTCCTCGTCGCCGTCCTGTACCTGGTGGTGCGGCGGACGCGGTGGCCGGTGTACGCGGCGCTCGCGGCGGCGTTCGTGCTGCCGGTCGGCGCGTACGGCGCGTGGTTCCAGCAGGAGCACGGCCGGTTCGCGATGTCCGGGGTGGACGGCGTCTTCCTGTGGGGGCGGACGGCCGCGTTCGCCGACTGCGACGCGCACACGCCGCCCGCCGATCTGGCGAGCCTGTGCCCGTACGGGCAGAAGGGCGACCGGCCCGCGTCGTCCCACCAGATCTGGGAGGCGAACTCCCCGACCGGATGGTCCAACGGGAAGGCGTTCGACGAGGAGACGAACGCGCGCGCGCAGCGGTTCGCGCTGTGGGCGATCCGGAACCAGCCGCTCGACTACGCGCGGGTCGTGTCGTACGACTTCTTCGTCCGGACGTTCTCGTGGCACCGGTCGCAGTACCCGACGGTCGGCACCGAGGCCCGGTACCACTTCCCCACGAAGCCCACCGCGCGCAAGCCCGGCCTCCAGGTGCTCGGCGGCGGGACGCGGCGGACGGTCGTCCACGAGTACTCGCACGGCACCGGCAGGACGCACATCGTCGACCCCTACGCGGGCTTCATGCGCGGCTACCAGGAGCGTGTGAGCGTGCCCGGGACGGTGCTCGGCGTAGTCCTGCTCGCGGGAGCGGCGGGCATCGTGTGGCGGCGGGCGCGCGCGCGGACGGCGCTGTTCTGGGTGTCCGGGGTGGCTCTGCTGGCCATCCCCCCGATCACGGTCGACTTCGACTACCGCTACATGCTGCCCGCGCTGCCGTTCGCGTGCTTCGCGGCGGCGATGGCGTGGGGGCGGAAGCCGGCGGAGCCGGCGGAGGAGCCTGAGCCGGTCGAAGCCCCGGAGGCGCAGCCCGCCGGCGCCTGACGCCCGCCGCCTGACGTCCGGCGCCCCTTGCGCACCGCAACCCCAATACGTGAGACTTCCTCGCATTCTGGGCGGGGAGGGGCGTATGTCGCGGATCCGGTGGGACGTCCTGCTGGGCGTCGTCGTGCTGGCGGACGTGCTGCACGTCTTCCTGCCCTCGCTGATCACGCTCGTGGGCAGCGCGGGCTCCACCCCGGCCGAGGTCATGGGCGCGTACGCGCTGTCGTGGTTCGTGGCCGCGTTCCTCACCGTCCCGCTGGCGCGGGTCGTCCCGGCGGGCAGGCTGGCGGTCGGCGGTGGAGCGTTGATGGTGGTCGCGCGGGTCGTCCTCCAGGCCGCGGACGGCGGTGACCCCCAGCTCTACGCGGCCAGCGCGGGCCTGCTCGGCGGGCTGGTGTGGCTGACCGCGACCGCCATGACCGTCCGGGACACGGCGCCGATGATGACCGGGTTCGCGGGCGGGCTCGCGGCGGCCACGGCGCTGCACGCGGCGGTCGAGGGCATCGACCTGGTGTGGCGGACGGGCCTCGTGCCGTGGATCCCGGTCGTCGCCTACCTGGGGTTGTTCGCCTTCGCGCTGGCTGGGCGGCCCGGCGAGAGCGAAGGCGGCGCCGCGCCCCGGATCTGGCTGGCGGCCGGTCCCGCTTTCCTGCTGTGGGGCATGTGGACGGGCAACGCCGCGCACGCCCAGGCCAGCGCGGGATGGCCGGGCGGTGTCGCGGCGGCGGTCGTGACGGCGGCCGCCGTGCTGTCGGTTGCGGTCGCGGCGCGGCCCCGGTTCTGGACGCGGCATCCCCTCGTCCCGACGGCGGGGCTCGTGCTGTCGGTGCTCGGGTTCGCCGCCGGGCGCGCCACGGTCGACGGCGTCCACGGCGTCTCCCCCGCCTGGACGGTGGCCGCGCAGGTCCTCGGGCAGGTCGCGCTGGCCGGGTGCCTCGGCTGGGCCGCGTCCGTCCCCGGGCCCGACCGGCCGGGACGGCGCGGGGCGGCGATGGCGGGCGGCTGGCTGCTGTTCGTCGTGCTGATGTTCGCCTACTACTCCGCCTACGACCTCGGCACCCCGAACCGGTGGGTGCCGGTGGTGACCGCGCTCGGCATGGCCGCGCTGATCGTCCGCGCCACGCGCCCGGAGCGGGAGCAGGGGTTCGAACGGTGGGTCGCGGGCGCTGCGGTCATCGCCGTCCTGGCGGTGGCGGCCGTTCCGCTGTGGCGCGACACGGGGCCGGACTGGCGGCCTGTCGACGACGGCGGGCTGCGCCTCGCCGCGTACAACGTGCGCATGGGATACGGCATGGACGGCACGATGACCGTCACCCGGCAGGCCGACGCCCTGCGCGCGCTCCGCCCGCACGTCGTCGTCCTCAGCGAGGTCGACCGGGCGTGGCTTCTGAACGGCGGGCGCGACTCGCTGCGCCTGCTCTCCGAACGACTGGGGCTGCGGGCTGTCTGGGCGCCGGCGGCGGACGAGGTGTGGGGCGACGCGCTGCTCACCGACCTGCCGGTGACGTCCGTCCGGAACGTGCCGCTCGCCGAGGGCGGCCCGACGGGCGCACAGGCGCTCGCGGTCGGGCTGCGCTGGCAGGGCCGCGACATCACGGTGATCGCCACGCACACGCAGCCCCCGTCGGACTGGTCCGACCTGCGGCAGGCCGAGCAGCTCGGCGCCCTGGCCCGGGACTCCGCGCGCGACGGCCGGCAGGTCGTCCTCGCCGGGGACCTCAACCTGGAGCCCGGCTCCCGCCCCTGGGACGTGCTGATGCGCGCCGGGCTGACGGACGCGCTCGCGCCGTCCCGCCCGTTCCCGACGACGCCCGACTCGGCGGAGCAGATCGACCATGTGCTCGTCACGTCCGGCCTGGTCGGGCGGGACGCCGCCAACCCCGGCGTCCGCCACTCCGACCACCGGCCGATCTCCGTCACACTCACCCCCAGATGAGTACATGTACGGATGCGGTCCGGTGCCGTGCGCCGCGACCATGAGCGGATGCGCCGACTCGCGATCCTCCTGCTGCCCGTCCTGCTGAGCGCCGGATGCGGCTCCGTCCCCTACGCCGCGGGCGGCGGGACGGCCGAGGAACGCGCCACCGAGGACGCGCGCAAGACCGCCCAGCTGGTCGGCGACAAGCTCTACACCGCCCGCGTGCGGCCCGCGCAGGACATCGCTCACCGCGCGGCGGACCTCGACGACGTCGAGGTCATGCGAGTGTCCGGGACCTCCACCGCCGGAGCGGGCGTGACCCTCGTCCTCCGGGTCCCCGGCACGGGGACCGAGGGCTGGTTCGCGCCCGGCGAGCCCGTCACCGTGAAGCGGTGCTTCCGGATGCGGTTCTCGACGACCACGGAATTCCGCCACTACGGCACCCGGGAGGTCGCCTGCCCGGCCGGGGAGCCGCTGAAGTTCAAGCCGTGGCCGAAGACGCCCGAGCTTCCCTACGAGAAGCTGCGCAAGGCCCTGCCGCGCGTCCCGGCCGGAGGGCGGGCGGACGAGGCGAAGGTCCGCGCGGCGGTCGCGTCGCTGCGCCTCGACCCGGCGATCAGCAGCGAGTTCAGGGCCGAGGGCGACGCGGTCGGCCTCGTCCTCAAGGTGAAGCCGTACCTGTCGGACGCGTTCGACTGCGTCCTCGCCCGGGTCTCGCCGGGCCGGACGAGCGTCTGGGTGCCGTCACGCATCCAGCGGATGCCGGGCGAGGCGGGCTGCACCGCGTCCAACGCCCTCCACCCGATGCCGCCCCCGCACTGACACGCCCGCCCGCACCGAAGCCCACCCCGCACCGAGACCCGCCACGCCGCGGGCTAAGCCTCGCCGAGGCGGGCGGCGGCGACCTTCTTCGGGACGACCATCCGCCACGCCTCCATGACCAGTTCCCGCATCTCGGGCTCGTCGAGGGCGGCCGTCCAGCACTCCACCCAGTTGAACCGCATGTCGGATTCGCGGGGCAGGTGGAACTTCTCCGGCTCGGACGCCACCAGCGCGGCGCGCTCCTCCTTGGGGAACGCGAAACCCATCTCGGTCTCGTCCCGGGAGAAGGCGACGTAGACGATGGAGCCGACCCGGAACTTCACCCGGTCGCGGATGAGGTGCTCCGTCGTGCGGGGCAGGGTCATCGCGAGCGCCCGCACCTGCTCGACTGTGATCATCATGTCCTCCTGTGGCCCCGTTTCCCCCAGCAAAGCACCCGGCTCCGACGATCTTGTTAGATTTGCGTGCGTGAGGGGGCGGTCGTGAACGAACTGGTGCGCTGGCAGACCGAGCACGGGACGATCGTCGTGGAGAGCGACGACCGCGAGCCCGGCTTCCGGTCGGTCTCCCGGAGCGGCGAGATCTTCCACGACGCGGCCGGCCGGTTCGAGGACGCCTTCCACAACGTCCGGGAGGCGGCCCAGTCGGCGCTCGCGGCGCTGCGCGGCGGCGACCTGAACCCGGACGCGGTCGAGCTGGAGTTCGGCGTCAAGCTCAACGCGGCGGCAGGGGCCGTCATCGCGAAGACGTCCGTCGAGGGGCATCTCAAGGTCAAGATGACCTGGGGGCAGCCGAGCCCGCCGGCCGGTGGCGCGGCCGGGGAGGAGGCGTAGCCGGGTCGTGGACGACTGGCAGTGGCGCGCCTGGGTCGGCCACCCGTCCGGCGGCAAGCTCGGCGCGGCGTTCCTCATCACCGAGACCCGGCTGCTGACCTGCGCCCACACCGTCCACGGCCTGGACGAGGCGCGCGTCGGCTTCCCCGGCCTCCTGGAGGACCTGCCCGCCGCGGTCGTGCGGCGCGGCGCGTGGCGGCGCGAGGGCGACCCGGGTGACGTCGCCGTCCTGGAGCTGCGCCGGCCCGTGCCGTACGCGCCCGCCCGCCTGGCCGCCCCCGACGACCTGCACGAGCACTCCCTCACCGGCCGGACGTTCGCCGTCTGCGGGTTCCCGCGCCGCAAGGACGGGAACGAGCGGCACGCGCACGTCACGACGTCCCCGCACCGGGACATGCGGCGCGAGTGGTGGGAGCTGAAGACCGGGCCCGGCGACTGGCTGGAGGAGGGCTACAGCGGGTCGGCCGTGTACGACGCGGCGAGCGGCGAGGTCATCGGCATGGTGACCAACGCCGAGCTGCGCGACGGCGACCGCGCCGACCTCGGCTGGATGCTGCCCCTCCCGCACATCCGGACACACTGGGAGGAGCTGGACGACCTGCTGCCGCTCCGCTGGCTCACCCCGGACGCGCGCCGCGAGCTGCGGGAACTCCTCGACGGCGTCCGCTACACCGACCCGCTGGCCGCCGCCCTGGAGCGCGTCACCGGGCGCCCGGCGTCCGGCGGGTTCCGTTCGGCGTGGGGGTCGGTCCGGTACGTCGCCGAGGGCTGGCCGGAGGACCGGCTCGTCCGCTACCTCGCGGCGCTCGGCCCGCACCTGCCGGACGCGGCGCGCGCACGGCTCACCGCCTGGTCGGCGCGGCACCTGCCCGGCGCGGCGCCCGCCGCCGCCCCGCGCTCGGGGCCCGCGTCGGTGATCGTCCGGCTGGAGCGGGTCACGTTCGACAACGCCTTCGACGTGACCGTGCACACCTGGATCGACGGCGCCGAGGGGCCGCGCCGGCCGACCGAGCGCGTCCCGGAGAAGCGGGTGCGGGCGGTGGCCGAGGCGGGCGTGGCGGCGCTCGCGCCCGCGCTGTTCGGCCGCGACTGGATGATCGAGTTCGCGGTGCCGGAGAGCTGGCTCGGCAAGCCGTTCGAGCAGTGGCACCTCGACCCGCGCAACCGCATCCCGATGCGCCGCTACCCGGTCGTCGTGCGGGACGTCGAGCGGATGCGGCCCGACTCGTTCCGCCGCGACCAGGCCCACCACCGCTGGCGGCTGCTGCACGAGCGGGGCCGCAGCGACCCGCGCCCCATCGCCTGCGACGCGCCCCGCAAGGGCAGCGACTTCCAGGACTGGCTGGAGGCCAACGTCGACTTCTGCGTGCTCGTCTACGGGTCGCGTCCGGTGAAGAGCTGGCTGACGGCCGCGCTCAACAACGGCATCCCCGTCATGCTGTGGACCCGCACGCCCTGCGACGCGGCGTCCCATCACGACTGCCGGGGGCACCGTGTCCTGGACGAGCTGACCGCCGCCGTCGGCGACCGGCATCCGGGCGAGCTGCCGCAGGTCGCGCTCGCCCTGCGCAAGGCCGCCCTCGTGGCACCGAAGGACGAGCCGCACTGCGGACGCGACCTGACCCTGCTGTGGGACGACCCGTCCCGCCTTCCCGACCCCCCGCTCGCCATGGAGGTATAGGTGTCCGACTGGCTGCTCTACACAGGGAGCCGTCGCACCCACGACGGCATCGACCGGCTCCCCGGCCCGCCGCCATGGCGCACGTTCGACGGCGAGCCCGTCCTGGACACCCCGCCCGGCGGTTCCGGCAACGACCACCAGGCCACCACCTACCGCCCATCGGACGACGCCGTACAGCAGGTCAACGCCGCGCTGTACCTGCGCAGGCCGCTGCTGGTGACGGGGCCGCCCGGCACGGGGAAGTCGACACTCGCCTACGCGGTGGCCCACGAACTCGGCCTCGGGCCCGTCCTGCACTGGCCCATCACCAGCCGCACCACGCTCCGTGACGGCCTCTACCAGTACGACCCCCTGACCCGCCTGTACGCGGCCGGGCGCGGCAACGCGCCCGCCGGTGGAGACGCGCCCGGCGACGACATCGGCCGCTACATCCGGCTCGGCCCGCTCGGCACCGCGCTGCTCCCCTACCGGCGGCCGCGCGTCCTGCTGGTGGACGAGATCGACAAGAGCGACATCGACCTGCCCAACGACCTCCTCACGATCTTCGAGAAGGGCGAGTACGAGCTGCCCGAGCTGACCCGGCGCGCCGACCCGTCCGCCGAGGTCATGGCCGCCGACGGGCCAGGCGCCCGAGTCACCGTCACCGGCGGGACCGTCCGCTGCAACGCCTTCCCGTTCGTCGTGCTGACCAGCAACGGCGAGCGCGAGTTCCCGCCCGCGTTCCTGCGCCGCTGCGTCACCGTCGAGCTGCGGCAGCCGACCGGGGAGGCGGAGCTGGCGGCGATCGTCCGGGAGCACCTCGGGCCGCTCGCCGACCGGAGCGAGGACCTCGTCCGCCGCTTCCTCGACCGGTCCGCGTCCGGGACGCTCGCCACCGACCAGCTGCTCAACGCCGTCTACCTGTGCCGGCACGCCGGCGCCGCCGACCGGCACGCCCTCGCCGACCGGATCATGCCGTACCTGACCGGGCCGATCGACGACGAGGCATGAACGGGGAGCCATGAACGGGGAGCCATGAACCGGGACGCATGAACGGGGACGCATGAACGGGGACGCATGAACGGGGACGCATGAACGGGGACGCATGAACGGGGACGCATGAACGGGGACGCATGAACGGGGACGCATGAACGGGGACGCATGAACGGGGACGCATGAACGGGGACGCATGAACGGGGACGCATGAACGGGGACGCATGAACGGGGACGCATGAACGGGGACGCATGAACGGGGACGCATGAACGGGGACGCATGAACGGGATCGACCGGCTCCGCGCGGCCCTCGCGGCGACCGGGCCGCCGCCGGACGCCCGCGAGCTGAGCGAGATGCTGTGGCTCGCCTGCCACATCACCCCCGTCGCCGAGGACGAGACCTCCCCCGCGCCGCCCCCGGCCCGCCCGCGGGCGGACCCCGAGGAGCCGGGGGAGGTCCCGGAGCCACCGCCCGCGGCCGTGCCTCCGGAGCCCGCGCCGGAACCGCTGACCGGCCTCCACCCGCGTCCCGGCCCCGGCGCGGAACCGGCCGGGTCGGCGGCGGAGGTGCTCGTCCCGACCGCGCCGATGCTGGCGGACGCCCTCGGCGTGCAGCGCGCGCTGCGACCGCTGAAGCGCCGCGTCCCGTCCCGGCACCGCCGCGAGCTGGAGGAGGAGGCGACCGCCGCGCGCATCGCCGACACCGGCCTGTGGGCGCCAGTACTCGTCCCGTCGTCGGAACGGTGGCTCACGCTCAGCCTCGTCGTCGACACCGGGCCGACCATGCGGCTCTGGCGGCCCCTCGCCCGCGAGCTGACCGAGACGCTGATCCGCCAGGGCGCCTTCCAGGACGTCCACGTCGCCTACCTGGACGCAACCGGCCGCATCGCCTCGGCCCCCGGCGCCCCGCCCCAGGACCCCGGCACCCTCCTGGACGCGTCGGGCCGCCACGCGGTGCTCGTCCTGAGCGACTGCTCGGGCCCGCACTGGTGGAGCGGGCAGGCCCCGCGCACCGTCCGCCGCTGGGCGCAGGCCGGGCCGACCGCGATCCTCCAGCCGCTCGCCGAGCGCCTGTGGCGCCGCACCGCCGCACCGGCCGTCCCCGGCCTCGCGGCCCTCCCCCGGCCCGGCGCCGCGAACACCGCCCTGCGCTTCACCCCGCACGACGGGGCGATGCCGCCGGGCGTGCCCGTCCCGGTGATGGAGGCGGCACCGCGCTGGTTCGCCGCGTGGGCCCGCCTGGTGTCCGGTTCCGGGCCGCAGCCCGCCGCCGTCGCCGCGCTGCCCGCCCGCCCGTCCGGCTCCGCGCCCGTCGGCCGCGAGCGCGAACTGCCGATCGGCGAGCGCGTCCGCCGATTCCTGGCCACGGCCTCCCCCGGCGCCGCCGAACTCGCCGCGCACGTCGCCGTGTCCGACCCGTCCCTGCCGGTGATGCGGCTCATCCAGCACCGCGTCCTCGGCGGCTCCGGGCCGGGCCAGCTCGCGGAGGTCCTGCTCAGCGGCCTGCTGCGCCCGGCGGGCGACGTCCGCTACGCGTTCGTGCCGGGCGCCCGCGAGGCCCTCCTCGACACCCTCCCGCGGCCCGAGGCCCTGCACACGCGGCGCGTCCTCGAAGCGGTCTCCGCCGAGATCGAGCGCCGCGCCGGGACCGCCGCCGAGACGTTCCGCGCCCTGCTGCCCGCCGACGGCGGCCCCGTCACCCTCACCGCCGACACCGACCATTTCGCGCTCGTCACCCCGGAGACCCGCACCCACCTCGCCCCCGGTTCCGCCCCGGCCCCCGATTCCAGCCCGGCCCCCGACTCCAACAGGGCTCCCGCGCCCGACCTGCTGGAACTCTTCGGCGCATCGCCCGACGAGCTGATCGACCGCCACTGGCACGGCCCGTCCCGCAAGACGCTCATCGGCGCGGCCGGCGACGGCGGCTGGTTCAGCCTGGACATCCTCAGCGGCCGCCCCGACCTCCCCCACGGCCTGGTCACCGGCCCCCCGGCGGACCGCGACGCGCTGCTGCGAGTGATCGTGGCCGGGCTCGTCCTCACCCACTCGCCCGAACTCGTGAACCTCGGGTTCGTCAACTTCTCGCGGTGGGACACCTTCGACCACCTGGCGGACCTCCCGCATCTCGCCCTGTCCACCTCGGAGTCGACTCCGTTGCCGGCGCTGCTCGACGGCCTCCCGCAGACCCTCGAAACCGAGCGGAGGCGCCGCGAAGCCGTCCTGCGGGAGGCCGGCGTCCGCACGTGGGACGCCTACCAGACGGAATTCGCGAGAGGGCGCCCGCTCCCCCCGCTGCCCGCGCTCGTCGTGATCGTCCAGGACGCCGACGACCTGTTCGGGCACGACCTCCCGGAGGCCATGGCGCGGCTCTGCGAGCTGGGCGCCGACCAGGGATTGCGCTTCGTCTTCTCCATGGCCCACGCCGACGCCGCCTTCTTCCCCTGGGCGGCGGACCTCGCGACCTGGCAGGCCGACATGGGGGAGCACAGGATGTCCATGAAGCTCCCGACGGGGAGCCACTTCCACCAGGATTTCCGGCCGGCCCGCCTTTCCTCCGACGACGCCGACTCCATCGTGGAGGCGGTGCGCCGGCGGGCCCCGCGAGTGGACAGGCTCCACCTCCCCGCCGACCCCGTAGCACCACCGCAACCCCCCGCGCCCGAGGCCCCGCCGCGCTTCGACGTCCTCCGCCTCAACGGCGGCGGCCCCAGCGGCATGTTCCACGAGACGTGGGCGCTCCCCGCGTCCGAGCCGCGGAGCCCCGGCATCGGATACGACGAGAGCGGTGACGTCGTCACCCTCTACCCGCTCGACATCTCGGCCGGAATCCCGCACGGCATGATCGTCGGCGACACCGAGGCACGGCGCCGCGTCATGCGCGCGATCACGTTCTCGCTCGCCGCGGCCTACTCACCGAGCGACCTCACGTTCGCCTTCGCGGGGCTGGGCGAGCATCCGCTCGGTGAGCCGCTCGACCTACCGCACGTCCGCTACTCCGACGAGGAACTGCTCGGATCGGCGGACCGCCTCCGGCGGTTCACCGGCTTCCTGTCGAACGAGATGGAGGCCCGCTCCGCCCGGGCCGTGGCCGATCCGCCGGGGCTCGTCGTCTTCGCCGACGTGTCGCTGACCTTCCCGGCCGGCAGACCCGAGGCGGCCGAGGCACTGCTCACCGTGGCGCAGAAGGGCGCGGCGCTCGGCGTCCAGCTCCTGGTCGGCTCCGCGACGGTCGAGGACACGACGATCTGGGACCGCTTCCTGCCCCTCCTCGGCTGGCGGGTCGCCGCGAGCGAGCAGCCGCCCGCGGTGCTCCAGCGCGTCCTCGGACGCGCGTCCCTGCCGTTCGCCGGCGAGCGGACGGCCTACCTCCGCGCGGGTAGCGGTGCACCGCGCCGCTTCAGCGTCGCCGACGAGCCGCCCGCGCCCGCCGTCGAGGACTTCGTCCGCCGGACGCGCGAACGCGCGGCGCTTCCCGCCACCGCGCGGACGCCCCTGGCCGATCCGGTGCCCCCGCTCGACGACTTCCCCCCGGACGGGCATCTGGTGTTCTGCGGCCGGTTCGGGGAGGAGATGCTGACGACGGCACGGTGGTACGGGAGCCGGCGCGCCTCCCAGGGCGCACTGCCGCACGGGAACGTGACCGCGACGTCCTGGCGCATGCTGGTGGGCCAGGACTCCGGCGAGCGCGACACCCCCGTCCCCCGGCTCTTCCGGGAGTCGGCGGGCGGGGTGCTGGTGGTGGAGGACGCGGGCGAACTCGTGACCGCCGAGGGCGGGCCGCTGGCCATGGCGGCGATCGAGGTGATCGCGAGGATGGCCGCGGACCGCGCGGACCCGCTGATCGTCCTGTGCGGGCCGGCCCCGGCCATGCGCGCCCTGCTCACCCTGCTGCCGCCCGGCACCGCCGACGGGTTCCGCATGGTCGCCCCGGCGGAGTGGGGCGGGGACGCGGGCTCCCTGCCGGAGCACCTGCCGCGCGGCGAGCTGGCGATGGCCTCGCACGGGCGCATCCCCATCGGCGTCGAGGACGGCACGCAGGCCCCGGCCGTCCTGGCCTTCCGGGAGCTGCCGCACTTCAGCGTGGTCGGCCCGCCCGGATCCGGGAAGACGAACGTGCTGTACCTCGTCTTCGACGCCCTCAGCACCGGCGGGGAGGAGCCGTACGTCATCGACCCGAGCGGCGGGCTGAACGACTTGGACTTCCGGCTGGGCGGCCCGCCCCGGGTCTCCACCGGCGAGTACGCCGCGACGACGTCGCAGGCGCGGTCACTGATCGGCGGGCTTCTCGGACGCCTGGAAAGGTCGCCCGCGGCGGAGTTCTACCTGCTCGTGGACGACCACGACCTGCTCGACCGCGGGTTGTTCCTGCCGCTCGGCCCGCACCTCGGCGAGGGGCGGCTCCACCTCGTCGTCGCCCGCACGGAGACCAGGTCGTCCGCCGGGACCGATTCGCTGCTCGACGAGCTGCACCCGGAGGTGTGCGCGGCCCTGCTGATGGGCGGGCCGTCGCCGGCCGAGCGCGTCCCCGGGCGCGGGGTCCTCACGCAGGGGTACGAGAGCCGGTTCGTCCAGGTCGCGTCCGTCCGCTGACGATATTGGACCGACCGATACATAACGTGTTAGCGTACGGGCATGGGGCGGCCGCGGAAGTTCGAGGAAGAGCGGGCCGTCCGGGCGGCCATGCTGGCCTTCTGGGCGGACGGCTACGAGGCGACCTCGACGCAGGAGCTGTGCGAGGCGACCGGCCTCGGGCGCAGCAGCATCTACAACACGTTCGCCAGCAAGCGGGACCTGTACGTCAAGGCGCTGACGCACTACATGCACCACCGGACGGGCCGCCTCGCCGAACTGATGGAGGACGAGTCCAGGCCCGTGCGGGAGAAGCTGCGGACCGTGCTGGACTGGGCCGTCGAACCGGACGCCGAAGACCCGTCCGGATGCCTGGTCGTGAACGCGACCGTCGAGCTCGGCCCGCATGACCCCGACATCGCCGAGCGGCTCGACCGGGACCGGCGGCGGCGCTTCGACCTGCTGAAGTCCGCCATCGAGCACGGTATCCGCGTCGGCGAGATCCCCCCGGACCGGGATCCGGCGGCGCTGACGAACTTCGTGACCGCGACGGTGAGCGGCATCCAGGTCGCCGCCCGCGGCGGCGCCGACCGGGCGACGCTGCGGAGCATCGCCGACACCGCGATGACCTCCATCTGAGACGAGGGCGGCCCCGGCCGCCCTTTTCCACGCCCCAATTTTGTACTGATCTATCCAATACTACGAGAGGGACAGCGATGCCACTGGCCGTGTACGTACTGGGGATGGCGATCTTCGCCCAGGGCACGTCGGAGCTGATGCTCGCGGGCCTGCTGCCGGAGATGGCCGCCGACCTCGGCGTGTCGGTGCCGGACGCGGGGCTGCTCATCTCCGCGTTCGCGATCGGGATGCTGGTCGGCGCCCCCGTCCTGGCGCTGCTGACGCTGCGGTGGCCGCACCGGCGGACGATGCTGGCGTTCCTCGCGGTGTTCGTCGTGACGCACGCCGTCAGCGCCCTGACCCCCGGCTACTGGGTGCTGTTCGCGATGCGGATCGTGGGCGCGTTCGTCTACGCCGGGTTCTGGGCGGTGGCCGCGGCCACGGCGGTCGCGCTCGTCCCGGAGGGCGCGCGGGGCAGGGCGATGGGGATCGTCGCGGGCGGGCTCACCGTGGCCGCGATCGTGGGCCTGCCCGCCGGGACGCTCATCGGCCAGCACCTCGGCTGGCGGGCCGCGTTCTGGGCGGTGGCGGCCATGTCGGCGGCCGCGATGGCGGGCGTCGCCGCGACGATCCCCGCCGGGCGGTCGGGCGGCCCGGCGCCGCGCGTCCGGGCGGAGCTGCGCGCGGTGGCCGTCCCCCGGCTGTGGCTGCTGTACGGGACGACCGCGCTGGCGACCAGCGGGCTCCTCGTCACGTTCGGCTACCTCGGCGCGCTGCTGACGGAGACGACGGGGATCGCGGAGGCGTGGGTGCCCGGCGTCCTCGCCCTCTACGGCGTCGGCGCGCTCATCGGGATCACCGCCGGCGGGCGGACGGCCGACACGCGGGCCGTCCCGACCCTGTACGCGGGGTTCGGGGGGCTCACGGTCGTGTCCGTGCTGCTCGCGCTGACGGCGCACTCGCCCGTTCCGGTCGTCGCGCTGGTGTTCCTGCTGGGGTTCGCCGGGTTCGCCACGAACCCCACGCTGAACACGCGGGCGTTCGGGATGGTGGACGGCGCCGCGACCCTGGTGGCCGCCGGGAACGTGGTCGCGTTCAACATCGGCATCACCGCGGGGCCGTGGCTCGGCGGGCTCGCGCTCGACGCCGGGATGGACTACCCGGCCACGGCGTGGATCGGGGCGGGCCTGGGAGCCGCCGCGCTCGGCGCGGTCGCGCTGGGCCGGGTCCGGCGGCGCCCGGTCGAGGACGCCGCGCGGACCCGGACGTCGGTCAACGCCTGACAGTGATCAGGCGCAGGAGCCGGCGCGGAAGCTCCACAGGGCGCGCCTGCCGGCGTACTCCGCGACCGTCCAGACGCGGTGCGCGCCGCGCTGGCAGGACAGGTCCTCGGGACCGTGGGAGGACGCGCGGCTCCGCACCCCGCTCCAGCCGGAAGCGGTGGAGCGGGCCGTAAGGAGCCGGCCGCGCTGGCGCGCGCCGCGGCTCTGCGAGAACCACCAGCGGCCGTTCGTCCTCACCGCCCCCTGGATCCGGTCGGCGGGGAGTTCGGCTCCGCCGGTGGGGCGGACGGGCCCGCCTCCGGCGAGCGCCTCCAGCCGCCAGGTCACCACCCGCCCGCGCTTCCAGTTCGGCAGGCAGTACTCGCCGCCCGCGAGGACGTGCGGCAGGTCGGTGCGGTCGATGGAGATCCACGACATGCGCGGCGGGCCGGAGCCCCGGCACTGGCGGCCGACCTTGCCGCGGGCCCACCGCCAGCTGCCCGACTGCGGGAGGACGTAGCGGAACCCGTGCCCGTAGTACTTGCCCTTGTACAGGCCGACCCGTCCCGAATGGCCGGTGGAGCCCTTCGCGCTCTTGCCCAGGTCGTAGATCCGGCGCATGTCGAACATCCGCAGCCCGTGGCGGGTGTCGGCCACGTACAGGGTGTCGCCGTACCAGGCGATCCCGCCGGCGTGGACGCCGACGTCGGTGAAGGTGGCGCGGCCGCCCCGCACCTCCGGTTCGACGAGCAGGACGTGCCGGTAGGTGCGCCGGTCGGGATCGACGACCGTGACCCTGACCTTGCCGCCGTTGTGCCAGGACACGATGACCGGCCTGCCGCCGCCCGGCGACCGTTCGCCCGCGAAGGCGTCCGACGCGGTCGTGACGCCCTGCGGGACCCATGCCCTGGTCGCGGTGTCGGCCCGGTCGAAGCAGTGCACGAGCGACCCGGCGGGCACGGCGGCCGGCCGGCCGCAGCCGCGGCCCAGCTTCTGCTGGCCGGACGAGCGGATCACTCCGTCGACGCCGCCGTGCCGCAGCACGCGGTCGAGCGCCCGCATCGGCGCCGCGTGAGAGGGGCCCCGGCGCAGCTCGAAGTCGCGGGGATCGAGCCCGGCCGGGGCCTTCGCGATGGTCGCCGTCACCGTGGCGGGACCCGCGGGAGCGGCGGCGGGTCCGGCGGCCGAGGCGATCGCCGGAACACCGGCCGCCACAGCCGCGAGGGCCGCACACCCCACTGCGGTCACCGTACGTTGCATGATCATCACGTTTCGTGACGTTGCCGCGTCCGGGTCGGGGTAAAAGCGGCCGCACCTTTCTTAATGGGCAATTTCTGTTTACACCGCCGGGGACGAGACGGCCCGGCCGCCGGGCACGGGACGGCCCCGCCGCCGGGCACGGGACGGCCCCGCCGCCGGGGCCGTCCCGCTCCGGATCAGCGCAGCGCGCAGGTCCCGGAGTCCGACTTCGACGGGTCGCTCTCCGAGGTCCCGGTCAACCGCAGCCGCGCGTGCCGGGACGCGCCGGGCCCGGGCTTCGCCCACACCTCGACGGCGGTCCGGCCGCCCGCGGGCGCGGTGGCCAGCTCGTTCGGCAGCCACGTCGTCCAGCCGTCACCGGTCACGCCCGCCTTCAGCCGGAACACGTCGGAGCCGTGGCGTCCTTCGCCGCCGCGGCCGGTGTTGCGGAGCGTCAGCGTGCACTTCATCCAGCCAGCGCCGGTCGGCCTGGCGGGCCCGGAGTCCACCTTCACGCCGCGCCGCTGCGGGCCGGCGCCGTCGAGCGAGCTGACCGCGACCGTGTAGGACAGGACGCCGCGCCGGTCGCGCTTCAGGTCCAGGACGTAGAAGTGCAGCCGGTTGGCCTCGTCCACGTACTCGTACTCGCTCCCGGAGTCGGCGCCCGCGTGGTACAGGGCGTCCGAGAGCTGCCGATAGTCGCCGATCGTCATCTTCACCGGGGTGCCGTCCGGGCGGACGAAGTCGACCTTGTCGATGTCCTGCGGGTTGGCGTCCTTGACCCAGATGAACGGGGCGTCGTCCTCGTCCTTCGTCTTCGCCAGCAGGACCCCGGAGTCGGGGGTGAAGGAGTCGGTGCCCAGCCGGTCGACGACCTCGAGGGTGTAGTTGTCGTAACCGCCTCCGTCGCACAGCGGGTCCGACGAGGTGTCGCAGGCGGGGCCCTTGTCGCCGCCGTCGCCGAGCTTCACGTTGATGCCCGAGAGACCGTTCCTGCCCGGGTCGACCGACCGGGCGGTCACCCGTGCGACGACCATGCCGGACGAGGCGAGCGCCTCCCTGCTGAGCTGCAGCACGTTGTCGGGGTTCACCATGCCGAGCTTCATCTTGTTGCGGAGCATGTGCTGCGCGCCCATCGAGCCGCCGCCCGTCGCCGGGATCGTCCAGCGGCTGTGCGGACCGCCCGGCCCGTTGAACGTGCCGCGGCTCAGCATGTCCCACGGGCCGCTGTAGGCGCGGCGCGGCGGGTCGCCGTACGGGTTGTTGTAGTTGTCGCCGATGCCGAGGATGTGGCTGAACTCGTGCGCGTAGACCGACATCCCGGAGCTCTCCGCCTGGGTGGAGGAGACGCCGAAGATGGCGTTCGGCCAGATCGTGGAGCCCGCCTGCCAGGACGTCCACGGGACGTACCGGGTCCGCACCCAGTTCGTCAGGGCGGGGTCGCCCGGCCCCCATTCGGGCGGGACGTCCTCCTTCGCGGTGAACTTCATCTCGCCGAACTCCTGCCAGGTGGACGACTCGTCCTGCCCGGCGCTGAGGAAGAACACGAAGTCGTACTTCTTCGCGGTCTCCTCGCCGACGTCGGCGACCCAGGCGGCGCGGGCGTCGGCCCGCAGGTCGCGGTTGCAGGTGTCGCCGGCGGGGCAGCCGGTGCCGCCCTGCATGCGGTCGTCGACGCCGTACTCGTGGTCCTTGGCCGGCATCCGGTAGGCGCCGAACCCGGTGAGGTCGACCCCGTACCGGCCGCCGGAGTCCTCCATCCAGTACTCGTGCAGGGTGTGGCCGTGGTTCAGGTCCTGCGGCTTGTTGAGCAGGTCCTGGTAGAACGTCGCGACCCGCTCGCGCGGGACGTCGCCGACCTTCACCGGGTTGCCGAAGATGGACGAGTTCTGCGGCCGCGTCACCTCGAACGGCTGGTTCGGGTAGTCGACGAGGACGATCGCGACGTTGAAGTTCTCCACCGACCCCTTGCGGGACGGATCCGCCCACGAGGTGCCGGGGATCTTCTTGTAGTCGTCCCAGGTCATCGTGTCGGGGAGCTCGTAGTTCTGCGGGTCGATCGGGCTCGGTGCTCCGGCCGCGAACGTGCGGGCGGACGGCTGCCCGCGCTGCCACGGCTGCGTCTGCGGCCAGTGCCGCATCTGCCAGGGGTTGGCGGTCTCCTCCGGGATCGGCGGCCCCGGCTCCGCCGCGGCCGGGACGGCGGCGAGGCCCGCGACCAGCAGCATCGCCGACGCGGGTACCAGCAGCATCTGTTTGACGCGCATGTCTCCCCTACCTCTGGTGTGTCGTCGAGTGCAGGAAAGACCCGCGCCGCCACGACCGGCTAGGGCCGAATTAGCCGATCTTGTGGCGAACGGCGTGTCATGTCGCGCGATGCGCGCAGGTCAGAGCGGGAGTTCGCGCTCGGCGACGACGATGCCGTCCTCGTCGCTGTAGAGCCAGTCGCCGGGGCGGAACTCCACGCCGCCGAACGACACCGGGACGTCCACCTCGCCGGCGCCGTCCTTGGCGCTCTTGCGCGGGTTCGAGCCGAGCGCCTTCGCGCCGAGGTCCAGCCCGCGCAGCGCGGCCACGTCCCGCACCGCGCCGTTGATCACGACGCCGGACCAGCCGTTCGCCACCGCCGCCGCCGCGATCATGTCGCCCATCAGCGCGGACGCCAGCGAGCCCGCCCCGTCCACGACCAGCACCCGGCCCTCGCCCGGCGTGTTCAGCAGCTTCTTCACCAGGCCGTTGTCGCGGTGGCAGCGCACGGTCGAGACCGGGCCGGCGAACGCCGTCCGGCCGCCGTACTGGCGGAACTGGGTCTCGCAGCTGCGCAGCTCGGCCCCGAAGTCGTCGATGAGGTCAGCGGTCGCGAAGTCCATGACGGCAGCCTACTGCCCGGTAACCGGACCGCCGGACGGCGCGTCGGTGGGCCGGCCGATCAGCCGGGACAGCACGATCGCCGTCTTGGTCGCGGTGATGTTGTCCTCCCGGCGCAGCCGCTCCAGGGCCTGCTCCAGATGCTGGATGTCGCGCGCCCGGACGTGCACGAGCGCGCTCGCGTCCCCGCTGATCGTGTACGCCGCGACGACCTCCGGGTGGCCGCGGACGCTGGCGTAGATCTCCTCCGGGGACGTCGCGCCGGTGCAGAAGATCTCGATGAACGCCTCGGTCGTCCAGCCGAGCGCGGCCGGGTCGACGACCGCCGCGAAGCCGTTGATGACGCCGTCCGCGCGCAGCCGGTCCACCCGCCGCTTCACCGCCGGGGCGGACAGCCCGACCTTGTCCCCGATCTGCGCGTACGAGGCGCGCCCGTCCTCCAGGAGCCGCGCAACGATTCGACGGTCCAGATCGTCAAGACGCAACAAATAACACCCCCGAAGTCGGTTTTCGTCATTGGTCGGCGGTCATTTCCGAACATACGCTGGGAAGTGGACCGGCGGCCACCCGGACCCCGCCCGGCCCTCCCCTCGGCACCGGACCACCCGTCCGGTGTCCAGCCATGCCCCGGCCCGACCGGCCGGGCCGAGCCGCGAAGGAGCGTCGTGACGCAAACCGACCAGCTGCGAGCGATGTCCGAGGACCACAGCGCGCACAACTACCACCCCCTGCCGATCGTGGTCGCCGAGGCCGACGGCGCCTGGCTGACCGATGTCGAGGGCCGCCGCTACCTCGACATGCTGGCCGCCTACTCCGCGGTCAACTTCGGGCACGGCAACCCCCGCCTCGCGGAGGCCGCCCGGCGGCAGCTCGACCGCGTCACGCTGGTCAGCCGCGCGTTCGACCACGACCAGTTCGGCCCGTTCGTCGCCGAGCTGGCCGAGCTGTGCGGCAAGGACATGGTGCTGCCGATGAACAGCGGCGCCGAGGCCGTCGAGACGGCGCTGAAGACCGCCCGCAAGTGGGGCTACGAGGTCAAGGGCGTCCCGGCCGGCGAGGCGAACATCATCACGTTCGAGGGCAACTTCCACGGCCGCACCACCACGATCATCAGCTTCTCCACCGACCCCGACGCCCGCGACTCCTACGGCCCCTACACCCCCGGCTTCCGGACCGTCCCGTACGGGGACGCCGAGGCGCTCAAGGCCGCGATGGACGAGCACACCGTCGGCGTGCTGATCGAGCCGATCCAGGGCGAGGCCGGCGTGAACGTCCCGCCGAGCGGGTTCCTGCGCGCGGTGCGGGAGCTGTGCACCGCGAACGGCACGCTGATGATCGCGGACGAGATCCAGTCCGGCCTCGGCCGCACCGGCACCACGTTCGCCGTCGAGCACGAGGGCGTCGTCCCGGACGTCTACATCCTCGGCAAGGCCCTCGGCGGCGGCATCATGCCGGTCTCCGCCGTCGTCGCCGACCGCGACGTGCTCGGCGTGTTCAAGCCGGGCCAGCACGGCTCGACGTTCGGCGGCAACCCGCTCGCCTGCGCGATCGGCCGCGAGGTCATCGCGATCCTGAAGACCGGCGAGTACCAGGAGCGCTCCCGCACGCTCGGCGCGCACCTGCACGACCGGCTCGGCCGGCTGCCCGGCGACCTCGTCCGCGAGGTGCGCGGGCGCGGGCTGTGGGCGGGCGTCGAGCTGAACGGCCCGGCCCGCCCGGTCAGCGAGCGGCTGATGGACCTCGGCGTCCTCGCCAAGGAGACCCACGAGACCACGCTCCGCCTCGCGCCGCCGCTGGTGATCGAGCGCGCCGACCTCGACTGGGCCCTCGACCAGCTCGAGATCGCCCTCAAGGGCTAGCGGCGCCGTACGCGGGCGCGGCTCCGCCCGCCCGCTCCCCCCGGCCCGAGACGCCGCCGGTCAACGGCGCCCGGCGGCGTCTCGCTTCGCTAATGCAAACCCGCGAGTCGTCAAAGAGTTTCCCCCGCCCGGCGGCGCGGCGCGGCGCGCGGCGCGCGTGGCGGCAGGGTGGTCCGCATGCTGTTGCGGAACACGAGCCGGCGCCGGGTCGCCATCGGCTGCGGCGGGCTCGCGGTGGGCGTCCTGCTCCTTCTCGCCGGAGGCCTCTACCTCCTGCAACGGGCCTACAACGGGGAGGTCAGGCGGGTCTCCGGGGCGCTGCCCACCGGGGCCGGGCGGCCGTCCTCCACCGGCCGCGGCGAGAACTGGCTGCTGATCGGCTCCGACCGGCGCGCGGACATCCCGTCGATGGGCGCTCGCGCCGACACGATCATGCTCGTGCACCTGTCCGGGCGCGGCGACCGGGTGTCGCTGATCTCGATCCCCCGGGACGGCTGGGTGCCGGTCCCCGGGCACGGCACCACGAAGATCAACGCGGCGTTCGCGCACGGCGGGCCGTCGCTGCTCGTCCGCACGGTGGAGCGGCTCAGCGGCGTCCGCGTCGACCACTACGCCTCGCTCGACTTCACCGGGTTCGTGAAGATGACCGACGCGCTCGGCGGCGTGGACGTCACCATCACCAAGGACACCTACGACCCGAAGCACGAGCGCCACTGGAAGGCGGGCGCGCAGCACCTGGACGGCACCGAGGCGCTCGACTTCGTCCGGCAGCGATGGAACCTCCCGGACGGCGACCTCGACCGCATCAAGCGGCAGCAGGCGTTCCTGCACGCGCTCGCCGGCAAGGCCCTCGACACCCGCAACCCGATCAAGATCGACCGGTTCATCCGGGCCGTGACCGGGTCGGTGACCGTGGACGACTCGGTCACCGCCGGGACGCTGCGCGGGCTCGCGCACCGGCTGCTCAGGTCGTCCCTGGTCGAGTACCTGACCGCGCCGGTCGACAGGCCCGCCGAGCGGGACGGCCAGAGTGTCGTACTCCTGGACGATGATGGCGTGCGGGCGCTGTTCACCGCCGTCCGCGACGACACCGTCGGCGACTACGTCGCCCGCAACGGCGCGGCCAACTCCGTGGACACCGTGCGCTGACCCCCGCCGACCTGGACGGACATGTCCGGCTCGCCGTCGAGGTGACGAAGTCGATCCATTTGGATTAGTCTGTCTGGACTAATCGGAATCGACCATGAGGCCGGACCCATGCCCCGACCGCTGACACCGCTCGCGCTGACCGTGCTGCGGATGCTCTGCGACGGCCCGATGCATCCCTACGAGATGCAGCAGCGCATCCGCGACCACGCCTACGACCAGGCCGTCAAGATCACGCACGGGTCGCTCTACCACTCGGTGGAGCGGCTCGCCGCGTGCGGGCTGATCGAGCCGCTGGAGACCAGCCGGGAGGGCCGGCGGCCCGAGCGCACCATCTACGCGGTGACCGCCGCCGGGCGGGACGCCGCGCAGATCCGGCTCGCCGAGCTGCTGCGCCACCCCGCCGAGGAGTTCCCGCTGTTCGGCACCGGGCTGGCGTTCCTCAACCTGCTCCCGGAGAGCGAGGTCACCCGGCTGCTGCGCGGCCGGTCGATCACGCTGGAGGCCGCCCTCGCCGGGCGCCGGACCGCGCACGACGCGCTCCTCAAGCAGGGGTTGGAGCGGTACAAGCTCGTCGACCACGAGTGGAAGATCGCTCAGCTGCGCGGCGAGCTCGACTTCGTGCGGGCACTGGTCGCCGACCTGGAGTCCGGCCGCCTCACCTGGAGGGACGACGAGGTGCAGACCCGCTGCCACCCGCGCCCCCGACCACCACGCGACGACGACAAGGGGGCCCCATGAGCAAATGGCGCGGAAATCCCTGGGCGATCCTGCTGACGCTCTCCCTCGGATTCTTCATGACGCTGCTCGACCTGACGATCGTGAACATCGCGATCCCGAGCATGACCGACAAGCTGCACGCCTCGCTGGACGAGGTGCTCTGGGTCGTCAACGCCTACGTCCTGGTGCTGGCGGTGCTGCTCATCACCGCGGGCCGCCTCGGCGACCTGTGGGGCAAGAAGAACCTGTTCATCGCCGGGGTCGCGCTCTTCACGGTGGCGAGCCTGGCGTGCGGCGTCGCGCAGGACCCGACGCAGCTCATCGCCGCCCGCGCGGTGCAGGGCCTCGGCGCGGCGCTGCTGATGCCGCAGACCATGTCGATCATCATCGGGGTCTTCCCCGCCGAGCGGCGCGGCGCGGCGCTCGGCGTGTGGGGCGCGGTCGCCGGGGTGTCCACGATCGCCGGACCGACGGTCGGCGGCCTGCTCGTCACCAGCCTCGACTGGCGCTGGATCTTCTTCGTGAACCTGCCCATCGGGATCCTGGTGCTCGCCATGGCGGTGCCGATCCTGCCCGGCCGCACCCCCGGCGTCCGGCACCGGTTCGACTTCGTCGGCGTGCTGCTGGCGTCCGCGTCCCTGTTCTGCCTCACGTTCGCGCTCACCGAGGGCCAGAAGCACGAGTGGAGCGCGGGCATCTGGGGGCTGATCGCCGCCGGGATCGCACTGTTCGTGATCTTCGTGGTGCAGCAGCGGTCCCGCCAGGACGGCGAGCCGCTCGTCCCGTTCTCGCTGTTCCGGGACCGCAACTTCACCGTGCTGAACCTCGTCGGCGCGGCCGTCTCGGTCGGCATGGTCGGCATGTTCCTGCCGATGACGATCTACCTGCAGTCGGTGCTGGGCTTCAGCGCCCTCAAGGCGGGGCTCGTCATGGCGCCGTCGTCGCTGGTGTCGATGTTCCTCGCCCCCGTCGCGGGTCGGCTGTCCGACCGGATCGGCGGCAAGTTCATCCTGATGGGCGGCCTCACGCTCTACGGCGCCGGGATGATGTGGATCGTCCTCGTCGCCGAGGTCGGGACGGACTGGAAGGCGTTCATCCCCGCGCTCGTCGTGTCCGGCATCGGCATCGGCGGCGTGTTCGCGCCGATGGCCACCGAGGCGACCCGGAACGTCCCGCCGCGCCTCGCCGGCGCCGCGTCCGGCGTGAACAACACCATCCGGCAGGTCGGGTCGGTGCTCGGCAGCGCGGCGGTCGGCGCCGTCATGCAGAACCAGCTCGCCTCCGCGCTGCGGGACGAGGCGTCCGCCCGCTCGTCGGTGCTGCCAGCCGACGTGCGCCCCGGGTTCGTGCAGGGGTTCGCCAACGCCGCCAAGGGCGGCCTGGAGGTCGGCGCGGGCCAGAGCGGCGCGGAGCAGCAGCTCCCGCCGGGCGTCCCGCCGAACGTCGCGCACCGCGTCCACGAGCTGGCGGGCCAGGTGTTCTCGCACGGCTTCGTGCACGCGATGAAGCCGGCGATGTGGCTGCCGATCGCCGTGATCCTGCTCAGCGCGGCCGCGTGCCTCACGCTGAAGGGCCGCAAGGGCGACACGGCGGTGCCGCGGCTCGACGCCGAGCCCGCCCCGATGGCGTCCTGACCCGATGGCGTCCTGACCGGGGGCCGCTAGTCGCGGACCCGGCCCGCCCCGCCGAGCAGCCACTGGCCCGGCGGGCGGGCCGGCGGCACCGTCATGACGCCGGCGACCGCGGCGAGCATCCCGCCGACGATGAACAGGTATCCGGCGAGGGTGCCGGGGATGACGAGGTCGCCCTCGCCGCGGCGCATGGAGAGGACGAACACCACCACGCCCCACACCACCGCGGGGACCGTCGCGCCGAGCCGGCCGCCCATCCCGAGGCCGGCCAGCCGGGCCATCGCGAAGACCAGCCCGACCAGGACGATCGCGGCGACGGGGACCGGGCCGAGCGTCCAGTCCTGGCTGAACGACCCGACCACGCCGAACACCGCGCCGAGCAGCGCGAGCGCGGCGTAGGCGGCGCCGGACACGAAGGCGTCCAGCGGGCCCTCCGCGCCGGGCTCCCGCGCGGCGGTGGCGCCCGCCGCGCCGTCCGCCGGGAGGCCGTCCTTGGCGAGGCTCACCCGCGCCTCGTCATCGTCCTTGTGCACGGGGCCAGGCTACCGGCCGCGGGCCCCGCGGCGGTCAGGCGCCGGGGCGGTCAGGCGCCGGGGCGGTCAGGCGCCGTCGCCGGAGGTCCGCTCCGCGAGGCCCGCGAACAGGTCGCGCTCGCGGCGGCCTGGCCCGACCGGGCCGAGCTCCCCGGCCTGCAGGATGAAGTACTCGGTGCCGAACGCCTGCTGCCCCAGGTTGTTCGACAGCGCGAAGAACGGGCCGACCTGCTCGGGCGCCACCACGATCTGGGTGCGGTGGGCGCGCAGCGCGGCGAGCTTGGCGGGCAGGTGCGCGCGGGCGTCGACCACCGTGGTGACCTGCCCGTCGGGGACGCCGGAGCCGAGCTCGTCCAGCCCGGCGACCCGCGCGAACGGCAGCTTCGCCTCCCGCATCACCGCGATCGCCCGCGCGAGGACGGTGCGCGGGGTGGCGTAGGCGTAGAACTTGGCGGCCCGCCACGGCTCGCCGCCCCCGGTGAACGCGGGGTCGGCGGCCAGCTCGAACGCGCGCCGCGCGACGCGGTGCGCCTGGATGTGGTCGGGGTGCCCGTAGTTGCCGCGCTCGTCGTAGGTGACGATCACCTGCGGCCGGACCTCCCGGATCACCGGGACGAGGTCGGCGGCGGCGGTGTCGACGTCCGCCCGCCAGAAGCAGCGCGGATCGTCGTTGGTGGGCGCGCCCATCATGCCGGAGTCGCGCCAGCGCCCCGCGCCGCCGAGGAAGCGGTGGTCGCGGACGCCGAGCGCCTCGCACGCCGCCGCGAGCTCCCCGATGCGGTACTCGCCGAGGCTGTCCTCCTTGTCGGAGGCCAGGTGGCGCAACTCCTCGGGGATGACCTCGCCCTCCTCGCCCAGGGTGCAGGTGACGAGACAGACGTGGGCGCCCTCGGCGGCGTACTTGGCCATGGTCGCCCCGGTCCCGATGGACTCGTCGTCCGGATGGGCGTGGACGAACAGGATCCGCGGCTCCTTCATAGTCAACGAGCCTACTCAGGGCACGGCGCGACGGCGATGACCGCCCTGCCCCACGCGGTGCGGCCGGTCCCGGCCGGGCCGGTCGGGACCGGCCGGCCGGGTCGGTCGCGGGGGTCGGGCGTCGGGGCGGGCGTCGGGGTCGGGGTCGGGATCAGTCGTCGGAGCCCGGCCCGCCGCCACCGCCGCCGCCACCGGTGCCGCCGTCGTCACCGCCACCGCCGCCACCGCCGGTGGTCGGCGGGCCGCTGGTGGGCGGCTCGCTGGTCGGCGGCTCCGACGTGGGCGGCTCGCTGGTCGGCTCCTCGGTCACCGGCTCGGACGTCTGCGGCGGCGGGGTGGTGCGGCGGGTCCGGGTGCGGGTCGGGGTCGGCTCCTCCGGCTCCTCCGACGTCGGGGTCTCGGAGACCTCCGCCGAGTCGGTCACCGACGGCGTGGTGGGCGTGTTCGGCGAGCCGTCATCGCCCCGGGTCGCCGCGTACACGCCGACGACGAGCGCCAGCACGGCGATCGCGGCGACGGCCGCGACGATCGGCCACTTCGACTTGCGCTCGGGCTCCCAGTCGTCGTACCGGGCGCGGGCGGCGCCGCGCGGCGGCCCCGCGGGCGGCAGGCTCCCGGTGTACTCCGACGGCGAGACGCGGCGCGTCCCGCCGGCCGGGCCGCCCGGGTGGGTGGCGCCCGCGCCGGCGAGCCCGGCCGCGCCGAGCCCGCCCGCGGCGAGCGTGGAGCCCTCCGCGAGCATCGTGGTGGCCTGCGCGGGGTCGTCCATGCGGGTCTGCCCGGCGCCGCCCGGCCCGCTGCCGATCAGCGCCATCATGATCTGCTGCGCGGTCGGCCGCCGCTCCGGCTCCTTGACCAGGCACGCCGCGATCAGCCGGTGCAGGTCGGGCGGGACGCCGTCCAGCATCGGCGGCTCGTTCATCACCCGGTTGATCACCGCGACCACGGTGTCGTCGCCGAACGGCGGGTGGCCGGTCGCGGCGAACACCATGGTCGTCGCCCACGCCCACACGTCCACGGCCTCGGTGAGGGTGGCGCCCGCCACCTGCTCCGGCGCCATGTAGGACGGCGTGCCGATCGCCTTCGTCGCGTTCGTCTGCCCGGTGTCCAGGGCGCGCGCGATGCCGAAGTCGATCACCCGCGGGCCGTCCGGCGCCATGATGACGTTGTGCGGCTTGAAGTCGCGGTGCACGATCCCGGCCTGGTGGATCGCGACCAGCGCGGTCGCGGTGCCGATCGCGAGCCGGTCGAGCGCCGCGCCGCCGATCGGGCCGGTCTCGGTGACCTGCTTGTAGAGCGAGGGGCCGGGCACGTACTCGCTGGCGATGTAGGGCTGGTCGCCCGCGACGTCGGCCTCCAGGACCTGCGCGGTGCAGAACCGCGCGACCTGCTTGGCGGCCTGCGCCTCCCGGACGAACCGGGTGCGGGCCATCGTGTCCGCGGCGAGGTCGGCGCGCAGCAGCTTGATCGCGGCGCGGTTCCCGGAGGCGTCGACACCGGCGTAGACGACGCCCTGGCCGCCCTCGCCGAGCCGTTCGACGATCTCGTACGAGCCAAGCCGCCGGGGATCTCCCGGCTGCAGCTCCGGCATTGACCACTCCTCAGCCCGCGACGACGAAAAAAGTGCTTGGGGAAGCTTTGAGCTTACGCGAGCGCGGACCCGGGCACGGGACATTCCCCGGCCACCACGCGACGACCCGTGATCATAGAGGGCAGGAGGCCGCCGTGCGCCGTACTTCCCGGGCATCCTGGCAGACTCGGATGCCATGAGCATCAGCTATCCGCGGCAGAGCGCCCGCACCCGCCGGTTCAGCCTCGGCGTCCCGCGCGCCTTCCAGATCGCGCCGGACGAGTCGCGCGTGACGTTCCTGCGCACCAGGGCGGGCGACGACCCGGTCACCTGCCTGTGGACGCTGGACACCGCGACCGGCGAGGAGGAGTGCATCGCCGACCCGGCCGCGCTGGACGTGCCGGGCGAGGAGGACCTGCCCGCCGAGGAGCGGGCCCGGCGCGAGCGCGCCCGCGAGCAGGCGGGCGGCATCGTCGGCTACGCCACCGACCAGGGCATGCGGCAGGCCGTGTTCACGCTCGCGGGGCGGCTGTACGCGGTCGACATCGCCACCGCGCTGGTCCGCGAGCTGCCCGCGCGGGCACCCGTGTTCGACCCGCGTCCCGACCCGGCCGGGCGGCGCGTCGCCTACGTGTCGGGCCGGACGCTGCGCGTCATCGAGATGGACGGCACCGACGACCGGGCCCTCGTCCAGCCCGAGTCCGACCAGGTCTCCTACGGCCTCGCCGAGTTCGTCGCGGCCGAGGAGATGGGCCGGATGCGCGGCCACTGGTGGGCGCCCGACGGCGGCACGCTGCTGGCGGCACGGGTGGACGAGACGCCCGTGCAGCGCTGGCACATCGCCGACCCCGCCAACCCCGACCGGCCCCCGTCCGAGATCGCCTACCCGGCGGCCGGCACGCCGAACGCGCTGGTGTCCCTGGTGCTGCTGAAGGTGGACGGGCGGCGCACCGCCGTCGCCTGGGACCGCGGCATGTTCCCCTACTTCGTGGCCGCCTCCTGGGACCGGCACGGCCTGCTGATCGTCGTCCAGCCGCGCGACCAGCGCGCGCAGCGGGTGCTGAGCGTCGACCCGTCCAACGGCGAGACGACCCTCCTGCACACCGAGCACGACCCGGTGTGGACGGAGATCGTCCCCGGCCTGCCCGCGCGGACGTCCTCCGGCGACCTCGTCTGGACCACCGAGGACCGCGACGCCGACACCCGCCGCGTCACCATCGGCGGCGAGCCGGTCACGCCGGCCGGCCTGCAGGTCCGGTCGGTGCTCGGGGTGGACGGCGAGTCGGTCCTGTTCACCGCCTCGGAGGACCCCGCCGAGGTCCACCTCTACTCCTGGGCGGGCGGCGAGACCACCCGGCTGACCGAGGGGCCCGGCGTCTTCGGCGGCATCCGCTCCGGCGGGATCACCGTGGTGACGGGCTCGCGGCTCGACCGCCCCGGCTCGGAGATCGAAGTGCGCACGCCCGCCGGAACGCACCCCGTCGCCTCGTTCGCCGAGACCCCGGTGATCACCCCGAAGGTGGAGCTGCTGCGCGCGGGCGACCGGGAGATCCGCACGGCCGTGCTGCTGCCCACCGGCTGGGAGCCGTCCCAGGGGCGGCTGCCCGTCCTGATGGACCCCTACGGCGGGCCGCACGCGCAGCGCGTCCTCGCCGTCCAGCGCATGTACTGCGAGCCGCAGTGGCTCGCCGACCAGGGCTTCGCCGTCGTGATCGCGGACGGCCGGGGCACGCCCGCGCGCGGCCCGGCGTGGGAGCGCGCCGTGCACGGCGACTTCGTCGGGCCGGTCCTGGAGGACCAGATCACCGCGCTGATCGAGGCGGCGCGCAAGCACCCGGCCGCGCTGGACCTCGACCGGGTCGGCATCCGCGGCTGGTCGTTCGGCGGCTGGCTCGCGGGCCTCGCCGTCCTGGAGCGCCCGGACGTGTTCCACGTGGGCATCGCGGGCGCGCCCGTCACCGACTGGCGGCTGTACGACACCCACTACACCGAGCGCTACCTCGGCCACCCGGACGAGGAGCCCGAGGCCTACGCCGCGAACTCGCTCATCGAGCGGGCCGCCGACCTCAAGCGTCCCCTGATGGTCATCCACGGGCTCGCGGACGACAACGTGGTGGCCGCGCACACGCTGCGGTTCTCGTCGGCGCTGCTGGCCGCCGGGCGCCCGCACACCGTCCTGCCGCTGTCGGGCGTCACCCACATGACCCCGCAGGAGGTCGTCGCGGAGAACCTCCTCCACCTCCAGGTCGACTACCTCAAGTCGGTGCTAGCCGGCTGAGCCGTGCCAGGACGCCCACAGGGCCGCGTAGGAGCCGTTCCTGGCCAGCAGGTCCTCGTGGGCGCCCAGCTCGGTGATGCGCCCGTCCTCCACCACCGCCACACGGTCGGCGTCGTGGGCGGTGTGGAGGCGGTGCGCGATCGCCACGACGGTCCGGCCGTCCAGGACGGCGGCGAGCGACCGCTCCAGGCGCCGCGCGGCGCGCGGGTCGAGCAGCGACGTCGCCTCGTCCAGGACGAGGGTGTGCGGGTCGGCGAGGACGAGCCGGGCCAGCGCGAGCTGCTGCGCCTGCGCGGGCGTCAGCGTCGCGCCGCCGGAGCCGACGACGGTACCGAGGTCCGGTCCGTCCCACTCGACCGCGGCGAGGACCCGGCGGATCTCCTCGTCGGAGGCGTCCTCGCGGGCCATCAGGAGGTTCTCGCGGAGCGTGCCGCGGAACACGTGGTGCTCCTGGGTGACCAGCGCGACCTCGCGGCGCAGGCCGTCCAGCGGCAGCTCCACCAGCGGGACGCCGCCGACGGTGACGGCGCCGCCGCGCGGGCCGTCCACCCCGGCGAGGAGGCGGCCGAGGGTGGACTTGCCCGCGCCGCTCGGCCCGACCATGGCGAGCCGCTCGCCGGGCCGCAGGTCGAGGTCCACGCCGTGCAGGACGTCCCTGCCCGGCCGGTAGTAGTAGCGGACGCGGCGGGCCGCCAGCCGGTCGCCGGCGGGCCGGGCGTCCCCGGGCTCGCGGTCGGGCGGGACGTTGCCGACGCCGAGCAGGCGGGCCAGCGACGCGCCGCCGAGCTGGAGCTCGTCCAGCCAGGAGAGCATGGTGTCCACCGGCTCGATGAGCAGCTGCGCGTACAGGGTCGCGGCGGTCACCTGCCCGAGCGTCGCCATGTCGTGGATGTAGAGGAGGCCGCCGACGAGCAGGGTCGACACCACGGGCAGCACGAAGCTCAGCTCGGCGACCGGGAACAGGACCATGCGCAGCCGCAGCGTGTAGCGCTCCGCCTTGTAGGAGTTCGCGATGTCGTCGTCGCCGCGGCGGTGCCGGCGCTCGGCGAGCCCCAGCGCCTCGACGGTCCGGGCGCCCTGGACGGTCTCGGTGAGCCCGTCGGCGATCCGCGACCACGCCTCGTTCTCCCGCAGGTAGCCGGTGTGGGCGCGGGGCAGGTACCAGCGCATCACCGCGACCAGCAGCGGCACGGCGACCAGCGCGGGCAGCGCGACGAGCGGGCCGTTCAGCAGCAGCGCGCCGAAGGTGAGCGAGCCGACGACGATCGCGACGAGCGTCTCCGGCATCGCGTACCGGACGGACGTGCTGAGCGTGTCCACGTCGCGGGACGCGCGGGTGACCAGGTCGCCGGTGCCGGCCCGCTCCACGGTGGACAGCGGCAGCGCCAGCACCCGGTCGACGAACTCCTCCCGCAGCTCGGCCAGCACCCGCTCGCCCAGCTTCGCCGACGCCAGGTAGGCGTACCGGATCAGCACGCCCTGCGCGATCACGAACCCGGCGATGGCGAGGCCGGCGGTGTCGATGGCGGCGTGCCCGTCGCGGACGTCCTCGACGAGCGCGCCGAGCAGCCGCGGCGTGACCAGGCCCGCCGCGGCGGCCAGCGCGTGCAGGCCGAGCACCCCGGCGAGGGCGCGGGGGTGCCGCAGTACGAGCCGCCGCGCGTACGCCCGCACCTGCGCGGTCGTCGCGACCGGCAGCGTCTCGGCGCTCATGTTCCCGCCCTTTCCGCGGTCTCTCCCCGGGTGACCGTGGCCGCGTAGCGCGGCTCGGCCTCCAGCAGGTCGCGATGTGCTCCTTCGGCCACGACCAGGCCGTCCTGGACGAATACGACGTGGTCGGCGCGGTCCAGCATCAGCGGGCTGGTCGTGCACACCACGGTGGTGCGGCCCGCGCGCGCTTGGCCGAGCCTTTCTGCGATGCGTGCTTCGGTGTGCGCGTCGACCGCGCTGGTCGGCTCCACCAGGATGAGGACGTCAGGGTCCGCGGCGAGTGCCCGCGCAAGGCGGAGGCGCTGCTGCTGGCCGCCGGAGAACTCCCGTCCGGCCTCGGCGACGTGCGCGTCCAGGCCGGCGGACGCGACCACGTCCTCGGCGCAGGCCGCGTAGACGGCCTTCATCAGCGCCGGCTCGTCGGCGTCCGGCGCCAGGGACTCGGCCAGCGGCCCCGAGAAGAGCCGGTCCTCGTTGACGGCCACGAGGATCCGCTCGCGGACGTCGGCCACCTCATGCAGCGGGATGCCGCCGAAGTCGACGTCGCCGCCCGCGTAGCGGCCGAGCCGGTCGGCGACGGCCTGCGCGTCGCGCGGGTCGGCCGCGGCGACCGCGGTCACCCGCCCCGGCCGCACGACCAGCCCGGACGCGATGTCGACCAGCTCGGCGGACGCCGCCGGGCGGGCCGTCCCGGCGGCCGGCAGCTCGGGCTCGATCTCCAGCAGCGCGGTCACCCGGCCGGCGGCCACCAGCCCCTTGGTGATCTTGCCGGCGGCCTCGCCGAGCGTCTTCAGCGGGACGATCAGGAACACCGCGTACCCGTAGAAGGCGACCAGCTCCCCGACGCCGATCACCCGCTCCGCGGCGAACCGGGCGCCGACCCAGGTCACCAGCGCGATCAGCAGCCCCGGCAGCAGCACCTCGGCGGCGTTCATCCGGGTCTCGGCCCGCGCGACCGCCACCCCCGCCGCGCGCACCCGCTGCGACTCGGCGCGGTAGCGGCCGGAGAACAGCGACTCGCCGCCGATGCCGCGCAGCACCCGCAGGCCCGCGACGAGGTCGGTGGCGTGCGAGCTCAGCTCGCCGACCAGCTCGCGGTGCGCCAGCTCCCGGTCGCGGTAGGGGCGCAGCAGCGGTGCCGCGATCGCCAGGATCAGCGGCACGCCGACCAGCACGATCAGGCCCAGCGGCGGCGAGGTGCCGAGCAGGATCCCCGCCACCACCACGATCGCGACCACGGCGCCCGAGCCGCGGGACAAGATGTCGATGGTGTCGCCGATGTGCGACACGTCGGACAGGCCGATGCTCACCACCTCGCCCGCGCTCAGCCGCTTCGGCAGCGTCCCGCCGAGGCGGGTCGACTGCCGGGTGACGAGCTGGACCGTCCGGTAGGCCGCGGCGAGCCAGTTGTAGACGGCGAACCGGTGCCGGAAGCCGCCCGTGGCGGCCTGCACGACGCCGAGGGCGAGCAGCACGCCGGACCACGCCAGCAGGGCGCGCTCGTCCCGCGCCGCGACGCCGTCGCCGATGGCGCGGCCGATCGCGGCGGGCATCAGGGCCTGGCTGAGCATCCAGACCACGCCGAGCAGCGCGCCCGCGGCGACGCTGCGCCACTGGGCGCGCGCCAGCCACAGCAGGTAGCGCGCGGATGCTCCGCCGGCGCCCCTCCGGGCGCCGCGGGAGGCTCTGCCTCGGCGGAGGACGTGGTCGGGCGTGCCAGGATTTTTCTCCGGCAGCGGCTTCACGTGACGAAGGTTATGCAGCCGGGGCCCGCGACTTCGACTGGTTTTTCACCTGGCCGGACGCGTCTCGGGTGGCTTCCGGACGGTCCGCAAATCATGATCGGGACGCGCGCGGGAGGTGCGCCGGGACGCGGTGGCACGCTAAGGTCGGGTGCGTACGGAGCGACGCTTCCTCCGCTCCTTGAGCCGGGACCCTGGCGGCTAGGCCGATGCCGCTGCCCCGGCGCGGCCCGCCGCGCCCCTCCCGCACCCACGGGAATATGCGGGGCGCCACCGGCCGTTGCCAGTGCCGTCAGCCCGACTTCCGGAAGCCCTGTGAGCACAATCAGCCATCAGACGTACCCCTTCACACCGGGGGCCGAGGACAGGACCGACCTGCTCCTCATCGACGCCGACCCCTCCGACGTCCTCATGGTCGAGAAGATGCTCGCCGAGAGCGGCCTGGACGCCGTCATCGCCGTCGCGTCCGACCTCGCCGAGGCCCGCCGGTCGCTGACCCGCCGCACGCAGTGCATCCTCGTCGACCTGTCCACCCCCGGCATCGACCGGCTGGACGGGCTGCGCCAGGTGCTCGCGCTCTCCGAGACCGCCGCCGTGGTCGTGCTGACCGGCCTCGACGACGCCCACCTCGGCGTCCAGGCCGTCGCCGCCGGCGCCGAGGACTACCTCGTCAAGCAGGAGGTCGACGCGCCGCTGCTGGCCCGGGCGATCCGCTACGCGATCGAGCGCAAGCGCTCGGAGGAGACCGAGCGGCGGCTGGTCGAGGCCCGCATCCTCGGCCGCGAGAACGCCCGGCTGGAGCGCGGGCTGCTGCCCGTCCCGCTGATCGACGACCCGTCGCTGCGGCACCACACCCGCTACCGGCCCGGCCGGCGGCGCGCCCTGCTCGGCGGCGACTTCTACGACACCGTGCAGACCGAGGGCGGCGCCGTCCACCTGATGATCGGGGACGTGTGCGGGC
This sequence comes from Actinomadura meyerae, assembly GCF_900188445.1. Lineage (GTDB taxonomy): Bacteria > Actinomycetota > Actinomycetes > Streptosporangiales > Streptosporangiaceae > Spirillospora > Spirillospora meyerae. The sequence goes on from NZ_FZOR01000006.1 coordinate 167,963, forward strand.
ACGGCCCGGACGAGGCGGCCCTCGGCGTCCAGCTCCGGATGGCGTGGCGGACGCTCGTGCTCGCCGGGCACACCGGCGAGCAGCTGCTCGGCACCCTGGACACCGTCCTCGGGCACGAGCGGCGCAGCGAGGAGATCTTCACCACGCTGTGCATGATCACGATCGCGCCGTCCCGGCGGACCGCGCGGATGCACCTGGCCGGGCACCCGGCGCCGCTGCTGTTCCGCGGCACCCTCGGCGAGGACGGCGAGGTCGCGGCGCTGCCCGACTACGCGCACGGGCCGGCGCTCGGCCTGCTGCCGGGCGCCGAGTGGCCGACCACCGAGATCGACCTCGGCGACTCCTGGAGCCTGATGCTCTACACCGACGGCCTCATCGAGGGCCGGGTCGGCACCGGCTCGGACCGGCTCGGCACCGAGGGCCTGGTCGGGCTCGCGCGCAAGGCGCGCGCCCAGGGCGCCACCGGCCGCGCCCTGATCGACGACCTGGTCACCGAGGTCGAGCACCTCAACGGCGACGCCCTGACCGACGACCTCGCCGTGCTGCTGCTGTCCCGCCGGGGGCACGACGGCGCCTGACCGCACGGTGTCCGAGGTTCCCGAGGTGCCTAACCACAAGCCGCTGACCTCGGTCAATGTCTTGTGGATCACGTGATCGGGGAGTTCCCGCATCCGCTGTGAGGTCACTCACCGGACGGACCGTCACGGAACGGCCACAACTCCCGTCCAGCGTGCGTCCATAGCCTGCGGCTATCGCCATGAGTGCGCTGATGACTTGGAACTATTCTCCGATCCGGACATAACGTGCAGGTCGTGGCTATAGCGATACCTGCGATCTACCGATCGACCGTCGGCAAGAAGGCCGTCATGGCGGTGACCGGCGGCATCCTCGTGCTGTACCTGGTCGCCCACATGATCGGCAACCTGAAGATCTTCATGGGCGCGGAGGACTTCAACCACTACGCGCACTGGCTGCGCACGATCGGTGAGCCCGCGGTACCGCGCCGGACCGTCCTGACCCTCATCGAGGTCGTGCTCGGCGTCTCGGTCGTCCTGCACATGTGGTCGGCGGTGTCGCTCGGCAAGCGCGCCGCCCACGCGCGCCCCGTGAAGTACCAGTCGAAGAAGAAGTCGAACGCGCAGGGCTACGCCGTCCGCACGATGCGGTACGGCGGCGTCATCATCGCCGTCTACATCATCTGGCACCTGCTGGACCTGACCTTCTTCGTCGTGAACCCCCAGGGCGCCGACGCCACCCCCTACGAGCGGATGGTCGCCGACTTCGACCCGTCCCGCTGGTACATCACCGTCTGGTACGTCGTCGCCGTCCTCCTCGTCGGCCTGCACCTCAACCACGGCATCTGGAGCGCGTTCCAGACGCTCGGGCTGCGCAGCCCGCGCAGCCACAACGCCCTGCGGGGCCTCGCCGCCACCGTCGCCGCGCTGGTCACGGCCGGCTTCGTCGCGGTCCCCGTCTCCATCACGTTCGGATGGGTGAGCTGACCATGACCGACAGCTTCTACAAGTCCGGCGAGCCGATCGCCGACACCAAGGCGCCCAAGGGCCCCATCGAGGACCGCTGGACGACGCGCAAGTTCGAGGCCAAGCAGGTCAACCCGGCCAACAAGCGCAAGAAGAAGATCATCATCATCGGCACCGGGCTGGCCGGCGGCTCCGCCGGCGCCACGCTCGGCGAGGCCGGCTACCACGTCCAGCAGTTCTGCTTCCAGGACTCGCCGCGCCGCGCCCACTCGATCGCCGCGCAGGGCGGCATCAACGCCGCGAAGAACTACCGCAACGACGGCGACAGCGTCTACCGGCTGTTCTACGAGACCGTGAAGGGCGGCGACTTCCGCTCCCGCGAGTCGAACGTGTACCGGCTCGCCGACATCTCCCGCAACATCATCGACCAGTGCGTCGCGCAGGGCGTCCCGTTCGCCCGCGAGTACGGCGGCCTGCTCGACAACCGCTCGTTCGGCGGCACCCAGGTCTCCCGCACCTTCTACGCCCGCGGGCAGACGGGCCAGCAGCTGCTCCTCGGCGCCTACCAGGCGCTGATGCGGCAGGTCGACGCCGGCAACGTGGAGCTGTACCCGCGGCACGAGATGCTCGACCTGATCATGGAGGACGGGCGGGCGCGCGGCGTCGTCGTCCGGAACCTGATCAACGGCGAGATCAAGCACTACACGGCGGACGCGGTCGTGCTGGCGTCCGGCGGCTACGGCAACGTGTACTTCCTGTCCACGAACGCGATGGGCTCGAACGTCACCGCCACCTGGCGCGCCCACCGGCACGGCGCCCTGTTCGCCAACCCGTGCTACACGCAGATCCACCCGACGTGCATCCCGGTCAGCGGCGACCACCAGTCCAAGCTGACGCTGATGTCGGAGTCGCTGCGCAACGACGGCCGCGTGTGGGTGCCGAAGAAGGCCGGCGACACGCGCAAGCCGTACGACATCCCCGAGGACGAGCGCGACTACTACCTGGAGCGCATCTACCCCTCGTTCGGCAACCTCGTCCCGCGCGACATCGCGTCCCGCGCGGCGAAGAACGTCTGCGACGAGGGACGCGGCGTCGGCCCCGGCGGCCTCGGCGTCTACCTCGACTTCGCCGACGCCATCGAGCGGCTCGGCCGCGACAAGGTCGAGGCCAAGTACGGCAACCTCTTCCAGATGTACGAGCGCATCACCGGCGAGAACCCGTACGACACGCCGATGCGCATCTACCCCGCCGTCCACTACACGATGGGCGGCCTGTGGGTGGACTACGACCTGGAGTCGACCATCCCGGGCCTGTTCGTGATCGGCGAGGCGAACTTCTCCGACCACGGCGCGAACCGGCTCGGCGCGTCCGCGCTGATGCAGGGCCTCGCCGACGGGTACTTCGTGCTGCCGAACACCATCGGCGACTACATCGCCCGCAACCAGCTCGGGCCGGTCGCCGAGACGGCGGTCGGCGAGGCCGAGGAGCGGGTGCGGACCCGGATCGACAAGCTGCTGTCGATCGACGGGGACCGCTCCGTCGACTCCTTCCACCGCGAGCTCGGCCACATCATGTGGGAGTACTGCGGCATGGAGCGCACGGAGCAGGGCCTGCGCAAGGCCCTGGAGCTCATCCCGGCGCTGCGCGAGGAGTTCTGGACGCGCGTCAAGGTCACCGGCAGGGGCGAGGAGCTGAACCAGCAGCTGGAGAAGGCCGGCCGCGTCGCCGACTTCTTCGAGCTGGCCGAGCTGATGGTCATCGACGCCCTGCACCGCACCGAGTCCTGCGGCGGCCACTTCCGCGCCGAGAGCCAGGACGAGGAGGGCGAGGCCAAGCGCGACGACGACAACTTCGGCTACGTCGCCGCCTGGGAGTGGGCCGGGGAGGGCGAGCAGCCCGTCCTCCACAAGGAGGCCCTGGACTTCGAATACGTCAAGCCGACGCAGCGGTCGTACAAGTAGCAGAGGTCGGACAGGTAATCATGAAGCTCACACTGCGCGTCTGGCGCCAGAGCGGCCCGCGGGACAAGGGCGGGATGGTCGAGTACAAGCTCGACGACATCTCCCCCGACGCCTCGTTCCTGGAGATGCTGGACGTCCTCAACGAGAAGCTCATCGCCGAGGGCGAGGAGCCGGTCGCGTTCGACCACGACTGCCGCGAGGGCATCTGCGGGATGTGCTCGCTGGTCATCAACGGCACCCCGCACGGCCCGGAGCGGGCCACCACCACGTGCCAGCTCCACATGCGCAAGTTCAAGGACGGCGAGGTCATCGACGTCGAGCCGTGGCGCGCCAAGGCGTTCCCGGTGGTGAAGGACCTGGTCGTCGACCGGTCGGCGTTCGACCGGGTGATCCAGGCCGGCGGCTACATCACCGCGCCGACCGGCACCGCGCCCGAGGCGCACTCGACCCCGGTGCCGAAGCCGGACGCCGACCGCGCGTTCGAGGCCGCCGAGTGCATCGGCTGCGGCGCCTGCGTCGCGGCCTGCCCGAACGGGTCCGCCGCGCTGTTCCTCGGCGCCAAGATCACCCACCTGGGGCTGATGCCGCAGGGCCAGCCGGAGCGCTGGGACCGCGTCGTGTCCATGCTGGAGACCCACGACGAGGAGGGCTTCGGCGGCTGCACCAACACCGGCGAGTGCACCGCCGTCTGCCCGAAGGAGATCCCGCTGGACGTCATCGGGCGCCTCAACGGCGACTACCTGAAGGCGACCGCGGGCGGCAGGAAGCGCTGACGGCGGCCGGCACCCCCTGAACGCGGCCGGCACCCCTGAACTCGGCCCCGCCCGGAGTACCGGGCGGGGCCGTTCTATTGCTCTAATGTGGCCATATGATCACATATGTTCCGTACCACCAGGACGAACGGCTCCCGGACGTGTCCTTCCCCCTGGACGGGTTCGACCTGCTGACGGTGACCCCGGACCTTCCCGAGGGCGGCGTGTGGGAGCGCATCGCCGCGGTGTCCGAGCCGGTCGCCGCCGAGGTCGCGGGCCAGGTCGCCGGCGGCACCCGCCCGGCCGTCGTCTCCGGCGACTGCCTGGTCGCCGAGGGGGTCCTCGCCGGGGTGCAGCGGGCCGGTGTGGACGCGTCCGTCGTCTGGTACGACGCGCACGGCGACATCCACTCCATGGAGAGCTCCACCTCCGGCTACCTCGGCGGCATGCCGGTGCGGCAGATCATCGGCACCGACACCGAGCTGCTCGCCGGCCCGCTCGGGCTGAACCCGCTGCCGGAGGACCGCGTCGTCCTCGTGGACGCCCGCGACCTCGACCCGGCCGAGGCCGAGTTCCTCGCTTCGTCGCGGGTGCGGCGCTCCCCGGTGGACGATGTCGCCCTGCCCGAGGGGCCGCTGCTCCTGCACATCGACCTGGACGTCATCGACAAGGACGACCTTCCCGGGATGAAGTTCCCCGTGGGCGGCGGCCCGTCCGACGGCGCGGTGCTCGCGTCCATCCGCCGGATCATGGCGACCGGCCGGGTGGCCGCGCTGCACATCGCCTGCCCCTGGCACCTGCCGGAAGGCGATGACAACGCCGTCCGGGGCCGGATCCTGCGCGACATCCTCACCTCCTGACCGCCCGCTCCTCTGGTAGCTTCGAAGCAGCAGTTTCTGCTTTGGAGATTCCTCTTCTCTGTCGAAGAGCCGAGTGAGGCGGGGAGCCATGTCGACGGCGTCGGAGACCTACCGGCGGTACCTCAGCGCGGTCATGCTGCACGGCCACGCCAGCGCGCGGGCCTGCGACCTCGGCGCGACGGACCTGTACGCGCTGAACATCCTCGACCTCGGCGGGGCGATGACGCCCGGCGAGCTGTCCGCCCGCACGGGCCTCACGACCGGGCCCACCACGCGGCTCATCGACCGGCTGGAGCAGGCCGGGTACGTGCGGCGGGTCCCGGCGCCGGACGACCGCCGGAAGGTCATCGTCGAACCGGTCGGGGAACCGGCCGGCCTCGACCGGGCCATGGCGCCCGCCCGGCGGCGCATCGGCGAGATCATCGGCGGCTACGACGAGGCGCAGCGCGCGGTGCTCTTCGACTACTTCGAGCGGGCGGCGGCGGCCTTCCAGGAAGCGGCCGACGAGCTGCGCGACCAGCCCCTACCCGGCTAGCCCTACCCGGCGTCGACCAGGTTCTCGACGCCCGCGGGAAGGGTCCCCGCCTCGGCGGCCTCCGCGAGGAACGCCTCCAGCGTCTCCTGGAAGGCGCGGGCGGCATGGGTGAGCTCGACGTCCTTGCGGTGGGCGAGCGCGATGGTGCGCAGCAGGCCCGGACCGTGCCGGCCCCGGCGCGCCTCGTCGTCGGCCAGGACGAGCGGCGTCCCGCGCAGGCCGGGACGCCCGGCGAGGACCATGCTCGGGACCACCGCGACGCCGAGGCCGACCTCGACGAAGCGCAGCACGGCGTCCATCTCGCCGCCCTCGACCGCGAACTTCGGCTCGAACCCCGCCGCCCGGCACGCGCTGATCGTCGCCTCCCGCAGGTCGTACCCGGGGCGGAACATCACCAGCGGGCGGTTCCGCAGGTCCTCGATGCGCAGGTAGGAGCGGCGCGGCAGCTGCGCGGGCGTCCCGGGCCCCGCCGGGGACGCCACCACCAGGTACTCGCGCAGGATCGGGGTCGTGTCCAGCGGCGGGTCGCCCTGGAGCGGGAGGATGACGAGGGCCAGGTCCAGGGAGCCGCGCGTCAGCTCCCGGACGAGGTCGCGGGAACCGCCCTCCTCGACGATGAGCTGGATGCCCGGGTACATGTCGTGGAAGCGGCGCAGGACGTCCGCCAGCAGGCCCGCGCACAGGGACGGCGTGGCGCCGAGCCGCACCCGGCCCCGCCTGAGGCCGGCGAGTTCCTGCACCTCCAGGCGCGCCGTGTCGACGTCCGCGAGGATGCGCTTGGCCAGGGGCAGCAGCGCCTCACCTGCCGGCGTGAGGGTGATGTTGCCGCGCGCGCGCCGGAACAGGGAGACGTTCAGCTCGCTCTCCAGCGCCCGGATCTGCTTGGACAGCGACGGCTGCGCCACCCGCAGGATCTCCGCGGCCTGCGTGAAGTGGCGCACCTCCGCGACCGCGACGAAGTAGGCGAGCTGCTGCAACTGCATCCTGCACAGAGTAGGGCCAGCGCGTCCGGGCCCCGCGACCCGGGTTACCGCGCGTGGCGGCGGAGCGCCTGGAGGTCGTGGACGATCAGCCGCCGCCGGCCCGTCTCGATCCAGCCGTGCCGGCGCAGCGTGCGCAGCGCCTTGCTCACCGCCTCGCGGGACGCGCCGACCCAACCCGCCAGCTCCTCCTGCGACAGGTTCAGCGTGATGCGCACGCTCTCCCCGCCCGTCCCGGTCTCGCCACGGGGGACGTACGGGACACCGAACCGCTCCGCCAGCTCGACCAGCCGCTGCGCGACCCGCCCGGTCGCGTCGAACATCCCGAACTCGACGCGCTTGCGGTCGGCGTCGCGCCACCGCTGGCACAGCATCCGCATGATGAGGATCGAGACGCGGCCGTGCGCCTGCAGGAACGCCATGAACTCGTCGGCGCCGATCGCGAGGGCCTGGACCGGCTCCAGCGCGGCCACCGACGCCGAGCGCGGCAGCCCGTCGATGGCGGCGACCTCGCCGAGCAGCGCGCCCGGCCCGCGCACCGCGAGCAGCGCCTCCCCGCCCTGCTCCCGGTAGGAGAACGCCTTCACCCGGCCCCGCAGCAGGACCGCGACCCAGCCGGGCTGCTCCCCTTCGGAGAAGAGCGTGTCGCCCCGCTCGAAGTCGCGGACGCGGGCGCGCGCTTCCAGGTCCGCGCGCTCCGCCGGGGTGAGATCGGCGAGGAACGAGCCCGGTTCGAGAGGGGTCACGCCACAACGCTAAAGGGATCCGGCGGCGCCCGCCCCCCGTGCGGGAATCACGGTTCAATCACGCGCTCTGTGCACTATTCCCTACTCCGGTGGCCGGATGTGCGCCAGTGTTGGTTCCGGCGTGCGCGACCGGAGGGCCGTAGCGGCGTCCACGGCGTCCACGGGGAACGGCGGGACGGCGGGCGGCGTTCCGGGGGCACGCCGCCCGCCGAACCTCGGGAGCGCCGCATGCCAGAGCGCCGCACCCAGGGTGGGGGACGGCGGAAACGCGAACGCCCCCCGTCGCGCGGGGCGGCGGGGGACGTTCGCGAGAGACCGGACGCGGGGCGTCCGCGGGCCTCGCTCAGGCGGACGGGGTGTCCTGCCCCTTCTTCACGATGCCGAGCTTGCTGCCGAGCCACACCACCGGGTCGTACCTGCGGCCGACGACCCGCTCCTTCATCGGGATCAGCGCGTTGTCGGTGATCTTGATGTGCTCGGGGCAGACCTCGGTGCAGCACTTGGTGATGTTGCAGAAGCCGAGGCCGTGGTCCTCCTGCGCGATGTTGCGCCGGTCGGCCTGGTCCGCCGGGTGCATCTCCAGCTCCCCGATCCGCATCAGGAAGCGCGGGCCGGCGAAGCTCTCCTTGTTCTCCTCATGGTCGCGGATGACGTGGCAGACGTTCTGGCACAGGAAGCACTCGATGCACTTGCGGAACTCCTGCGAGCGCTCCACGTCCACCTGCTGCATGCGCAGCTCGCCGGGCTTCGCGTCGCCCGGATCGAACGAGGGGATCTGCCGCGCCTTCTCGTAGTTGAACGAGACGTCCGTGACCAGGTCGCGGATGACGGGGAAGGTGCGGATCGGGGTGACGGTGATCGTCTCGTCCGGGTCGAAGGTCGACATCCGCGTCATGCACAGCAGCTTCGGCATGCCGTTGATCTCGGCCGAGCAGGAGCCGCACTTGCCCGCCTTGCAGTTCCACCGGACGGCGAGGTCGGGCGCCTGCGTGGCCTGCAGCCGGTGGATGATGTCGAGGACGACCTCGCCCTCGTTCACCTCGACCGTGTAGTCGGTGAGCTCGCCGGAGCCGTCGTCGCCGCGCCAGACCCGGAACTTGGCCTCGTAGCTCATCGGTCGTCCTCCTCGTCCTCCGCGGCGCCGGCGGCGGTCGCGCCCGACCCGGCGGCGGCCTCCGCCCGCTCCGTCGCGACCTCCTCGGCCAGCCCCTTCGGCAGCTCCTCGGCGGTCAGGTACTTCTTCAGCTCGTCGTTGTCGAACAGCTCGAGCAGGTCCTCGCGCATCGGCGTGAGCGGCTGGCGGGTCAGCTCGACGTGCGGGGCGGACGGGTCGCCGGCCAGCGAGCAGACCAGGTTGATCTTCCGCCACTCCGCCGACATCTGCGGGTAGTCGTCGCGGGTGTGGCCGCCGCGGCTCTCCTGCCGCTCCAGCGCCGCCTTCGCGACCGCCTCCGACACCAGCAGCATGTTGCGCAGGTCGAGCGCGAGGTGCCAGCCCGGGTGGTAGCCGCGGCCGTCGTTGACCGCGACCGGCTCCACGCTGACGTTCGCGACCCGCTCGCGGAGCTTGCCGAGGGCCTCGATGGCCTGCTTCAGCTCCTCTTCCTTGCGGATGATGCCGACGAGCTCGTTCATCGTCTGCTGCAGCTCGGCGTGCACGGCGTACGGGTTCTCGCCGCCCTCGCGCTCGAACGGGGCGAGCGCCTCCGCCGTGGCCGCCTCGACCTCCGCGTCCGGGACGGCGGGGCGCGCGGGCAGCGCGTCGATGTACTCGGCCGCGCCGAGGCCGGCGCGGCGGCCGAACACCAGCAGGTCCGACAGCGAGTTGCCGCCGAGCCGGTTCGAGCCGTGCATGCCGCCGGACACCTCGCCCGCCGCGAACAGGCCGGGCACCTTCGCCGCGCCGGTGTCGGGGTCGACCTCGACACCGCCCATGACGTAGTGGCAGGTCGGGCCGACCTCCATCGGCTCCTTGGTGATGTCGACGTCCGCCAGCTCCTTGAACTGGTGGTACATCGACGGCAGCCGCTTGACGATCTCGGCGGCGCCGCCCGGCATCCGGTCGACGACGGTGAGGAAGACGCCGCCGTGCGGCGATCCCCGGCCCGCCTTGACCTCGGAGTTGATCGCGCGGGCGACCTCGTCGCGGGGCAGCAGCTCAGGGGGCCGCTTGTTGTTGTCGGGGTCGTCGTACCAGCGGTCGCCCTCCTCCTCGGTGGTGGCGTACTGGTCCTTGAAGACCTCCGGGATGTAGTCGAACATGAACCGCTTGCCCTCGCTGTTGCGCAGGACGCCGCGGTCGCCGCGGACCGACTCGGTCACGAGGATGCCCTTGACGGAGGGCGGCCAGACCATCCCGGTCGGGTGGAACTGCACGAACTCCATGTTCAGCAGCGTCCCGCCGGCGAGCAGCGCCAGCGCGTGCCCGTCCCCGGTGTACTCCCAGGAGTTGGACGTGACCTTGAACGCCTTGCCGATGCCGCCGGTCGCCAGCACCACCGCGGGCGCCTCGAACACCACGAACTTGCCCGTCTCGCGGACGTAGCCGAACGCGCCGCAGATCTTGCCGTCGGCGTCCTTCAGCAGCCGGGTGACCGTGGTCTCGGCCCACACCTTGAGCTTGGCCTCGTAGTCGCCGTACTCGGCCTTGTCCTCCTGCTGGAGGGCGACGATCTTCTGCTGGGCGGTGCGGATCAGCTCCAGGCCGGTCCGGTCGCCGACGTGCGCCAGCCGCGGGTACTCGTGCCCGCCGAAGTTGCGCTGGCTGATCTTGCCGTCCTTGGTGCGGTCGAACAGCGCGCCCCACAGCTCCAGCTCCCAGATCCGCTCCGGGGCCTCCTTGGCGTGCAGCTCCGCCATCCGCCAGCTGTTCATGAACTTGCCGCCGCGCATGGTGTCGCGGAAGTGGACCATCCAGTTGTCGTTGGCGTTGACGTTGCCCATCGCGGCGGCGGCGCCGCCCTCGGCCATCACCGTGTGGGCCTTGCCGAACAGCGACTTGGAGATGATCGCGGTCTTCTTGCCCTGGAGGCGCGCCTCGATCGCCGCGCGCAGCCCGGCGCCGCCGGCGCCGATCACCACGACGTCGTACGAGTGCCTCTCGATCTCAGTCATGTCCCTTGGCCTCAGTTGAAGATACGCGGGTCGTCGAACACGCCGCCGGCGACGAGCGCGATGTACGCGTCCGCCACCACCAGCGAGCCCAGGGTGATCAGCGCGTACATGCCGTGCCGCTCATTGATCTTGGAAACCCAGCCCCACATCCGGTACCGGAACGGGTGCTTGGAGAAGTTCTTCAGCCGCCCGCCGACGATGTGCCGGCACGAGTGGCACGACAGCGTGTAGAGCCACAGCAGCACGACGTTGGCCACCAGGATGAGCGTGCCGAGCCCGATGCCGAAGCCGCCGTCCTTGCCGTGGAAGGCGCGGATCGCGTCGTAGGTGTTGATGAGCGAGATCAGCACGGCCGCGAGCCAGAAGTAGCGGTGCAGGTTCTGGCCGATCAGCGGGAAGCGGCGCTCGCCGGTGTACTTGCCGTGCGGCTCGCGGACGGCGCACGCGGACGGCGACGCCCAGAACGACCGGTAGTACGCCTTGCGGTAGTAGTAGCAGGTCAGCCGGAACAGCAGCAGGAACGGCAGCGAGACGGCCGCGAAGGGGATCCAGCCGCGGGTGCCCGCCGGCAGGAACGTGCCGAACTCCGCCGCGTCGCCGGTGTGCCCGTCCACCGTCACGCCGTTGCAGATCTCGTTCAGGCAGGGCGAGTAGAACGGCGTCAGGTAGTGGAACTCCGGCACGTAGAACGCCGCGCCCCAGAAGGCCCGGACCGTCGCGTACACCACCCAGGCCGTGAAGATCACGAAGGTCGTGACGGGATAGAGCCGCCAGTTGTCCTTGCGGAGCGTTCTTTCCTTGATCTGGGCGCGCGTCTTGACGGGCGCCTCCACAGTGCTCATCGATCGCTCTCCTGAGCTCGGGTCGTCGTGTCCCCGTACCACGGTCCGCGCGCACCGTCCGGCCGTCGCGCCCGCGGCCGGCCTCCTCGCGCCGTCGCGCCCGGACCACCGGGCATGGCTCCCCGGCGGGCGGCCGGAGGCCGTGCCGCATGCGGGCGGTGACGCCTCGTGTGCGCTTCCAGCGAAGCGACCCTACGCCACACTCGACGGGCTGTGACATACATAACAGGGAGACCCGCATGTGAGCCTGACCACAGACTTTAGCCCCGCGGGAGGCCCGCCGCACGGCCCGCGTTCCATAACCAGTCGTTATGGCGCAGCGGAATCGAGACGAGCGCGCCCGGGAATGACCTACCGGTCGCCGACCACCCGCGCGAGCACGGTACGGGCGAAGTGCGCCTCCGCTTCGCTCGTGCGCCCGGTGCCGTAGACGCGCAGGACCTCCGCGAGTTCGGGGAAGCGGCCGGCGATGAGGTCGGCGGCGGCGTCGATCTCCGCGGCGGACGCGACCTCGCGCAGCAGGGCCTGCACCAGCCGCGCCGGCTCCGCCGCCCCCCGGGCGGCGGCCTCGGGCCGCGCCTCGCGGGTGCTCTTCGCGGGCTCCCCGCGGTCGCCGCCGGCGGCCGCCCGGAGCCCGGACGTGGTCGGCGCCGCCTCGCCCCGGATCTCCTCCAGCCGCGCCTTGACCGCAGCGGGCGGCAGCTCGCCGAACGCGGGGTCGGCGATGAACTCCTCCACCGCCATCAGCCGGTGCAGCACGGCCGGGTTGCTGATCTTGGCCCGCTGGGCGGACATCAGCTGGGAGAGCATCGGCGCGGACAGCCCGAGCACGCCCGCGAGCCCCGACTGCGAGAGCCCGAGCCGGTCGAGCAGCGGCCGGACGCGATCACCGAGCGGCTCGCCGTACCACTCGATCTGCAGCGCGCGGTTCCGGGCGACCGTGTCCTCGGCGACGCTCACGCCGTCCACCCCCTTGACGATTCGCAAATGCAAACGCTATATTCACGTCCGCACAGTGGGACGTGGCCTCGGGTGCCATGTTGCCACGGAAGTGTTGATTTGCATATGCGACGAACCGGAGGATCGACCCATGCGCATGACCCACCGCCTGGTGGTCGCCACCACCGCGGTCCTGCTCCTGGCCGGATGCTCGGCGATCGGCGGCGATGACGACGGCGACGCCGCATCGGCCGGCGCCGGGGCGCCGGCGGCCGCCGGCGCGGAGGTGCCGGCGGGCGAGGCGGGCTTCGACGACACCGCGAAGCCGGTGACGCAGGGCACCTTCGACAGCCCCGCAGCGGCGGGCGCCAAGGTCGACATCGCCATCATGAGGCTGAAGGCCAAGGGGAAGCTGGCCACGCTGACCGTGCGGTTCACGCCGCACGTCCCCGGCGCCTCGGCCGGCCGCATCAACGCCTACGGGCTCAACGGCGACCGCGGCCTCGACACCTCGCTCATCGACCCGGTCAACCTCAAGCGCTACGTCGTCGTGAAGGACTCCGGCGGGCAGGAGCTGGAGAGCGACGACATCTTCACGCACATGACGAACGACCAGCCCACGTCCCACTACTTCACCTTCGCGGCACCGCCGGAGAACGTGAAGTCCATCGACGTGCAGATCGGGAACTGGCCCACGTTCCGCAACATCCCGGTCGAGCGGTGATCCGCATGCGCCGCACGATCCTCACCACGGTCCTCACCACGGGCGTCCTCGCGGGCGTCGTCGCGACGACGCTCGCCCTCCCGGCCGCCGCGGGGGCCGGCCCCAGCGTGCCCGACGGCAACCTCGCCAAGAGCGTCCGGTCCATCGGGACCGGAAACACCGTCCGCGACATCGACCTGTCGAAGGCCGTGATCGACCTGGAGGAGGAGTCCGCGGACGGCGCGCAGGTCACCGTCCGCATCTCCGCCGACGTCCTGTTCGACTTCGGCGAGGCCACGCTCACCGGCACGGCCCGCCGCCGCCTCGCCGAACTGGCACCCCGGCTGCGCGGCGCCAAGGGCACCGTCCAGGTCTCCGGCCACACCGACTCCATCGGCGACGAGGGCGTCAACCTCGCCCTCTCCCGGCGGCGGGCCGACGCGGTCAAGGCCGCCCTGACGGGCGCCCTCGGCGAGACCGGCCCGAGCATCCGGGCGAAGGGCTACGGCGAGACCAAGCCCGTCGCCCCCAACGAGCAGGGCGGCAAGGACGACCCCGCAGGCCGCGCGAAGAACCGCCGCGTCGAGATCACCTACGAGAAGGGCTGAGCCCCGCCCGCCGCCCCGCACGAACCGTCACGCAGGAAAGAGGTATCCCGATGACAGGCATCCAAGGGGCGCTCGCCGCCCTCACGGCCCTTCCGCTGGTCCTCCTCGCCGGGTGCGACGGCGGCGGCGGCGGATCCCCCGCCGAACGCGGAACCGCCGAGCGCGGAACCGCCCAGTCCCGGCGGCCCTACTCCGGCCCCGCGGCCAAGGACGCCTGGTCCGCGCTGGGCGGCGGCCATTCGCGCCTCGAGGTGCGGGCCGTCGAGCGGTACCGCGACCGTTCGGTGCTGCGGTTATACGTGACGAACCCGGAGCGCGAACCGAGGTCGTACTCGTTCGCGACCTCGGCGGCCGGGACGGCGTTCGGCGAGCTGAACTTCAGGCTCGTCGACCCGGTCGGCCACAAGGCGTACGGCCCCCTCTACGACCGTGACGGCCAGGGCAACACGGTCGGCAGCGACATCCGCTTCACCTCCGTCCGGCCCGGCGTCCGCTACGAGATGCTGGTCGTCTTCCCTCCCGTCCCCGAATCGGTGCGGACCATCACGGTCATCACTCCCACCACCGCCGGCGAGTTCACCGGCATCCCGGTGGTCGAGGGCAAGGGCGACGGCGGCCCCACCGCCCCCGTCGTGGACGGCGGGTCCCCTCCGGCGCCCGGCGCCACGGTGGCGTTCAAGATGCGCGAGCGGAACGGCGACGCCTACGGCCGGAGCGAGGACCTCTACGGCCTCACCGAGGGCGAGGTGCAGTCCACCGCCACGAGCGGGAGCGAGCAGACCATCGGGTTGCACACCGATGTGCTGTTCGACTTCGACAAGGCGACGCTCTCCACCCGAGCGAAGGCCATCCTCGACGAGGTCGCGAACGAGACCAGGGCGAAGGCCGACCCCGCCAAACCGCCGATCCTCATCACCGGGCACACCGACGGCAAGGGCCGCCCCGACTACAACATGTCCCTGTCGCAGCGCCGCGCCGACGCCGTCCTGGAGGAGCTACGGGCCCGCCTCGGCACCGCCTACCAGTACAAGGCCCAGGGCAAGGGCGAGACCGAGCCGGTGGCGCGGGAGGGCGGCGCCGACGACGAGAAGGCCCGCCGGAAGAACCGCCGGGTCGAGGTCTCGTACCAGATCAAGCAGCAGACGACCGAGACGACCTCGACCACCGCGACCGCCCGGGTGGACAAACCCGGCACCGGCTCCGGCGCCCCCGCCCCGTTCCATCCGGACGGCGCGACCGTGGCCAGCCGCACGGCCGAGATCGGCCGGATCGCCGGCCAGAAGCGGCGCATCGACGTCAAGCCCTTCTACCGCGACGGCGCCTACCTCGTCGCCGTCTTCGAGATCACGAACCTGGGCCCGCAGGACCTGCTCCCCACCGACGACTACATGGGCGGCGACGGCTCCTACGGCCGGTTCGGCGCGTTCTCCGTCATCGACCCGGCCACCGGTACCGCCTACCGCGGCGTCCGCATGGGCCCCACCGACAAGACCCGGGTGAACCTGCGCTTCGTCGACCCGGGCTGGGCCATCTTCAGGACCGAGCAGGGCACGGCGAACCGCGGCTTCTTCTACGTCCCGGCTCCCCCACCGTCCGTCAAGGCCGTCACCTTCGACGCGGGCGCCTTCGGCAAGATCCCCGACATCCCCGTCGAGTGAGCCCGCGGATCCCTACCGGCCGAGGGGAGGAGGCTCGCCCAGCTGATCGAAGATCTGCAGCGGTTCACCGTCCAAGGTCCGGGCGGGGAACCGCAGCTCCCCCCGGCACGAGCCGAGCGCCCGCCGCGCCGCGTCGGCGTCGGCGAAGCGCCGCGCGGGATCGGGGTCGCACAGATGGGACAGCACCGTCCACAGCATCGGCGGCACCCCGTCGGGCCGCGCGCCGATCCGCTGGTGCGGCTCCGGGTCGCCCGCCCCGGTGAGCATCCGCCAGCCGACCATCCCGGCGGCGTACAGGTCCTGACGCGGCGCCGGCCGGTTCCAGTCGAGCGCCTCGGGTGCCAGGTAGCCGGGCGTGCCGACGACGAACCCGGTCGTGGTGAACCGGAGCCCGTCGTCCCCGAGCGCGATCCCGAAGTCGGCGAGCCGGACGTGCGGCGCGCCGACCGCACTCGGCTCCAGCAGCAGGTTCGCCGGCTTCACGTCGCGGTGCACGATCCCGGCCCGGTGGATGCGGCTCAGCGCGGACAGCACCTGGTCCAGGATCTCGGCGGCGTAGTCCGGCGGCAGCCGCCCGTAGTCGCCGAGCAGCGTCTCCACGGACCCGCCGGTCATCAGGTCCATCGCCAGCAGCACGTCCTCGCCCGCCATGCACGACGCGTAGGGGGTCACCACGTGCGGATGCGCCAGCCGCAGCGCCTGCTCCCGGATCGCCCGCAGCAGCATCGTCCGCCCCTGCGCCCGGATGAGCTTCGCGGCGCAGTAGCGCCCCTCCGCGTGGTCGTAGGCACGCCACACCCGGCTCGTCCCGCCCGCCCCGATCCGGTCGAGCATGGTGAACCGGCCACCGATCACCCACGCTCCGTCCACGGGACAGATCGTACGGAATCCACCACCCCCGATCGGCAGGGCGCCGTCAACCGGAACGGCGGGCCGCGCATCGAACATGAAAGCCCCACTCTTCCCCGCGCCCTCCATAGACTGACGATCTCCGCAGACCACGCGCCCCGGACAGGGCCCGCCCGAAACTGGACAAATGAGCGACAACGAGCCCGGCCGCGAGGATCTCGCGGGGGACACCGCCGCCCAGAGCAACACCACGGCCTCGACCGGAGAGACCGCCACGGAGCAACCCCGGCCGACTCCCCGACCAGCCGCCACCCCCGCGGCCACCGACCAGGCCGCCCCGGAAGCAACGGGCCCCGAGCGCCCTGACGCACCCCCCGCCACCCAGGCGCCCACGAGCACGACCGTCGAGGACACACCGGGCGACGACGCGGAACCCGGGGATGTGGACAACGCCGCAACCGAGCGCACGGACACGGGCGGAAAGGCCAAAGCAGCCCCCAGCGCGGAGCCCGCGGCCACGGACGCCCCAGGCCCGCAAGGTGACGACGCGGAAGCCGACAACCCGCAGGACGCCGACGCAGACCGTGCCGACTCGCGAGCCACGGCCGGGGCGTCCACGAGTGCGGGAGCGGAAGACGCCGAAGGCGCCGACGTGGCATCCGAGGGCGCGAAGGAGGCCGAGAGCGCGGCCCCAGGCGACGCGGCCCCGGGTGAGACGGACGCGGGTGAGACGGGCGCGCGTGACGCCGGCGCAGGTGGCTCGGGCGCGGGTGACTCGGGTTCAGGTGACTCGGGTTCAGGTGACTCGGGTTCAGGCGGCGCCGACTCGGATGGCGGGTCGGCGAAGGGGGGTAAGCCGCGGCGGTCGCGGCGGCGGCGGGTGCTGCGGTGGACGGCGGTGGGGATGCTGGCCGTGGTGCTTGTCGGCGGCGGCGGGGCGGCGTGGCTGTACCACGACATCGTCGGCGGCATCGATCAGAAGCATGTCGGCGGGCGCCTCGGGCCGGACCGTCCGAAGAAGCTGAACAAGTCGCTCAACATCCTGCTGCTCGGGTCCGACACGCGGGCGGGCGAGAACTCCGAGTACGCGGACGGTGTGACCGGCGCGCGGTCGGACACCACGATCCTGTTGCACCTGTCGCCCAACCGCGACCAGGCGGTCGGCATCAGCTTCCCCCGCGACTCGATGGTGAAGATGCCCAAGTGCGAGAAGGAGGGCGGCGGCACCGTCCCGGCGCAGTTCGGCATGCTGAACTCGGCGTTCGCGTTCGGCGGGCCGACCTGCACGTGGAAGACGCTGGAGGGCCTCACCGGCATCCACATCGACCACTTCGTCCAGATCGACTTCTCCGGGTTCAAGCGGATGGTGGACGCGCTCGGCGGCGTCGAGATCTGCGTCGACCGGCCCGTCAACGACCCGCGGGCCCAGCTGTACCTGAAGGCCGGGAAGCAGACGGTGAAGGGGACGCAGGCGCTCGGCTACGTGCGGGCCCGCTACTCGCTCGGCAACGGCTCCGACCTGGAGCGCATCCAGCGGCAGCAGAAGTTCATGGCCGCCGTGGTCGACAAGGCCACCAGCGGGTCGATGCTCACCGACCCGGCCAAGACCTACAAGTTCCTCAAGGCCGCGACCAAGTCGATGACGACCGACGACGACCTGAACCTCGCGACCATGAAGAAGATCGCGGACGGGTTGAAGGGGATGGACGCCGGGCAGGTGCGGTTCGTCACCGTGCCCGTCGAGCGCTACGCCCCGGACCCGAACCGCGTGCAGTGGAACCGGGAGCGGGCCAAGGCGCTGTTCGAGGCGGTCCGCCGCGACGACGACCTGCCCGCGGAGCCGCCCGCGCCCGCTCCCTCGCAGCAGGCCCTGCCCGCCCCGGGCCAGGTCAACGTCACGGTCGTGGCCGCGGGCGCCCCGAAGAAAGCGGTCGACAACGCGGTCCGGCAACTCCGCGAGCGCGGTTTCAAGGTCGCGAAGACGGTCGGGCGGGCGTCCGCGGCCGGTGACACCCGCCTCGTCTACGCCCCGTCCGCCGAAGCGCAGGCGTCCGTGCTCGCCCGCGCGCTCCCCGACGCGGTCCTCACCGCCGACGGCGGCGCGCCCGCGGGCGGTGTCCGCCTCGTCCTCGGCAAGTCCGGGGCCCGCTTCACCCCGCCCGCCATCAACAAGATCGGAGGAGGGGTCAAGGCCGGCCGGAAGAACCCCTGCGCGTGACCGGGCTCATCCGGTGGCCGCCAGTACCGCCGCGAGGGTCCCGGCGAGCATCGCCGGGCCGAACGGGAACTCGCCCTTGCGCGTCCGGCGGACGATCAGCACGCCGACGGCGATGACGCCGCCGATCAGGTACATCACCAGCAGGCCGGTCAACCAGGCGCGCCCGCCGAACCAGCCGAGGCAGAGCCCGAGCACGCCGGACAGCTTGACGTCCCCGAGCCCGATGCCGGACGGGACGGCGAGCGCCTGCACGGCGAACAGCGCGAACAGCGCCGCCATGCCGATGAGCGCGTGCGTGAAGTGCCGCAGGCCGTCGTCGGTGAACGGGGCGGCGACCGCCAGGAGCCCGGCCGCGATGCCGTAGGACGGGAGGGTGAAGCGGTCCGGCAGCCGCTTCTCCCTGATGTCGATGAACGCCAGCAGCGCGCCGACCGCCGCGAGGTAGAGCAGCGCGCCGAGGACGGGCTCGGCTCCGACCCGCCATCCGATGACGCCGAAGGCGCACGCGGTGGCGGCACCGAGCGCCGCCCGCCGCGTCCGGTCGACGGGGCCGGTGAACGGCACCGCCAGCGGGGCGGAGAGGAGGCCGGCGGCGAGACCGACCGGAAGCAACACCAACGCGACCATCGCACCTCGCCCGTTCCGGCGCTCATCGGGAGCCCCGGGCACGATAACGCGGCCGGGCCGCCACGGGCTTCGGTGTCCGGACAATGGACGCGCGGTGAGCCGTGCCTTCCGTCCCGGGCGGGGGGCCGCCTCAGGCTCTAGAGTCTGTGTGTAGGCCCCACACTGGAGACGACGGCGAATGACGAATCCTTCGGACCCCGGTCACCCACCGCGCTCGCAGGCCCCCGGCCCGCCGGGGGGACCGTACGGTCCCCCGCCCGGTCCACAGCAGCCGCCCGTCCCCGGCCCGCGCCAGCCGGCACCGGGCGGCCCCGGAGCGGCCCAGCAGCCGTGGACCCCGCCCGAGCGGACCGACAAGAGCCTGCTCGGCGCACTCTTGGACGCCAACTTCGACTCGCTGGTGACCCCGAGACTGCTCAAGCTGTTCTACGCCCTGTCCATGGTGATGGTCAGCCTGGAATGCCTCGCCATCGTGGGGTTCGCGATCTGGATCATCTCGCTGGACTTCTACTGGGCCGTCGCCGTCCTGCTGATCATCGCCACGCCGCTGATCTGGTTCTTCCAGATGCTGTTCGTCCGGATCGTCATGGAGGCGGTGGTGGTCCGGTTCAAGCAGGCCGAGTATCTGCGGGTCATCAAGGACAAGAGCTAGACGGGACGGCTGGTGGGCGAGTTCGACGGGGCGGGCCCCGGCGGCGGGGCGCCGGGTGAGACGCGGCGGGACGCCGGGGCGACGCGGCGCGACGACGCACGGGTGCCCGGCCCGCGGCCGCCGGGCGAGACGCGGCGGGACGGGGCGGCGGCCGGCGAGTCGCTGATGCGGCTGCCGGCGGTGCTCGCCGAGCGGTACGCGACGGTGGCGGAGCTGCCCGTGCAGGGCGCCGAGTCCGATCTGCTCCTCGTCCGGGACGACGCGGGCGACCGGTACGTGGTGAAGATCTTCCGCCGCGGCTACCGCGCCGACCGGGACGTGTGGGCGAAGCTGCCCGCGCTCGACTCGCCGCACGTCCTGCGGATCCTGGAGACCGGGCACGCGGACGGGCGCGACTACGAGATCACCCCGTACGTCCCGGACGGCAACCTGCGGGCGCTGATGCAGGCGGGGCCGCTGCCGGTGGACGCGGCCGGGCAGGTCGCGGCGCAGCTCGCGGCGGGCCTGGCGGCGCTGCACCAGGCCGGGATCGTGCACCGCGACCTCAAGCCGGAGAACGTCCTCGTGCTGGGGACCGAGCCGCTGCGGGTCGCGATCGCCGACTTCGGGCTGAGCAGGGTCCTCGACCAGAGCGTGGTGTTCGCGTCGTCGTCGCGGACGCTGGCGTACGCGGCCCCGGAGTCGCTGTCGGGGCAGGTGTCCCCGGCTCGCGACTGGTGGTCGCTCGGCATGATCGTCAAGGAGCTGGCGACCGGGCGGGCGCCGTTCCAGGGGCTGAGCGAGACCGTGGTGGTCGACCATCTGGCGACGCGTCCGGTCAGCGCCGACGACGTCCCCGACCCGAGACTGCGCCTGCTGTGCCGCGGGCTGCTGGTCCGGGACCCGCGCAAGAGGTGGGCGGGCGAGCAGGTCCAGGAGTGGCTGGACGGGGGCTCGCCGCGCGCCGAGGAGAGCGCGCAGCCAGAACCGGGCGACGGCCTCCCCTTCAAGGGCCGCCGCTACACCCGCCGTGACGAGCTGGCGCGCGCGCTCGTCGAGAACTGGGATCACGCCGCGCAGTACTTCTTCGGGCGCGGCGAGTCGGGCGAGGCATGGCGGAGCCTGCGCGAATGGCTCGCGGACGCGCCGGACGACAGCCGCATCGACCTGGTCGACGGCTACCTCACGACGGGCCTGCCGCCGGACGTGAAGCTGCTGCATCTGGTGCGGTGGCTGGATCCGGCGCTCCCTCCGCACTTCCTCGGCCGCCGGGTGACCGCCGCCGATCTGCCGGGCCTCGCCGCGCTGGCCGGCGACCCCCGCCACCGCGACCACCGCACCGCCTGCCTCATCGGCCGGGCGCTGTGGGAGCACCGCCTGCTCCCGGTGCTCGCCGGTTTCGAGGGCGCCGCGGAGCTGGCCCGCGTGGACGAGCAGTGGCGGGTCCATGTCGCGGCGTGGAACGACCTGGCCCGATGGCTGCGGGAGCAGGAGACCACGCCCGCGGGGGCCGCGCGGCGGCTGCCGGACGCCGAGGCGGAGGAGCCGCCCGCCGTGCTGCTGACGCTGCTGGCGCTGGCGGCGCGCCCGGCGGACGCGCACCGGCTGATCGCGGAGGGCGCGGCGCGGGCGCGGGCGGCGGTGACCGATCCGGCGCCGTGGTTCACCTGGATGGCGGACGGCGCCGGCGACGACCCGCTGCGGCTCCTCGCGGTGGCGCGCGCCGCCCCCGAGGCCGTCGCGGAGAGCGAGTCCCGGACGCGCGACCGGTACACCGCCGAGCAGCGGCACGAGGCGCTAAAGGCGCAGTGGGCGGAGCGTGAACGGCGGCGTCTCGCGGGCCGTAACGCGGCCGTGGCCAAGGCCGTCCTGTGGACGCTGCCGATACTGCTGTTCTGGCTGGCGGGCAGCTGGGTGGTCGGTTCGCTCTCCGGGGGTTCCGAGGAGGGCACCACGTCCGTCGGCCTGCACGGCTCATCTTCGGGCTTCTCTTTCGGCGCGCTGGCCGTCGTGTCGGTACTCGCGTGGGCGGTGCACTGCGGCAGCGAGGTGCTCCTGGCGCGCGCGCAGGGCGGCGACTACCTCCCCCACGGTCCGTGGGCGATGGTGTCGGGCGTCCTGGGGGCGAGCGGACGCGGGCTGTCGAAGGCGCAGCAGACGATGTCCGGCGCGGCCCGGCGGACCGGGCGGCGCGGCTGCGGCCTCGTGCTCCTCGCGACGACGGTCCCGCTGCTCCTCCTGCTGCTCCTGCTCGCGGCGCTGACGTCCGTCGCGAGCCTGCTGTGGCTCATGGTCCTCATCGCCGTCCCCGCCGCGCACGCCGTGGCGGCGGGGGGCCGGCTGCACCGCTGGCGGCAGGCACGCACCATCCCAGGAGGAGCTTCGTGAGCAGCGGGATCGACGCGGACATCGCGCTGGACGCGGCCGTCGTCCTCAGCCTCGGCATGAACCGGGTGCTCGGGCGCGGCGCCGGGCTGGCCGGGCGGGGCGCGGAGGCGCTCGCCGCGCTGGCCGCCGGGCGGGCCGAGGCGCGGGCGGCGGCGCTCGCCGAGGTCGAGTCGCTGGAGCGCGCGCTGCGCGAGGTCGTGGAGCGCAACGCGCGCATCGCCGCGCTCGCCGAGACCCGCGCGAAGCTCGGCGCCGACGTGCCGCTGCCCGACCGGCTCGCGCCGGACGAGCACCAGGGCGCCGCGGAGCTCACCGCCTGGTGCGCGGCCGCCGACCGGGCGCTGGACGAGGCCGAGCGGCGCCTGTCGGAGCATCTCGCCGCGCAGGTCAGCACCCAGATCTTCGCCGCCCCCGCCGAGGGCCTGGCGACCGACGCCGCGGGCGGCGCGCCGCCGCCGCCCGCCACCGGCGAGGACGTCCGGCGGAACCTCGAACGGATCATGGCGCGGCTGCTGCCGGACGCCGCGGACGCCGAGCGGCGGGCCGTGGCGGAGGCGGCGGCGCTGCTCGCCGGGGCCGGGACGGCCGAGGAGGCCGAGGGCGTCCTGCAGGAGGTCCGGCTGCGGATCCAGGCCGCCAACCGCCGCACGGAGGAGCTGCGGGCCGAGGAGCGGCGGCTGGCCGCCGAGCGGGACGCCGCCGCGCAGGCCGAGGCGGAGCGCCGGTACGTCCTCGACTCGATCACCGCCGCGTTCGAGGACATGGGGTACGAGGTCCACGCCGGGTTCGAGACGCTGACCGCCGAGGACGGCACCGTGACGCTGACGAAGGGCGCCTGGCCCGACCACAGCGTCCGGATGCGGGTCGAGGACGCCGCGCACGTCCGCGCGTCGATGGTGCGCGAGCGGCCCGCCGAGAGCGAGGACGATCGGCGGGTGGACGTCGAGCGCGAGGAGGAGTGGTGCGCGGCGTTCGAGGCCGCGCGGGCCCGGCTGGCGGAGGCGGGGATCCGCTCGCAGGTCGGGTGGCGGCTGGACCCGGGGGTCCGTGAGCTGCCGGTGACGGCGCGGCCACGGCAGACTGGGGGGCGAGCCGGGCAACGCGAGCGCCACCGCGAGCGTCATAACTGAGATGCCCGGGGGCCTGGAACGGAGTGGGGGCGCACCAGAACATGAGCATTGATTCGCCGACTCTCGGCGGCCGGCTGCTGGGCTGGCCGCCGTTCATCCGCGAGCTCGACGCGACCCTCTCCGTGCACTCCCAGTACGTGCTGTCGGGGAACCTGCACGACAGCTTCCTCACCCCGCCGGCGGAGGGCGGCGCGCCGACGGGGCTGCTCCCGCTGCGCGCCCTGCTGTGGGAGGCGCTGCGCTCCAGCGGCGCGTCCTTCATGGCCGTCTACGACCCGGTGGACGGGCTGCAGATCATCCCCGGCGCCGCCGACGAGGACTCGATGCGCGCGGCCGAGCGGCTGCTCGGCAAGATCAAGGCGGACGACAAGCCGTCGCTGGAGGGGCTGACCCGGTACCTGGCGGCGGTGGCCCGGCCCAAGGAGGACGTCCGCGCCGCGTTCGTGATCGACTCGGCGTCCCGGATCGCCCGCACGCCCACCGACCTGGAGCCCGCCGAGCGCGACTTCTTCCGGTTCTGCGCGAAGCTGTCGCGCAGCGCTCGGCCGGTCCGGGTGAGCGGGCCGCGGCCGAAGCCGCTCTACAACCCCATCCTGTGGCTGGTGGAGCGGCCCGGCGACCTGCCGCCGTGGCTGACCGCCGACAACGAGAACATCCGCGAGATCACGATCCCGCGGCCGCACCTCGGCGACCGGCAGGAGACGGCGCGGCTGCTGGCCCGCGCGTTCGGGGTCACCGACATCGGCGCGGACGAGGCCGCCGCGGCGGCCTGCGACGCGTTCGCCGAGCAGGCCGACGGGCTGACCCTGCAGTCGATGATCGAGGTGACCCGGCTGGCGAAGGAGCGCAACGTCGATCTCGCGGACCTGCCGGACGCGGTGCGCACGTACAAGCTCGGCGTGCTCGACAACCCGTGGAGCCGCGGCCATCTGCGCCGTCGGGTGCTGGAGGGCGAGAAGCGCGTCCCGGAGCGGGTGATCGGGCAGCCGCAGGCCGTCACCAAGACCCTCGACATCCTGAAGCGGGCCGTGCTGGGCCTGTCGGGGGCGCAGGCGACCCGGTCCGGCAGCCGGCCGCGCGGCGTGCTGTTCTTCGCCGGCCCGACCGGCACCGGCAAGACGGAGCTGGCGAAGTCGATCACCGAGCTGGTGTTCGGGGACGAGTCCGCCTACCTGCGCTTCGACATGAGCGAGTTCTCCGGCGAGGGGTCCGGCGACCGGCTGATCGGCTCGCCGCCCGGCTACGTCGGGCACGAGGCGGGCGGGGAGCTGACCAACGCCGTCCGGGAGGACCCGTTCCGCGTCATCCTCTTCGACGAAATCGAGAAAGCGCACCCGCGGATCCTGGACAAGTTCCTGCAGATCCTGGAGGACGGCCGGCTCACCGACGGCCGCGGCAACACCGTGCACTTCTCCGAGTCGATCCTGATCTTCACCTCGAACCTCGGGATGTACGTCCCGGGGCGGGACCTCACCACCCGGGACGCGTTCCCTCTGGCCCCGGCCGACCGTGTGCAGAACATCACACCGGGGATGCCCTACGACGAGGTCGAGCAGCGGATCAAGGGCGCGGTCGCCGACCATTTCACCGAGGTGCTCAACCGGCCGGAGCTGCTCAACCGGTTCGGCGACAACATCGTGGTGTTCGACTTCATCTCCGCCGAGGCCGCGCACAAGATCTTCGACCTCCAGTTCGCCAACATCTGCCGCCGGGTCGCCGAGGAGCACCGGCTCTCCCTGACGGTGAAGGGCGACGCACTGGCGACGCTTCGCGAGTGGTGCACCGAGGAGCTCGACAAGGGCGGGCGCGGCATCGGCATGGCGCTGGAGTCGCACTTCGTCAACCCGCTGGCGCGCGCGCTGTTCGACCGGGAGCTCGTACCGGACGAGAAGGTCACCGTGACGGCGATCCGGCGCGAGGGAAGCATCGTCCATCTGGACCTCCAATGACCGGCGAGAAGCTGCTCCTCGCCAAGGCGCACTACCCCGTGACCACACTCGGCCCCGGTGTCCGCGCGGGCATCTGGACGCAGGGCTGCACGCTGCACTGCCACGGCTGCCTGTCGCGGGACACCTGGGACGCCGACCCGCGCCGCGCGGTGCCCGTCGAGACCGTTTTAGGATGGCTCGCGTCCCTGCCCGGACCGGTCGACGGGATCACCATTTCCGGTGGTGAGCCGTTCCAGCAGCCGGCCGCGCTGGGGGCCCTGCTGCGCGGTATCCACGCGTGGCGGGACACCCTCGACCGTGAGACGATTGCGTTGGACATATTGGTATACAGCGGATATGTCTACTCTCGGCTCTGCCGAGGCGGTGCGACGCGCGCGATCCTGGACCTCTGCGACGCGGTGATCACCGGACCGTACGTCGACCGGCTCAATCCGGGGGGGCGACACTCCGGCGACGGCTCCCTACTCTGGAGGGGGTCGGCCAACCAGCGCGTCGTCCCGCTGTCTCCGCTCGGACGGCGGCGGTACGGGGCACTGGCCGACGTCGGGAACACTGGAGAAGGAACAGGGCCCCGAGTGCAGGTGTCCGTGGACGAAGGGCCGGAGGGAAGGCGGGTGTACTACATCGGGATCCCGCGAAGGGGTGACATGGAGCACCTGACGTCGAGGCTCGACCGCGCCGGGGTGCGCTCGGGGGATGTGTCATGGCGACCTTGAACTGTCCTGTCTGCGGTGAGCCGCACCAGCAGGGCGACCTGCTCTGCATGAACTGCGGGGCCAACCTGGCGCGCGGCGGGGGCGGCGCCCACCGGCAGGGGCCGGGCGGGTACGACGACCAGCAGCCGCCGGGCGGCCAGTACGGCGGTGGCCCGCAGCACGGCCAGCCGCAGTACGGCGCGCCGCAGCCGCACGATCCGTACGGGCAGCAGCAGCCGGGCCCGCCCGGCGGGCAGCAGCAGCCCGACCAGTGGGGCCCGCCGCAGCCGCCGCAACCGGACCAGTGGGGCCCGCCGCCCGGGCCCCAGCAGTCGCCCGGCCAGTACGGGCAGCCTCAGCACGGCGCTCCCCCGCAGGGAGGTCCGCAGGGCGGTCCCCCGCACGGCGGCCAGGCTCCCGGGCAGCAGCCCGCGGACCCGTGGGGCATGCCCCAGCAGCCGCAGCAGCCCCAGGACCAGTGGGGCCCGCCGCAGCCGCCGTCCGACCAGTACCAGCAGCGCGAGCAGCAGTACCAGGCCCCCCAGGACCAGTACGGCGCTCCGCAGGGCGGGTACGGGGCCCCTCAGGACCAGTACGGCGCGCCCCCGCAGGACCAGTACGGCGCTCCCCAGGACCAGTACGGGGCGCCCCAGGACCAGTACGGCGGCGGCGCACCGCAGCAGGACCAGTACGGCCCGCCGCAGCCGGCCGACCACCAGTTCGGCCCGCCGCAGCCGCACGGGCAGCCGCCGCTCGGCGGCCCCCAGCACGGCGCCCCGCAGCACGGCGGCCCCCCGCTCGGAGGGCCCCCCGGCGGGCCGCAGCACGGGGGCCAGCCGCCGCTGCCTCCGCACGGCCGTGAGGCGACGCTGCTGCCGCACGATCAGGGCCAGCGTCCCCCCGCCCCCGACAGCACGGCGTTCATGTGCCCGTACTGCGAGGCGGTGCTGAGCAACCCGGGCGCCGCGCAGTGCGACTCGTGCCTCCGGCCCCTGCCGAAGCAGGGCACGCCCGTCCTGCGCGTCCAGTTCCCCACGGGCGAGCTGAAGGTGTCCGTCGGCCAGCACCTGGTGCTCGGCCGGGACGCCGGGCAGTCGCCGGTGGCGGCCACGTTCACGCAGTACGACAACGTGTCGCGGCGCCACTCGACGGTCTGGCTCGACCCGTCCGGCACCGCCTGGGTCCGGGACGAGGGCTCCACCAACGGGACGTTCGTCAACGGCGAGCGGCTCCCCCGCGGCGTGGAGGCGCCCCTGCGCGACGGCGACCAGCTCCGCCTGGCCGCCGACGTCACCGGGACCGTCCAGCTGAAGTGAACTGAGCAAGAAAGAAGGACGGCCCCGCGGTTCCGAGAACCGCGGGGCCGTCCTTCTGTCGCGTGGGGGCCGGCCGGCTCAGCCGGCGGCGCGCTTGGTGCGGGCGCGCTGCCGCTCGCGCTCCTTGGCGTCCAGCACGACCTTGCGGATCCGGACGTTCGCGGGCGTCACCTCGACGCACTCGTCCTCGCGGCAGAACTCCAGCGCCTCCTCCAGCGACAGGATCCGGGGCGGGGTGAGCCGCTCCAGCTCGTCGCCGGTGGACGACCGCATGTTCGTGAGCTTCTTCTCCTTGGTGATGTTGACGTCCATGTCGTCGGCGCGGGAGTTCTCCCCGACGATCATGCCCTCGTACACCTCGGTGGTCGGCCCGACGAAGAACGTGCCGCGCTCCTGCAGGTTCGTGATCGCGTAGGCGGTGGCGGCGCCGGCGCGGTCGGCGACCAGCGACCCCGACGGGCGGGTGCGCAGCTCACCGAACCAGGGCTCGTAGCCCTCGAAGACGTGGTGCGCCATGCCCGTGCCGCGCGTCTCGGTCATGAACTCGGTGCGGAACCCGATCAGGCCGCGGGCCGGGACGAGGAACTCCATCCGGATCCAGCCGGTGCCGTGGTTGGTCATGTGCTCCATGCGGCCCTTGCGGACCGCCATCAGCTGCGTGACCGCGCCGAGGTGCTCCTCGGGGATGTCCACGGTGAGCCGCTCGACCGGCTCGTGCCGCTTGCCGTCGATGTCGCGGGTGACGACCTGCGGCTTGCCGACGGTCAGCTCGTAGCCCTCGCGGCGCATGTTCTCGACGAGGATCGCGAGGGCCAGCTCGCCGCGGCCCTGCACCTCCCAGGCGTCCGGCCGCTCGGTCGGCAGCACCTTGATCGACACGTTGCCGACCAGCTCGCGGTCGAGCCGGTCCTTGACCATCCGCGCGGTGACCTTGGTGCCCTTCTCGCGGCCCGCCATCGGCCCGGTGTTGGTGCCGATCGTCATCGAGATCGCCGGCTCGTCCACCGTGATCAGCGGCAGCGGGCGCGGGTCGTCCGGGTCGGCGATGGTGTCGCCGATCATGATCTCCGGGATGCCGGCGATCGCGATGATGTCGCCGGGCCCGGCCTCGTCGGCGGGCTTGCGGGTGAGCGCGTCCGTCATCAGCAGCTCGGTGATCTTCACCCGCTCGATGCTGCCGTCGTGCCGGCACCAGGCGACCTGCTGGCCCTTCTTGATCGTCCCGGCGTGCATCCGGCACAGCGCGATCCGGCCGAGGTAGCTGGAGGCGTCCAGGTTCGTGACGTGCGCCTGGAGCGGCGCGTCCGGGTCGTAGGACGGCGCCGGGATCGTCTCGGTGATGACCTTGAACAGCGGTTCGAGGTCCGCGCTGTCCGGCATCGCGCCGTCGGCGGGCTTGTCGAGCGAGGCGCGCCCGGCCCGGCCCGACGCGTACACGATCGGGAAGTCGATCTGGTCCTCGTCGGCGTCGAGGTCCATGAACAGCTCGTAGGTCTCGTCCACGACCTCGTCGATGCGGGCGTCCGGGCGGTCGGTCTTGTTCACCACCAGGATCACCGGGAGCCGCGCGGCGAGCGCCTTGCGCAGCACGAACCGGGTCTGCGGGAGGGGGCCCTCGCTGGCGTCCACCAGCAGGACGACGCCGTCCACCATGGACAGCCCCCGCTCGACCTCGCCGCCGAAGTCGGCGTGGCCCGGGGTGTCGATGATGTTGATCGTCAGCCCGTTGTGCTTGACCGCGGTGTTCTTCGCGAGAATGGTGATGCCCTTCTCGCGTTCCAGGTCGTTGGAGTCCATGACCCGGTCGTCGACGTCCTGGTTCTCGCGGAAGGCCCCGGACTGCCAGAGCATGGCGTCGACCAGCGTCGTCTTTCCGTGGTCGACGTGGGCGACGATCGCGACGTTCCGGAGGTCGTCGCGCGTGGAGATGGGCATGCGGGTTACCTTGCGTGAGGTTTCAGGAGAGTCGCCGCAGAGACACGGCAGCACTCCATTCTACGCTCCGCGACCCGTCCCGCATTCCCGAGCGCCCCGCATCGGCCCGCGCGCCGCCCGATTGGCCATCTTTGCCGATCCTTTGTAATCTTCCCGAGACCCGGTCGTCCGGAGTCCCACCCCCAGGGGCTGCGACCGGAACGCCGAATCTCCCGCGCCGCGGGAGAGCCGGGGACCCACACCCCCGGGGTGAATCGGCGCGCCGCGCGCGCCGTAGGGCGACTCCTGGCCCGAACCCGTCAGCTAACCCGGTAGGCGTGCGTGGAGAGGAGAGCACCGGCTTGGCACCGGATCCCCACCGGCGGCGTCGCGTCACGCCCGCCGCCACCGCGGCGGCCCTGCTCCTGGTCGGCCTCGGCGCCACGGCGCCCGTCGCCGCGCACGCCGCCCCCCTCGGCCTCGCCGCCGCGGCCGCCGCGCCGAGCCCCACTCCGACCACGGAGAAGGGCCTGCGCAAGAGCCTCGACGCGCTGAGCGAAGAGGCCGAGATCCTCACCGAGAAGTACAACAAGACCCGCGTCGACCTGAAGGCCGCGCGGAAGGCCGAGCAGGACGCCGCCAAGACCGCGCAGACGCTGCGGGCCCAGGCCGCGCCCGCCCGCGAGCGCCTCGGCCGGATGGCCGCCGCCACCTACATCGCCGGCTCCCCCGACGCGCTGTTCGGCGCCACCGGCTCCCCCGACGGGCTGTCCGACAGCGCCTACCTCGTCCAGAACCAGGCGTACGCCGTCCGGGCCCTGCAGAAGCAGATCGACCAGGCCGAGGCCGCCGAGCGCGACGCCAAGGCCAAGACCGCACAGGTCAAGAAGGCCTGGGAGGACGCCAAGAAGGCGCGGTCCGAGGCCAAGGCCAAGGTCACCGAGGTGATGAAGCGCCTCGACAAGCTGTCCACCACGCGCGCCAGCGACCCCCGCACCGGCCTCAGCGCCACCATCAAGGGCTCGGACCTGCCCGCCAAGATGGCCCGCAAGGCCTACGGCAAGCTCGGCTCCCCCTACGTGTGGGCCGCCGCCGGGCCGAGCAGCTTCGACTGCTCCGGCCTCGTCGTCTGGGCCTACGCCCAGGTCGGCAAGCCCGGCCTCCCGCACTACACCGGCGACCTGTACCAGCTCGGCACCAAGGTCTCCCGCGACCAGCTGCGCTCCGGCGACCTCGTCTACTTCGGCGGCAACCTCCACCACATGGGCATTTACCTCAGCGACGGCAAGTACCTGCACGCGCCGCGCACCGGCGACGTGGTGAAGATCTCCAAGCTGTCGGAACGGTCCGACTACGCGGGCGCCAACCGCATCTCCTGACCCTTCCCCCCGCGGGCCGCGCTGAGCGGCCCCCTCAGTCGTCGGGGGCTTCCTGCGGCGCGGTAGGAAGCCCCCGGCGTTTTCATTGTTCTGCCCTCGGCGGTCGGCGCTGGCGCGCCTTTCTTCCACGGGCAGAACGGCGATCGCTGCATCGCTTCGGCTCGCCTCGCGGCTCGCTTCGCGATCAGGTTCTTGCTTCGCTCGAACCTGGCTTCGCACGCGATCGCAACGTGGCGCTTCCCGCAACCTGGGCTTACGGACGTGTGCCTCTCGCCTTGCGCATGGTGCTGCGCCGGCCGGTGTGCGGTGATCTGGCAGGGGTCGTGTGAGGGTCGGGCTAGATCAGGTTGGCTTCGGCTATGGCGTCTATGACGGGGCGGTCGCCTGGGAGCCAGGCCACGTCGTAGAGCTCGTGGGGGGCCAGCCAGCGGAAGGCCAGGTGTTCGAGGAGCTGCGGGGCGCCCTGGACGATCTCGGCCGTCCAGACGCGCAGGACGGCGCGGTCGCTGAGGCGCCAGTCGCCGCCGATCCGGCGGCCCAGCCGGACCTCGATCGCCAGTTCCTCGGCGCACTCGCGGACCAGGGCGTCCTCGTCGGACTCCCCCGGGTCGACCTTGCCCCCGGGCAGCTCCCAGCCGCCGGCCATGTGCTCCGGCTCCGCCCGCTGCGCGGTCAGCAGCCGGCCGTCCGCGATGATCGCCGCACCCACCACCACGAGGTCGATCGCGATCAGCTCCTCTCCCGTACGGTGTCGACCAGCCGCCTCGACTCCCGGACGATCTCCTCCAGATGGTCGCCGTGCGCGCCGCGCCAATAGACCTGGCCGCAGTCCGCACAGCGGCCGTAGACGTCGTAGCTGCGGCGCGTCCCCGCCTCCAGGCCGTCCTCGACCTCGGTCTTGTCGACCGGGACCAGCACGCCGTTGCAGGCGGTGCAGCGCGTCCACGGGCGCAGGACGGGCGCGAACCGGTCGAGGAGGTCGCGGAGCTGGTCGTCCGGGCGGGCGCCGCGGACGTAGGCGCCGAACCACAGGGCGCGGCGGCGCAGCAGGCCCCGGTCCTGGGTCAGCAGGACGCGGCGCTCGGCGTTGGCCTGGACGACGAGGGCCGGGTCGTCCATGTCGTTGTGGTAAGCGGTGTCGAGGCCGATGAGGCGCATCCGCCGCGCGAGCGTGCCGAGGTGCACGTCCAGCAGGAAGCGCGGCGCGTCCTGGCCCGGCTCCAGCGGGACGGGCTGGGGGCGCGGCACCGCCGCCACCCGCACCTCGTCGCCCGGGGCAGGCCGGGCGGACGGGTCGGCCGGAGCGCCGTTGACGGTGATCGGTCCGGCCTCGGGCAGCGGCACGCCGAGCGACTCCACGAGGTGCCCGAGCGTGGACGTCCCGTCGCAGGGCACCCGGTTCGCGGTCCGCCGCCGGGCGGCGGGCAGGAACATCAGCAGCTCGTCGGCCACGCTGATCGTCGTCTCGGGCTCCACGCCGATCAGCATGCCACGCGAGCCCGGTGATCTTCTTCGGATTATCAGCCGGCGGGCCGCGGGGCGGCGAGCTCGCCGACCTTCTTCTTGAAGTCGGGGCGCGCGAGCGGGCGGGTCACGCCGACCCAGTCCGACCGCTTGTACGACTTCACGCCGATGGCGGGCACGCACGTCGAGCAGCTCGCCACGATCATCTTGCCCTTGCCGATGACCATCCCGACATGGCCGGGGTTGTTCGCCGACGTCCCCGGGCCCGAGTTGAAGAACACCAGGTCGCCCGGCTGCTCCCGGCCCTTGGCGATCTTCACGCCGAACGGCCACTGCTCGAACGTGGTGCGCGGGATGTCCAGGCCGACCTGCCGGTAGGCGGCCTGGAGGAGGCTGGAGCAGTCCCAGGCGTCCGGGCCGTTCGCGCCGAACACGTACGGCTTGCCGCGCTGCGCCATCGCGAACTCGATGATCTTCTGGACGAGCGCGCCGACGTTGGCGGGGAGCTCGTTGTCCCCGCAGTTGACGCCGTTCGCCTGGACGACCTTGAAATCGCCGCCGACATAGCGCTTAGCCCAGTCGAGGACGAGGTCGACGTAGTCGGACGAGTGGTTGTACTGGAAGATCGCGGTCCGCATCCGCTGCGGGGCGCCGTTGTGCTTGAGGTAGGCGGCCGCGGAGGGGATCGCGTCCGCCGGGTCGTAGCGGTCCTTGCGACCGTCCTTGTTCCCGTCGACTCCGAACGCGTCGAAGGTGGCCTTCAGGAACTGCATCGGCCCGCCGGCGCCCGCGTAGTTCTCCCCGCTGCTGACGCCGGGCAGCTTCGAGCGGCCGTGGTCGGTCTCGACCTTGCCGATGCCCGCCAGCACGTTCCAGGGGATGCCGTACTTCTTCCCGGCCTCCTGGTAGAGCTTCAGGTAGTCCGCCGGGACGGCCCGCGCGTCGTTCGCGGCGGCGGGCTGCGCGTCCGCCCCGGCGACGTCCACGCAGTCGCCGGCGCCGACCCCGCCGCCGAACATGAACTGGCTGGCACCGAACAGGATGGGGACGAACACCAGGGCGACGAACATGACCGCGGCGACGCCGAGCGCGCCGGCGAGCAGCAACCGGCGCGGGCTCATCCGGTGTCACCCGCCTGCCCGGTGCCGGCCGGCTGGAACGCGTACACCTTCAGCGCCCCGCCGTCCCGCGCGACCGTCACCGCGTACTGCCGGCTCGTGCTGCTGCGCTTGCCGCCCTTGGTGAGCTGCTGCCGCCCCGTCACGAGGAAGATGAGCGAGTTGTCCTCGATGTTGCGGACCTGGTCGAGGGACGCCGACCCCTGCGCGACGACCTGCTCGCGGCGGCGCTCCTCAAGCAGGCCGGGCGTGCCCGCGTCCCGGCCGAGGCGCTGCCGCAGGTCGTCGGTGGTCAGGCCGGCGAGGCGCCCCATGTAGGCGTCGGGGGTCTCGTCGAAGCGGTACGTCTCGTAGGCGGCGACGAACCGCTGGGCCATGTCCGCCGCCGTGGCGAACTCCTGCCGGGAGAACGGCAGCAGCCGGTAGATGTCGAACTCGTTCGGGTCCACGGCGTTCTGGATGCCGGGCGGCGGGGACTGCGGGCCCTGCGGACCGGCCGTGGGCGCGGCGCTCGGCCGCGCCTCCGGCCGGTCGTCGCCGTGCTCGGGCGCCGCGACCGTCAGGTAGATGCCGACGGCGGCGAGCGCCACCACGAGCCCCGCGAACAGAAGCTTGCGCCGGCGGTCGTTCAGGTTCATCACTCGTCCCGTTCCGGCTCACCGGACGGGCGGTCCACCGGGCGCAGCCAGAACGGGATCGGCGGGCCGTCCGCGGAGCCGCGCCGGCCGCCCCACAGGGGCGGCGGCTGCTGCCCGCCGCCCGGGCCCGCGGACGGTGCCGCGCCGCTGGAACCTCCGGCGCCGCCGCGCTGCCGCGGGATGTTCGCCGCGGGCGCGCCGCCTCCGGAACCACCGGAACCGCCGTTGCCGCCGGAGCCGCCGTTGGAGGCGCCGCGGCCGGAGAGCCAGCCGCCGCCTCCGCCGGAGCCGCTTGCGCCGCCCGAACCGCCGTTGCCGCCTCCGCCGGACCCGCCGCGTCCCGACCAGGAGGACGGCCGGACCGTGCCGGTGCCGGGGCCCGTGCCGGACGACGGCTTGCCGCCGCCCGCCGCCGCGCCCGCACCGGCTCCGCCGCCGCCCTTCGCGACCGAGACGCCGCCCGGACGCCCGGACGCGGCCGCCCCGCCGCCGTCCGCCGCGCGGTCACCGGGGCCGCCCGCGCGGGTCGGCAGGTTCAGCGGCGGCGCGCCCCGGCGGGACCGGCCCTGCGAGGCGGCGATCGCCCCGCCCGCGCCGCGCGGCTTCGCGGCGAGCACCGGTGCCTCCTCCGGCGACGGGCCCTCGCCCGCGCCCGCACCCGCGCGCCGGTCGGCGACGGCGACCGCGGTGCCCGGCGCGGCATCGCCCTGCGCGCCCGCGGCGGCCTCGGACGTCGCCTCGCCCTTCGCCCACCGGGCCAGCCGGTAGCCGGCCGCGCCGGGCACGACGGCGCCCGCGACGCCGGTGGTGCTGCGCCGCGCCTCCGCGACCGACTTGTTGAGCTGCGCCTCGCTCTTCTCCCGCGACCCGACGGCCGAGTACCCGACCGCGGAGAACAGGTGCTGGAACGGCTTGCGGTAGATGAACGCCGCGAACGTCACCAGCGCGATGAGCAGGACCTGCAGGCCCCATGGCAGCGTCTCGCCGAGGATCAGGCTGTACGCCCACAGCAGCAGCGACAGCACGCCGATCAGCGCCGCCTGCTTCAGCAGCATCGACAGCAGCAGTTCCAGCCACCGGACGGCGATGACCCGCCCGATGCCGGGATGGATCCCGATCCCGAGGAAGATCGGCCCGGCGACGAGCAGCAGCAGGAACGCGATCTTCACGACGATCAGCGCGATCGCGATGACCATGATGAGCAGCCCGGCGACCAGCGCCGCGAACAGCCCCCCGAACGCGACCGCGAGCCGGTTCTGCCAGTTCTTGCCCTGGAACAGCGAATAGGACTGCGGGTAGTTGTCCTTGATGTTCTTGGTGACGTCCTTGTAGGCGTCGGCCTTCTTGCCGAGGTCGACCTTGTTGTCGCCGTAGGTCTCCGGCAGGTCGACGGCCTGCGACCACAGCAGCTTGTCGGCGTTCTCCTTGACGATCTTCGCGTTGGGGTCGGTGGTGCCGAACTCGCCCTGCAGCCACGGCTTGCAGACCAGCGCCACCCACAGCCCGTTGGCGTTGCGCGTCGTCGCGTCGAGGTTCTGGGAGGTCGCCGGATCGGGCTTGCCGTCCGGCCTCGGTATGCAGCTCCCGCCCTTGGTGTCGCTCTGCGGCAGGGCCGCGTTGAACGCGGCGCTGGTCGCCTCGGACGTCTTCGTCCCGAGCGTGGTGAAGTCCGCCGGCCGCGCGATCAGCCAGACGAGCGCCACCATCGCGGCGACCATCCAGATCACGCCCTCGGTGACCTTGCTGGCCCGCTTGCGGACCAGCCCCCACCACGCGAGCCACATCGCGCCGAGGATGACCACCCACGACCAGTACCGCGCGTTGAAGGTCTTGCCGATATTGCTGATGACGCCGTCGACGGTGTCCTTCAGCCAGCCGAGCAGCGACTCGGACGCCGCCGCCTGGTAGACGCTGATCGTCGTCCGGTCGATCGCCCGGACGATGGTGAACGTCGTGTTGGCGAGGGCGTTGCCCATCAGGGCCATCGCGTCCGAGCAGTCCATGTCGACCGCGTACCAGGTCTGCCCGGCCGTGCCGTACCGGTCGTAGTACGTCAGCTGCTCGACCGGCGTGCCCTGCAGCTTCTCGCTCGGGTAGTCCGGTGGCTTGATCAGGCCGTCGGTGCCCGACCCGTACTGCTCGGGCGCCGGGCTGTCCGCCGGCCGGCACGGGCTGTTCGGGGAGAACGGCCCGGCGCTCGCCATCGGCGAGAGGATGACGACGAAGATGGCCGCGACCAGCATGACCAGAACCGAGCGGCGGGTGCGCGGAAGCGGGCGGCGCCGCCGGCGGCGGCCGGAGCGGTCGAGGACGGCGCGGTCGAGCCCTTCGCCGGGCGAGCGCTGCAGTCGCGCCGTCCCGTGGCGGGGACTCCTCATCGGGTGACCTCCTCGGCCTCGGCCCCCGCGGCGGTGAGTTCGGACGTGCCCGGACGGGACCGGGTCGGGTTGGTGTCCAGCCAACGCTGCAGTTCCTCGGAGATCAGGTCGACGCCGATGCGCCCCGCTCGGCCGTCGAGGTCACGGAAGATGCATTCGCCGTTGCCGAGGTTGCGCAGCACGGCCTTGTGCTCGTCGGACGCCTCGACGCCGAGCAGCGACATGACGTTGCCGACCTCGACCCGTTCGGTGGAACGGAACGAGAACACCGATGACAGGCAGTTCGTCACCTGTTCGTTCAGCAGGTCCCCCGCGTTCTGGGAGACCAGGATCAGGGCGGTGTTCCGGGAGCGTCCCATGCGGGACACCTCCGGCACCAGCTTCGCGCCCTCGGGAGTCGAGGTGATCGCCCACGCCTCGTCCAGGAAGATCGCCTTCGGCAGGCGCCGGTCGAGGCCGTGCATCAGCCGCCGCGCGAACTGCGACACGAGGTACATCAGCGCCACCGACAGCCGCTGCTCGTAGGAGTAGTCCTCCCGCGAGATGGCGACGTCGGGCAGCGTCAGGCCGCCGAGCGTGAACACGGTCGTCCAGCCCTCGGTGTCGATGCGCTCCCCGCCGGACGGGTCGAAGCACAGCCGCGCGAGCCGCATCTCCGACATCGACCGGAGCACCGCGCCGAGGTTCTTGGACGCGGGGTCCTCCGCGGCCTCCAGATGGTCGACGACGCGCCCGAGCGAGGGCCGCTCCGCGTTGGCGACCGCGCCGACCGCCTGGATCATCGCGGACTCGCGCTCCTCCGACATCCGCGGCAGCAGCAGCCGCAGCGTCTCGGTCGCCATCGTCTTCATCGTGGCGAGGTCGTCGCCGAACGAGAACGGGTCGAGCAGGCCGGGCGCCGCCGAGCCGAGCGGCAGGATGCGCGCCTTGCGGCCGCGCGCCCGGAGCAGCTCGACGAGCGACTCGGCGTCGCCCTTCGGGTCGATCGCCGCGATCGTCACGCCGCGCAGCGCCATCTGGTAGATCAGCAGCAGCGCCAGCGTCGTCTTGCCGCCGCCCGGCTCGCCGGTGATCGCGACCGCGGTGGGCCGGTTGCGGGCCGCCGCGACCAGCGGGTCGAAGTGCACGATGGACCGGGCCCGGCCGAGCGTCTCGCCGATGTAGGGGCCGATCCAGCCCTCCTGGTCGTCGTCCGGCCGGTCGCCGAGGTCGACGGTCGCGACCGGCATGCCGCCCGCGATCGTGCGCAGCGGCTGCCGCTGCGCGTAGGCGTTCAGCCGGATCTGGTCGCCGGGCAGCGACTCCAGGAACAGCGAGAACTGGTCGCCGGTCGAGTTGACGACGTCGATGCCGATGTCGCGGTAGTGCTCGACGACCGCGTCCACCCGCTGGGCGAGCA
This sequence comes from Actinomadura meyerae, assembly GCF_900188445.1. GTDB lineage: Bacteria > Actinomycetota > Actinomycetes > Streptosporangiales > Streptosporangiaceae > Spirillospora > Spirillospora meyerae. Next base: position 205,235 of record NZ_FZOR01000006.1, read on the forward strand.
GCTCCTCCGTCGGCGCGGACACGATCAGCCGGTGCCACCCGTACACGAACGGCAGCCGCTCCTTGGTGATGCCGTGCTCCAGCATCCGGGCCGCGTCGATCTGCTCGGCGAGCGCGATCGGCGCCTCCGCGCCCGCCTCCCGGATGTGCTGGTCCATGTCGCGGGCGTGCGCGAGCTTGCGCGAGACGTCCTTGGACGCCTTCGCCGGCGGGATCAGCTTCATCCGCGCGCTGATCTCGACGGGGAACGGCAGCGAGTCGGCGTAGTGGAACCAGGGCTCCCCGTCCGGGAACGGCATCATGTCGGGGAACCGGGCGAACGACAGGTACGCGACGTAGGAGGCGGCCGTCGCGCTGCCGCCCGCGCCCGTGAAGTTCGGCTGCTCGATCCGCAGGTAGGAGCGCCCGTTGTGGATGGCGCCCTCGACCAGCGACTCGATCTCGCCCTTGCCCCACGTCCGGCGCGGGACGGCGGACGGCGGCGGGTCGGCCAGCGACCCCGACACCGCGTGCTGGAACAGCCACGCGACCTCCGTCGAGGTGGCGTGCCTGGCGTACAGGGCGGACCCGCCGAGCGCACGCCCGACGCGTTCGGCCTGCTCCGTCCAGCGCGCGATCTCCTTCTTGTCGATCGCGTCGTCGTGCACGCCGAGGACGCTCTCGCTGCGCTTGTAGAACCCGAGCAGCTGCGCCAGGACGCCGCCGGACAGCTGGGCGCCCATCCCGCGCTGCCCGAGCCGCACCCCGAGGTAGACCTCCTTGGTCCAGAAGTCCTTCGCCCACACGTGCGCGTAGGTCTCCTCCAGGTACTCCCGCCATCCGGGGCCGCCGTCGGACGTGCGGTCCAGGGCGAGCGCCCACTCGGCCGCCGGGTACGTCCGGTGCGCGATCCGCAGGTGGATCTCGGCGTCCTGCATCCGGATGCCCGCGAGCGCGATGGTGATGTTCGTGGCGAGCGCCTCGCGCTCCTCACCGGTGGTGAACTCGTACGACACCGTGGGGAGCCGGAAGTACGCCCAGGCGGCGTTGTCGGTGAACAGCACCCGGTCGTCGAAGTACCGGACGGCCAGCCGGCTGGACTTGCTCATGCCGCCCTCCCGCCCTCGGTCCCGACCGGTGAACGCGTCCCGGCCGCGACCGGCCCGCCGCGCGCGGGCCGCCCCGGACGGGAGGCGCGCCACGATTCTCCCGGTGCCCGCGCGGCCGCGCAGGGCTGTCCGGGCGAGTGTTCACGGTCCGGACGGTCATGAACGTCGAACCCGTCCGCCAGGGATGCCCGTTTCACTAGGGTCTCCGCTCGATGCCCGCGAGGGGCGCTCATCGGGTGGCCTCCTGCTCCTGCTGAAGCTCCTGGTAACGCTCGGGCATGACGCTGAAGCCGCCGGCGACGACACCGGCCAAGGCAAGGTAGGCACGCCGCGTCGGCGTCCGCAACGACTTCAGCTCGTTGCGCGGCGCGCGGTCCATGCTGAGGTGATCATCCCACGGGATGCGCACCAGGGCCCGGCACCTGCCGCGCGCCACCGCCTCGGCCTGCTCGACGTCGTCCATGCTGCGGCGGCTCACCCCGTTGATGACGGTCACGGCGCGGGACCGCAGCTCCTCGTAGCCGTGGCCGTCCAGCCACTCGAAGGTCATCGCGACGGCGCGCGGCGCGTCGGCGCTGGCCGGCGCCACCAGCACGATCTGGTCGGCGTACGGCAGGACCCGCGCGACCACCGCGGCGGCCGCGTCCAGCAGCGTCACCGAGTAGAACCTGTCGATCGTGCGGATCGCGAGCGCGTAGTCGCGGTCGTCGAGCGCCTGCAGCGGGTTCTTGCCCGCCGCGATCACGTCGAGCCCGGACTTGGCCTGCGAGGTGTACCGGCGCATCGCGGTGAGGCTGCCGACCTGGTCGGCGCGCGTGATGAGCCCGGTCAGCGTCTCGTTGGTCTCGCTGCGCGTCCGGCGGGCGAGCGCGCCCGGCCCGGGGTTCACGTCGATCGCGACGACGGGCTCCCCGTTGTGCTGCGCGAACGTGTGCCCGAGCATCAGCGCGGTGACGGTCTGCCCCGCGCCTCCCGTGCAGCCGAGCACGACCACGTGCCGCGTCCCGTGGAACGGCTGCTGGAGCCGCTGCTGGTACTCGGCGTCGACCTCGCCGTGCCCGCCGCCGACGGCGTGGATGAGCCGCCGGAACCCGCCGGTGCTGACCTCGTGCTCCGGCCCCGGCGGCGTGATCGCCGGACCGGACGGCGGCGGCGCGGGCGGCGGCGGCAGCGGCCGCGGCCGCACCGGCGAGGCCGGCTGCGAGCGCACCTCGCGCGGCGGCGCCTGCTCGTCCCCCGGGTGCGCCGGCTGGGGCACCTGCGGTACGGGCGGCGGCGGTGCCGGGACCTGCGGTGCCGGGACCTGCGGTGCCGGGACCTGCGGTGCCGGGACCTGCGCGGCGGGCACCTGCGCGGCGGGCTGCGCCGCCGGGGGCTCGGCGGGCCGCACCGGGTTCTCGGCCGCCGGACGCTGCGGCCGGGACAGCCCCTCCGACCACGGCTTGGGCGGCTCCCGGCGCGGCGCGGGCGGCGCCGGCCGCGGCGGCGCCCCGAACGCGCCGGGCACCATCGGCACGTCCGGTCGCGTCACGGGCGGCGCCCACGGCGGCGGAGGAGGCACCGGCGCGCGCGGCCCGGCGACCTTCTTGTCTCCCGGCTCCCCACCGGACGCACCGCCTCGCGAAGCAGCCTCCTGCGCCCGGACCCGCTGCCCGGCGTCCGCACCTGCCGCAGGCGTTGCCCCCGCAGGCTGCGGCGTCCCCCCGGGCGGCGCCGACTCCGGCGCGGTCGCACCGGTTCCGGCCGCAGGGCCGCCGGTCATACCCGGCTGACGCGTCCGCTCCGAAGGCGCCTGTTCTGCTGCGGGTGCACCCGCTGCACCGGGACCCGCCACCGGAACGCCAGGCCCCTGAGCGGGACGCGCAGGGCTCGGCCGGCCCTCGGACGAGGCTGCCTCGGGTGTTGGGCCGCCGGCCGCGGCGGGGCCTGGCGCAGGAACGCCTCTCCCATGGGCGGCCCCATGGGCGGGGTGTGCAGGGCCCTGGGGCCGTGTCGGCTCGGACGGTGCCGGTGTGTGCGGCGCGGCGGGGGCGGGCGTCGTGCCCGTGGGACTCGGCTGGCGTGGTCCCTCGGCCGGAGCCGGTTCTCCCGGGTGGCCGGGTGCGGGGGCGCGGGGGGCCGTCGCGGAGGCGTCCGGGGCGGGTTCGCGGGGGCCGTTGGCAATCTCCTCCGCGGCGCGGCGGATGTCGGCGGGGTGCTGCTGGGGGATGTCGGGGCGCGTGGCGGGGGCGGCCTGCCAGATCTCGGCGGGGGCGCCGGGACGGCGGACGCCGGAGGCCAGGGCGCGCTTGCCGGAGCCCGCCGGGTTCTCCAGCTGGGGGGTCGCCGGGGGGCGTTCCATCTCGGCGGCGGGAAGGGGCAGGACGTCGTCCTCGTGGAAGATGTCGCGGGTCGTGCGGCGCCACGGCTTGGGCGGGGCCGCGGCCGGCTGCTCCTCCCGGGCGGCCGGCTGCTCCTGGGGGGCCGGCTGCTCCTGCTGGGCGGCGTACTCGACGAGGGGCGGGGGCGCCGCCGCCGTCGCGGGGCGCGGCATGCGGGCCGGGAGCGGGGTGGGCTCGGGGTCGGCGTGCCGCCGCCTGCGCCGGGACTTGATCGCGGCGCGTTCCGCCGCGGCGACCGGGGCGGGGCCCTCGGCGCGGCGCCAGACACGGGCGACGATCACCACTTCGCGGGGCTCGCGGATCGGGGTGAGGCGGCACCAGGTGCGGGGCTCGGCGAGGTAGCGGCTCTGCGAGAGCAGCAGCTCGGTGAGGCGCTTGCCCTCGATGACGGGGCGCGTCGCCAGCCAGGTCAGGACGCCGGGCGGGACGATGTACAGCACGTGCCAGGGCGACTCGAACGGGACGCCGACGAGCCTGAGCAGCAGGATCCAGGGCACGAACACGCCGAGGAAGACGCCGATCTGGACGAGCGGCAGCGGCATGGGCAGCCGCAGGTCGTACAGCTTGTACAGCCGCTTCTCGATGCGCCAGATGTTCGTGTACGTGGGCAGATCCACGCCCCTACTCCCCTCCCTGCGCGAGCGCCGTGCCTCCCCGGGTCAGGAGACGTCCACACCGAGGGCCGTGGCGATCGCCTTGGCCGTGGTCTCGATGATCTTCGGCACGTAGAAGATCACTCCGATGCCGATCGCCAGCACGATGAATTGCACGAATCGCGTGATCTCGCGGGTGAACAGGAAGAAGATCGCCACAATGGAGACGATCACGAGGAACAGCGGGCCGAATATCTGGCGGAGCCAGTCGGCCAGCTGATCGGTTTTCAGTTCGTCATCGGGCGCCGCCAGGAGTTCGAGCGGAATCGACGCCATAAGGTGGTGCAGCATCGATGTTCTACCTTCCTAGGTCGGCGGTTTCGGGGGACGGTTTCTTCAATTCGCGGCCTCTCATGACGCGTTCGGTTCGGTGCTGCCGCGAATGTCGCGCACGAGCCAGGTCGTGCCCTTCTTGACCATGGTGAGCTGGTAGCTCTGCTCCAGCTCGCCGCCGCCGCCTCCGGCGGGCTGCCACACCACCGTCGCGGTGACGGACCGCTCGCCCTGGGCTCCCTTCGGCGCGATGACCTCCTTGACCTGCACGAACGTGACGGACTTGGCGAGGCCGGTGATGGTCGTCCCGGCGGAGAAGCGGGACAGGGCCTCCTGGTTGCCGGACGCGTACTCCGGGAAGAAGGTGCCGAGGAAGGGCTTGAGCTCGTTCTCGAGCGCGGTGTCGCGGTCGTCGACGCCGCCCGCGGGAAGCTGCGCCTTGGTCGGCGGGGGAAGCAGGGCGGGCCGGGCGGACACGACCAGGGAGCCGCTCTTGTCGGCGTACACGGGAACGGCGAGCCGCAGCCACCGGTCGGCGGTGCGCGCGAGCAGGGTCACGGTCGCGTTGTTGGCGTCGCGGGCGTCCACTCCGGCGACCTGGACGGACTGCACCTGCATCTTCCCGACGCCGTTCCAGCCGAATTGCGCGTCGGCGCCGTCGGGCAGGAAGGTGCGCAATTGCGCCTCGCGGGCGGGGGCGGTCTTCTGGTCGTAGTTGAGATAGACGTTGGCGAACTGGATGGCGAACGCGCCCGCGGCGCTGCTGGGGAACCCGGCGCTGCGCGGCGGCTTGGACGGGGACGCCGCCCCGCCGCCGGACTCGCCCTCGGTGAAGCGCTCGAACGGGGCGCGCACGCCGTTGACGAGGATGACGATGATCAGCGCCCACAGCACGGCGCGCCCGACCCACACCCACCAGCGGCCGCCGGACCCGCCCCAGCGGCCGCCCCGCGAGCCGCCGGAGCCGGACCCGCCGCGGCGCCCGTCCCGGCCGGACAGGTCCCACGAGGGGTCGACGGAGGACGCGAGCGCCCTGGCGGGCGCCGCGGTCTCCTCGACTACGGCGGTGTCACGGCCGCGTCCCACGGCCGACCTGCGAGCCATCCTGCCTCCGCTCGCGCCTCGCCCCCGGTCGGCGCGGTCCTGTGTGCCTGGTCATGTTCCGGTGGCTTTTCCGAACCCACCTTCGGGCCCAGGGTAACCACGGGCGTCAATTGTTCCAGCGCATCGCAGCGAAGCACAGCCCCGGCACGCGGTTGTGGATAATGCAATCCACCTCAACAGGAACGGGGAAGATTGCCAAACGGTGACGATCCCCTATCCAAGGCTCCGAAGAGTGCGCAGGTCCAGGTTCCGGACAAGCGGCGCGACTCGGTCGTTGGTTGGTGACCGGGTGGCGCCGACGGCCGCAATCCATTCCCGAAAGAAACCGACAAACTGGCCGATACGCGACATCACACAGCAAAACGGCAGCTCAGGGGCCTCAGCGGCCCCATCGGCACCGCACGGGCCCGCTGTTGCCAAAATCACACTGGTCACGGCCCTTGCCGGACCGCCGCGGGCCACGGCTCGGTCAGACGTTGAAGCGGAACTCCACCACGTCGCCGTCCTGCATCACGTAGTCCTTGCCCTCCATCCGGACCTTGCCGGCGGTGCGGGCGGCGGCCATGGAGCCGGCCTCGACGAGGTCGGCGAACGAGACGATCTCCGCCTTGATGAAGCCGCGCTGGAAGTCGGTGTGGATGACGCCGGCGGCCTCCGGGGCGGTGGCGCCCTTGCGGATCGTCCAGGCGCGCGCCTCCTTGGGGCCCGCCGTCAGGTACGTCTGCAGGCCGAGCGTGCCGAACCCGATGCGGACGAGCTGCGACAGGCCCGACTCCTCCTGCCCCATGCCCTGGAGCAGTTCGAGGGCCTCGTCGTCCGGCAGCTCGATCAGCTCCGCCTCGATCTTGGCGTCCAGGAAGATCGCCTCGGCGGGGGCCACAAGGTCGCGCAGGCGCGCGCGCAGGGCCTCGTCGGTCAGCTCGCTCTCATCGAGGTTGAAGACGTAGAGGAACGGCTTGGCGGTGAGCAGGTGCAGCTCGCGCAGCAGCGCGAGGTCGATGCCGGCCTTCTCCGCCCCGGCGAAGAGCGTCACGCCGTCGTTCAGCAGCTTCTGCGCGGCGTTCACGGCGTCGACGACGGCGAGCTTGTCCTTGTCCTTCTTGGTGCGGGCCTCCTTGTCGAGGCGCGGGAGCGCCTTCTCGATCGTCTGGAGGTCGGCCAGGATCAGCTCGGTGTTGATCGTCTCGATGTCGCGGGACGGGGCGACGTCGCCGTCCACATGGGTGACGTCCGGGTCCTCGAAGGCGCGGATGACCTGGCAGATCGCGTTGGTCTCACGGATGTTGGCGAGGAACTTGTTGCCGAGCCCCTGCCCCTCGGACGCGCCCTTGACGATGCCCGCGATGTCGACGAACTCCATCGTCGCCGGGATCACCTTCTGCGAGCCGAAGAGCTCCGCCAGCGTGTGCAGGCGCGGGTCGGGCACCCCGACCACGCCGACGTTGGGCTCGATGGTCGCGAACGGGTAGTTGGCGGCCAGCGCGTCGTTCTTGGTCAGCGCGTTGAACAGGGTGGACTTGCCGACGTTGGGCAGCCCGACGATTCCGATGGAGAGGCTCACGGCGGTCAAGTTTATGGGCGCGCGCGCACGCCGCGAACTGCCCGGAACCTCCGCGGGTTCCGCCGAATGTCCGGGACGGGGCGTCCCGCGGCATCCCGGCGCGTCGCGATCGCGCATCGCCGCCGCGCTGTCACGATGAGCGGATGGACCTCGCGCTGTTCGCCGGCCTGCTCGTCGGCGCCGTGTTCGGCGCCGTCGCCGGGTACGCGCTCGCGACGGGCCGGCAGGGCGCGCTGATCGCGCGGGCGCGCGCCGCCGAGGAGAAGCTCGCCTACGCCGAGGAGCGGATGGCCGAGCACTTCGAGAACCTGTCCGCCAAGGCCCTGGACGCCAGCAACCAGCGGTTCCTCGAACTGGCGGACGCGCGGCTCAAGGCGGCGGGGGTGGAGGCGGCGGGCGAGCTCCAGCGCCGCCAGCAGGCCGTCGAGCACCTGGTCGCGCCGCTCAAGGAGACCCTCGCCAAGGTGGAGGAGCAGCTCCGGGAGGTGGAGACCGGCCGCCGCGAGTCGCACGCGATGCTGGCCAAGCAGGTCGACTTCGTCCGGCAGAGTTCCGACCAGCTGCGCCGCGAGACCCAGTCGCTGGTCCGGGCGCTGCAGCGGCCCGAGGCGCGGGGCCGGTGGGGCGAGCTCCAGCTCCGCAGGGTCGTGGAGCTGGCCGGCATGGCGCACCACTGCGACTTCGACGAGCAGGCCAGTGCCGTCACCGCGGACGGGACGGTGCGTCCCGACATGGTGGTGCGGCTGGTCGGCGGCAAGAGCATCGTCGTCGACTCCAAGGTCTCCCTGGCCGCGTACCTGCAGGCCGCCGAGAGCGGCGACCCGGTCCGCCTGGACGCGCACGCCCGCCACCTGCGCGACCACGTCGACCGGCTCGCGGCGAAGTCGTACTGGCAGGCGTTCAGCCCCGCCCCCGAGTTCGTCGTCCTGTTCATCCCCGGGGAGGCGTTCCTCGCCCCCGCGCTCGACCGCGACCCCGGCCTGCTCGAGTACGCGATGCGCCGGCGGGTGCACATCGCCACGCCGACCACCCTCATCACCATGCTGCGGACGGCCTCCTACGCGTGGCAGCAGGCCGCCCTGTCGAGGAACGCGCGCGCGGTCTTCGAGCTGGGCAAGGAGCTGTACGAGCGGCTCGGCACGATGGGCCAGCACGTCGACGAGCTGGGGCGCGCCCTGACCGGAGCCATCAAGTCCTACAACCGGACGGTGGGGTCGCTGGAGACGCGCGTCCTCGTCAGCGCCCGCAAGCTGAACGAGCTGGGCGTGGTCGAGGACGGCCTGGAAGGCCCCCGTCCGGTGGAGGAGAGCCCGCGCGCGCTCTCGGCGGCCGAACTGACCGCTGAGGAGTACCACCGGGAGGACGAGGGAGAGCCCGCCCCGGCGCCCGAAGCGGTAGGTTTCGGCTCACAGGCCATCCCCGAGCAGGCGGACCGGCGCGACGCGCAGGAGCGGGGCGAAGCGGGCGGAGCGGGCCGCCGGCTCCCCGGAGCGAAGGGGTGGCGATGAGTCCATCGACGGCACGCGGCGCGCCCGGCGGCGCCTCGCCGGCTCCGGAGGGTGCAGTGGGACGTCAGCACGGCGCTCCGGCCCCGCGCCCGCGCGCGCGCTCGGCCGGCTCCGGGAACCCGGTCACGCTGACCGGCCGCGGCGGCATCGTGGTGATGTTCGCCGCCGGGGTGGTGTGCGGGCTGCTGTCGCGCTGGCTCGGGGTGCCGCTGCTCGCCGGCGCCGGGTTCGCGATCGGCTGCGCGCTCGCCGCGTTCGCGACGCGCCGGGCCGACCTGCTCACGCTCGTCGTCAGCCCGCCACTGGTGTTCTTCGCCGCCACGGTCGTCGTCGTGTTCGCCACCGAGCTCGGCGGCGGCTCGCTGCTGCGCGGCGTCACGGTCGGCGTGCTGGCCGCGCTGGCGGCCACCGCGCCGTGGCTGTTCTTCGGGACGCTGCTGGTCCTCGTCATCTGCCTCGCGCGCGGGCTCATGACGAACGTCCGCGAGCTGCGCGACAAGCTCGCTGGCATGCGCCTGTTCGAGAAGGAGGAGAACGAGAACCCCGTCCGGTGGGACGAGTCCCCGGTGACGACGGGAGAGCGCCGCCTCCCCCACGGCGAGGTGGACTGAGCGGCGCCGGGCCCGTACGCCCCCCGTGAGCCCGGCCTAGACCGGTGTGACGCGAAGGTCCTTGCGGAGTTCCTTCGGGAGGGAGAAGCGCATGTGCTCGGAGACGGACTCGATCTCCTCCGCGGGGCCGAAGCCGCGCTCGGCGAGCCACGCAAGGACCTCCTGGACCAGCTCGTCCGGGACGGAGGCGCCGCTCGTGACGCCGACCGTGGTGACGCCCTCCAGCCAGGCTGGGTCGATGTGCTCGGCGTAGTCGACGAGGTAGGCGTTGTCGGCCCCGTGCTCCTTGGCGACCTCGACGAGCCGCACGGAGTTCGAGGAGTTGGTCGAGCCGACCACGATGACGAGCTGGGACTGCGCCGCCATCTCCTTCACGGCGACCTGCCGGTTCTGGGTGGCGTAGCAGATGTCGTCGGACGGCGGGTCCATCAGCTTGGGGAACCGCTCGCGGAGCTTCTCGACGGTGGCGACGGTCTCGTCGACCGACAGCGTGGTCTGCGAGAGCCACGCGACCTTCTCGGGGTCGCGGACGGTCACGTTGGCGACGTCGTCGGGGCCGTCGACGAGGTGGATGTGGTCGGGCGCCTCGCCGGTGGTGCCGATGACCTCCTCGTGGCCCTCGTGGCCGATGAGCAGGATGTCGTAGTCGTCGGCGGCGAACCGGACCGCCTCCTTGTGGACCTTGGTGACCAGCGGGCAGGTCGCGTCGATGGTGCGCAGGTTCAGGCCCGCGGCCTCCTGGTGCACGGCGGGCGCGACGCCGTGCGCGGAGAACACCACGATCGCCCCCTCGGGCACCTCCTCGGTCTCGTCCACGAAGATCGCGCCGCGCTCCTCCAGCGTCTTGACGACGTGGACGTTGTGGACGATCTGCTTGCGGACGTAGATCGGAGCCCCGTACTTCTCCAGGGCGATCTCGACCGTCTGGACGGCCCGGTCGACGCCTGCGCAGTAACCACGCGGCTTGGCGAGCAGGACACGGCGCTGGCTGTTGGCGGTCATGGCTCTATCGTACGAGTCACCGGATCGTGGGAGTGACCTGGCTGTGACCGACTCCACGGTGTCTTTGGACAGAAATCCATTAACCCGGGGTGACCGCGATCGCACCCGTGGGGCAGAGTGAAGTTCACCAGACGAGGCAGGAAGAGGAAGAGTCGATGACGAAATCGCCGCGCCGCCTCAAGGAGCAGGTCCGGGACACGGTGGGCGAGCAGGTTCGCGATCTCCCGCTGCACGCCGTCCGCCTGGCCATGTTCGGCGTCGGCCGGGCCCTGCTGCTCGGCGACCGGGTCACCAGGGACTACAAGGAGATCACCCAGGGCGGCGGCGTGAAGCCGGTGCTCGGGCGGCTGCGCGACGACGTGCAGGGCACGGCCGAGAAGGTCGTCGAGCGCGTCGTCGAGCGGGTGCGCGGCGAGGAGCCGGAGCCCGAGCCCGAGCCGGTCCGCCGCACCCGGCCCGCGGGGCGGACGGCCGCCGCGCGCTCCGCCGGGGGCGCGCGCACCGCCGGCGCGGAGATCTCCGTCGGCAAGCCCGGCGCCGCGACCAAGCCCGAGCCCGGGCCCGAGGCCGCGTCCGACGCCGAAGCCGAGCCGGCTTCCCGGACGGGCACCCGGCACCGGCCGAAGCACGCCCGTCCGGGCCCGCCGCCGAAGCCCGCGAAGCCCGGCGCGCTGGGCCGGCGGCACGCCAAGTCCGTGGAGGCGGAGGGGTCCGTGGAGGCGGAGGGCGGGCAGGCGCCCATCGCGAAGCCGGCCCCGTCGCCCGAGCCCGCCGAGCCGAAGCCCGAGCCCGCGCCGCAGGCCAAGCCCGCGCCGAGCCCGGAACCCGCCGAGCCCGCACCGGAGCCGGCCGCCGCGGAGGCGCCCGCGGAGGCGTCGGACGAGGCGACCGCCGAAGCGGTCGCCGAGGACGGCAAGGCGTTCGAGCCGAAGCCGGAGACCAAGCCCGCCGCCCCGGCGGAGGCGAAGAAGATCGCCGCGGACCTGCCCGTGCCGGACTACGACTCCGCCACGCTGCCGCAGCTGCGCGCGCGCCTGCGCGGCCTGACGGTGGAGCAGGTGAAGCTGCTGCGCGAGTACGAGCGCCAGCACGCCGGCCGCGAGGACATCATCCGCATGTACGAGCGCCGCATCGCCAAGCTCAACGGCCTCAACTGACGTCCGCTACGGCGGACGAGCGCAACGACGCGACGTGACGAGCCCCCGGGCCTGCCCGGGGGCTCGTCGGCGTCTCAGGGGCCGCTGAAGAGCTTCTCCAGGGCGGGCAGGGCGGCGGCGATCCGCGCGCGCTCATCGTCCGACAGGTGCGCGAGACGGCCGGTGAGGAAGGACAGCCGCCGCTCCCGCCCGGCGGCCAGCCGCTCCCGGCCCGCCCCGGTGAGCCGCGCGGTGACGACGCGGGCGTCGGCGCCGTCCCGGCCGCGCGCGACGAGTCCGTCCCGCTCCAGCCGGTTGATCTGGGCGGTCATGGTCGGCAGCCGGACGCCGTGCTCGGCGGCGAGCTCGGTCATCCGCCGCGGGCCGTGCTCCAGGGAGCCCAGCACGGACAGCTGCTGGCCGGTGACCGGCTGGTCGGCGGCGGCCTGCCGCAGCATCAGCACGACGTGGCGCAGGCGCAGGTTGAGCTGCTCGGCGAGCTCGCGGTCGGATGCGGTCACGGATCACTCTCCTCGGGGTCGTAGTCAGTAGTGTTCCTGCATGGCGATGGAGACCACGGCCGAATCCCCGGTTCCGGTGCGGACGGTCCTGCAGGCGGTGAGCGGCTGGATCGGCCGGCTCGGCCGGATCTGGGTCGAGGGCCAGATCACCGACCTCAACGCCCGCGGTGGAACGGTGTACCTGACGCTCCGCGACCCGGTGGCGAACATGTCGGTGCGCGTCGTCGGGCCCCGCGCCGTGGTCGAGGCCGCCGGCCCGGCGGTGACCGACGGCGCCCGCGTCGTGGTGCACGCCAAGCCGGACTTCTGGATCAACCGGGGGACGTTCTCGCTCAGCGTGCTGGAGATCCGGCCGGTCGGCGTCGGCGAGCTGCTGGCCCGGCTGGAGCGGCTGAAGCAGGTGCTTTCGTCCGAGGGGCTGTTCCGGCCGGAGCGCAAGCGCCCGCTGCCGTTCCTGCCGGGGAAGATCGGGCTGATCTGCGGGCGCGACTCCGACGCCGAGCACGACGTCCTGCAGAACGCCCGGCGGCGCTGGCCGGCGGTCGCGTTCCGGGTGGAGAACACCGCGGTGCAGGGCTCGTACGCGGTCGGCGAGGTGATGGAGGCGCTGCGGGCGCTGGACGCCGATCCCGAGATCGATGTGATCATCATCGCGCGGGGCGGCGGCGCGATGGAAGACCTGCTGCCGTTCTCCGACGAGGCGCTGGTGCGCGCGGTGTCGGCGGCGCGCACCCCGGTGGTCAGCGCGATCGGCCACGAGCAGGACTCCCCGATCCTGGACCTGGTCGCGGACGTGCGGGCCTCGACGCCGACGGACGCGGCGAAGAAGGCCGTCCCGGACGTCCGGGAGCAGCTCCAGCTCGTGCGGCAGCTTCGCGACCGGGGCCGGCGCTGCCTGTCGGGGGCCGTGGAGCGGGAGCTGGCGTGGCTGCGTGCGGTGCGGTCGCGGCCCGCGCTGGCCGACCCGGTGCGCGAGATCGAGCGCCAGTCCGAGCAGGTCGCGGCGCTGCGGGACCGTGCGCGCCGGTGCCTGTCCGGGGCGCTGGACCGGGCCGGGGACGAGCTGTCGCACACGCGCGCGCGGCTGCTGGCCCTCTCCCCCGCCGCGACGCTGGAGCGCGGCTACGCGATCGTCCAGCGCGACGACGGGGCGGTGGTACGGGAGGCGGCGGCGGTCAAGGACGGCGAGGCGCTGCACGTCCGGCTGTCCGACGGGCGCCTCGGGGTGACCGTGACCGACCGCGAGGGGTCTTAAGGTGGGGCAGGTGGCGGACGACAAGGGGACGGCGGAGAAGCCGTCGTACGAGCAGGCACGGGACGAGCTGACCGAGGTCGTCAAGCGGCTAGAGGCGGGCGGGCTGACGCTGGAGGAGTCCCTCGCCCTCTGGGAGCGGGGCGAGCGGCTCGCCGCGGTCTGCGAGGAGTGGCTGGAGGGCGCCCGAGCGCGGCTGGCCGCAGCCCTCGACCGCCCGGACGACGGCGAGGGCGCCCCGTTCTGAGGCTCCGCCCCGGCGCGGGGCGGGGGCCTGGCGCGTCAGGAGGCGGGCGTCGGCGCCGTGGAGGGCGCCAGGTCCGCGCCGCCCTTGGCCTGCGGCTTGAGGGCCCCCGCGAGGACGGCCAGCTCCGCGTAGGAGGCGGTGCCGGTCACGACGACGCTGCTGCCGTCCGGCAGGGTGCGGGCGAGGGAGTTCGCCTTCTTGTCCTTGCGGTGGTACTTCGTCCAGGTGACGCCGCCCACCTGCTGCGTCCCGGTCGGCTTGCTGCTGTTGGTCATGCGCGGGACGTACTCGGATGCCTTCTCGTTGCTCTGCTCCAGCGCCGCGTACTCGTCGCTCGGCGTCACGAACCCGAGGTGCCACGCGACGGGCGTGTCACCGCCCGCGCCGAGGCCGGTCAGCCGGGAGCTGTTGGGGCGCCAGCCCGCGGGCAGCCCCTCGGGCGCGTGCACGGTGAAGGGCGCGTCGTTGCGCATCGCCCACAGCTGCGAGCTGTAGTCGACGGTCGGCAGGACCTCCTCGTCGCCGCGCGGCGCCACCGCGTAGACCGCCAGCACCAGGACCAGGCACGCGGCCATCGCCATCGCGAAGCCGCTGAGGCCGGTCGTGAGCCGCTTGTGGACGCCGGGGCTGACCTCGACGACGGGACGCCCCGCCGGCGCGCGCCGCTCGTCCTGCTCGTCCTGGACGCCCTGCTCCGCCGGAGCCGCGGCCTCGGCGGGCGCCGCCTCCGGTGCGGCCTCGGACACGGTCTCCGCCGCGGTCTGGGATGCGGTGTCCGACACGGCCTGGGACGCGGTCTCGGACGCGGCGGGAGCGGGGGACGGGGACGGGGTCTTGTCGGTCACCCCTCCAGGATCCCCCACGCTCAGCGCTGCTCGGTACCGGGGTTGCGTATCGTGCCGACGATGCCCATGATCTCGTCGGCGAGGCGGCGGGCGGCGGCCTCGTCGTCCAGCAGCGAGATCTCGGACACGGCGCCCGCCATCGCGCCGGTCAGCACGGTGACGAGGGCCTCGTCCACGCCGCCGTCGGCGGTGTGGAACAGCGCGGCGTTGCGCCGCGCCCACTTGGTGAGCCGCTGGCGCATGACGCGGTCGAACCCGGGCGGGCCGTCGCCGGAGATGAAGAGCCGGGCGACGTCGCGCTCGTCGAGGCAGCCGCTCAGGTAGGCGCCCGCGCCGGCGATGAACAGCCGCATGGGGTCGGTCTCGCCCGCCTCCCGGACGGCGTTGATCGCCTCGCGGGTGCGCTCCTGCTGGCGGCCCTGGAAGTCCTCGAACAGCGTGAGGTACAGGTCCGCCTTGCCGTTGAAGTGGTGGTACAGGCTCCCGACGCTGGCCCCGGCCTTGGCGACGATGTCGGTCACCGCGGCCTGGGCGAAGCCCGACGCACAGAAGACGTCCCTCGCCGCGGCCAGCAGGGCGCCGCGGGTGGCGGCGCCGCGGTCGGAGGTCCGCGCGGGGGTCTCGGCGGACCGCGCGCCCCCGCCGCGGGCCGCCTCGCCGGACGAGACGTCGATGTCGCTGCTCATGACGCCTGAGATTACGCCCTCTCCCATGGGGAAACGATCCCTTGCCCGCGGGACCGTCAAATACCGGTGCCGCCGGGGGTCGGTACCACGGGTGCCGGTACGCTCCGTTTCCCGGCTGGTCTGGTCCAATTTGTGGCCCGCCGTCCGGTCACCGGAGAATCCGAGGCACCACCGAACGAAGGGGCTGCCCCGTCATGTCCGATGAGACCACCGTTAGCTCTCCGCTCACGACCGAGCCGTCCGCGCCCGACCGGAACCTGGCGATGGAGCTGGTCAGGGTGACCGAGGCCGCCGCGATGGCCGCCGCCCGCTGGGTCGGCCGGGGGGACAAGAACGGCGCCGACGGGGCCGCCGTGAACGCCATGCGCCAGCTGATCAACACCGTGTCGATGCGGGGTGTCGTCGTGATCGGCGAGGGCGAGAAGGACCAGGCGCCGATGCTGTTCAACGGCGAGGAGGTCGGCGACGGCTCCGGCGCCGAGTGCGACGTCGCGGTCGACCCGGTGGACGGCACGCGGCTGACCGCGCTCGGCATGAACAACGCGATCGCGGTGCTGTCGGTGGCGCCGCGCGGGTCGATGTTCGACCCGTCCGCGGTGTTCTACATGGAGAAGCTGGTGACGGGCCCGGAGGCGGCGGACGCCGTCGACATCGAGCGCCCGATCGCCGACAACATCCGCGCGATCGCCCGCGCGAAGGGCTCCTCCCCCAACGACGTGACCGTCTGCATCCTGGACCGGCCGCGGCACGAGGGCATCGTGAAGGAGGTCCGCGAGGCCGGCGCGCGGATCAAGTTCATCCTGGACGGCGACGTCGCCGGCGCGATCATGGCGTCCCGGCCGGGTACCGGCGTCGACCTGCTGCTCGGCATCGGCGGTACCCCGGAGGGCATCATCGCGGCGTGCGCGATCAAGGCGCTGGGCGGGGTGATCCAGGGTCGGCTGTGGCCGCAGGACGAGGCGGAGAAGCGGAAGGCGGAGGACGCCGGGCACGACCTCGGCCGGGTGCTGACCACCGACGACCTGGTGACGTCCGACGACGTGTTCTTCGCGGCCACCGGCATCACCGACGGGGAGCTGGTCGACGGCGTCCGCTACAGCAAGGGCACCGCGGTGACGCACTCGCTGGTGATGCGCTCGCGCAGCGGGACGATCCGGACGATCTCCAGCGAGCACCACCTCGCCAAGCTCCGCGCCTACAGCGCGATCAACTTCGACACCGCGGTCTGAACCGGCCGGCGGCGCGCGGCGCGGCGCTACGCGCGGCGGCCGCGGCCCAGGCGGTCGCGGACGCGGGTGCGCAGCGACCGCTTCGGCGCGCGGGCGCGCACCGAGCCGAAGATCATGGTGCCGCCGACCTCGACGGTGGGCCCGTCCTGCGCGGGACGGGCCCGCAGGTCGCGGGTGCTGAGGATGGTGCGGCCGGTGACGTGGACCCGGACGCCCTCGGGGACGAGGAGCCGGATCCGGCCGCCGAGCACCAGCGGGTCGACCACGATGTGGCGGCGCTGCAGGACGGCCTCGCGCAGGTCGAGCTCGACCGTCCCGAACAGGGCCAGGACGGGCAGCTTGACGGGCACGACCCAGCGGCCCTCGCGGCGGATGCGGCCGAAGAAGACGGTGACCGGGCGGTCGTCCACGAGGATGGGCTGCGCCTCCTCGGGGCCGAGGTCCTCGGTGAGGCCGGTCAGCTCGCCGAGGGTGCGGGCGGCGTAGGCGCGGGCGGTGCGCTCGGAGTGCTCCGCCATGCTGAGCCGCCCGTCGGCGACCGCCTCGCCGAGGACGGCGACGACGCGTTCCCGGTCGGCGTCGGACGCGCGCAGGTCGCGCACGCTGGTGGCCTTCGCGGCCGGGCGCTGGGGAACGTCCACACCTAGAAGATTAACCGCCGTCCGGCGGGCCACCGGAAAACAGGTGGGGATGTGTCCGGCCCTGTCCGTACTGTGAGGGGTATGACCTTGCAACGTGCCCAGCCCGCCGCTGCCCGGGACGGGGCCGGAGGGGCGGCGATCAGCCTGCGCGGCGTCGTGAAGCGGTTCGGCGACTTCACGGCCGTGGACGGGCTGGACCTGGAGGTCCCCTCGGGGGTCTGCCTGGGGCTGCTGGGCCCGAACGGCGCCGGGAAGTCCACCACGATGAAGATGCTGACCGCGCAGGCGATCGCCGACGAGGGCGGCATCGAGGTACTCGGCTTCAGCGTCCCGCGCGAGTCCAAGCGCGCGCGGGCCGTGATGGGGGTCGTCCCGCAGCAGGACAACCTCGACGAGGAGCTGACCGCCCGCGAGAACCTGGAGGTGTTCGCGCACCTGTACCGGGTGCCCCGCAAGGAGCGGCGCAAGGCGGTGGACGACGCGCTCGCGATCGCGCACCTGACCGAGCGGCAGGGCACGAAGGTGGACGACCTGTCCGGCGGGATGCGGCGCCGGCTGCTGATCGCCCGCGGGCTGGTGCACCGGCCCGCCCTCGTCCTGCTGGACGAGCCGACCGTGGGCCTCGACCCGCAGGTGCGGGCCGAGCTCTGGGGGCTGATCGACGGGCTGCGCGCCGGCGGCACGACCGTGCTGATGTCCACGCACTACATCGAGGAGGCCGAGCGCCTCGCGGACGAGTGCGCGCTGATGTCGCACGGCAGGGTCATCGCGCGGGGCTCGCCGACCGATCTGGTGGCCGAGTACGCGGGCGACCGGGTGGTGGAGCACTACGGCCCGCCGCACCGGCTGGCGGAGGTGGAGCGGCTGGCGCGGGCCGCGGGGCTGCCGACGCGCCGCACGGGCCCGTCGGTGTCGGTGCTGAAGGCGGAGACCATCCCGCCGTCGCTGGAGGACGAGCTGGGCCCGGACGGCGTCCGCCGCGCCGCCAGCCTGGAGGACGTGTTCGTGGTGCTGACCGGCGAACGGGTCGAGTAGGAGGCGACATGACGGTGCAGGCGGAGGCGAAGGCGCCGCGGCTGCGGCGGTTCGAGTTCGCGCCGGTCCGCGGGATCTGGCGGCACGAGCTGGCGCTGTACAAGCGGTACTGGAAGTCGCAGTCGTTCGCGTCGATGGTGGAGCCGACGTTCTTCCTGCTGGCGTTCGGCTACGGGTTCGGGTCGATGGTCGCGGTCATCGGCGACTACCGGTACCTCGACTTCGTCGCGACCGGCGTCGTCGGGACGGCGGCGCTGTTCACGTCGGTGTTCCCGGGCATGTTCAACGGCTACATCAGGCGGGTGTTCCAGCACACCTACGACGGGATGCTGGCCGCGCCGGTGGACGTCCACGAGCTGGTGACGGCCGAGGCGCTGTGGATCGCGGCGAAGTCGGCGGTGTACTCGTGCACGCCGCTCGTGGTGGCCCTGTTCTTCGGCCTGGACCCCTCGTTCGGCATGCTGCTGGTCCCGTTCATCACGTTCTTCACCGCCCTCGGCTTCGGCCTGTTCGGCATGTGGACGTCCTCGGTGGTGCCGTCGATCAACTCGTTCGACTACGTGATCACCGGCGTGGTGACCCCGCTGTTCCTGATCGCCGGGACGTTCTTCCCCGTGGACGCGCTGCCCGGGTGGGCGCAGAACGCGTCGTACCTGAACCCGCTCTACCACTGCGTGGAGCTGGTCAGGGACGCGGTGTTCGGGCTGAGCCCGCTCGCCGACCTCGGGCATCTGGGGGCCCTGGTGGCGTTCGCGGCGCTGATGTGGGTCATCGCCGTCCGCGGGATGCGCCGGCGCCTGATCGACTGACCAGGTGATTGACCGACCCCGTACCCTGTCTCTACGCTGACGCGAATCTTATTCACGTTGTGCCTCGTAGAGAGGTCGGGCCGCATGACCCAGGGCATCACCGTACGGGACCGCCAGGCCCGGTTCGCCGCGTACACGGCGTTCGCCGTCCAGGGGCTCTGCTTCGCCTCGCTGGTGACGCAGGTACCGCAGATCCAGAAGTCCCACCACCTCAGCGACGCCACGCTGTCGCTGGTGCTGCTGATGGTGCCCCTGGTCGCCGGGGTCGGCAGCGTCGCGTCCGGCGCCCTGTTCCAGCGGTTCGGCAGCGGCCCGGTGCTGCGGGTCTCCCAGCCGGCCGTCGCGGTCGTCATCGCGCTGATCGGCCTCACCGCCGACAACGACGTCGCGCTGTACGCCGCGGTCGCCCTGTTCGGCCTGTTCGTCGGCGCGGTGGACGCCTCGATGAACGCCCAGGCCATCGCGGTCGAGCGCCGCTACGGGCTGAGCCTGATCACCGGCTTCTACGCGGTGTGGAGCGTCGCCGGCATCCTCGGCGGCCTCTGGGCTTCGCTCGCCAACAAGATCGACCTCCCGCTGTCCGCGTGCTTCGCGATCGCCGCCGCCGCGGGCATCGCCGGCTCCCTCGCGACCGGGCACCGCCTGTACCGCCGCGCGGAGGAGGGCGACGGGCCGACCGCCGAGGAGCTGAAGGCCGCCGGACGCAGCGTCCGGTGGCGCCCGATCCTCGTCGTCGGCGCCGCGATGGCGGTCGCCTACCTGGCCGACTCCGCGATCTCCAGCTACGGCGCCAAGTACCTGGACGACGAGCTGTCCGCAAGCGACTGGGTGGCCCCGCTCGGCTACGTCGCCTACCAGATCACCATGGTCGTCAGCCGGGCCGTCGCCGACCTCGCCGTGCGCCGCTCGGGCGCGGTCCGGGTGGTGCGGATCGGCGGCCTGGTCGGCATCGTCGGCATGGCCGGGGTGGTCGCCGCGCCGAACGCGGGGGTCGCCATCGCCGCCTTCGCGCTCGCCGGGCTCGGCCTCAGTGTGATCGCCCCGGTGTCCTTCTCCGCCGCGGGCCGCGTCGACCCGACCGGCCTGGGCGTCGCGGTCGCCCGCGTGAACATCTTCAACTACGTGGGCTTCGTCCTGGGCGCCGCCGTAGTGGGCGCCATCGCCCCCCTGAGCGCAGACCACGGCCTACGCATAGCCTTCATCATCCCGACAGCCTTGATCCTGGTCGTCTTCGCCACAGCCAAAGGCTTCAACCCGGCTGTGCCAACCCAGGGGGGCGACGCCCTGGAACCCCCGTCACGAGCCGGTCGCTCCTCACACCACGGTGCCGGATCGCTGTGACCGTGCGGGCCTGCGGGGGTCGCCCCTGGGCTACCAGCAATCACACATCTTCGAGGAGGCGTAGTGCCTTTTCGCCCTCCGCTTGGGCCTGTTCGGGGGTGAGGTCGGTCAGGGCTCGGCTGAGGGCCACTTCGGCGGCGTCGGCGGCGGCGCGGAGGGTGACCGCGTGCTCCTGTGCCCTTTCGAGGTCGCCCAGGCCGATGCAGTCGAAGGCCACCCGCGCATCGTGGCCGGCCATCTTCAGCTGCCGCGCGGCCTCATCCAGACTCATGCAAACCTCCTACTCCAGGGATGTCGGTCCTACCCACCGGCACCCTGGGTAATCGTTTGACCCAGCAGTTCCGCCGCCTTGACCAGGCGTGTCTCACCCAGTCCGGCGTAGCCGAGGACGAGCGCGGGAGGCGCGGCGGCGGCGCGGTCCGGCCACCAGAGGGGCCGGGCTCCGGCGACGGCGACGCCGGAGCGGGCGGCGCGGTCCACGATCGCGTCCTCGTCGGTTCCGGGCGGTAGTTCCACATAGAGGTGGATGCCCGCGGACACGCCGCGAACCCTCGCGCCGGGGAGGTGTTCGTTCAGCGCGGCGGCGAGGACGTCCCGCCGGGCCCGGTAGCGGCGCCGCATGGTGCGCAGGTGCCGGTCGTAGCCGCCGCTGCGGAGGAATTCGGTCAGCGCGTGCTGTTCGAGGACGGGCGCGCCGAGGTCGGTGACGGCGCGGTGCTCGCGCAGCCGCCCGACGAGGGACGCCGGCGCGACGGCCCAGCCGAGCCGGAGGGCGGGGGCGAGGGATTTGCTCACCGAGCCGAGCAGGACGACCCGCTCGGGGTCCACTCCCTGGAGGCAGCCGACGGGGTCGCGGTCGTAGCGGAACTCGGCGTCGTAGTCGTCTTCGAGGATCAGGCCGTCGACGTCGCGGGCCCAGGCGATCAGGGCGGCGCGCCGGGCGGGGGACAGCACGACGCCGGTGGGGTACTGGTGCGCGGGCGTGACGAGGACGGCGCGGGCCTCGCTGCGGGCGAGCGCCTCGACGTCGAGGCCCTCGCCGTCCACGGGGACGCGGGCGAGCCGCAGCCCGGCGGATTCCATCATCGGCAGCTGGCGGGCGCTGGTGGGGTCCTCGACGGCGAGGGTCCGGTGGCCGCTCGCGCGCAGCAGCGCGAGCAGCGCGGACAGGCCCTGCGCCACCCCGTTCATGATCACGACATGGCCGGGGTCGGCGTGCGCGGCGCGGACGCGGCCGAGGTAGCCCGCGAGCTCGGTGCGCAGCGCCGGGACGCCGCCGGGGTCGGGGTAGCCGAGGGCGTCGTTCGGGAGGGTGCGCAGCGCGGCGCGGGCGGCGGCGATCCAGCGTTCGCGGGGGAAGGACGACAGGTCAGGCCGGCCGGGGGTGAGGTCGTAGGCGGGGGCGGGCGGGGGGTCGTCGGGGCGGCCGGGCGCGCCGGGCCGCTGCGGCGCCGTGCCGGACGGGCTGGTGCCCGGCGGGGTGGCGTCGAATGGGGTGGCGTCGGACGGGGCGGTGCCCGCGTCGGGGCGGGCCAGCGGCGCGACCCGGGTGCCGTCGCCGCGCCGCGCGATGAGGAAGCCCTCCGCGGTGAGCTGCTCGTACGCGGTGACGACGACGCCGCGGGAGACGTCCAGGTCGCGCGCCAGGTCCCGGCTCGACGGCAGCCGGGTCCCGGCGGTCAGCCGGCCGGAGCGCACGGCCGCGCGGAAACCGGCGGCGATCTGCGCCGCGAGCCGGCCGGCGGACCGGTCCAAGGGAAGGTAAAGGTCGGTCACATCACCCTCAGCGCCAGGAGGGCGCCCGAGCGTCACCAAGGCGGTAATGGTCCACAGTCAAGCAAGGTGATTGGCCCTTCTTGTAGGACCAACCGGATTCTAGCGTTCCGTCCATGAACACGACTCACAGGCGCGGGGCGGTCGGCGCGGGATCCGCGATGTTCCTCGTCGGCACGCTGACCGCGGTCTCGGCGACCATCTCCGGATATCCGGTCTTCGGCGGGCAGGCGGTGCGGTACGCCGTCGCCGCGGTCATCCTGCTCGCCGTCGCGCGCTTCGCGGGCGGTCCCGCGCGGCGGCCGTCCGCGCGGGACTGGGCGCTGCTGGCGGCCCTCGCGGCGACCGGCCTGGTCGCGTTCAACGTCTGCATCGTGGCGGCCACCGCGGACACCAGCCCGGCCACCATCGGCACGGTGATCGCCGCGGTCCCGATCGTGCTGGCGCTCGCCGGGCCGCTGCTGGAGGGCCGGGCCCCGGCGCCCGGCGTGATCGCGGCGGCGTGCGCGGTGGCGGCCGGCGCGGCGCTCGCGGGCGGGCTCGGCGGCGGGAGCGTCCGCGGGCTCCTGCTCTCGCTGGGCGCGCTCGCGGGCGAGGTGTGCTTCTCCCTGCTGGCCGTCCCGCTGCTGCCCCGGCTCGGCCCGCTGCGGGTCTCGGCCTACTCCGCCGCGCTGGCCGCCCCGATGCTGCTCGCCGCCGGCCTGGTCGCCGACGGGACGGCGGTGCTGCGCGTCCCGACCGCCGCCGAGGCCGCGGGCTTCGGCTACCTGACGGTCGTCGTCACCACCATCGCGTTCCTGCTCTGGTACGACGCGATCGGCCGGCTCGGCGCCGACCGCGCCGGGCTGTTCGCGGGCCTGGTGCCGGTCAGCGCGCTGGCCACGACGGTCCTGCTCGGCCTCGGCCGGCCGGGCGCCGCCGAGCTCGCGGGGGCCGCGCTGGTCGCGGCGGGCGTCGCGGCCGGGATGCGCGCGCAGGTCGCCCCCCGTGAACCCGCGCTCCCCGAACCCGTAGCCTGTGAGGCGGCCCCCATCGGAATCGCGCGAGGATCTGCCTGAGATGCCTGAGTTCTCCTACACCGACCTGCTGCCGCTCGGCCCGGACGAGACCGACTACCGGCTGCTGACCTCCGACGGCGTGTCCGCGTTCGAGGCGAACGGCCGGACGTTCCTGCAGGTCGAGCCGGAGGCGCTGCGGCTGCTCACCGAGACCGCGATGCGCGACATCGCGCACCTGCTCCGCCCGGCGCACCTGGCGCAGCTCCGCCGGATCCTGGACGACCCCGAGGCGTCCCCCAACGACCGGTTCGTGGCCCTCGACCTGCTGAAGAACGCGGGCATCGCGTCCGGCGGCGTCCTGCCCATGTGCCAGGACACCGGCACCGCCATCGTGATGGGCAAGCGCGGCCAGCACGTCCTGACCGACGGGGCCGACGAGGAGCACATCTCGCGCGGCGTGTACGACGCGTACACGAAGCTGAACCTGCGCTACTCGCAGATGGCGCCCGTCACGATGTGGGACGAGAAGAACACCGGCTCCAACCTGCCCGCGCAGATCGAGCTGTACGCGGCGCCCGGCGACGCCTACAAGTTCCTGTTCATGGCCAAGGGCGGCGGCAGCGCGAACAAGTCGTTCCTGTACCAGGAGACCAAGGCCGTCCTGAACCCGAAGCGGATGATGTCCTTCCTGGAGGAGAAGATCCGCTCGCTCGGCACCGCCGCGTGCCCGCCGTACCACCTGGCGATCGTGGTGGGCGGGACGTCGGCCGAGTACGCGCTGAAGACCGCCAAGTACGCCTCGGCCCACTACCTCGACACGATGCCGACGGAGGGCTCCCCGCTCGGGCACGGCTTCCGCGACCTGGAGCTGGAGCTCCAGGTGTTCGAGCTGACGCAGAAGCTCGGCATCGGCGCCCAGTTCGGCGGCAAGTACTTCTGCCACGACGTGCGGGTGATCCGCCTGCCCCGGCACGGCGCGTCCTGCCCGGTGGCGATCGCGGTGTCGTGCAGCGCCGACCGGCAGGCCCTCGCCAAGATCACCGCGGAGGGCGTGTTCCTGGAGCGGCTGGAGACCGACCCGGCGCAGTACCTGCCCGACACCACCGACGAGCACCTGAACGACGAGGTCGTCCGGATCGACCTGAACCGGCCGATGGACGAGATCCGCGCCGAGCTGACCCGCTACCCGGTGAAGACGCGGCTGTCGCTGACCGGCCCGCTCGTCGTGGCCCGCGACATCGCGCACGCCAAGATCAAGGAGCGGCTGGACGCGGGCGAGCCGATGCCGCGGTACCTGCGCGACCACGCCGTCTACTACGCGGGGCCCGCCAAGACGCCGGAGGGATACGCGTCCGGCTCGTTCGGCCCGACCACCGCCGGCCGGATGGACTCCTACGTCGAGCAGTTCCAGGCGGCCGGGGGCTCGCTGGTGATGCTGGCCAAGGGCAACCGGTCCAAGCAGGTCACCGAGGCGTGCAAGGAGCACGGCGGGTTCTACCTCGGTTCGATCGGCGGCCCGGCCGCCCGCCTCGCCCAGGACTGCATCAAGAAGGTGGAGGTCCTCGAATACCCGGAACTCGGGATGGAGGCCGTCTGGAAGATCGAGGTCGAGGACTTCCCGGCGTTCATCGTGGTGGACGACAAGGGCGAGGACTTCTTCGCCGACACCACCGGCCCCGTCCTCAGCATCGGCAGGCGCTGACTCCCGGCGGCCGCCGGCGGGCCCCGCGAGGGCTCTCCGGCGGCCCCTCCGGAAGCGTCCGGGCGGCCCCTGCGAGGGACGGTCGAGCGGCCTCGCGGCGCCCGTCCGCCGGGTTTCCCGTCAGTAGGTCACAGTATTGAGCCGAAAATATAGTTCGTCCTGAGGTCTCCCGGATGACCGGCTGGCCACTCCGGTATCTTTTCCGCCATGTCACAGTCAGAGCGCCTCGTTCTAGCGACGCGCTACCGGCTGGTCTCGGAAATAGGTCAGGGTGCCAACGGCACCGTCTGGAGAGGGCATGACGAGCTCCTCGATCGCGCGGTGGCGATCAAAGAGCTGCGGCTCCCCGAAGACCTCTCCGAGGACGACCGGGTGGTCTTCTACCGCCGTACCCTGCGGGAGGCGCGCGCGCCCGCGCAGCTGCGCACGCACTCCATCGTCGAGGTGTACGACGTCGTCATCGAGCAGGGACGCCCCTGGATCGTGATGGAGATGATCGAGGCGCCCAGCCTCGAACAGCTCATCGAGCGCTCGGGGCCGCTCCCGCCCGAGCGCGTCGCGCACATCGGCCGCGCCCTGCTGGACGCCCTCAACACCGCGCACAAGGCCGGGATCGTGCACCGCGACCTCAAGCCGAGCAACGTGCTGCTGGACGGCGACCGGGTCGTGCTGACCGACTTCGGGCTCGCGTTCTCCTCCGGCTCGGCGAGCCTGACGAAGACGGGCCACTTCATGGGCTCGCCCGCCTACGTGGCGCCCGAGGTCGCCGCCGGGGAGAAGGCCACCCCCCGGTCGGACCTGTGGTCCCTCGGCGCGACGCTGTACGCGGCGCTGGAGGGCCGACCGCCGTTCGAGCGCGAGAACGTCATGGCGACGCTGTCCGCGCTGGCGAACGAGTCGACCCCGTCCCCGCAGAACGCGGGCGCGCTCGCGCCCGTCATCACCGGGCTGCTGGAGAAGAACCCGACCCGCCGGCTCAGCCACGCGCGGGCCGCCGACCGGCTCGAACGGGCCCTCGCCGGGCCGCGCTCGGGCCGCCGCGCGCCGACGCCCCGCTACCGGCTGATGGCCGTGATCGCGCTGATCGGCGCGACCGTCGCCTCCTGCGGGATCGGCGCGACGGCCCTCATCGTCGGCATGATGCGGGAGAGCCCGGGGCCCTCCCCCACCGCCACCGCGTCCAGCCCGCCCGGCACCCCGCAGGCCGCCGCGCCGCCCGGCGCCGCGTCCGCCACACTGGTGGTGCGGGCCCGCACCGACGCCTGCAAGATCTTCGTGTCGGTGCCCGGCGACGCGATCACCGTGCTCAGCGACGAGACCCTGCGCAAGGGCGACGCGCGGCGCTACGACCAGCCCCGCCTCAACGCGGTGGTCTACGACGCGTCCGCCTGCGACGTGTGGGTGAACGGCGAGCAGAAGCCCGCCGGGGCGCCGGGCGAGCGCAAGAACTACACCCTGAACAAGAGCTGAGCGGGGAGTGAGAACGCCCACCCCGGGGAATGCGGGAGCCACCTGACAGGCTGCCATGAAGGACGGCAGAGGTTCCGAACGGGAGGCTTCCATGTCCGAGCAGGAGTTCCGGGTCGAGCACGACTCCATGGGCGAGGTGCGGGTCCCGGCGGCGGCCAAGTGGCGGGCGCAGACCCAGCGCGCGGTGGAGAACTTCCCGATCTCCGGGCGGACGCTGGAGCCCGCGCACATCGCCGCGCTCGGGCACATCAAGGCCGCCGCGGCCACGGTCAACGCCGAGCTGGGCGTGCTCGACGCGGACGTCGCCGCCGCGATCACGGAGGCGGCCCGGGAGGTCGCGGACGGCCGCTGGAACGACCAGTTCCCCATCGACGTGTTCCAGACCGGGTCCGGGACGTCGTCCAACATGAACGCCAACGAGGTCGTCGCGACGCTGGCGCAGGAGCGGCTCGGCCGCCCCGTCCACCCGAACGACCACGTGAACGCCTCCCAGTCGTCCAACGACGTGTTCCCCTCGTCGATCCACATCGCGGCGACCGGGGGCGTCGTGACGGACCTGATCCCCGCGCTGCGGCACCTGGAGGCCGCGCTGGCGCGCAAGGCCGCCGAGTTCCGGACCGTGGTGAAGTCGGGCCGCACCCACCTGATGGACGCCACGCCGGTGACGCTCGGCCAGGAGTTCGGCGGGTACGCGGCGCAGGTGCGGCACGGCGCGGCGCGGCTGGAGGCCGTCCTGCCGCGGCTCGCGGAGCTGCCGCTCGGCGGGACGGCGGTCGGCACCGGCATCAACACCCCGGAGGGCTTCGCGCCGCGCGTCATCGCGGAGATCGCGCGGGTCACCGGGCTGCCGCTGACCGAGGCCGGCGACCACTTCGAGGCGCAGGGCGCGCGGGACGGCCTGGTCGAGGCGAGCGGCGCGCTGCGCACCGTCGCGGTCAGCCTCCACAAGATCGCCAACGATCTGCGCTGGATGGGGTCCGGACCGCGCGCCGGGCTCGCCGAGATCCGGCTGCCCGACCTGCAGCCCGGGTCGTCGATCATGCCGGGGAAGGTCAACCCGGTCATCCCGGAGGCGGTGGCGCAGGTCGCCGCGCAGGTCATCGGGAACGACGCGGCGGTGGCGTTCGGCGGCGCGTCCGGCAACTTCGAGCTGAACGTGATGCTGCCGATGCTGGCCCGCAACGTGCTGGAGTCGATCACGCTGCTGGCCAACGTCTCGCGGCTGCTGGCGGACCGCTGCGTGGACGGCGTCGAGGCCGACGCCGACCGGATGCGCGAGTACGCCGAGTCGTCGCCGTCGATCGTGACGCCGCTGAACCGCTACATCGGGTACGAGGAGGCGGCGAAGGTCGCCAAGCAGGCGCTCAGCGAGCGCCGGACGATCCGCGAGGTCGTGCTCGAACGCGGCTACGTGGACCAGGGGAGGCTGACCGTCGAGCAGCTCGACGCGGCGCTCGACGTCCTCGGCATGACCGGCGCGTCGGGCGGCTGACGCCCGCCGCGCCCGCGGCCGGGTGCGCGTCCCTGCCCTGCGTCCCACCGGCCCTGCGTCCCACCGGCCGTGCGCGTCCCAGCGGCCCGTGCGGGCGCCGGGACGCGCCGGGCCGGGATCAGTACCAGCCGGCCGACTGGAAGTGCGACCAGCCGCCGCAGGGCGTCTTGTAGCGGTCCTTGATGTAGCCGAGGCCCCACTTGATCTGGGTGGTGGCGTTGTTCTGCCAGTCGGGGCCGGCGCTCGCCATCTTGGAGCCGGGCAGCGCCTGCGGGATGCCGTAGGCGCCCGACGGGTTCGCGGCGTGGGTGTTCCAGCCGCTCTCCCGGTCCCACAGCTTCACCAGGCAGCCGAACTCCCCGTCGCCGGTGAACCCGAAGCTCGGCATGAGCTTCTTGGCGATCTCCTGCGCCTCGCCCTTCGGCACGGGGTCGCCGACCGGGCCGCCGCCGCCCGTGCCGCCGGTCTTGCTCTTCTCCGGCGTCTTGGTCGGGATCGGGCTGCCCTTGGGCCGCAGGGCCGGGCCCTTGCCGTCGTCCTCGCGCACCTGGCGGGACGCGCGTTCGAGGGCCAGCTCGCGCCGCTTCTGCTCCAGCACCTTCGGGTCGATCTTGGGCGCGGCGTCCGCCAGCTGCCGGGTCGGCTGGACGGTCGCGGCGTCCTCGCCGGAGTCGCCGGAGCCGCCGGTGAGCGCGAGGGCGGCGACCGCGCCGCCGCCGATCACCACGGCGGCGCCCGCCGCGACGGCGGCGATCCGCAGGCCGGTGCGCCCTCCGGAGCGGCCGGAGCGCCCGCCGCGGGGCCGGCCGGCGGGGCGCGGCGGCCCGGCGGTGTCGAAGCCGAGCGTGTCGCCGCCGGGCGCGGCCGCGCGGGCGGAGCCGGCCACGCGCACGTCGTCCTCGTGCGGCGCGGAGGCGCGCGCGGCCCGCTCCTCGGGGGCGGGCCGGGCGGGGGACGGCCGCCCGTCCGGCGGCGGCCCGGCGGGAGACGGCGCGTCGAAGGCGGCCATCGCGTCCGCGACGGGGGCCGGGAGGTCGAAGTTCTGTCGATCGTCTCGCCTAGGGGACCCGGGACGGTCTCCGTACAAGGCGGTCCTTCCGACGGTCGCACGCGCATGGACACGCGCACGAGCTGTTTCCACCCCCGCCCGGCGGGCCGCCGGTGGTGCGCGGCTCCGGGCTCCGGCGGCGCCTCGCCCGGTGCGCGTCTTTCGGGGGGCGCGCTCCGGCCCGGCACCGCTCGGGGTGCTTACGAGGAGACACAATGCCGGAGCCCGCGGGCCGCTTCGCAACCGAAACGAGACCAATGGGGCCCGCGCGCCCGTTGTCAACTCCGCCGCGGCGGACCCGAAACGCCCGGCTCGCCTGCGCGTCTCCGCCCACGGCGGCGCGAGTGTGACCTTAATCACAACTCTACGGTACGACGTTTGGTGATCACGGTCCGTAGGGAAGGGACAGGGCTGTTCTGGGACGACGAGACCCCGGCGGCCGATCGGACCGCCGGGGTCTCATCATGGGGTCTCACCGTGTGCGTCTCACCATGTGCGTCTCACCGTGCCCGCGCCGACCGCGCACGCGGCCGGCGCGCGCCGCGTCTCAGACGCCCACGTCGCCGAGCATGTCGGTCACCAGCTCGGCGATCGGCGACCGCTCCGACCGGGTCAGCGTCACGTGCGCGAAGAGCGGGTGGCCCTTCAAACGTTCCACCACCGCCGCCACCCCGTCGTGCCGCCCGACCCGCAGGTTGTCGCGCTGCGCCACGTCATGGGTCAGCACGACCCGCGACCCGGCGCCGATCCGCGACAGGACGGTCAGCAGCACCCCGCGCTCCAGCGACTGCGCCTCGTCCACGATCACGAACGCGTCGTGCAGCGAGCGCCCGCGGATGTGGGTGAGCGGCAGGACCTCCAGCATCCCGCGGTCGAGGACCTCCTCGATGACCTCCGGCGTCGTCACCGCCGACAGCGTGTCGTAGACGGCCTGCGCCCACGGCGACATCTTCTCGTTCTCCGAGCCGGGCAGGTAGCCGAGGTCCTGGCCGCCGACCGCGTACAGCGGGCGGAACACCACGACCTTGCGGTGCCGGCGCCGCTCCATCACGGCCTCCAGGCCCGCGCACAGCGCGAGGGCGGACTTGCCGGTGCCGGCCCGCCCGCCGAGCGAGACGATGCCGACGTCCTCGTCCATCAGCAGGTCGAGCGCGATCCGCTGCTCCGCGGACCGGCCGCGCAGGCCGAACGCCTCGCGGTCGCCGCGCACCAGCTTGACCGACTTGTCGGGCAGCGTCCGGCCGAGCGCCGAGCCGCGCTCCGACAGCAGCCGCAGCCCGGTGTGGCAGGGCAGGTCCCGCGCCTCCTCCAGGTCGGCGGTGCCCGAGTCGTACAGCTCCTCGACCGCCCCGGCGGGCACCTCCAGCTCGCGCATGCCGGTCCAGCCGGACTCCACGACGGCGAGCTCGGCCCGGTACTCCTCGGCGGCGAGCCCGACCGCGGACGCCTTCACCCGCATCGGCAGGTCCTTGGAGACGAGCACGACGTCCCGTCCCTCGCGGGCGAGCCACCCGGCGACCGACAGGATGCGGGTGTCGTTGTCGCCGAGCCGGAACCCGTCCGGCAGGACGCTCGGGTCGGAGTGGTTCAGCTCGACCCGGAGCGTGCCGCCCTGGTCGCCGAGCGGCCCCTCGACGGACACGGCCTCGTCCAGCCGCCCGTGCCGCAGCCGCAGGTCGTCCAGCGTGCGCAGCGCCTGCCGGGCGAAGTAGCCGAGCTCGGGGTGGTGGCGCTTGGCCTCCAGCTCGGAGATCACGACGATGGGGAGTACGACCTCGTGCTCGGCGAACCGGGTCAGCGCCCCCGGGTCGGCGAGCAGGACGCTGGTGTCGAGGACGTACGTGCGCCGATCCGGGGCTGTGCGGGGGGACGTCCCCCCGCTGCCCTCGGAGGGACCCGAGAGCTTCGTCCCGGAAGGGTTCCCGGACGTGCCGGGACGGCGCGCGGAGGATGTGGCCACTCGATCTCCCTGGGAGTGGGGAACCTACGGGTGGCGCCGAGGTCCGCCCAGGGGGCGGTGGTCCGCGGAGGACGGTCAGGTACCGTAGCGCCGGTGCCGCGCGGCGTACGAGCGCATGGCACGCAGGAAGTCGACCTTGCGGAAGTCCGGCCAGTGGACCTCGCAGAAGTAGAACTCCGAGTGCGCGCTCTGCCAGAGCATGAAGCCGGAGAGACGCTGTTCGCCCGAGGTGCGGATGACCAGGTCGGGGTCCGGCTGGCCGCGCGTGTAGAGATGCTCCGCGATGTGCTCCACGTCGAGGGACTCGGCGAGTTCCTCGATGCTGGTGCCCCGGCTCGCCTGCTCGATGAGCAGTGAGCGCACCGCATCAGCGATCTCACGCCTACCTCCATACCCAACGGCGACGTTCACAATCAGGCCGGGAGCGCCGGATGTGGTCTCGGCGGCGTCTTTCAGGACACGTGCCGTCTTGTCGGGCAGGAGGTCGAGGGCGCCGACGGGCTTGACGTGCCAGCCGTCGGCGGCGAGCCCGCGGACCGTGTTCTCGATGATCTCCAGCAGGGGTTCCAGCTCGCCTGCCGGGCGGTTGAGGTTGTCGGTGGACAGCAGCCACAGCGTGACGACCTCGACCCCGGCCTCGGCGCTCCACTGGAGCAGCTCGGAGATCTTCTGGGCGCCGCGCTGGTGCCCGGTGTTGACGTCGGCCAGCCCCATCGACCTGGCCCAACGGCGGTTGCCGTCCAGTATCACGCCGACGTGCCGGGGGATGACGTCGGTGGGCAGGTCGGCCTCGACGCGGCGCTCGTACAGCCGGTAGACGGCGTCGCGGACGGCCGCGTACGGGCCGCTGCGGCGGATCGCGGAGACGAGCCGCCCGCCCTCGGCGGGGCGGCGGCGCGCGCCCTCGCTCCGCCCTTCACGCGGCAGCGCGCTCCGCGGTGTTCCCGTACGCCGAACTCCCATCTGGGCTTCCCTTCGAGCGACCCGTCCCTGCCGGGAAGAACGCTCAATTATGGCCCGGCGGGGACAGTTCTCCCGCCGATACGGGAAAGCCGGGGCGCCGGAGGGCCCGGCCGGCCGGGGCCGTGGCCGGTTCCGGCGCGGCCCGGCGCGGACCCCGTGCGGACCGCGCCGGGCGGGCGCCGTCAGGCCTTCGGGCCGGCGGCGCGGGCGCGCTCGACGTGCTGGAGCGCGGTGCGCAGCTCGGAGAGCCACGCGTCGGTGTTCTTGCCGACGAGCCGGACGCACCAGGCGAGCGCGTCGCTGCGGCTGCGCGCCACGCCGGCGTCCACGAGCGTGTCCAGGACGCGCCGCTCGGGCTGCCGCAGCCGGGTCATGACCGGCACCGACAGGTGGGTGAACATCTCGCGCCGGCCGTCGCACTCGACGCCCCAGGAGACCTTGTACCCGAAGCGCTGCTCGGCCTCGCGCGCGATGCCGACGCGCCGCTCCCGGGTCTCCTCGCGGAAGCGCTGGACATGCCCCGCGATCACGCCGGCCCGCTCCGCGCCCGACACGTCGGCGGCCGCCGCCGGCACCGGCAGCCGGCCGATGACGCTGGCCTCCTCGCGGTCGAGGACGACCTCGGGCGCGCCCTCGAACCACCCGTCCGGAAGCCGCCCGGAGAACCAGCCGCGGAGCTCTTCCGCCGCTTCACTCGTACTCATGTAATCAAAATTACAGCGCATACCGGAGCGGGCGCCAGCCTTCGCCGTGATTGACATGCGGCATCTTTTGAGAGTTACTTCCATTTAGTAGTTTCACTCATTCGGAGGTGACTTTCATGTCCGTGGGGTACGCCCGGCGCTGGATCGGGCTCGCGGCGCTGGCGCTGAGCATGCTGGCGCTCGGCTTCGACCTGACGATCCTCAACGTGGCGCTGACGACGCTGTCGGAGGAACTGGACGCCAGCACCAGCCAGTTGCAGTGGATCGTCGACTCCTACCTGCTCGTCTTCGCGGCCGTGCTGCTCCCGGCGGGGCTGCTCGGCGACCGGCTCGGCCGCAAGCGGCTGCTGCTGGCCGGCCTCGCCGTCTTCGGCGCCGCCTCGCTCGCCGGGGCGTTCGCGGACGGCACCGGCGGCGTCATCGCCGCACGCGCGTTCATGGGGCTCGGCGCGGCGGTCGTCCTGCCGCTGTCCATGTCGATGCTGCCGGCGATCTTCCCGCCGGAGGAGCGGACCCGGGCCGTCGCGGTCTGGGCGGCGGCGAACGCGGTCGGGCTGCCGCTCGGCCCGCTGCTCGGCGGCTGGCTGCTGGAGCACTACTGGTGGGGCTCGATCTTCCTGATCAACGTCCCGGTGGTGGCGGCCGGCGGCCTCGCGGTCGCGGTCCTGCTGCCCGAGACCCGCGACCCGGCCGCGCCGCGCGTCGACCTCCCCGGCGCGCTGCTGTCCATGGGCGGCCTCGTCGCGCTGGTGTACGGCGTCATCGAGGCCCCCGTCCGCGGCTGGGGCGACCCGGTGGCGGCCGCCGCGTTCGCCCTCGCCGCGGTGCTCCTCGCCGGGTTCGTGGGCTGGGAGCGGCGCGCCGCCGAGCCGATGCTGAACCTGCGGCTGTTCCGCGACCGCGCGTTCGTGTGGGCGACGATCGCCGCCGTCACCGCGAACCTGCTGCTCGGCGGGCTCCTGTTCGTCCTGCCGCAGTACCTGGAGGCCGTCCAGGGCAGCGACGTCTTCGAGACCGGCCTGAAGATCGTCCCGATGCTGGCCGGGCTGCTGGCGGGCGCGATCGCCACCGACCGGGCCGCGGCCCGCACCGGCCACAAGCCGATCATGGTCGCGGGCCTGCTGGTGCTCGCCGCCGGGCTCGGCTGGGCCGCGTTCACCGAGGCGGGCGACGGCTACGGCGCCGCCGTCCCGTGGCTCGTCGTCATCGGTCTCGGCTCCGGACTCACCCTCATCCCGGCGATGGACGCCGTCCTCGCCGCCCTCCCCGCCGACGAGGCCGGACGCGGCTCCGGGCTCGTCCAGACCCTCCGCCAGACCGGCGGCACCCTCGGCGTCGCCGGCCTCGGCAGCCTCCTCGCCGCCGTCTACCGCGACCACGTCGCCGCCGGGCACCTGCCCGCCGACGCCGCCGCCGCGGCCCGCGACTCCATCGGCGGCGCCGTCCGCGTCGCCGGCCGGCTCGACGACGGCGCGCTCCTCGCCTCCGCGCGCGACGCCTACGTCCAGGGCATGGACGCCGTGTTCGCCGCGTGCGGCGCCGGCGCCCTCGCCGCGGCAGCCCTGCTGTGGTTCTTCATGCCGCGCGCACCGCGGGATGCGGCCCCCGCCGCCGATGCCCGACAATCGGACCATGAGCACGCCGTCCCCTGACCACGCGATCGACCGCATGGAGGACCGGCTGGCCCGGCTGCCACTGCGGGAACGCAAGAAGCTGCGGACCCGGAAGGCGATCCAGGACCACGCCTTCCGGCTGTTCGCCGCCCAGGGGTACGACGAGACGACCGTCGAGCAGATCGCGGCCGCGGCGGAGATCTCCCCGAGCACGTTCTTCCGCTACTTCCCCACCAAGGAAGACGTCGTGGTCACCGACACCTACGACCCGATCATGGCGGAGGCCCTCCGCGACCAGCCCCCCGAGATGCCGCCGATCGACGCGCTCCGCGCCATGATCGGGGAGATCCTGCCGCAGCTCTACGAGACCGACCTGGACGCCCTCAAGACCCGGCTGCGGCTCACCGCCGAAGTCCCCGCCCTCCGCGGCCGCACCTTCGAATCGATGCGCGCCACGTTCACCATCCTCAGCGAGGCCATCGCCGAACGCACCGGACGCGCCACCGACGACCCGGAGATCGAAGCGTTCGGCTGGGCCGTCCTGGGCGTCCTCCAGGCCGCCCTGTACCGCCTGCTCGACGGCAAGACGACCTACGACGAACTCCCGGCCCTGATCGACCGCAACCTGGAGTTCCTCGCAAAAGGCTGCAAGTTGTAGCCCATGGGGCGCCCCCTGGAACCCCCGTCACGACTGGGAGGCCGGGGTGGGTGTGGGGGCGGTCAGCCTATGGCCGCGGCTACCTTCGCGGCGGTCTGGGGGTTCACCCGGACGGCGCCGCGCATGTTGCGGGTGTAGACGTTCTGGACCTGGACCACGGTGCCGCGGCGGGGGGCGGCGATCATCTTGCCGTTGCCGATGTAGAGGGCGATGTGCGAGATGTAGCCGGGGGCGGTCGGGTCGTTGGCCCAGATGAGCATGTCGCCCGGCTGGGCCTTGCTGTAGGGGATCACCCAGCCGGCGCGGGCCTGGTCGGCGGCGACGCGCGGGAGGCGGATGCCCGCCTTCGCGAAGGCGTACTGCATCAGGCCCGAGCAGTCGTAGCCGCCCTCGGCCTCGGACTCGCCGCCCCACACGTACGGCCAGCCGAGCCGGGTGTAGGCGGCCTTGATCACTGTCTGCACCTGCTGCGCGGTCATGACGCGGCCGTTGGCGGCGGGGACGTCGCCGGCCTTCGGGAAGTCGATCTCCGGGTTGACGGCGACGGCCTTCGCCTGCTTCGGCAGGTGCTTGCGCAGCTTGGTGATGAACGTCTTCGGGCGGCTCTTCGGGACGCTGATCAGCATCGCGTTGCCGCTCGGCATGCCGAGGGACTGGGCGGTGGTGTGCGAGATGACCGCGTCGACGTCGCTGATGCCCATCGTGGCGTACGCGCCGACGCGAAGCTGCGACTGGCTCCGGGTGCCGCCGACCGGGACCTGGCTGCCCAGCTGGACGCCGCCGTCGCTGCCCATCGTGAACGAGATCGCGACGTCGCCGGAGGCGAGGTTGCGCCAGAGCGCGTCCGACTGGGCGGTGGGCTTCGGCGTGTAGTTGCGGAACGTGGACGGGTTCACGCCCATCAGCCCGATCCGCTTGCCCGCGACCATGCCCTGCACGGCGTCCACGACCTCGACGCCCTGCACGCCCTTGACGCCGCGGACCTTGCGGACGAAGTCGGCCGGCAGCGTCGTCGGCGCCGCCACGAGCACGTGCGGGGTGAGCCGCTTCCCGAGCGGCGCGACCGCGTTGGGCGACAGGCTGGTGCTGCCGGACGCCGCCACGTAGCGGGCGCGCTTCTCCTCGGCCTGCCGTGCCTGCGCCGGGGGGCCGTCGTCGTGCGCGACGAGGACGGCCACGTTCGCGGCGAGTGTCGTCAGCACCGAAACGCCGATGATCGTCGGTAGGACCCGGCGGTTCGGCTTGCGCACTGCCACACTCCTCGAGGTCGCCCTGCCGGCTCCGCCGGCCCCGGGACACGACTATGGCCCAGCCTGTCGGCCACCGTCCAGATACCCGGCCCGCCGTACCGGCATCCTCGCCCGCCATGCCGCATCGGGTCAGTTCCGTCCCGGCTACTCAGTGGTAACACCAAGTGGGCACGAGATCAAGGTCACAGTGCCACAAAGTGGACCATCAGTCCAATTGCCCCCGGAGTTCGCGGGCCAGGTCGGCGCGCGTGGTCACCGGCAG
This sequence comes from Actinomadura meyerae, assembly GCF_900188445.1. Taxonomy (GTDB): domain Bacteria; phylum Actinomycetota; class Actinomycetes; order Streptosporangiales; family Streptosporangiaceae; genus Spirillospora; species Spirillospora meyerae. The sequence goes on from NZ_FZOR01000006.1 coordinate 241,050, forward strand.
CCGGCACACGAAGCCGCGGCACACGTACGCCGACGGCACGCCGTCCACCAGGCCGCGGCCCTCCAGGAGCGGGACGCCCTCGGCGTCCGGCGGGCCCACGCTGACCACCGCTCCGGGCGCGACCGACATCAGGGCCGTGCGGTGCAGCTCCCCGGTGCGCTCGTCGGCCGGGTCGCCGATGACCGCGATCTCCACCGGGCCCGTCGCGTGGGCCTCGGCGACGGCCAGGCCCCAGCCGGCGAACCGGGCGTGCTCGGCGGCGAGGGCCGTGGCGGGGGCCAGCGCGGCCTCGGCGGCCTGCCGGTGCCAGTCCGACCCGGTCAGCGCGGCGAACGACAGCAGGGCCCCCGCCGCCGCGAACTGGCCGGACGGCGTCGCGTTGTCGGTGGGGTCCTGCGGGCGGCGGAACAGCCGCTCCGCGTCGTCGGCCGTGTCGTAGAAGCCGCCGGAGCCGTCCGCGAACCGTTCGAGGACGGTGTTCAGCAGCTCGCCCGCCAGGCGCACGTGGTGCGGGTCGCCGGTGACGCCGTGCAGGGCGATGAGGCCCTCCGCCACGTCGGCGTAGTCCTCCAGGACGCCGGCGTTGGCGCCCGCCACGCCGTCCTTGGACGTCCGTGTCAGGCGTCCGTCACGCTCGTGGACGTCCAGCAGGAGCCGCGCCACCTCTTCGGCGGCCCGGACGAGGTCCGGACGGTCGAACAGCGCACCGCATTCGGCCAGAGCGGCGATCGCGAGGCCGTTCCATGCGGCCACGACCTTGTCGTCCCGTGCGGGAGGGATCCTGTGCGCGCGCGCCGCCAGCAGGGTCGTCCGGATGCGCTCGTAGCGGTCGGCGTCATCCGGGTCGTGCAGGAGTTGGAGCACCGACGTGCCGTGCTCGAACGTGCCCGTGACGTTGAAGAGGCGTTCGGCGAACGCGCCGTCCTCCGCGCCGAGGACCTCCTGTAGCTGCTTCGGTGTCCAGACGTAGTACTTGCCTTCGACTCCTTCGCTGTCGGCGTCGAGGGCGGAGGCGAGACCGCCTTCCGGGGTCCGCAGGTCGCGGAGCATCCAGTCGCACGTCTCCAGCGCGATCCGGCGCGCGAACGGCGTCCCGGTGAGGCGCCACCAGTGCGCGTACACGCGCGCCAGGAGCGCGTTGTCGTAGAGCATCTTCTCGAAGTGCGGGACGACCCACTGCGCGTCCACCGAGTACCGCGCGAACCCGCCGCCGAGCTGGTCGTACATCCCGCCGCGGGCCATCGCCTCCAGGGTGTGCGACGCCATGCGGAGGGCCCGGTCGTCGCCCGTGCGGGCGTGGTGGCGCAGCAGGAACTCCAGGGCCATCGACGGCGGGAACTTGGGCGCGCCGCCGAACCCGCCGCGCTCGGTGTCGTAGGAGTTCTCCAGCGCCCTCACCGCCTGGACGAGCACCTCCTCGCCGGGCGCCTCGTCCCCGGCCAGGCCCGACCCCCGCGAGGTGAGCGCCGCGACGACCTGCTGCCCCTGCCCGGCCACCTCGTCCCGCTGCTCCGTCCACGCCTTGTGGACGGCCTGCAGCAGGGCCCGGAACTGCGCGCGCGGGAAGTACGTCCCGCAGTAGAACGGATGCCCCTCCGGGGTCATGAACACCGTCATCGGCCAACCGCCCTGGCCCGTCATGGCCTGGGTCGCCTCCATGTAGACGGCGTCGATGTCCGGACGTTCCTCCCGGTCCACCTTGATGTTCACGAACAGCTCGTTCATGACGCGGGCGACCTCGTCGTCCTCGAAGGACTGATGAGCCATGACGTGGCACCAGTGGCACGCGGCGTACCCGACGGACAGCAGGACGGGGACGTCGCGGCGCCGCGCCTCGGCGAACGCCTCGTCGGTCCACTCCCACCAGTCCACCGGGTTGCCGGCGTGCTGGAGCAGGTACGGGCTGGTCGCGTCCTTGAGCCGGTTCATGCCCCCGATCCTGCCCGATCCCGCCTGCGCCTCACCCCTCGCCTACGCGGCCAGGTCGGCGAGGGCGGACTCGATGGCGCGGTGGAAGGTGGGATAGGCGTAGATCATGTCGCGGAGGACGGCCGTGGGCGCCTCGGTGTGCACGGCGACGGCGAGGAAGCCGAGGATCTCGCCGCCCGCCGGGCCCGCCGCGGTGGCCCCGACCAGGGTGCCCCACTCCGGGTTCTCGACCAGCTTGATGAAGCCGTCGTTGCCGGCCTTGTGGATCCATCCGCGGGTCGAGTCGGGGAGCCGCACCATGCCCGTGCGGACGGGGAGGTTCTGCTCGCGGGCCTGCGCCTCGGTGAGGCCGACCGCGCCGATCTCCGGGTCGGTGAAGGTGACGCGGGGCACGGCGCGGTAGGCGGCGGGCGAGCCCTCCTCGCCGAGGATGTCGCGGGCGGCGATCGCCCCCTGGTACATGGAGACGTGCGTGAACGCGCCCATGCCGGTGATGTCGCCGATCGCCCACACGCCGTCGGCGGCGCGCATGTGGCCGTCCACGGAGATCTGGCGGGCGTTCTCGTCCAGGCCGACGTGCTCCAGGCCGAGCCCCCTCAGGTTGGGGCGGCGGCCGGTCGCGCAGAGGAGGCGCTCGACGGTGACGGCCTCGTCGCCCAGGTGCACCGTGAACTCAGTGCCGCTGTGGGTGACGGCGCTGACGTTCACGCCGGTGCGCACGCCGATGCCCTCGCGTTCGAAGACGTCCCGCAGGAGCGCGCTCGACTCCGGCTCCTCGTTGAGCAGCAGGCGGTCGGCCGCCTCCACCACCGTGACGCGGGTACCGAACCGGGAGAAGACCTGCGCCATCTCCGCGCCGATGACACCGCCGCCGAGGACCAGCAGTGACGCGGGGGCCTCGGTGGCCTGGACGGCCTCCCGGTTCGTCCAGAACGGCGTGTCCAGGAGCCCCTTGATGGGCGGTGCCGCCGGGGTCGTGCCGGTGTTGAGCACGATGCCGCGGCGCGCGCGCAGCACCTGGTCGTTCACCGTGACCTCGCGCGGCGCCGTGATGCGGCCCTCGCCGCGCAGCAGCCGCACGCCCTTGCCGGTGAGGCGGTCGGCGGCGGCCTTGTCGTCCCACGAGTCGGTCGCCTCGTCGCGGATGCGCGCGGCGACCGGCCCCCAGGCGGGGCGGACGTCATCCTCCCCCGCCATGCCGGGGACGCGGCGGGCCTCTTCGAGCAGCCCGGCGGCGCGCACCATCATCTTGGTCGGGACGCAGGCGTAGTACGGGCATTCGCCCCCGACCAGCCGGGACTCCACGGCGGCGACGGACAGGCCCGCCTCCGCCAGCCGCCCGGCCGCGTCCTCTCCCCCGGGGCCCAGCCCGATCACCACGACATCGACTTCGTCAGCCATGCCGTGGTTACTGCCCCCCATCCCGGCCGGTTAGGCGGCGCGGCGGCAGCGGAATCCGGTCGAGGTCGTGAACCAGCGTGATCTCGCCGCCGAAGCGGGCGGACGCCTCATCGGTGAAGCGGTGCTCGTCCTCGGCGCGGTACCGCTCGGAGAAGTGGGTGAGAACGAGGTGCCGCACGCCCGCCTCCGCCGCCACCGCGCCCGCCTGCGCCGACGTCAGGTGCCCGTACTCGGCCGCCAGCGCGGCGTCCTCGTGCAGGAACGTCGACTCGATCACGAGCATGTCCACGCCGTCGGCGAGCTCCCGGACGCCGTCGCAGAGCCGGGTGTCCATGACGAACGCGACCTTCTGCCCGGGACGCGGCACGCTGCACTCGTCGAGGGTGACCGTGCGGCCGTCCGGGGCGGTGACGCGGCCGTCCTCCTGGAGCCGCCGGATCAGCGGCCCCCGGACGCCCCGCGCGGCCAGCTCGGCGGGGAGCATGGTGCGGCCGTCCGGCTCCTCCAGCCGGTAGCCGTACGCCTCGACCGGGTGCGACAGCCGCCGCGCCGCGAGCGTGAACGGTGCCCCGCCGGTGTCGAGGCGCGTCCGCTCGCCGGAGACGGGCCGCTCGCGGATGACATCCGTGTCGCGGAAGACGGCGGCATGCCGCAGGCGCTCCCAGTAGGGTGCGCCGCTCGCCGGGAACGCCGCGTCCACCGGGTGCTCGACGCCGTCGCGGGCGATGCGCTGGACGACCCCGGGCACGCCGAGGCAGTGGTCGCCGTGGAAGTGCGTCACGCAGATCCAGGTCACGTCGTTAGCGGCGACGCCCGCGCGCGCCATCTGCCGCTGCGTCCCCTCGCCGGGGTCGAACAGCACACCGTGGCCGTCCCAGCGCAGCAGGTAGCCGTTGTGGTTGCGGTTCTTGGTGGGCACCGCGCTGGCGGACCCGAGGACGATCAGCTCGCGCACCGACATCCCCCCATGGTGCCGGGTGCCGGAGGCGGGCAAGCGCTTGGTTATTCTGTGCGCGATACACGCGACCCAGGGAGGGCCCGTTGGCCGGGAGCAAGCGCGACAAGATCAAGATGACGCCGGAGGAGGTGGCCTCCTACCTCGCCGACAACTACAAGGTGCAGGTCGCCACCGTGGGCAAGGACGGCGAGCCGCACCTCGTCACGATGTTCTACACGCTGCTCGACGGCAAGATCGCCTTCACCACCTACAAGGCGTCGCAGAAGGTCCTGAACCTGCGCCGCAACCCCACCATGACGTGCCTGGTCGAGGACGGCGTGGAGTACAACGAGCTGCGCGGCGTCGCGCTCTACGGCCGCGGGCTCGTCATCGAGGACCCGGGGCCGCGCAGCAAGGTCGGCATGGTCGTCGGCTCCCGGATGGCGGGACTGCCCGTCCCGGAGATCGGCGAGCCCGTCGACCCGGTGATCGCCGAGGGCATCGAGCAGGCGCTGGCCAAGCGGGTCCTGATCGTCATGGAGCCCGACCGCGTCGTCAGCTGGGACCACCGCAAGGCGTAGCCGCCCGGCGGCTCCCGGCCGGGCCCTCAGGACCCGCCGTCCTCCAGGGCCAGCGCGGCGGCGCGGCCGAGCGCCGCGCCCTCGGCCGCCTGGTCGCCGCGCTCGCGGGCGGCGTCGGCGATGTGCACGTACATGTAGGCCTGGTCGCCGACCTCGCCCCGCCGCCGCAGGATGTCCAGCGCCTGGCCGTAGAAGTTGATCGCCGCGACGGGACGGTGCGCGCGCAGGTAGGCGTCGCCGAGCCCGGTCAGCACGCGCGCGCGAGCCTCCTCGTCCTCGGCCTCGGTGAGGCGCTCCCCCAGCACCTCGGCCACCTCCGACCAGCGCTCGCGGTCGAGCAGGGCCGCCCCGAGGTCGCCGGGTTCCGCACCGAGGTCGCCGTGGGCGAGGCAGTGGTCGAGGAGGCGGCGCAGCGCGGCGTTGCGGGAGTCCTCGGTCTCCTCGTGCTCGGCCCGCTCGCGGGCGAAGCCGAGGACCGGCCCGGGAAGCCGGAACCGGTCGCCGGACGCGACGACGAGCCCGTGCGCCGCCAGCGTCTCCAGCAGCCCGCGCGCCTGGCTCTCCGGGATGCCGGCGAGGGCGGCGGCCGCCGCCGGCCCGATGTCGTCGCCGGGCGGCAGGCTCAGCAGCCTGAGCAGCCGGGCCGCCGCCGGAGCGAGCTCGCGGTAGGCGTCCTCACAGTTCGCGCGCACGACACGGGTCCTCCCCGGACCGGACCGGATCGAACCGGGGAGGCGGCGTGCCGCTCGGGCGTCCCCCTCAGGCGTCGTCGTCGGCGCCGGACTTGGCCGCCGCGCTCCGCGCGGCCTCCGCCCGCTCCCACGCCTCCTGCTTGAGGTCCGCCTCGCTCGGGGCCTGGATCTTCGCCATCTGCTTGCGCATCGAGCGGATCAGGAAGACCGTCGCGGCCAGCAGGGCGAGGAACACCGCGAACCCGAGGAAGCCGGGGCTGACCGTGTCATCGTTCAGCGGCATGGCGTAGAGGGGAGGCATTAGAGATGCACCTTCTCCCGGATGCCGGCGAACAGGTCGTCCTCCGGCACCTCGGTGTCGACGAGGGACCTGGCCAAATGGTAGTCCTCAGTGGGCCATGCCTCGCGCTGGACGTCCATCGGCACGACGAACCAGAACCCGTTGGGGTCGATCTGCGTGGCGTGGGCGAGCAGGGCGCGGTCCCGGGTCTCGAAGTAGTCTGCGCACTCGACGCGGGTGGTGACCTCCCACGTGGCGCGGCTGTCGTCGCCGTCCTCGAAGCGCTTCAGCCAGTCGGCGTAGGGCGACTCGAGACCGGCCTTCTCCATCGCCGTGTGCAGGGCGAGGATGCGGTCCTTGCTGAAGGTCATGTGGTAGTAGAGCTTGAGCGGCTGCCAGGGCTCGCCCGCCTCGGGGTAGCGCTCCGGGTCGCCGGCCGCCTCGAACGCCTCCACCGACACCTCGTGGCACTTCACGTGGTCGGGGTGGGGGTAGCCGCCCTTCTCGTCGTAGGTGAGCATCACGTGGGGGCGGAAGTCGCGGACGGCGCGCACCAGCGGCTCGGCGGCGGTCTCCAGCGGCTCCAGCGCGAAGCAGCCTTCGGGAAGCGGGGGCAGCGGGTCGCCCTCGGGGAAGCCGGAGTCGACGAAGCCGAGCCAGCGCTGCCGGACGCCCAGGATCTCGCGGGCCGCCGCCATCTCGGCCTCGCGGACCTTGCCGATGTCGGCCTTGATCTCCGGCCGGTCCATCGCCGGGTTCAGGATGTCGCCGCGCTCGCCGCCGGTGCAGGTGACGACCAGCACCTCGACGCCGTCGGCGACGTACTTCGCCATCGTGGCCGCGCCCTTGCTGGACTCGTCGTCGGGATGGGCGTGCACCGCCATGAGGCGCAGCGGCCCGTCGCCGCGGCGGGGCCGGTCCAGCGTCGTACCGTCGATGACCTCGGACACGTTGGGGATCTCCCTCTCCGAACTCTTGGCGGCCCCCCGGTTCGAGGCATGCGCCAGCACAGACGAGAATTGTCCCTGACAACGTCCGCACACCGCACGGAGATTCCCCGCCATGACGACGAGCGTGTCGAAACCCGCGGCCCCGGCGGAGCCCCGTCGCGGGCGGGCCGGAATGGTGGTCGCCGGGATCCTGGCGACGCTGATGGCGGTGGGCATGGGGATTCTCGCCCTGCACGCCGGGCAGACTCCGGGGATCGTCCCGCAGACCGTCTCCTACGACATCACCGACACCTCGGTGACGATCAACTACACGGTGGCCAAGCGGAAGGGCGAGGCGGTCCACTGCACGGTCGACGCCTACGACTCCGACTTCGTGATCCTGGCGGAGACGAAGGTCTCCGCGCCGGCCGGGAAGTCCGGCGTCAAGGGGACGGAGACGCTGGCGACGCCGCGGCGGGCCACCGGGGCCCGGATCCACGACTGCGTCAAGGAATGACCCCGCCGGGACGGGCCGCCGGACCAGGGACGCGCCGGGCCCATGGTGAACCGCGATTGGCGGATTGCGGACGCCGAGTTCAGGGAACCTTTACCCGCACACACCGGATAGGCTAGAGGTTTCACCCGGCCGCACTTCATGTCGATGTGACACCCACCCGCGTGGGCGGGTGAGGATCGCAACATGTGGATGAGGAGTACCCGTGACCGAGACCCGCGCTGACAACGTCACCTGGCTCACCCAGGAGGCGTACGACCGGCTCAAGAGCGAGCTGGACCACCTGTCGGGCCCGGGCCGCATCGAGATCGCTCAGAAGATCGAGGCGGCGCGGGAGGAGGGCGACCTGCGCGAGAACGGCGGCTACCACGCGGCCAAGGAGGAACAGGGCAAGATCGAGGGCCGCATCCTCCAGCTCCAGAGCATCCTGGAGAACGCGCGCGTGGGCGAGGCCCCGCGCACGGAGGGCGTCGTGGGCCCCGGCATGACCGTCACGGTCTCCTTCGAGGGGGACGACGAGGAGGTCACCTTCCTGCTCGCCTCCCGCGAGGAGGTCGGCGCCCCCATCGACGTCTACTCGCCCAAGTCGCCCCTCGGGGCCGCCATCGACGGCAAGAAGGTCGGCGAGAAGGCCACCTACACCCTGCCGAACGGGCGCTCCATGAGCGTCGAGATCCTCGACGCGACGCCGTACGGGGGCGTGTGACCCCCGGAGCCTGATGCCGAGGTGAGAGCCGCCGGACGGAGCGACCCGTCCGGCGGTTTTTTCGTTGCCGCAGGCGCGCTAGCTAGCCGCGCCGCTCGGACGCCGCCTTCACCAGGGGCAGCGTCCGGTAGGGGATCTGGGTGGCCAGGGAGATCACCGAGGAGGCGCGCTCGACGCCGGCGACGTCCACGATCACGTCGATGACGCGCTGCAGGTCGGTGTTGCTGCGGGCGACGATGCGGCACAGCATGTCGCCGGGACCGGTGATGGTGTGCGCCTCGATCACCTCGGGGACCTGCGCGAGCCGGGCCGCCACGGGGTCGTGCCCGCCGGCCTGGCGCAACTGCAGGGTGACGAACGCGGTGACGCCGTAGCCGAGCGCCGCCGGGTCGATCTCCGGGCCGAAGCCGGCCACGACTCCGTCCCTGGCCAGCCGGTCCAGCCGCGCCTGGACGGTGCCGCGCGCGACGCCGAGCCGCCGGGACGCCTCCAGCACGCCGACACGCGGCTCGGCGGTGAACATCTCGATCAGGCGGGCGTCCAGCTCGTCGATCGCCACCGTGCCTCCCGTCGTCCGTGACCGTGGTCACCCTGCACAGAAATACCGGTCGAATCCGGAGGTCACTGTACAGTTTGTCCAGTGATCCGCGCCACTCTTGCGCACCTTGTAGACGTATGTCGAGATTGGGTGGCATGGATGAGTTTCCGGTCAAGGGTATGGACGCCGTCGTCTTCGCCGTCGGCAACGCCAAACAGGCCGCCCACTACTACTCGACCGCGTTCGGGATGCGCAGGGTCGCCTACCGGGGCCCGGAGAACGGCAGCCCCGACGAGGCGGTGCACGTGCTGGAGTCCGGTGGCGCCCGGTTCGTGTTCCGCGGCCCGGTGAAGGCGGGCACGGAGATCGGCCGGCACATCGCCGCGCACGGCGACGGGATCGTCGACCTCGCGATCGAGGTCCCCGACGTCGAGCACGCGTACCGGCACGCGCTCGCCAAGGGCGCCACCGGGCTGGAGGAGCCGCACGTCCTCGAGGACGACCACGGCAAGGTGACGATCGCGGCGATCGCCACCTACGGCGAGACCCGGCACTCGCTGGTCGACCGCTCCAACTACACCGGCCCCTACCTGCCCGGCTTCGCCGCCTCGGACCCGATCGTCGCGCCGCCGGAGAAGCGCTTCTTCCAGGCCATCGACCACTGCGTCGGCAACGTCGAGCGCATGGACGAGTGGGCCGACTACTACCACCGCGTCATGGGCTTCACCGACATGGCGGAGTTCGTCGGCGACGACATCGCGACCGAGTACTCGGCGCTGATGTCCAAGGTCGTCGCGGACGGCACCCGCAAGGTGAAGTTCCCGCTGAACGAGCCGGCGGAGAGCAGGCGCAAGTCGCAGATCGACGAGTACCTGGAGTTCTACGGCGGGCCGGGTGTGCAGCACATCGCGCTCGCCACCAACGACATCCTCGCCTCGGTCGACCGGATGCGCGCCGCGGGCGTGGAGTTCCTGGACAGCCCGGACTCCTACTACGAGGACCCCGCGCTGCGCGAGCGGATCGGCGAGGTGCGGGTGCCGATCGAGGAACTGCAGAAGCGCCGCATCCTGGTGGACCGCGACGAGGACGGCTATCTCCTGCAGATCTTCACCAAGCCCGTCCAGGACCGTCCGACCGTCTTCTTCGAGCTGATCGAGCGGCACGGCTCGCTGGGCTTCGGCAAGGGCAACTTCAAGGCGCTGTTCGAGGCGATCGAGCGGGAGCAGGAGCGCCGCGGCAACCTGTGACGCCCGCTCCGGACCCGGGGGTCCGGGCCTCTTCGGTGGCCCGGACCCCGCGCGGTGTCCCTGACGTGACCAGGGGCGTGCACACTGTGGGGGCATGAGCGAACCACCACAGAACCCCCAGCCCTCGGACGAGGAGAACCCCTCTCAGGGCGCCCAGGAGGCGCAGTCGGCGGATACTCCCCCCTCGCCCGAGCGCCCGCCGCCCTACCAGGGCACGTACGGCGCCCAGCCCGGCGCGGCCCCGCCTCCTCCGGCGGGCGGCTTCGCACCGCCCGACCCGGCGGCGCCCGGCCCCGGGCAGCCCCAGCCCGGCTACGGCCAGCCCCACCCCGGCTACGGGCCGGGCGGACCCGGCGGGCCGCTCCCGCAGGCGCCGCCCCTGCCCGGCTACGGCGCCCCCGGCGGCCCCCAGGACCAGCTCGCCGGACGCCTCGCGCGGCTCGGCGCGGGCATCCTGGACAACATCCTGCTCGGCATCCTCGCCATGCCCGCCGCCCTGGCCGCCATCCGCTGGGACAAGATGCGGGAGTCCGTCGACTCCGGCGAGCCGATCTCGGACCCGATGGACCTCTACAACATCCCGGTGCTGCTGGGCGGGTACGCGATCGTCTTCGTGGCGGGCTTCGCCTACTACACCGTCCTGCACCGCAAGTGGGGGCAGACGCTCGGCAAGAAGGCGTTCGGCATCAGGGTGGTGAAGGCGGACGACCGGTCAGCGATCACCTGGGGCCAGGCCTTCGCGCGGCAGGGCTTCGTCTACGCCGTCGCCATCGTCACGCTGGTGCTCAACTTCCTGTCCCCGGCCGCGGGGATCCTCGGCCTCTTCGGGCTGCTCGACAACGCCTGGATCCTGTGGGACGAGCGGCGGCAGAGCCTGCACGACAAGGTCGGCGGGACGGTCGTCATGAAGGCGACACCGTGGACGCCGAACCCGTACGAGCGGCCTCCCGGCAAGATTTGATCATCTGCGGGTGAACATTTCGGGCGCTCCCGGACGCGACGATGTTTGGACGGCGGTCGCGCGGCCACGCTGTCGGCATGACGCAACCGCCGAGAGACCCCGCGTCCGGGGGAGGGCCGGAGGACGACCGGCCGCAGGGACACGAGGAGCCCGGACGGCCGGGACCGTACGAAGGGGGTCCCTACGGCGGCCTCCCGCGGTACGGGGACCATCCTCAGGAAGGGCGGCCACCGTACGGGGAGCAGCAGGGCCCCGGCGAGGAGCAGCAGGGTTGGGGGCAGCAGGGCCAGGGGCAACCCGGCTACGGCCAGCAACCCGGCTACGGCCAGCAGCAGCCCTACGGTGAGCAGCAGTACGGGCAGCAGCCCTATGGCCAGCCGTCCTACGGGCAGCAGCAGCCCTACGGGGGCCAGGCCGGGTACGGGAGCGTGCCCGGTTACGGCGGGGGCGGCTACGGGGCACCGACGGCCGAGCTGGCGAGCCGGTGGGCGCGCCTCGGCGCGGGCATCCTCGACCTCATCATCGTGGGGATCGTGGCGGGCCTCATCTCCATCCCGTTCATCGACTGGGACCGCGTCGTCGACCCGGAGCCCGGCACGTCCTTCTACAACGGCGCCCAGGTCGGGACGAACGCCGTCAGCGTCGTGATCGCGTTCCTCTACTTCTGGCTGATGCACGCCAAGTGGGGGCAGACGCTCGGCAAGATGCTGCTGCGGATCCGCGTCGTCCGCGACGACGACGGCATGGCCATCACCAACGGCCAGGCGCTCGGACGCTCGGCCTTCTACAGCGTGCTGGGCGGCGTCTGCGGCTGCATCGGGCTCATCGACATCCTGTGGATCCTGTTCGACCGGCGCAAGCAGGCGCTCCACTGCAAGGTGGCGCACACCGTCGTCGTCAAGGCCGAGCCGCACGCGCCCAACCCGTACGACTTCCGCTGACCGGGGCCGGAAGCGGGCGTCCGAGTTGCCCGGCGGGCTTCGCTACGGGCAGGCTGTGCGAGTGCATACGGCCGGAAACTCCCCCAGTCCCCGCCCTCACGGGTCGCGGGCCGTCCGCGGTGCCGCGGGACTGGCCGCCCTCGCCGTCGCGGGGTCGCTGACCGCAGCCTGCCAGGGCCCCTTCGGCGGCGACGACGACCCGGGAGGGTCCGGCGGCTCGCCGAAGGGCTCCGTGACCGGGCCGGCGGGCCCGACGACCGCCGGCGACGCCTACGTGCCGGGCGACGGCAACGGCGGGTACGACGTCAAGCACTACGGGCTGAAGCTCACCATCGTCCCGGACGGGCCGAAGCAGCTCACCGGCACCGCGACGATCACCGCGACGGCGACCGAGCGCCTCGCCCGCTTCAACCTCGACCTCACCGGCCTGGACGTCGCGTCCATCAAGGTCGACGGGGCGGCCGCGCGGCACCAGCGCGGCGGCGAGGAGCTGGAGGTCACCCCGGCCAAGCCGCTGGAGAAGGGCGCGGAGTTCACCACGGTCGTCGAGTACTCGGGCACGCCGGAGCCGACGAAGGACCCGGTGCTCGGCACCTACGGCTGGATCCGCACCCGGGACGGGGTGTTCGTGGCGTGCCAGCCGAGCGGCGCGCACACCTGGTTCCCGAGCAACGACCACCCGAGCGACAAGGCCACCTTCGACTTCGAGATCACCGTGCCGCAGGGGCTGACGGCGATCGCGAACGGCGATCCCGAGACGCCGCCCGCGAGCACGGACGGCGGCCCGGGCGGGCCCGGCGCCCCCACGGCGCCCGCCGTACCGCCGACCAGCCCCGGCTCGGGCGGCGGCACCGGCGGCGGTCCGGGCATCGAACCCGTCTCCCGGCACGGCACGGCCAAGAGCGCGACGACCGCGTCCAAGCGCGCGATGACCACGTCGAAGTGGCGCGTCACCAAGCCGATGGCCACCTACCTCGCGACCGTGGACGTCGGCCGGTTCGCGGTGCGGACGGGCAAGACGGCCGGCGGGATCCCCGTCATCACCGCGGTCGACCCGACGCTGACCGGCGTCAGCATCGACCAGTTCCACAAGCTCAACGGCGACATCACCGACGAGTGGTCGAAGCTCTTCGGCCCCTACCCGTTCTCCTCCACCGGCGGCCTGATCGACGACGCCGAGGTCGGCTTCGCGCTGGAGACGCAGACCCGCCCGGTGTACGGGGCGTTCGGGCTGCAGCCGACGATCGTCGCGCATGAGCTGGCGCACCAGTGGTTCGGCGACAGTGTCAGCGTCACCCGCTGGCAGGACATCTGGCTGAACGAGGGCTTCGCGACCTACGCCGAGTGGCTGTGGGACGAGAAGACCGGCGGTCAGACCGTCCAGCAGCACTTCGACGAGGCCTACGGCGGCCTCGGCGGGCAGGAGCTGTGGAACGTCCCGCCGGGCAACCCGGGCCGCAAGCAGATGTTCGGCCGGTCGGTGTACGACCGGGGCGGCATGGCGCTGGTCGCGCTGCGCGGCCGGGTCGGCGAGGACGTCTTCTACAAGATCCTTCAGGCGTGGACGAAGGAGCGGGCGCACTCGGGCGGGACGACGAAGCAGTTCGTCGCGCTGGCGAACCGCGTGTCGGGCAAGAAGCTCGACGGGTTCTTCGACGAGTGGCTGTACAAGAAGGGCCGCCCGGCGAAGTGAGCGGCCGGTCCCGGCCACGGGATCGGCCATGATCAGGCGAATTCGATACCAAATCGCGCTTGTCCCGGCCCACCTCGCGAGAAAGTCTTGATCACGCTAGTGACGGCTTACCGAGGTGAGCGAGGACGAGGTCGATGAGCAGAACTCCACGAGCCCTGGCCGCCGTGTCGCTGGCCGTCGCCGCGAGCCTCGCGGTGACCGCGGCGCCCGCGGGCGCCGCGCCCGCGCGCTTCACGCCGGGCGCGCCCGGCGCCGGCGACCCCTACTTCCCGGACATGGGCAACGGCGGCTACGACGTCGCCCACTACGACATCGGCCTGCGGTACGACCCCGCCACGAAGGGGATCCAGGCCGTCACGAAGATCAAGGCGGCGGCGACGCAGGACCTGTCCCGGTTCGACCTGGACTTCCTCGGCCCGCTGAAGATCTCGTCGCTGACGGTGGACGGGCAGAAGGCGTCCTTCACCCGGACCGGCGCCCAGGAGCTGGTCGTCACGCCGCGCAAGGGGCTGCGCAAGCACCGGCACTTCACCGTGACCGTCGCGTACTCGGGCGTCCCGCAGACGATCGACGACCCGACGCTGGGCACGTCCGGCTGGGTGCCGACGCCCGACGGCGCCGTGATGCTGAACCAGCCGTTCGGCGCCGCCACCGTCTACCCGGTGAACGACCACCCGACCGACAAGGCGACGTACACGTTCACCCTGTCGGCGCCCGAGGGCCTCACGACGCTCGCCAACGGCGACCTGCGCAGCACCAGGACCAAGGGCGGCTGGACGACCACCCGGTGGGACGTCCGCAACCCGATGGCCAGCGAGCTGGCCATGCTCGCGATCGGCAAGTACGACGTGCTCAAGGGCCGGACGGGCGCGCGCGTCCCGAACCTGACGGCCACCGATCGGGCCATGGCGATCAAGCCGGCGGACGCGAAGAAGTTCCACGACCAGACCGCCGAGGTCACCGACTTCGAGTCGGCGCGCTTCGGGCGCTACCCGTTCACCTCGACGGGCGGGATCGTCGTCAAGGCGGGTGTCGGCTACGCGCTGGAGACGCAGGGCCGCCCCGTGTACGACCTGGGGCGCCGTCCCGGCAGCATCCCGAGCGGCAGCCTGCTCGCGCACGAGCTGGGCCACCAGTGGTTCGGCGACGCGGTGTCACCGGCGAAGTGGGCCGACATCTGGCTGAACGAGGGCTTCGCCACCTACGCCGAGTGGCTGTGGGCCGAGCACGCGGAGGGCACGCCCGTCCAGCAGAACTTCGACGGCGTGTACGCGACCCCTGCGGACGACGGCCTGTGGAAGGGCAAGGTCGCCGACCCGGGCCGCGACCACATCTTCGACGGCCTCGTCTACGACCGCGGGGCGATGGCGGTGCACGTGCTGCGCACGACCATCGGCGACGGCGACTTCTTCCGGCTGCTGAAGGCGTGGCCCGCCGCCCACCGGTACGGCAACGCCTCCACGGCGGAGTTCGTCCGCTTCGCCGAGCGACTCTCCCACAAGAACCTGGACGGCTGGGCCAAGGCGTGGCTCTACTCCGAGGGCAAGCCCTCCCTGTGAGCCGCGCTCAAGGGGCCGGGGTCAGCTCAGGGTGAGCGTGTAGCCCTTCTCGCGCAGGCGGCCGATCACGTCTTCGGAGTGGTCGGCCCCTCGCGTCTCCAGGTGCATGAGCACCTCGGCCTCCTCGACGTGCAGCCGGGCGGCGACGCGCTCGTGCATCACGTCCAGGACGTTGACGCCCAGTTCGGCGAGCTCGCTCAGCAGCGTCACGAGGGCGCCGGGACGGTCCTTGAGCCGGCAGCGGACGACGAGGTACCGCCCGGTGCCGGCGAGGCCGTGCCGCAGCACCTTCGACAGCAGCAGCGGGTCGATGTTGCCGCCGGACAGCAGCACCACGACCGGCGGCTCGAACGCGTACATGTGCTCCAGCATCGCGGCGACGCCCGCCGCGCCGGCCGGCTCGACGACCTGCTTGGCGCGTTCGAGGCAGAGCAGCAGCGCCTGCGAGATCGACTCCTCGGTCACCGTGACGACGGCGTCCACGAGGCCGGTGAACAGGTCGTAGGTGAGGTCGCCGGGCCGGCCGACCGCGATCCCGTCCGCCATCGTCGGCTCGACCTCGACCGGGACGGGCCGCCCGGCGGCCAGCGAGGGCGGGAACGCCGCCGCGCGCTTGGCCTGCGCGCCGATGATCTTGACTTCGCGGCCGCCGGCCTCCTTCAGCACGCCCTTGGCCGCCGCGGCGACGCCGGACAGCAGCCCCCCGCCGCCCACCGGCGCCACGATGGTGCGGGCGGCCGGGCACTGCTCCAGGACCTCCAGCCCGATCGTGCCCTGCCCGGCGACGACGTCGGGATGGTCGAAGGGGTGGATGAACACCGCGCCGCACTCCTCGGCGTACTTCTGCGCGGCGACGAGGCAGTCGTCGACCGTCGGGCCGGGGAACTCGACCTCGGCGCCGTAGCCCCGGGTCGCGGCGATCTTGGGCAGCGGGGCGCCGGTCGGCATGAACACGGTGGCCTTGCAGCCGAGCATGGACGCGGCGAGCGCGACGCCCTGCGCGTGGTTGCCGGCGCTCGCCGCCACGACGCCGCCCGCCCGCTCGGCCTCGCTCAGCCGGGCGATCCGCACGTACGCGCCGCGGATCTTGAACGAGCCGGTGCGCTGCAGGTTCTCGCACTTCAGCAGCACGGGCCCGCCGAGCTGCTCCGACAGGACCCGGGAGGGGATGAGGGGGGTGGGGACGGCCACCGCGCGCAGCAGCTCGCGGGCGGCGCGGACGTCGTCGACGCTGACGGAGGTCATTGGTAGATCCTCGCACCCCGCGGAACTCAGTCGGCACTCCAGTAACGATCTTGAGCGTGGACCAGCGCGGCGGCGCCGACGAGCCCCGCGGTCTGGCCGAGGGCCGCCGGGACGATCCGGGCGCGGGCCGCGAACTCCATCCGGGCGTGCGCCGCGAACGCCTCCCGCATCGGGTCGAACAGCAGCGGCCCCGCCTGGGAGAGGCCGCCGCCGATCGCGGCGATCTCCAGGTCGCACAGGTGCGTCGCGGACGCGAGCGCGATCCCGATGGCGCGCCCGGCGCGCCGCATCGCGGCCCCGGCGACCGGGTCGCCGCGGCGCGCGTCGGCGGCCAGCTCCACGCCAGTGGCGGCGCCGTCGCCGGGCCGCCAGCCCTGCTCCCGCGCCCAGGCGACCAGGCCGGGGCCGCGCGCGATCGCCTCCAGGCAGCCGCGGCCGCCGCAGGCGCACGGCGGCCCGTCCGGCTCGACGACGACGTGCCCGATGTGCCCGGCGTTGCCGCTGGCCCCGTCGACCAGGTGGCCGTCCAGGATCAGCCCGCCGCCGACGCCCGTGGACACCACCATCCCGAGGACGTTGCCGTACCCGCGCCCGGCGCCGAGCCAGTGCTCGCCGACCGCCACGCAGATCGCGTCGTTGTGGACGCGGACGGGCAGCCCCGGGTGCCGTTCGCGCAGCCGCTCGCGCAGCGGGAACCCCCGCCACGCCGGGATGTTCAGCGGGGACACCTCGGCGGCGGGCCAGGTCATCGGGCCGCCACAGCCGACGCCGACGCCCGCGAGCGCCGGGTTCCCGGCCCCGGCGACGAGCTTGCCGAGCAGGGCGTCCAGCGCCCGCCACAGCTCCTCGCCGTCCACGCCCGGCGCGTTCGGGGTCGGGGCGCGGTCGTGGGCGGTGACGCGCCCGTCCGGATCGACGAGGGCGGCGGCGAGCTTCGTCCCGCCTATGTCGATCGCGAGGACGGGGTCCATCGCGGGGGCGGGGTCGGCCGCCGGGGCGGGGTCCGTGCTCATCGGACGTCCTCCATGGGGTCCCCCGGCCGGTCGCCCGCCCGGCCGAACGCCAGGATGGACGCGGTGAAGCCGTGCACGTGGTTGCGTCCCGAGACCGGGCCGATCTCGCCGGCGGCGAAGAACCCGCCCACCCCGGCCGGGCCGAACGCGCGGTCGAGGACCTTCGCGTCGTGGTCGGAGTCGGGGAACATCGCCTGCCCGCGCCCGTTGCAGGAGAACAGCAGCGCGCCCTCGACCGGCGACAGGTCGAACCGCTCCAGCAGCGCCGCCAGGTCCTCCTCGGCGGCGCCCGCGTCCCGGACCTGGAACCGGACGGTGCGCCCCACGTCGACCACGTCGCCGATCGCGATGGCGCCGCTGTCGGGGTCGGCGCCCACCACGCCGCGGACGAGGAAGTCGCCGTGCTCGTGCTCGTCGGCGTACTCGTCCATCGCGACGCCGATCAGCAGCCCGCGCCCGGCGAGCTCCTGCTCCTCCTCCGGGAGCCCGAGGACGATCTGCTCCAGCTTCTCCAGCGCGGGCACGCCCGCCAGCTCGTAGAGGACGTTCTCCTCGGCCTTGGTCACCACCATGTCGGGCCCGATCGGGCGGGCGCCCTGGCTGACCACGGTGGCGGCGGCGACGGATCCGCCGATCACCACGCCGACCGCGCCGTCCCGGTAGACGTCGCCGCCGACGAAGAGCCGCGCGTCGCCCTGCCCGCCGTCGCCGGGGCCGCCGCCCTCGGCGAGCCCGCCGACCAGCGGCAGGCCGGGCAGCGCCTCGTCGGAGCGCTCCACGAACGCGTCCACCGGGAAGCTGTAGGGGTCGGCCAGCAGGACGCCGACGACGTCGTCGTCCCGCCCCTCCGGCATGCCGACCACCACGAGGCGGTCGTCGGCCTTGAGGGTCTCCAGCCGGAACGCGTCGAGCCTGGCGCCCGGCAGCACCGCCGCCCAGGCGCTGACCGCGCCGCGCTCCTCCACCCCGCGCCCGGCGCCGATCACTCCGGACGCGCTGCACCCGAGCAGCATCGTGGGCCCCGCCGCCCGCTCCGCGGCCGCGACCGCCGCCTCGATCTCGTCCGGATCGTCCCCGGTGACGAACACGCACACCAGGTCGGGCGCCGCGCTCAGCGGGGCGAGCGCCTGCTCGACCGCCGACACGGCGGCGCTGGACAGATCGGGTCCGAGGGCCAGGCCATCACCGAATCGCGCCATCGGCGCCGCCTCCCTCACCGCATTCACCGGCTCCGTTCACACTCCCAGTCTCCCCCGCGGCGCGCCGTCCACCCAAACACCGCGGGACGGTCATGGCGGACGATTCCGCAAGCGGACCCGGGGGCCGCTCTCCAGCGCGGTTCCGGGCGTCCCGGCGGGCGGTCCCGCGCTCCGGCGGGCCGTCCCGGGCTCCGGCGGGAATCCGCGGGGCGAGGGTGCGAGTCCCGGCGACCGCGACGTAGTGTCGATCTCGTGCGTCCATCCACCCGTGAAACCACTCCCTCTGGGACAACACTGGGCGAGCTGCGCGCCGGCGGCCACGTCCAGCTCTCCGTGAAGGCCGAGATCCGCCGCAACCTGCTCGACCGGCTGCGATCCGGCGAACCGCGCTTCCCCGGCATCCTGGGGTTCGACGACACCGTCCTCCCGCATCTGGAGCGCGCCCTGCTCGCCGGGCACGACCTGGTCCTGCTGGGCGAGCGCGGCCAGGGCAAGACGCGGCTGATCCGCACCCTGGCCGGGCTGCTGGACGAGTGGACCCCGGTGGTGGCCGGCTGCGAGATCAACGACCACCCGTACGCGCCGGTCTGCGTGCGCTGCCGCCGCCTCGCCGCCGAACTCGGCGACGAGCTGCCGGTGGAGTGGCTGCACCGCGACGACCGGTACGGCGAGAAGCTCGCCACCCCCGACACCAGCGTCGGCGACCTCATCGGCGACGTCGACCCGATCAAGGTGGCCGAGGGCCGCACCCTCGGCGACCCCGAGACCGTGCACTTCGGGCTCGTCCCGCGCACCAACCGCGGCGTCTTCTCCATCAACGAGCTGCCCGACCTCGCCGAGCGCATCCAGGTCGCGCTGCTCAACGTGCTGGAGGAGCGCGACGTCCAGATCCGCGGCTACGCGCTGCGGCTGCCGCTGGACGTGCTGCTCGTCGCCTCCGCCAACCCCGAGGACTACACCAACCGCGGCCGCATCATCACCCCGCTGAAGGACCGCTTCGGCGCCGAGATCCGCACCCACTACCCCCTCGAACTGGACGCCGAGCTCGCGCTGATCAGGCAGGAGTCCGACTTCGCCGACCTCGCCGGGCTGCCCGCCGAGGTGCCCGACCACCTGATCGAGGTGATCGGCCGGTTCACCCGGCTCGTCCGGGAGTCGACGGCGGTGGACGCGCGGTCGGGCGTGTCGGCGCGGTTCGCGCTCGCGGGCGCGGAGACCGTCGCCGCGGGCGCGGTGCGCCGCGCCGCGCTCACCGGCGAGGAGCACGCCGTCGCGCGGGTCTGCGACCTGCCCGCGGTCGTCCCGTCGCTGATGGGCAAGGTCGAGTTCGAGGTCAGCGAGGAGGGCCGCGAGCAGGAGGTGCTGGAGCACCTGCTGCGCCGCGCGATCGCCGAGACCTACCGGCGGACGCTCGGCGCCGCCGACCTGTCCGGCCTGCTCGACAAGTTCGACTCCGGCGAGCGCGTCGAGTCGGGCGAGCTGGTGCCGGCGGCGGAGCTGCTGCGCCGCGTCGGCCAGGTCCCCGGCCTCGCCAAGATCATGGAGCGGCTCGGCCTCAGCGGGGAGTCCCCGGGGCAGGCCGCGGCCGCGCTGGAGTTCGCCCTGGAGGGGCTGTTCCTCACCCGCAGGCTGTCCAAGGACGTCGCCGAGGGCCGGTCCGACGGGACGGCCACCTACCGGACCTGAACCCCGTGCCCGCGACCCGTCCGACAGCGACCGGCGCGCCCGCGACCCGTCCGACCGCTCGCCCGGCCTCCACGCGTTAGGAACATCGATGAGCCGATACCGCTACGGGGCCTACGAGGACGGGCCCGACCCGCTCGCCCCGCCCTACGACGTCCGCGACGCCCTGGACGCGCTGGGCGACTCGGTGCTGGAGGGCACCCGCGCCGACGACGCGCTGCGCGAGCTGCTGCGCCGCGGCCTGCCGGGGGCGCGGAACCGCCGCGGGCTCGACGACCTGCTCCGCCAGGTGCGGGAGCGGCGCCGCGCGCTGCGCGACCGGGGCCGCCTCGACGGCACCCTGGAGCAGGCGCGCGCGCTGCTCGACACCGCGATCGGGCAGGAGCGGGCCGAGCTGTTCCCCGACCCGAGCGACGAGGCGCGGCTGCGCGAGGCGGAGCTGGACACGCTGCCGTCCGACACCGCGCAGGCGATCCGGCGGCTGTCCGGCTACGAGTGGCGGTCCGACGCGGCCCGCCAGACCTTCGAGCAGCTGAAGGACCTGCTGCGCCGCGAGGTGCTGGACGCGCAGTTCCAGGGCATGAAGCAGGCCCTGGAGCACCAGGACCCGGAGGCCATGCAGCGGGTCAAGGACATGATGGCCGAGCTCAACGGGATGCTCGACCGCGACGCCCGCGGCGAGCACACCCAGGAGGACTTCGACCGCTTCATGGAGCGGTACGGCGACATGTTCCCCGACCGGCCGCGGAACCTGGAGGAGCTGGTCGACTCTCTGGCCCGCCGCGCCGCCGCGATGGACCGGCTGCTCGCCTCGCTCAGCCCCGAGCAGCGCGCCGAGCTGGCCGGGCTGATGGAGCAGGCCATGCAGGACGCGGGCCTCGCGATGGAGATGGCCCGGCTCGGCGACGCGCTGCGAGCCCGCCGCCCCGACCTCGGCTGGGGGCAGTCCGAGCAGATGACCGGCGACGCCCCGCTCGGCATGGGCGACGCCACCACCGCGCTCGCGGAGCTCGCCGACCTGAGCGAGCTG
Source organism: Actinomadura meyerae (assembly GCF_900188445.1). Classification (GTDB taxonomy): domain Bacteria; phylum Actinomycetota; class Actinomycetes; order Streptosporangiales; family Streptosporangiaceae; genus Spirillospora; species Spirillospora meyerae. Next base: position 262,128 of record NZ_FZOR01000006.1, read on the forward strand.
GAGGCGGCGCTCGGCCAGGACTACCCCGGCGCGCGGCTCGACGACATCGACGAGGACGCCGTCCGGCGGGCGCTCGGCCGGCAGGCGGTCGACGACCTGGACGCGCTGCGCCGCATCGAGAAGGAGCTGGAGCGGCAGGGCTACCTGCGCCGCAACCGCGGCAAGCTGGAGCTCACCCCGAAGGCGGTGCGCCGCCTCGGTGAGACCGCGCTGCGCCGGGTGTTCTCCCAGCTCGCCTCCGGGCGGCCCGGCGACCACGACCAGCGCGACGCGGGCCAGGCGGGCGAGCTGACCGGCGCGAGCCGGGAGTGGCGGTTCGGCGACGAGCAGCCCCTCGACGTCGTCCGGACGGTGAGCAACGCGATCCGGCGCAGCGCCATGGAGCGCGGTCCCGGCCTCGTGACCCGCCCGGCGGCCACGGCCCGGGTCACCGAACCGGGGCTCGCCGAACCCGGGCCGGCCGGACCGGGCCTGGCCGAGCCGGGCCTGGTACAGCCGGGCACCGCCGACGTCGCCGAGATCACCGGCGCCGGCGGCAGCGGAGCGCGGCCGAACGGGGTCCGGCTGAGCGTCGACGACTTCGAGGTGCACGAGACCGAGCGGCGCACCGGCGCGGCCGTGTGCCTGCTGGTCGACCTGTCGTACTCGATGGTGCTGCGCGGGACGTGGGCGGTCGCCAAGCAGACCACGCTCGCCCTGCACACGCTCGTGACCAGCAAGTTCCCGCAGGACGCGATCCAGATCATCGGGTTCTCCAACTACGCGCGGGTGCTGCACCCGGAGGAGATGGCGGGCCTCGACTGGGACATGGTGCAGGGCACGAACCTGCACCACGCGCTGATGATCGCGGGGCGGCATCTGGACCGGCACCCCGACTTCGAGCCGATCGTCCTCGTCGTCACCGACGGGGAGCCGACCGCGCACCTGCGCCCGGACGGCCGCTCGCTGTTCGACTACCCGCCGTCCACCGACACGCTCGTGCTGACCCTCGCCGAGGTCGACAAGATGACCCGGCGCGGCGCCGGGATGAACTTCTTCATGCTCGCCGAGGACCGGCGGCTCGTGTCGTTCGTGGAGGAGGTCGCGCGGCGCAACGGCGGCCGGGTGTTCGCGCCCGACGCCGACCGGCTCGGCGAGTACGTCGTCAGCGACTACCTCCGGGTGCGCCGCGGCCGCCGCTGACCGCCGCGACGTCCCGGCCCGGCCGGGACTACTTCTGCAGGCGGGCCTTCAGCCAGCTCACGATCGTCGGGTAGGTCTCCGGGTCGGTCAGCAGCTGCGAGGCGTGGAGCCGGCCGTCGACCGTCTTCACCGTGGTCTTCACCCCGCTCGCCTGCAGCGCGGCCGCCAGCCCGGTGCTCTGCGTGATGGGGACGAAGTCTCCGGAGCCGTGCATCAGCAGCATCGGCGCGTCGCCGCGCGAGACGTGCGTCAGCGTGCTGGAGTCGTCCACCAGCGGCCAGCAGTCCGTGGGGGTGCCGGGCTCGTCGCCGGTCCCCTCGCCCGTGCCGGCCTCCGTCCCGGCCTCGACACCGGAGCCGGGCACGGCGCCGGGCGTGCAGCCCAGGAGGGCGACCACGGCCCGCCGCAGCTTGCGCTGGGTGGCGGTGGCGGTGGGCTTCGCGCCGTCCTTGAAGGCGAGGTACGGGTTGTTCGGCGGCGACAGCGCGACGACGGCCTTGACCCGTTCGGTGCCCGTGCCGAGCGTGCCGAGCTGGGTCGCGAGCTGCCCGCCGGCGGACGAGCCCATGACCGCGACGCGGGACGGGTCGGCGTTCCACAGCCGGGCGTGCTTGCGGATGAAGGCGACGGCGGACAGCGCGTCGTCCCGCTGCGCGGGCCAGTGCGCCCGCGGGGCGAGCCGGTAGTTCGCCGACAGGACGACGAACCCCTCCTCGGTCAGCCGCCGCGCGACGTACTTCCAGCCGCCGCCCTTGTCGCCGCTCAGCCAGTAGCCGCCGTGCAGGAACAGCACGACCGGGCGCGCCCCGGCGTCCGCGCCCTTCTCCCGCCAGTACGCGTCGATCTTCTGCGCGGGGTCGGTGCCGTAGGCGTAGGTGCGGAACTTCGGCAGCTCCGGGGTGACCATGACCGCGTGCGCGGTGACGGTGGCGCCGTCGGGCTCCCCGTCCGGGGCGCCCGCGGCACTGCCCTCGGTGGGCGCCCCGGACGGGGACGACGGCGGCGCGCTCCCCGGGGCGCCGGTGCCGGTGCCCGCGGAGGGCGTGCCCGGCGGCACCGACGGGACGTCCGCGGACGGTGTCGGCGCCGGGGCGTTCGCATGGGCGCCCCCCGGGATCGCGACGGCGGAGACGCACATCGCGGCGAACGCCGCCCCACACACCAGTACTTTCCGCACCCCGGGCCCCTCCTCTACGAACCTGGCGCGCCGAGTATAGATGCTTTGATCAAGTTCGGGCGGAAACCTCCGCCGGACTCTCAGCCGGCGTTCAGCCGAGCGCCTGCTCCAGATCGCGCCGCAGATCGTGCACGTCCTCGATCCCGACGGAGAGACGCACCAGGTCGGCGGGCACTTCCAGCGGCGACCCGGCGGCCGAGGCGTGCGTCATCCGGCCCGGGTGCTCGATCAGCGACTCGACGCCGCCGAGCGACTCGCCGAGCGTGAACAGCTTCGTCCGCTCGCACACCCGGACGGCGGCCTCCTCCGACTCCATCCGGAACGAGACCATGCCGCCGAACGCCTTCATCTGCTTGGCGGCGACGTCGTGGCCGGGGTGCGAGGGCAGCCCCGGGTAGAGGACCTCCCGGACGGCCGGGTGCCGGGTCAGCATCTCGACGATCCGCTCGGCGTTGGCGCAGTGCCGGTCCATCCGCACGCCGAGGGTCTTGATGCCGCGCAGCGTGAGCCAGGAGTCGAACGGCCCCGCGACGGCCCCCATGGCGTTCTGGTGGAACGCGAACCGCTCGCCGAGCTCCGGGTCGGCCGCGATGAGGGCGCCGCCGACGACGTCGGAGTGCCCTCCGATGTACTTCGTGGTCGAGTGGACGACGGCGTCCGCGCCGAGGTCCAGCGGGCGCTGGAGGTACGGGGAGGCGAAGGTGTTGTCGACGACGAGCAGCGCGCCCGCGTCGTGCGCGACCGCGGCGAGCGCCGCGATGTCGGCGATGCCGAGCAGCGGGTTCGTCGGCGTCTCCACCCAGATGATCTTCGTTTCGGGGCGCACCGCGGCCCGGACCGCGGCGATGTCGCCGAGCGGCACCGGGTCGTACGCGAGGCCCCAGGGTTCGGCGACCTTCGCGAACAGCCGGTAGGTGCCGCCGTAGGCGTCGTCCGGGATGAGGACGTGGTCGCCGGGCCGGCACACCGTGCGCAGCAGCGCGTCCTCGGCGGCGAGCCCGGACGCGAACGCCAGTCCTCGGGCGCCGCCCTCGATCTCGGCCAGGCATACTTCCAGTGCGGTACGGGTCGGGTTCGCCGACCGTGAGTACTCGTAGCCCCCGCGCAGGCCGCCGATGCCGTCCTGCTTGTACGTCGACACCTGGTAGATCGGCGGGACGACCGCGCCGGTCGCGGGGTCGGGCTCCTGCCCGGCGTGGATGGCCAGGGTCTCGAACCCGTGCTGAACCTCGTTGTCCATGGGTACGAGGCTATCCACCCGCCGCCCCTCCTCGAGGAGGAGGCACTCCCCCGGAGGTATCAGCCCCCATTTCGGCGCAGCGGGTGACCCCATCGGTCCCGGCGATCTCTACCGTTTTAGAGGTATCCCAACGACCTTGATTAAGGAAGCCCATGTTCGCTCGGCTCGCGCGCTTCGTCGTGAGACATCCGTGGTGGACGATCGCTGCGTGGCTCGCCGCCGCGGTCGTGATCATCGCCTTCTCCCCCAAGCTGACCACCGAGTCGGACCAGGGCGAGTTCCTGCCCTCCAAGTACGAGTCGGTGCAGGCCGCCAAGCTGGCGGAGAAGGCGTTCCCGGACCAGGCCGACCTGTCCGCGCTGATCGTGGTGCAGCGCTCCGACGGCGGGAAGATCACCCCCGCGGACAGCGCCAAAATCACCGAGGCGGCCAAGAACCTGACCGCCAAGAAGTACCCGACGGTGCAGGGCTTCGTGACGAGCCCGCAGGCGGTCGCGCCCAACAAGTCCATCCAGCTGATCACCGTGCCGATGGAGCAGGCGACCGGCAGCGCGGCCCAGGATCAGAGCCAGGCCATCAAGGACATCCGCACCCAGTTGCCGAAGGAGCTGGGCAGCGGCCTGGAGGCCAAGGTCGGCGGTGAGGTCGCCGCGTTCGTCGACAACGAGGACTCCTTCACCCAGTCCTTCGCGCTGATCACCATCGCCACCTTCGTGCTGATCATCGGCCTGATCCTGCTGATCTTCCGGGCGCCGCTGGCGGCGATCCTGCCGATCATCGTGATCATCGCCACCGAGCAGGTGTCGATGGGCCTCATCGGCGCCGCGTCCAAGCTGCTCGACTTCTCCGGCGACGACAGCCTGCAGATCATCCTGACGATCGTGCTGTTCGGCATCGGCGCCGACTACTACCTGTTCCTGCTGTTCCGCTACCGGGAGCGGCTGCGCGCCGGCGAGGACCGCAAGACCGCGCTCATCTCGGCGGTCGAGCGGGTCGGCGAGGTCATCACCTCCGCCGCGGCCGCCATCGCAGTCACGTTCCTGGTGCTGATGCTCGCGTCGTTCGGCATCTTCGCCGCGTGGGGCCCGTCACTCGCCATCGGTGTGCTGGTCATGGGCGTCACCTCGCTGACGCTGTTCCCCGCGATCCTGTCGCTGCTCGGCCCGGCGGTGTTCTGGCCGTCCAAGTCCTGGAAGAAGCAGCCCAAGGCCACCGTGTCGCACCGCCTCGGCGGGATGGTCGGCGCCCGTCCGGCCCTGGTCGCCATCGGCGCGGGCGCGCTGCTGGTCGCGCTGGCCTCCGGCGCGCTGGGCTTCAAGTCCGACTACGACTTCCAGGCCAGCTTCCCGCAGGACACCGAGTCCGCGCAGGCCACCAAGGACCTGCAGAAGGGCTTCCCGGCCGGGCAGACCGTGCCGGTGCAGATCATGGTCCGCTCCACCGACGGCCAGCCGCTCACCAAGGCCGAGCTGGACGCGTGGGGGCAGCAGGCCAAGTCGCTGCCCGGGGTCGGCGGCGTGCAGCCCGCCGAGCTGGGCAAGGACCCGACGCTCGGCCGCGTCGACCTGGTGCTCAACGGCAACCCGCGCGACAACGACTCGATCAACCTGGTGAAGAACGACCTCGGGCCGGCCGTCCACAAGATCACGCCGGAGGGCACCGAGCTGTTCGTGGGCGGTGAGACCGCGATCTACAGCGACATCAACCGGGTGGTCAACCGGGACCTGTCGGTCATCCTGCCGGTCGCGGGCGTGCTCATCGCGCTGATCCTCCTGCTGCTGCTGCGCTCGGTGGTCGCCCCGATCTACCTGGTCCCGGCGGTGCTCTTGGGCTTCGCCGCGACCCTCGGCTCCGCGGTGTACGTCTTCCAGGGGCTGATGGGCGAGGCCGGGGAGATCTTCCACCTGCCGATCATGCTGTACCTGTTCGTGCTGGCCATCGGGACGGACTACAACATCCTGATGACCGCGCGGCTGCGCGAGGAGGCGAAGGAGGGCCACGAGCCGCGCAAGGCCGCCGCGCTGGCGGTCGAGCACGGCGGCCCGACGGTCGCCGCGGCCGGGCTGATCCTGGCCGGCACGTTCTCGGTGATGCTGCTGGCCAAGGTCTCGATGCTCCAGCAGATGGGCTTCTCCATCGCGCTCGGCATCGCGCTGTCGGCCTTCGTCATGGCGATCTTCCTCGTGCCGGGCCTGACCGCGCTGCTGGGCCACCGGGCCTGGTGGCCGGGGCACGGCGACGCGCCGAAGAAGGGGCAGAAGCCGGTGGGCCCCGCCGACACGCGGGAGGACTTCGTCCCGTCCGGGTTCCGCCAGTAGGAGCCCCCGCAGACGCCGGATCGCGGAGCCCGGCCCGAAACGCCGCCCACGGCCGGGCTCCGCGATCCGGCACCCTCCCCGCGAGGGGAGACACGAAGGCCCGGAGACCGCCACGGTCTCCGGGCCTTCGCCGCGTCGTGCGCCGGGTCAGCCGGTGGAGGACGCCAGGAAGGCCAGCAGGTCCTGCCGGGTGACGAGGCCCTTCGGCTTGCCGTCCACGAGGACGACGGCCGCGCCGGACTTCTCCAGCACGCCGACGGCCTTGCTCACCGGCTCGCCGTACCCGATCGTCGGCAGCGGCGCCGCCATGTGCAGCTCGACGGGCTCGGTCATCTTCGCCTCGCCCTTCACCATGATGTCGAGCAGGTCGCTCTCGCCGACCGAGCCGACCACCTCGGCGGCCATGACCGGCGGCTCCTCCTTCATCACCGGGACCTGCGACACCTCGTACTCGCGCATGATGGAGATCGCGGTCTGCACGCTCTCGTGCGGGTGGACGTGCACGAACTCCGGCAGCCCCCCGCCCTTGCGGGTGAGCACCTCGCCGACCCGGGCCTCCTCGGTGCTCGGGGTGAGGAACCCGTAGTCGGCCATCCAGCCGTCATTGAAGATCTTGCCGAGGTAGCCGCGGCCGCCGTCCGGCAGCAGCACCACGACCACCGCGTCCGGGCCGGCGCGCTCGGCGACGCGCAGGGCGGCGACCACCGCCATCCCGCAGGACCCGCCGACCAGCAGCGCCTCCTCGCGGGCGAGCCGCCGCGTCATGAGGAACGAGTCCTTGTCGGACACCGCGATCACGTCGTCGCAGATGTCGCGGTCGTAAGTCTCGGGCCAGATGTCCTCGCCGACGCCCTCGGTCAGGTAGGGGCGCCCCGAGCCGCCCGAGTACACCGAGCCCTCCGGGTCGGCGCCGATGATCTGCACCCGGCCGCCGGACACCTCCTTGAGGTACCGGCCGGTGCCGCTGATGGTGCCGCCGGTGCCGATGCCCGCGACGAAGTGGGTGATGCGGCCCTCGGTCTGCTCCCACAGCTCCGGCCCGGTCGTCTCGTAGTGCGACCGCGGGTTGTTCGGGTTGGTGTACTGGTTCGGCTTCCACGCGCCGGGGATCTCGGCGGCGAGCCGGTCGGACACCGAGTAGTAGGAGTCGGGGTGCTCGGGGTTCACCGCCGTCGGGCAGACGACGACCTCGGCGCCGTAGGCGCGCAGCACGTCGATCTTGTCCTTGCCGACCTTGTCGGGGCAGACGAAGACGCAGCGGTAGCCGCGCTCCTGCGCCACGATGGCGAGGCCCACCCCGGTGTTGCCGGAGGTCGGCTCGACGATCGTCCCGCCGGGACGCAGCTCGCCGGACCGCTCGGCCGCGTCGATCATGCGGACGGCGATGCGGTCCTTCACCGACCCGCCCGGGTTGAAGTACTCCACCTTGGCGAGCACCTGCGGCCGCAGGTTCTCCGTCACCTTGCGCAGCCGAACGAGCGGGGTGTTGCCCATCAGTTCGACGAGCGAGTCGTGTACGTGCACCGCGACATCCTTGTCGTTCAGTGATTGATCTGAGCGCCGGGCCCGGGTGGCGCCGCCGGTAAAGCGGCGGAACGGGCACGGCTCCGGAAGGTTTCCCGTTTCCGACGTTAGCCGAGATCCAGCGGGCAGGCATCAAAGCGTCCTCGCGCGGGTAGAAAGATGATCACGGAGGGTCAAGGCGGCATGTTGAGAGCATTCACCGCGCGCCGGATCGCGGCGGCGGCGGCCTACGGCGGCGGTGGTCTCACCGCCCTCGGCGGCATGACCTTCGGCCTGATCGTCGTCGAGGCCAGGCTCGCCCGCCGGATCATCCAGGCGACGCCCAACGGCGACCCGCCCGCCGCCGACGGCCTCTACGGCGAGGGGGCGGGCGGCGCCCCGCTGTCGCTGGTCATGCTCGGCGACTCGACCGCCGCCGGGCTCGGCGTCCACACCCCGGCCGAGACGCCCGCCGCCCTGCTCGCGGGCTGGCTCGCCGAGGCCGCGGGGCGTCCGGTCCGGCTGACCAACGTGGCCCGCTCCGGCGCCCGGTCGCAGGCCCTGCACGGCCAGGTCGACCGGGCCGTGCGGGCCCGCCCCGACCTGGCCGTCATCATGATCGGCGCGAACGACGTGACCGGACGGGTCGGGCCCGCCGAGTCCGTCCGGCACCTCGCCGAGGCCGTCCGGCGGCTGCGCGCCGCGGGCGCCGAGGTCGTCGTCGGCACCTGCCCCGACCTCGGCTCGGTGAAGCCGCTGATGCAGCCGCTCCGCTGGCTGGCGCGGCGGGCCAGCCGCCAGCTCGCCGCCGCGCAGACCATCGCCGTCGTCGAGCACGGCGGCCGCTCGGTCTCCCTCGGCGACCTGCTGGGGCACGAGTTCGCCGCGGACCCGATGTCGATGTTCAGCGAGGACCGCTACCATCCGTCCGCCCGCGGCTACGCCGCCGCGGCCGCGGCCGTCCTGCCGTCGATGGCGGCGGCGCTCGGCCTGGAGCCCGACCTGCCCGGCGCGGCCGCCCGCCCGGTCGCGCAGGCCGCCGCCGAGGCCGCCGAGCGGGCCGGTACCGAGGTCAGCGGCGCGTCCGTCGCGGGCGACGACCGGGGCCCGCGGGGCCGCTGGGCGACGCTGCGGTACCCGTTGCACCGCCCTTTGCGGCGGGCGCTGGTGCGCCCGCTGTCGACCGGCGCCGCCGCGCTCGCGGCGGTCGCCCCGGCGCGCCGCCTGGCGCGCTGCGCGAGCGGCATCGCCCAGACCCGGCAGTGGCTGCGCGACCGCCGCGCGCGGCGGCCCGCGGCCGAGACCGGCGGCGGCTGGGAATGACCGGGGCCCGTCCGGTCACCAGAAGACGGGCCCCGGCGCCCCGAGGCGCCGTCCGGCCGGCCCGTCGCCCGCGCTCGCGGCGGCCCGCCCGGTGGCACGGATCCCAGCGTCGGACGCCCGGCGTCCCGGGCGCATGGGACGGCCGTCACCGCGCCGCCGGGACCCGCCCGAGTAAGCCGACACTTATTGGACGTGGCGTCGACTAGGCCGGGGGCCGCCGTGTACGGGGCGGTCGCCAGCGGTTAGATTGGCCGGGTGACCGGTGAGTAAGTTGTCACCGTTTCGGCCGCTCAGACAGGAGACCCGCTATGCCCGAGGCAGTCATCGTCGCGACCGCGCGCTCGCCCATCGGCCGCGCGTTCAAGGGGTCGCTCAAGGACATCCGGCCCGACGACCTCACCGCCCAGATGATCACCGCCGCGATGGCGAAGGTCCCGCAGCTCGGCCCGGACCAGATCGACGACCTGCTGCTCGGCTGCGGACTGCCCGGCGGCGAGCAGGGCTACAACATGGCCCGCGTCGTGTCCGTCCTGCTGGGCTGGGACAACGTGCCCGGCGCCACCATCACCCGGTACTGCTCGTCCTCGCTGCAGACCACCCGGATGGCGCTGCACGCGATCAAGGCCGGCGAGGCCGACGTGATCGTCTCGGCCGGGGTGGAGACCGTCAGCCGGTTCGCCAAGGGCAGCAGCGACGGCCTCCCCGACACCCAGAACCCGCTGTTCGCCGACGCGCAGGCCCGCACGGCCAAGGCGGGCGAGGGCGGCGCGCCGGTGTGGCACGACCCGCGCGAGGACGGCGCCCTCCCCGACATCTACATCGCGATGGGGCAGACCGCCGAGAACGTGGCCGGGCTGCGCGGCGTCAGCCGGCAGGCGCAGGACGAGTTCGGCGTCCGCTCGCAGAACCTCGCCGAGAAGGCGCTCGCCAACGGCTTCTGGGAGAAGGACATCACCCCGGTGACGCTGCCGGACGGCAGCGTCGTGGCCAAGGACGACGGCCCCCGGCCCGGCACCACCTACGAGAAGGTGTCCCAGCTCCAGCCGGTGTTCCGCCCGGACGGGACGGTCACCGCGGGCAACTGCTGCCCGCTGAACGACGGCGCCGCCGCGGTCGTCGTGATGAGCGACACCAAGGCCGCCGAGCTCGGCATCACCCCGCTGGCGCGGATCGTGTCGACCGGCGTCACCGGCCTGTCCCCCGAGATCATGGGGCTCGGCCCGGTCGAGGCGTCCCGCAAGGCCCTCGCCAAGGCCGGCATGACCATCGACGACATCGACCTGGTCGAGATCAACGAGGCGTTCGCGGCGCAGGTGCTGCCGTCCGCCGAGGACCTCGGCATCGACCACGACAAGCTGAACGTGAACGGCGGCGCGATCGCGGTCGGCCACCCGTTCGGCATGACCGGCGCCCGCATCACCTCCACGCTCGTCAACGGGCTGAAGTTCCACGACAAGCAGTTCGGTCTGGAGACGATGTGCGTGGGCGGCGGCCAGGGCATGGCGATGGTTCTGGAGCGCCTCTCCTGAGCCGTTCTCCGGGTGGCCCGCGCGACACGCCCCTCCGGGGCGGGCACGCGGGCCACCTGCGCTTTTCCGGGGGACATCCCCGTTACAAATGATCTACGTAACGCAAAAGATAGGTCCCCGTTAGGGTCTTGTCACATGCGGAGAGGTGTTGCAGAGTCAGCAGGAAGAGCCCCGCGACCTGGAGGTGCCAATTGTCACTGAACCACTCGCCGGAGACGCACAGCAAGCTGATCGCAAGGATCCCGCAAGTCACAGGACGTGACATCCCCGAGTGGTTCACCGCCATCGAGAACGGCCCCTCGTTCACCCGCTGCGAGGAGCGCAGCACGTGGCTGGCCGAGGAGCACAACCTCTCGCACGGCTACGCCGCGGCCCTGGTGCGCGAGCACGAGCGCACCCGGCGCGCGCGCCACTACTGACGAAGCCAGCCCCGTAGGGACCCGGTGGGGTTCCCGCCGGCGGATGCCCCCGCAGTCGTGCCGCTACGTCCGCCACGACCCCGGCGCAGAGATCCCCACACGGATCAGCCCCGCACCGTCCGGAGCGGGGCTGATCGTTGCGCGGGCTAGTCGCGCCCGCTGAAGTAGCTCAGCAGCCGCAGGATCTCCAGGTAGATCCACACCAGGCTGAGCACCAGCCCGAACGCGCAGTACCAGGCGAACTTCTCCGGCGCCCCCTGCCGGACGCCCTGCTCGACGGCGTCGAAGTCCAGCAGCAGGAAGAAGCAGCCGACGAGGATCGCGACGACGCTGAACACGTAGGCGAGCGGGCTGCCCGGGTCGCGGATGCCGATGCCCTGGTCGCCGCCGAACAGGTGCACGATCAGGTTGATGAGCATCAGCCCGATGAGCGCGGCGCCCGCCGCGACGACGAACTTGGCGAACTTGGGCGTGACGCGGACGATGCGCAGCGCGTAGACGGCCAGCGTGGCACCGAACGCCAGCGCGGTCCCGATCACGGCCTGGAACACCACGCCGTGGTAGAGGTCGTTGTAGGCATGGCTGACGATGCCGACCACGATCCCGTAGACCGCGGCGAACGCCAGCACGAGCGGCGCGTTCGCCTTGCGCCCGAACGTGATGAACGCCCAGATGCCGATCTCGGCCAGCAGCGCCACCACCAGCACCGGCATCGCGATCGAGGTCGGCACCGCGACCCACGCGACCGCGGCGGCGAGGACCAGGACGGCCAGGCTGAGGAACCCGCGGACGACGACGTCGTCCATGGTCATCGGCCGAGTGGCCGGAGGCGCGTACCCGGGCTGGTAACCCGGCGCCCCATACTGCTGTGCCCCGTACTGCTGCCCGTACCCGGGCGCTCCGTATCCGGCGGCGCCGTACGCCGCGCCCCGCTGGTCGAAGGCGTTCCCCCGGAACGCGGGGTTTCTACTCTCCATCAGAGTCTCCACTTTCGGCCGAGGTGGCTCTCCAGTGTAAACGGCTGGTTTCCCCCAGGGGGCGACCCCCTGGAACCCCCGTCACGGCCGGCGGGACCCTTTCCCGATCCGCTGGCGCGTCTCGTGAAACGGCCCGCTGGCCGGCGGGCCGTGCGACCTCCGGGCACTAGAGCGGACTCCGGCCGCCCGTCCCGTGTTCCTGTGGTCGGGGTCCAAGCCAAGGAAGTGTGGCCCATTGACCTGATCAGCTTTGTGTTTTTAGTGGTAATCGCCCCGAAGTGTGGGGGTCCGGGTCGGGCGGCTGGAGGGCGCCCAGCGCCCGGAGGCCGCACGACCCGCCGGCCGGGAGGCTGTTTCGCCGAGACGCGCCAGCGGATCGGGGAAACGGCCTCCCGGCCGTGACGGGGGGTTCCAGGGGGGTCGCCCCCCCTGGGCAAACACAGTGCCCCTGGTCGGACTCGAACCGACACAATGGCTCTTTTAGGGAGCCTGCCTCTGCCATTGGGCTACAGGGGCGGCGTCATCATATCGAGTCAGGGGCCGGCGGAGGCGGGTCATTTCACGGGGTTGCGGCCGACGGCCGGGTCCGGCCAGTTCCACAGCGCCTGTCAAGAAGGGCGGGGGCGCGCTGCCGGAAGGCGCGCCACCCCGTTTCACCTCGGTGGACGGCGATCAGACCGCCACGTTCTCCTGTGTCTTGCCCGCGGCGAGTTCGAATTCCTGGCGCGGCCGTTCCAGCTCGGCGAGCGAGACGATTTCCCGGCGGAAGAAGAACGCGAGCGTCCAGTCCATGGTGATGCGGAACTTGCGGTTGACGGTCGGCATCCGCGACAGGTGGTAGGTGCGGTGCATGAACCACGCGGGGAGGCCGCGGAGCTGCACTCCGTAGACGTTCGCGACGCCCTTGTGCAGGCCGAGGCTCGCCACCGATCCGACGTAGGCGTGCTTGTACGGCTTGCGGGGCTTGCCGCGCACGTCGGCCGCGATGTTGTCGCCGAGCCGCCGGGCCTGGCGTACGGCGTGCTGAGCGTTCGGGGCGGTGTATTCGCCCTTGCCGCTGAGGTCGGGGACGGCGGCGTTGTCACCGGCCGTGTACACGTGTTCCAGGCCTTCGACGGTCAGTTCGGCGGTGGCCTTGATGCGGCCCTTGTCGTCCAGCGGGAGGTCGGTCTCCTTGAGGACGGGGTGCGGTTTGACGCCCGCCGTCCAGACGAGCGTGCCGGCGTCGAACTCCTCGCCGTCGCTCAGCACGATGTGCCGTTTCACCGCGGATTTCAGCAGGGTGTTCATCTTGACCTCGATGCCGCGGGCGCGCAGCGCCTCGGCCGTCCAGCGGCCCATCTCGGGACCCACTTCGGGCAGGACCCGGTCGGTGGCCTCGACCATCACCCAGCGCATCTCGCGCGGGTCGATGGAGGGGTACCACTGGCACGCGTCCCGAGCCATGTCCTCCAGTTCGGCCATGGCCTCCACGCCCGCGAAACCGGCGCCGACGAACACGAAGGTGAGCGCCCGCCTCCTGATCCGCTCGTCGTCGGGATTGGCGGCGGCGATGTCGAGCTGGTGCAGGACGTGGTTGCGCAGGAAGATCGCCTCTTCGACGGTCTTGAAGCCGATCCCGCATTCGGCGAGGCCCGGGATGGGCAGGGTGCGGGAGATGGAGCCGAGCGCGACCACGAGCATGTCGTAGGGGATGTCGCGGTCGGCGACGCCGTCGGTCCGCGCCCCGGCCGGGCAGATGGTGACCCGCTTGGCCGCGTGGTCGATCCGCGTCACGAAGCCGTTGACGATCCGGCAGCGGTTCAGGGTCTTGCGCAGCGGCGCGACGACGTGCCTCGGCTCGAGGTTCCCGGCGGCCGCCTCGGGGAGGAACGGCTGGTAGGTCATGTACGACTGCGGATCGATGACGGTGACGGCGACCTCGCCCCGGCGCATCTCCCTGCGGAGCTTGCGCTGCAGCCGCAGCGCCGTGTACATGCCGACGTAGCCGCCGCCGACGATCAGGATCCGCTTCGTGGATCCCCCGCCGCGCGCCGCGGTGTCCGCCGGGCCGGTCGGCCGAACTCGTGTTGAAGGCATGTCGGGAGCGATACCCGCATGCCCGGCTTGCGAACTTCAGGGCGCCGGCCGGCATCTCACCGGATGTACCGCGGGAAAGGCGGCGGGCCAGGGCCCGACGGGGGCGCCAAGCGGCCGCGGGCGGTGACCGGGACAGGGGCCGGTCACCGCTTGCGCGGACCGCTTGGCCAAGGCCCTGCCCCGCCGCCGTATCGCTCCCCCCCGGACGCGCGGCTAGTACTACATAGCTAGATCTTGATCATCTGGAGGCTCAGGTGTCGCCTGAAGTGATGCCTGCGCGCTTCGGCTTGATGGCCGCGACGGAGAAC
>NZ_FZOR01000005.1 GCF_900188445.1 Actinomadura meyerae
ATCCGATGCCTCAAACGCTACGTCGCCCGCGAGCTCTACCAGATCATCACCACAAACGATCTTAGACTCGCCGCTTGACATCCATAAGAGCATCCTCGCTGACCGGAAGCCCACGAGGTGGCTGGTCCTTCACGACCAGTGAACGTGACCGCTGCTCGATGCCTCTACCCCACCGATGGGCATCAGCAGCGAACGCCCCCACCAAGTGACGCACGGTGCCGCCTACGAATCCGCGGAGACGGCAAGGAGGCCCGAACGTCACGCCCCCGCCTCCATGCTGTCGCCGCCCAGCAAGGGCGTCCCCGAGCGCGAGCCGCTCATGGCAGTTGGACCCGGTTTCATCGCGGAAGCGGGAGTTCTCCCGTGAGCACCTGGGCGATGACGGTGGCGACCTCCCCCGCCGTCTCGTTGGACGGCGCCTGTGCCACCACTCGTGTTCCATCTCCGGGGAACCAGTGGCCGGGTATTTCGTGGGAGAGATACCAGCCCCAGGGACCGGGATCGTAGTCGCGCCACGGGGCTCCTGCGCCAGAGGAAGCGACTATGTCCTGGGCGACTCGGTCCGGGCGCCCGAGAGTGACGACCAGGGGTGCGTTGCCGTCCTCACCCCACGCAGGCGTGGCGGGCAGGCGTGGCAGCACCATGTAGGCGGCGACAGCGCGGCTCTCGGCCATCGCTGGGCCCTCTAGTGCGGCGACCGGCTCGTCGACGTGGTCGCAGACGAACTCCACCGCGGTAGTCAGCAGTGCGACTGGATCGACGATGGTTTCGTCGACGAAGTAGTTCTCCCCCGCGAAGCGTTCGGTGAGGGCGTCCAGCAGCCGGGACGGCAGGGGGCCGTAGGCACGAGTGAAGGCGTCGGCGATGGCGTGTTCCTCGATCACCGTCTGGATGCCGCACAGTGCCTCGGCCGCCGTCTGCAGCACTGACGGTGTGTACAGATGGATCGGACTGCGGCGAGCCGCATCGACGATCTCCTCGTGGCAGTACTCGATGAGACCCTCGTCGATCACTTCCGTCATGGGAACCTCCACGGGCGTCCGACACATCGCACATCATGCTGTATCCGAACGCTCACAAGGCGTGTTATGGAGAAGTCTGCCGCCTCCGATACGTGCCGCGCCTCGGCCCCTCAGGGACCGCAGCCGTCGGTCCTTCGCATCGCTGTACGGATCGCGGTCGGCTCCCCGGCGTTCCACGAACAGCCCTGGCCGGTCCAACCGAACCCGCATGTTGCCGGTGGAGTCGTACCACCCTGCCCCGGCTGCGGCGAGCAGCTCGCGGGCGCGCGGGGACAGGTACGGGGCCACCGCCAGACGTCCCAGGTCACCGGCCCCCGGTGTAGCGGTCTGCGCGTGACGGTCGAGTTGACGGAGGACCGCAGGGATATCACGAGGCTCGATGTTCGATTTGGTCTCTACGAGGATCCGGCCGCCGACCCTGTCGGGGGCTTGGACATCAAGGAGCAGGTCTGGACGCTCCTGTCCTCTCCCTTTCGGCTCGCGCACCACCCCCAAGTCCCAGCCTGGCGGCAACACAGAACGAAGCTCCCGCTCGAGCGCGCGCACGAGCTCCGTTCCACTAAGGGGCCTGTTCCGCTTCACGTGGAACAGCCTGCGCTGCGGAACAGCGCACGGCCGGCTGCGCGTCACCCACCGCGACGGCCCTGACTTCTATCTCACGGCCGCCGAACGTGAGGAGCAGCGCGACGAGAGCCTGGCGACCGCGTCGCGGATCTTCCTAGCGCTCATGAGGCACGATCCGACCGCCCGAACTTTGGTGCCGACCATGTCGGACGTGTATCCCTGGGTGCGCCACCTGAGTGCCGAAGAGGTCCGCGGCTTCACCTTGGAACTGGTCGAGGCCCTGTCGGACGCGGCCGAACTCGATCTCGACACCAACATCGGACAGGTCGTCACCGCCTGGCGCGCCACGGCCCGCATCAAGGCCGACCGAGCCGACCATGAGCAGGCAGTCCGGCCGACCTCCGGCGATTTCGGCCCGGTAGACGTCACGCCTTGAGCCCCGGACGAGGCGGCCGGGTCACCGTCCCGGAACCCGCCGACGGGCCCGAGTCCTGGTGTTGACTTATGGGGCACAGCGCTTGGACGGCCGCTTCCGGTGCAGGGGCTCCGGGGACGTGCCGCGTCCGGCAGCAGGGCTGTCGCGTCAAGGCTCTTTCGGATAGAAGTCCGGGTCGTCCTCGTTGGGGGTGGTCGGTGCGTACTGCCGCAGTTCGCCGTCCCTCAGCATCCACACCCTGAAGAACGACTCTTCCTGGTCCATCACGAAGACCTGCAGCGAATTGGGGTACCGCCAGGGCATCTGCGCGATGTGGTCCAGGATCGCGTTCACATCGGCATGGTTGAGCGCGCCGGCCCACACCTCACACTCCGGGTATTTCCATCCACCCCAGGCCGTGTCCTGGCCAGTGGTCTCACGCAGATATCCCACTCCACGCGGAGGCTTATCCGCGCCCCGCGGGGTTTCCCCACGCAGCCAATCGCTCAGCGACTCCACAAGCGGACGGTCTTCCATGTCTATCGACACCATCACGTTGGCCACCCAGCTCACGGAGCGATTCTGCACTCCGCGCCCGCCGGAGCGACACTGTTTTTCAGTAGGTCAGCCGGCAGCGGGCGGGTCACGCTACGAGGACGACCGCAATGAATAGGGGGCTGGCGCCCACTCCCAAGCAGGCCGCCGGCCCCGTTGATCAGGCCATCGCCCACTGGCGCCGGACATCGCGCCGTATCCCCGATGGCCACGGTCGCCATCAGCAGCACTCCGATCAGCTGCACCAGCACCGAAAGTACAGCCGCGCCTACCGCACTGATGTCGCTGAGCCTGTCCTGATCACGCGCGCTCCCGTGATCCGAGCCGGTTGGACGGTGAACACTCCGACCCCGCCCGGCACCGTGCCGTCAGGGTCGGCGTCGACCACGGTGAGGGCGGCGGACGCCGTGCAGTCGGCGATCGTGAGGGTGGGGCGGTGTGGTCGGCTGGACGTCCTGCCCCTTGTGCTCGGCCACGATCCGGGAGGATGCGGGGGTGGTTCTTGACGCCATCGATGCTGTGAACTGGGCGGCGATGCCCAATCCGACGTGGCATGAGTGCGATGAGCCGGAGCATGTTGCTCACGGGTTGCGGCTGCTGGCGACTTCCACAACCGTGCACCAGATCGGCGACGCGGCGGCGCTCCTCGCCGGGGGCGGCTTCATCAGCTCTCATGCGGGGATGGTGTTTCCCGCCGCCTTCGCGGCGACCCCGATCCTGTTGGACCTCGTCGAACACGGTCAGCGGCCACGTATCAAGGACGCGGCCCTCGGGCTCCTGGATGAAGCACTGAGGTATTTCCCCACCGCCGGCCACAATCGCGTGGACACGTCTTACGGCACTGGCGTTCCGCTCTGCTGCGCCATAGCGCGGTGCATTCGTGGCCGTCGAGATGCCCTCGTCCAATATGGACACCGAGGCAAGGGCCTCTTGGCTGAGGCGGACCTCCACTGGCGGCTGACCATTGAGGAGATCGATGACACCATGACCGCCCTTGCCGTTCTCGAAGGCGCGCCCTTTGAGCTCCCGAGGGAGGCGGAACTGCACAGCGTGCCAGGCGTATCGCCTGGGGCGACGGTTTATATCGACGCCCTGACCGCCGATGCCTCCGGTGCTGCGTTCATCCGGCTCAGGCGACCGCCATCGGTCATCATGTCCAGTGGTTCCGTCCTCTGCCCGGCCGAATGCGGCCTGCGGGAGCACTGAGTTCGGCACCGGCCCCATACCTCTCACTGGACTGGACGGAACGATGAGCGATTCGACCGCAAGCGCTGGAGTCCGGCCCTTTCGGTTCGGGGTTGTGGCTCCGGTCATGACGGATCTGCCCGCATGGCGGGAGCAGGTGCGGCGTATCGCCGACAGCGGGTACTCCACGCTACTGATGCCGGACGTCCCGCAATGGCAGCCCGCGCCCGCCCCCACGCTGGCCGTCGCGGCCACCATCACCGATCTGCGTGTGGGCACCTGGGTGTACGCCTCGCCGCTGCGTCCGGCTTGGAGCACCGCGTGGGAGGCGCACTCGCTGTCGGTGCTGACCGAGGGGCGATTCGAGTTGGGCATCGGTAGCGGCAGGCCTGGCATCGAGGACGAGCTCCGCGCGCGCGGGCTGCCCGTCCTGGCGCCTGGGGAGCGGCTGGCCCAGGTGGGCGAGACCGTGACGGCGCTGCGCGAACTCGACGGTCCCGGCCTGCACACGCCGGTGGTGATGGCCGTGCGCGGGCCGAAGGCCCAGGCCATGGCGGCCGGCCTCGCGGACACGGTCGCCTTCGCGATCATGCCGGGCGACGATCGGGCCACCATCGCGCAGGCGGTCAACGGCTTCCGGGCCGTCCATGACGTCGAACTCGCGCAGCATGTGGCCGTGGTCGGCGACTCCGTCGCGCCGTTCATGGCGTCCCCCGACACCGATCCCGCCGCGCTGCGCACCGCGGACTCGCTGGCGATCCTGCCGGACGATTCCGCGGCGGCCGCCGAAGAGATCCGGCGGCGGCGCGAGGAGCTCGGCTTCTCCTACTTCGTGTTCGGTGCCGATTCCGCCGCGGTGCTCGCCCCGGTCGTGGCCGAGCTGGCCGGGCAGTAGCCGTTACGGCAGGCCCGTGTACGGAGGGAAGAAGGTGTCGATCGCGTCGCCTTCGCCGCGTGTGACGACTCCTCGCTGGTTCGAGAACTCGCGGAAGCCTTCGATGCCGCGGTGCAGGCCGTAGCCGCTGGTGCCGGTGCCGCCGAAGCCCAGGGACGGCAGGACGCCCTGGACGGCGCAGGTGTTGACGCAGGCTCCGCCCGAGATCGTGTTGTTGAGGACGTGCCGGGCGACGGCCTCGTCGGGGGTGAAGACGTAGAGGGCGAGGGGGCGGTCTCCCCCGTTGACGTAGGCGATGGCGTTGTCGAGCCTGGTGTAGGTCTTGACGGGGAGGATGGGGCCGAAGATCTCCTCGCGCATGATCTGCAGGTCGTCGTCGGGGTCGATGACCAGGGTGAGCGGGATGCGGCGGGTGGCGCGGTCGGGGGCGGCCCCGGGTTCGAGGGTGATGATCTCGTGGCCGCCGGCCTTCGCCTCGTCCAGCATGGCCAGCAGGCGGTCCAGGTGGCGGTCGGTGATGATGCCCGTGCAGTCCGGGGACGCGGAGTAGCCGGCGGAGACGTGGGCTCGGGCGAGGTCGATGAAGTCGGTGAGCCGGGCCGCCGGGACGAGGCAGTAGTCGGGGGCGATGCAGACCTGCCCGCTCTTGACCGCCTTGTTCCCGATGATCTGGGCGACGGTCTCGGCGTCCACGGTGTGGACGATGGCCGGGTTCTTGCCGCCGAGTTCCAGGGTGAGGGGTGTGAGGTTGCGGGCGGCGGCCATGGCGACCTCGCGGCCCACGGCGGAGTTGCCGGTGTAGAGGAGGTGGTCCCAGGGCAGCGTCGGGAACTCCTTGGCCAGGTCGAGGCCGCCGCACACGACGGTGACGTGGTCGGGGTCGAAGGTCTCGTCGACCAGTTCGCGCAGGAGGTCGGCGCAGGTGGGGGCGAGCTCGGACGGTTTGATGATCACGCGGTTGCCGGCGGCGAGCATGTCGGCGAGCGGGCCGAGGGAGAGCAGGAACGGGAAGTTCCAGGGGGAGATGACGCCGAGCACGCCTTTGGGCTGGTATTCGATGGCGGCGGTGGCGCCGCCGAAGAAGGCGGGGTCGACGTGGCGCCGCTGCGGGGCCGTCCAGGCGGGGAGCTGCTCGGCGGCGTAGGCGGCCTGGCCGGCGACGCCGAACACCTCGGTCAGGGCGGTGAGCTGCTCGGGGTGGACGGCGAAGTCCTCCGCCATCGCCTGCTCGATGCGGGGGCGGGCCAGCATGACCATCGCCGCGAGCCGGCCGAGGTGCTCGCGGCGTTCGTCCAGGGTGGGGGTGCGGGCGGCGCGGCGCTGGGCGTCGAAGAGAGCGCGCAGGTCAGCCATGGTCGTCTACTTTCGTGAGGATCGGGCGCTCTTGATCAGGTCGACGCCGCGCCACGCGATCATCAGCGTGGCGGCGTTGGTGTTCGCCGAGGGGATCTCCGGGATGACCGACGCGTCGATCACGCGGAGGTTGGCCGTGCCGCGCACGCGCAGGGACGGGTCCACGACCTCGCCCATGCGGCAGGTGCCGACGGGGTGGAACCAGGTGTTGACCGTCCGGGCGACATAGGCGCGCAGGTCGTCGGTGTCCGGCCCGGGGAGGAGCTCCGTGCCGGTCCAGTCATGCAGGCCCGCGCCACGCACCAGCTCGCGCGAGACCTCGATGGCGCGGACGAGCGCGTCCCTGTCGTCCGGCGACTCCAGGTAGTTCGGGTCGATCAGCGGCTCGTCGGACGGGTCCGCCGAGCGGAGCCGGAGGCTGCCGCGGCTGCGCGGCCGGAGCAGGCACGGATAGAGGCTGTAGGCGGCGTCGAGGGAGACGGTGCCCTCGGCGGTGAGCGCGACGCTCAGCACGCCGAACTGCAGGTCGGGTGAGTCGAGCCCGGGGTCGGAGCGGCAGAACAGGCCGACCTCGCTGTGCTGGTGCCGGCTGAGCGGGACGGGCCGCCGGGCCTCCCAGGTCAGCGGGACGCCGAGGTGGTCGTGCAGGTTGCGTCCGACGCCGGGCAGGTCGAGCAGGCAGTCGACGCCCGCCTCGGCCAGTTCCGCGGACGGGCCGATGCCCGACAGCAGCAGGAGTTTGGGCGACTCGACGGTCCCGCCCGACACGATGGCCTCGGCGTCGACACCGGCGGTCAGGATCCGGCCGTCGCGCTCGTACTCGACGCCGGTGACCCGGCCGGTCCGGTCGAGGACGAGGCGGCGCGCGCGGGCCTGCGTCACCACCGTGAGGTTGGGCCGCTCCAGTGCCGGACGCAGGAACGCGTCCCCGCTGCTACAGCGGCGTCCGGCGACGGCCGTGAGCTGGTTCCAGCCCGCCCCGGCGGCCGAGGCGCCGTTGAAGTCGTCGTTGTACGGGTGGCCCGCCTCCAGTGCCGATTCGAGGAAGCCTTCGGCGTGCGGGCTGTGGTCGTCGGGGATCCTGACCTTCAGCGGCCCGCCGGTTCCCCGGTAGCGGGGGTCGCCGCCGGGGAAGTCCTCCAGGTCGCGGAAGGCCGGGAGGACGTCCTCATAGGCCCAGCCCTCGTTGCCCAGCCGCGCCCAGCCGTCATAGTCGCTCCGGGCGCCGCGCATGTAGACCATCGAGTTGATCGAGCTGGAGCCGCCGAGCACCCGGCCGCGCGGCCAGGGGATCCGCCGGCCGCCGGCGTGGTGCTGCGGCGCGGTGCGGTAGTTCCAGTCCGCGTCGCCGCCGAGGTTCTCGGCCCAGCGGACGCTGTCCCGGATCTCCGGCCGGTCATCGGGGCCGCCGGCCTCCAGCAGCAGCACTGTGGCATCGGTGCCGGCGGACAGCCGGTCGGCCAGCACGCAGCCGGCCGAGCCCGCCCCGACGATCACGTAGTCGTAAGCGTCACGCATGGCTGTTCCGCAACTCGGCGGTCGCGGCCTCGTCGACCTCGCCGGTATCGGTGATGACGACGCCGTAGTCGGTCCGCGCGCGCGCCGCCGACACATATCCGGCCCGTACGTCGGCCAGGACCTTCTCCACGGGACGCCCCAGCGGGTCACCGTGGCCGCCGCCTCCGCCGAGTTCGATGACGTGGGCGTCGCCCGCGGACAGGTCGAGTGCTCCGACCTTCCCGTTGGGGAAGGTGACCACCTCGCCTCCGGCCCGTTCGACCTGCACGTGGTTCCGCGCCGCGGCATGGCCCCCGTCCAGGCCCCAGGGCGCGCAGGAGGTGCGCTCGATCCAGGTGTCCAGCTTCGCGGCGGTGTGCACGCGGATCTTCAGCCGGGTGCCGAGACCGCCGCGGTGCCTCCCGGCGCCGCCGGAGTCCTGCACGAGGGAGTACTCCTCGACGGTGACCATCGGGTACTTGGCCTCCACCACCTCGACG
Source organism: Actinomadura meyerae (assembly GCF_900188445.1). GTDB lineage: Bacteria > Actinomycetota > Actinomycetes > Streptosporangiales > Streptosporangiaceae > Spirillospora > Spirillospora meyerae. The sequence goes on from NZ_FZOR01000005.1 coordinate 7,987, forward strand.
GGCGCGTTGTGGGTGTCGCCGTCGTTGATGCACATCGTGGCGCTCTGCCCGTCGGCCTGAGATGTCGCGCCCCAGCCGCCGCCCTGCGGCCCGCCGTAGAACTGGAAGAACCGCCCGGTCGCCTCGTCCACGCCGTAGGTGTGCGACATCCCCAGGTCGGCGTGGTGGCCGGCGATGCTGATACCGGGCATGACCTCCGCCATCGCCCGGAACACGCAGTCGACGACCGTCATCGGATACGTCATCCACAGGCGCATCGCGGCCGGCTTGACCGCGCTGACGACCGTGCCCGGCGGCAGGACCACCTCCAGCGGGCGCAGCGAGCCGTGGTTGATCGGGTACTCGTCCGGCGAGGTGAGGCATTTGAACGCGACCTGCGCGGCCGAGCGCCCGGCGGTGGCGCCCGAGTTGAAGTAGCCCGCGACCTGCGGGCTCATCTCGCTGAGGTCGATGGTCATCGCGTCGCCCTCGACCGCGACGCGGACGCGGACGGGGATCCGCTCGCCGACCTTCACCGCGTCGTCGTCCATGTAGGCCTCGGCGCGGTACTCGCCGTCCGGGATGCGCCGGACGGCCTGCCGGGCCAGCTCCTCGCCGCGGCGGAACACGTCGGCGATGCCCGCCCGGACGACGTCGGCGCCGTAGCGTTCGAGCATCGCGCGCATCCGGGTCTCGCCGGTGCGGACGGCGGCGACCTGCGCCCGGAAGTCGCCCATCGCGAGGTCCTCGAACCGGACGTTCATCGCGATCAGCCGGGTCAGCTCCTCGTCCTGGACGCCCTCCTTGAAGATCTTCACGATCGGGACCTGGAGGCCCTCGGAGTAGATGTCGGTGGTGGTGCCGCCGAGCACGCCGCCGACGTCGATCCAGTGCGCCATCGACGCGGCGAAGGCGACCAGCTCGCCGTCGTGGAAGATCGGCAGCGTGAAGATCATGTGGTTGAGGTGGCTGCCCATGATGTAGGCGTCGTTGGTGAGCAGGATGTCGCCCGGCCGGATGCCGTCCGGCCCGTAGAACTCCAGCTTCGCCTTGATCGCGTCGGACAGGCCGCCCACGAACATCGGCAGCCCCAGCCCGACCGAGATCGTCTCGCCGGAGGCGTCGAACAGCCCGACGGTGAAGTCCTGGGCCTCGTAGATGATGAGGTTGTACGCCGTGCGCATCAGGTTCGTCTTCATCTCCTCGGTGATCGAGACGAACCCGGCGCGGATGATCTCGGCGGTGATCGGATCGATGTCGGTCACGGTCGGGCTCCGATCTCCAGCAGCAGGTTCCCGTACCCGTCGACGTCGGCGCGGTCGCCGGGGTGCAGCAGGGTGGTGGCGGTCGGCTCCTCGATGGCGGCGGGCCCGGTGACGCGGTTGCCGGCCCGCAGCGCCGCCCGCGCGAGCACCGGTACCGCGACCGCGCCCCCGGCGGGGGCGAAGACGATGTCGCGGGTGCCGGTCCGGGCGTCGGCGGGCGGGCTCTCGCCGCCCTCTTCGATCTTGGTGAGGTCGGGTTTGCGGAGCCGGCCGACCGCAGAGACCCGCAGGCTGACGATCTGCGCGGGCTCGCCGGGGGCGCTGTGGCTGTAGCGCCGCTCGTGCGCGATGTCGAAGGCCCGCTTGAGGTCGCCGATGGTGCGGATCGTCCCGGACGGGAGGTCGACCGTGACGGTGTGCTCCTGGCCGACGTACCGCATGTCCGCCGCGCGCAGGAACTCCACCCCGCCGAACCGCAGCGAGCCGGCGGCGAGGGCGCGCTCGCACTCGTCCTCCAGCGTCCGGTACGCCTCCTCGATCTCCTCGGCGGTCGTGTCGCCGAGGGTCCGCACGCCCGTCTGGACGACGTCGTGGCGCTGGTCGGCCATGAGCATGCCGAGCGCCGAGAACAGGGCCGGGACCTGCGGCACGACCACGCGCCGGACGGACAGCTCGCGGGCGACCTGCGAGACGTGCAGCGGGCCGTTCCCGCCGTAGGCGACCAGGGTGAAGTCCCGGGGGTCGAGGCCCCGCTCGGTGGTGACCGCGCGGACGGAGTTGGCCATCGAGGCGGCCCCGATGGCGATGATCCCGGCGGCGGTGGCGACGGGGTCCATGCCGAGGCGGTCGGCCAGCCCGCCGACCGCGCGGTGGGCGGCGTCGCCGTCGAGGCGCAGCCCGCCGGCGAGCGCACCGCTCGGCGCCAGGTGCCCGAGGACCACCGACGCGTCGGTGATCGTGGGCTCGGTGCCGCCGCGGCCGTAGCAGGCCGGGCCGGGGTCGGCGCCCGCGCTGCGCGGCCCGACGTGGACGCCGCCGGCCTCGTCCAGCCACGCGACGCTGCCGCCGCCGGTGCCGACCTCCACGATGTCCAGGCAGGGGACGCGGATCGGGAGGCCGGTGGCGTAGCCGCCGAGGAAGTAGTCGCTGGCCATCGGGAACGTCAGGTCGCGGATCACCGCCGACTTCGCCGTCGTGCCGCCCATGTCGAACGCGATCGCCTCGCGGCGGCCGAGCGCCTCGCACAGCGCGATCGTGCCGACGACGCCGCCGGCCGGGCCCGACTCCAGCATCTGCACGCACTGCCCGGACGCCGTGGCCACGTCGGACACGCCGCCGTTGGACTGCATGACCGCGAGCGGCGCGCCGGAGCCGCCCGCCCGCAGCCGGTCTTCGAGGCGGCCGAGGTAGTCGCTGACCAGCGGGCCCACGAACGCGTTGGCCACGACCGTCGACGTCCGCTCGAACTCGCGGTACTCCCGGCTGATCTCGTGCGACAGCGTGACGTACGCGCCGGGCAGCTCGTCCCGCAGGATCTCGCCCACCCGGATCTCGTGCGCCGGGTTCCGGTAGGCGTGCAGCAGCACCACGGCCACCGCCTCGGCGCCGAGCGCGGCCAGCCGGCGGGCGATGGCGCGGGTGCGGGGCTCGTCCAGCTCCCGGGCGATCCCGCCGCCGGCGCGGGTCCGCTCCGGCACCTCGAAGATCATCTCGCGGGGGATCAGCGGCCGGTGCCGGGTGAAGGCGAGGTTGAACGCGTCCGGGCGGTTGATGCGGCCGATCTCGTACACGTCCCGGAACCCCGCCGTGGTGAGCAGCGCGGTCCGCGCGCCCTTGCGCTCGATCAGCGCGTTCACCACGACGGTGCTGCCGTGGATGGCGAAGTCCAGGTCCGGTACGGGGACGCCCGCCGCCCCCAGGCCGCCGAACACGCCGTCGATGAGGTCGTGGGGCGTACTGAGGGCCTTGCCCAGCATGAGCGTGCCCTTGACGTCGTCGTAGGCCACGACGTCGGTGAAGGTCCCGCCGATGTCGATGGCGGCCCTGATCGGCATGTGCTACCCCTTCGGGTTGATGGGACTCCTCATGGGTGCCTGCGCAGCGCCACGCGTTCGAGCAGGTCGACGGCGGCGAACGTCAGGGCGCCCAGCACGGCCAGGGTGATGACGCAGGCGAACAGCAGCGGGACGTTCTGGTTGCCGCTCGCCGAGATCGTCAGGTAGCCGAGGCCCGACCCGCCGACGATGAACTCGCCGACGACGACCCCGATCACCGCGAAGGTGATGGCGACCTTGAGACCGGCCAGGACGCTCGGCAGCGCGTTCGGCAGGCGGACGAGGCGGAACAGCCGCCAGCGGGACGCGCCCATCGAGCGGCCCAGCCTGACCAGGTCCGGGTCGATCGAGGTGAGGCCGAGCGCGGTGTTGACGATCACGGGGAAGATCGCGACGGACACGGCGATCAGCACGTTGGTCATCAGCCCGAAGCCGAGCCACACGATGAACAGCGGGCCCAGCGCCACCTTCGGCACGGCCTGGCTCATCACCAGCAGCGGATAGCCCAGCCGCTCCACCGCGCGGGAGAACGCCATCGGGACGGCGACCGCCACACCGGCCACGGCCGAGATCCCGAACGCCAGGAGGATCCCGCGCAGCGTCACCCAGCTCTCCCGCAGCAGCGGCTCGTGATAGGTCGACAGCGCCTCGGCCACCTGGACCGGGGTGGGCAGCAGGTAGTCCGGGGTACCGCCGAACAGCACGACCGCCTGCCACACCGCCACGACCAGCGCGATCGCGAGCAGGTACCAGAACGCGGTCAGCTCGCCGATCCGCCGTGCGAGCCTAGGCATCGGGCACCGCCTCCCCCGCCCCGGCTCCGGCGGGCTCGGCCTCCGGACGCCCGTGGGTGAGCATGCGGCGGAGGCGGCCGGTGCAGGCGACGAACTCCGGGGTCTCGCGGACCTCCGCCGGCCGGGGCCGCGGCAGGTCGATCCGGACCTCGCCGACGATCCGGCCCGGACGCGGCGACATCACGACCACCCGGTCGGCGAGGAAGGCGGCCTCGTCGATCCCGTGCGTCACGAACAGCACCGAGGTCCCGGCCCGTGCGGCCAGCCCGCCGAGTTCGGTGTTGAGGTTCTCCCTGGTGAGGGCGTCGAGCGCACCGAACGGCTCGTCCATGAACAGCAGCGGCGGCCGGTGCACCAGCGCGCGGCACAGCGCCACGCGCTGCCGCATGCCGCCGGACAGCTCGCGGGGGAACCGCCGGGCGAAGCGCGACATCCCGACCATCTCCAGGAGTTCCCGGGCGTGCTCGCGGTGCGGGGCGGTGGCCAGCCCGCGCATCTGGAACTGGAGGAGGACGTTGTCCTCGCAGGTGCGCCAGTCCAGGAGCAGGTCGCGCTGGAACATGACCCCGGCCTCCAGCAGCGGCCCGGTCACCGGCCGGTCCCCGATCGTCACCTCGCCGCCGGTCGGGGCGTCGAGACCGGCCATGATCGTCAGCATCGTGCTCTTGCCGCAGCCGCTGGGCCCGAGCACGCTGACGAACTCGCCGGGGGCGATGGTGAGGTCGACGCCGTCCAGCGCAACGATCGTCCCGTCGCGGGAGGGGAACTCCTTCGCCAGGCCCGCCGCCCGCAGGGGGCGGGCCGTCCCGTCCTCGCCGCCGGCCCGGCGGCGCAGGTCAGCACGTGCCGGAGCCAAGGCCGCCTCCCTCCTTGAACAGGGCGTTGTCGAAGTACGTGCCGGTGCCGCGCAGGCCCGCCGTGCGCTTCAGCGCCTCGACGGTGCCCTTCCAGTCGGCCGGGGCGTTCTCCCCGTACGGGCGGCCGCTCTGCGTGGGCGCGCACATGAAGCCGAGGACGGCCTTCAGCACTCCGAGCGACTGCTTCGGGTCGAGTTCGGGATGCTCTTTGGTGAGCGCCTTGATGGCGGCATCGGGGTCCTTCTTCGCCGCCTGGAAGCCGCGCAGCGTGGCGCGCGCGAAGCTCCGGACGAGCTGCGGCCGGTCCCGCATGGTCTTCTTCGTGACCACCAGGACGTAGTCGGGCGGGTTGAACCCGGCGTCCGACTGCATCAGGACGTTCGACGCCCGCCGCCGCGTCTGCGGCAGGAAGGACCGGACGGTGTACATGGCGTCGGCCTTGCCGCTGACGTAGGTAGTGACCAGCGCGTTGGCGTCCGCGACGACGGGTTTGACGTCGGACTTGGCAAGCCCCGCGGCCGCCAGCGCCGCGTACATGTTCTGCTCCACCAGCGCGGACACCGCGATGGAACGGCCGCGCAGGTTCTGGATCGAGGCGATGCCGGAGTCCGCCGGGACGAAGAACCCGAAACTGCTCCGGCCGAGGTAGGTGGCGGCGCCGACGACCTGCTGCCCCCGGTCGATCGACATGATCAGGTTGGTCGCGGCGGCCATGCCGAAGTCCGATCCGCCGTTGCCGACGTCGGTGACGGTCTGCCCGGAGCCCTTGCTGTCGCGGATGGCGACGTCCAGGCCCTCCTCCTCGAAGTAGCCGAGCTCGTCGGCGTAGTACAGCGGCGCGTCACCGCCGCTGGTCACGAACGGGCCGCGATAGGTGACCTTCGTCAGGGACGTCCCGCCGGCCCTGCCGTCACCGCAGCCGGCGCCCGCCATGAGCAGCGCGCCCAGCACGGCCCCGGCCGCGACACCGCGCCCGGTCCCGCCGGAGAGGACCACCGCCACCACCACCCTTTCCGCTCAGTGTTGGCCTTTCCGTCAGCGTTGGACGCATCTATGGAGCAGTTGTATCCAACTCACAGCTTGGAATGTACAGTTGCATCGCAACGATGTACAGACTCGGCATGAGTCGCCTGCGACGAGAGGACTGGGCGTGCGACTGACCACAATCCGGCTGGACGACGGCAGGACGGCGGCGGGGCGGCTCGACGGCGAGCGGATCGTCCTGCTGCCGTACGAGGACGCGGGGGCGCTGCTCGCCTCCGGACCGGGCTGGCGGGACCGGGCCGGGCGGGAGACCGGCCGCACCGTGCCGGCGGCCGGGGCCGACCTCGCGCCGCCCGTCCCGAACCCCGAGAAGATCCTCTGCGTGGGCGTCAACTACCGCGACCACATCGCGGAGGTGGGCATCGAGCCGCCCGAGCATCCGACGATCTTCGCCAAGTACGCCCGCAGCCTCATCGGCCCGTACGACGACATCGCCCTGCCCGCCGGCTCCGACGCCGTGGACTGGGAGGTCGAGCTCGGCGTGGTGATCGGCGAGACGGCCCGGCACGTGCGCGCCGACCGGGCGTGGGACGTGATCGCCGGCTACACCGTCGTCAACGACATCAGCATGCGCGACTGGCAGTTCCGCACGTCGCAGTTCCTGCAGGGCAAGACGTTCGAGGCCAGTACCCCGGTCGGGCCCTGGCTCGTCACGCCCGACGAGGTGGGGCACGCGCGGGCGTGCACCCTCACCTGCGCCGTCGACGACGACGTGATGCAGAAGTCGGTCACCAGCGAGCTGGTCTTCTCGGCCGCCGAGATCATCTCCTACATCAGCTCCTTCATCACGCTGGCCCCCGGCGACCTGATCGCCACCGGGACGCCCGGCGGCGTCGGCGGCGCGCGCAAGCCCCCCGTCTACCTCGCGCCCGGCCAGACGGTCACCTCGCGGATCGACGGCATCGGCGAGCTGGTCAACCGCTGCGTCGCGCCCGCGCCCGCCCCGGCGCGCCGGTGAGGAGGGCGCGCCGATGCAGGTGATCGAGTTCTTCGACCGGGGCGTCCTGGTCAACCCGGACGGCGTCGCCTTCGTCCACGCGGACGGCACCGGGGCCCTGACCTACGCCGAGGCCGCCGACATCACCCACCGGGTCGCGGCCGCGCTGCACCGCGACGGCGCCGGGCACGGCACGCCGGTGGCGGTGCTCAGCGGTAACACTCCTCAGCTGTTCCCGTTCGTCCTCGGGGTGCTGCGCGCCGGGTGCGCGTGGGTGGCGCTCAACGCGCGGGCCACGCCGCAGGATCTGATCGCGCTGCTGCGCCTCGTCGGGGCGCGCGCGCTGCTGCACTCCGGCGAGCTGGCCGATGTCGCCGGGCGGATCCGGGACGAGGTCGAGACGCTCGACCGCACCGTCTGCGTCGACCGGCCGGAGGAGTGGCTCGCCCCGCCCGGCACGCGGGTGCCGCTGCCGCCCCTGGACCCCGAGGCGGTGGCCGGCTACTTCGGCACCGGCGGCACGACGGGGCGCCCCAAGGCCGTCGAGGTGCCGAACCGGGCCTTCGAGACGATGATCCACGCCTTCAACGCGCACATGCCCGAGCACGACCCCGTCCACCTCGTCGCGGCGCCCATGACCCATGCCGCCGGGACGCTCGTCTTCCCCGTCCTCGCCGTCGGCGGGCGCAACGTCGTGCACGACGGGGTGGTGCCCGGCGAGATCCTCGCATCGGTCGAGCGGAACGCGGTGACCCGGCTCTTCCTCCCGCCGACCGCGATCTACGCCCTGCTGGACCATCCGGACGCGGCCCGCCGCGACATGTCGAGCCTGCGCTACTTCCTGTACGGGGCGGCCCCCATGTCGGTCACCAAGCTGGAAGAGGCGATGGACGTCTTCGGGCCGGTGATGGCCCAGTTCTACGGGCAGACGGAACTGCCGATGATGTGCGCGTTCCTCAGCCCGGACGAGCACGTGGCGGCGCGGGCCGAGCCGCGGCTGCGGGGTCGGCTGGCGAGTTGCGGGCGTCCCACCCTCGTCGCCGACGTCGCGGTCGTGGACGACGAGAACGCTCCGCTGCCGCCCGGCGAGAAGGGCGAGATCGTGGTGCGCAGCTCGCTGCGCATGAAGGGCTACCACCGGGCCCCCGACCAGACCGCCGCGGTCAGCCTCCCCGGAGACTGGCTGGCCACCGGCGACGTCGGGCACTTCGACGCCGACGGCTACCTCTACATCGTGGACCGGAAACGCGACCTCATCATCTCCGGGGGCTTCAACGTCTTCCCCAGCGAGGTGGAGCAGGTGCTGCTCGGCCACCCGGCCGTGCGGGACTGCGCGGTCATCGGCCTCCCCGACGACAAGTGGGGCGAGCGGGTGGCGGCCGTCGTCGAGCTCAAGAGCGGCGCGGACGCCGATCCGGCGGAGCTCATCGCGGCCTGCCGGGACGCGCTCGGCGGCGTCCGGGCGCCCAAGGAGGTCATCTTCCGCGAGCTGCCGCGGTCACCGGTCGGCAAGGTGCTCAAGCGCGAGCTGCGCGACGGGTACTGGCACGGCCGGGACCGCAAGGTGTGACCCCGATTGTCTACGATGAGCGCGACACTGTATACAATGGAGCCCACTCTCAGTAATCCAGCCAGTGTCGGATCCGAACGAGGTACGCACCCGTGAGCACAGGCTCCGCGGCACCCAAGGCCGGCGCGGGGACGCGGAACGTGCACGAGACCCTGCGGCGGCTCATCCTGGAGTGCCAGCTTCCGCCCGGCGCGGAGATCTCCCAGCTCGAACTCAGCCGCAAGCTGTCCGTCAGCCGCACCCCGCTGCGCGAGGCGCTGCGCCTGCTGGAGAGCGAGGGCCTGGTCGAGGACAGCGGCCCGCACCGCTCGGTCAGGATCAGCTCGCTGAGCATGAACGACCTGGACGACCTCTACTCCCTGCGCGTCATGGGCGAGGGCCTGGCCATCTGGCTCACCGTCCCGATGCTCCGCGGCGCCGACTTCGAGCGGCTGGAGTGGGAACTCGAGCACGCCGCCCCCGGCGGCGACACCGAGGCGCACCGGCGCTTCCACGCCATCCTGCGCGCCGGGGCCGGGCCGCGGCTGCGCGCCCATCTGGACCGGCTCTTCGACCACGCCGAGCGCTACCACCGCGCCTACATGTTCCAAGAGCAGGACAGCGGCGGCTTCGAGGCCAAGCTCGAAGAGCACCGGAGACTGCTGGAGGCGTGCCGCGCCCGCGACCGGCACCGCGCCCGCGACCTGCTGGTCGACCACATCGCCGGCACGGCCATCGCCCTGATGACCGCCGAGCGGCACGCCCCCTTCTCGCTGCCGATCGCCGTGGCCATGGCCAAGGCCGGCGGGGCGCCGCCGGCTCCGTGACCCGTCCGGACGGCGTCTGACTGATGCCCGGCGGGGAGGGCAGAATGGCGCCATGACGCGGACTGTGAACCTGCCCGGTGGCGCCGTGCTGCCGTCCATCGGCTTCGGGACCTGGGAGCTCGGCCACAAGGAGGCGTACGACTCGGTACGGGCGGCGCTCGACATCGGCTACCGGCACATCGACACCGCGACGCTCTACCGGAACGAGGCGGACGTCGGCAGGGCGGTGAAGGACAGCGGCGTCGACCGCGAGCAGGTGTTCATCACCACCAAGCTGCGGCCGAAGGACGCGCGCAAGGCCCGCCGCACCCTGGAGGAGAGCCTCCGGCAGCTCGGCACCGACTACGTCGACCTCTGGCTGATCCACTGGCCGACCGGGCCGGCCGACCTCGTCCCGACGTGGCGGGAGCTGCTGGCGGCCAGGGACGCGGGGCTGGCCCGCACCGTCGGGGTCAGCAACTACAGCCCGGCGCAGATCGACGAGCTGACCGAGGCCACCGGGGAGCAGCCCGCGGTCAACCAGATCCCGTGGAGCCCCGCGCAGCACGACCCGGCCCTGCTGGACGAGCACCGGCGCCGGAGCATCGTCGTCGAGGGCTACAGCGGGCTGAAGAACACCAACCTCCGCGACCGCGTCCTCACCGGGATCGCGGAGCGGCACGGGGTCACCGCCGCCCAGGTCGTCCTGCGGTGGCATCTGGAGCACGAGATCGTGATCCTGCCCAGGTCGTCGCGGCGGGAGCGCATCGCCGCCAACTTCGACCTGGAGGGGTTCGACCTCACCGCCGAGGACGTCGCCGCGATCGACGGCCTCAGCCGGGCCGGCTGAGGGCCGGTGTTCTCCCCCCAAGGCCCGTCCCCGCGCGAGCTGGCCGTCCAGGCCCTGTCCTCGGTGGAGCGCGGCTACGACCTGCTCGCGCCGAAGTTCGACCACACGCCGTTCCGGACGCCCGACGGCATCCTCGACGCGACCGTTGAGGCGCTGCGTCCGCTCGGGCCGTTCGGTGACGGGCTGGACGTGTGCTGCGGCACGGGCGCGGGCATGCGCGCGCTGGTGCCCGTGTGCCGGGGACGCGTCACCGGCGTCGATTTCAGCGCCGGGATGCTCGCGCAGGCGCGGAAGGCGCACCCCGGCGCCGAGTGGGTACGGGCGGACGCGCGGGCGCTGCCCTTCACCGGCGGCTTCGACCTCGCGGTGACCTTCGGGGCGCTCGGGCACCTGCTGCCCGAGGAACGGCCCGCCGTCTTCGCGGGGGTGCATCGCGCGCTGCGGCCCGGTGGGCTCTTCGCCTTCCCGATCGGCGCGCCGCCGCCCTTCACGTCGGGCTGGTACTGGGCGCTGCTCGGGTTCGACGTTGCCATGCGGGTCCGGAACGCCGTGTGGCGTCCGCCGTTCGTCATGTACTACCGCACGTGCCCGCTGGGCGCGGTGCGCGACGACCTCGCGGCGGCCGGGTTCTCGGTGACGACGGCGCCCATGGCGTCGCTGGGCCGCCGCAAGGACGGCAGCCCCCGCTACCGGCTCGTCCTCGCCCGCAAGCCCGCCTGAACGGCGTCCGGTCGGCCGTCGCACCCGCAGGTGCGGCGGCTGACCGGGCGGCGGCCGGCCGGGCGGCGGCTCAGACGGCGGCTCAGACGGCGGCTCAGACGGCGGCTCAGACGGCGGCTCAGACGGCGGCCGGCTGGACGGACGCGGCGGCCTCGGCGATCATGGCGGCGACCGCGTCCGGCTGGGAGACCGCGAGCGCGTGGGACGCGCCGGTGATCTCCTCGGTGCTGCGGGCGTCCGCGCGGTCGGCCATGAAGTGCATCAGGGCCGCCGGGATGTTGCGGTCCTCGGAGCCGAACACGAACCAGGACGGGATGCTGCGCCAGGCGGGCTCGTCCACCGAGATGCCCTCGGTCAGCGCCCGCTCCGTCACGGGACGCTGGGTCGCGCCCATCAGCGCGGCCTCGGCCGGGTCGACGTCGGCGCAGAACTGCTGGTGGAACTTCTCGTCGGTGATGCGCAGCTCGCTGCCGCCGCCGGAGAGCGGGTAGCCGGCCAGCGCGTCCCCGAGCGTGCTGCCCTCGAACTTGCCGGACAGCGTGAACGCGGTCTCCCCCGGGTCGGGCGCGAAGCCCGCCACGTAGACGAGGGCGCGGACCGCCGGGTTCCCGGCCGCGGCCTCGGTGATGACCATGCCCCCGTAGGAGTGGCCGGCGAGGACCACCGGGCGGTCGAGGCTCGCGATCACGTCGCGGACGTAGGCGGCGTCGCTCTGGACGCTGCGCAGCGGGTTGCCCGCGGCGACGGCGTCCACGCCGCGGTCGCGCAGCCGGCTGATGACGCCGTTCCAGCTCGCCGACTCCGCGAAGGCGCCGTGGACCAGGACGACGATGGGACGGTCGGTGTTCATGAGTCCGCCTTTCCGAGGACGGTCTTGAGGACGTCGATCGCCTGGGCCGTGGCGGCCCGGGTGGCGCGGGTGTCGCGCACGGGGTTGAGCATCATGAAGTCGTGCAGCGTGCCGTTGTAGCGGACGCTGGTGGTGGGGACGCCCGCCTCGGTGAGGCGGCGCGCGTACGCCTCGCCCTCGTCGCGCAGCACGTCGTTCTCGTCGACGATCAGGAACGCGGGCGGCAGGCCGCGCAGGTCGTCCAGCGTGGCGCGCAGCGGCGACGCGGTGACCTGCGTCCGCTGGACGGGGTCGGGGCAGTAGGCGTCCCAGAACCACGCCATGGCCTTGGCGGTCAGGTGCGGGCCGTCGGCGAACTCGCGGTAGCTGGCGGTGTCCTGCCCCGCGTCGGTCACCGGGTAGTACATCGACTGGTGCACGAACCGCACGTCGCCGCGCCGCTTCGCCATGATCGCCAGCGCGGCGGTCATGTCGCCGCCGACGGAGTCGCCGGCGACGGCCAGCCGGGCGGCGTCGAGCCCCTCGTCCGCGCCGTGCTCGGTGATCCAGCGGGCGGTGGCGTACGCCTGCTCGATCGCGACGGGGTAGCGGGCCTCGGGCGACCGGTCGTACTCGACGAAGACGATCGCGGCGCCCGTCCCGGCGGCGAGTTCGCGGACGAGCCGGTCGTGGGTGCCCGCGTTGCCCAGTACCCATCCGCCGCCGTGCACGTACAGGACGGCGGGCAGCACGCCGGTCGCCCCGGCGGGCTTGACGATCCGGACCCGGACGTCTCCGACCTCGGCGGGCACGGTTATCCACTTCTCGTCCACGTCGGGCTTCGGCACCGGCGCGGCCTGGACGTCGTCCAGGACCTTGCGGGCGGCGTCGACGTCCAGCTCGTAGACGAACGGCGGCTTGGACACCGCCTCGGCGAACTCCTGGGCCGCCGGCTCCAGTATCGGGTTGCTCATTCTGCCCTCGCTTCTTCAGAGGTCGATCCCTTATCGACCACTGTCTCCGCGAGGGCGCCGCCGGGGACCAGGGTGGGCCACTGGCCCCCACCCTGGGGCTATCCCCTGCCGGTCGTGGGCGCGCGCTGGAGCTGCCTGCGCGAGGTGATGCCGAGCTTGCCGAAGGTTTTGCGCAGGTGCCATTCGACGGTGCGGGGGCTGATGAACAGGCGGGCCCCGATCTCGGGGTTGGTCAGCCCCTCCCGGACGAGCCGGACGATCTGCACCTCCTGGGGCGTCAGCTCGCCGACGGTCTCGGCCGCGCGCCTGCGGACGTGCTCGCCCGTGGCGTGCAGCTCGCTCGCGGCCCGTCCGGCGAAGCCCTCCATGCCCATCGCGGTGAAGGACTCGTGGGCGGCGCGCAACTGGTCGCGGGCGGCGCGCTGCCTCCGCACCCGCCGCAGCCACTCGCCGTACAGCAGGCGTGCGCGGGCGAGCTCGCCGTGGACGCCGGCGCGGCCGAGCCGGTCGATCGCCTCGCGGTAGCGGTCCTCGGCGGCGGTGCCGTCGCTGAGGAGGGCCAGGGAGCGGGCGTGGACGCCGAACGCCCAGTCCGTGCCGGCCGGGAGCGTCACCTCGCCGAGCCGCCGCAGGGCGACCGCGGCGTCGGCGAACCGGTCGGCGCGGGCGGCGGCCTCGATGAACTCCACCAGCGCCCACGGACCGGCGCCCACCGGGGCCGGACGGTCCTGCGCGGCGTCGGGGACGGCGGCCAGCGCGTCCTCGTAGCGGCCGAGGCTGTTGCAGAGCAGGGCCTTCGCCCACGCGCCGACGGCCAGCGCGTTGCCCTCTCCCCTGCGCCGCACCTCCACCTCGACCGTCTTCATCAGCCCGGTGAAGTCGGCTTCGCGGCCCTGCCAGGCGGTGACCAGCATGCTCCCGTAGGGCGGGACGGGGATCCCGATCGCCTCGGACACCGTGGCGACCTCCTCGTCCAGCGCGGCGGCGGCCGCCAGCCCGCCGGCGAACACGTCCACGGCGATGTGCTGGGTCAGCGCGAGGGGCAGCGCGGCGGTCTGGCCGGACTCTCGGGCGAGGCGGACGTGCCGGGCCGCGAGCACCGCCCACGCCTCGTGGTCCCACAGCGTCGCGGCGGTCACGCCGCCCAGCCAGAGCCAGCGCAGGCCGTCCTCCGGGGCGAGGGCGGGGCCGCCGAAGACCTCCAGCGCGGGCCGCAGCGCGGGCATCGCGGCGGCGAGGCCCTCGGTGATGCGCAGCGCCAGGCCGTCGAGCAGCAGGTCGGCCGGGCGCGGGTCGGCCGGGCGCGGCGGGGCGGACCGGGCCGCCGCGGCGGCATCCTGCCGGCCGACCCCGGCGGCGAGCGGCCCGGCGAACAGCGCCGCGCTGATCGCCTCCAGGTAGGTGTCGCGGGCCGCGGCCGGGGCGTGCGGGGCGAGGCGCCGGGCGGCGCGCAGCAGCAGGCGGGGCGCGTCGCGGCCCCGGTCGACGGCGAAGGCGATCTCGGCGCGCAGCAGGTCGACCTCGCCGCGCAGCCGCCGGTCCGGGGCCCGCGCCTCGGCGACCGACAGCAGCCGCAGCGCGGCGCCGGGCGTGCCCGCCCGGTGCGCCGCCCACGCGGCGGCGAGCGCCCGCCGCTGCCGCCGGGCAGGATCGGGCGTCAGCTCCACCGCCCGGGACAGCAGCGCCGCCGCGGCCGCCAGCCCGCCGCGGTCCCGGGCGCGGCCCGCGGAGCTCTCCAGCTCGGCCGCGACGTCCTCGCGCGGGGTCCGTGCGCCCTGCGCCGCGTGCCAGGCGCGGCGGTCGGGGTCGGCGGCCGCGTCGGTGACCTCGGCGAGGGCGCGGTGCACCCGGCGGCGGTCCTCCGCCGGCGCGGCCCAGTACACGGCGGAGCGGACGAGCGGATGGCGGAACCGGACCCGGTCCGCGATCTCGACCAGCCCGGCCGCGATGGGGGCCGCCGCCGCGTCCGGCCCCGCGCCGAGCCGGTCGGCGGCCCGCCACAGCAGCACCGGCTCGCCGCCGGGCTCGGCCGCCGCGACGAGCAGCAGCAGCCGCGCCGGCGGCGGGAGCCCGGCGACGCGCCGCTCGTAGACCTCCTGGATCCGGTCGGCGAGCCCCGCCGTGCCCGGCACGCCGAACCCGCCCGCCAGCTCGGCGGGGGCGAAGTCCTTCGGCAGTTCCAGCAGCGCCAGCGGGTTGCCGCGCGCCTCGGCGACGACCCGGTCCAGCACCTGCGCGTCCCAGGGCCCGGCGACGGCGGAGCGCAGCAGCGCCCGCGCCTCCGCGTCCGGCAGGCCGCCGACCGGCAGCTCCGGTACCCCCGCCAGGTCCGGCGCCCCCGCCGGCTCCGGTGCGCCGTCCGGCTCCCGGACCGCGAAGACGATCGCGACCGACTCCGCCTCCAGCCGGCGTGCGGCGAACGCCAGCGCCTGCACCGACGCCCGGTCGAGCCACTGCGCGTCGTCGACCGCGCAGAGCAGCGGCTGCTCGCGCGCGGCGTCGGCGAGCAGGCCGAGGACGGCGAGGCCGACGAGGAACCGGTCGGGCGCCCGCCCGGCGCTGAGCCCGAGCGCGGCGCGCAGCGCGCCGCACTGCGGGTCGGGCAGCCGCTCGAACCGCCCGGCCATCGGCGCGCACAGCTGGTGCAGGCCGGCGAAGGCCAGCTCCATCTCCGACTGGACGCCGGTGATGCGCACGATCCGGAACCCCGGGGCCCGTTCGACCAGGTAGTCCAGCAGGGCGGTCTTGCCCGCGCCCGCCTCGCCGAGCATCGCCAGGGCGCGGCTCTCCCCGCCCCGGACGGCCTCCAGCAGATCGTCGAGCACCGCGCACTCGGCACGCCGGCCTCGCAACACGCGTCACCACCGCCACCTGGTCGGCCTGGCGCCCGACGAGATGGCGCGCTCCGGCCGCGCGGCGTCCCGGGCCATGTCGGCCGTGTACCGCACGCGGCCCCGGGCCACTCCCGCCGGCCCGTTTCCCATACCCGGTCATGACGACTTCATGGAAATACGGTGACCTTTCCGCCGAATCACTCCAGTTCGGACGCGGGAGGGCGTGAACATACCCCGACGGCGCAGGGGCAGTAGTGGTTGGTGACATCGGCGCGAAGCCCGCGGCCGTGGAACAGGGCGGTCAGCGCCCTCGCGGACCGGCTCGGCGGGAGACGGCGGGCCCGCATCGTGGTGCTGCTGGGGTGCGTGCTCGCGCTGAACACCGCCGACACCGGGGTGGTCGGTGCGATCGTCCAGGAGCTGCGCCATTCCCTGGACATCGGCAACACCCAGGTCGGGATCCTCACCGCCGCGCCGGCGGCCGTCGGCGCGGTCGCGACGCTGCCGGTGGGGCAGCTGACCGACCGGGTGCCGCGGGTCCCGCTGCTCGCGGGCAGCATCGTGCTGTGGAGCGTCGCGATGATCGTCGGCGGGCTCGCGACCTCGTACGAGTGGCTGCTGGCGTCGCGGGTGGCGCTCGGCGCGGTGACGGCGACGGCGGGGCCCACGGTCGCGTCGCTGATCGGCGACCTGTTCCCGCCCGAGGAGCGGGGCGCGACGTGGGGGCGCATCCTGGCCGGCGAGCTGGTCGGGGTCGGCTTCGGGCTGATCGCGGGCGGCAACATCGCCGCGCTGGTGAACTGGCGGTTCGCGTTCTGGTTCGTCGCGGTGCTCGGGTTCGTGCTGGCCGTGCTGCTGTGGCGGATGCTGCCGGAGCCGCCGCGGGGCGCGCAGGTGTCCGCCAGCGGCCGGGGCGGCGCCGAACCCGCCCAGCGGCAGGTGGAGCGCGCGCACGTCGAGCCCGACCCGCGGAGCGTCCTGGACACCGACCCGGAGGCCATGTCACTGCTCCAGGCGGCGCGGCACGTCCTGCTGATCCGGACGAACGTGACCATCATCGTGGCGTCCGCCATCGGCTACTTCTTCTTCGCGGCCCTGCGCACGTTCGCGCTGGTGTTCGTGCAGGAGCGGTACTCGCTGAGCCGCGGCGAACTGTCGGCTTTCATCCTGGTCATCGGGCTGGCCTCGTTGATCGGCGTGCTCGCCGGCGGGCGCCTCGCCGACCGCCTGGTGGGCCGGGGGGTGGTCAGCGCGCGCGTCAACGTGCCGGGGGCGGCGTTCGTCGCGGCGGTCCTGCTGTTCCTGCCCGGCCTGCTGACCACCGAGGCCGCGATCGCGCTGCCCCTGTTCACGCTCGCGGGCGCCGCGCTCGCCGCCGCGAACCCGCCGCTGGACGCGGTGCGGCTGGACGTCGTCCACTTCCGGCTGTGGGGCCGCGCCGAGGCGATCCGGACGATCGTCCGGATGTCGGCAGAGGCGGCCGCGCCCGTGCTGTTCGGCTGGCTGTCGGGCCGGTTGGACGGCGGCCGGGAGTCGTCGACCGGGCTGGACCGCGCGTTCCTGCTGGCGCTGTTCCCGCTGCTGGTCAACGGGCTGCTGCTGGTGCGGGCGCGGCGCACCTACCCGCGGGACGTGGCGGCCGCGCTGGAGTCCGAGCGCCGCTTCGGCGACGACCCCGCGTGACTCTCATGGAGTTCTCAGAAACCGGAGGTAGACCAGGCGCATGCGCGTGACACGTCGTGGTTTTCTGGCAACGGGCCTGGTGGGAGGGGCCGCGCTTCTCAGCGGCGCCGGGGCGCGGCGCCCGCCGAAGGCGGCGGGTCCCGCGGCACCGGACCGCTACCTCACCTTTCCCGGCGTCCGGCCGCCGGGGCTGACGGCGCGGCGGCTCGGCCCCACCTCGGACGGCCTGCTGTTCATCGCCCCGTTCCGCGGCACCGACACCGCCGACGCCCTCATCGTCGACGACGCCGGCGAACCGGTGTGGATCCACCGGTCCGACCGGCTGGTCACCGACGTCCGCGTGCAGGAGTACGAGGGCGCGCCCGTCCTCACGTTCTGGGAGGGAGAGCGCAAGACGGGCGGCCACGGCGCCGGCAACGGCGTGATCCTCGGCGCCGACTACCGGCGCGTCGCCGAGGTCGAGGCCGGGGACGGGGTCTCCGGCGACCTGCACGAGTTCGCGCTCACCGACCGCGGGACGGCGCTGGTCATCGCCTACCCGGAGGTCACCGCCGACCTGCGCCCGATCGGCGGCCCGCGCCGGGGCCGCGTCCTGGACGGGCGGGTCCAGGAGATCGACGTCCGCACGGGCGAGGTGCTGCTCGACTGGAGCGCGCTCGACCACATCGCCATCGCCGAGACCCGGACGCCGCTGACCCCTGAGGCGAACGGCACCCCGGGCAAGGTGTTCGACCCGGTCCACGTCAACTCCGTGCAGGACGACGGCGACGCGCTGCTCATCTCGGCGCGCAACACCTCCGCGGTCTACTCGATCGACCGGCGGACCGGCGCCGTCCGGTGGCGGCTCGGCGGCCGGCGCGGCGACTTCGCGCTCGGGCCGGGCGCCGCGTTCGCCTGGCAGCACGACGCCCGCCGGCGGCCCGACGGGACGATCACGCTCTTCGACAACCACATCACCGACGTCGGCGACGGCGCCTCGCGCGGCATCGTCCTCCGGGTCGACGAGGCGGCCCGGAAGGCGACGCTCGTCCGCGAGTACGCCGACGGCCGGACCTACGGGCAGTACATGGGCAACCTCCAGACGCTGCCGGACGGGAACGCGCTCATCGGCTGGGGGTCGACGCCGGCGCTGACGGAGTTCGCCGCCGACGGGACGCCCGTCCTGGAGATCACCGGGATCGGCGACGGCTCGTACCGCGCCTACCGCGCCGCGTGGGAGGGGCGGCCCGCGGACCGGCCCGCCGTCGCGGTGTCACCGCTGCCGGGCGACCGGATGCGGGTCCACGCGAGCTGGAACGGCGCGACCGGCGTCGCCGCGTGGCGCTTCCGCACCGGCTCCGACGCCCGTCCCATCGTGTCGGACCCGGTGCGGCGGACGGGCTTCGAGACCACCGTGACGCTCGGGCGCTCCCCCAACGTCATCGCCGAGGCCCTGGACGCGGGTGGCGCCGTCCTCGCCCACTCCGAGCCGCGCGCGGTCTGACGGGCTCTCCGGCGGGACGGGTCACTCGTCGTCGCGGGGCGGCGGGCTGTTGAGGATGCGGTAGCGGTCGAGGATGCGTTCCAGCTCGCGCCGGTCGCGCTTGGTGGGACGGCCCGCGCCGCGCTCGCGGCGGCCGACCGGGATCAGGGCCTCGCGCGGCGGCGGGGGCGGGCTCTTGTCGATCAGGCACTCCTGCGCGGCGGGCGCCCCGACCCGCTTGCGGACGATCTTCTGCACCACCACGACGCGCTCCCGCCCGTCGT
This sequence comes from Actinomadura meyerae, assembly GCF_900188445.1. Classification (GTDB taxonomy): domain Bacteria; phylum Actinomycetota; class Actinomycetes; order Streptosporangiales; family Streptosporangiaceae; genus Spirillospora; species Spirillospora meyerae. The sequence continues at coordinate 26,908 of NZ_FZOR01000005.1, forward strand.
GGCGGAGCCGGACCGTGTCGCCGGGCTTCACCGCCGTGGACGGCTTGGCGCGCTCGTCGTTCACGCGGACATGGCCCGCCCTGCACGCCGTCGTCGCCATCGAACGGGTCTTCAGCAGCCGCACCGACCAGATCCACAGATCGACCCGCACGGACCCCTCATCGCCCATGCGTCCATGATGTCACCCGGGTGCGGGTGCCCGGTGCTCGCCGATCCAGGCGTCGGCGCGCTCCCACTGCCGGTACAGCCAGTCGACGCGGTCGTCCCGGCCGTCCGGGACGTCCTCGGCGGGGATCCGCCACCACCGGGCGCGGACGGGGGCCGTGAGCGGGATGTGCCGCCAGACGTCGCCGGCCGTGGCCATGCCGTCGAGCCCGGTGTGCGCGACGAACACCACGTCGGCGTCCGGGGCGGCGTCGAGCGCGGCCAGCACCCCGCCGGGGCGCGGCGGCATCAGGTTGCGCATCGCGGCGGCGCGGACGGCCTCGCCGGTGCGGCGCAGCCGGGTGAGCCGCCGGATCGCGCGGCGCCGCCGCGCCGGGGTGAAGTTGCCGCCCTCCGGGAAGATCAGCAGCGCGTCGCGGGGGCCGAGCCCGGCGGCGAGCCGGCCGATCCCGGCGGCCGCGCCGCCGCCGGGCGTGACGAACACGTTCGGCATGCGGTTCGCGGCGATGTCGATGCACGGGTCGAGCTGGAGCTCCGCCTTCATGACCACGCGGGGCCGGCGCCGGTAGTCGGCCAGCAGGTGGTGGACGAGCAGCAGCGCGTCGCCGGGCCCGGCGTGCCGGCTGAGGACGATCAGCGGCCGGTCGCCGGGCGGCTCCGCCCCCACGCCGGTGATCTCCCCGCGCAGCCCGAGGTGCCGCTGGGCCGACCCGTACAGCCCGGCGACGTAGCGGCGGATGACGTCGTAGTGCCGGTCGTCGCGGGTCCGGCGGCGGAGCCACAGCAGGCCGCACTCCAGCACGGCGGCCGACTCCCGGGTGCCCCAGGCGAGCGCGAACCAGAGCAGCCGGCGCGCCCGCCGCCGCTCGCGTCCGACCAGCGAGGTCACCGCGAGGGCGACCGGGAACACGACGACGATCAGCAGGGTGAGGACGAAGAGCAGTGGCGTGAAGAGCAGGCGGCGCAGGGGGAGGGGTGGCATGTCACGCCCGTTCTTTGAGGTACTCCAAGGATGCCTGGTAGGCGCTCTCGATGTGAGCCCGTATCCCGGACACGTTCCGGTAGCGCATCTGGGCGAGGTCGACCCCGGCCTTCCGCGGTCTGCCGCCCGCCGGGAGGACGTGCACGCTCAGCCCGTCCGGCAGGGTCGCCATCTCCTCGAAGAACCGGTGCCGGCGCGCGATCTCGAACGCGACCATGCCGACCTCCCAGGGGCGGCGCGGCGGCGCGAGGTCCCGCTCGATGCGCCCGACGTGCAGGACGTAGACCGTGGTCGCGCCGAGCATCACGGCCCGCCCGACCGGGATGCTGTGGACGAGCCCGCCGTCGAAGTAGTGCCGGTCCCCGACGCGGACGGGCGGCAGCAGGCCCGGCGCGGCGCAGGAGGCCAGCACGGCGGGCGGCAGCGGCCCGGACCGGAACCAGTGCGCCATCGCCGTCTCGATCCCCGCGGCGACGCACTGGAACGGGATCTCCAGCTCCTCGAACGTCCGGGCGGGGAGCAGTTCGTCCAGCATGCGGCGCAGCGGCTCGGCGGAGTGCAGGTGGGTGCCGGAGCGGGCGAGCGTCCACAGCCGCGTCCACACCCGCGACCCGAACACCTCGCGGACGGAGTCGTCCGACCACAGGGCGGTGAGGCGCTCGACGGCCGTGTCCGGCTCCGCCGCGACGAACACGCCGTTCAGCGCGCCGATGGACGTCCCGACGACGAGGTCCGGCCGGACGCCGGTCTCCGCGAGCGCCCGCAGCATCCCGACCTCGTGCGCGCCGAGGACGCCGCCGCCTCCGAGCACGAACGCGGTCCGCGGCTCCCGGTCCACTCGGGCCTCCCTTCCCCGGAGGCAGCCTCTCCCGGCCCGTGCGCGATAAACGGGGCGCGACGAACAAACGTGAGCGAGGTGAACGGAACCGGACGAGCTACCCCAAGAAAGGGGCGGGCCGGCCGCCCAGGGTGGGTGATGGACGGCCGGCCCTCGTCGGGGACGCCGGTCAGTGGTGGTGACCGGCGCGGGTGCGGAGGCCGTACCCGTAGGGGAACAGCGGCTTGTACGCGCGGTCGCCGACGTTGATCGGCTCCTGGGCCTCGCTGCGCGGCCACGTCACCGGCAGTCGGCCGGTGAAGGGCCGCTTGCCGAACAGGACGTCCGCGACGCCCGCGCCCTCGCTGCCCGGCAGCCAGGACATGACGAACGCGTCCATCGCCGGCAGCCGGTCGGTGACGATCTGCGGCCGTCCCGCGACGTCGAGGACGACGCAGGTCTCGATCGCGGCGCACACCTTGTCGATGTTGGCCTTGTCGGCGTCCGACAGGTTCAGCGTGTGCCCGTTGCCGACGTCGCCGACGCCCTCCGCGTACGGGGTCTCGCCGACCACGACGATGCCGACGTCGGCGCCGGACATCGGCGCCGACGCGTCCGCGCTGTAGGTGACGCGGGACGAGTTCTGCTCGATGCCGTCCAGGATGGTCGTGCCGGGGATGATGTCACCGGACGAGCCCTGCCAGGTGACCGTCCAGCCCCCGGCCTGGTTGCCGATGTCGTCGGCGTTCACGCCCGCCACGTAGATCCGCTGGTTCTTGCGCAGCGGCAGCGCGTGCCGCTCGTTCTTCAGCAGGACCTGCGACTTCGCGACGGCCTCCCGCGCGACCGCCCGGTGCTGCGCCGACCCGATCGACGGGGCCAGGCTCCGGTCGGTGTAGGGGTGCTCGAACAGGCCCATGTCGAACTTCGCGGTGAGGATGCGCCGGACGGCGTCGTCGATCCGTGCCATCGGCACGCGTCCCGCCCTCACCTCGGCGATCAGCGTCTCGACGAACTGCGGGGCGCTGTAGGGCTCCATGAACATGTCCATGCCGGCGTTGACGGCCGTCCGGACCTGCGTCGGGTAGTCGCCCGGGATCTGGTGGATCGCCTCCCAGTCGCTGATCAGGAACCCGTCGAAGCCGATCTTCTTCTTGAGGACGTCGGTCAGCAGCTCCTTGTGCGCGCTCATCTTCACCGGGTTGCCGACGCCGTCCTCCTTCCAGTCGACGCTGGAGAACGACGGCATGATGCTGCCGACCCCGTACTTGCGGACGGCGGTGACGTAGGGCGCCAGGTCGATCTTCGCGAACGTCCCGCGGTCGGTGACGGTGACGCCCTGGTCGATCGTGTAGGTCCCGCTGGTGGACGAGCCGAAGACCGTGTCGCCGTCGCCCGCGAAGTGCTTCGCCGTCGCCAGGACGTGCCGGTTCGTGGCCATGTCGCGCTTGTGCCGGCCCTGGAAGCCCTGGACGGCGACCGCCATCTCCGTCACGAGGCGGGGGTCCTCGCCGAAGGACTCGTACGTCCGGCCCCAGCGCACGTCGCGGCTGACGCAGACGCACGGCGCGAACACCCACTGCGGCCCGGTCGCCTTGGTCTCGACGGCCGTGATCTGCTCCGCCTTCTCGACGAGCCGGGGGTCGCGGGCCGCGCCCAGCCCGATGTTGTGCGGGAAGACCGTCGCGCCGACGAGGTTGTTGTGGCCGTGCACCGAGTCGATCCCGTACAGCAGCGGGATCTTCAGCCGGGTGGCGAGGGCCTTCGACTGGTAGGCGTCCACCATGTCCGCCCAGCCGGACGGGGTGTTGTCGGCCGGCACCGACCCGCCGCCCGAGAGCACCGAGCCGAGCGCCAGCGAGGTGATCTGGTCGCGGTCGCCGTCGATGGCGCCGCGCTCGGCCTGGGTCATCTGGCCGACCTTCTCCTCCAGCGTCATCCGGCCGAGCAGGTCGCTCACCCGAGCGGACGTGCCGAGGCGGGCGTTGAGGTAGGCGGGGGGCCCGCCGGCCTGCGCGGGCTGGACCGCGATGGCGGACGGGAGGGCGGCGATGGTCGCGAGCGCGACCAGTGATCGCCCGATCCGGGTGGCGATGACGCGGCTGTGGGGGTGTCGCAAGTCGTCCCTCCTGGGTCGCTCCGAGAACGCCGCGCGGCCCGGCGGACCGCGCACGGCCGGGCGCGGGGGTCGTGGCACGCCCGGATCGGCCACGACCCCCGCGCTCGGCGGCGTCGTCTCCCAGGAACCTCCCCCGGCTCCCCCGCAGCTGTCAACAAACCTGCCTATTGGCCGGCGAGGCCCGTGAAAACCGTGGAAGAGGGGTTGACGGGCCCGTGACCGGGGCGGACGGGCGAGGGCCGTGATCACCGCCGCCGCGGCCGCGGCCACCACCGCCCCTTCCGCGCCGCCCGGCCGGGCCGGACGCATCCGCACCCCCGGTCACCATGGCCACGTCCGGCCACGGAACGCACGCGAGCGCCCGGGCGGCCGGCGGGTGATCAGCCGTCCCGGGCGCTCGCCATCCGGTGTGGCGCGTGCGTACTCGGAACCGGGCCCCCGGCCGTCCGGCGGGCGGCGGCGGAGGGCCCTCGTGGACGCGCGGCGGTGCCCCTAGCGGCCGGTCCCCCGCTCGCCCTTGCCGCCGGAGCGCATGCCCTCGTCGCGGGTGACCTCGATGCGCTCCTTGCGGAGCTCGCCGCGCACCGTCTGCTCGTCCTGCACCTGCTCGGTGCGGACGCGCACCCGCTCGACCGGGACGGTCTCCTTCGCGATGACCGGGCGCTCCTCGTAGAGGATGATCTCGTGGTCGTCCTCGGCGATGGAGATCCGCGGATCCGCCTCGCCGCCCACGATCGGCTCGCGGTCGATCCTGACCTCCTCGTGCGAGACCGGGATCGTGCGCTCGACCATCTCGGTGTCCACGTACTTGTGCACGTGGACGCGGCCGGCCTCGTGCCGCTCGGTGTCGATGCGCATCTGCTCCTCCGACCGGGTGATCTCGGCCATCGGGGCCTCCGCGCCCTCGCGCGCCGACTGCGGCGGCATGGACTGCCCGCGCCGCTGCGCGCTCCTGCCCTTGTCCCGGTCCGGCCGGACGGCCATCCCGGCGGCGCCCGCCGTGCCCGCGGCCCCGGCGGTGCCCGCCGCGGCGGCCGGACCGGCGGACTTCTCCGTGCCGGTCGTGCCGGTCATCTCCGCCGTGTCGCCCGCGCCGGTCGTGCCGGTCGTGCCGCTCGTGTCCGTCTTGCTCTCGGCGGCCGGCGGGCGCTCGCCGGCGGTCCGGGCCGCGTCCTCGCCCTCGCGGCCCTCGCGCCGCCCGCCCGGGGGACGGACGCCGTAGTGCCGGTACAGGTCGACGATCTGGGCGTGCGACAGGTGCTCGTCCGCGTCGACGTTCGGCGCGTCCTTGATGGTCTCCTTGTCGTAGGGGACCTGGAGCATGTCCTTGTTCTTCCGCGAGCCGGACAGCGGTACGAAGCTCTCCCTCATGCCGAACCATCCGGTGTGCACGGTCACCCACTCCGGGGAGCCGGAGTCGTCGTTGAGGTAGACCTGCTTGACCGTGCCGACCTTGGTCCCGTGGGTGTCGGTGACGCTCATCCCCATGAGTTCCCGCACCTGCGTCTGCGTCTGCACGTTGAACACCTCTGCTTCCTGAACGCTGCCGGGCGGACGGCGGACTGCGGGGGGACGCCGGCACGGCACCCGCCTCGCGGCAACGGTGTTCTGTTTGATCCCGAGTTGCCGGATTACTCACTGATTTTCCCTATGGGAGCACCGTAAACGCGTTTACCCGATTATGGAGCAGGATTTACTCGCGGCTGGCGCGGCCCACCGGGGAGCCGCGCCCGAATTCTCTTGACAAATGCACATCAAGAAGGACGCCGCACGGCGCACTCAGGCCCTTATGGTGATCATTTTAGAATGCACCGGTTTCGCTTTCCCGCGCCCACGAAAGACTGCCAGAGCACGCTCTCGAACATCGGAGTAACTGCCATGCGCGACTTTCCACGGACCACCCTGAGGGCGGGGGCCGTAGCGGCCGCCGCGGCCACCGCGGCCCTGGCCGGGGCGGGGTTCACCGGCACCGGGCTCGCCGAGACGAGGCACTCGCCCGCCTGGTGCAGACCGGGCGGGACGCTGTCCGTCCGCACGATGCCGACGCGGGTGCGGATCGCCGACTGCGACCTGCGCGGCCGCGCGGTGCGCGGTGCGAACGGGCTCACCGCGGTCGTCCCGACCGACGGGACCTCGCTGGTCGCGCACGCGCTGCGCGCCGACGGCGGCGCCGAGCTGAGCATCCGCGTGGACCGGCGGGCCGGCCTGGTCACCATCGGCACGCAGGGCGGCCGGGTGCCGCACGGCCGGCCGCGCGCCTTCCGGGCGCCGACCACGGCCTGCGCGGACGGCGCCTACCGGCTCGAGCCGAGCAGGTGGCGGAGGGGCACCGCCGTCCCGTGGTACTTCTACCCGGGCGACTCCGGGCTGCCGAGCGGCCCCATCGCGGCGGGCGTGTCCAACATGGCCAACGCCCGCACCGACTGCAACGGCGGCCGTTTCACGCCCGCGCCGAACGTGGGCGCGCGCTACGCCGGGCAGTCGAACCGGCCACCGAACCTGACCAGTGCCGCCGCCTGCGGGAAGCGGGACGGCGCCAACACGTTCGGCTGGCTGGCCATGCGGAGCGCGGGCGGCGACGTCCTCGCCGCCACCTGCACCTGGTACATCGGGTCTTCGACGGTCGAGACCGACATGGCGCTGCAGATGCAGGGCAAGCGGTGGTGGACCGCCGGGAGGTGCGCGGCCGGCTCCTACTCCGCCGAAGCGGTCGCCACGCACGAGGCGGGCCACGTCTTCGGCCTGGGCCACGTCGAGGGGATCGAGCACGGGAACCTCACGATGTCGCCCTCCCTCGCGTCCTGCGACAGGAGCGCCGCCACGCTCGGCAAGGGCGACTACGCCGGCCTGGTCGCCATCTACGGCGGACGCTGACCGTCGGCTGCCGACCATCCGGTTCTGAACGGTGAATGCCGGACGGCGCGGAGCCGCACCGCGCCGTCCGGCGTCCCGTCCCAGGTCCTGCCCAGGGTCCCGCGCTCGCGCGCGGGGCCCGCTCAGCGCTTCGACACCGACTGGAGCTTGCCCACGACGACGAGCCGGCGCCGGTCGGAGCCCTTCGGAGTGCAGGTGATGAGCGTGATGTACTGCCCGTGCGGCGCGCTGGCCCGCTTGAACGGCACCGGTTCCAGGACGCGCCGGTCGCGGGGCTTGGTGACGCGCTTGGCGCGCACCTTGTACACGTAGGTCACGCGGCCGACGCGCAGGACGATCCGGTCGCCGCGCCGCATCCGGTCGAGCTTGTTGAACGGGTGCAGCCAGGTCGTGCGGTGGCCGAGCAGCACCGTGTTGCCGTCCCGGCCCGGCAGGCCGGTCCCCGGGTAGTGCCCGGCGGCGCGGCGCAGGACCGCCCGCCCGACGCCCTCCCGGACGGGCGCCTTGAGCCGCATCCGCTTGATCCGGATCTGCCCGATCAGCGCGCCCCGCTTCGGCCGCGCGCGGGCCACCACCGGTACGGCGCGCGCGGGCGCCGCCCGCATGCCCGCCTTGGCGCTGGCGGACGCGCCCTGGGCGGGTGCCTGGGAGACGCCCAGCACGGACAGGCCGCAGCACACGGCCATGGCCATCGCGCCCAACGATCTCCGGTCGAGCATGGTTCGCCCCCGATCGCTCTGGAGTGCCTCTGCCATGGGGAGGGGGCGGCACGTCTGCCGCCCCCTCGCCGCGGTTCACCGGCCGCGGATCGTCACCCGCGCCGGTACGGGCTCATACCGGTACGGGTTCAGCGCGACACCGGCGAGCCGTCCCGCAGCGGCACCCCGCCGGTCGGCAGGTCCGGCGCGGTGTCCACACCCCGCAGGGCGCTCCTCAGCGAGTTGATGAGCTGCTTCACCGGGCCCAGGCCGCCGTCCGAGCCGGGGACCGGGCCCGCCATGCGCTGGTTGCCGGCCGACCGCAGCGTCGAGGGCAGCTTGTCGTGCTTGGCCGCGGGACGGTGCTTGGACGGCTTGTACGGCTTGTGGTGGGGCTTGTGCGGCTTCTTGTGCTTGGGCTTCTTCACCGGCGGCGTCCAGTGGTGGCCGCCGTTGTCGACGGACGCGCCGCCCTTGCACTGCGCCTGCGAGACCCCGACCACCGCGAGCGAGTTCCCGCAGACGCTGATCGGCGCGGTGATCGGCGCGAACACCTGGTTGCCGCCGAGGATGCTGAAGTTGCCCGAGGTGTGCATCTTCGGGGGCTTGCTCTGCCCCTTGACGGACGCGCCGCCCTTGCACTGCGCCTGCGAGACCCCGACCACCGCGGCCGAGTTCCCGCAGACGCTGACCGGGGCGGTGATCGGCGCGAACACCTGGTTGCCGCCGAGGATGCTGAAGTCGCCCGAGGTCTTCATGCTCCCGTGGCGGGGACCGTGCCAGCCGCCCCAGCCTCCGCCGTCCCAGCCGCCCCGGGCGCCCTGGGCGGGCTCGGCCGTCCGGTAGCCGCCGCCGTGCCGGTGGCCGTACGAGACGCTCGCGCCGCCCTTGCACTGCGCCTGGCTGAGCCCGACGATCGCGAGGGAGTTGCCGCAGACGCTGAGCGGGACGGTGACCGGCGCGAACACCTGGTTGCCGCCGCCGATCGAGAAGTCGCCCGAGGTGTGCATGTCGCCGGCCCCGGCGTGGCGGGCGCCGCTGACCTTCGCGCCGCCCTCCGACCGGGCCTGCGACGCGCCGAGCAGGGCGCCGGCGGAGTTGCCGCTCACGTCGACCGGCGCGGTGATCGGCGCGACGGCCTGGTTGCCGTTCAGCACGCCGAAGTTGCCCGAGGTGTTCAGGTCGGCGATGGCCGCGCCGGAGCCGAAGGCGGCCCCGACCGCGACGGCGCCCGCGGCCACCAGGGCCGTGCGGCTCGTGTTCCTTGCCCACATGCGCATGCTGTTGCTCCTGTCTGTTGGATCGGTGGTGGTCGCTGCGCGACCCGCTGGAGTGGCGCAGCCCGGCGGCGGCCATGCGCGGCCGTCGCTCATCGAGGAAAGATCGGTGTGAATCCGGCTCGGCGGCCGGTGCGGGCCCGGTTCCGGGGTCCGGGAGTGCGCGCCGTGGGCGCGCGGGTGCGGGACCGCGGGTGCGGGGCCGGTGCGGGAGTGCTAGTCCGGGACGACGGACGGGCCGCCCGGCGCGGCCACGTCGGTCAGGGCCGTGCGGTGGAACGTGCTCGCGTCCACGGCCGGCGGTGCCGCGGGGCCGCGGCGGTGGGGCAGGTCGGCGACCGGGAACAGCGGGTGCCCGCCCGCCGAGCCGCCGCCCGAGGGGGCGTCGGGCGCGGGCGCCACCGGCGCGTGCGCGGGATCACCGTGGTCGCCGCGGCAGCCCATGCAGTCGCCGGCCGGCCGGTCGGCGGACGCGCGGGGGACGGCGGTGTGCCCGATCGCGGCGGGCGCCTTCCGCGCCGCCGCGTGCCGCGTGGGGACGTGCACGTCCGGCCGCTCGGCCTCGCGCGGCTCGCTCGCGGCCGGACGCGGGGCCGCCGGACGCGCGCCGGCCAGCCGGGGCACGAGCCCCTCGCCATCGGACCGCGCCTGCCGCACGTCCGGCACCCGGAGGCGCGGTACGCCGGCCTCGTCGGCGAGCCGGCGCACGTGGCCGACGGCCTTGTCCTTGTCGTCGACCAGGTCCTGCCGCCGCGACCGGAGGTACTCCATCGGGTGGTCGCCGAGCTCGCGCACGTCCTCGGTCATCGCCTGCCAGCCGGGCCGGGACGTGAAGTGCCGGATCGTGGCGTAGCCCGGCTCGTCCGCCCGCGCGGGCGCGGCGGCGTGCCGGACGGGCACGGTCTGGACGGGCTCGGTCTGGACGGGTTCGGTGGAGCGCTGCGCGGGCCCTTCGGCCGCCTCGGCGCCGCCGTGCAGCGCGCTGAGCGCGATCCAGCCGGCGAGCGCGAGGCCGGCGATGGCGGCGAGCCGTATCAGCGCCGGCAGCAGAGCGGGCGGGAGGGCGGGCAGGAGGGCATGCCGCGACCGATCCTGCGGGCGAATCGCCCCGCGCCGGATCGGTATGGAATGCACTGCCGGCCCTCCTTTCCGTCGAATCGATGTCGGCTTGAAAGTACACCGGAACCAGCACCGGCACAGAGAGACCGACGATTTCCACGGTGTGTCACCGCATCATTTACCGGCCCATGGATCCGCCTTTTACCGGGCTCGGCTTTCCGGCCGCTCGATGCCCCCTTTGCCGGATGTTTCCGGGGCGCGCCGATACCGGGACGCTCCGCCCCGCGTGTCCGGGGGAAGCATGGCGACCGGTATCGAATGCGCTACAGTCAGTGAACGGCCGGTTACCGGACCGCTCCCCGAGGAGTTCCCATGTTCGACCCCTCGCCCACGATCGGCCAGCTCCGCACGCTCCGGCGGCACCGCCCGCCGCGACGCGAGGCGCACCGCTTCCTCACGCGCGCCGACTTCGACCGCATGGCGCTGGCCGCCGTCCCCGCCGCTCAGCCCCCGCGCACCCGCCGCGTGCGGTCGCTCGCGTGGACCCTCTACTGGCGCTGCCAGTGGGCCCTCGCCACCGCCCGCGCCGACCGCTCCCGCCGCCGCGTCCTGCGGTCGGCCGGCGACGGGGCCCGCTGAGGCCGCAGGCCACCGCCCGGTGCACGAACACCTCACCCCCGGGGAGGAACGCCTCACCCCTGGGGAGAATCCTCAACCCGCGTAGGTGCCGACTTCTCCCGTGGCCGCTCGCGGGCGAGACACCCGCCTCGGCCCCCGGACGTGAGACGCCCGCCTCCAGGAGGGTGGTGGAGCTCCTGGAGGCGGGCGGGCCGGCGGGGGTCAGCGGTGGGGCGTGTCCGATTCGAGGAGATCCCGCAGGCGGCCCGCGGGCGGCACCGCGCGCGGGGCCCGGCGGACGATGTGGCGCGAGATGCGTCCGGCGGTGAAGGACGCACCGTGGACGAACCGCATCACGGGCCCGAACGTCGGCGCCGCGGCCAGGCCCGCGAAGTAGAGGCCCGGCGTGGACGCCTCGAAGTCCCGGCTGAGGATCGGCGCGCCGAGCCGGGTGGCGACGGCGCCGCGCAGCGCCGGGGCGAGCATGCCGAGGCGGCCGACGTCGGGCACGTACCCGGTGGCGGCGATGACGTGCTCGGCCTCGACGACCAGGCGGCGGCCGGCGCGGTCGACGGTGGTGAGCGCGATGCCGTCCTCCTGCTCCACGGCCTTGGCCAGGCGGCGGCCCATCGAGACGCGGATCCGCTCGTCCAGCCGGTCGCGCAGCCACCACGACCCGGCGGGCGGGAGCGTCTCGCGGACGATCCGCAGCCGCGTCCGCTCCGGCAGGTGCCGGACGATGCCGGGCCGCTCGGCCCACAGCCAGGTGCGGTAGCCGGTGCCGAGGCCGGAGCGCGGGCCGCCCAGCAGCCGGTCGCGCGCCGACCGGTTCTCCTCGGGGACGGTGTTCCAGTCGAACCGGGAGCGCCGGGCGACGAGGTGCGGGTGCGCCCCGGCGTCGGCCAGCAGCACCGCGGTCTCCAGGGCCGACTGCCCGGCGCCGATGACGGCGACCTCCTTGCCGGCGAACAGCCCGAGGTCGCGGTGGGCGCTGCTGTGCGAGACCAGCCAGGACGGCATGCCCGCCAGCTCCTCCGGCACGTGCGCGAACGGCCCGACGCCGACCGCGACCACCACCGTCCGCGCCGCGATCGTCTCGCCGGTGGACAGCGTGACGGCGTAGCCGCCCGCGCCGCCCCGCTCGACGTTCACGACCTGCGCGTCCCGGTCGTCGGGGCGCTGCGGGACGGCCGCGGCGGCGAACCAGCGGCCGTACTCGACGAAGGTGTCCAGCGGGATCGGCTGGCCGAGCCGCCAGTCGGGATGGCGGTCGGTGAACCGCAGGCCCCGCTGCGGCGCCCCCAGGTTGGAGGCGAACGGCTCCGACTTCAGGAACATGCCCTCGGGCATGTTCGCCTCCCAGAACCGCATCGGCTCGCCGATGATCCGGACGTCCAGCCCGATGTTCTGCAGGTGCGCCGCGGTCGACAGGCCGTAGGGCCCGGCGCCGGCGATCACGACGTCGCTGACCGAGTCGCTCATGTCTCTTCCCCCCGTGTGCTCGGTTGTGCTACCTGGCGCGGAAGCGCTCGACCGCCCGCAGCGCGCCGCGCCTGCCCAGCGCGAGGAAGGGCGGCAGGTCGTCGCGGGCGTACCAGGCGAACTCGTCGGCGGCGCGCAGCGGGCGGAGGGTCCCGGCGCGCAGCAGTGCCCGCCCGGCGGCCTGCTGGAGGAAGTGGTTCTCCACCAGCAGGGTGCGGCCGAACGCCGGGCGCGCGTCCGGGACGCGGCGGCCGGACTGGTCGAGATGCAGGGCGCGGACGGGGTCGAGCCCGCCGCGGTCGGTGAACAGGCTGAACTGCGCGCCGATCCGGGGGTTGAAGTCGAGCAGGTGGTAGCGGCCGCCGCCGGGTTCGCGGCGGAAGTCGAGGTCGACGAGGCCGCGGCAGCCGAGCCGCTGGACGATCCCCACGGCGAGATTCTCGAGCTCGGCGTTGGCGACCCACTCGCCGGACACGGTGTGCCCGGCCTGCGGCGGGTGCGCGAGGTGCTTGCGGCCGGTCGCGCCGTACCGGCAGTTGAGGTCGGCGTCGAAGTAGCCGTGGAAGAACCAGTCGCCGCCGCCCGGCGGGACGCGGCGCTGCAGGATGAGCGGGCCGGCGTCCCCGGCGGGGTCGCGGTCGCGGGTGGCGGCGAACAGCCGGTGCAGCTCGCCGGGCGTGCCGGCGAGGGTGGTGCTGCGCATCCCCGGGCGGAGCCGCCACGGCCGCGCCCATTTGGCGATCAGCGGCAGGCCGAGCTCGGCCGCGGCGTCGTCGACCTCCGCGGCCGACGCGGGCGTCCGGCTCGGCGGGCAGTCGATGCCGTGCGCCACGCACGCCTCCAGGAGCCGGGCCTTGTCGGCGACGCTCCGGGGGACGTCCGGGTCCTGGCGGGGCAGGACGAAGGCCGGGCGCAGCCCGTCCGCGTGCTCGGCCGCGAAGATCGCGCCGGCGTCGTCCATCGGGACGAGGAGGGCGCCGCGGCCGATCCGCTCGCCGATCGCGCGCAGGTGGCTCAGCAGGGCGTCCGGGTGCTCGACGGGCGGCGCCCACGGATGCGCCCGGTGCAGGTACCGGGACCGGGACGCGGGGCTGGCCGGCCCCTCCATGATCGCGTGGACGGGCACCCCGGCGCGGCCGAGGCTGCGGATCGCCGCGAGCGTCCCGTGGTGGAAGACGTTGCGGTTGGTGCGCAGCAGCAGGACGGGCAGGCCGGCGTCGAGCGGCGTCCGCGGCGGGGTCCGGGTGTCGGTGAACATACCGTCAGCCGCATTCCCAGGGATTCATGCGCACGACACCCTTCCCAACGTAAATTCTTAGTTCTTTCCGTCCGGGCGGCTTTTCCGCGGCGGACCTCCACGGGAATAGCTTACGCATGCGAGCTGCCGATATCCATTCAGTCGGGCGTCCATTCGAGCCGCGCCGGAAAAGGCCGTTTCCATGGTGTCCGCTTCCGTCGGTTCTGGCATTGTTCGCCGTCATCGTCCTGCTGGCGACCGCCACCGCGGTGCCCCTGTCGCGGTCGCAGTCGCTGCGCAAGGCACCGCCCTATGTGCCGCTCGGGGCGTTCCTCGGCTCCGGGCCGGAGGGGGTGGCGCGGGTGGGCCGGTTCCAGCGGTGGCTCGGCTCGACGGTGACCGTCGGGCGCACCTACCTGCCGGGCGACGACTGGAGCGGGATCGAGGGCCCGTGGGGCCTGCTCGCGCCGTGGGCGCGCTGGAAGGCGGCCGATCCGCGGCGGACGCTGGTGCTGAACGTGCCGATGATGGCGCCGAACGAGGGCCTGCTGACGCCTCCGGTGCTGCGCTCGCTGCTGCGCGGCGGCGCGGCCGGCGCGTTCGACGGCCACTACCGCGTGCTGGCCCGGCGGCTGGTCGCGCTCGGCGCCGAGGACACCGTCATCGTCCTCGGCTGGGAGATGAACGGGGAGTCCTACGGCGGCCGGTGCGCGCCCGACCCCCGCGCGTGGAAGGCGTACTGGCGGCGGATCGTCGCGGCCATGCGCGCCCTGCCGGGCCAGCGTTTCCGGTTCGACTTCGCGCCGACGCGGGGCCGGGACGCGATCGCGTGGACCGACTGCTATCCGGGGGACGACGCCGTCGACATCATCGGGTCCGACAGCTACGACCAGCCCGCCGGAAAGCCGTTCGCCCATTTCGTGGACGAACCCTACGGGCTGCGCGCGCAGGCCGAATTCGCCGCCGCGCACGGCAAGCCGCTGTCGTTCCCCGAATGGGGCTTGTTCCGCAATTCCGACAACCCCGAGTACGTGCGGGGAATGTACGACTGGATCATGTCGCACGATGTCGTGTACCAGTCGATCACGGACTACTGCCCGCACGGGGTGTGGTCGTGCGGCGGCAACCCCCGCTCGTCGGCCGCCTACCGGGAGCTGTTCGGCGGGGTGACCGCGCCTCCCCCGTCGCCGTCGAACGCGCCGTTCACCCCGCCTGCCGGGCCGGCGGGGCCCAGCGGCGCGGCGAAACCCGCGACCTCGGTCCCGGCGAGGCCGGTGCGGCCGAGCCCGCCCGCCACCGCGCGCCTGTCGCCGGGCACGCCCTCGCGGGCCGTTCCCGGGGCGTCCTCGGGGGCGCGGCCGCGGCCCGCCGCCACCTCGCGGGTGACGGCGGCGAGCGAGGCCAGCGTCCCGGCGACGTCGTAGCCGGCCGACGCCTCGGCCCCGGCGCGCCCCTCCCGCTCGGCGAGCTCCGGGCACTGGAGCCGGACCGCGAGCTGCGCGGCGAGCGCGCCGGGGTCGTCGGCGGGCACCAGCGCGCCGAGCCCCGGCCGGACGATCTCCGTGATGCCCGGGATGTCGCTCCCGACGACCGGGCGTCCCATGGCAAGAGCCTCCAGCGCGATCAGCGGCAGCCCCTCCCACCGCGACGGCAGGGCGACGACGTTCGCCGCGGCCAGCCAGTCGCGCGGGTCGTCCACCGCCGGGACGAACCGGACGCCGGGCACCGCCTCCCGCCGCGCCCGCGCCGGGTCGCCGCCCGCCCCGACGATGGCGAGCAGCGCGGCCGGGCACCGCTCGACGACGGCGGGCCACGCCTCGACGAGGACGTCCTGCCCCTTCTGCCGGGTCACCCGGCCGACGCAGACGGCGAGCGGCGCGCCGCTCGGCAGGCCCAGCCGGATGCGCGCGGCGAGCCGCGCGGTGTCGTCGGCGGGGGTGAACCGGCGCAGGTCGACGCCGTTGCGGACGAGCCGGTACGGGCCCTGCACGCCCGCGTCCACGCCGTGGGCGAGCTCGCCCGCGCCGACGCAGACGAGCGCGTCGCTCCAGCGGGCGGCGAACCGCTCCCAGCGGCGGCTGGCGGCGGCCTGCCGCCCGGTCGCGGCGAGCCACGACCAGCCGTGCGGCTGGAACATCGTCGGCGTGCCGGCCGGCCGGCGCAGCAGCCGGCCGGCCAGGCCCGCCTTCGCCGAGTGCAGGTGGATGACGTCGGGCGCGAACGTCCGGACGATCCCGCGCAGCCGCAGCGCCTCCCGCAGCGCCCCGGGGCCGGGGTTGCGCCCGGCGTCCCAGTTCAGCCAGGGCACGCCGGCCGCCATGCAGCGCTCGGGCAGGTCCCCGCCCGCCGGGCACGCCACCGCGACGTCCCATCCGCGCCTGCGCTGGTCGCACGCCGCCTGCCCGACGTAGACGGCGACGCCGCCGGCGTTGGGCTGGCTGACGTGCAGGACGCGCGGCGAAACCGACTCAGTCACCGGACCCCCGCCCGCTTCCGTTGTGGCCGCTCCCCTGCCGCCTGCTCTTCAGCCGTTCCGCCAGGCGCGCGCGGGCCCGGACGGCCCCGGCGAAGGCGGCGGCCGAGGGCGTCCGCGCCAGGATGAGCTGCTCGTTGCGCACCGGTGTGGGCCGCCATTTCAGCTTGTACGGCTCGTCGCCGCGCAGCAGGTTGACGCCCTGGCGGTGCCGGTCCCGGGCGAGGGCGAGGTCCTCGCGGAGCATCATCAGCGACACGTCCACGCGGTCCCGCAGCTCGGGGCTCGCGCCGTACAGGTAGGCGCCGACGTACCGGTGCCCGATGAGGACGAGGTCGCCGGCGACGAGGCGGCCGTCCCACAGGTAGCGGAGCACGGCGGCGCGCCCGTCCCGGACCATCCCGGTGGCGGCCTCGGCCAGGTGCCGGCGGAAGCGCTCCCGGGTGTGCTCGGGGTTGATCGGGCGGCCCCGCCACTGGAGGGCGTGCAGGTCCAGCAGGGCGTGGACGGCCTCGGCCGCCTGCTCGGCCGGGACGCTCTCGGCCGTGATGCCGCGCACGTCGATCTTG
The DNA here is from genome assembly GCF_900188445.1 of Actinomadura meyerae. Taxonomy (GTDB): domain Bacteria; phylum Actinomycetota; class Actinomycetes; order Streptosporangiales; family Streptosporangiaceae; genus Spirillospora; species Spirillospora meyerae. The sequence continues at coordinate 43,278 of NZ_FZOR01000005.1, forward strand.
CGGAGCTTCGCGCGCATCTTCCCGGCGGTGCGGCCCGGCAGCCGGGCGAGGACGTCGTCCATGCCGGCGGCCGGGAGTTCGAGGCACACCGACGCCGGGGCCCGCCACGTCCGGCGCGGCCACCGCGCGGCGACCGCGTGCGCCGCCGACCCGGGGCGGACCTCGCGCAGGTCGATCGCGCACCAGCCCCGCTCGTCCAGCAGCGCCCGGGTGAGGTGCCGGACGGCGCCGTCGCCGTAGACGGGGTCGAGCAGGAAGTCGGTGAAGTCGCTCTGCCCGGCGGCGAGCGGCACCAGCACCGGGAACCCGTACCGGGTGCCCGCCATCAGCGGCGCCGCCGCGACGAGCCGGCCCCGCCACCGGACGGTGACGAGCCGCAGCCGCCCCCGCGTCCCGTACCAGCCCCACCAGGACTTCAGCCACTCGTAGGTCTGGAACGGCGTCGCGGCGGGGCTGCGGTCGTACAGGTCGCGCAGCTCGTCGGCGAGCGTGATGAGGGACTGCTCGTCCCGGTGCACCTCCGCGGACCATTCGACCGAGGTGGCGGACCGGACGGGTGCGATCGCGGTCATGAGGTCACCTCCACCCGGTCCGCGGCGGCCGGGGCGGGCACGGCCGCGGGCGGCGGCGGTGGCGCCGCGGCGGCCCGGCTGCCGCGCCGCCCGCTCATGACGGCGGCGCTGAGCCCGGCGAGCAGCACCCCGGTCGCGGTCCCGGCGGCGACGCCCAGCGGCAGGTTCGGCGACGACGGCGCCGCCGGCGGCTCGGCGAGCGTCATCAGCGCGACGCGGACGCCGGTGTCGGCGCGGTGCGACGTCCCGTAGCGGACGAGCGCGTCGGCGGCGGCGTTGGCGAACGCGGCCGCGTCGGCCGCGGTGCGGGCGCTGCCGGCGAGCCGGATCAGCGGCGTGTCCGGCGACGTGGACGCCTGGATGTGCTCGCGGGTGCCGCCGGGCGCGTGCGGCGGCAGCGGGAGCGTGGAGTAGTCGAGGGTCTCCGGCAGCGGCGCGAGCCGGCCGTACGCCTGCGCGAAGCTGACCGCCGCCGGGCCGGACTCCCCGTCGCGGGCGTTGACGACGAGGACGAACGCCGTCGCGGTGTAGGTGGTCGGCGCGAGCAGCGCGTAGCCGAGCCCGCCGAGGAACCCGGCGAGCACGAACGCGAGCGGCAGGCCGAACCGGCGCAGGAAGGCGCCGAGCGGCCCGCGCATCCGCCGGGCGGCGGCGTCGACCGGGCCGCTCCGCCCGGTTCGCTTCTCCTTGCGTCCGGCAGGCCGCTTCCTGGCGTCACGTGGCGGCATCATGAGCCCTTTCTCGTATCGGAACGGTCCCGCGGGCGGCCGGCTCGGGCAGGTACAGCCGGGCGATCGCGGCGGCCTGCTCGGCGATGGCGTAGCGGGCGACGGCGGGCGGCACGCGCGTCCGGTCCGCGGGCGCGTGCAGGGCGCGGCGCAGTTCCGCGCTCCAGGTCCCGGCGCGGGCGACGGCGGGCACGCGGAGCGCGCCGGGCGCGGAGCCGGGCGGGAGGTCGTCGAGGGCGGGGCAGGCGGTGTAGCGGACGGGCAGCCCGGCGGCGAGGGCCTCCAGGACGCCGAGCCCGAACGCCTCCTGGGCGGACGGCGCGGCGAGCACGTCCATCGCGGCGAGGGCGCCGGGCACGTCCGACGTCCCGCCGGTGAAGACGACCGGGACGCGCAGGTCGCGGGCGCGCCGCTCCAGCGCGGCCCGCTCGGGCCCGGCGCCGACGAGCAGCAGCCGGACGCCGTCGAGCCGGGCGACCGCGTCGATCAGCAGGTCGAACCGCTTGGTCGGGACGAGCCGCCCGACCGCGCCGACGACCGGTTCGGCGGGGAGGATGCCGAGGCGGCGGCGGGTCGCGGCGCGGCGGGCGGCGTCGAACGCGAACGCGGCGGCGTCGAGGCCGTTCGGGATGACGGTGGTGCGGCCGGGCGGCACGCCCCAGCCGCGCAGCCGCTCGGCGACGGTCGGCGACACCGCGACGGTCAGCGACCCGAGCCGCTCGGTCGCCCGGTACAGGGCCCGGATGCCGCGCGTCGTCGCCCGCCCCTCGATGTGGCCGTCGCCGAGCGAGTGCTCGGTGGCGATGACGCGGGGCGTCCCGGCGATGCGCGCCGCGATCCGGCCGTAGACGCACGCCCGGTACAGGTGCGTGTGGACGACGTCGTAGCCGCCGCGCCGGATCAGCCGCACGAGCCGGGGCAGCGCCGCGAGGTCCCGGTTGCCGCGCATCCCGATCGCGTGGACGGGCACGCCGCTGCGGCGCATCTCCGCGCCGAGCGTCCCGGTGCGGGTGAGCGTCGCGACCTCGCACTCGACCGGCAGGTGCCGCAGCAGCAGCGCGAGCTGGCGTTCCGCGCCGCCGTACTCCAGCCCGGTGATGACGTGCAGGACGCGGGTCACACGTGGCTCCGGCGGCGCAGCTCGTGCCGGACGAGCTTGGCGCGCAGCCGCAGCGGCCCGTCCCGGTCGCCGATGTAGGTGCGGGGCAGCGCGTGCCGCGACGGCTCCTCCGGCCGGATGTCGCAGGCGTGGTCGTACCCGGCGGCGCGCACCGCCTCGACCTCGCGGGCGGTGGCGTGCCCGTAGGGGTAGGCGAACCCGGTGACCGGCGCCTCGATGATCTCCTCCAGGGCGGCGCGGCTCTCCTCCAGCTCCTCGCGCAGCTCGGTGTCGTCGGTCCCGGGGAGGGAGACGTGGTGGCGGCCGTGCGAGGCGACCTCCATCCCGGCGCCCGCGACGGTCCGGATCTGGTCGGCGGTCATCAGCGGCTTGCGGGGGCCGTCGTCCCACGCGTTGTAGGTGCCGATCCGGCCCGACACGACGTACACGGTCGCGCCGAACCCGTACCGCAGCAGCGCCGGGACGGCCCGGGTCGCGAAGTCGGCGTAGCCGTCGTCGAAGGTCAGCCCGACGAGGCCGCGGGCCCGCCCGGCGGCGTGCGCGTCCAGCAGCTCGGCCATCGCGACGCCGCGCAGGCCGCGGGCCCGCAGCCAGGCGAGCTGCCGCTCGAACCGGGCCGGCGACACCGTGACCAGGTGCGGGTCCTCATCGAAATGGTCGACCGAGTGGTACATCAGCACCAGCGGGACCGGCCGGATCACCTCCGGCGGGCGGTCCGGTCCGGTCACTCTCGCGGGTTCGGTCGGCTGGCTCACTGGTCTCCCCCGATTCGGTCCGGCCGCGCGCGCCGCGGCGCGACCGCAAAGCGATCCATGGAGCAACGAGGTCGGGCCCCGCCAGGACGGTCAGGGCCGCGAAGGCGGCGGTGACGGCGGCACCGCCGGCGGCGAGCTGGACGAGCGCCGGCGCCCCGGCGAGGCCGCGGGCGGCGAGCGCGCCCGCCGCGCAGGCCCCGGCGGCGGCGAGCGCCAGCCGGGACACGTCGGCGGCGATCCGGCGCGGCGCGAGCGGCGCGACGTCGCGGCGCAGCCCGCCGAGCAGCAGGACGGCGGCGAGCGTGATCCCGGCGGCGTTGGCGGCGGCGAGCGCGAGCGTCCCGGCGGACGCCGCGAACGCGCTCCCGGCGGCGGCGGTCACGGCGAGGCCGAGCGCGAGCACCCGGGCGGGCCGCCAGGTCGGCCGCCGCTGCGCGAAGAACGCGCGGGCCGCGAGGCCGACCGCCGACTGCCCCCACAGGCCGAGCGCGTACACCCGCATGATCGACGCGGTGCCGGCGGTGTCCGCGGCGGTGAACTCGCCGTGCTCGAACAGCACCCGGATGATGACGGGCGCGAACGCCACCAGGTACGCGGTCGCCGCCAGCACCATCGCGCTCGCCACCACGAGGTCCTGCCGGATGCGGAGGGCGACCCGCCGGGTGTCGCCGTCCGCCGAGGCCCGCGCCAGCCTCGGGAACGTCACCGTGACGATCAGCAGCGACAGCACCATCGGCACTTGCGCGACCTTCTGCGCGTAGTTCAGCTGCGAGATCGACCCGGCGGACAGCTCCGACCCGAGGAACCGCTCGACGAACACCTGCGCCTGCCGCGTCACCGTGTAGACGACGACCGGCGCGAGGGCGGCGGCCCCGATCCGCCAGTCGGCGTTCCCGCCCCTCGGACCGGCCGGGACGGCGGGGCCCTCGCGGAGGCACCGGGCGAAGGCCGGCGCCTGGACCGCGACCATCAGCAGGCTGCCGCAGGCGACGCCGACGGCCGCGCTGGTGATCCCGGCGACTCCGGACAGGCCCGCGATCAGCGCGAGGATGCCGACGTTGTAGGCCGCGTAGATCGCGGCGGGCGGGCCGAAGCGGTGGTGGGCGCGCAGTGTGGCGCTCATGAAGCCCGCGACGCCGAACGTCACGACGGTGACGGCCGTCAGCCGCACGCACATCACGGCGGCGCCGTCCTCGGCCAGGCCGGGCGCCAGGACGTCCACCACGACCGGGGCCGCGACCGCGAGCGTCACCGTGACCACCGCCAGGCCGAGCACCATGCGCGGCAGCGCCGAGCCGACGAGCGGGCGCACCCCGTCGCCGCGCGCCAGCAGCCGGGTGACGACCGGGACGATGAGCAGCGCCATCGCGTCCTCGATGAGCAGCGGCGACACCGTCTCCGGGATCGTCCACGCGACGAGGAACGCGTCGGTGCTGCCGCTCGCGCCGAACATGTGCGCCATCACCAGGTCGCGGGCGAACCCGAGCGCGGTGCCCGCGGCGATCAGCACCCCCGACAGCGCGGCGGCGCGCCCGACGGAGACCGCGCGCTCGCCCGGCGCGGTCATTCCCGCACCGTCCCGAAGGAGCGCACGGCGACCGCGCCGAGCACGACGGCGGTGAGCGCGCACGTCGGCCCGCCCATGTCCGCGTACAGGAAGTTGACCAGGAGGAACGCCAGCAGTGCGGTGGCCGCGAGCCAGCACGGGTCGCGGACGTCGCGGCGCCTCCACAGCCCGGCGACGAGTGCGGCGAGCAGCGCGCCGAACCCGGCGAGGCCCAGCGCGCCCTGCTCGGACAGCACCAGCAGGTACTGGTCGTGCGGCGACAGCAGCGGCTGCCGCATGTAGCCGTTGACCGGGTCGGCGGTCTCGCTGCCGGACGACAGCTCGATGCCGGCGTAGGTGTCGCGGTAGGCCGCGAAGTTCTTCACGCCGACGCCGGTGACGGGGTGGTCCTCCCAGATCCGGACGGCGGCGGCCCACAGGTTGTAGCGGTCGTCCACGGAACGGTCGGGCTGGGTGATCGACGCGGCCATCGACTTGGACCGCTCGACGACGGCCCCGCCGCCGCCTCCCACCGCCGCGAGCACCACCAGCAGCGCGCCGCAGCAGACCAGCACCTTGACCGCCGTCCACCGGTCGAAGAGCACCAGGGTGAGGACGGCGGCGGCACCGAGCGCGAGCCACGTGCCGCGGCTCAGCGCGAGCGCGAGCGCGGCCGCCAGCACACCGAGGCCGGCCAGCGCGGCCGGGACGGCGAGGCCGCGCACCCGCGCCGGGGCGCGGCCGGGCGCGGTCACCGCGAACGCGGTCAGGATGAGGAACGCGAACCCGGCGACGATCGACATCGCCATCACGTCGAGGGCGCCGAACGTGCCGACGGCCCGGATGTTCCGGCCGTCCAGCGACGCGCCGTTGCCGGTGAGCGACTGCCAGATCCCGTACCCGGCCTCCCCCAGCCCGAGCCCGAGCAGCGCGGACAGGACGATCGCGAGGTCGCGGCGGTCCCGGACGAGCAGCACGACCGCCAGCGGCACCAGCACGAAGATCTGCAGGTCGCGGACGAAGCCGACCGCGCTCGTCCCGATGTCGGCGGAGTGGACGGTGCTGACCCCGAGCGCCGCCACCAGCGGCCCGAACGCGGCGAACGCCGCGCGCGGCAGCGCGACCCGGCCGGTGGCCACCTGGAAGACCGCGACCAGCACGAGCGCGGCGCTGGCCATGTCCCCGGCGGTGACCTGGACGCCGGGCCCGAACGCCCGCGCGCCCGGCGGGAGCCCGGTGCACGCCACGGTCGCGGCGACCAGCCAGCTCGGCCGGCGCGGCAGCCGGATCGCCGGGACGGGGGCGGCGAGAACGGTCATCCGGCGTCCCGGCAGAGCATCGCGCGCGCGGTCAGCAGCAGGATCTTCAGGTCGCCGCCGAACGACCAGTGGTCGATGTAGTGGTTGTCGAGCCGCGCCCGCAGCTCGATGGACGTGTCGCCGCGGAACCCGTGCACCTGCGCCCAGCCCGTCATCCCCACCGGGACGCGGTGCCGCAGCGCGTAGCCGGGGCAGGTGCGCGCGAACTGCTCCACGAAATGGGGCCGTTCCGGACGGGGCCCGACGAGGCTCATGTCGCCGCGGACCACGTTCCACAGCTGCGGGAGCTCGTCCAGCGACGTGTCGCGCAGGAACCGGCCGACCCGGCCCATCCGCGCGTCGTTCTTGACCGTCCAGCGGGTGTCGGACTCGGTCTCGTCGACCGGCTTCAGCGTCCGGAACTTCAGCAGCACGAACTCCGCGCCGCCGAGCCCGACCCGCCGCTGCCGGAACAGCACCCCCGGACCGCCTTCGAGCCGCACGGCGACCGCGCACGCGGCGAGCACCGGCAGCGCGACGACCAGCAGCACCGACCCGAGCACGGCGTCCAGGACCCGCTTCGCGCGCCGCGCCGCCGGGTCGCGGAGCCGCCAGTCGACCCGCGCGCACGGCAGCCCGGCGAGGTACTCGCACCGCGCCGCCGCCACCGGCAGCACGTCCGACGGGGGCCGGACGAGCAGGGTCTCGCACGGCAGCCCGACCGAGACGCGCAGCACCGCGCCGAGATGCTCGGGGTGGACGTCCTCGGCGACGACGACCAGCGTCCCGACGCCGTGCTCGGCGACGAGCGCCGGCAGGTCGGCGGTCTCCCCGAGCACCGGCGCCGCCGCGGGCCGTCCCGCCGCCACCTGCCCGACCGCCGCCAGCCCGAGCTCGCCGCGCTCGCGCAGGATGTCGACCACGTGCGCGGCCGTCGCGCCCGTCCCGACGACGAGCGCCCGCCGCGGCCGGGCCCGGCGGCACCGGTACGTCCGGACGGCGGCGTTCACGAACGCGCGGAAGCCGAGCGACATCGTCGCCGCCACCGCCACCGCCCACAGCAGCGCCCTGGCCGGATGCGGCAGCAGCACCGCCGCGACGGCGCCGACGGCGAGGATCCGGGCGAGCAGCGGCGGGGCGTCGGCCAGCAGCGAGGGGCTGCGGCGCGTCCGGTACAGCCCGCCGGAGGCGTTCGCCGCGACGACGGCCAGCGCGGCGACCGCCGGTGCCGCGAACGCCGACGCGAGGCCGCTCCGGGACATGGAGACGCCGACGGCCATCGCCCACCCGTCCACCACGGCGACGCACGCGGGCCCCAGCGCGGGCAGTGCCCGCGACCCGCGCCCCGGCGGCAGGGCGACGGCCTCCACCGGCGCGAGATCCGCGGGACCGGCGCCCGTGTCGATCGACGGGCTCAACCCCTGGGCTCTCATCGCACGTCCCTTCACCAGACAAGAACTCACCGGGAGGTGACTTTGCGGAGGCCGTCACGGGCGGCCACGCTCAGCATCGCAACTGGTCAGAGCGCGGATCGCCGCTTTTAACCGGCCGCACCACAGTCTTGAAGAGAAGATCGACGGAGTGCCCCGAGCGTCAGCGGACCCGAAAGATCCGCCGAATCGGCCCCCGGACGCGAACCTTCGGGGGACCATGGACGTCCTAACTGATCGGACGCCGCCACCTGGCCGTCACGCCCCCCGGCGGGACGGGAATAAGGGCCGTTCCGTAAGCGATCTTGTTGCCGTCCCGCGGCGCGCGGGCGGACTGGATGAAGGAGCACGGTGCGAGGTAAGGCTCTGGTGATGGTGCTGGTCCTGGGGCTGGCGACCGCGTGCGGAGGCGGCGGTGGGCAGGCCGGCGGCACGACCGCGAAGGGCGGCGACGACGGTACGCCGCAGGTGACGATCAGCCCGGCGGACGGCAGCGGCAAGGCGCGCCCCGACCGGGGCGTCACGGTGAAGGCCGCCGGCGGCACGCTCGGCACGGTCTCGGTCAAGCTGAAGGGCGCCGACGTCCCCGGCGCGTTCTCCCCCGACAAGACGACCTGGCGCTCCACCTGGACGCTCCAGCCCGGCGGCCGCTACCAGGTGTCGGCGACCGCGACGTCCGCCAAGGGCAAGACCACCACCGCGACCAGCGCCTTCCGCACCAGCCGCGCCACCGCCCTCACCCGTGTCAACAACGTCGTGCCCAGCGAGAACGAGACCGTCGGCACCGGCATGCCGGTCTTCGTCCAGTTCAACAAGGCCGTCCCGGAGAAGGCCAAGCCCGCCATCGAGCGCGCCACCGAGATCTCCTCGACGACCCCCACCGAGGGCGCCTGGCGCTGGCTCAGCGCGGGCGAGTCCTTCAACGGCCTCCCCTCGATGGTGTTCCGCCCGAAGCACCCGTGGAAGCCGCACCAGCGCGTCACCGTCAAGGTCCACTACGCCGGCCTGCGGATCGGCGACAACGTGTTCGGCGACAAGGACGTCACCCGCACCTTCAAGGTCGGCGACTCCCACGTCATCAGCATCAGCGCCAAGACGCACCGCCTGACCGTCAAGAAGAACGGCCGCACCGTCCGCAACTGGGGCGTCAGCCTCGGCGCCGGTGGCGACGTCCAGCGCGACGGCGTCGACCACCTGCTCACCACCAGCGGCATCCACCTCACCATGGACCACGTCCGCCTGGAGCGGATGCGCCCGCCGGGCAAGAAGAAGGGCGACCCGGGGTGGTACGACGAGAAGGTCCCGTGGGCGACCCGCATCTCCAACAGCGGCGAGTACATCCACCAGAACATGGACGACCCGACCTGCCTCGGTAAGCGCAACTGCAGCCACGGCTGCGTCCGGTCGCCCGCCGCCGACGCCCAGTGGTTCTTCCACTGGTCCTACCGCGGCGACATCGTCAAGATCACCGGTACCAAGCGCAGCCTCCAGTGGACGAACGGCTGGGGCTACTGGCAGATGCCCTTCACCAAGTGGACCGAGGGCAGCGCGCTCAAGAAGTCGCTGACCACCGCCAAGGCCTGACCCCTACTCGCGCGGCCGTCAGGGGGATGCGAGGACCAGGGGCGAGTTGATGCGCGTGGTCCCCGTGACCCAGATCCGCCCGCTCGGTGCGACGGAGACGTCGTGCGCCCAAGCCTCGAACGGCGCGGTGAACGTCTGCCAGGCCCCGCCCGAGTAGCGGAGCAGCGGCGCGGGTCCGTACAGGAACGCGAGGCTGAGGACGACCAGCGGATCGCCGTTCCCGTCAAGGCGCACCTTCTCGCCGTAGCCGTCGAAGGCGCCTGCGGGGGCCGCGGTCCACGTCCGGCCGTTCCAGTGGTAGAGGGTGTCCCAGGTGAGCGCCCAGACCGTCCCGTCGGCGGCGGGTGCGACGCTGGTGACGCAGTGCTCTGTGGGGAGTGCGGGCAGCGGCGTCCAGGCAGTGCCGTTCCAGCGCGCGGCCACCGATTCCTTGTGCTGGGTGTCGGTGTTGTAGCGACAGCCACCGGCCCATGCCTCGCTGGCACTGAGAGCTTGGAAGTCAGCCAGCCCGTCCGGGAACGAGCCGGTCACGGGGTCGAGCTGCCATGCGTCGCCGACGCGGTGGTATAGCGCGCTGAGGAGTCGGTCCTCGCTAGGGCCGCGCACGTCGATCTGGAGCCACACCCCTGCCGGGCCGGCCCACAGGTGGGTGTCGTATGCGTAAACGACGTCGTCCGGCAGGGCGACAGGCTGGAAGGCACTGCCGTCGAACCGCGCCAGGTAGACCTTTTCTCCGCCTTGGACGCCCCAGGCCCACACTTCCCCGCCGTACGCGACGACCTCGTAAACGGTGCCGTTGCCGGACCAGCCGTTGAGCGGATACTCCTTCCACTGCGAGCCCACGCGGCGGCGCACCACCGGGTTGCCGACGCTGTCGCCGACCTGCCCCTGGCGTCCGGCGACCCACGCCTCGGTGTCGGAGACGGCTGCGACGCTGTACACGCCTGCCCTGGGCCACAGGAACGGCAGCGGGACGTCCTTCAGCACGGCGGGCGCGGTCTCGGCTCGGACGGCGGACACGGGAGCCAGAGCGACGACCGCGACCACCGCGGCGGCGAGCCGGGCGCGAAGTGATCTCATACCGCCATCATCCGGCCTGGTACAGAAAGATGCCAGTGTTCACTGGACAGGTCTGCGAGGGGTGGGAGCGGCCCTCTCGCGACGGGCCGTCGATTACCCATTCATTCTCGTGACCTGTTCCTTGGCTGTATGTTCCGATCGTGGGTTGGGACAGAGAGGGTGTACTGGCGGGCCGGTACAGAAGACTGGGGCTGATCGGTCAAGGCGGGATGGGCGCGGTGTGGCGTGCCTATGACACCGACTTGGAACGCGAGGTGGCCATCAAGGAACTGCGGGTTCCCGAATACGTCACCGAGCAGGAACGACGCGTCTGGTACGCGCGGATGGGACGGGAGGCGCGAGCCGCCGCCCGGCTGAGGCATCCCGGAATCGTCACGGTCTACGACCGGGTCATGGGCGAGGACGGCCGCCCGTGGATCGTGATGGAGCTGATCGAGGGACAGTCCCTGGCGCACGTGCTGGACCAGCAAGTCGTCCTGCCCCAGCAGCGCGTCGCCGCGATCGGGCTGGCGGTGCTGGAGGCGCTGTCGGCCGCGCACGCGCAGCGGATCGTCCACCGCGACGTGAAGCCGGCCAACGTGCTGCTGGAAGGCGACCGGATCGTCCTCACCGACTTCGGCATCGCCGCGCTGGAGGGCGACGCCACCCTCACCCGGACGGGCTCGGTGCTGGGCACGCCCGCCTTCATGTCGCCCGAGCAGATCACCGCCCAGGACATCACTCCTTCCTCGGACCTCTGGTCGCTCGCCGCCACCCTGTACGCGGCGGTGGAAGGCCACCCGCCGTTCAACGCCCCCACGCACGGGGCGCTGTTCGTCGCCATCGCCACCCAGGAACCCACCCCCGCCCAATGCGGCGGGCCGCTCGCGCAGGTCCTGGACGGCCTGCTGCGCAAGGACCCCGCATCCCGGCTGTCCGTCGCGCGGATCCGCGAACTGCTCAGCTCCGTGGCCTCTCCCGGCCACCAGGCCGCAGCGCACGTCGACCCGCCGATAGCGGTCAAGGGCAGCACCCTCCGCTACACCGACAGCCTGACCGCCCTTCCAAGCCCGCCAGAGAAGGGCCGGGCCCAGCCGGCCAACCCCGGCAAGGGTCTGCCCGAGTACGAGGCGGTCGTCAAGTACCGGGAACTGGCCAGAACCGACCCGGAACGCTACCGCCCCGACCTCGCCCAGGCACTGCACAACCTCGGCAGGGCTCTGAAGAAGCTCGACCGCCATGCCGATGCGGAACCGGTGAGGCAGGAGACGGTCGTCCTCTACCGGTGGCTGGCCGAGGCCGACCCCGGCCGCTACCGCGGCAACCTCGCCCTGGCACTGCACAACCTCGGCTTCACCCTGGCGGAACTGGACCGCGATGCCGAGGCGGCCCCCTTGAAGCAGGAAGCGGTCGCCATCTACCGGCAACTCGCCGAGGCCGACCCGGAACGCTACCGCCCCGACTTCGCCATCTCCCTGCACGAGCTGGGCCTGACGCTGTGGAAGCTCAACCGCTTCGCCGAAGAGCTCCCCGTCGAACAGGAAGCGGTCGCCACGCGCCGGCTGCTGGCCGAGGCGAACCCGGAACGCTACCGCCCCGACCTCGCCCAATCCCTGCACAACCTCGGCCTCACCCTGTGGAAGCTCAACCGCTTCGCCGAAGAGGTCCCCGTGGAAGAGGAGGCGGTCGCCATCCGGCGGCAGCTGGCCGAAGCCGACCCGGACGTCTACCGCGCCACTTTCGCCCGCTCCCTGAGCAACCTCGGCAACACCTACAAGCGGCTGGAGCGCTTCGCAGAGGCGGCGGTGGCGAGACAAGAGGGGGTCGCCACATACCGGAAGCTGGCCGAAACCAACCCCGACCGCTACCGTTCCAACCTCGCCCTGGCACTGCACAACCTCGGCTTCACCCTGGCGGAACTGGGCCGCCACACCGAAGCGGCACCCATGAAGCGGGAAGCGGTCGCCGTGTACCGGGAGCTGGTGCTGGCCGACCCCGACCGCTACCGCGCCAACCTCGCCCTCTCCCTGCACGAACTCGGCACCACCCTGAGAAGGCTGGACCGCCATGACGAGGCGGCGCCCTTGCGGCAGGAGGCGGTCGCCATCTACCGGCGGCTGGCCGAGGCCGACCCCGACCGCTACCGCGGCAACCTCGCCCTGGCACTGCACAACCTCGGCTTCAGCCTGTCGAAACTGGACCGCGACGCCGAGGCGGCGCCCATGAAGCAGGAAGCGGTCGCCATCTACCGGCAACTGGCCGAAGGCGACCCGAAGCGCTACCGACCCGACCTCGCCGTCTCGCTGCACGAGCTGGGCATCACGCTGTGGAAGCTCAACCGCTTCACCGAAGAGCTCGCCGTGGAGCAGGAGGCGCTCGCGATCCGCCGGCGGCTGGCGGAAGCCGACCCGAAACGCTACCGACCCGACCTCGCCCAATCCCTGCACAACCTCGGCCTCACGTTGTGGAAGCTCAACCGCTTCACCGAAGAGCTGTCCATGGAGGAGGAGGCCGTCGCCATCCGCCGGGAACTGGCCGCAGCCGACCCGGAAACCTACGGGCGCGGCCTCGCCCAATCCCTGGGCAACCTCGCCAACACCCTGGAACGGCTGGACCGCCACGCGGAGGCGGCGAAGGTACGGGAAGAGGCGGAGACCGTCCGCAAGCAGTCTGGCCAGAGCTGAGCCTGGCCGCGGCGCCCGGGGCCCCCTCCAAGACGGAGAGGGGCCCGGGAGGCCGTCCCATGGACAGAGTCGGGCGAGCGCGTTGACTTACAGGACGATGGGGCTGCGGCGTTCCAGCAGGACGACGTCCCGCCACCGGCCGTGGAGGCGGCCGAGTCGTTGGCGGATGCCCACCGTGCGGAACCCTGCTTTGGCGTGCAGGCGAAGACTCGGCGTGTTCTCGGGGAAGATGCCTGTCTGGACGGTCCAGATGTCGTCAGCCTCGGTGGAGGCGATGAAGGCGGTCAGCAGGGCAGCACCGATGCCCAGGCCGCGCGCGTGGGGGCTGATGTAAATGCTGTGCTCGACTACCCCGGCGTAGCAGCACCGCTCGGAAACCCGGGTGGCCGCGATCCAGCCGAGCAGGTTGGCACTCGGCTCTGCGGTGGGATCCGTCGCCACGAACCGGTGGCCGTCGAGCTTGGCTGCGTCGAACTCGTCCCAGGTCGGGGCGGTGGTCTCGAAGCTGGCGTTACCGGTGTCCAGGCCCTGCTGATAGATGGTGAGCACCTGGTCGGCGTCCTGGCCCTCCATCGAGCGGATGGCGATGCCTGCGGAGTGATGCTGGTGGCGCGACATGACGTTGTTCCCGGCTAACTGGTGGCCTTGGCAGCCTGGACGATGGCGGCGTGCAACCCGTCACCGGAGTCTCCGGTAGGGGTGATGGTGATGTCGGTGAACCCGGCAACGTGCAGCTCGCGGCGGTACTCCTCGACGGTGAGGGCAGAAGCTGCACAACCGACGTGCTGCTGTGTGGCGGCCCCCTGTTCGCCGGGGTCGGCGATGATGTCGCTGACACCGAAGCGCCCGCCTGGGCGAAGGACGCGGAAGGCTTCGGCAAGAACGCGGGCCTTGTCGGCGGCGAGGTTGATGACGCAGTTGGAGATGACCACGTCCACGCTCGCGGCGGGGAGCGGGATGTCGTCGATGCGGCCGCGCAGGAACCGGGCATTGTCGGCCCCCGCCCGTACGGCGTTGGCGCGGGCGAGGGTGAGCATGTCGTCGCTGGCGTCCAGCCCGTAGGCGATACCGGACGGGCCGACGCGACGGGCCGACAGCAGCACGTCCAGGCCGCCGCCGGAGCCGAGGTCGAGCACGGTTTCGCCGGGGCGCAGCTCGGCGACGGCGAGCGGGTTGCCGCAGCCGAGGCTCGCGCGCAGAGCGTCCTCGAGCACCTGGCCCTCGGCCCGGTAGGCGGCGGCACCGAAGCAGGAATCACCGCCGTCGCGCGGGATGTCGCCGGCAAGCGCGGCTCGAGCGAGGGCGGAATAGCGGGCGACGATCTGGTCGGTGGTGCCGGAGTCGGTCATCACTCGTCTCCTTCGGGCGGGCAGGTCGGCGCGGCCGGTGCGGGGCGTCCCATGACCAGATCGGCGGCGGTCGGGAAGCACTCCACGCACGCGCCGTTGATCCGGTAGAAGCGGGAGGTGCCGTGCTGCTCCACCAGGACGAACCGGACCTCGGCGAGCACTTTGAGGTGCGCGGACACCGTCGACTGCCCGACATGGACGGCGTCGACGATCTCACCGACGTTCATCGGCCGTCCCTGCCGGGCGAGCAGGGACACGATCTGGACGCGCGTCGGATCGGCGAGCGCCTTGAACCAGGACGCGTACTCCGTGGCCGTCCGCCGATCGAGCGGCCCTTTCGCTTCATTCATCGTTCATCGACGATAGACGATGAATGACCCATGCGGAAGACCAGCGAGCGCGGCGGCCATCTAGGAACGTCCAGCGCGGCGGAAGCACACGACCCGCACCCCGGGCGCTCCAGAGGTCATCACGGGCGCCCGGCGGTCGCAGCGACGCGAGGCCCCAGGATCGCCGACAGCCGCTCCAGGACGCCGGGGTTGAGCCAGTAGTAGACCCACGTCCCGCGTCGCTCCGAGCCGATCAATCCGGCCTGCCTGAGCACCTTCAGGTGATGACTGATCGTGGGCGCCGTGAGGTCGAACGCGGCGGTCAGGTCGCACACGCACGCCTCCCCGCCCTCATGGCAGGCGATCAACGACAGCAGCCGCAGCCGGACGGGATCGGCGAGCGCCTTGAACAGCGGCGCCAGTTCGCCCGCCTCGTCCTCGCTCAACGGCTCGCAGACCAGGGGCGCGCAGCATGCCCCCTCAGCGTCGACAACGTTCAAGACCGGCAACGACTGCTTAGACATACCTCTAATTTGACATCCATCTATGCAGAGATGCAAACTCGAGCCACGGGCTACTTAGACAAGCATCTAAGCAACCTTCGCAAGGGCACCGACCGACGGCGACCGGCCGTCACCGCCCACGACACGAGGAGGAACCATGTCCCGCGTCCAGCTCGCTCTGCGCGTGTCCGACCTCGAAGGATCGATCGCCTTCTACTCCAAGCTGTTCGGCACCGAACCGGCCAAGCTCCGGCCCGGCTACGCCAACTTCGCCATCACCGAGCCGCCGCTCAAGCTCGTCCTGATCGAGGGCGGGGACGGCGAGCCGACCCGCATGGACCACCTCGGCGTCGAGGTGGAGGACTCCGGCCTCGTCGCCGACGCGACCAAGCGCCTTTCGGACGCCGGACTCGTGACCCTGGAGGAGAACGACACCTCCTGCTGCTACGCGCTGCAGGACAAGGTCTGGGTGCAGGGCCCTGGTGGCGAGCCGTGGGAGGTCTACACGGTCAAGGCCGACGCAGACACCCTGGGCAAGAGCGCCACCGCCACAACGGACGGCGACGCCTGCTGCGGCACGTCCTCGCAGGCCGCGTCCGGATGCGCCTGCACCTGACCAACCACCCATCGAGAGCCGCGTCAGTCGGGCAGTTCGCGCATATCCAAGCCAAGCGCGGTAGCCAGGTCGATCGTCTTGCGGGGTGTCGAGCACTGCCTGGCCAGAGCGGCTTGGTCGAGCCGGCCGTCACGAGCTTGGAACAGGAATCGTGCGGCGGGATGCCGCCGCAATTCGTCAGTGGTGCGCTCGTCAGCAATGCGATGCGCCGTGGCAACCAGGACGGGAAAGGCCGACTGCAGCTCCACTCCCCAAGCTTCGACCTGCTCCAACCAACCGCGCGTGGAGGCGTCAGACGACGAGGAGAACCTCGCGATCGTTTCAGCCAGCTCCGACCAGGTGAAGTCACGCCAGGGCTTGGTCTTCAGGACGGGCAACTGCCATTGGCGCTTGACGATCGACCAATGATCCGCGTGCGCCTCCACCGAGTGCACGGTGAAACCCGGCAGGCATAGCGCGGTCAGGTTCCAGCCATGGCAGGCACCGGTGTCCAGGCCGAAGATCCTGCCGTCGCGGATCATCGGCTCGCGACCGGTCACATGATGGCCGAACGCGACCGGCTTGGCATCGGTGTAGTGGTCGTGCCAGTGACTGTCGGGGAACATCCCGGCGAGCTCTCGCTCACCGCTGGTGGAGCCGCAGAGAATCTCTTCTTTCTGCTCCGCCAGCGGGACCCCGGGCAGCATCGCGGCGTGGACGACGCGGACATGCTCGTTCTCGAAGTAGTACGGCAGCGTCCGCATCCACTCGACCGTCTCGGCGTAGCGGTCGCCCAGTTGCAAGCGCGTGATCTCCTGCGCGTACGAGAAGATCCCGCGCACGTGCTTGCGCTCATGGTTCCCCATGACCACAACCGAGTTCGGGCGCTCACGAAAGAGCCTGACCACCTCACCGGGCGCCGGACCCCGGTCGACCAGATCCCCAACGCTGACCAGCAGGTCGTCCGGGTGGAGGTCGACTTCGTCGAGCAACTCGACCAGCTCGTCGAAGCAGCCATGAATGTCGCCGATGACAATGGTGCGCCGCATCCGCGCGAGCCTAGGCAGCCACCGGTTCGGCGTGCAAAGGATTATCCAAAGCACTCCTGGGACGATCAGCGGCCCAGGCAGGCCCGTCCAGACCAGTTCTCAGCGCCCACGTCGGCAAGGGCCGTCCAGCCCCACTTCGCTGCCCAGTCGTCAACACCGCCCTGATGCGGCACCATGTGAGCATGCAACCTAACTTAAGACGCATACCCGATGATGGCGATGCTGCCGCCAAAGCCATTTTGAATCAACTACCCGAGCATATCGACAGCCGCCTCATCGAAAGCTTGGACGCATCCAACGGACTCGCTCTGGCCCGATTCGGAATCAGAGCGGCGACTTTGGCGATGAGATGGGCATCAGAGGAGCGTCTGCGTGATGGGCTGCTGGCATCCGCGTTAGACGCCTGCCGCGGAGAGGATGACCCGCGGGAGCTGATGGTCGCCTGGGCACTGCACTTCTTCGTCGCCGAGCACCTGCGACTCGAACCTAGAGCCCTGTTCCAGGAGACCGCAGACCGACTACCCGCCGGAGAGATCTCGAGGTTACTGCGAGAGTTCGGCGCCAGAGACGATGTGACACTGGATGCTTTCGCATGGCGTCTGATTTATCAGGACGCCGGGCGAATCAGCCGAACAACTTCATGCGACCTTCGCCAGCAGCGACGGAACGCCGTCTGCCGACCGCGAGGATTCCCCAAGCTCGCCCCAGGCGACCTACTTCGCTCGCTTCAGCAGCGTCCCCACACCTGCCCCCCCGAAGCGCTCACCGGCCCCGGCCTCGCCCCCCTATGCCGGTGAGAGGTTGGCGATGGCCGCGTCCGTCCGCACCTCGATCACCCTGCGTATCCACCTCTCAGGCGGACGTGCCCTAATCCTGTTGACCGCCGCAGGCACGCAGTGCTGGAGTCGGCATGTGGACAGCATCCCTGCCAACCGGAGGTTCTGGAATCAGATCAGCCGCGCCTACCAGCACGAGCACAACCCGCAGATCGGCGCCGCGCCCCGGCTTTGGGGCATGTACGCCATCCCTGACGCGCACCTGAACGCCCTGGGCGACGTTACGGGCAAGCGCGTCCTTGAACTCGGCTGCGGAGCCGGCCAGTGGTCCAGGTCGCTCGCCGCGGAGGGCGCCATCGTGGTCGGGCTGGATCTTTCCGAAGCCCAACTCGCGGCGGCAGCCCGCGGGATGGGAGCGGCCCGCTATCCGCTGGTGCAAGGCGCCGCCGAACTGCTCCCGTTCGCCGCCGAGAGCTTCGACTTGGTGTTCTGCGACCATGGCGGGCTCAGCTGGGCACCCCCGCGCTTGGCCATCCCGCAGGCCGCACGCGTCCTGCGGCGCGGCGGGCGCCTGGTGTTCAACACCGCCAGCCCATGGTTCGAAGCCTGCTACGACGACGAAGCCCGCCGCGTGACCACCACGCTGCACCACGACTACTTCGGGCTGAACACCATCGCCGAAGACCAGGGCGCGGCCAGCTACCAGCTCACGTACGGCGACTGGATCAAGACCCTACGCGGCGCAGGCCTCATCATCGACGACCTCATCGAGCCGCGTCCCGAGCCCGGAACACCCAACGGCTACAACAAAACCGACCCGCCCGACTGGGCCCACCGCTGGCCAGCGGAAATGCTCTGGATAACGCACAAGCCGTAAGCGCTCCCGCGCCACGGTGTCGATCACGGCCGCGGCTTCCATCCATTCCGGACGGGTGACGCGGCGGGGCTGGACCGGACGGAACAGGCCGCATGCCCCGCACGCCTTGGTGAGACGGCTGCGCTCTGATGAGGTGGAGGCAGTTCTCGTCCTGGGGCCTCGCTGACCCGCGGCTTAGATGTCCTGGCCGCCGAGGGATGGTTCAAGAGCATCGCCGCCAACCCCGACAGCCGTCCTCAGGCACGTGCCATACCGCAACGGCTGGGGGAGACCCATGGAAGTCATCGATTTCTACCGGCTCAGCCGCCGGATCACCGACCAGCTCGCACCCAGGATCAGCCCTAAGTACCGGCCGATCGTTCTGACCGCCGGAGGCGCCGGGGCCTGGGACCTCGCGATCCCGACGCTCGTCGGCGCCCTGTCGGAAGAGGACGTCGTGATCACCACGGCTGAGAAGGACGCGCTGCGGGAATTGATGGAGTTCCGCCGGGAGCCTCTGACGTACCTGGAGCAGATCCGGACCTCGGACTGACGGGAGGAGCGTAGATCAGGCTCCACCCCACCGCACGGCGGTGACGGCGATGGCCCCAAGCGTCCCAGGTTCAGCCCCGGCATGATGCCCAAGCGTGTGGGACATGCCACCAGCCGGCCCGAGCACCGGAAGTCCCGCGGAAAAGGCTGAGAGCCTCGTCCGGAAGGGCGGAAACCTGCTCCTCGACCTCCGGCGTCATGATGAGCCGATACAGCTAGCCTCGGGCCTCACGCTCGGCGAGAACCTCGCGCACCGGTCGTCCCTTGGGAACCGTCTCTCCGGCTTGGATGCGCTCGGCCACCGCATGCATGCGCCGCCGGCCTTCGGGGTCTTTGGCCGAGTCACAGGCCGCAAGCCACCACAGGTGTACAAAGTCGTTCAGGGCACCCAAGTCCAGACTGACGCGCACCTCGTCGAGCACAGCCTTGAGCCCGGCGTCGAACGCGTCGCGGTCCTGCGGCACCACCAGAGCAGCCCGGATGGCACGAAGACTCTTCTCTGGGACAGGCGTACCGCCTGCCGGGTAGTCCTGCGGTTGCGCGGTCATCACAAGCCCTCCTCCCCCATACCTAGAGCCTACAGACCTGGGCCCGTCCTGCGCCTGGATCGGTCGGAGGGCGGTGAGGCCCAGCACCGCGCACCAGTCTTCTAATCCACGGCAAGATCAGCATTGTCCAGGCTCATCCCCGCATGTCCTCTGACCAGCGCAGCAACCTCCCGAGCGTCCAGACTCACCCAAGGTCATCCGACCTCGTTGTCAGCACTGCCGTTAGCATCCGCACCCGTCCCCGAGGGTGCGCCCGCGCGAACGGCGAGCCGGTGTGACAGACGGATTCGCGCGGGCGTGCCCTCCGGCCCGCGGGCGGCTGGGGGCCCGCGAGGCCCCCGCTTCACGCATGCGCAACCGGCTGTTCAAGCCCCGTGCAGGCACCTTTTTATACGGCAGCGCTGTCCAAGCTCGGCGAGCCTGAAGCGGCCTGGATCTCCGCCGGACGCGCCATCGTGGCCGCCGAGCGTGCGGGCGATGCGTTGATGATGGCCGCCGGCGCCTTCCGGCTCGGGTTCGTCTTCCTGAGGGCGCGCCACTTCGACCAGGCTGAGGAGAACGCCCGGACGGCGGCCGAGGCACTGTGGTTCCTGGTCGATCAGGGCAAGCCTGACGCGATGTCGCTGTGGGGCGGGCTGACGCTGCAACGGACTGTGGCCGCGTCCCGGCTCAATCAGGCGGACCTGGCCTACCAGCATCTCGCGCAGGCGCGTGAGGTCGCCGAGCGGCTCGGGGACGGCCGCAACGACTACAACACCGAGTTCGGACCGGCGAACGTCGTCCTGCATGAGGTCGCCGTGGCGGTCGAGACGCTGCGGGTCTACGCGCACGTCATCCGGTTGGCCGAGGTCGCTGCGGCGGACGTGTTCGCTCGGGTCATGAGCGGAGCGGCGTAGGCGCTGCTGTTAGCAGGCCCGTTAGCAAAAGCCCTCTTGCGGTGATCGCAAGAGGGCTTTGACTTGGGAGCCGCCTGTCGGAATCGAACCGACGACCTATTCATTACGAGTGAATCGCTCTGCCGACTGAGCTAAGGCGGCCTGCCGTGCGGGGCACGGCGGGATGAAGTCTACCGGGTGTCGGGGGGTGGGTGTGCACGGGTTTTCAGCCGCATGTGGTTCCGGACTTGGGCGGGTCGGTCGTGATCAGGTAGTTGTCGGTGGCCTTGGTGATGCAGGAGTTGCCCTGCAGGTAGGCGGTGTGGCCGTCGCCGTTGAAGGTGAGGAGGACGCCGCTGGAGAGCTGGCTTGAGAGGTTCTGGGCCCACTTGTAGGGCGTGGCGGGGTCGCGGACGGTGCCGATGACGACGATGGGGGCCGCGCCCTTGGCGGTGATGGGCTTCGGCTGCTGGCGGGTCTGGGAGGGCCAGTAGACGCAGGGGAGGCCGCCCCAGACGACGAAGGGACCGAAGCGGGGGGCGACCTTCTTGGCCTCGTCGGCGGACTTCTTGTACTCGGCGAGGTTGGACGGGTTGGGCTTGTCCACGCAGTTGACGGCCATGTTGGCGTCGGTCTGGTTGCTGTAGGTGCCGTTGGGCTTGCGTTCGACCATCTCGTCCGCAAGGGCCAGGAGGACGGTGCCGTCGCCGCCCAGCGCCTGGGTCAGCGCCTGGCGCAGGACGGGCCAGTACTCCTTGACGTAGAGCGCCCTGGCGATGCCCATCACGGCCAGGGACTCGGTGACCTGGCGGGAGTCGCGGGTGTTCGGGAGCGGCTTCTTGTCGGTGGCGGAGAGGAAGGACTCGATCCTGGCGATGACGGCGTCGGGGGTGGCGCCGAGCGGGCAGTTGCCCGACTTGACGCAGTCGTCGGCGAAGGCGCGCAGGGCCGTCTCGAAGCCCTTGGCCTGCTCGATCAGCAGGTCGGTCGAGGAGAGCTGCGGGTCGACGGCGCCGTCCAGGACGAGGGCGCGCACGTTCTTCGGGAACTGCTCGGCGTAGAAGGCTCCCAGGTAGGTGCCGTACGAGGCGCCGTAGTAGGTGAGCTTCTCGTCGCCCAGGGCGGCGCGGAGGACGTCCATGTCGCGGGCGGCGTTGAGGGTGCCGACGTAGGGCAGTTTGGACGCGTCCTTGGTCTTGCAGCGCTGGGCGAACTTCTCGCTCTGGGCGCCGAGGGCCTTCGTCTCCTGCTGGTCGTCCGGGGACGCGTCGGTGGCGAAGAACTCGTCGAGTTCGGGGCCCGTGTTGCAGATGACGGGGTCGCTGGCGGCGACGCCGCGGGGGTCGAAGCCGACGATGTCGAAGCGGCGGCGCAGGTCGCTCCCGAAGGTGCGGGCGGCCTGGCGGACGAAGTCGACTCCGGAGCCGCCCGGACCGCCCGGGTTGGTGAGGAGGGAGCCGATCCGGTCGGACCTGTCCTCGGCGGGGAGCCGGATCACGGAGATGCCGACCTTCGCGCCGTTGGGTTCGGCGTAGTTCAGCGGCACCTGGACGGTCGCGCACTCGAAGCCGTTGTCGCAGGACTTCCAGGACGGTTCCTGGTCGTAGAAGGCGCGGAGTTCCACGGGGACGCCCGCCGGCGGCGTGTCCTTCTTGTCGCCGTCGGCGTCGCTGCCGCCGCCGCTGCATCCGGCCGCCGCCAGTGCCAGCACGGCGACCGCGCTGATGAGCCTCGCTGCCTTCACCCTGGTCCCCGTCTCGTCATAGCGGCTCGTACGCCGCCGCCTACGCTACGTCGGCGCGGCGGCGCAAGGCCACCATTGAGCCGGGACGGGGCCCGCGTGGCGCGGCGCGGGCCCCGTCCGTGCGCCATGCGGGGACATGGCGCGCCCAAGCGGTCGTTGGGCCGAACGGCCGCCCGGACGTCCCTACGGTCGTTCCGGGCCGCCGCCGCGTTGCGGGGCCAGGGAGGCGCATGCCTGCATGGCCTTCTGGTCCTTGGCCGAACTGTTCGGACGACCGCTGGGTGGCGCCCCGGAAGGACGAGTGGGAGGCGTCCCCGTCGGGCGGCCCGAGGGCATGTCGGACGGGCGGCCGGACGGGCGGCCGCCCGGGCCACCTGGGCCACCTGGGCGGCCGCCTGGGCCGCCCTTGGGGAGTTCGACGCCCTGTTTCTCCAGGCAGGCGCGGAACGAGGCCATCGGGTCGGCGGTCCCGGGCTTGTCCTGGTCGCCGCCTCCGCAGGCGGCGGTGGACAGCAGCAGGGCGGCGCTCAGCGCGCCCAAGGCGCAGCGCGCGGCGGTGTGCGGTCTCATTGCAGGTCTCCTCAGTCTTCGCCGGTCAGCGGCCCGTGCCCTGGTTCACGGTGGTCGCGGTGACCGTGCCGTCCGCGGCCTTCGTCCCCCGGACGGTGACGCTGGCGCCCGAGGCGATGTCCTTCAGCTCGCCGTCCTCGGTGATGCGGATCCTGGTCTTCGCGCTGGTCGCGACCTTCACGGTCTGGCCGGACGCCGTGCGCAGGTAGAGCGTTCTGCCGGTGACCTTCACGACGGTGCCGGTGGTGGCGTCGGCACCGCCGCCCGCGAAGCCACCGGGTCCGCCGGGGCTCAGGCCGCCGGGCCCCTGCCCGCCGGGCCCCTGCCCGCCGGGTCCCGCGCCGCCGGGTCCCGCGGCGCCCGGCATGCCGCCGTAGCCTCCCGGGGGGCGTCCGCCGGCGAAGCCTCCGGCCGGGCCGGTGCCGGACGGGCCGTCGCCGTCCGAGGCCCACTTCTGCGCCTGGACGCCGCCCAGGAAGCCCGCCACCAGGATGATCCCGGCGGCGAGGTACAGCGTCGGCCCCGGCAGGGCGCGGCGCTGCGGGCGGGCCGCCAGCGTGGCGTCGAGGTCGTCGCCGAACGGGGAGCTGGACAGCAGCTCGGCGTCGTCCGAGGGCGCTTGCCCGCTGGCGGCGGGTGTGCCGGACGATTCGGGGCTCACGGGTCTCCTTCGGTCGTCAGTCATGGCGGAGCGCCTCGATGGGGCGGAGCCGGGCGGCGCGGGACGCGGGGTAGCCGCCGAAGAACAGGCCGATCGCGACGGAGACGCCCAAGGCGAGGACGATCGACGACGGCACCAGGACGGGTTCGACGCCGGCGATCGTGAAGCGGCTTCCGGCGACCCCGGCGAGCACGCCGAGCAGGCCGCCGAGGAGGCTGAGGACGGTGGCCTCCGCGACGAACTGGCCGAGGATCGCGCCGCGCGGTGCGCCGATGGCCTTGCGGATGCCGATCTCGCGGGTCCGCTCGGTGACGGTGACCAGCATGATGTTGGTGATGCCGATGCCGCCGACGAGCAGGCTGATCGCGGCGACGGCGCCGAGCAGGACGGTGAACGTGCGGCTCGACTCGCTCACCGCCGACTGGACGCCGGCCTGGCTCGACACGCTGAAGTCCGTGGTCCCGTGCCGCTGGACGAGCAGCGCCGCGACCTCGGCCTGGGCGGTGTCGACGGCGCCGGTGCCCGTCGCCTGCACGATGATCTGGTCGAGGCCGCCGTAGCCGGTGAGGGTCTCCTGGACGGCGGGCAGCGGCGCGACGGCGATGCTGTCGGGGTCGGAGAACGAGGACGAGGACGACCCCGTCGCCTTGAGGACGCCGGCGACCGTGAACCGGATCCCGCCGACGTCGATCTTCTTGCCGAGCGGGTCCACCCGTCCGAACAGGTCCGCGGCGACCGTGCTGCCGATCACGACGGTCTTGCGTGCGGCGGTCACGTCCCCGTCGGTGAACAGAGCGCCGGACGCCGCGGTCTTGTTCGCGGCGGCGAAGTAGGACGGGGTGGTACCGACGAACTGGCCGATCGTCACGCTCGTCCCCTCGTACCCGGCGGTGACCGACTGGCTGGTCACGACGGGGGACGCGCTCTTCACCGACCGCGCCGAGGCGAGGGCCTTGGCGTCGGCCGTGGTGAGGTCGCGGGCCTGGGTGCGGGGGCCGGTGTCCGCGGCCTGGCCGGAACCGCCGCCGAAGCCGCCGCCGGGACCGCCGCGACCGCCGCCGAAGCCCCCGGGGCCGCCGAAGCCGCCGCGGCCCGTCGTGGACGGGCTGACGGTCAGCGAGTCGGCGCCGAGCCGCTGGATGCTCTGCTTGATCTGCTCGGACGAGCCGTTCCCGACCGCGACGAGCAGGATCACCGCGGCGACGCCGATCAGGATGCCCAGCGTGGTGAGCGAGCTGCGCAGCTTGTTGGCCGACAGTCCGCGCAGCGCGAACCGCAGGACGTCGAGGACGCTCAACGCGCGCCTCCCGCGGCCGTCGTCCAGGCGGCGCCGGGCGGCGGGCCGGTGACGGGGGCGCGGCGCGCGTCCTCGACGATCCGGCCGTCCACGAGGCGGACGACGCGTTTGGCGTGCGCGGCGACGTCGTCCTCGTGGGTGATCACGATGATGGTGCGGCCGGCGAGCGCGAGCCGGTCGAAGAGGCCGAGGACGTCGGCGGTGGAGCCGCTGTCGAGCGCGCCGGTCGGCTCGTCGGCGAGCAGCAGCGCGGGCGCGGTGACGAGGGCGCGGGCGACGGCGACGCGCTGCTGCTGGCCGCCGGACAGCTCGTTCGGCTCGTGCCGGGTCCGGTCGGCGAGCCCGACCTCGCGGAGCGCGGCGAGGGCCCGGCGGCGGCGGTCGGCGCCTTTGACGCCGCCGTAGGCGAGCGGGAGCTCGACGTTGGCCTGCGCGGTCATCCGCGGGATGAGGTTGAAGGACTGGAACACGAACCCGATGCGGCGGTTGCGCAGGATCGCGAGGCTCCGCTCGTCCAGCCCGGCGACGTCCCGGCCGTCGAGGAGGTAGCGGCCGCCGCTCGGCGCGTCGAGGCAGCCGATGATGTTCATCAGCGTGGACTTGCCGGAGCCGGACGCGCCCATGACCGCCACGTAGTCGCCGCGCTCCACGGTCAGCGAGACGCCGCGCAGGGCGTGGACGGCCGTTTCGCCCGTCCCGTACACCTTCGTCACGTCGCGGAGGTCGAGCACGGGGGCTGCGGGCGTCATCGGCGGCCTCCCCCGCCGCCCATTCCCGGCCCGCCGCCCATCCCGGGGCCGCCGCCGCCCGGGAACCCCTGGCGCTGGGTGGTGCCGGACGTCCCGGAACCGGTCGTGGACGTGACGACGACCTGGTCGCCCTCTTCCAGCCCGGACTTGATCTCGGTGCCCTGGTCGCCCTTGACGCCGGTCTCGACCGTGACCGTGCTCTGCCGGCCGTCCCGGACGGCGGTCACCGTGCTCTGCCCGCCGGCCGTCCGGACCGCCGCGCTCGGGACGTAGAGGACGTCCTCCGCCCTGGCGACGGTGATCTCGACGGTCGCGGTCTGGCCGAGCCGGACCGCGGACGGGACGTCCTCGAGCGAGATCGTGGCGGGGAACTTCACCACGTTGTCGGTGGTCGTCGGCGACGCCCCGATCGCGGTGACCTTACCGGTGGCGGTCGTGCCGGTCAGCGCGTCGAACGAGACGGTCGCGGACTGGCCCACTTTGAGCTTGGTGGTGTCCGCCTCGGTGAAGTTCCCCTTGACCTGCAGGTGCTTGGTGTCGGCGATCTCGATGAAGCCGGACCCGGACGAGGACGCCGATGACGAGGAGGCCGACGAACCACCCGGTGAGGAACCGCCCGAACTGGACCCGGTCCCCGAGGAGCCGGAGCCGGAGCCGCTGGAGCTTCCGCCGACCGTCCCGTTGACGGCGGTGACCGTCCCCGCGAACGGAGCCTTCAGCACGGTCCCCTGGTAAGCCCGCAATGCGGAGTTGTAGGCGTTCTTCGCCTGGACGTAGCTTGCGTAGCCCTTCTCCGAGGAGGTGTCGCCCGCGGCGGCGACCGCCAGGTTCGCCTTGGCGGCGTTGACGTTCTCCAGCGCCTCGGTCTGGTCGAGGCGCGCGAGGACCTCGCCTCCCGAGACCTTCTCCCCCGCCTTGACGTAGATCTTGGCGACCGTGCCGGACGCGCCGAACGACAGGGAGCGGCTCCGGGCGCTCTCCACGGAGCCGGACGCCGAAACCGACGATTCCACGGTGCCCCGCGCGACGCGCGAGACCCGGGTGGACGCGGCGGCGCCGTCGCCTCCGTCGCCGAGCGTGAGGTACGCGGTGCCGGCGCCCGCGACGAGCAGCACGCCGAGCGCGCCGTTGACGAGCAGCGTCCGGCGCTGAAACGGCCGATTCATGGAGGTGATGCTCGTGCGCACGCATGTGGCTCTCGTGAGCCGTGAGTGAGAAACGGATGAGAGAGATGCTTCGTTACATCAACTAATGAAACATCCCGCGATGGTGTGATTCCTATCGCTTTGCCGCCGAACGCCTTGAAAGCCGCCGCCTGCCTACGCGACCGTAGGTTACGCGAACGTAAGTTACCGGCCGGCAGGAGGCAATGTGATCAGTGCTGCCCGATCACGCCCGGGCGCGGGCGCGAACCGGCGGCGGCTCCGGCTCGCGGAGGCCGCCCGGCTCCTCACCACCCCGCTGCTGCCCGAGGACTACCTCGGCCTGGTCAACCCGCTGTGGTCCGCGACCGACCCGCGCGGACGCGTCGAGGCCGTGCGGCACGAGGCGCCCGGCGCGGCGACGCTCGTGATCAGGCCCGGCCGGGCCTGGCGGGGGCACCGGCCGGGCCAGTGGGTCAGGATCGGCGCGGACATCGGCGGCGTCCGGCACTGGCGGACGTTCTCGCTGTCGTCCCCGCCCCGGCCGGACGGGCGGATCACCGTCACCGTCAAGGCCGCGCGCGACGGGTTCGTGTCCGCGCACCTCGTGCACGAGATCCGTCCCGGCGCGCTCGTCCACCTGGCCCCGGCGGACGGCGAGTTCGTGCTCCCGTCGCCGCTCCCCCGCAAGCTGCTCTTCATCACGGCCGGAAGCGGGATCACCCCGGTCATGGCCATGCTCCGCGCCCTCACCGGCGAGCGCGAGCGCGGCGGCGCCGACATCGTCGTCCTGCACTCCGACCGGACGGCCGGCGACGTCATCTTCGGCGCCGAACTCCGCGCGATGGCCGGTATCGACCTGCACGAGCGGCACACGTCCAGCGAGGGCAGGCTCAAGCCGTCCGAACTGGCGGACGTCTGCCCCGACTGGGCGGAGCGCGAGACCTGGGCCTGCGGCCCCGGCGCGATGCTCGACGACCTCGCGGCGCACTGGGACGCCGCAGGGATCCCCAGCCGCCTGCGCGTCGAGCGGTTCCGGACCGTCCTGCAGGGCGGCGGCGAGGGCGGGCGCATCACGTTCACCAGGAGCGGCGTAGAAGCGGACGCCGACGGGAGCACGCCGCTCCTGGTCGCCGGCGAGAACGCGGGCGCGCTGCTGCCGAGCGGCTGCCGGATGGGCATCTGCTACAGCTGCGTCGGCCCGCTGCGCTCCGGACAGGTGCGGGACCTGCGCACCGGCCGGGTGCACGGCGAGGAGGGCGAGATCGTCCAGACCTGCGTCTCGGCGGCCGCCGGCCCCGTGGAAATCGACCTCTGAGGCTCTGGAGGACTCATGACCGACCATCTGACGGCCGCGGACCACGACGCCATCGCCGCCGAGCTGGACGCGCTCCGCGAGGAGATCATGTCGGCGCTGGGCGAGCGCGACGCGTCCTACATCCGCCGGGTGATCCGCTGGCAGCGCGGCCTGGAGATCACCGGCCGGGCGCTGCTGATGGCCTCCTCGGTGCCGCCCGCCTGGGTCGCCGGGACCGCGACGCTCACCGTCGCGAAGATCCTGGAGAACATGGAGATCGGGCACAACGTCATGCACGGCCAGTGGGACTGGATGCGCGACCCGAAGATCCACTCGACGACCTGGGAGTGGGACAACGTCTCGCCCGCCGAGCAGTGGAAGCACTCGCACAACTTCGTCCACCACACCTATACGAACGTGATCGGCAAGGACAACGACGTCGGCTACGGCATCCTGCGCGTCGCGCCCGAGCAGAAGTGGAGCCCCGCCCACCTTCCGCAGCCCCTCTACAACCTGCTGCTCGCGATGTTCTTCGAGTACGGGGTGGCGGTCCACGACCTGGAGACGGGCAAGGTCCTGGCGGGGAAGGTCGACCCGGAGGTCACCAAGGAGAAGCTGCGCCAGATCGGCCGCAAGATCGCCCGCCAGTGGGGCAAGGACTACGTGGCTTTCCCGCTGCTCAGCGGCCCGCAGTTCCTGTCCACGCTGGCCGCGAACTTCACCGCCAACGTGGCCCGCAACGTCTGGGCCCACATGATCATCTTCTGCGGCCACTTCCCCGGCGACGTCGACGTCTTCGCCAAGGACCGCCTGGACGGCGAAACGAAGGGCGAGTGGTACGTCCGGCAGCTGTGCGGCTCGGCGAACATCACCGGCGGGCCCCTGTTCCACCTGATGACGGGGAACCTCAGCCACCAGATCGAGCACCACCTGTTCCCCGACATGCCGAGCAACCGCTACGCCGAGATCGCCCCGCGCATCCGCGCGCTGTGCGAGAAGTACGACCTGCCGTACCACACGGGCTCCCTGTCGAAGCAGGTCACGAGCACCTGGAAGAAGATCTTCAAGTACGCGCTGCCGCCGGCGGAGCGGCGCCGGCGTCAGCCGAGGGCCTGGGCGACCGGCAGGTAGAGGCGGGACGGGTCGTTCGCGATCGGGGCGCCGTACTCCATGACCGTGGTGGTGAAGGCGAGGCGGAGGCCGTGGTCCTCCGCCCACGCGATCAGCTCCGGGTGCCGGTGGTCGATGTCGAGACGGATCGGGCCCCTGGGGGCGACCTCCTCCACCAGCGCGAGCGCGGTGCCGGCGTCCTGCGCGATGACGGGGCCGACGACGGCCCGGCCGTCGTTCCACCACGCGCCGCCGTAGCCCACCACGCCGTTCTCGTCCCGGACGACTCGCAGCGTCTCGCAGAACTCCGCCAGGCCCTGGACCACCTGCGACCTGTCGGCGCCGAACACCTCGGTGTCGAGCTTGTGCACAGCGGGCAGATCGCCTGCCTCCACCGGTGCGGACACACCTTGGCTGGACGGCCCGTCCCACTCGCCCTTGTACGTCGTGCACAGGCCCACGGCGCGGAACCCAAGGCGCTCATATAGAGGACGCCCGTACTCCGTGGCCGTCAGGCACAGGCTGGCCGTGCCCGCGTTGTCCATCGCATGGCGCATCAGCCGTCCGCCTAGGCCGCGCCGCTCGAAGCGCTTGGCGACCAGCACCATGCTGATGGCCGCGACGTCCTTGCCGTAGGGGGTGGACACCACCGTCCCGGCGAGCCCTCCGTCGCCGTCGTCGATGCCGTAGACGTCGCCCACCGAGAACAGGAACCGCCACTTGCGTTCCTCAGGCCCCCACTCGCGGTCCTCCGCGAGACGCTGGCAGGCGCCGAGTTCATCGATCCCCAGCAACCGCACAGCATCGTCCATGAGCGGACGCTAGGGCGGCACCGGCGGCGTCCACAACCGAATTACGGTCGTCCCTGCCTTCAGTAGACGGAGACTCCGTAGGCGGAGAGGATCGGGTTGATCGGCTGGAAGAAGGACGAGCCTCCGCTGGCGCAGTCGCCGATGCCGCCGATGCCCAGGCCGAGGGCGGTGGTGCCTGAGAAATAAGGGGCGCCCGCGGTGTCGCCGGGTTCGGTGCAGACGGTCGTCTGAGCCAGGCCGGTGACCGTCCCCTCGGGGAAGCGGATGGTGACGTTGAGCGCCGTCACCGTCCCGCACCGGACGCCGGTGGTGGGGCTGCTGCGGCACACGCGCTGGCCGATGACCGGGTTGCCCGCCGACGTGATGTCCTGGGAGCCGGGGTGGAGGAGGACGCTGCCGGGCCGCTCCACCTGCGGCTCGACGTACCGGACGAGCGCGACGGCGACATTGGTGACCGAGACGACGGTGCCGAGTTCCGTGGTCAGCCCCGCGTCGGCGTAGATGGTCAGCCCGACCTGCGCGCAGCCGCCCGCCGTGAGGAAGTAGTAGGTGCCGTTCTGGCGGACGTTGAAGCCCAGCGTGCAGCGGGCCCCGTTGCCCCCGTAGACCGCCTGCCCGCCTTCGGCACTCGGCGCGGCGGCGGGCGCAGTGGTGGTGGCATGGGCGGCGGGGGCGAAGACGGTCAGAACGGCCGATATCACGGCCATGGTGAACAAGCGGCGCATCACGAACCTCCTGTGGGAGCCCAGGTCGGTGGCTCCCCGGAATAGTGCGTAGGACCGGCCTGCGCGGCAAGGGGACGAAGGTGCCAAGGTTCACGGGGGCCGTCCATCAGAATCTCGATCACCCCAGGTGGGAGGGTGGTCGTGGAGTCACCATGACCTCGTGTGGGTTCTCCAGACCATTCCATGGGACGGACGGGAACCGGCGCGGGTGAGGATTCCAGGATGACCGAAAGTAGGGACGAGTCCGGGTCGTACGCCGGGCGGACCGCCTGGGCACGGAGCCTGCGGACCCCGCTGCGGGAGTTCCTGCGCACCGAGACCGGCGGCGCCGTGGTGCTGCTGACCGCGACGCTCGGAGCGCTCCTCTGGGCGAACGTGGACGCGGGCTCCTACGAGCGGCTGTGGACGATGGACGCGTCCGTCACCGTCGGCGGCAACGGCATCACGCGGGACCTGCGCGACTGGATCAACGGCGGCCTGATGACGGTGTTCTTCTTCGTCGTCGGGCTGGAGGCGCGGCGCGAGTTCGACGTGGGCGAGCTGCGCGACCGGCGGCGGCTCGCGCTGCCGCTCGCCGCCGGGCTCGGCGGCCTGGCGGTGCCGGTCGCGATCTACCTGGTCTTCAACGCCGGGCAGGACACCGCGCACGGCTGGGGCATCGCGATGTCGACCGACACCGCGTTCGCGCTCGGGGTGCTGGCGCTGGTCGGGCGGCGCTTCCCGGCCCGGCTGCGCGCGTTCCTGCTCACCGCGACCGTGGTGGACGACGTCGTCGCGCTCGCGGTCATCGCGATCTTCTACAGCGAGGAGGTGCACGTCGCGTCGCTGCTGGCGGCGCTCGGCGTGTTCGCCGCCGTCGTCGCGCTCCGCGCCACCGGCAGCCGACAGACCGGCCTCTACGTGCTGCTGGGCGTGGGCGCGTGGCTGGCGCTGGAGTCGTCCGGGGTGGAGCCGGTGGTCATCGGGCTGGCGATGGGCCTGCTGACGTACGCGCATCCGGCGGCGCGCAGCGACCTGGAGCGCGCGTCCGAGGTCTTCCGGCTGTTCCGGGAGCAGCCGACGCCGGAGTACGCGCGGTCGGCGCAGACGCTCGTGGCGGCGGCGATCTCGCCGAACGACCGGCTGCAACTGCTGATCCACCCGTGGACGAGCTACGTCATCGTCCCGCTGTTCGCGCTCGCCAACGCCGGGATCGCCATCAGCGGCGACTTCCTCGGCCGCGCGTTCACCTCCCCGGTCACTCTCGGCATCCTGGTCGGCTACGTCGCCGGGAAGCCGATCGGCCTCGTCGGCCTGTCCTGGCTGGTCACCTGGCTGAGCCGGGGCCGGCTGCGGCCGCCGGTCGGCTGGGCGGCGGTCGGCGGCGGCGGCGCCGTCGCCGGCGTCGGGTTCACCGTGGCGCTGCTGATCGCGACGATCACCTTCACCGGGACGCGGCTGGAGGAGGCGAAGATCGGCATCCTGATGGCCGCGCTGGGCGCCACGGTCCTCACCTGGCTCGTCGTCCGCGCGACCAGGCTGCTGCCCGCGACCTGGCGGTTGCGCGCCCTCCTCGGGACGGCGGAGACGATCATCGACCTGGCCGCGCCGGTCGACGAGACGCGCGACCACATCCGCGGCCCCGCCCGCGCCCCGGTCACCGTCGTCGAGTACGGCGACTTCGAATGCCCCTACTGCGGTCAGGCGGAGGACGTCATCCGGGAGCTGCTCGCCGACTACGGGGACGTCCGGTACGTGTGGCGGCACCTGCCGCTCACCGACGTCCACCCGCAGGCGCAGCTCGCGGCGCAGGTGGCGGAGGCCGCGGCCGCGCAGGGCGCGTTCTGGGAGATGCACGACCTGCTCCTGATGCACCAGGACGAGCTGCAGCCGAAGGACCTCATCCGCTACGCGAGCGAGCTCGGCCTCGACCTCGACCGGTTCCGCGCCGACGTGCGCGGGAACCGGAGCATCGACCACATCGCCGAGGACATCGAGTCCGCCGACCTGAGCGGCGTCTCCGGTACCCCGACCTTCTTCGTCAACGGCCGCCGCCACATCGGCGCCTACGACATCACGGCCCTCTCCGCGGCCGTCAAGACCGCCCGCAAGACGATCGCCCTGCGCTCCTGACCTCGCCTCGGGCCTACGCTCCGGGGCTACGCTCCTGACCCCGTTTCGGGGGCGTCCGGGACGTCCCCGTTGTACATGGCGTCGTGCTGCTGACGGGGCGAGCACACCGAGGCGGACGGGCAGGAGCAGCGGCGCGATCCCACCTTCACCGTCACCCGGTCGCCGGGGACGTTGTAGCCGATGACCTGGCCCTCGCCCTCGGGCGTGCTGACGCGCGACCCCAGCCGCGGGGCCTTCTCCTTGAACTCCATGTAGAGCGGGTGCTCGTACTTCAGGCAGCACATGAGGCGGCCGCAGGCTCCGGCGATGCGGAGCGGGTTGACGGGGAGGTCCTGCTCCTTCGCCATGCGGACGGAGACGGGCTCGAAGTCCTTGAGGAAGGTGGCGCAGCACAGGTCGCGGCCGCAGGGGCCGATGCCGCCCTGGAGGCGCGCCTCGTCGCGGGGGCCGACCTGGCGGAGCTCGACGCGGGCCTTGATGCCGCGGGCCAGGTCGCGGACGAGGGCGCGGAAGTCGACCCGGTGCGGTGCGGTGAAGTAGATCTTGAAGACGTTGTCGTGGTCGAGGTAGTCGACGCCGATGACCTTCATCGGCAGCTCGTGCTTGCGGATGAGGCGCTTGGCGATCGAGCGGCCCTCGGCGCGGCGGCGGCGGTTGGTCTCGTCGCGGGCGAGGTGCTCCTCGGTGGCGGGGCCCGCGCACTCGGGCAGCCCCTCGATGTCGTCGGACACCCACTGGGGCGCCCACACGCACTCGGCGACCTCCGGGCCCGACTCGGTCGGGACGAGGACCTTGTCGCCGACCTTCGGGGTGTGCGGGCCCGGGTCGAGGTAGTACAGGCGGCCGTAACGGGTGAAGCTGACGGCCATCACCATGCCCACGGTTTCGCTCCGTTCGCCCGGTTCCGTTGCTCCACGTTAGCCGTCCGGGCGCGTGCGTCACCAGGTGGCGTCGGCGAGGTCCTCCGCGGGGACGGCCGGGAGGCCCTGCGCGTACAGGTCTCCGGCGGTGACCATGACCGTCTCGCCGGTGACGGCCGTGTCGATGTCGGTCACCGGGCCCGCCGCCTGCTGCTTCCACAGCACCTTCACCGGCTTGCCCGCGAGGGTGAACGTCTGGACGGTCAGCTGCGACTTCGCGACCGCCCCGGTGATGACGGTCTTGCCGTGGACGACCGCGTTGGAACTGCCCTTGGGCAGCGTCATGACGGCCTTGCTGGCCTTCAGGTTGCCTTCGGCGCCGCTGGTGTCGAGCGTGCGGAGCTGGCTCTTGGCCGAGCCGACGGGCGTCCAGACGAACGACAGTGAGGCACCGGACCAGGAGAGGCTGTCGACCCGGCCCGGGGACTTCGTCGTCCAGGTCTTGCTGGTGCCGCTGCGCAGGGACAGCACCGTCACGCGGCCCCGCTTGCCCGAGTACGTCACGTAGGCGACCTGGTCGCCGGAGACGGCGATGTCCGACCAGGCGGTGGAGGTGCCGGGGACGGTCGCCTTCGGGATGTCCTTCAGGTCGTGCGGGTGCCCGTCGTCGTTCAGGTGGAGGCGCTGGAAGGTGACGGTGCGGTCGCCGTAGGACGCGACGATGTACGAGCCGTCCTTCGCGGCGGCGACGCGGTGGAAGACCCGGCCCCGCGGCGGAGCCACCGGCAGGCCCACGTTGGCGCCGGTGCGCACGTCGCGGACGAGCAGCGCCGTCCCGCGCGCGGTGACGCCGACGACGAAGCGGGGTTCGGTCGGGTCGGCCTTGGCGGCGGCGGCCGGCTTGGCCTCGCGCTCCTCGTCCGCGGCCTCCTGGCGGTTGTGCGCCAGGTCGACACCGCCGCCGATGAACAGCGCCGCGGCCGCGGCCGCGGCGAGCGGAGCCAGGCTCTTCCATGAGCCGAGCCTCATCCCCGAGTCGTCGCGCCTGCCGTCGTCCATGGGTACGCCGTGCACCTGCCTCTCCACGCGTGGGTCACCGCGTCGTTTCTATCTCATCTACAGGCGCACAAAAACCCATGAAGCGGGAGTTACCACATCGACGCCGAACGGCAGCCGCCCGGCGAGCACCACAGCGTCATCACGAAGCGTAACCAACGAGCGGTATCTGGCTACAGAGAGCTTGCCGTCGCTCAGCCGAGGGACGCGCGCGCGGCGTCCACCAGCGACGACCGGTACGAGGCGCCGAACAGCGCCACGTGGACCAGCAGCGGATGGAGCTGGTGCAGCGGGACGCGGGCGCGCCAGCCGTCCGCGAGCGGCGCCGCCTCGTCGTAGGCGGCCAGGACCGTGTCGAGGTGCGGCGTGCCGAAGAGCGCCATCATCGCGAGGTCGGTCTCCCGGTGCCCGCCGTGCGCGGCCGGGTCGATGAGCAGCGCCCGGCCGTCCGTCCACTGGACGTTCCCGGACCACAGGTCGCCGTGGATCCGGGACGGCGGCTCCGGCGGCCCGGCCAGCTCCTCGATCTCCGCCATCACCCGCTCGACCAGGCGGACGTCGCCCTCCGACAGGTGCCGGGCCCCGAGGCGGAGGAACGGTTCGAGGCGGCGCTCGGCGTACCAGCGCGGCCAGCCGCCGTCGTCGGGGGTGTTGTCGAGCGGGAGGTCGGCGATGAAGCCGTCCCAGGGCGCCCCGTAGGCGTCCGGGCGGTTCCCGGTGTGCAGGGCGGCCAGCTCGCGTCCGAACCGCTCGGCGGCGTCGCGGGACGGCGCCGCCGACGGCAGCCACGGCAGGACGAGCATCCGGTCGTCGGCGGCGAGCACCTCCGGGACGGGCGTCCCGGGCCCCGCCTCGCCCAGCCACCGGAGCCCCGCCGCCTCCGCCGCGAACACCCCCGGCTGGTCGTCGGCGGCCTTCACGAACACCTCGCGGCCGTCCGCGAGGGACGCCCGGTGCAGCGTCCAGGAATGGCTGGAGCCGAGGTCGCGCACGTCCGAGACCCCGGTGCCGAGGAGGCGCTCCAGCCGGTCGCGCACTCAGCCCTCCTTGAGCGCGGCGCGGATCTCCTCCAGGAGGCCCGGCATCGCCGCCTCGACCTGCCCCAGGACCAGGTCGAACTCCTCGCGCCCGCTGTAGTACGGGTCGGGGACGTCCAGGTCGCCGGCCGCGTCCGGGTCGAACTCGCGCAGCAGGCGGATCTTGCCGCGCGCCTCCTCGTCCGGCGCCATCGAGCGCAGCGCCGCCAGGTGCCCGCCGTCCAGCGCCAGGATCAGGTCGTACCGGCCGAACCAGGACGGCTCGAACTGCCGCGCGATGTGCGCCGACCGGTAGCCGGCCCGCTCCAGCGCCGCGACCGTCCGCTCGTCGGCGCCGTCGCCCACATGCCAGCCGCCGGTACCGGAGCTGTCGACCTCGACGTCCAGGCCCTCCTCCTCGACGTGGTGGCGCAGGACCGCCTCGGCCATCGGGGAGCGGCAGATGTTGCCCGTGCAGACGAACGTGACGCGGTACGGCATGGCCCCATCATGCCCGAGGACGGCGTCCTTCAACGAAGACGGCGCCGTCACGCCTTGCCGAGGGTGCTGATCACGACGGCGTCCACGCCGGGAGTGCCCTCGAACTGCGACTTCACCGCCTTCGCCACCCCGATGTCGGTGACGTGCACGCGGAAGGAGTCGGGGATGTCACCCGGGGAGGCGCCGTCCAGGAGGTCCTTGCGGTCGGCGAACGTCTTCTTGAAGTTCTCGTACGCCTGTTCCTTGGACTCGTACTTGACGATCATGACGCCGTTCATCTCCCGCAGGCGCTTCCTGACCGCGTCCTTCTGCGCCTGCTCGGCGTCCCGGTGGCCGCAGTCGGGGTTGCTGGAGCTGGCGGCGCAGAAGAACACCGCCACGTCGCGCTCCTGCGGGTCGGAGGTCGAACCCTTCTC
This sequence comes from Actinomadura meyerae, assembly GCF_900188445.1. Taxonomy (GTDB): domain Bacteria; phylum Actinomycetota; class Actinomycetes; order Streptosporangiales; family Streptosporangiaceae; genus Spirillospora; species Spirillospora meyerae. The sequence continues at coordinate 79,554 of NZ_FZOR01000005.1, forward strand.
GGAGGCGTCCCGCATCAGGAACCACCCGCCGATGCCCGCGCCAACGGTCAGGATCAGTGCCGCCGCGGCCGCGGCCACGATGAGGACCGGACGCGCCGGAGCCCTGCCCGGCCGCCCCGGAACCACCGGCGGGACCGGCTGGACCGGCTGGACCGGCGGTAAGCCCTCCCCGCCCTCGTCGTCGTGCCGTGCGTCAGAGCGGGGCTCTCCGGGGTCGCTCACCGTTCGTCCTCCCGTGCGGTATGGCGGCGATTATGGGCGAGTCCATCTATAGGTGATTCCGTCCCTGAACGGAACACGACCCCCGGCCGGGTGGCCGGGGGTCGCGTCCCGGGGTGGGTCGAGCGGCGGCGTCAGCGGCGGACGGCGTTCAGCGCGTCCACGATGCCGTTGCCGAAGAACCCGTTCTGCTCCTTCGAGCCCTCACAGGTCTGCGTCGAGGTCTGCTTGCCCGCCGAGGTGTACCAGACGTACTCGACGGTCCGCGGGCTCGGGCATTCCTTGGCGGTCGCCGTGCCGCGCAGCACCTGCTCCACCTTGTTCGGGCTCAGCGTCAGGCCGCCGTTGCGGTGGTCCCGCTGGCCGTACCGGCTGACGATCAGCGCCGCGACGCCGACGGCGTGCGGCGACGCCATCGAGGTGCCCTGCAGCGACTGGTAGTAGGCGCAGTCGTCGCCCTTGCAGCTGCGGATGATGTACGGCACCTTCGGCGTGCCGTCCGCGTTCAGCTCGCCGCGCTCCTTCGCGAGCCGCTCGGGGTACGCGGCCCAGATGCCGGCCTTGTCGTCCGCGCGCTGGTCGGCGGTGTCGACCTTGTCGCCGCCGGGCGCCGCCACCGCGACGTACCCGTTGCCGAAGCTGCTGTAGTACGACTTGCGGGTGGACGGGCCGGTCGCCGAGATCGGGATGACGTGCTCGCCCTCGGACGGCATCGACACGCAGCTCGCCGGGACCGTCCGGTCGTGCGGCTCCTCGCCCGGCGTGGACGGGAAGTCGGGGCTGGAGTCGTCGGTGTTCGTCTTCGTGTAGTCGACGAAGTCGTTGCCCGCCGCCGAGATCAGCGTGACGCCCCGGTCGTGCGCGAAGTTCAGGGCGCGCTGCGCCGCCGTGATGATGGTGCGCTGCTCAAGCTGCTCTTCGGGGCTGTCGGCCGGGTTGTTGCCGCAGTTCCACAGCCACGGGTCGATGTAGTACGACATGTTGACCACGTCGATGCCGTGCTTGGCCGCGTAGGTGAGGCCGTCGACGGTCGGCTGCAGGAAGAAGTACCCGGAGTCCTGGCCGACGCGCAGGTTCACGATCGACACGTTCGGCGCGACGCCCGCGATGCCGAGCCCGTTGCGGGGCGAGGCGATCGTGGACGCGACGTGCGTGCCGTGGTCGTTGTCGTCCCAGTCGTTGGGGTCGACGCACGACTTGAACTCGCAGGGGCCGTCGACCTCGTTGCCGTTGGCGTCCGTCGGGATGTCGGTGGTGAAGTTCCGGCTGAGCGCGCGGTTGAAGTTCGGCTTGATGTCGGGGTGGTCGCCGTCCACACCGGTGTCGAGGACGCCGACCAGCACGCGCTTGTCGCCCGGCTCCTTCTTGTACGAGCCGTCCGCCGTCGCGTGGATCTGCTTCATGTCCCACTGCAGATCGGCGAGGGGCTCGGTGTCCTTGGACGGGGCGCCGGTCAGCGCGACCCGGCTCTTGGTGCCGGTCAGCCGCTCGACCTTCGGAGCCGCCTTCTTCGCCTTCGGGGCCTGGCCGATGACGCGGTTGTGCGCGACGCCCTCCACCGCGCGCTGGCGCATCGCCGCGCGGATGAACTCGGGGTTGTCGGAGCGCACCGTCGCGACGCCCACATCGCGGTTCTCGTGGACGACCTTGCCGCCGGCCGCGCGCACCGCGCGCTGGGCCTGCCCGGGAGAGACGCGTTCCTTGTAGAGGACGACGTACTCCGACACCTCACCCTTCGCCGGCGCTGGTTTCGGTTCCGCTGACGCTGGGACCGCGAGAGCCGCCATGGTGGCGACGGCGCACGCGGCGGAAATCAAGGCTCGCCGCAAAGCTGACCTCCTGGCCGTGGGGGAGCTAGCCCGGATGATTGGGGGGTAAACCAGGCGAAGGTACGTGTGCGGCTGTTGAGAGTTGCGTACGTTTATGTAACGAAATGGACTTTTCCTTGTTAGGCACCGCGGGCCCGTCATCAACCGGTGAGCATGCGCGCAGGGCGCATCGGCCGGTGCGCCTCAGCCGGTCCGCAGGGCGAGCGTGAGCGCCTCCACGGCCAGCAGCGGGTTGACGTTCGCCTCCAGCCGCTCCCGGCACGCCATGATCGCGTCGAGCCGCCTCAGCGTGTCCTCGGGCCGCCCGCGCGCCGCGGCCGTGCGCAGCTCCGGGCCGAGCTCGGTGTTGACCAGCTCGGTGCCCGCCCCGAGCTGGAGCGTCATGACGTCCCGGTAGTAGGACGCGAGGTCGAGCAGCGTCCGGTCGAGGGCGTCGCGCTCCAGCCGGGTGGCGCGCGACTTCTGCCGGGCCTCCAGCTCCTTCAGCGCGCCGGCCGTCCCGCGCGGCATCCGGCCCTTCGCGCTCTCCCCGAGGGCCTGCCGCAGCGCGGACGTCTCCGACTCGTTCAGCTCCTCCGTCTGCGCCTTCGCCTCCGCCTTCGCCGCCGCGACCAGCGACTCCGCCGCCGCCACGGCCGGGCCCACCGACGACAGCCGGCGCGGCACCGCGAGCACCTCGGCCCGCCGCCGCCGCGCCTCCGGGTCGGTCGCGAGCCGCCGCGCCCGGCTGATGTGCCCCTGCGCGGCCCGCGCCACGACGTCCGCGGTCTCGCGGTCCACGCCGTCGCGCAGGGCGAGGACGTCCGCGACGGCGCTGATCGGCGGTGTCCGCAGCGTCACCAGCCGGCACCGCGACCTGATCGTCACCAGCAGGTCGTCCGGGGACGGCGTGCACAGCAGCCAGACCGTCCGCGCGGGCGGCTCCTCGATCGCCTTCAGCAGCGCGTTCGCCGCCGCCTCCGTCGCCCGGTCGGCGTCCTCGAACAGCACGACCTGCCAGCGTCCACCGGTCGGGGACGACGACGCCCGCAGCACCAGCGCGCGCGCCTCCTTCACCCCGTACGACAGACCCTGCGGCCGGACGACCTCCACGTCCGCGTGCGTGCCCTGGAGCACCTGGTGGCAGGACGCGCAGTGCCCGCAGCCGCGGAGCGTCTCCTCGCACTGCAGCGCCGCCGCGAACGCGCGCGCCGCCGCCGACCGCCCCGCCCCGGGAGGCCCGGTGAACAGCCACGCGTGCGCCAGGCCGCTCGCGCCCTCCGCGGCCGACGACAGCTGCGCGACGACGGGCTCCTGCCCGACCAGGTCATCCCACACGCTCATGGGTCAAAGGCTAACCGCCCGCCCGGATCAGAAGTCGCGGATGGCCGGGAAGGTGCTCGTCGCGTCCTCGGTGCCCGCCGGGACGGGGTCGGGCAGGATCTCCCGGATCCGGTACTGGATCTCCCGGCTCAGCTCGCCCTGCGGGCGGCTCGCGTCCAGGATCAGGTACCGGTCGGGGTCGGCCTCGGCGAGGGCGCGGAACCCGGCCCGGACGCGCTCGTGAAAGTCCTGCGGCTCGGACTCGATGCGGTCGGCGGGGGCGGGCAGCCGGCGCAGCCCCGCCTCCGGCGGGATCTCCAGCAGGACGGTCAGGTCCGGGACGAGGCCGCCGGTCGCCCACGCGTTGACGCGCGCGATGTCCTCCACCGCCTGCTGCCGCCCGAACCCCTGGTAGGCGAGGGACGAGTCGACGTACCGGTCGCTGACGACGATCGCGCCGCGCTCCATCGCCGGCTTGATCACGTTGGCCACGTGGTCGGCGCGGTCCGCCGCGTACAGCAGCGTCTCGGCGCGGGCCGACAGCCCGGTCGTGTCGCGGTCGAGCAGCATCGCGCGCAGCCGCATGCCGATCTTGGTGGCGCCGGGCTCGTGCGTGGTGACCACGTCGTAGCCGTGGTCGCGGAGCCAGATCGCGGCGAGCCGCGCCTGGGTGGTCTTGCCGGCGCCCTCGCCGCCCTCGAACGCGATGAACACGCCGCGCTCGCGGTGCGCGGGCTGCGGCGCGTCCGACGCCTGCTGCTGCGGCGGCGTGTAGATCTCGCCGTGCAGGGCCGCGCGCAGGTCGGGGACGAGCGGGATGCCGCGCCGGTCGTCCAGCCGCCGGTACGTCGGCAGCGCCGCGACCAGCGCCACGACCGCCGCGATCAGCAGGCCGCCGCCGGAGCCGGTGAAGTCGTAGACGCCGCCGCCGAACTCGACGCGGTGCGCGCCGAGCGCCCCCGCGATCAGCGGGACCGCGACGAACGCCACCAGCGCGGCGACGAGCGCGACGGCGCGCAGGTAGGCGGTGGGGCGGGCGTCCTCCGGGGCGTCGGGGTCGGTCACCGCCGCCGCGGCCGTCGACCACGCGGCCCCCGCGAACACCCCGAGGAACGCCGCCAGGAACACCACGACGACGAGGTTCTGCACGAGCGCGAGCACCACCAGCGTCAGCGCGGCGGCGATCAGCGCGAGGCCGAGCAGCCGGCGGCGGCTGAACGGCACCAGGACGCGCGGCCCGAGGAACGCCCCGAACCCGAGCCCGAACGCCAGCCCGGCGAGGACGGTGCCGTACCCGGCGTCCCCGCCGCCGAGCGCGGCCGCGTGGACGCGGGCGACGGCGACGACCGCGCCCGCCGTGAGGGACGCCCCGGCGACCGCGAGCCCGAGCCCGCGCGCGGCGGCCGTCCCCGGCCCCTGGAACAGCAGCCTCAGCGGCGCCGGGACATGGTGCATCGGCGTCACCGGGACCTCCCGGATCAGCGCGACGGCGGCGGCCCCCGCCGCGAACACCCCGGCCGTCACGTACAGCGCGAGGTCGGCGCGCGAACCGCGGCCGAGCGTCCCGTCCGCGACGAGCGCGAGGACGGCGAACAGCACGGCGGCGACCGGCGCCGGCCCGTAGTTCACGCGGGTCGCGGCGCGGGCGGCGCGGGGCTGCTCCTCGTCCGGCAGCGCGGCCGACAGCGACGCGCGCGCCGCCGCGACCCACAGCAGGCCGAGGCACGACACGAGGAAGGCCGCGGCGAGCGTCCACGCGAGCATGCCGACGATCGGGACCGTCACGACGACGACGAGCCGCAGGACGTCCGCGATCAGCAGCATGAGGCGGCGGTCGACGCGCGCGGCGAGCATCCCGCCGAGCGGTGCCAGCAGCACCGCCGGCAGCAGCATCAGCACCAGCGTGCCGCCGACCGCCTGCGCCTGGACGGACACGTCGTCGTCGCGGGTCAGCAGCGCGGCCATCGCGGTCAGTGCGGGGACACTGAGCCACTGCGCGAGGCTGGACAGCGACAGCGCGGTCCGGAGCCGCCGGAACGGCCCGTTCGGCGGAAGCGACGAAACGCCCGGCGGCTGAGACGCGGCGGGGTGCGGCCGGGGTGCGCCCGTTCTGGTCATGTCGGTCAGGGTATCGGCGTAGATGTCCCTAGGAGCCGGACTTCGCGGAGGTTCGGCGGCGCGGTGCCGCCTTCTTCCGGCCACCGCCCGCGGCGGCCTTCTCCCGGCGATCCGCGAGCAGCTCCGCGGCCCGCTGGATCGTGATCGACTCGACCTCGTCCCCCTTGCGGAGGCTCGCGTTCGTCTCGCCGTCCGTCACGTACGGGCCGAACCGCCCCTCCTTCACCACCACCGGCTTCTCGCTCACCGGGTCCTTGCCCAGCTCGCGCAGCGGCGGCGCGGCGGCGGCCCGGCGGCCGCGCTGCTTCGGCTGGGCGAACAGCTCCTTCGCCTGCTCCAGCGTGACGGTGAACAGCTCCTCCTCCGAACCGAGGGAGCGGCTGTCGGTGCCCTTCTTCAGGTACGGGCCGAACTTGCCGTTCTGCGCGGTCACCGGCTCGCCGTCCAGCTCGCCCAGCGTGCGCGGCAGCGACAGCAGCTTCAGCGCGTCGTCCAGCGTGATCGTGTCCAGCGACATCGACTTGAACAGCGACGCGGTGCGCGGCTTGGGGGTGTCCGCCTTCTTCGTCCGCTTCTTCTTCTCGCCCTCGGCGGGCGGCGCCGGCTCCGGCAGGATCTCGGTGACGTACGGCCCGAACCGGCCCGACTTCGCCACGATCGTGTGCCCCGTCTCCGGGTCGGTGCCGAGCTCGCGGTCGCCCGACGGCTGCGCCATCAGCTCCTCCGCCTTCTCGGCGGTCAGCTCGTCCGGCGGGATGTCGTCGGGGATGTTGACGCGCTCGCCGTCCCGGTCCAGGTAGGAGCCGTACCGGCCGACCCGCACCACGATGTCGCTGCCCTTGATCGGGAACGAGCTGATGCCCTTGGCGTCGATGTCGCCGATGTCGCCGACCAGCTCGCGCAGGCCCTCCTCGCCGTTGTCGCCGTAGTAGAACCGGCGCAGCCACGGGACGCGCTCGGCGTCGCCGCGGGCGATCTCGTCGAGGCCGTCCTCCATGTGCGCGGTGAAGTCGTAGTCGACCAGGTTGCCGAAGTGCTGCTCCAGCAGGTTCGTCACGGCGAACGCCAGGAACGACGGGACCAGCGCCGTGCCCTTCTTGAACACGTACTCGCGCGCCAGGATCGTCCCGATGATCGAGGCGTACGTCGACGGCCGCCCGATCTCCCGCTCCTCCAGCTCCTTGACCAGGCTGGCCTCGGTGTAGCGGGCCGGCGGGCGGGTCGAGTGGCCCTCGGCGTCCACCGCCTTCGCGGTCAGCGCGTCGCCCTCCGCCAGGTTCGGCAGCCGCCGCTCCTGGTCGTCCCGGTCGGTGGACGGGTCGTCCGCGCCCTCCACGTACGCCTTCAGGAACCCGTGGAACGTGATCGTCTTGCCGGTCGCGCCGAACTCGGCCCGCTCGCCGTCGCTCGACAGCCCGGTCACCCGGACCGACACCGACTGGCCCACCGCGTCCTTCATCTGGGACGCGATCGTCCGCTTCCAGATCAGCTCGTACAGCCGGAACTGGTCGCCGCTCAGCCCCGTCTCCGCCGGCGTGCGGAACGTGTCGCCCGCCGGGCGGATCGCCTCGTGCGCCTCCTGCGCGTTCTTGACCTTGGACGCGTAGACGCGCGGCTTGTCCGGCACGTACTCGCCGCCGAACAGCGACGCGGCCTGCCGCCGGGCCGCCGTGATCGCGGTCTCCGACAGCGTGATCGAGTCGGTGCGCATGTAGGTGATGAAGCCGTTCTCGTACAGCTTCTGCGCCACCGACATCGTGTACTTCGCGGAGAAGTTCAGCTTGCGGCTGGCCTCCTGCTGGAGGGTCGTCGTCCGGAACGGAGGGTACGGCTTGCGCGTGTACGGCTTGCGCTCGACGGACTTGACCTCGTACGGCCTGCCGCGCAGCCGCTCGGCCAGCGCGCGCGCCGCGGCCTCGTCCAGGTGCAGCGCGTCCTTCGTCTTCAGCGTGCCGTCGGACGCGAAGTCGCGGCCCTGCGCGACCCGCTTGCCGTCCACGCTGACGAGCCCGGCCTTGAAGACCTTCGGCTCCTCGTCCTTGCCGGTGTCGAACTGGCCCGCGATGTCCCAGTAGTGGGCGGGGACGAACGCGATCCGCTCCCGCTCCCGCTCGACCACCAGCCGCGTCGCCACCGACTGCACCCGGCCCGCCGACAGCTTCGGCATGACCTTCTTCCACAGGACGGGGCTGACCTCGTACCCGTAGAGGCGGTCCAGGACGCGGCGCGTCTCCTGCGCGTCCACCAGCGGCATGTTCAGCTCGCGCGGGTTCGCGGCGGCGCGCTGGATCGCGTCCTTGGTGATCTCGTTGAAGACCATCCGGTGCACCGGCACCTTCGGCTTCAGGACCTCCTGGAGGTGCCAGGCGATCGCCTCGCCCTCCCGGTCCTCGTCCGTCGCGAGGTAGAGCTCGTCGGCCTCGGCCAGCAGCTTCTTCAGCTTCTGGACCTGCTGCCGCTTGTCGGAGTTGACCACGTACAGCGGCTCGAACTCGCGCTCGACGTTCACGCCGAGCTTCGCCCACGGCTCGCCCTTGTACTTGGCCGGCACCTCCGAGGCGCTTCCGGGCAGGTCCCGGATGTGGCCGATACTGGACTCCACGATGTAGCCGCGGCCCAGGTAGCCCGCGATCGTCTTCGCCTTCGCCGGCGACTCGACGATCACCAGGCGCGTCCCCGCGCCGTTGCCCCGGCCACTGCTCGCGGTGCCGTTCTTGGCTGGCACAGTCGCTCCAACCTCGCTGTCTCGGTCCTCTAACACAGGCTCTTTCTTACCGGCTTCGTACAACGTCGCAGGACGCCGCGTTCATGCCCGCGCGCTCCCCGACCATCGTGCCGCCCCCGCGGTGCCGTCAGCCCCGCGCCCCCGACAGGATGACATGCCGTCGGACGCCGCGCGGACCGGGACGGCCACCGCAGGGTGCCGGACGCACGGTAGACCAAGTAATAATGGTCGCAATGGCGGAGTACACCTACCTCGTCCTCTCACTGCCGCGCGGCACCACGCGGGATACCGCCCGGCAGATCTTGACCGAGCACGCGGAACGCGGCGGCTGGGAAATCGATCGGTTGCGCCTCTACCCGGACGGCCGCCGGCGTATTCAACTTCGCCGCAAGGTCATCCGCGCCGTCCGCACCTTCTGAGCCCGCACCGTCCGGCTGAGCCCCTGAGCCCGCACCGTCCGACTGAGCCCGCACCGTCCGAACGCCCTCGGCGGAGCGTAGCACTCTGTTGACGGACCGTTGCCCGTAAAGATGGCTTCGCCCGCCCCGGACCGCGCCTCCGGGACGGGCGAAGATCACTGCGCGCCGGTCAGCGGCGCCCGCCCGGCAGCATCCGGCGGGCCAGCGCCAGCACCCCGGCCACGGCGCCCAGCACCGCGCTCGCGCCGAGCGCCCACAGCGACCCGGCACCGTCCTCGAGGATCGGCCCGTCCGCCGCGACGCTCCGCACCGGCCCGAGCTCACCGGTAGCGGCGTCGACGGCCTTCGGCAGCCCGTTCACGGCGTTCACGGCGCCCGGCAGGCCGTTGCCGGTGCTCGACAGGGCCTGCGTGTCGAGGGCGGAGATCGCCACCGGCGCCTTCTGGCCCTGGAGCAGCCCGCCCGGGAGCCCGGCCCCCGGAGCCGCGCCCGCCCGCTGCGGGGCGGCGGCGGCCTGGCCGACGGGCAGGCTCAGCGGGTTGACCTTCACGATGCCGTTCACCACGGCCAGCGGGTTGTTGCCGAGGACGAAGTCGATCAGCCCCGGCTTCGCGGCCGCCGCGCGCGAGCCCGCCGGCTCGACCGTCGCGGACTTGACCGTCTTGGACAGGTCCATGCTGGTCAAGCTGCCGGCTAGCCCGGGCAGTCCGAGCGTCCCGACCGGAGCCTCCAGGGGCGGGAGGCCGTCCACGATGGGCGCGACGCCCTGCGTCCGGTACCCGGTGGCCCCCGGCAGCGCCGGCGCCTGGACGAGGTCGTTCACTCCGGGCAGCCCGTTCACGACCGGGACCACGTCCGTGAGGCCCGGCGCCCCCGCGCGGCTGTCCGACGTGGGGAGGGTCGCCTGCCCCGGCAGGTCGGTCAGGGCGGGCAGGCCGCTCGCGACGTCGGAGAGGCCGGTCTGGGGCAGCGGGACGGGCGTCCGCGGGGCCGACGGGTACCCGCCGTAGCCGCCGTAGCCCGGGTCCCCGGGGTACCCCGGGATGTCGGGGAGGCCGGGGGTGTCGGGGATGTCGGGGAGGCTCGGGGTGCCCGGGTAGCCGGGGGTGTCGGGGTATCCCGGCGTGTGCGGGTAGTTCGGCGTGTCCGGGTAGTCGGGGTAGTTCGGGTATCCGCCGTGGCCGCCCTGGCACTCGGCGGAGGAGAGGCCGACGATCGCGGCGGCGTTGCCGCACACGTCCGCGGGGATCTCCGTCGGGGCCTGCGCCTGGTTCCCGGCGAGGACGCCGCCGACTCCGGAGGTGTGCTGGTGGCCGCCGGGCCTGCCGGTCACGTGCGCGCCGCCCTCGCAGCCCGCCACGGCGTGCCCGACCACGGCCGCGGTGTTGCCGCAGACGTCCACGGGCGCGCTGATCGGGATGTCGCCCTGGTTCCCGCTGCCGACGCCGAAGACGCCGGACGTCTTCTGCCCGCCGCCCGCGTGTCCGCCGCCCTTGACGTGCGCGCCGCCCTCGCAGCCCGCCACCGCGTGGCCGACCACCGCGACGGCGTTGCCGCACACGTTGACCGGGGCCGAGATCGGCGCGTCCAGCTGGTTGCCTCCGAGGACGCTGCCCGACCCGTTCGTGACCTGGCCCCCGCGGCCTCCGCCGCCGGCGACCTTGGCGCCGCCCTCGCATCCGGCGTCCGCCTTGCCGATGACGGCGACGCTGTTGCCGCAGACGTTCACCGGCGCCGAGATGGGGGCGTTGAGCTGGTTGCCGGACGCGACGGCGTGCGCGCCGGACGTCCGCTGGCCGCCCGCGTGCCGCTTGTCGACCTTGGCGCCGCCGTGGGAAGTGGCGTGGCCGATGCCGAGCACGGCGACGCCGTTGCCGCTGACGTCGACCGGCACGGAGACCGGCGCCTCGATCTGGTTGCCGCTGAGGACCCCGCCGTCGCCGCTCGTGACGTCGGCGAAAGCGTTGGCCGGGAGGACGGTGACGCCGAGAGCGACAAAGCCCGCGGCGAGCACAGCGGCACGCGAAGTGCCTTTTGCCCGCGTTCGCATGATGCTCCGTTCAGGGAGAGATGTATGGAGACGCACGTGTCCCGTGGGTCTCGTGGGGGATGACATGCCGCGCCGGGGCACGGCGAGTGACCGGATCGGCGCGCCCGAGCCGCACGGGCACGCGTCCGGAGCCTGTGAGCGGGAGCTAGTCGGGCGCGAAGGACGGCTCGTCCGCGGCGGTGCGGACGACCGGGGGAAGCGCTCCGGAGACGCGCGCGACAGACGCGCGCGGTGAAGGCGGAATCAAGCTGACGGCGGCGGGGAAGCCGGCGGTCATGCCGCTGCCGAGGCCGGCGGCGGCGGAGTGGTCACCGTGCCGCTCGGGCGCGGGCGGCGCCGGATGCCGGTCGGCGTGGCGGGGCGCATGACCTTCGACGGACCGGGTGTGCGCGGCCTTCGAGACGACCGGAACGCGCTGCCCCTTCGGGGGAACACGCACGTCGGACCGCGGACGCGTCACCACGCGTACGACCGCCGCGCTCGACCGCTCCGCCACCGGACGCCGCACGTCCGGCCGGATCGGCGCAGGCGGCACCGCGGCCGGAGGCTCGGGGGCGGCCGCCCGCGGCATGTTCGCGACCACGGGCGTCACGGTTCGCTTCAGCGGTTCATGCCCGTGGACGACCGCGGCGGCCCGCTCCAGCACGGGGGCTTTGGCGACGAGATGCGCCGCCGGCCGCGGAAGCTCGTCGGCGTGCGCGGACTGCGCCGCACCACCGAGCAGCCAGCCCGCGATCAGCAGCCCGGCGAGGACGAGCAGCCGCCGGACGGCCCGTCCGATGGGGACGCGGCGCGGCAGGACGGAGACCGTCCCGAACCGCGCCGCGCCGCCTGCCACCGAACACCCTCCGTCGTGGCCACCATCAACCCTTCAACGAACGGTGACGATAGCACCACGGAAAGCAGTGGCGATGGCAAATTCAGGAGCGATCAAGGAATTTGTCGAGCACCCTGGCGCCGAAGCGGAGCCCGTCCACCGGAACGCGCTCGTCGACCCCATGAAACATTCCGGAAAAGTCCAACTCTGGGGGCAATTTCAGCGGCGCGAAGCCGAAGCAGCGCATGCCCAGCCGCGCGAACGACTTGGCGTCCGTCCCGCCGCTCAGGCAGTACGGCACCGGCAGCGCGCCCGGGTCCTCCGAGGTCAGGGCCGCCTCCATGGCCGCGACGAGCGCCCCCTCGTAGTCCGTCTCGACCGCCTGGTCATGGTGGACGAAATCGCGCTGGACGTCCGGCCCGAGAAGTTCGTCCACGACCGCGAAGAATTCTTCCTCATGCCCCGGAAGGAACCGCCCGTCGACCTGAGCCGTGGCACTCTGCGGAATGACATTCGTCTTGTACCCGGCGTCCAGCCGCGTCGGATTGAGCGTGTTCCGGAGCGTGGCGCCGATCATCCGCGCCAGCGGCCCGATCTCATCAAGGCACTTTTCCGGACGTTCCGGATCGAATTCGACCCCGTACGCCATGCACGCCCGCTCCAGGAAGGCCCGCACCGACTTCGTCAGCCGCACCGGGAACTCGTGCGACCCCAGCCGCGCGACCGCCGCCGCGACCGCCGTGACCGCGTTGTCCGGATGCACCATCGACCCGTGCCCGGCCGTGCCCCGCGCGGTCAGGTTCATCCACGCGATGCCCTTCTCCGCCGTCTCGATCAGGTACATCCGCCGGTCCCCGGGCACGGTCAGGCTGAACCCGCCGACCTCCCCCACGGCCTCGGTGCACCCCTCGAACAGCTCCGGATGCTCCCGCACCAGCCACTGCGCGCCCCACGTCCCGCCGGCCTCCTCGTCGGCCAGAAAGGCGAGCACGACGTCCCGGGGCGGTCTGCGCCCCTCCCGCAGCCGCTGCCGCACGACCGCGAGGATCATCGCGTCCATGTCCTTCATGTCGACGGCGCCGCGCCCCCAGACGCACCCGTCGGCGATCTCCCCGCCGAACGGATCCCGCGTCCAGTCCTCCCGGCGCGCCGGCACCACGTCGAGGTGCCCGTGCAGCAGCAGCGCGTCCCGCCCCGGATCCTCCCCCTCGATCCGCGCCACCACGCTCGCCCGCCCCGGATGCGACTCGAAGATCCGCGCCTCCAGGCCGACCTCCCCGAGCTGCTCCGCGACGTACTCCGCCGCCACCCGCTCCCCCGGCCCGGAATGATCGCCCGGGTTGCTGGTGTCGATCCGGATCAGCTCCTGGCAGAGCCGGACGACCTCGTCCTCAGCGGTCGGCTGCCGCACCACAGTGATCACCTCGTGTCCTCGCGTACCCGTCCATGGTGCCCGCCGATCGACTTCGCCGCGACTCGTCTCCTTTGGTACAGTGAAGCCCGCCGCAGCCCGCTGCGGCCTGCACACCGAGTCCGGGTGGCGGAATAGGCAGACGCGCTAGCTTGAGGTGCTAGTGCCCTTCACGGGGCATGGGGGTTCAAGTCCCCCCTCGGACACAGGATTACCCCATGGGTGACGCGAAGAGCTCGATCTGGGTGGTTGTGCCTGGAGCGGGCTCTTCCTTGTTGTTGTCGACCACGGTGCAAGATGACCTGTCGCAGACTATGGCGAGACCGTTGCGCTTGAGGTGTGCGACAAGTTCATGCGGCGAGCGGGCTTCGCCTAGTCGTGGTGAAAGCTGCCGCATCAACTCGTCGAGCAGATGGTCTTCTCGGAGGTAGAGGTTCTTCGGCGCGTCGCGAGAGCGCGGCGTGGTGCTGTTGTAGCCGTGGCGGCAGCGATAGCCGTTGCGTTCGTTGACCCAATGGGAGTCCATCCGCCGCTGGCAGAGGCCGCATAGGAGCAGGCCGGCCAGGAGGTATACGCGGACGCTCCCATCGCGGGTGGGTCTGGCGGCGCGGATCGTCTGCGCGGCGACGAAGTCGGCGTCGGAGACCAGTGCCGGATGGGCGGGCTTCTTGGAGATCGCCCATCCCGTGGTCGTGCCGTCGAACCCGGTTTGCCGGTCCCAGACTGGACGGCCGGTGTAGCGGGGGTTCTCCAGGATCGTGGCGACCGTGTTCAGCGTCCAGCCCTGCCCCGATCAGTGGGGATTTCGCTTTCGATCGGCACGGGACGGGCAAGGGATGCCGTGTTCATTGAGTTCGCGGGCGATTCCCGCCACGCTCACGCCGGAGAGGCGGCGCGCGAAGATCCATCTCGTGTGCGGAGCGGTCAGCGGGTCGGGATCGAGACGCCAACGTCGTCGGCGCGCAGCTGAGCAGACCACCCCCCAAATGCAACTGAACCAGCGGCAAATGTAACCGCAACTCCGTTACATTTGGCGCGTGAGCATGAATCTGGACGACCTGGTGGAACGTCTGCGCACCGCAGGCGGCGACTCGTCGGACGTGGAGGTCAAGTCGGCCGCCGGCGGGCTGCCGCAGTCGCTGACCTCCACACTCAGCGCCCTGGCGAACCTTCCGGGCGGTGGCACGATCATCTTGGGGCTCGATGAGGCGACAGGCTTCCGACCGGTACCGCTCACCGACCCGCAGAAACTCAAGCAAGGCATCGCCGGAAAGGCACGCTCGTTCACCCCACCCGTCCGGATCACCGTGGAGGACGGGGTTGTCGAGGGAATGCCGGTCGTCATCGCGCACGTCCACGAGTGCGATCCCTCGGCGAAACCGTGCCGAGTGACCGGATCCGGCACGGCCTACCTGCGCGGGTACGACGGGGACTTCGAACTGTCGGCCCTTGAGGAGCAGGCATTCCTCGCCGCACGGCAGCCGCCCCTGTTCGACCGGGCCCCGGTCGACGGCGCCACCCGCGATGACCTCGACCGTGATCTCGTTGAGGGCTTCCTGCGGTCGGTGCGCGAACGGGACCCCTACGGGCTGGGCCGTTTCGACGACACCGCGGAACTCCTCCGCCGCGCGGGAGTGACGACGCCCGACGGGACGCCTACGGTCGCCGGCCTGCTGTCTCTGGGCGTCCACCCCCAGGAATGGTTCCCGCGGTTCGTCATCCAGGCGTCGGCCGAACCACTGCCGAACGACCCTGCGGGATCACGCGCCCGCAACCAGGCCACCATCACAGGCCCGATCCCCCGCATGCTCGACGAGGCACTCGCTTGGGCACGACGGAACTTCGACACCGCGATCGTCTCGGCACTCGACGGCACCGTCCACGACGAACCGGCCTTCCCCCTCCTCGCCTTCCGCGAGATCATCGCCAACGCGCTTGTCCACCGCGACCTCGACCACTGGTCGGCGGGCATGGCCGTCGAGGTACGCCTGCGCCGTGACCGCCTCATCGTCTCCAATCCCGGTGGTCTCTACGGCATCACCGTCGAGAGACTCGGCCGCGAGGCCGTGACCTCGGCCCGCAACGCCCGGCTCGTCGCCATCTGCCAGCATGTCCGCACCCCCGACGGCGGGGCCCGCGTCATCGAAGCCCTCGCCTCCGGCATCCCCATCGTGACCAGCACCCTCGCCGAGGCGGAACTCCCACCCGCGCACTACATCGACGCCGGTATCCGCTTCACCGTCCTCCTCCGGAGGTCCGCTTCCACAACACGCCCCGGCGACGACCTCAACCAGACAGAGCTACGCGTCTACGACGCACTGGCGACCGGCGCGCGCACCGTGGCGGAACTCCAGGGTCAGCTGAACCTGACCGCCCCCAACATCCGCAAGGCCCTCCGCGAGCTACGCCGCCGCGGACTCATCGAACAACACGGGGGAAGAGGCCGAACGACCACCTACCACCGACCGACGGACTAGCAGCCCGAACCTCCGGACCGCGATCCGGCACGGACCACCGATCGCGCACCTGCGAGGCCATGTGCTCGAACACATATCCCCATAAGACTGGGCGAGCGAGGAGTTGTTCGGGCATATGCGGACCGCATCATGCGGCTCCGGCTTCGCCTGAGCCCAGACCCGGCCACTCGTCCGGGAACGTCCACCCCATGCGCTGGCGCACCTCCTCACGCACTCGCGCCTGTCCCCAACGCAGGATCGGG
This sequence comes from Actinomadura meyerae, assembly GCF_900188445.1. Lineage (GTDB taxonomy): Bacteria > Actinomycetota > Actinomycetes > Streptosporangiales > Streptosporangiaceae > Spirillospora > Spirillospora meyerae. Next base: position 95,163 of record NZ_FZOR01000005.1, read on the forward strand.
TTCAGGCAATACTCACGGACGGCCGGATGCTCACTCGGGTCCTTGCACATCAGGCACGCGAGCACACGCGTCGGCCAGATCAACTCGAACACGTCCTCGGTGGCGGGCAATCCGGCCGCGCGCGGCAGCAACTCGAAGACCAGATCCACCGCCCAGTGCACCATGTGCTGGTAGGGCAGGATGCTCGCCCAGAGCGGCGAGTGCGGCGCGTTCCCCGCAGTGAGGGCGTCGACGACAAACCGCTTGGCCCTCTCGTATAGTCCCCGGTACTCATCCAGCGCCCGGACGGTCTGCGCGAACAACTCGCACCAAAAATGCGCCTCGACTGCCCGGGCTTGGAACTCCGCCACCCGGGACGTACCGAACTCCTTGACCAGCCGCGGAAGAACGTGCGCCTCGACAAACTCGCGTTCCTCCTCCGGCGTGCGGGGGCGACGGCGAGGTCTGCGTCCGCCACCATCGCGGCGTTCATCCTGCGGCTTGCGGTGCAGCGGTTCCCCTATGGCCTCCAGTTGCCCACGCAGATCACCGTCGCGGTGAAGCCATGCAGTGACAGCGGCCAACGCACCTTTGATCGCCGCCCTGCGCGCCTTGCCGGTCGGCTCGCCATCAGCGTCCCGGATACGTGCGAGTCCTTCCCACTGCTTGTCCGCCGCCCGCACGAGCTCGGTCAGTTTCCGGCCGGACGGATCGGAGGCGATCCGAACTGCGCCCGGCCAGCCGTGTTCGGCTCCACCGCAGCCCTTGCACACGCATTTGGGCTGGGTGGCATTCTCGCAGTTAATGGAATGCCGCCCTTCTCCCACCGGCCCTCCATCGTCACACGTTCCTGGAAAGTCAAGTTTCCAGCAAAGCGCGCATTCAGTAAAGGATGGCGTTAGCCAGGCGGAAGTTCGGGGTGTCCGGAAGGTGATGTGGTAATCGCTCTTGGTTTCACCGAAGTCCTGGGATTGAGTACGGCCCAATCGGCCGGTTTGGCGCGCCCTTTGGGCCATAAGTACCGTCCCACTTGCACAGACGGCATGCGCCTCATCCGACCCGGCTAAACCGGCGCGGACGGGTGGCCTGCTCCGGCCACAGCCCCCACTCGGTGCATGCTCTCTTCGAGCACCGCGCCTGGGCGTCCGGCCAGGCACGTACGCTCGCACGACGCCCCGGCACCCTGACCCCGATCCGGGATCCGCAGCCCGCGCTCGACCACCGTCCTGAACGCCTTGGACCCGCACTGATCGCCCACCAGAACCAGCGCAGCGCGACCGGCATGATCGTCACCAATCTCCCGGTCTCACAGTTCAGGCCTGTCACCCCGCAGGCTCGGCCCGGCTCCTCCTTGCCCGCCAAGACCACCAGCGCCTACCCGCAAATGAGCGCGCTGACCTAGTCCGGCCGACCGGTGGGGCGGAACGACCTGGCGTAACCAACCCGCGCCGTACTCAACTTTCGCAAGGGCCAGGCTCGGGTGCGCAGCAGATTGCGGCAGTACGTGGTCAGGTGTCCCGTTATCGCTGTTCCCGAGACGGGCACCGTAGTCCGCCGGGGGCCAGACATACCTGGGTGAGCCCATCCTTTCACCTGCTTGAGGAACCCCAGGTCCCGTGACGTCCGATCTACCTGGTGCCGGTTGGCGCTGGCGTGTTGGTCGAAAGGTAGCGGATTGCCTCGTATTCGACAGGTGGCACGTTGCCGAATATTTGAGCCCGCACGCAGGCGTCTGAATCTGCACTGCAGGGCTACGCGCCGACCAGAATTCGGTAGGGTGCGCCGAGCGGTGAATGGGCGGGCCATGTGCTGTCAGGGCGTGTCGCCCCTCGGACACCAGCGGTCACCCCAAAGTGACGTTCGGGAGTAACGATCCGATCCGGGTCGAGGTTAACCTCGGCTCGGATTTCTTGTTTGTCCGGGTGGTAGGTGAGCCGCATCCCGAGCCGTCGGTAGACCTCCTGCCGATCCTCTGGACGATGGGGGCTGCCTCCAGGTCGATCGCGAGTTTGTACAGGCGATCGCCATCGGCGACCTTCCCCGGGTGCGGGTCAGGGCCGCCATCGGCGATCTGGTAGCCGTGGGGCGGTCGCCCGCCGAGGTAGCGGCCTGCGACGCCGACGTGCAAGCAGTGTCAAGAGTGACGTCGGCCGAACAGGGCGAACTGGCCGGGGCGGCGGCACCGACATGCGAGTGGGCATCGAACGAGCCCTGAAGTGCTGAGACCGCCCCAATGTGATCACCGGAGCGGCCGTGTCCCGTCACAAGTCGGATGCCGATACGCCGTCAGGATGTCGAGGGCGGCGACGATCGCCGGATGCTCCTCCGCCCCCGACCTGGCCACGGCCTCGACCGTGCGGCCCTTCTCCGGTATCGGCAGGATCGCCACGCCGTCGGGCGGGTCGTCGCACAGCAGCCCGGGGAGGATCGTCACGGCCAGCCCCGTCGCCACCAGGGCCAGGGCCGACCGCAGATCGGTGTAGTCGTGCTCCAGCTGCGGCGCGTAGCCGGCGCTGTGGCAGGCGTGCAGCATGACGTCGCGGCAGGCGCTCGGCGGGGGTGTGGTGACCCAGCGCTCACGCCGGAGTGCCGCGACCCCCTGCTCACCGGCGGCCGCCCGCAGCCTCTCAGGGACGGCGAGCATCAGCGGGTCCTCGAAGAGCGTGCGTGCGGCGAGCCCGCCGGGAAGGCCCGCCCCGAGGTGCCGGTACCGGTAGTGCAGCACCAGATCGAGGTCGCGCCGCCTCAGCATCGGCAGGGCGTCCTCGGGCTCCGCCTGGACGATCCTCGGGCGGAGCCTCGGGTGGCGTTCGACCAGGGCACTCACGAGCGGGGCCGCCACCGGGGCGAGGGCGCTGGTGAAGCAGCCGATGACGAGCTCTCCCGCGACCTCCCCGTCCGTGGCCCGAACGATGCCGTGCGCCCGTTCCAGTTCGGCGAGCACCCGCTCGCTCTGCCTGACCAGCGCGGCGCCGGTCGCGGTCAGCCGCACGGTGCGTCCCTCCCGGTGGAGCAGGACGGCACCGGTCTCGGTCTCCAGCGCCCGCAACTGCTGCGAGACGGCGGACGGCGTGACCTGGTGCACGTCGGCGACCGCGCTGACGGTGCCGTACTCCGCCAGGTCGCGGAGCAGGATGAGGCGCTTCACGTCAAGCATGAGCTCATCTTAAAAGGCTGTTCAGCATATGTAGCTGGACTTCAATCACCCTTCTCGACGACCATCCATCCATGAAGATCCTGCTGATCGGAGCCACCGGAACTCTCGGCCGTGCCGTCCGCACGGCGCTGCACGAGCGCGGACAAGAGATCGTCACCGCGTCACGCACCGGCTCGGACATCTCCGTGGACATCACCGACCCCGACTCCATCCAGACGATGTACGAGCAGGCGGGGCCGCTCGACGCCGTGGCCTGTGCCGCCGGCGGCGTCCCCTGGAAGCCCTTCACCGAGCTGAGCGCCCAGGACGTGCGGGACGGCCTCGGCGGGAAGGCCTTCAGCCAGGTCGAACTCGTCCGGCAGGGCACCGCGCGGGTGGCCGAGGACGGGTCCTTCACCCTCATCAGCGGCGTCCTCGTTCGTGATCCGCTCGTCCGGGGCTCGATGGCGTCGGTGGCCAACGGCGCCGTCGAGGCGTTCGTCCGGGCCGCCGCCATCGAGCTGCCGCACCGCCAGCGGATCAACGCCGTCAGCCCCACCGTCTTCACCGAGTCGATGGACCGCTACGGGGACCTGTTCGTCGGCTTCGAACCCGTTCCGGTCGCCATGGCGGCCAACGCCTACATCCGCTCCATCGAAGGCCACCAGACAGGCCAGGTCTACGAGATGTGACACCACCGCCCGACCTGGAACCCGGGCCGGTGCTCGCTGCCGGGACCCGGCCTTTCGGCACCGCCGTCCGGCGGACTGAGCCGGCGGTGCCCGTCACCTTCCCGCAGCAGATCGGCCGCGGTGTGAACCCGGTCGGTGCGGGAGCGGACGCATGGTCTGAGGGGGACGAGATGCTCGGCTGGTCGCAGACGGCATCGCCGGCCAAGCACACCGCTGCCCCGGCCGAGGATCCAGGCGATCGGCGAGGGCGGCGGCCGTAATGCGCCGGCCCGTTGGCCGGGTGAGCGGGCGAGCGGGGGCGTTCAGTCGTGATGATCGTGACGAGGACGGGTAAGCGCGAGTCGCGTGGTCATCCGTACGCCCGGATGATGCGGCCGGTGTCGTCACCTTCGACGCAGCGCAGGTAGTGGCCGACGAGTTCGTCCATCGGCACCGGACGCATGCCGGGGAAGTGTTCGGCGAAGGCGTCGAGGGAGTCGCCGATCAGCGTGGGGCTGACCACGTTGATCCGCATACCCCGCGGCAACTCGATCGCGGCCGACAAGCCGAAGCTGTGCAGGGCGCCGTTGATGACGCCGCCGCCAGTGACGTGCGGCCATGCTTGGTCGGCGAAGACGCCGGAGGTCAGGGTGAAGGAGGCGCCGTCGGCGCAGTGGTGCTGGCCGGTGAGTACCAGATCTGCCTGTCCGAAGAACTTGGCTCGCATGTTCTCAGACAGCGCGTCGGATGTCAGCGTCGCGAACTCGTCGAGCGCGCCGTGCGCTGCGATGCTCACGACGCTGTCGACCGCCCCGACCTCGCAGTACATGGCCTCGATGGTCGAGTGCGAGGTCAGGTCGACGTGGACGTCACCGGAGGTGCGTCCGGCCACGACGACGTCGTGGCCGCGCGATCGCAGCGCGGGCACCAAACGTCGTCCGATGGTGCCGGCGCCGCCGACGACGACGATCCTCATCGTGCATCCTCCTTCCGGGACAGGGTTCCTGGCGCGAGGCGTCGTTCGAGGCTCTGTGCCAGCAAGGTGAGCGCGTCGGCGTCAGATGTGCCGGGACGCACGTAGAACAGGCCGATCTGCTGGTCATCGTCGGGCAGGGTGACCGTCTCGTTCGCCAGGGTCACTCGCCCGACGACAGGATGGTCGAGTTCTCGTAGGTAGTACGAGCAGGTTCGGACGGGGCGCCGCACCCACATCCGCGCGAACTCCGGGCTGTCGACGGCGAGTTGGCCGACGAGCTGTTCGAGCTCCGGGTCGGCCGGGTGCCGCGCGACCGCCTGATGCAGGGCCGCGACGGTGACCTGTGCCTTGGCGTGCCAGTCGCAATACAAGGCGCGGTGGTGCGGGTCGAGGAACAGCATTCGGGCGATGTTCGGCCGCATCCGCGTGTCCGGGGCGTCGAGGTCGACATGGCCGGCCAGCAGAGCGTGTCCGAGGCGGTTCCACGCGAGGACGTCGGCGCGGTGATCGATCACGATCGCCGGTGTTCCAGGCATGGCGCTGAGCAGTTCACGTACTGAGGGCCTCAGCTTGCTTCTACGGGCCCGAGGACGGGTCGGTCGTCGTGGAGCAGCAAGGATCCGCAGATGTTCGTGCTCGGCTGGAGAGAGCTGCAACGCCGCTGCCAGCGCGTCGATGACGGCGCCAGAAGCGCTACCGCTGATGCCCTGCTCCAGTCGCGTGTAGTAGCCGATACTGACCCCGGCGAGTTCGGCCAGCTCTTCCCTGCGCAGTCCCGAGACTCGCCGACGCGTAGCGCCGGGCTCGATGCCCGCGGCGTCTGGTGTCAGGCGTTCGCGTCGGCTACGCAGAAAGCCGCCGAGATCGTTCGCTCTTTGGTTGACCACCGGCCCATCGTCGCGCCGATGGTCGATGTCTGCCTGCCCCAAACAGGGATACCTTCCCCCGCCGGCATCCTGCGCGACCGGATCCGCCGGACCTGCCGCACCCCTGAACCGGGACCCGCCCTGGATGCACGGCCGTGGAGCGCCGCCGTGCGGTGGGGCGGCGTGGCGAGGATCCGGTCGAAGCAGGCGCGGCCGCCTCCAACCGGCGAACCGAACGTGCCACCGAAGGCGCGTCGGACTCCAGGGTCCGGACGAGGTCGACCTGCCGCTGCGGTTCGCGATCCCACAGCTGGATCGTCAGCAGCTCCTGGCCGGGATAGAGGCCGACGTCGCGGAGCAGCCGACCCGCGAACGCCTTGTGCAGCCGCGCGACACGGAAGATCGAATGGCTGATCGGACCGAGGCCGGCGACCGAGCCCTCCGGCGGCTCGCCCGCCGCACCCGCTGTCTCCGCCACAGTTCCGAGGTTACCGAGCCCGAGCGCCGGCCCGGTCCTCGAAGGCCGGGCCAGTGGCGGCCCGGTCCTCGAAGGTCGGGCCGCCACTGGTCAGGCTCACGCCGGGGAAGCGGCGGTCCGGCGCGGGCGGCGCGATCGGGACGCCCGGGTTTCTCCGGCTTGACGTATGCCCATATCGGCATATGATTCGGGTCATGGCACGAGCAGCGACGACGTCGGACGTCTTCAACGCGATCGCCGAGCCGCAGCGCCGGGAGATCCTGGTGCTGCTGCGGTCGGGCGAGCGGCCGGTGACCGAGTTGGCCCGGGAGCTGGGGATGACCCAGCCGGGGGCGTCCAAGCACCTGCGGGTGCTGCGGGAGGTCGGGCTGGTGCGGGACCGCAGGGCGGGCAAGCAGCGCCTGTACGGCCTTGACGCCCGGGGGCTGCGGCCGGTCCACGAGTGGGCCGGCGGGTTCGAGCGGTTCTGGAACGAGAGCTTCGACCGGCTGGACGCCTACGTGCAGGACCTGAAGCAGGCAAGGCAGGAGGAGGAGTAGTCGATGAGCGCGATGGGACGAGGGGCGCCGGCGCGGTCCGCGACGGCCGACCGCGAGATCGTGATCTCCCGGGTCATCGACGCCCCGCGGGAGCTGGTGTTCGAGGCGTTCACCGAGGTGCGGCACCTGTCGCGGTGGTGGGGGCCGGAGGGGTTCACCACGACAACGCGGTCGTTCGAGTTCCGTGTCGGCGGGGAGTGGGACTTCGTGCTGCACGGGCCGGACGGGACGGACTACCAGGAGTGGATCTCCTGGACCGAGATCATCCCCCCGGAGCGGATCGCGCTGGTGCATGGTGAGTCCCGCGGCGACCCGAACGCCTTCGAGTCGGTCCTGACGTTCGCGCCCGACGGGGCGGCGACCCGGATCGAGATGCGCACGGTGTTCCGCACCAAGGAGCTGCGCGACGAGGCCGTCGAGAAGTACCACGCGATCGAGGGCGGCCGGCAGACCCTGAGCAACCTGGCCGCCTACGTCACCGAGACCATTCGCAAGGGAGCTGAGGGCTGATGGCCGGCAAGGTGTTCTTCAGCGTGTCGATGTCGCTGGACGGGTTCATCGCGCCCGAGTCCCTCGGGGAGTTGATGGGGCAGCAGTGGAGGGAACTGCAGGCGTGGATCCTCCCGCAGCGGTTCTTCCGGGAGAACCTGAAGCTGGGCGAGGGCGGCGAGGAGGGCCGCGACAACGACATCGCGCGGGAGACGTTCGAGCGCACCGGCGCGAGCGTGATGGGCAAGCGCATGTTCGACGCCGGTGAGCGGATGTGGCCGCCGGAGGCGCCGTTCCACACGCCGGTCTTCGTCGTGACGCATGAGAAGCGCGACCCGTGGGAGCGGCCGGGCGGGACCACGTTCCACTTCGTCAACGACGGCATCGAGTCCGCGCTCGACCAGGCCCGCGAGGCCGCAGGCGACCGCGACGTCCGCATCGCGGGCGGCGGCGCGACGATCCTGGAGTACGTCAACGCCGGCCTGGTCGACGAGTTCTCGATCGCCCTCTCCCCCGTGCTGTTCGGCTCCGGAATCCGCCTGTTCGAGGGCGTGGACGCGGGCCGCGTGGCCCTGGAGCCGATCCGCACGGAGCCGACGCAGCGGGCGACGCACCTGACCTACGCAGTCCGGGAGCGGTAGGCGCACGGCGGACGACAACGGCGAACGAACACCCACGCGGTCGGAACCCGGACGGCTCTCCTGCCAGGACGACCCGCCCGCGCTGCCGGATGGCCGTGCCCTAGTCCGACACCCGTTCGAGCTTCACCTCGGGTAGCAGCCGGGCCAGCGGTGACGGCAGCCACCAGGCATGCCGACCCATCAGTTGCATCGCCGCCGGGACGATCAGGCAGCGGATGATGACCGCGTCCACGAAGATCGCCACAGCCATGCCGAAGCCGGCTTGCTGGAGCATCCGCTCCGGGCTGAGTACGAACGCGGCGAAGATCACGACCATGATCGAGCCCGCCGCCGTGATCACCGCGCCGGTGTGGGCCAGTCCCTCCCGTACGGCGTGGGAGGGGTCCGTGTCCTCCGAGCGCGTCCACTCCTCGTGCATCCGGGAGATCAGGAAGATCTCGTAGTCCATGGAGAGCCCGAAGACGATCGCGAAGATCATCACGGGCAGAAACGCCTCGATCGGGCCGCCCTCGATGCCGAACAGGCCGTCCTGGTACACCAACTTCATCGCGCCGAGCGCGGCGCCGATGCTGAGCAGGTTCAGTACCGCGGCCTTCAGCGGGATGAGCACCGAGCGGAACACCGCCGCCAGCAACAGGACCGAGAGGCCGACGACGATGGCCATGAACAGCGGCATCCGGTCGCCGAGCTTGCCGGAGTAGTCCTCGGCCGCGGCCGTGGGGCCGCCGACCAGGTACCGCCCGCCGTTCGCCGCGGACAGGCGCGGCAGTACGTCCTCGCGGAGGGTGCCGACGAGCTGGGATGTTTCCTTGTCCTGCGGTGATGAGGCGGGGAAGACCAGTATGGTCGCGGCCTTGCCGTCCGGTGTGGGGACCGGGGCCGCGGCGGCCTGGACGCCCGGGGTGTCGTTCAGTGCCCTGGCGGCCGCGGCGCCGGCCTGCTCGCCGCCGTCGGTGACCACCAGCAGGGGGCCGTTGAATCCGGGGCCGAAGCCTTCGGAGAGCAGGTCGTAGGCTTGCCGGCTGGTGCTGGCGGCCGGGTCGCCGCCCGCGTCGGAGAAGCCGAGCCGGATGCCCAGGGCCGGGACGGCGAGGGCGCCGAGAAGCACCGCCCCCGCCAGCAGGGCGGCCAGCGGGCGCCGCTGCACCGTGGCCGCGAGCCGGCGCCAGCCGGTGCCGTCGTCGGCCTTGCCCTTGGCCTTGCGCCGCTGGGCCCGCCGGGTGAACTGGCGGGCGAAGCGGCGGCCGAAGATGCCGAGCAGCGCGGGCAGCAGGGTCAGGGAGGCGAGCATGGTCACCAGCACGGTCAGCGCGACCGACAGCGCCATGCCCTGGATCGAGCCGATGCCGAGGGCGACGAGACCCAGCAGCGCCAGGATGACGGTGCAGGCGGCGAAGAACACCGAACGGCCCGCGGCGTCCAGCGCGTTCATGGTGGCCCGCTCGGGCTCCCGGCCGCGCACCAGTTCGGCGCGGTAGCGGGCGAAGATCAGCAGCGCGTAGTCGATGCCGACGCCGAGGCCGACGAGGATCATCACGGGTGGGGTCCATTCGGCGACCGTGAAGACCTGGGAGGCCAGGATGATGACGCCGACCGTGGACCCGACGGCGAACAGGGCGATGATGATGGGCAGCCCGGCGGCGATGACGGTGCCGAACATCAGGACCAGGATGATCAGCGCGGCCAGCAGGCCCGCGCCCTCCGCGGCGCCGGTCCCGCCCTCTGCCAGCAGCCGGGCCGCGTCGCCGCCCAGCTCGACTTGGAGCCCCTCGCGCTCGGCTTGCCGGGCGGTGTCGAGGATGCGCTCTGTGTCGGTCGCGGGCATATCGGCCGAGGGGGTATCGAGCATCACGGTGGCGTAGCCGATCGTGCCGTCCCGGGAGATGGCGGCCTGGTCGTCGTAGAGGCTGCGGACGCCGTCGACCCTGGGCAGTCCGGCGACGTCGTCGAGCATGTCCCTCACGCGCTGCTGGACGCCGGGCTCGCGCAGGCCTCCATCGTGGTGCAGGACGATCTCTACGGTGTCTCCGGCGCGGGCGGCGCCGTGCTCGGCCAGCAGGTCGGCCGCCTGCTGCGACTCGGTGCCGGGGAGGGAGAAGTCGTTGCGGTAGTCGTCGCCCACGACCGACGCGACGGTCCAGACTCCGCCCATGACCGCCACCCACAGGATGAGGGCGAGCCATCTGCGGCGGTGAGCGAAAGCGGCGATGCGGGCGAACGCCCCGCCCGGCGGCGGGGCTGGTTGCGCGGTCTCTGCTTGATCCGGCTCGGTGAAGGTCATGTTCGCTTCCCCCGGGAAGGTTGCCAGGTGTCACGCGGGTCGGCCGCGTCGCTTGTTGACGACGTAGCCCTCTCAGGTGTGACAGGGACCCCTGCCGGGAGAGGGCCGTGTCACACCGGGACCGGCTGCGTCGTCAACAGGGCATGGGAACGGGTAGGCGCAGGGGAGAGCAGGCCGCACCGAGCACGGAGGAGTGGCTGGCGCGGGCCTTCGAAGCCGACCGGCCGCGGTTGCTGCGGGTGGCGTACACGACGACAGGCTCGCTGGTGGATGCCGAGGACTGTGTACAGGAGGCATGGCTGCGGCTCCGGGGACTCGACGAGCCGGACGCGATCCGCGACCTCACCGCCTGGCTGACGACCACCGTCAGCAGGCTGGCGCTCGACGCTCTGAGCAGCGCGCGTGCGCGCAGGGAGCGCTACGTCGGCACGTGGCTGCCGGAGCCGCTGGTCGAGGTTCGCTCCCACGACCCGGCCGACCGGGTCACGCTGGACGAGTCGGTGAGCATGGCGCTGCTGGTCGTCCTGGAAAGGCTCTCCCCCGCCGAGCGGACCGCGTTCGTGCTGCACGACGTCTTCGGAGTCCCCTTCCCCGAGATCGCCGAGGTCGTCGGCCGCTCACCGGCGGCGGTGCGCCAGCTCGCCTCGCGAGCACGCCGGCAGGTCGAGAGCGGCCGACCGCGCACGCCGGTCACGGCGGCCGAACAGCGGGAGCTGATCGACGCGTTCATCTCCGCCTGCGAGGGCGGCGACATGCGGGAGCTCATCGAACTGCTCGACCCGGACGTCGTGCTGCGCAGCGACGGGGGCGGCAAGGTCGCCACGCTGCCGCGCATCGTGCAAGGGGCCGCACGGGTGGCCTCCGCGCTGCTCCACTACGTCCATGGCCCACTGGACGCGCGCCCCGCCGAGGTAAACGGCGCTCCGGGGCTGGTCGTCCGGGGCGCCGACGATGTGCTGACGGTCATCGCGTTCACGATGGACGCCGGACGGATCACCGCGATCAACGGCGTGCGCAACCCGGACAAGCTCGCACGAGTCCCGGACCTGGATTGAGGCCAGAGCTCAGACGGTTCCCGGCATCCCGCGAAGCGGGGGCGCTGCCGCTCTTCGCCGTTGCGATGCGGGCCCGCGTGCTTCCGGTCAGGTTCGGGTCGGCCCGGTGGTGAGCTTGCGGACGAGGAGGTCGATCACGGCTCGTTTGTCGGCGTCGCCGCACCGGTGGGTGAGGAGGCCCTCGATGACGAAGGTGCCGATCGCGGTCATGGCGGGGAGATCGGCTTCGGCGGCGCCCGCGTTGCGCAGGTCGTCGGCGACCAGGGTGTCGGCGAGTTCGTGAAAGTCGGTGTGCCAGGTGCGGACGGCGGGTGAGGCCGGCGCGCGGGTGTGCACGGTGTTGACGAGGCCGTGCAGCCGTTCGAGCTGGTCGACGGCCCATAGGAGCCGCTCGTTGAGCGGCCGGTCGGCGATGGTCGCGTACTGGGCGAGGGCTTCGGCGAGCAGGCGGTCCAGGACGGCGATGAGCAGGTCGTCCTTGTCGCGGAAGTACCAGTAGATCGTGTTGACGGTGACGCCGGCGTGCTTGGCGATCCGGCCCATGGACGCCGACTCGTAGCCCTCGTCGATGAACAGCCGCTGGGCGGCGGCGAGGATCTCCTCGCGTTTCTCTTCGCGGTCCTGGGGGCGTCGGTTCCGGGGCACCTCCACACCCTATCTTGAGCGGCCTTCAAGAAGACGCTAGGTTTCTTGAGGGCCATTCAAGAAGTGAGGTGGGACCCCATGGAGACCGACCACGCGGCCGCCGGGTTGCTCGCGCTGGACACGACCGGGCTGCTGGCGTTCTTCGCCACGCTGCCCGCCCCGGAGATCGAGGAGATGGACGGGGAGTACACCGCCCGGCTGCTGGCCCAGCCCGGCGTGTTCGCCTCGGTGACCGGGCGTGCGACGGTGTCGAATCCGCTCGCGCCGTGGTTGTGCAAGGCGTTCCGGCCCGTCGACGGCCGGACCGGGCGCGGCTACAACACCTTCCGCCAGTTCGGCCGCGTCCGACAGCGCTATCCGATGCACACGCTCATCGCGCCGTCGCGCTACGACGGCCGTCCCGCCTACACGCTGGTCTACCGCGCCTACGCCTCGATGTGCGGGGCGATCAACATGGTGGACGAGGTCCGCCGCGCCGCACCCGGCGTCTACCTGGGCATCGGAACCTGGGGGTTCACCGCACGTCAGCGCCGCATCCCGCTGCCCTTCCTTCTCACCGGCCCCGTCGGCGCCTACCGCGGTGACATCGGCACCGCCCGCCGCGGCTTCACCCCGGGCCCGCGCGAACTGCCCGGCCGCCCCGTCCCCGGCAGCGGCCCCCTCACCATCACCCACGCGACCGAAGGAACCCCCACATGACCACCATCCCCCGCACCGCGCTCATCACCGGCGCCTCTGCCGGCATCGGCGCGACCTTCGCCCGCCACCTGGCCGCCCGCGGCTACCAGCTCCTGCTGGTCGCCCGCCGTACCGACCGCCTCCAGGAGCTGGCCGCGGAGCTGACCCGGCAGCACGATGGGCGGCGCTATGAGGTGTTCGCCGCCGACCTCACCGACCCGGCCGCCCCCAGCGCGATCATGGACTACGCGGACGCCGAGGGCTTGGACATCGACGTCCTCATCAACAACGCCGGGCTGTCGGGCAAGTCCGCGTTCGCCGACACCACCTGGGACACGCTGGCCGGGGAGATCCAGCTGATGGTGACCGCCCAGACCGAACTCGCCCACCTGGTCATCCCAGGCATGAAGAAGCGCCGCTGGGGCCGCATCGTCAACCTGTCCTCCGTCGCCGCGTTCGCACCACCCGCCGCGAGCCTTCTCTACACCGGCATCAAGTCCTACGTCCTCAACACCTCCCAGGCCCTCGACATGGAGCTCAAACCGCACGGCATCCACGTCACCGCCCTGTGCCCCGGCTTCACCCACACCGAATTCCACGACGTCATGGGCACCCGCGACAAAGCCAACCGCCTTCCCCGCATCCTGTGGCAGCAGCCGGAAGCCGTCGTGGCCGAAGGTTGGAAAGCCGTCCAGAACGGCAAACCCGTGTGCGTCCCCGGCCTCGTCAACAAGATCTCCGCCGCCGCCATGAAGCCCCTGCCCATCCGCCTGGGCTACCTCGCCGGACGCACCTTCAACCCCTTCAAGAACAGCTGACCGAGACCTCGATACCGGAGAACCCGGCATGCTTGATCGCCGCGAGCTGCCCCTGATGTCGGCCCCGAATCCTTGACTGACCTGCCGAATACGATGGGGACCTCGGCAACATCGAGCATCCGTCCCACGTCGACGCCATCCCGGCCGCCGCGCTCGCTGAACTCCGAAGGGCCGGCCGCGGCGGCCGGCAGCGGAAAGGAGCGATGATGAGCAGGCTCGCACTCGTCACCGGTGCCACTTCCGGCATCGGCAGGGCTTTCGCCGAACGCCTGGCCGCGGACGGCTACGACCTGGTGCTGGTGGGCCGGCGCAAGGAGCGGCTGGACGAGTTCGCCGGCGCGCACCCGGAGGTCGGCGTACGGACCGTCGCCGCCGATCTGTCCAGCGGCGACGCCATCGACGAGGTGGCCCGGATCTGCGCGACCGAGCCGCTGACCATGCTGGTGAACAACGCGGGCGTCGCCCACTACATGCCGCTCGCCGAGCTCCCCGCCGACAAGGCCGCCGAGCTCGTCGGCGTGAAGGTCCTCGCGCCCACGACGCTCATGCGCGCCGCCGTCGCGGGCATGCAGGAGCGCGGCGAGGGCACGATCATCAACGTCTCCGGCATGATCGCCTTCAGCGGTCCCGCGCCGCACTCCCAGATGCCCCGCCGCGCCGTGTACGGCCGGAAGCCTGGCCTACCTCGTCGCGATGTCCCAGATCCTGAGCGCGGAACTGGAGGGCACGGGAGTCCGGGTCCAGGTCGTGTGCCCCGGCGTGGTGGCCACCGAGTTCCACGAGCGCCAGGGCCTCGACATGAGCGCGGTGCCCCGCATGACCGCCGACGACGTCGTGACCGCGAGCCTGCGCGGCCTGGAGCTGGGCGAGACCGTCTGCGCCCCGGGCGTCGAGGACGCGAGCCTGCTCGACGCGGTCTTCCAGGCCGACCTCGCCGCCTTCGGCGCGCAGAGCCCGGAACTCGCCTCGCGCTACCGCTCCGCCTGAGCCGGGCCGGCGCGGCCGTCCGGATGGCGGTATCGCGTCGCGGTGGTCCGGCGCCGACCGCCGGGCCACCGTCAGGCCGTCAGCGGGTTCCCCGGGCGCCTCGGCGAGCGCCTAGCGGATCGCCGCATCGGCCGCGCGCGTCGGTTCCGGGGTCCAGACGCCGTTGCCGGGTCGTCCGGGATAGCGGGCGGTGAGGTGGTCGCGGAGTGCGGTGAGGGCCGGGTGGGCGTTGTCGGTGCGCCACACCAGCTCGCCGGGGTAGACGGGAGTCGGGTCCACCAGCGGGATGCGGCGCAGGGCGTGCCCGGCGGGCCATGCCAGCGGTGTCTCCTCGCCGACGAAGGTGGCCGCCGTCGATGACCCCGCGATCGTGTCGAAGAGCGCCTCGATGCCGAAGTCGGGACCGATCGTGTCGATGGTGAATCCGAATTCGGCGGCGAGCAGGTCGTAGTAGGCCGTCCACTCGGTGCCGGGAACGTTGCCCGGCATCCAGATGCGGTGGCCGGCCAGCTGGGCGGGGGTGATCGAGCGGGCCTCGGCGAAGGGGTGGCGGGGTCCGGTGAACAGGTGCAGCGGCTCGTCGAGCACGGGGACGGACTCGACGCCTTCGGGAAGCGGCCGGTCGAGGAGGGCGACGGCGCGGATCGTCGCGTCGATGGCGCCGGAGCGCACGGCCTCGACCGCCTCGGCACCGGCGTGGAGCGTGACGATGTCGAGCGCGGTGTCGGAGTGCGTCCGGTGGAAGGCGCGCAGCAGCCCGGCCGTGGCGACCTGCCGGTGGACGACGTCCACCCGCAACGCCCTGCTGCCGGGCCGCACGGAGGCCGCGGCGCGCTCGGCGGCGTCGAGCAGCGCCCTGGCGTGCGGCAGGAACGCCTGCCCGTCGATGGTGAGGCGCGCCCCGCTGGGCACGCG
Source organism: Actinomadura meyerae (assembly GCF_900188445.1). Classification (GTDB taxonomy): domain Bacteria; phylum Actinomycetota; class Actinomycetes; order Streptosporangiales; family Streptosporangiaceae; genus Spirillospora; species Spirillospora meyerae. The sequence continues at coordinate 110,317 of NZ_FZOR01000005.1, forward strand.
CGCGAAGAGCTTCACGCCCAGGGAGTTCTCCAGGGCAGCGACGCGTTTCGACACGGCCTGCTGCGTCACTGAGAGTTCGGCCGCGGCCTCCTGGAACTGTCCCGCGTCCGCGACGGCGACGAAGGTGGCCACGGCGTTGAGATCCACAACCACAGCCTAGGCGTACAACCACGGGTTGTCGGGATGGGGATGTCGGTTGTTTGCTCCGCTTCGTTTGCGCTGGCTTTCATGGCCGCCATGCCGGAGTCCTTCGTCCATCTGCACAACCACACCGAGTACTCGATGCTCGACGGCGCGCAGAAGCTCAAGCCCATGTTCGCCGAGGTCGCCCGGCTGGAGATGCCCGCCATCGCCATGAGCGACCACGGCAACATGTTCGGGGCGTACGAGTTCGCGCAGGTCGCGAAGGGTTTCGACGGCATCACCCCGATCATCGGCATCGAGGCGTACGTGGCGCCCTCGTCGCGGTTCTCGCGGAAGCAGGAGTTCTGGGGGCCGGGCGGGCGGCGTGCCATGAGCGAGGACGGCGAGGGGTCCAAGGACGTCTCGGGCGGCGGGCGCTTCACGCACATGACGATGTGGGCGCGCGACGCGGGAGGTCTGCGCAACCTGTTCTGGCTCAGCACCCAGGCCAGTTACGAGGGCCAGTTCCCGGCCGGGAAGCCCCGGATGGACCGGGAGCTGATCGCCGAGCGGCCCGGCGGCATCATCGCCACCACCGGCTGCCCCTCCGGGGAGATCCAGACCCGGCTGCGCCTCGGCCAGTACGAGGAGGCCAGGGAGGCGGCCGCCGCCTACCAGGAGATTTTTGGCCGCGAGAACTACTTCCTCGAACTGATGGACCACGGCCTGGACATCGAGCGCGACGTCCGCGACGGCCTGCTGCGGCTCGCCCGCGACCTGTGCATCCCGCTCCTGGCCACCAACGACGCCCACTACGTCACCCAGGACCAGGCCGACGCGCATGACAGCCTGCTCTGCATCGGCGTCGGCAAGAACAAGGACGATCCGGGCCGCTTCCGTTTCAGCGGCTCCGGCTACTACCTCAAGAGCGCCGCCGAGATGCGCGGGCTGTTCTCCGATCTCCCGGAGGCCTGCGACAACACCCTGCTGGTCGCCGAGCGCGTCGAACCCTACGACGAGGTCTTCGACTACGTCGACGAGATGCCGCGGTTCCCCGACGTGCCGGAAGGCGAGACCCAGGAGTCGTGGCTGCGCAAGGAGGCCCTCAAGGGGCTGGCGATGCGCTACGGCGACCCGGTCCCCGCGCACGTCCTCGAACGGTTCGAGACCGAGATGTCCGTCATCGGCCCCATGGGGTTCAGCTCCTACTTCCTCGTCGTCGCCGACATCTGCCGCCACGCCCGGACCAACCGGATCCCGCTCGGTCCCGGCCGGGGCTCGTGCACCGGCTCGATCGTCGCCTACGCGACCCGCATCACCGAGCTGTGCCCCCTGGAGCACGGCCTGCTGTTCGAGCGGTTCCTCAACCCCGAGCGCATCAACCCGCCGGACGTCGACCTCGACTTCGACGACCGGCAGCGGGACCGGATGGTCCAGTACGTCACCGAGAAGTACGGTGCCGAGTACACCGCCATGGTGAACACGTTCGGCACGATCAAGGCCAAGAACGCGATCAAGGACTCGTCGCGCATCCTCGGCTACCCCTACAGCCACGGGGAGCGGATCACCAAGGCGCTGCCGCCGGACCAGAACGGCAGGCCCGCGCCGCTGGCCGCGATCTTCGACCCGTCCCACGAGCGGTACGGCGAGGCCGCCGAGATCCGCCGGATGTACGAGGACGACCCCGACGTGAAGAGGGTCATCGACACCGCCCGCGGGGTCGAGGGGCTCACCCGGGGCACCGGCGTCCACGCGGCGGCGGTGATCCTCTCCAAGACCCGGCTCACCGACCGGATCCCGCTGCACATGCGGGCCTCGGACGGCGTGAAGATCACCGGCTTCGACTACCCGTCCTGCGAGGCCATGGGCCTGATCAAGATGGACTTCCTGGGGCTGCGCAACCTCGGGGTGATCGACCAGGCGATCGAGAACGTCCGCCGCAACCGGGGCGTCAGCCTGGCCACGGTGGATCCGCTGGACGGGGACCCGTCCACGCACGTGATCCCGCTGGACGACGCCAAGACGTACCGGCTGCTCGCCGAGGGCAACACCTTCGGCGTCTTCCAGCTCGACGGCGGCGGCATGCGGGTCCTGCTCAGGCAGATGGAACCGACCCGCTTCGAGGACATCGCCGCGGTCAACGCCCTCTACCGGCCCGGCCCCATGGCGGCGAACGCCCACACCAACTACGCGTTCCGCAAGACCGGCCGCCAGGAGATCACCCCGATCCACCCGGAACTGCGGGACGCGCTGGAACCGATCCTCGGCAACACCTTCCACCTGCTCGTCTATCAGGAGCAGATCATGGCCATCGCCCGGGAACTCGCCGGATACACCCTCGGAGGCGCGGACCTGCTGCGCCGCGCGATGGGGAAGAAGAAACCGGAGGTCCTGGCCGCGGAGTGGGAGAAGTTCCACGGCGGCATGCGCGCCAACGGCTACGGCGAGGAGGCCATCAAAGCCCTGTGGGACGTCATGCTCCCCTTCTCCGGGTACGCGTTCAACAAATCCCACACCGCCGGATACGGCCTGGTCTCGTACTGGACCGCCTACCTGAAGGCCAATTACCCCGCCGAGTACATGGCCGCCCTCCTCACCTCCGTCGGCGACGACAAGGACAAGGCCGCGGTCTACCTCGCCGACGCCCGGAAGAACGGCGTCCGGGTCCTCCAGCCCGATGTGAACGAGTCGGTCGCCGAATTCACCGCCGTCGGCGATGACGTGCGGTTCGGGCTGCGGTCCGTCCGCAACGTCGGCGACAACGTCATCGACGCCATCGCCAACGCGCGCCGCCGGAAGGGAGAGTTCACCTCCTTCTCCGACTTCCTCGACAAGGTCGCCCTGCCCGGCCTCAACAAGCGGGCCGTGGACTCGCTGATCAGGGCCGGCGCCTTCGACTCCCTGGGCCATTCCCGCAAGGGCCTCTCCGCCGTTCACGAGGCCGCCATCGACGCGGCCGTCCCCGTGAAGAAAGCGGCGAGCTTCGGGCAGGACGACCTCTTCGCGAGCCTCACCGGCACGGCGGGCGGTGAACCGGTCGCCGGCCTCGACTTCCCCATCGACGAAACGGAATGGCCGCGAAGGGAACTCCTCGCGACCGAGCGCGAGATGCTCGGGCTCTACGTCTCGGCGCACCCGCTGGACGGCGCCGAGCACGTCCTCTCCCGGGCCCGGGACTGCTCCGTCGCCGACCTGCTCGCCTCCGGCCGCACCACCGGCGACGTGCGGCTCTCCGGTCTGATCACGGGCGTCCAGCACAAGATGACCAAGCAGGGGAAGCACTGGGCCATCGTGAACCTCGCGGACCGCGACGCCTCCATCGAGGTCCTCTTCTTCCCGGCCGCCTACCTGCTCGTCCGGCACGCGCTGGCCGAGGACAACGTGATCTCCGTCCAGGGCAAGCTCGAAGACCGGGACGGAACGGTGCAGCTGTTCGGCCGCGAAGTCTCCGTCCTCGACGTTTCCGCGGCCGCGAACGGCGCCGTTCCGCCCGTGGAACTCGTGCTCCCCCTGCACCGCGTCACCGAGCAGGCCGTCAGGGAACTCAAGCACATCCTCGCCGCCCACCCCGGGGACAGCCCCGTCCATCTCAGCGTCCGCGGCCCTCGCAAGACGACCATCTTCGCCCTTGAGGCGACCGTCGACCCCACAACCATCGCCTCCGAGATCAAAGGCACCTTCGGAGCCGACGCCTGGCAGGGCATTGCGTGAACCCCTCCGGCAGTCGTCCTTTCGTATTCGCGGACGGGAGTCAGCGGCCGAGGGCCTGGCGCAGGGTCAGGCCGTGGCGGGACTTGAGGCGGCGCAACTCCCAGAGGCTCACCGCCGTGACCGACAGCGGGCCGCCGAGGATGATCGCGAACCGCACCGCCATGGGGGCGCCCTCGTAGTCGTTGGAGAACAGGTCCATGACCGCGAGGACCCAGACCAGGACGGTCGCGATGATGGGGGGCAGGACCTCGTGGATATCGGCGGTACGGGCGATGTGCACCAGCGAGATGATGACGCCGTAGCACACGAAGAAGAACACCCACAGCGCCAGCACGCAGAGGGAGACGAGATACATGAGCATCACGTAGTCGGACGTCGTCGGGTTCTCGGGCGGGTCCTCGATGGGGCCGCCGGTAAGGACGCCGTCGGCCAGCAGGACAAAGTAGAGGACCCCGCCCGCGATGGCGAGCAGCGACCCGAGCGGCTTCAGCGACCGCAGGAAGTACATGCGCCGGTTGTGCGCACGGCTGGCGGCGATGAACGCGCCGACGACGACCGGGAACGCGGCCGGCAGGACCACGGCGGACGTCGCCATCTGGTTGGCCCGGTCGTGCGCCAGGGACCCGGCGTCCGCGACGAGGCGGTACGACGTCATGACCCATGCCGCCGCGATGAGACCGACCACCGCGCGGATGAACTGGATCTTCCGGACGAGCGGGTCGTCCACCCGGCCCTGCCGCGACGGCCTGCACACCTGATGCACGGCCACGAACGGGTTGGCCAGCCGCAGCACCCGCCAGATCCACCCCGGCCGGTGCGGAGGCGGGGGCGGGGGCGGCGGGCCCCAGCCCGGCTGGGGGCCGCGGAAAGGCGGGCCCGGGTACGGCGGGCCCGGATGCGGCGGGCCCGGGTACGGCGGCCCCGGATGCGGCGGGCCCGGGTACGGAGACCGCCCGGGGGGTGGTGGCGGCATTCCCCGGCTCGGCGGCGGCGGGGGCGGCCCGTACGGTTGATGCCCACCGCCATAGGGCCCCCACGGCCCCTGCCCAGCGCTCATCGACGCCCCCGTACTCTTCGCATGCGGCCGGACGCTCATCGTACTGGTCAACATCATCTTCGAAGCGTCGAAAATGCATGTAAATCCGCCGGAGCCCTCGGTGGCCGTTGGACGGCCTCAGAGTCTCCTCAGAAGGTCCGCAGACCGTCCTCAAGCGTCGAATGGTCCGGGCGTCCGAGACTCGGGATCGCACGGGGGGCGCCGATCCGGCGCAACGCCCCTGATCAGCCAGACGCGACGAAGGGCGTCACCATGCAGCAGAGCACCGTTCACCGCAAGCGCACGGCACGCACCATCACCGCCTTCGGGGCGGCGGGGATCGCGGCCGCCGGCCTGATCGCCGGGGCGGTTCCGGCCGGGGCCGCCACCCTGCAGGCGGCCGTGTTCCCCGACCACGTCGAGTTCCTCGGCAACGAGAGCAACGCCAACGTCTCCGGCCCGGTGAAGCTGTCCATCTGGCCGGACGGGACGTGGAACATCTACTCGCAGACCCGCAACGGGCGCCCCGCCTTCCGGAACGTCCACTGGACGTGCGTCGTCACCGTGACGATCGGCTCGACGAGCACCGCGACCAGTGTCAGGACCAACACCGTCAAGATCAGGACCAGGCAGAGCCACACGTTCAACGTGTCCGGCACCAACGCGGACCTCGCCGCCAACTACACCTCGATCATCAACCCCACCTTCGGCAGGGTCGACTGCGACATCCACTTCGGCTAGCCGACCGGCGGACCGCCTCGGCCGGAGGTGACCGCCGGTGGGCCGCCCGCGCGGAGGCTCCCCACCGGCGGTCACCTGATTCAGGAGAGGCGTTCGAGGAGTTGCTCGGTGCGGCGACCGATGTGTGCGAAGCCGAACTGAGCGGCGGTCGTCTTCGCTTCTGTGGCGAGAGAACGCGCCCGGTCGGGTTCGGCTTCGGCTTCGGCTTCGGCGAGCAGTTCGGCATGGGCGAGCCGGGTGCGGGCGACGAACAGGGGTGCCCACAGGCGGTGGTTGACGGTGAGTGCGAGGTCGTAGGCGTCGGCCGCGTCCTCGACGCGGCCGACGGTCGCGAGCGCGAGACCGAGCCCGTACGCGATCGCCCCCTCGGTGGTCGCTCCCGTGCTGGCGACCTGGCCCCGCCAGCGGCCGAGGACCGGCACGAGCCGGGACGCGGAGCCGGGAAGGGCGAGCGCATGGCAGACCTCCGCCCACAGCATCAGGGTCGTCGACCAGAACTGGGGCGCGCCGCCGGACGAGACGTCGAGGTGCTCGGCGAGCGCCCGTGCCTCCGATTCGCGGCCGAGTTCGCACCACACGTAGGCGAGTCCGGCCCTGAAGACCTCCAACGAGGGGTTCTCTTCATGGATCTGCTCGATCGGCTCGGCGACTTCGGCGAGGCGGTCCTGCGCTCGGCGGATCTGGAAGAGCTGGCCGGCGTAGCCGAAGAACGCCTCGGGCTGCCCGGTCGCGACCCCGATGTCGAGCGCGGCGTGGGCGGCGGCCTCGGCTCCGTCCAGATCGCCGTCCAGGAAGAAGTGGATCGAGCGCGTCTGCTCGTTGGTCCAGCGGACGTACGGTTCCGGGCTGCGCCGGGCGAACGAGTCCCGGATGCGCTTCTCCCGGTTCATCGCGTCGCGGTCGCCGCGTTCCAGCGCGATCTCCTCGTAGGACATCGAGAGCATGCCGCGCAACTGGGCGTCGCCGGTGCGTTCCGCGGCGGCGACGCCCTCGTGCAGCAGGACGACACGGCGTTCCAGCGCGTCCGGGATGCGCAGCGCACTCTCCGCGAGGCGCGCCGCACGCGCGATGACGCGATCGTCACCGGCCTCGCGGGCGAGTGCCAGCGCACGCGAGGCGGCCTCTTCGACCTGCTCGTCCGGGGCGCCGTGAAGCTCGATGGCGAGGATCGCGTGGAGGAGCGCACCGTCCGATACCCGGGGCCGTGTCGCGATCGCGCGGCGCAGGATCTCGACCCGCTCCTCGTCGATCATCGCGAACTGGCTGACGTCGCCGCGGTTGTTGGCGAGCGCCGCGCGGACGAGGAGGTCGTCGTGCCCGAGGCCGATGGCGAGGCGGCCTGCTTCGAGAAGCGTTCCGCGATGTGCGGGGTCACCGGCCTGGCGTTGCGCGGTGCCGAGACCGACCAGGGTCTCGCAGCGCTGCGTCACGTCTCCGCCGGGCAGGAGTTCGAGGGCTTGGCCGTACCAGGTGACCGCTTCGTCGGGCGCGAGGTGGGCCAAGGCATAGTCGCCCGCTCGCCGCGCGTACTCGGCGGCCTTGGCGCGGTTGTGGGGGGCGAGCGCGTGGATCCAGTGGTGGGCGATCTCGCCGGCCCGCTCGTCCGTGTCGCCGTCGTTCCGCCGCTCCAGCGCCGTGGCGACCGCCTGGTGGGAGATCGCCCGCGCGGTGGGGCTCAGCTCCGCGTACAGGGTGTGGGCGACGATGGCGTGCGTGAACGCGAACCGTCCGGCGGTGTCGGTGACGAGCGCGTTGTCGACGGCGGGTGCGAGGCGTTCGAACGTCCGGGCGGGGTCCTCGCCGAGCAGGGCGGCGAGCAGGTCGAGCTCGAAGTCCCGGCCGATGACCGACGCAGTGTCGAGTGCCTCGCGGGTCTTCGGCCCGAGGCGCTCGACGCGGCGGACCACGACCTCGCGCACGCTGACGGGGAGCCCGCGGGAGCGCAGGTGGTCCGGAGCCGTCCAGCGGCCGTCGTCCCGCTTGGCGACGGCTCCGGTCTCGGCGAGGTGGCGGAGGATCTCGGTGACGAAGAACGGGTTGCCCTCGGTCTCGGCCCGCAGCATGTCCCGTAAGGCGAGTCCATCGCGGTCCATCTCGTGGCCCGCGACGGACTCCAGGAGGTCGAGCACCTCGCCGTCGTCGAGACCGCGTAACGCCAGCCGGGTGACGCCCGGTTCGCGATGGGTCGCGGCCAGCAGCGCGGCCAGCGGATGCGAGGCGTCGAAGTCGGACTCCCGGAACGTCCCGATCACCAGCACCGGCGTCGTCAGCGCCCGCCCGACGAGGTGGCGCGCGAGAGCGAGCGTCTGCACGTCCGCCCAATGCAGGTCGTCGAGGACGACGAGCGCCGGTCCACCGCGCACCGAGACCGCACCGAGCACGTCGACGACCGAGCTGTAGACCGCGAAGCGTGCGGAGTCCGATTCGAGGTCGGCCGCGCCCGTCCCGCCCAGCAGCGGCGCGAGCGCTTCGCGGCGTCCGGCGAAGACGTCGGGGGCATGGTGGTCGAGGCTCGTCAGCACCTCCCGCCAGGGCTGGTACGGGATGGACAGCTCCTCGTCGCAACGCCCGTACAGCACCACCGCCTCGTGGTGCTTCGCCGCCGCGAACACCGAGCACAGCGTCGTCTTGCCGATCCCGGCCTCTCCGCTCACCAGAACCACCCGGCGCCTGCCCGAGGCGAGGACATCCTTCCAGGCGTCGGCGAGCACCACACGCTCATGGTCTCGGCCCGCGAACCCCAAGCCCGAGGACGCCGCCAGCCTGGCGGGCAGGGGGACGTCGCGCCGGGTTCCCGGGCCGTCCGCGGCCGGCGCCTGCTCGACCGTCCCGACGAACTGGTAGCCGCGCCGGAACACCGTGCGGATCAGCCGCTGCTGCCTGCCGGTGTCGCCGATCGCCATGCGGGCCGTCCGGAGCGCCGTGGTGACCGCCGCCTCGCTCACGAAGCGGTCGCCCCACACCGCGTCGAGGAGCTCCTCCTTGGACACGACCCGGTCGCGGTGCTCGATCAGGTGGTGGAGGACGTCGAGCGCCCTCGGCTCGACCGGGATGCGTTTTCCCGCGAGCCGTAATTCACAAAGGGAGGTGTCGAGCTCGAATCCGTCGAAACGGTACAAACCCCCATGCACGCGTGGATGCTACCACTCGGGCCCGCCCGAACTCCGCGACGCACCCGGGCACTACCTTGGCCAATTCCGGTCCGCAGCCCGGCCACACCGGACGGGCGCCAGATGGGACCGAGGACACCGAAATGCCCAAGAAATAACGTCCGCATCGGCCCCGAAAATGTCAGCCGCTACTCCACGCCGCTTTGCGGAAATTGGATTTGTATGATCGTCGCGGCTCCGCGCATTGGCCGCCCCTCGTGCATGGTGATGACGTCACCCGGTGCGAGATGGCACCAGTGGAGCGGCGTGAGCGGGAGCAGCCTGATCGCGCCGGATCCGCCTGGCGGGATCTCGGGCGCCGACTCGACGCGGATGGCGGCGACGCTCAGGTCATCGTGTCCCTCGGGGGCCGTCCGGCCGATGGACCACAAAGGCCGGAGCCGTCCATCGCTCGGGACGGGAAGGCTGCGTCCGCCCTCGTCCGGGGGAAGCAGCCGCAGGTGCGCTCTGATCAGGCCGTTCAGCGTCTCGGACCGTCGCCAGCGGAGCCAGGCGACGTCGCTTTGCAGCCACAACTGCTGAGCCGCGTCGATGAGCAGGTCCCAGTACTGGGCCGACTGCCACCGGATGCCGTCGAAGTCCTCGAGTACGCCCAGGGCGACCTCCCACTCGTCATGGCCGAGGTAGTCCCGTACGTCGTCGGCGCCGAGGCCCGCGTCGCTCCTTGCGTCCGCCGGAATGAGCTCAGTCGCACGGCGCAGGAGGTCGGGCACGTCCATCGAACGATTGTGACCTCCCACGGCTAATGGCCACATCCTCACGGCCTGCCCTGCCCGCCGAAGCTAGCTGAAGCCTGCGAGCAGGGAGGTCGAGACGTGGAAAGCCCGTCCGGTTCCGTTGGCCGGACGGGCTTTCTCACGCGTTCTCAGATCGGCTCCGGGGGTGGGTCGCCGGCCCTCGGGTCAGGCGGTGGCTCGTAGGTGGGGGGTCACGCCTCGGCGGCGGAGTTCGGGGAGGACGCCCTCGCCGAACCAGTAGGCCTCCTCGATGTGCGGGTAGCCGGAGAGGATGAACTCCTCGATGCCGAGGGAGGCGTACTCCTCGATGCGGTCGGCGACCTCGGTGTGGCTGCCGACCAGGGCCGTTCCGGCGCCGCCGCGCACCAGGCCGACGCCCGCCCACAGGTTGGGGTAGATCTCCAGCTCGCGGGGGTCCGTGCCGCCGCCGTCCCGGTACCGCTCGTGCAGGGCGCGCATGCGCCGCTGACCGACCGATTCGCTGGCGGCCAGGGCCTGCTGCGCCTTGGCGACGGACGCGGGGTCGAGGCTCTCCAGCAGGCGTCCGGCCTCGCGCCAGGCCCGCTCCGGGGTGTCGCGGCTGAGGGTGTGCAGCCGGATGCCGAACCGGAGCGTGCGGCCCTCCCGCTCGGCCAGCTCCCGGATGTGGGCGATCTTGGCGGCGACCTGGTCCGGCGGCTCGCCCCAGGTGAGGTAGACGTCGGAGTGGCGGGCCGCGACCGGGCCCGCTGCGGCCGACGAGCCGCCGAAGTAGATCGGCGGGACGGGGTCGGGCGGCTGGCGGACGGTGGCGCCCTCCACCTGGTAGTGCTCGCCGTCGTAGTCGAAGGGCTCCGCTCCCCAGGCGCCCCGCACGACGGACAGGAACTCCCCGGTGCGGGCGTAGCGTTCGTCGTGGTCGAGGTGGTCGCCGAATCGGCGCTGCTCGGCCGCCTCGCCTCCGGTGACCACGTTGAGCGCGAGCCGTCCGCCGGAGATGCGCTGGTAGGTCGCGGCCATCTGGGCGGCGAGGGTGGGCGAGATCAGGCCGGGGCGGAAGGCGACCAGGAACTTCAGCCGGCGGGTCTCGCGGATGAGCGCCGCGGTCACCAGCCAGGCGTCCTCGCACCAGGTGCCCGTGGGGGTGAGGACGGCCTCGAACCCGAGGTGCTCGGCGGTGCGGGCGATTTGGGCGAGGTAGTCGATGTCGGGGGCGCGGAAGCGGTCGGCGGTGCCGGCCTGCTCGGCGGGGACGCCCACGCCCTTGGGGACGCTGTGGCCTCCGCCGACGAGGGTCCGGCCGTCGCCGGTGGTGGGCAGGAACCAGTGGAATCGCAGGGTCATCGTGTTCACTTCCCTTCCTGTGCCGCCGCGGCGAGGTCGTTGAAGCGCCGGTCGAAGAAGTCGGCGATCGTGACCTTGCCGGGGATCAGGCCGACGCCGGAGAAGGAGTCGGCGATCTGCTGCTCGGAGGCGATCACCTGGTCGTCGATGGGGATGATGTCGGCGAGCCGGCGGTCGACGGCGCGCCGGGCGACCGGCTCGGCCAGCCGGGTCTGCTTCGCCCAGATGGCGGCCCATTGATCCGGGTGGGTGTTGGACCACTGGATCGCGCGCTGGTAGCGGGCGAGGAAGTCCTTGAGCGCGGCGGTGCGCCGCTTGTCCTTGAGGGTGTTCTTCGACGTGACCTGGAAGCCGTAGCCGTTGGTGTAGCCGCGGCCGTCGGCCAGGATGCGGGCGCCGTTCTCCAATTCGGCCTGGGCGGTGTAGGGCTCCCAGGTGGCCCACGCGTCCACGCGTCCGCCGGTGAGGGCGGTGAGCGCGTCGGCGGGCTGGAGGTACTGCGGCTGGATGTCGTCGAACCCGAGCCCGTTCTTCTTGAGCACCGACAGCAGGTGGTAGTTGGCCGAGCTGCCCTTGGCGACCGCGACCTTCTTGCCCTTGAGCTCGGCCGGCGAGCGCAGCGGCGAGTCCTTGGGCACGACGATCGCCTGCCCCGTCAGGCGGGACTCGGTGGCGCCGACGATGACGATCCGGGCCTTGGACGCCGCCGCGAACACCGGCGGGGTGTTGCCGACGGAGCCGAAGTCGACGGCCCCGGCGTTGACGCCTTCGAGGATCGGCGGGCCGGACGTGAACAGCGACCACTTGATCTTGTAGGTGAGGCCGTCGAGCTGGCCCGCGGCGCCGAGCATCTCCTGCAGGCTGGCGCCCTTCTGGTCGCCGACGCGCAGCACCACCTCCCCCGATTCGGTGCCCTCGTCGCCGGAGGAGCAGGAGGTGGCCGCCACGAGGAGCGCGGCCAGCAGGAGCACGGCGGCATGCCGTCTGGTCATGTCGTTCCTTCAGTGGTGACGCCCAGCCGGGCGAGGAGGGTGGAGCGCAGTTCGAGGAGTTCGCCGTGGTCGCGGCGCCGGGGGCGGGGCAGGTCGACCGCCGACTGGTGCGCGATGCGGCCTTCGTCCAGCACCAGCACGCGGTCGGCGAGCAGCAGCGCCTCGTCCACGTCGTGGGTGACCAGCAGGACGCCGGGACGGTGCCGGGCCCACAGGTCGAGCACGAGCCGGTGGATGTTGATGCGCGTCAGCGCGTCCAGCGCGCTGAACGGCTCGTCGAGCAGCAGCAGGCCGGGGTTGCGGACCAGGGCGCGGGCGAGGGACACCCGCTGGGCCTCCCCTCCGGAGAGGGTGAGCGGCCACACGTCGCGGCGGTCGGTCAGGCCGACCTCCTCCAGCGCCTGCTCGGCGGCGGCGACCGGGTCGCGGGTCCGGAGCCCGAGCGTGACGTTGGCCAGGACGCGCTTCCACGGGATCAGGCGCGGTTCCTGGAAGGCCACGGCCACCGTGCCGTCCACGTGCAGGTCGCCGGTGGCGTCGCGGTCGAGCCCGGCGAGGACGCGCAGCAGCGTGGACTTGCCCGAGCCGCTGCGGCCGAGCAGGGCGACGAACTCCCCGCGCTCGATGTCCAGGTCCACGCCGTCGAGGACGGTGCGGGGCCCGAACCGCTTGGCCAGGCCCCGGATCCGGACGACCGGGCCGGTGGGCTCCGGGTCCGCCGCGCCGGTGGGCCCGGGGTCCGTTGTGCCGGTGGGCCGCTCGCCGGTGCCGGCGGCGGTCACGTCCCGAGCAGTCCGCGTCGCCATGACAGCGCCCTCCTTTCCAGCAGGCGCACCAGCGCGTCGGTGGCGAGGCCGAGGATCGCGTAGACGAGCAGGCCGACCACGACGATGTCGATGCGCAGGAACTCGCGCGCGTCGTTGATCATGAAGCCGAGGCCGGAGCTCGCGTTGATCTGCTCGGCCACGATCAGGGCCAGCCAGGCGGTGCCGAGGCTCTGCCGCAGCCCGACCAGCGTCTGCGGCAGCGCGCCGGGCAGGACGATGTGCCTGATCAGCGCGGTCCGGCCGAGCCGCAGGACCTGGCCGACCTCGGCGAGCCCGGCGTCCACCCCGCGGATGCCCGAGTAGGTGTTGAGGTAGATCGGGAAGAACACGCCGAAGGCCACCAGGACGACCTTGGGAGTCTCCCCGATCCCGAACCAGAGGATGAACAGCGGGATCAGGCCGAACAGCGGGAGCGCGCGCAGCATCTGCATCGGCGGGTCGACGATGCTCTCGCCGAGGCGGCTGAGCCCGGCCAGCAGGGCGAGGACGAGGCCGGCGGCCGCTCCGATGAGGAAGCCGATGACGGCCCGCTGCAGGGAGATCGCGGCGGCCTCGCCGAGCGTCCCCTCGCGGGTCAGGGTGATCGCCGTGGAGGCGACGGTCGCCGGTGAGGCAAGCAGCCGCTCGGGCAGGACGCCCGCGCTGCTCGCAGCCTGCCAGAGGATCAGCAGCGCCAGCGGGCTGAGGGCGCGCAGCCCGACGCGGGGCCGCGGCAGGGAGGGAAGTTTGGGGCGCGCCCGTGCCGCCGGGCGCGCGAGATCGACGGAGGATGTGGACATGGGACTCCAAGCCCCTTCGTGAGAAGCCGGTCGGCGGACAGGGTCGGTCGGCGAGCAAGCGGGCGGGGCGGTGCGCCCCGGCCTCGCCGGATCGCGTCGTCAGCGCGGACACAGGGCGCTCGCCTGCAGCCGGAGATCGACGTGCAGGCGGGCGACGAGGGGGACGAGGGGACTCACGGCAGTCACTCTGAACGAGAATTCCTAGTAAGTCAATAGGAAATACATGGATTTGGCCGGGGGACGTCCGGCGGCGGGACGGTTCACGCGACGGTGCTCCGGCCCCCGAGGACGGCGGCCACCTGGGGCGCGACCCGGCCGGCCCAGCCGTCCAGGATCTCGCCCGCCCGGTCGATCTCCGCCTCCAGCAGCACCGCCCCGGGCGTCGGGACGAACGCCCCCAGTTCCACCAGCACCGGGCGCAGATGCACCTCGACGGCCAGCGCGTGCCGGGCGTCACCCATCACCAGCAGCGGCAGCGCCGCGGCCGAGGCCAGCGCCCCACCGGGCAGGCGGTCGAGGAAGAGCTTCAGCAGCCCGGTGTAGGTGCCCTTGTAGGTCGGGCTCGCCACCACGAGCACGTCGGCGTCGAGGACCGCCTGCTGCGCCTTTTCGACCGCGGCGGGAGGCGAGGCCGAGACCAGCCCCACCGCCAGCGCCGAGAGGTCGATGATCTCTTGGTCGGCCGCGCCGATGCGTCCGGCGACGGCCTCGGCGGCCAGGGCCGCGACCGCGCGGGTGCGCGACCGCGGCCGGGGGTTGCCGACGAGCGTGACGACGCGCGCGGCCGGCCGCGTCACCGGCCCGCCCCGTCGGTCAGCTGCGGCCGCGTCCGTGGAGAAAGCCCGGAGTACATGCGATCAGCATGAGCGGCATTCCCTACTTAGTCAACCGGAAATCCATGTATTTCGTCACCGCGCTCGATCCAGGACGTACTCGGCGATCTGGGCGTGGGTGGCGTACCAGACGCCCTGCTGCGCGTCGATGTGCTCCAGCAGCTCGCGCAGCGCGGTCATGCGCGACCGGTGGCCGATGACCTGCGGGTGCATGGTGAGCTGGAACAGCCCGCCCTCCTCCAGCGCGGCGTCGAACTCGTCGCGCCAGATCCCGGCCGCCTCCCGCGGCGGCGTCGTCGGCCGCAGCGTGCCGTCGAACTCCTGCAGCAGGTACGGCACGTCGTCCCGGATCCACTCGACCGGGATCTCCACGACGCCGGTCGGCTCGCCGTCGGCCAGCAGCTCGTACGGCTCGTCGTCGGCCATGAGGGAGGAGTCGTAGCGCAGGCCCAGCTCGCGCGTGATGGCCAGGGTGTGGTCGGAGAAGTCCCACGCCGGGGTGCGGATGCCGACCGGGCGGGTACCCGCCAGCTTCTCCAGGGTGTCGGCGGCGCGCAGGGCGAGTTCGCGCTCGTCGGCCGGGTCCAGCGTCATGTTGCTCTCGTGGATCCAGCCGTGCATGGCGACCTCGTGGCCCGCGGCGACGTAGTCGCGCACCTCCTCGGGGTGCAGCAGTGCCGAGACCGCCGGGATGAAGAACGAGGCCGGGATGCCGAAGCGCTCCAGGAGGCGGAGCACCCGGGGAGAGCCGACGCGGGAGCCGTACTCGCCCTGCGCGAGCTTGCCCGGCGCGGTCTCGCCGACGCGCAGGGCGATCGTCTCGTGGTCGCAGTCAAAGGACAGCGCGACCGCGACGCGCGCGCCGCCCGGCCAGGAGTCGGGGTGCAGGGAACGCCCGGCGCGGACCCGTGCCACGTGGCCGCGCCAGGTCTGCTCGTCCCACTGCCAGGGCTGCTGTTCGGTCACGGGAGGTGCTCCGTTCTGGAGTAACTGGCGGCGGGGCGGCTCATACGCGGTCGTGGTCCAGGTCGGGCAGCGCCTCCGCGAGCTGCTGGCGGGACGTGATGCCGAGCTTGGTGAACACCTTGCTCAGGTGGTACTCGACGGTGCGCGGGCTGAGGAAGAGCCTGGCACCGATCTCCGGGTTCGAGAAGCCCGCCCTGGCCAGCCGGGCGATCTGCCCCTCCTGGGGGGTGAGGCTGCCGCCGGGCGCGGCGGCCGCGCGCTTGCGGACGGTCTCGCCGGTCGCGAGGAGCTCGCGCTGGGCGCGGCTCGCGAACGCGGTGGCGCCGAAGTTCTGCAGCATCTCGTGGGCGGTGCGGAGCTGCTCGCGCGCGTCGGTGCGCCGCTTCTCGCGGCGCAGCCACTCGCCGTACACCAGATGGGTGCGGGCGAGGTAGACGTCGGCCCGGGTGCGCCGCAGGCACTCGATGGCCTCCCGGTACAGCAGGTCGGCGGCCTCGCCCTCGGCGAACATCGCCTTGGATCGGGCGAGAATCCCGAGGGCCAGGTCCGTCCCGCTGGCGGTGGTGCGTTCCTCAAGCTGCCGCAGCGCCGCCTCGGCCGCCTCGGGGGTCTTGCTGTAGGCGGCCGCCTCGGCCAGCTCGACGAGCGCGAAGCCGGTGACCCCCAGATCGTCGTGCGCGCACGCCTGCTCAGCGAAGTCCAGGGCTTCCTGGTACCGGCCGAGGGCGTTGTACACCAGGGCGGCCATGTAGCGGCACTGGCTGATCGCCCGTCCCTCGCCCCAGCTCCGCGCCGCTTCGGCGGCGGCCTCCAGCTCCGCCGCCACGTCGCCCTCGCCGCGCCAGCTCCGGAGCAGGTTGACGGCGAAGCCGAAGTAGGAGTTGCCGGTCACCTTCAGGATCGCGTCGGACTCCTCGATCAGCGTGGCCGCCGCGTCGAACTGCCCGGCGTAGACGTGGACGGCGGCGCGGTAGGTGAGGGCCTGCGGGAGGAAATGGAGCGCGCCGATGTCGCGCGCCGCCCGGAGCGCGTGGTCGGCCAGCTCGTGCAGGGTCCGGTCGTCCCACAGGTCCGCCGCGACGAGGAACGTCAGCCAGAGCCAGCGCATGTTCTCGTTCGGGTTGCCGCGGGCCTCCCGGCGGAACTCCCGCAGGACGCGCCGCAACTCCGGCGCCCCCTCGCCGAAGCCGTCGCAGAACCGTCCGGCCAGCGCGTCGAGCAGCGCGTCGACCGGCCGCGCCGGCAGCGGCCCCGCGGGCGCGGTGCGCGCCGCCTCGGCCACCGTCCGGACGAGCCCGGGCGCGCCCAGCTTGCCCGCGAAGACGGCCGAGCCGATCGCGTCGATGTACGCCTCGCGGGCCAGGCCCGCGTCGACGCGGGCCAGCCGGCCGGCCGCCTCCAGCAGCGGCTCCAGGGCCTCGCCGCCGCGCTTGCGCGCGAGGATGATCTGCGCCCGCAGCCACGCGACCCGTCCGCTCTGGACCTCGGTCAGCGGCCCCCGCTCCGCCGAGACGAGCAGCTCCAGCGCCATGTCCGGGGCGCCGGCGTCGAAGGCGGCCCGGGCCGCGGCCATCGCCCGCGTCCCGCGCCGGGCCGGATCGGGCGTCAGCTCGGTCGCGCGCCTCAGGAAGGCCGCCGCCGCGGCGATGCCGCCGCGCACCTGGGCCCGGTCGGCCAGCCGCTCCAGCTCGCCCGCCACGGCCTCGTCGAACCCCACCGCCGCGTGCGCGCGGTGCCAGGCCCGGCGCTCGGGATCCGACGCGGGGTCGGTCGCCTCGGCCAGCGCGCCGTGCGCCGCGCGCCGCTCCGCCGGCGACGCGGCCGAGTACACCGCCGACCGCACCAGCGGATGCCGGAACCGCAGCCACGTCCCGACCTCCAGCAGGCCGTCGTCCTCCGCGGGCTCCACCGCGGAACCCGGCACGCCGAGCCGCCCCGCCGCGCGCCGGATCAGCACCGGGTCGCCGGTCGGCTCCGCCGCCGCGACCAGCATGAACGACCGGGCCTCGGCCGGCAGCTCCGCCAGCCGCCGGCGGAAGCCCTCCTCCACCCGCGCCGGGACGGCCTGCGCCCCGACCAGCCCGAACCCGCCCGCGAGCTGCGCGGGGCCCAGCCCGCGCGGCAGCTCCAGCAGCGCCAGCGGGTTCCCGTTCGTCTCGGCGAGGATCCGCTCCTTGATGCGCTCGTCCAGCGGGAACCGGACCACGGTGCGCAGCAGCGCCTGCGCGTCCTGCTTGGCCAGACCGCGCACCTCCAGGTCGACCAGCCCGTGCAGCTGCCGGCCCGGCTCGCGCGCCGCGAAGATCAGCCCGACCGGCTCGGCCAGCAGCCGCCGGGCGACGAACGCCAGCACCTGCGCCGACGACTGGTCCAGCCACTGCGCGTCATCGACGACGCAGAGCAGGGCGCGCTCCTCCGCCGCCTCCGCCAGCAGGTTCAGCACCGCCAGCCCGATCATGAACCGGTCGGGCGCCTCGCCCTTGCGCATCCCGAACGCGATCTCCAGCGCGTCGCGCTGCGGGCCGGGCAGCTTCCCGATCCGGTCCAGCAGCGGCGCGAGCAGGAGATGCAGGCCGGCGAACGCCAGCTCCATCTCCGATTCCGTGCCCACGGTGCGGACCACCCGCATGTCGGCCGCCCGCCCGACCGTGTGCCGCAGCAGGGCCGACTTGCCCACGCCGGCCTCGCCGCGGAGCACCAGCGCCCGCCCGCGTCCGGAGCGCACATCCCTCAGCAGGCCATCCAGCTCGGCGCGCTCGTGCTGCCGGTCCAGCAGCGGCGTACGCCCAGATAGCGGCTCCATGCCCGTCATGCTCCCGTTTCAGCACCGACCCCGCGGCGCAGCCAAATCAGCAGCTATCGGGCGCTTTGTCGGAATGTCGCTTCCGCCTGACCTCGAGCAATGCTCGCCCGGTAACGTCGTAACTGTAGCGATATAGACATTCCGGCCGCGTTCCACAGCCGGATGGCGGCGGAGCCGCTGCCGACGGGAGCGGGTGTCCCGGCCATAGCCCTAGTCGCCCTGGTCGTCGCCGCGCAGGTGCCGAGCGAGGTACTGGCCGGTGATGGACGCGGGGTCGCGGGAGACCTGGGCCGGGGTCCCGGTGGCGACGATCTCGCCACCCGCCTCGCCTCCACCGGGCCCGAGGTCGATCACGTAGTCGGCGTTGGCGATCAGGTCGAGGTCGTGTTCGATCACGATGACGGTGGCGCCGCGGTCGGCCAGCCGCTGCAGGACGGTCAGCAGGGTGCGCACGTCCAGCGGGTGCAGGCCCACGCTCGGCTCGTCGAGGACGAACACGGCGTCGGTCTGGTCCCGGTGCATCTGGCTCACCAGCTTCAGCCGCTGGGCCTCCCCGCCGGACAGGGCCGGAGTGGCCTCGCCGAGGGTGAGGTATCCCAGCCCCAGTTCGTCCAATGCCGCCAGGCGCTTGTGGACCCGCCGCAGGTCGCCGGTGTTGGTGAGGGCTTCGCGGATGGTGCACCCGAGCAGGGCGGGCAGGGAGACGCCGTTGCGCCGGTAGGCGTCCGCGCGGGGAGCGAAGCGGCTTCCGCCGCACTCCGGGCAGACGATGTCCACATCCGGCAAGAACTGGACGTCCAGGGAGATCTCCCCGGTGCCCGTGCAGCGCGGGCAGGCCAGCGAGCCGGTGTTGTAGGAGAAATCGGAGGCCGTCAACCCGTCGCGGCGGGCCTCCGAGGTCTCGGCGTAAGCCTTGCGCAACTCGTCCATGACGCCGGAGTAGGTGGCCACCGTGGAGCGGACGTTGATGCCGATCGGGGTCGCGTCCACGACGTGGACCTTGATGCCCTCGGGTGCCTCCAGGTCGCGCACGTGCGCCGGCACCGCCGCCGACCGCGCCCGTGCCTCCAGGGCCGGGACCAGGCATTCGAGGACGAGCGTGGTCTTGCCCGAACCGGAGACGCCGGTGACGGCGGTCAGCCGGCCGAGGGGGAACTCGACCTCCAGCGGGTGGACGGTGTGGACGGCCTCGGTCTTGAGGCGGACCGCCCCCTCGCCGAACACCGCGTCCGGCTCGGCGCAGGCGCGGACGACCACCGGCTCCTCGCCCGTGAGGAAGCCGGCGAGCAGCGAGCGCGGCGCGGCGGCGAGGTCGCCGGGGCCGCCCTCGGCGATGACGGTGCCGCCGTCGTCGCCCGAGCCGGGGCCGATCTCGATCAGCCAGTCCGCCTCCCGCAGGATCTGCACGTCGTGGTCGACGAAGACGACCGAGTTGCCGTCGGCCAGCAGGTCGCGCATCACGCCCAGCAGCCCGTCGACGTTGGCCGGGTGCAGGCCGATGGACGGCTCGTCCAGGACGTAGAGGACGCCGGTGGTGCGATTGCGGACGGCCCGCGCGAGCTGGGCACGCTGCCGCTCTCCGGTGGACAGCGTCGACCCCGCCCGGTCCAGGGTGAGGTACCCGAGGCCCAGCTCGATGAGGCGCCGCCCCATGTCGAGCAGGGTGCCGGCCAGCGAGTCGGCCATCTCCCGCATGTCGGCGGGGAGGGTCTGCGCGATGCCGGGCGCCCAGGCCAGGACGTCGTCCAGGGTCATCGCGGTGACGTCGGCCAGGTTCCGGTCACCGATCCGCGGCGCCCGCGCGGCGGGGCTGAGGCGGGTGCCGCCGCAGTCCGGGCAGGTGCCCTCGCGCAGGAAGCGGCTGACCCTGGCCAGCCGCTTGTCGGTGTCGGCGCGCTTCAGTTCCTCCGTCACCGTCAGCCGCGCGTTGCGGAAGGTGAAGTCGAGCTCGTGGATCCCCTTCTTGCTGGTGACGGTGATGTGCTTGCGCTCCTCCGGACCGTTCAGCACGATCTCCCGCTCGGCGTCGGTCAGCTCGCTCCAGGGCACGTCGGTGCGCACGCCGAACTCGCGGGCGATGTCGGGCTGCACGTTGAACCCGAACATCTGCCAGGGAGCGACCGCACCGCCGTCCAGCGTCTTGGACGGGTCCGGGACGAGTGTCGCGTCGTCCACCGTGCGCACCACGCCGATGCCCTGGCAGCGGGGGCAGGCGCCGGTGGAGTTGAACGACAGGTCCTCCGCACCCGGCGGGCGCACCCGCTCACCGCAGACGGGACAGGTGAACGGCACCTCGGCCGCCACATCGATCGTCGGCGGGACCCGATGCCCGTTGGGACACACATGGGACGACAGCCGCGAGAACATCAGCCGCAGCACGTTCAGCAGTTCGCTGGAGGTGCCGAACGTGGACCGCACACCGGGCACACCGGGACGCTGCCGCAGTGCCAGGGCAGCAGGGACGTGCTCCACCGAGTCGACGGCCGCCCGTGGCGCCTGGGCCATCCTGCGTCGCGTGTAGGTCGACAGTGCCTCGATGTAGCGGCGGGAGCCCTCGGCGTACAGCACCCCCAGGGCCAGTGACGATTTCCCCGACCCGGACACGCCCGCGACCCCGACCAGGGAGCGCAACGGCACATCGACGTCGATGCTCCGCAGGTTGTGCACGCGCGCGCCGCGCACCATGAGCTGGTCGGGCTGAGCGGACCTCATCGCCGCATGCTCCCCCCGGGCGGTGTTCAGCGAACGTCTCCGGATCGGACGCCCATACCCCCAACACCGCCCGTGAACTCATCCGCTGCGGTCGAGTGATCTGTCGATGCGGTTCCGCAGGGAGTGCAGGGCGTCCCGTAGTTCTGCCGGTTCGATCTCCGTCATGTCGGCGTCGAAGGTCAGTAGGAGTCCCGCCAGCCCCGCCCATGACCACGCGCCGAGCGTGAGCCGGCAACCGGAGTCGGTGTCGTGCTCGACGGTCGACCCGCCGGGCGCGAACCTGGCGACGACGGGCGCGGGCAGGGCGATGAGCGCCGAGCCGCGGCACGGCCATTCCGCCGGGGTGTCGCCGCGGTCGTGCGTGCTCATGACGAAGGCGGCCGGGTCGCCGTGCGGGACGTCGCGCCGCTGGAAGGGCGTCCCCGTGGGCATGCGCGGTTCGAGGCGGTCGACACGGATCGCCCGCCACCGGCCGGCGTCCGGTTCGAACGCGACGAGGTACCAGCGCGCCGCCCAGACGACGAGGTCGTGCGGTTCCAGGACGAGCGTCGCCGTGCCGTCCTCGCCGGTGCAGTCCGCGCGGACGACGTGCCGCCGGTTGATCGCGGCGCCGAGGGACCGGACGGCCTCCGCCTCGATCGGCGCCGCCGGGAACTCCCAGTAGTTGCGCGCCGCGGAGACGGTGAACGCCTCGGCGTGGACGCGGCCCCGGGCCGGCATCGCCTGCCGCAGCGTGGCGAGGGCGCGGGCGGCGTTCTCCCGGATGCCGGACAGGATCGCCGGGACGGTCTGGAGCGCGACGGCCGCCGCGACGGCCTGGTCCTCGTCGAAGACGACCGGCGGCAACCGGGTGGCGCGGCCGAGCCGGTAGCCGCCGCCCGCCCCGCGCACGGCCTCGATCTCGTACCCGAGCTCCCGGAGCGTGTCGATGTCGCGCCGCACGGTCCGGACCGACGTCCCGAGCGCGGCGGCGAGGTCCCCGGCGGTCGGCGTCGCGCCGGTCCCGAAGATCGACAGCAGCTTGAGCGTCCGCGCGGAGGTGGCGGCCATCGATCCCACCCCTCACAACGAGCGGACAAAGCGGTCACTCGGCGGCAACTATAGCGGCGATGGTTGCCGGCATGACCGCTTCACAACTCCCTGACGAGGGCACACGGACGCCGGATGCGGCCCCCGTCTCCGGCGCGGGCGCGAGCGCCGCGCTGCTCGTGGTGCTCTCCGGTTCCTTCCTGGACCTCCTCGACGGGACGATCGTCACCGTCGCCGCCCCGGCGATCGCCCGTGACCTGGTGGCCGGTGACGCCCAGATCCAGTGGACGATCGCCGCCTACCTCCTCGCCCTCGGCGCGGGCCTGATCACCGGTGGGCGGCTCGGCGACCGGTACGGCCGCAAGCGCCTGTTCCTGATCGGCCTGGCCGGGTTCACGCTCACGTCCGCGCTCTGCGCGCTGGCCGCCGGGCCGGGCATGCTCATCGGCACCCGCGCCGCGCAGGGGCTGACCGCGGGGATTATGGTCCCGCAGGTGTTCGGGATCATCCGGGCGTTGTTCGCCCCGGGCGAGCGCGCCAGGGCATTCGGCGCCTACGGCGCGGTGCAGGGCCTCGCGTCGGTCGCGGGGCCGCTGCTCGGCGGGCTGCTGGTCGACGCCGACCTGTTCGGCCTGGGCTGGCGCACCATCTTCTGGATCAACGTGCCCGTCTCGGTCGCGGCGCTCGTCCTCGGCGCGACGGTGCTGCCCGAGTCCCGCTCGGCCTCGACCGCGCGCCTCGACCTGCCGGGCGCGGTGCTCGCGGCCGCGGGCATCCTGCTCCTGCTGCTGCCGATCATCCAGACCGGCTCCCGGGGATGGACCAGGTCGAGTTACGCCCTCCTCGCCGCCGGGGCCGCCCTCCTGGCGGTCTTCCTCGTCCACGAGCGGCGCCTCGCCGGACGCGGGAGCGAGCCCATCCTCGATCCGGCCCTGCTCCGGATCCGCGCGTTCGCGGTCGGCCTGTGCGCGTCCCTGCTCTTCTTCGGCGGCATCGGGGCGTTCTTCCTCACCCTGTCGGTCTACCTCCAGGACGGCACCGGCCGCACGGCGTGGGAGGCCGGCCTGGTGATCCTGCCCTACGCGCTCGGCTCGATCGTCACCTCCGGACTCGGCGTCGCCCTCGCCGCCAAGGCCGGACGGACCCTGCTCGTCGGCGGCTCGCTCACCGTCGCGGCGTCGCAGCTCATCCTGTGGACGGCCGTCGGAGACGGCGGCGACCCCGGATACCCGCTGCTCGCCCTCGCCCTCTTCATCGGCGGGCTCGGGCTCGGTCTCTGCGCCCCCATCCTCGTCAACGTCGTCCTCGCCGGAATCCCCGCGCGCGACGCCGGCGCCGGGGGCGGCGTGCTCTCCACGGTCAACCAGATCGGCGGCGCCGCCGGCATCGCCGTTCTCGGCACGGTCTTCTTCACCGCCGCCACCGGTTCGGCGACCGGCGCGCCGGAACGGGCCGACTACGGTGACGCGCTCAGCGTCGTCCTCGCCATCTCCGCCGTGCTCTACGTCGTGGCGGCCCTGGTGATGCTCGCACTCCCGAAGAGCACGGCCGAGCACGCCGACCGATGACGCGCGCGGGCGGACCGCTGCGCTCAGCTCGCCTGGGGTTCCTGGGCGGCCGGGCCGGTGCCGGCGTGGTGGTTCGCTCGCAGCTCGATGCGCTCTTGGGACGGCCAGCGGACGTCGTAGGCCCAGCCCGCCTTCTCCAGGAGCCGGATCAGGGCGGCGCTGGGGTCGGTCTGGCCCTTGAGGACGCCGTGGCGGGCGCTGGTCGGCTCCATGTGGTGCCAGTTGTGCCAGCCCTCGCCGAAGGTCAGCAGGGCCACCCAGCGGACGTTCGACGAGCGGTCGCGGGTGGGGAACGCCTGGTCGCCGTAGCAGTGCGCGATCGAGTTGACCGACCAGGTGACGTGGTGGACGACCGCGTAGCGGACGAGGCCGGCCCAGAAGAGCGCCGTCCAGAAGCCCGCCCACGACCAGGTGAGCAGGCCGCCCATCACGGCGGGCAGCAGGAAGGACGCGGCGGTGATCGCCGGGTAGGCGGCGTCCACCCGGCGGATGTCGCGGTCGGCGAGCAGGTCCGGAACCCAGTGCGCGCGGTTGGAGCGGTTGCGGGCGCTGTAGAACCAGCCGACCTGGGCGTGCAGCAGGCCGCGCAGCAGCGCGAAGCCGCTGTCGCCGTACGCCCAGGGCGAATGGGGGTCGCCGGGCTTGTCGGAGTACTTGTGGTGCCTGCGGTGCTCGGCGGCCCACAGTGAGGGCGGCCCTTCCAGGGCCAGGGCCCCCGCGAGCGCGAACGCCACCCGGACGGGGCGGGCGCACTTGAAGGAGCGGTGGGTCAGCAGGCGGTGGTAGCCGACGCTGATGCCGAAGATGCTGACGGTGTACATGACCAGGGCGAGCAGGACGTCCACCGGTCCGACCATGCGCCCCCAAGCCGCCGCCACCGCCGCGATCAGGGCCAGCGGAGGCACGACGACCAGGACGACCAGGTAGGCGTGCCTGCGGGTGCCGGATACCGGGACCGTCTCCCCCAACGCCCGATCCGCCATCCGCGCCTCCCCACCAGCCGGTCCCGCCCACAGGTCGGGCCCATTGAACTGCGGAGACGCGGTGGACGGCAGTCGCCTGGCAGATAGGCGACCATCACCGAGTGAAGCTATTTAACTACTCAAAGTGCCAAATCTCTTGGCGGTGACGGTTTGGACTCTTACTCTCTGGATCCGGCCGATCACGACTTGGGAGCTGATGCCATGCAGCCAGACGGGTACCTCGCCGCCTACGACGCGCTCGTCCAGGCCGATCCGGCCGCCGCGCAGGCCCGGCTGGCCGGGTGGCTGCGCACCGAGTGGCGGGAGCTGTTCGCCGAGCTGCGCGCGGACCGTCCCGTCCTCGCGGCGCCGGCCTTCACCCTGGTCACCCGGCACGCCGACGTGGCGGAGGTGCTGTCGCGGCCGGACGCGTTCCCGGTCAGCGCCTACCGCCCGGCGATGGAGTCCGCGCTCGGCGCGCCGATCATGCTGACCCGCGACGGTACCCCGATGAACTGGCGGGAGAAGGGCCTGATGCAGGTCATGCTCGCGCCCGAGGACGTGCCCGCCGTGCGCGCGCTCGCGGGAGAGCTCGCCGACGCGGCGCTGGACGCGGCCGGCGGGGAGCTCGACGCGGTCGGCGCGCTCTTCCGGGGCGTCCCGCTGAAGGTCTGCGCCCGCTACTTCGGCTTCCCGGGGCCGGACGAGCCGACGCTGTCGCGCTGGTCGCGGGCCGTCATGACCGACGTGACCGCCAACTTCGCCGGCGACCCCGGGGTGCGCGCGGCGTCGGTCGCGGCGGGCGCGGAGATGATGGCCCACCTGCGCGGCCTGGTCGCCGACCGGCGCGCCGCCGGCGACGGTACCGACGTGCTCGGCAGGCTGGTCCGCACCCGGCTGCCCGCCGAGCTCGGCTTCGACGACGAGCGCCTCGCGATCAACGTCGCCGGGCTGCTGCTCGGGTTCGTCGAGAACGCCGCCGGGTCCATGACGAACGTGGTGTCGCTGCTGCTCGGGCAGCCCGAGCTGCACGCCGCCGCCCGCGCGGCCGCCGGCGATCCCGGGCGGTTCGACGGCCATGTCTGGGAGGCGCTGCGGTTCGATCCCTTCCTCAAGATGATCGTCCGGTACTGCGCGCGCGACCACGTCCTGCCCAGCGGGGAGACCGTCCGGGCCGGGGGTCTGGTCCTGGCCGCGGTCGCGTCCGCGATGTTCGACGACGACGCCGTGGAGGACCCGGCCGCCTTCCGTCCCGACCGCGCCGAAGACGCCTGGATGCACTTCGGGCACGGCCCGCACACCTGCCTGGGCGTGCATCCGGCCCGGGTCGTGATCGCCGAGACCGTCCGCCGGGTCGTGCTGAGACCGGGCCTGCGCGCCGGCGGGGACGTGCGCCGCGACCGGGACGTCTTCCCCGACTCGTTCCCGCTGCGTTTCGACGCCCCCGCGCGCCTCGACCCTCCGGCACACCTCGACGCTCCGGCGCACCTCGACGCTCCGGCGCGGGAGGGGGCGTGACCGTGGCAGAGTCCCGTCCGAAGAGCGCCCGCGGCTTCGCGTCCGACGGCGCCCGCAACCGGCTGCGGTTCCTGGCGGTCACCCGCGGCCGGCCGCTGTGGCGGCTCGCCGAGTCGTCCACCGCGCTGCGCCGCCGCATCAACGCCGCCGTGATCGACCAGGCCGTCCGGGAGATGCCGCCGCGGCCCGAGCCGCTGAGCACGATGGCGCCGTACACGTCGTGGTCGTCGCTGACCGACCGCACCTACAGCGGCCGGCACCTGCCGCCCGTCCCCGACCAGGAGACCGGCCGCCCGACCGTCGAGCGCGCCGCCGACCTGTTCACCCGGGACGGGGAGATGGTGCCCTGCCCGCGGTCCACGGTCCTGTTCGCCTACTTCGCGCAGTGGTTCACCGACGGGTTCCTGCGCGGGGAGTCCGAGGAGCCCCGCGACCCGCGCCGCAGCACGTCCAACCACGAGATCGACCTCAACCCGCTGTACGGGCTGACCCCGGAGGCCACCGACGCCGTCCGCCTGCACGAGGGCGGGCTGCTGAAGAGCCAGCTGCTCAACGGCGGCGAGTTCCCGCCGTACCTGTGCGAGAACGGCAAGGTCAAGCCGGAGTTCTCGGCGCTGACGGCGGTCCGCATGGACATGCTGACCGACGCGCGGCGCGACACCCTGTTCGCGACCGGCGGCGACCGCGGCAACGTCCAGGTCGGCTTCACGATGATGACGGTGCTGTTCCTGCGCGAGCACAACCGGGTCGCCCGGACGCTCGCGAAGGAGAACCCCGGCTGGGACGACGAGCGGCTCTTCCAGACCGCCCGCAACATCGTCATCGTCGAGGTCATCCGGCTGGTCGTCGAGGAGTACATCAACCACATCACGCCGTACCACTTCCGGTTCCTGCTCGACCCCCGCCTCAGCCGGATGCTGCGGCGGGCGCCCTGGCACCGCCAGAACTGGGCGTCGGTCGAGTTCAACCTCGTCTACCGCTGGCACAGCCTCATCCCGTCCAGCCTGGTCGTCGGCGACACCGAACTGCCCACGGCCAGGACGCTGTTCGGCGGAGACCTGATCCCCGGCCCCGGGCTCGGCCGGCTGTTCGAGGACGCCTCCGAGCAGCGCGCCGGACGCATCGGCCTGTTCAACACCGACCCGGTCCTGCGCGACGTCGAGGTCTCCTCGATCGCCGACGCCCGCGCGCTGCAACTCGCGCCCTACAACGACTACCGCGCCCACTGCCGGTTCCCGAGGGCGCGGGACTTCGCCCAGGTCTCGGGCGACCCGCGCGTGCGGGAGGCCCTCGCCGACCGGTACCGGAGCGTGGACGACCTGGAGCTGTACGTCGGGCTGTTCGCGGAGGAGCCGGGCTCGCCCGCCGCCGTCCTGCCGCCCCTCCTCACCAAGATCATCGCGATCGACGCGTTCTCGCAGGCGCTCACCAACCCGCTGCTGGCCCCGCGGGTGCTGACCGCCGCGACCTTCACCCCCGGCGGCCTGCGGACGATCGCCGCGACCCGCACCCTCGGCGACGTGGTCGCCCGCAACACCCCCGAGGACCCGCGGCCCCGGTTCGTGAGCATGACGTGGCGGGGAGCCCTGCGATGACCGCCGAGAGCGTCGTCCCGGGCGCGCTTCTCCCGGAGGCCGCGCGGGAGCTGGCCGAAATCGCGAACACGCTCCGCGAGGCGTCCGTGCACGCCACGGCCGCGCTGTCCGACCCGCAGGTCGCCGCGGCGGTGTGCCGCGCGCCGCGGGACGGGTGGCGGGCGCAGCGGGCGCTGGCCCGCGCCGTCACCGACCCGGCCGGGCTCGGCTGGGCCCCGGCGGGCGGCGTGCTCGGCGTCCTCGGCGCCAAGCTCGGCGGGTTCGCCGGGGCGCCGAGCCTGCCCGTCGCGGTCATGACCACGTCGCTGCGGCTCCGCATCGCCGCGGTCGCCCTCGCCGAGCCCGCGCTCACCGGCGACCCGCTCGTCCGGCGGCTGATCGAGGCGGCCGGGGAGGGCCGCGCGGGCGTGCTCGGCGCGCTGCGCGACCTGGTCGCCGACCGCGGCGCGGCGGGCGCGCTGAGCGCCGTGGCCCCGGTGTTCGGCGAGGTCCTCGCGCTGCGCGCGCTGCTCGACCGCAACCCGCTGAACGACCGCACCGCCTGGCTCATCGCCACCGGCGCGGGCGCCGCGACCGCCGACCCGGTGACCGGGCTCAGCAACCGCGCCATCGCCCGGCTGGACCGGGGCCGCGGCGGCGCCGTGCGCGCCGAGCCGGCCCCGGCGGAGGCCGCGCTGTTCTGCTCCGAGGCGTCCCTGCCCGGCCTGCTCGGCGACCTCGTCGCGATCGGGCCGACCGGCCGCGCGCTGCTGCTCACCGTGCGCGGGCCGGACGGCGCCGAGCGGTACGTCCTGCTGGCGCCGGGGATGCGGCTCGGCGCACCCGACGGCGAGTCACCCGCCGACCTGCTCGGCGCGTTCAGCAGCACCGTCCAGGACAGCGGCCCCTACAGCCGCGCCCTCGCCAAGGCCATCGACGACTACCGGATCCCGGAGGGCGCCGACCTCGCCCTCATCGGCCACAGCGCCGGCGGCGCGGCGGTCATGAGCCTCAGCCAGGACGCCGCGCTCAGCGCCCGCTTCCGGATCACCCACGTCATCACGATCGGGTCGCCGATCGACTTCAAGGACCCCGCCGACCCGCAGACCTGGGTCGCCAGCGTCACCAACCGGCACGACATCATCCCGAGCCTCGACGGGCAGGGCGCGGGGAACTGCTTCACCGACCGGCCCGGACGGTACGTCGTGGACTACACCGACCCGACGCACCTGTTCCCCGCCTGCCACCGGCTTGAGCACTACGCGGCCAACATCGAGCACGACCTCCCCGAGGCGCGCGCGCACATCGAACAACAGCTCGCGCCTTACTGCGGCCCCGTCCTCCACCGGCGGCTCTACCAGCTCTACGACAACGCCCGCCGTCCGGAGGGCTTCCCCTTCCTGACGGTCGCCGCCCGAGCCGAGCCCACGCCGGACGGCCCGGTGGAGTTGCCCGTACGAACGTCGGACGCGGCGACTCTCACTGCTTGGTTCGCGGTCGACGCCGCTTCGGCCGCAGCCGTCCTGGGGGAAGCCGACGGAGCGGTCCCCGTGCGGGCCGGTGCGCGGGCGCTGGCCGCGCTGACCGTCCACGACCACCGCGCGAGCACGCTCGGGCCGCACCGCGAGGTCACCCTCGGGCTGCTCGTCCACGACCCGTGGTGCCCCCGGCCGCTCGGCGTCTGGTTCGGCCTGCTGCGCCGCCCGCACCTGCGCGGCGCCGGCCTGTGGACGCTCGCGACCGCGCTGAGCACTCCCGCCGCCGGCGCCGCCCACCGGCACCTGTGGAGCGAGCACGCCGCCACCGCCCCGATCCACGTCCGCCTGGACGGCCGGGCCACCGCGCTCACGGTCGGCGCCCCGGACGCCCCCGTCCTGGCCTTCGCCGGGCCGCTCGGCCCGAGCAGCCCGGGACGCTCCGGTGACCTGGTCGTCTACTCCACGCTCGCGGGCGAGACGCTGCGGACGCTCGTCCACACCCATGGCCAGGCCAGGCTGCATCCCGCGCCCCAGGCCAGGCCGGAAGCCGGGGCGGGCGACGACCCGCTGGCAGTCCGGCTGCGCGCCCTCGGCTTGGACGGCGCCCGTCCGATCCTCTGCATCGGCAGCCCGCACCGGATGCTCCGGCGCGATGCGGGCTCCCCCGTCTTCCCCGCTTAGGAGGCCGCTTTGCCCGCCCGCCGCTCGGTCGCCGAGTCCGCCGCCCTGCTGCGCGCCGACGCCGAGGCCGTCGAACACGCCGCGGCCCGCCTGCGCGCCCTGGTCGAGCGCCTGAAGGACGACCCGGCGACGCCGCCATGGTTCACCGCCGCGGCCGAAGCCCACATCGCGGCCGCCACGACCGCCGCCACCGACCTGGCGAGCGCCGCCGCCCACCTGCGCAGCCTGTCCCACTCGGCCGAGCGTCCCGCCGTCCCTCCTCCCCGCGCACCGGTCGGCCGCCGCGCGGGCGACTGACCGCGAGCCGTACCCCGGCGAGGCGCCGCCGCCCCCGCTGATCCGGGGATATGCCCGCGACCCGCGGGGGAAACGATCGGCGAACATTCAGATGTTCACATCATCCGGATGTTGCGAGTATGGTGGCGCCATGCGGAACGCCGAGGAGGCCCGATGGTGCGGTTGACGCGGGCTCAGCAGCAGGCTCGGACGCGGGCCGCCGTGCTCGCGGCGGCGGAGGAGGAGTTCACGGAGCACGGGTTCGCCGCCGCCAAGGTCGACCGCATCGCCGACCGCGCCGAGCTGACGCGCGGCGCCGTGTACTCGAACTTCCCGAGCAAGCGGTCGCTGTATCTGGCGGTGCTGCTCGCCTCCGTCGAGCGCGAGGCCGCGGCCGGGACGCCGGGTCCGGCCGAGCCCCTCGACCTGGCGGACGGTGCGGAGGCGTTCGCCCGCGCCTGGCTCGAACGGCTGCCCCTGGCGGGCGACACCCCCGACGCAGGGAGGGTGCGGTCGCGGTCGCTGACTGGGGTGTTCGAGGACGAGCCCGGCCGCGCCGCCATGGCCGGGCTCGCCAGGCTGGACGGTCTGCTGGTGGCGCTCGCCCTGGAGTCGTGCCGGGCACCGCGTCCGGGACGGCGGGTGCGGCTCGCGGAGCTGCTCCTGACGCTGCTGCACGGCGCCGGGCATCTGGCCGAGACGGCGCCCGGCTTCGGTGACCCGTTCGACGTGGCCCGCGCCTGCCGGCGGCTCGCCGCCGACGCGCCGGACGACGCGTGGGACCCACCGCACCTTCCCTACGTCGCCGCGCCGCGTTCGTGCCGCGATGCGTGGACGCCGCCCGCCGGTCTGACGGACGCGCTCACCGGCCGGGCCGTGGACTTCGACGACGGTGTCATCGTGGTCCTCGGCACGGGCCGCCTCGGTGCGGCCGAGGAGGCGGTGCGCGCGGCCCGGCCGGGGGAGGCCGCCACCGTGGCGGTGGTGACGGACGACCCGGCCGAGACCGGGGCGCTCGTCCGGCTGCGGATCACCGACCTCGCCGGATGCCTGCGGCGGGCGTTCGGGCCCGATGCCGGTCTGCCGCTGCGGCTCGTCCTCGACGACCGGGGCGCGCTCGCGACCGCCATCGGCGCCGGGACGGCCGCGGACACCGAGGCCGCCGTCCGCGTCCAGGACGGCGCGATCATCGCGCGGGCCTCGGGGAGGGGCGCCGGGTACGCGGCGGCGACCGCCGGGCGGCCCGCCGGAACGGAGCGGGCATGACCGGCCCCAACGGAACGGCCGTGCTGCACGTCCTGCGCTGCATCGGATACGCCGAGCTGCCCCGCGTCGCCGACGCCGCCGGACTCCCCGGGAGCGACGCGGAGTCGCACCTGATCGACCTCGCCGCGGCGGGGCTGGCGACGCGGGCGTCCGGGGCGTGGGGGCTCACCGAGGCCGGGCACGCCGAGGACGCACGGCGCACCGCCCGCGAGCTCGACACCGCCGGAACCCGGGACGCGCTGACCGCCGCGTACGAGCGGTTCATGGTGCTGAACCCTGAACTGCTGGACCTGTGCTCGGCCTGGCAACTGCGCTCCATGGACGGCCGCTCCGACCCGTCCTATGACGCCCGCGTCCTGGAGAGGTTCGCCGACCTGCACCTGCGCGCCGATGACGTCATCGCGGACCTGGCCGCCGCGCTCCCCCGGTTCGTGCGGTACCGGGTCCGGTTCGGCGCGGCGCTCGACCGCGCGCGCGCCGGTGCGATGGAGCACCTGGCGGACAGCATGACCTCGTACCACACCGTGTGGTTCCAGCTCCATGAGGACCTGCTCGCCACTCTCGGCATCCCGCGCCCGTGGACCGCCTCCCGATGACCTGGATCCATCCGCTCGA
The DNA here is from genome assembly GCF_900188445.1 of Actinomadura meyerae. Lineage (GTDB taxonomy): Bacteria > Actinomycetota > Actinomycetes > Streptosporangiales > Streptosporangiaceae > Spirillospora > Spirillospora meyerae. The sequence goes on from NZ_FZOR01000005.1 coordinate 142,037, forward strand.
CGCCGCGACCCGGGAGCCCGCGGACGTCCTCGGCGGCAAGGGGCACGGCCTGATCGTGATGCGGCGGCTCGGCCTGCCCGTTCCGCCGGGGTTCGTCATCGGTACCGCCGCCTGCCGGGCCTTCCTGCGCGACGGGCGCTTCCCGGACGGCCTGGACGCCGAACTCGCCGCCGCCGTCCGCGCACTGGAGGACGCCACCCGGCGGCCCCTGGCGGTGTCGGTACGGTCCGGGGCCGCCGTGTCGATGCCCGGCATGATGGACACCGTGCTCAACCTCGGTCTCACCGCCGGGACGACCGCCGCGATGGAGCGGCTCCACGCGGCGGTGCGGGCGGTTTTCGAGTCCTGGCACAGCGCGCGCGCCACGACGTACCGCGAGTTGAACGGCATCCCGCACGACCTCGGCACGGCGGTGGTCGTGCAGGCGATGGTGTTCGGCGACCGTGACGAGCACAGCGGTTCCGGCGTCGCCTTCAGCCGCGACCCGAACACCGGCGAGAAGGTCCCGTTCGGCGACGTCCTGTTCGGACGGCAGGGCGACGATGTCGTCTCCGGACGCTCCACCACCCGGCCGCTGTCCGACCTCGCCGCCCGCGAACCGGCGGTATGGGAACGGCTCGCCGCCGCCTTGCACCGCCTGGAACGGCACTACCGCGACGCCTGCCATGTGGAGTTCACCTACGACGCTGGCGTCCTGTGGTTGTTGCAGGTGCGGCCCGGCGGCCTCACCGGCCGCGCGGCCGTCCGTACCGCCGTCGACCTCGCCGACGAAGGGCTCATCGACCGTCGAACCGCCGTCCGCCGGGTCTCCCCGCGACACCTGCACGACGCCCGCACACCGCGCATGGAAACCAGCGGGACCGCCCTCCTCGCGCGCGGCCGGGGCGCGTGCCCCGGCGTCGTGTCCGGACGCGTCGCGGTCATTGCGGACCAGGCCGCCCGCATGGCCGCCGGCGGGCCCGTGATCCTCGTCCGCCCGGTCACCTCGCCGCTCGACATGCACGGCCTGGCCGCGGCCGCCGGGGTGGCGACGAGCCGGGGCGGCCCCACCAGCCACGCCGCCGTCGTCGCCCGCGCCATGGGCAAGCCCGCCGTCGTGGACGCCGCCGCCCTCACCGTCGACACCGCTGCCGATCAGGTGCGCGCCGGTGAACGCGTCGTCCCGGCGGGCACGCTCATCACCATCGACGGCACCGGCGGCGAGATCGCCCTCGGCGAACCGGCCGTCATCAGCGGGGCCGCCGACGTCCACCTGCACCGCCTGCTCGCGTGGGCGGACGAGGTCTCCGGCGACCGTTCACAACGCTCCGACCAGGAACGCCTCGGCGCGGCCCACGCCCTGATGAGGGAACCCACCGCCACCTAGGCGAAACGCAAGGTGTGCGGGAGCCGTCCGCCCGCCCAGACCATCCGGCTGTGCGGCACCCGGACGAGAGCCTGGATCTGGTTGGCGCCCTGCATCGGGACGTCCGCGACGGTCCAGGTGGTGCCGTCGAAGTGACGCAGCGTCCGGTACATGCCGTCCCCGACCCACACGCCGCCGCGCCCGTCCGTGGCGAGCGAGCCGAGGAACCCGACCGCCGACATGGTGCCCACGGCACTGGACGGTCCGGGCAGGCTGTGCACGGTGAAGCCCGTCCCGTCCCAGTGGACCAGGCGGGCGGTCATGTCCAGCGGATGCGTCCGCACCGTCAGGAACCAGGCTTCGCCGGACGAGACCTGCTCGATCTGGAGCACCCAGTGGCCGTATCCCGACGGGTCGGGGATCGTCCGGTCCGTCCAGGTCTGCCCGTCGAAGTGGCGGAGCGTGCCGTAGCCGCCGAGCCACATGTCGGACGCCGTCCGCACCGACAGCGCGGTGAACACCGTCTGGATCGGTTCGTACAGCAGCCGCGTCCACCCGGTCCGGTCCCGCCGGTAGACGGACGTGATCGGGCCGAGGTGGTCGTCCACCTCGCCGCCGATCATCCAGGGGCGGCCGTACTGGTCGAGGTCCAGCGCGACCCACTCCCCGATGGGCGCCTCGACGGCCTCCCACGCGCCGCCTCTCCAGCGCATCATCAGCGGGTCGTCCGTCCAGACCGAGGACTGGGCGATGGCCCAGGCGCGGCCGGGCGTGCGCGCGGCGACGTCCACCAGGTCGGGCACGACCCCGGCGGGGACGGGCACGCGCCGCCACGCCCCGGCCTCCCAGTGCAGCGCGACCGGGACCCTCCCGGCCGTCCCGGTCTCGACGCCGACCGCGAACGCGCTCCGCCGCGCCGGGGCGGCGATCGCGTTGATCGTCGTGTCCGGCCGCGCCTCCGGGATCGGCTGCGTCGTCCAACCGGCGGGGCCTGCGGCGCGCGCGGACCCCGGCAGCGACGGAACGGCCGCCGCGCCCAGCAGCGCGGCGGCGCCGAGCGTGAAGGCGCGGCGGGACGGGTGGGGGTTCGGGACGGATCGGGGCACGGTGCCTCCCTGGCCGGACGAACATCCACGCCAGTATTTGGTGGCATCGTTATGGCGATCCACCCCGTGGCCTGATACGGCCACCCCCGCTGGGCCCGCCGCTACGCGGTTATGCGCAGGAAGTCGGCGACCGGGCGGGTGCGGCGCGACGGCCGCGCGCACATGAACACGATGATCGCCGGCGTCACTCGGGGGCGACGTCCACGAGGACCTTGCCGACGGCGCCCTCCTCCAGGGCTCGATGGGCGGCGGAGGTCCGGGACAGCGGGAAGCGGTGGAGCGGCAGGCCGTGCTCCTCTCCCACCGGCAAAGCGTTGTCGCGGACGGCGGCGGCCACGTCTTCGACGGCCGCGGTGCGCACGTCCAGACCGGCCGTGTAGAGCACGAGGAACTGGAGGCGCGTGTTCAGCACCATGTTCCGCATCACGTCGAGGTCGACGGGCCTGCCGCCGTCGTTGGCGTAGGTCGCGATGGTGCCGCGCGCGCGGAGGACGGCCAGGTCCAGGGCGAGGTTCGCGCCGAGCGCCACCTCGGCGACGATGTCGACGCCGTCCGGGGCGACCGCGCGGATCGCGGCGGCCGGATCGCCCTCACGGTAGTTGACCACATGGTGCGCGCCCGCGGCGGTGGCGAGCCGGGCCTTCTCCGGGCCGCTGACCGTGCCGATCATGGTGGCGCCCGCCCAGCGGGCGAGCTGGATCACCGCGTGCCCGACGGCCCCGGCGCCGCCCGCGGCGAGCACCGTCCGGCCGGCGAGCGCGCCGGGCCGCAGGCGGCGCGGGCCGTCCTCGGACACGGTGAGCGCGCGGTGCGCCGTGAGCGCGGGGACGCCGAGGGCCGCGCCGGCGTCGAAACCGGCCGCGCCGGGCAGGGGGACGGCCTGCTCGGCGGGCACGACCGTGAACTCGGCGGCGGTGCCGGTGGGCCGTCCGGCGGCGGCCATGAACAGCCAGACCCGCTCCCCGGCCCGGCCGGGGTCGACCCCGGCGCCGACGGCGTCGATCACGCCCGCCCCGTCCAGGTGGGGCGTGACCTCGGGGAACCTCAGCGGACCTCCGGACCGGGCCTGGACGTCGGTCGGGTTGACCGCGGAGACCGCGACCCGGACACGGACCTCGCCGGAACCGGGCTCCGGCACGTCGCGGTCGACGAACTCGAGGACGCCGGGGCCGCCGTTGGCGCGGTAGACGATCGTCTTCATGGTCCGTCCTAGCCGATCGGGACTTCGCTGGAGCGGGACTCGACGGCGTCGAGGGCGGCGCGGGCGGCCCGGTCGAAGGCGATCTCGCCGACCGCCATGTTGGCCTCCAGGTGCGCGGGGTCGGCGGTGCCGGGGATCAGCAGCACGTTGGGAGCGTGGTGCAGCAGCCACGCGAGGCCGACCTGCGCGGGCGTCACGTCCAGCGACTCGGCCGCCGCGTGGACGGCCGGCTCGTCGGTGACCTTGGGGAGGCCCGGGAAGGCCCCGCCGAGCGGGAAGAACGGCACCCACGCGATGCCCTCCGCGGCGCAGAGCGCCAGCATGGCCTCGTCGTCCCGGGACACGACGCTGTAGGCGTTCTGCACGCAGACGATGCCGGCCGGCAGGGCCCGGCGCAGGTTCGCGAGGCTGACGCTGCTCAGACCGATCGCGCCGATCTTGCCTTCGTCGCGGAGGGCCGTCATGACCGCGAGCTGGTCGTCGAGGTCGACCACCTGGTCACCCGTGGGACGCAGGCCGGGGCCGGTGTCGAGGCGCCGGAGGTTGACCACGGGGAGCCGCTCGACGCCGAGGCTGCGCAGGTTTTGCTCGACGCCGGCCCGCAGCTGCTCGGGCCGCTGCGCGATCCGCAGTGGCAGGCGTCCGCCGGGGTCGGGCTCGGCGCCGACCTTCGTGACGACCAGCACGTCGTCCTCGGGGCGCAGGGCTTCGCGGATCACCGAGTTGGCGAAGCCGAAGCCGTAGAACTCGGCGGTGTCCACGTGGTCCACGCCCAGCCCGATCGCGCGGCGCAGCAGCGCGACGGCGTCGCCGGGACGGTCCCGCAGGCGGTCGAGCTGTGCCGCGCCGTAGCCGACGCGGAACACGGTGCGCCCGGCGAACGAGGCGGTCGGGGCTGCACGTCCATCCGTTGTCTCCATGGCCCGCACCGTACGGACAACAAATGACAGATGTCAATATCTGTCACCCAGACCAAGGTGACGCGCTGACAGACTTTGACATCCGTCAGTCCGCTGCCGTACGTTCGCGCCCAAGGCAGGGATGGGGAGATCTGATGCGCGGAGGCCCGCTCGACGCGGAGACGATCGTGTCGGCCACCGAAGAGGTACTGCGCCGCCACGGCCCGGAGAAGACGACCGTGCTCGACGTCGCACGGCTTCTCGGGGTGAGCCACGGCAGCGTCTACCGGCACTTCCCGTCCAAGGCGGCGCTGCGTGAGGCCGTCATACGGCGCTGGTTGGACCGGGTGCGCGACCAGCTCACCGCGACGGTCCGCGCCTCGGGACTACCGGCGCCGGACCGGCTGCACCTCCTGCTCACCACCATGTTCGCCACGAAGTGGACGAAGGCACGGGAGGACCCCGAGCTCTTCGCCACCTTCCGGGTGCTGGCGGCGGACCACAGCGAAGTCTCCGCCGCCCATGTCGACTTCCTGCTCGCCGAGGTCCGCGCCATCGTCGCCGACGGCATCGAGACGGGCGCCTTCGCACCCGGCGACCCGGAGGCGGTCGCGCGAGCCGTCCTGGACGCGACCACCCGCTTCCACGACCCGACCCACGCCGCGGAGTGGCAGTCACCGGCAGCCGGAGCGGAGTCCGAGGCCGTCATCTCCCTCCTCCTCAACGGCCTCCGAGCCCGCTAGACGAGCCGCGCACCACTTCGCGCGCGACCACGTCCCTTGGTCAGAGGGTGAAGGCTTCGATCAGGGTCCAGATGGCCAGGCCCGCCATGCACAGGCCGCCGATGCGCTGGACGGTCTTCAGCGGCACCCTGGTGGCGATGAAGCGGCCCGCCAGGAGGGCCAGGGCCGAGACCGACATCAGGGCGGCGGCCGAGCCGATCGCCGTCGGCAGCCATCCGTTGGTGGCGGCGAGGTTGGCGGTGGTGATCTGGGTCAGGTCGCCCCACTCGCTGATGAACACGGCCGTGAAGGCGGCGGCGTAGGACGGCCAGAACCGGGTGATGGCCTGGCCCGCCTTGTCGTCCTCATCGTCGTCCCCTCCGCCGCGCATCAGCATGAAGGCGCCGAAGGCGAACAGGGCCGCCGACACGAGCTTGACGGCCATGCCCGGCAGCAGGCTGAGCAGGCTGCCGGCGCCCACGGCGATCGCGACGTGCACGATGAACGCCGTGGACGTGCCGAACCACACGTAGAGCGGTCGCATGCGCGTGCCCATGGCCAGCGAGGCGAACATCGTCTTGTCGGGCAGCTCGGCAAGGAAGATCAAGCCGAAGGCGGTGAGGATCGCGAGCGGGTCCAGGGTCATGGGCGAAGCCTTCTGCCGGGGCCGGGCCGCGGACTTCGGCCGGCACCCTGGCGGGCGACGGGAGGACCACTCGGCCCGGCACGATGGGACGGCCCGCACGGTCGCACGGGCCACGTCATGCCGTGGCCGAAGGTCTCGTCCACCCCTTTACGGGGCCCGATGGCCGGGACGCCCTAGGACGTCCAGCGTGTCGACCAGCGGTATCGCAGGACTACTCCCCTTCGCCGACCCCAGTGTAGCCACAACGTCCAGCGACGTAGATCGCCGACCTCAGTGGTCCGCCATGTCCCACGGCACCGCCCCGGCCCCTCCATGCCCGCCCGCATGACTGAGTCATCTCTGAGATCTCCAGGGGTTCCGGGAATGAGCGCGACGCGCCGGAGGTTGCGCCGGGAACTATACCCCCCTAGGGTAAGCGCTCGCCGAGTCGATACCCCTAGGGGGTAGGAGGAGGAATCATGTCCGCACGTTCCGCACCGCCCGCCGGGCGCCGCTGGTGGGCGCTGGCGCTGATCGCGACCGCCCAGTTCATGGTGATCATGGACACGTCGATCATCGGGGTGGCGCTGCCCCGCATCCAGGCGGACCTCGGCTTCTCGCAGGAGAGCCTGTCCTGGGTGTTCAACGCCTACGTCGTCGGCTTCGGCGGTCTACTGCTGCTCGGCGGCCGGCTGTCGGACCTGTTCGGCGCCCGCCGGCTGTTCTCCACCGGGTGGGTCGTCCTGCTCGCCGGGTCCGCCGTCGCGGGCGCCGCCGGGAACGTCGGCGTGGAGCTGGCCGGACGCGCCGTCCAGGGCGTCGGCGCCGCGCTCATCGCGCCCGCCGCGCTGACCCTGCTGATGATGCTGTTCGGCACCGAGCCGCGCGAGCTGACCAAGGCGCTGTCCCTGTACGGCGCGGCGGCGCCGGCCGGCGGCACCGCGGGGGTGTTCCTCGGCGGCGTCATCACCGAGTACCTGTCCTGGCCCTGGGTCTTCTACATCAACATCCCCATCGCCGTCGTCGCGCTGGCCGCCGCGCCCGCGCTGATGCCCGCCGGCGGGGCCGGCGCCCGCGGCCGGGTGGACGCCCTCGGCGCGCTGACCGTCACCGCGGGGCTGGGCGGTCTGGTCTTCGCCGTCGTCCGCGCACCTGAGGTCGGGTGGGACGCGCTCGAGACCTGGGCGGTCATGGCCGGCGGGCTCGTGCTGCTGGGAGCGTTCCTGGCCCTGCAGGCCGGCCGCCGCGCCCCGCTGATGCCGCTGTCGATCTTCCGGGCGCCGAACCTGGCCGCCGCGAACCTCGCGCAGCTGCTGCTCGGCGGCGCATGGATCCCGATGTGGTTCTTCCTGAACCTGTACCTGCAGCAGGTTCTCGGCTACAGCGCCTTCCCGTCGGGCGCGGCGCTGGTGCCGATGACCGCGCTGATCATGCTCGGGATGATCGTCCTGGCGCCGCGGGTCATCGGGCGCCTCGGCGCCAAGGCCGCGACCGTCACCGGGCTGCTGGTGCTGGCCGCCGGGATGGGCTGGCTGTCGCTGATCCGCCCGGACGGGAACTACTGGGTGGACGTGCTGCCGGCCTCCCTGGTCGCCGCGCTCGGGATGTCGCTGGCCTTCATCCCCTCGCTCGGCACCGCGCTGTCGGCGGCCCGTCCGGAGGAGGGCGGGCTCGCCTCCGGCATCGTCAACACCGGCTACCAGGTCGGGTCGGCGCTCGGCCTGGCGGCCATGACCGCCATCGCCGCCGCCTCCGGGGCGGACCGGCTCGGGGACCTGCCCGCGCTCACCGACGGGTTCTCCGCCGCCTTCACCGGCGCCGCGCTCATCGCGCTCGCCGGCGCGGGGCTCGCCGCCGCCACCCTCCGGACCCCCCGGCCGGACGCCACCGCCGCAGCCGCGCCGCGGCGGGAGGACGAGAAGGCGGCCGGGCGCTGACCCGGCCATCAGGCGACGGCACGTCCACCGCACCAGGTGCGGGGCGCGTGCCGTCGTCCGCGTGTTGGACGGTCGGACGGAGGCGCGAAGTGACGGCCGCATGGCGGTCGTCGCGTTGGTGCGATGCGCCGCGTTGCCGTCGGGATCAGGTGTTCAGGTCGGCCGCGTGGCGCATGGCGGCGCGGGCGCGGGCCGGAGCCGAGGGGTCCTCCAGTAGCTGGATCTCCTGGTTGGCCGCCATGGCCAGGCCGGCCAGCACCGTGGCGACCTCCTCGGCGGGACGGTGCGGGCCGGGCAGCTCGGCCTGGGCGGCGGCGATCTCCTCCGTCAGCGACCGGCGCTGGGCCGCGACGATCTCGCGCAGCCGCTCGCGCAGCGGCCCCGGCCGCCCGTCCAGCTCGGCCGACGCGGCCGTGATGAAGCAGCCGCCGGGGAACGGGCAGTCGGCCAGGTACTCCACCCAGCCGTCGATCAGCCGGGCCAGGCGCTCCGGGCCGGGCGGCAGGTCCACCAGGGGTGCGATGACCGCCGCGCGGAAGACCTCGCCCGCCTGGTCGAGCGCGGCCATCTGGAGCCGGTCGCGAGAACCGAACGGGCCGACCAGGCCCGCCTTGCTCATGCCGAGCCGCTGCGCGAGCGTGCCGAGCGTCAGCCCCTCCAGCCCCAGCCGGGAGGCGTCCTGGACCGCCGCCCGCACGATCCGGTCGCGGGTGCGGGCCGCTTCGGCCGCCGAGTGACGCGGAGACATGCCCCCAGACTAGCGAACGGGCGTACGCTATTTTTAGCTGACGATCGTTCGCCAAACCTGAGAGGCCCGTCCGACATGACCGATCTGCTCCGGCTCGACGCCACCGCGCTCGCCCTGCTGGGCCACGATGTCGCCGTCATCCCCGACACCGCCATGGACGCCCCCACCCCCTGCGACGGATGGACGGTCGCCGACCTGCTCCGCCACATGAACGAACGGCACGAGGCCATCGCCCGGACGGTGCTGCCGCCCGTCGAGCCGGGCGCGGACCCGCGCGACGACTTCGCCCGCATCGCCGCACGGTGCCTCTCCGTCCTGGAGCGGGCGGGCCACACCGTGGAGCTGCCGCAGCGCGGCCCGACACCGACCGAACTGGTCCTCGGCGTCCACACTGTCGACATGCTGGTCCACCGCTGGGACCTGGCGCGCGCGCTGCGGACCACGCCGTTCGTGCCGTCCCGGCTGGCCGAGGCGGCGCTGCCGCTCGCCCGCGCCAACACCGCGCCGGGCAGTCCGTTCAACGGGCCCGGCGGCGTCTACGACCCGCCGCTCGCCGAGGACCCGGACCGTCCGGCGATCGACAACCTCGCCGCCCTCCTGGGCCGCGACCCGGAGTGGGCGCCGCCGGCCTGAGTCAGCGGGTGATCGCGGCCGCGCGCAGGCGGCCGTCACCCGCGCCGAAGTAGACGACCCCGCCGGACACCACGGCGGTGGGGTCCTCGTCGTCCGCCAGCGTGACCTTCCCCAGGGAGGCGCCGTCCTCGGCGTTCAGGAGGTGGAGCTCGCCGGAGCCGGTGCAGACGTACACCGTCCCGGACGCCACGGTCGGCGACGTGCTCACCTGGGGAAGGTCGCGGCGCCACAGCACCGCGCCGGTCTCGGCGTTGAACGCGAACGCCTTCCCTTCCTTCCCTTCGGAGGCCACGTTGCCGGCGACGTAGAGGACTCCGTCGGACACCACGGGAAGCGCCGAGTCCGAGAAGTCGTGGAGGCCCGTGGGGGTCCTCCACAGCAGCCTGCCGTCGCCCGGGTCGTGGGCCGAGACGGTGCCGTCCTCACCGAGCCCGTACATGACGCCGCCGATCACGTTGATCGACTCCGGTCGGCTCTCGAGTTCGTCGGCGAAGGGAGCCTTCCACAGGCGCTCGCCGGTGTCGGCGTTCAGCGCGTGCAGTTCCGGGCCGCTCGCGTCGAGACTGCTCGCGACGTAGTAGAGGACGTTCTGGTGGGCCGTGGTCTCCCACACGAACGCGGCTTCGTGGCTCCACGCCTTCTTGCCGGAGCGGGTGCTCAGCGCGTACACCGACGTCTTCCTGTCGCCGAGCCGTTCGTAGTAGTACACGTTCCGGCCGGACAGCGCCTCGTCCAGCAGCAGCGAACGGGCCGGGTACTCCCACACGCGGCGGCCGGAACCGGCGTCCAGCGCGAGCACGGCGCTGCTGTCACTGGTCCGGGACGAGTCGGAATAGGCGTGGACGTACATCCGGTCACCGGAAACGATCATTGACGCGCCGCTGCCCCAGGCCCGGTCGTGCTTCCAGCGGGCGTGGCCGGTCCGGGCGTCCACCGCGTGGATGACTCCGTCGCCGTCGCCGAAGTACAGCGTCCCGTTCTGGATCTGCGGCGACCAGCCCGGGTCGGCGGCATAGGACCACAGCTGCTTCAGCACCGGCGGGCGGGGCTCGGCGGTGGGTTCGGCGCGGCGTCCGCGGTCGGCGTCCGGCTCTCCGCCGGTGAGGAGCAGCGTGGTGGCGACCGTGACGAGGACGGTGACGGCGGCGACGCCCGTGAGGACGCGGCCCCGCGTGAGCAACCGCCGGGGAGAGGGCCCCGGGGGCGGGCCCTGGTACGGCGCCGTCGCCACGGCGGTGGGGGCGGCGGCTGGGTCGGCGGGTGGTGGTGGCGGCGCGGGGACGGTGCGGGTGATCTGGGTCGTCACCGGCTCGGGGAGCCAACCGACTCCGCCGGGCGGCCATGCCCGTGACGCGCGCCCCAGCTCCTCGACCAGATGGGGCACGGTCGGACGCCGGCCGGGGTCCTTTTCCAGGCAGCGGGTCACGACGTCCACCAGCCCGGACGGCACGCCGGAGAGGTCGGGGGCCCCGTGGACGACCCGGTAGTTCAGCGCGTGGACGGAGCCGCCGCCGAACGGCCCGGCCCCGGTCGCCGCGTACGCCAGCACCGCGCCGAGGGAGAAGACGTCGCTCAGCGGGCCGACCTCGCCGCCCCGCAGCTGCTCCGGGGACATGAAGCCGGGCGTGCCGACCATCGCCCCGGTCACCGTCAGCCGGGTACCCTCGGACGCCAGCGCGATCCCGAAGTCGATCAGGCGCGGGCCGTCCACGGCGAGCAGCACGTTCGACGGTTTGAGGTCGCGGTGGACCACCCCGGCGGCGTGGACGCTCTCCAGTGCCTCCGCCAGTGCGGCGCCGAGGGCCCGGACCGTCCCCTCCGGGAGTGCGCCGTGCGCGTCGAGCGCGGCCTTCAACGACAGCCCGGGGACGTACTCGGTGGCGAGCCAGGGCGGCGTCCCGTCCGGGTCGGCGTCGACCACAGCGGCGGTGAAGGGACCGCTCACGCGGCGGGCCGCCTCGACCTCGCGGACGAACCGGCGCCGGAACCCCGGGTCCTCCGCCAGTTCCGCCCGCACCACCTTCACCGCGACCGCGCGGCCGCCCGGCGACGACGCCAGGAACACCCGGCCCATCCCGCCGCCGCCGAGCCGCCCGGCGAGCCGGTAGGGCCCGAGCTGCACAGGGTCGCTCGCCTCCAGCGGCGCGTACGCGTCCACTCGGGTCTCCCTCTCCATCAGCCGGCGTCCGAGAACACGCGCAGGACGTCGTCTTCCTGGACGTAAAGGCGGCCGTCGATGACGCTCAGGTCTCCGCCGACGTGCTTCTTCCAGAGGCGGTCGCCGGTGCGGGCGTCGAGGGCGTAGAGGTAGCCCGCCTCCTCGTCGCCGCCGTCGTCGAACAGCACCGTCCCGTTCCGGACCGACTGGAGATGGACCTCCTTCGCGCCCGGCCTGTGGCGCCACAGCGGCTTGCCGGTGGCGGCGTCGAAGGCGCACACGTAGCCGTCGTTCTCGAAGTAGGCGACGCCGTCCGCGATGATCGGGGGGCCGGCCCCCTCGGCGATGGCGGGGTCCCAGGAGTCGCCCTCGAAGCCCTGCTTCCACGCGTACCGGCCCGTCGCGGCGTTCACCGCGTGCAGGGAACCGTCCCGGAGGCCGAAGTAGACGGTGCCGTTCACGCTCTTGGGGGACGTCTGGAGCTGCTCCCCGACCTTGAGGCGCCAGAGGTTCGCGCCGGTCTCCGCGTCCACCGCCCGCAGGGTGCCGTCATTGATCACCACGAAGACGACTCCTGCGGAGACGGACGGTCCCTTCTTCGAGAAGCCGTCGTAGACGTTCCGCCAGATCTCCCGCCCGGTGCGGGCGTCCCGCGCGATCAGCCGGACGTCCGACGCGTAGAGCCGCTCCCCGACGATCTCGATCTCCGGATGGATGCCGTGGTCCTTCGACTTCCACAGCTCCCTGCCGTCGCGGGCGTCCCGCGCGTAGGTGTACTCACCGGCGCCGTAGTACACCATCGACTCGGTGGCGCCCAGGAACAGCGGGCCCGTCGGGACATCGCCCAGGGGATGCGCGAACTTCCAGCGCAGGCGGCCGGTCTCGGCTTCCAGGGCGTACAGGACGCCTTTCTGGTCCTCGATGTACGCCGTGCCGCCGATCACCTGCAATAGGTGCATGCCCTCTTCCAGGGGGAAGGTCCACAGCTCCTTGCGCTCGCCCTTCCCGGTCGCCTCGGTCTTCTCCCCGTCCCCCGTCAGCCGGACGGCGAGGACGATCGCCGCGATGACGAGCGCGATCGCCGCGGCGGCGGCCGCCACGGCGAGGACCGGTCGCCGCGCGGGGTTCGGCGGCCGTGTTCGTCCCACCGACGCGGGCGGAACGGGCGGCAGGTCGGGCGGTACCTGCGGACCGGGCGGCGGCGAGATCGGGGCCGACCGGACGCGCAGGACCTCGGCGGCCACCGGGGCCGGCAGCCAGCCCGCCTCCGTGAAGAAGCCCGCGGCCAGCCCGGTCCCCGCCGCGCTGCTCAGCTCCTCGACCAGGTCGGGGACGGTGGGCCGCCGACCGGGGTCCCTGGACAGGCAGCGGGCGGCGACGTCCGCCAGCGCGGGCGGGACGCCGGTCAGGTCCGGTTCCTCGTGGACGACCCGGTAGTTCAGGGCGTGGGCGTGCCCGGCTCCGAACGGGCCGGTGCCGGTCGCCGCGAACACCAGCACGGCGCCGAGGGCGAAGACGTCGCCGGCGGCGGTGACCTCGTCGGCGACGAGCTGCTCGGGGGCGATGTAGCCGGGCGTGCCGATGACCATGCCGGTCTCGGTCAGCTCGGTGGACTCGGCCGCCCGCGCGATCCCGAAGTCGATGACGCGCGGGCCGTCGGCCGCCAGCAGCACGTTCGACGGCTTGAGGTCGCGGTGGACCACCCCCGCCGCGTGCACGCTCTCCAGCGCCTCGGCGAGCGCGGCGCCCAGCGCGAGCACCGTCCCCTCCGGCCAGGCGCCGTGCGCGTCCACCGCCGCCTCCAGGGAGAGGCCGGGCACGTACTCGGTGGCGAGCCAGGGCGGCGTCCCGTCGGGGTCGGCGTCGATCACGGCGGCGGTGAAGAAACCGCTGACCTGGCGGGCCGCGTCGACCTCCCGGACGAACCGGCGCCGGAAGCCGGGGTCGTCCGCGAGCTCGTCCCGCACCGCCTTCACCGCGACCGCGCGCCCGCCCGGCGACAGGGCGAGGAAGACCGTGCCCATCCCGCCGCCGCCGAGCCGCCCCGTGATCCGGTACCGGCCGAGCCGATCCGGATCGCCCGGCCGCGGCGGAGCGGCACCGCTCACTCGGCTCCCTCCCCGGCCGCGGTGCCGGGATACGGCCCGGACCTGCCCGGTGTCAGGCGCATGATCATAGTCGGGGCTCTCCATCGTCGGCGGGGGCAACGGGGGACTCGCCTACAGATAGACGCTCATGTTCGACAGAGAGTTCGCCCCGCTTCACCGCCGTCGTCCCCGGAGCCGAGCCGACCCCGTCAGCGGCGGGTCATGAGCGCCGTGCGGGCCACCAGGTCCGGTCGCCGAGCCAGGTGACCAGGGCGGGCACCTGGAGCGACCGGACGAGCAGGGTGTCGATCAGGACACCGGTCGCGACGGCCAGGCCCACCTGCGCGACGGTCACGTCCGGGATCTGGGTGAGGGCCAGGAACGTGCCCGCCAGGACGAGCCCGGCGGCGGAGATCACCCCGCCGGTCGCGGTGAGGCCCCGGCGGACCGCCTCCGCCGTCGCCGCGCGGCGGCGCTCCTCCCGGACGCGCTCCATCAGGAAGATGTTGTAGTCGACGCCGAGCGCGACGAGGAACACGAAGATGTAGACGAACAGGTCGGCGGCGACGCCCCCGTGGCCGAGGGCGTGGGTGAACAGCAGCGCCGAGACGCCGAGCGCGGCGGCGAAGGACAGCACGACGGTCGCGAGCAGCACCAGCGGCGCGACGGCCGACCGGAGCAGCAGCCCGAGGATCACGGTGATCGCCAGCAGCACGAGCGGGACGATCCGCGCGGTGTCGCCGAGGGCGGCGTCCCGGTAGTCGGCCTGGACCGCGGGCATCCCGCCGACGAGCGACCCGGGCGCCGCGTCGCCCAGCCGGTCGCGGAGCCGGTCGATGGCGCCGGCGGCGCCGTCCCCGTAGGGCGCGACGGCGAGTTCGACCCGCAGCGTGCTCCGCCCGGCGAGGGGAGGCGCCTGCTCGGCCTTCGCCACGCCGTCCGTCCCCGCGGCGGCCCGTTCGGCGGCGGCCACCGCCGCGGGCGGGGCACCGGCGGGCAGCACCACGGTGAGCGGGTCGGACGCACCGTCCGGGAAATGGTCGGCGAGCACCTGCCGGCCCGCGACCGACTCGCTGTTCGGCGGGACCTTGTCGACGGGGTCGGCGCTGACGTGCAGGCCGGTCAGCCCGAACGCGGCGAAGCCCAGCGCGCCGGTGACGAGGACGGCCACGAGCCGGGGGCGGCGCCCGACGAGGCCCGCGACGGCGCCCCACAGCCGGTGCCGCCCGGCGCCGCGGTCCCGCCCCGGGGACGGGACGCGCGGCCACAGCACCCACCGTCCGGCGCAGGCGAGCAGGGCGGGCAGCAGGGTCAGCATGGCCGCGAGCGCCACCGCGATCCCGGACGCGGCGACGGGCCCGAGCCCGCGCAGCCCGGCGAGGTCGGCGACCAGCAGGCACAGCAGCCCGGCGGTGACGGTCGCGGCGCTCGCGACGATGGCGGGCGCGGTGCGGCGCAGCGCCTCGGCGAGCGCCTCGTGCCGGTCGGCGTGCCTGGCCAGTTCCTCGCGGTACCGGTCGAGCAGCAGCAGCGCGTAGTCGGTCGCGGCGCCGAACACCAGCACGATGAGGATGGCGGACGACAGGTCGGTGACGGCGAGCCCGGCCCGCGCCAGTCCGTAGGCGCCGCCCCGGGCCACCATCACGGCCAGCCCGGCGGCGAACAGCGGCACCAGCCACAGGACGGGGCTGCGGTAGGTCAGCAGGAGGAGGATGGCGACGATCGCCATGCTGGTCAGCAGGAGCGGGCCGTCGACGTCACCGCCGTCGTTGTCGGTGTCGAGCGCGGCCTCCCCCGTCACCAGGGCGCGCAGCCCGGCGGAGTCAAGGCCGGAGGTCGCGTCGCGCAGCCGCTCCACGGCCGTCGCGACGGTGTCGTCATCGGCCTCGCGCGGCCGGACATCGACGCTGAACAGCGCCGCCGCACCGTCCTGCGACGTCCGGACCGGCCCCGGCGCCTGCACGCCCGGCACGCCGAGCGCACCGGCCCGCTCGCGGGCGTCCGCGATCGCCGCGCGGTCGGCGGCGGTCAGCGCCCCGCCGGACGCGCGGTGGAAGACGACGACGGCGGTCTCGGCGTCCGGGCGCGCGGGGTCGGGCTCGGCCAGCCGGGCCACCTCGCTCGACTCGAACCCGCCGGGCAGGTAGGCGGCGGAGTCGTCGCGCTGCACGTCGCCCAGCCGGGACGCGAACGCCGTCGCCACGATCGCGAGCGCGATCCAGGCCAGCAGCACCGGCCATTTCGCGGCTCTGACCGTCCGGCCGAGGCGGGTGGCCGGCGGCGGTGCGGGACGGGCGGCACGGGGCGGGTTCTCGGGCTCGGTCTGCGACATGGCGTCCAGTCCAGCCGCCGCGGCCGGGCCGCCGCATCGCCGGAACGAGTGCATCCGGCGGGCGCGGTACGGCCGGAGAGCCAGCGCCCGGTTGGCTCTTCCGGGCGATGCCGCGGGTCCCGGCCGCTCCCTAGCATCAAGGCGATGACCAGTATGGACGCGCCGGCGCTGCGGAAGGCCGGGGCCGAGGCGGCGCTCGCGGCGGCCGCGGTCGCCCCGGCGCTGATCGACCAGGCGACCACCGACACCTCGGCCGCGGCGTGGACGGCGCTCGGCGGCTACGGCGCCGTCGCGCTCGGCTGCCTCGCGCTGCGGCGGCACCGGCCGCTGACCGCGTTCGGGGTGCTCCTCGCCGTCCTCGCGGCGGTGCAGGTGATCGCCGCGTCCGCCGAGGTGAAGCTGAGCGGGCTGACCGTCCTGCCGGTGGCGTTCGCGCTGTACGCGGCGGGGGCCTACAGCGCGCCGCGCCGGTCGGCGGCGGCGCTGCTGCTCGGCGCCGCGCTCGTCGCCGGGGGCCTCGCCGCGAACCACCTCACCGCGCCCGAGGGCTGGCGCGGCGGCACCGACGTGCTCGCCTACGTCGCCGCGCTGCCGGTCGCGTGGGCGCTCGGGGTCGCCGCGCGGGGCCACCGGGGCATGCTGCTCGCGGCGGAGCGGCGCGCCGAGGACGCGCGCCGCGAGCAGCACCTGCTGGCCGAACGGGCGGCCGCCGCCGAACGCGTCCGCATCGCCCGCGACATGCACGACGTCGTCGCGCATTCGCTGACGCTGCTCGTCGTGCACGCCGAGACCGTCCGCGCCCGGTCCGGGGAGCTGCCGCCCTGGGCGCGCGAACGCGTCGACGCGATGGCCTCCGCCGGACGGCAGGCCACCGGCGAGATGCGCGAACTCCTCCGGGTGCTCCGCGACGGGGGCACCGCCGCCGCGCCCCGCGCGCCCGCGCCGACCCTCGCCGCGCTGCCCGCACTCGTGGACGACGCCCGCACGGCCGGAAACCCGACCAGCCTCACCGTCACCGGAGACGTCGCGGATCTGCCGGGGAACGTCCAGCTCACCGGCTACCGCGTCGTCCAGGAGGGGCTCGCCAACGCCCGCCGCCACGCGCCCGGCGCCGAGGTGGCGGTCCGGGTCGACGTCGAGGGGCCGGGCGTCCGGATCGAGGTCGGCAGCGGGGCGCCGGCCGGGGACGCCCCGGCAGCACCCGGCGCGGGCATCGGGCTGCCCGGCCTGCGGGAGCGGCTCGCCGCGCTCGGCGGCGCCCTCGACGCCGGCGCCACGCCCGGCGGCGGCTTCCGGGTCGCGGCCACGATCCCGCTCGGAGCACGCGATGCCGTCCGGTGACCGCCGCATCACGGTCGCGATCGCCGATGACGAGCGCGTCGTCCGGGACGGGCTCCGCGCCATCATCGAGACGCAGCCGGACATCGAGGTCGTCGGCACCGCCGGGGACGGCGACGCCGCGCTGCGCCTCGCCGCCTCCGTCGCCCCCGGCGTCCTGCTGCTGGACGTGCGCATGCCCGGCCGGGACGGGCTGTGGGTCCTCGACCGGCTCGCCCGGCGGGGGCTGCTCGCCCGCACCCGGGTGCTGATGCTCACCACCTTCGACCTGGACGAGTACATCGACGAGGCGCTCGCGGCCGGTGCCGCCGGGTTCCTGCTCAAGAGCTCCTCCTACGAGGAGCTGCTCGCCGCCGTCCGCGCCGCCGCGTCCGGCGACGCCGCGCTCAGCCCCGGCGTCGCCCGCCGCGTCATCGACGGCTACCTCGCGCACCGCCGCGCGACCCGTCCCGCGCCCGCCGACCTGGCCCGCGTCGAGGCGCTGACGCCGCGCGAGCGGGACGTCCTGGCCCTCATCGGCGACGGCCTGAGCAACGCGGAGATCGCCGAGCGCCTCGTCCTGTCCGAGCACACCGTGAAGTCGCACGTCAGCCGGCTGCTCACCAAGACCGGCTGCCGCAGCCGCGGCCAGGCCGCCGCCCTCGCCCACCGCACGGGCTAGCAGGAGTGGGGGCCGGGGTGCGGGACAGGGTGCGGGTCAGCCGCGCAGGGAGGCCGCCACCTCCAGGACGCGGCGCGCCTCGCCGTGGGGGCTGATCAACAGGTCGGTCGCGCCTGCGTCCGCGAAGCGGCGGAGCTCGCGGGCCACCGTCTCCTCGTTGCCCGCGATCACCGTCTCGTGCACGCCGGACAGGCCCTGGCGGCCGAGGACGGCACGGTAGGCGGGCAGGTCGGAGGCGGCGGCGTAGGTCCGGGCCAGCTCCCGGCGGACGGAGTCCGGGTCGGCGGTCACCGCCGTCACGACGCCCGCGAGCACGCGCGGCGCGGGCCGGCCGGCGTCCTCGGCGGCCTTGGTGATCGCCGGAACGACGTGGTCGGCGATCATCTCGGGGCCCGTCCAGGTCGTCACGGTCCCGTCGGCGAGCTCGCCCGCGACGCGCAGCATGACCGGGCCGAGCGCGGACACGATCACCGGCGGCGCGGTCGCGCCCGGCGCGTCCACCGTCCCGGCGGCGGTGAGCGTCTCGCCGCGGAAGTCGGCGTCCTCGCCGCGCAGCAGCGGCCGGAGCGCCGACAGGTACTCGCGGACGTGCCGCGCGGGCCGGTCGTAGGGGATGCCGTGCGCGCCCTCGATGTTCGGCGGGTGGCTCGGCCCGACGCCGAGGGTGAACCGCCCGCCCGCCATGGCCTGGGCGGTCAGCGCCTGGGACGCGAGGGCCAGCGGATGGCGCGGGTACGTGGGGACGATGGCGGTGCCGACCTCGATGGTGGGCACCTCCCGGCCCGCGAGCGCCGCCGCCATGAGGGCGTCCCACGACCCGATCTGCCCGAAGAAGACGCTGTCGAGCCCGGTGTCGCGGGCCAGCCGGGCCTGGGCGACGACCTCGTCCAGCGGTGCCGCCCCGGCGAGGCCGAACAGTCCGATGCGCATGGACCACTCCTAACATGAATCGGATGTTCCGGTTCCAGTTGAGGCCCACAGTAATATGAATCCGACGTTCCGGTTAGAGGTTCCGAGGAGAGCGATGCGCGCCGACGCCCGCCGCAACCGCGAGCGGATCACCGCGTCCGCGCTCGACCTGTTCGCCGCGCGGGGCCCCGGCGTGTCCATGGAGGAGATCGCGAAGGACGCGGGCCTCGGCGTCGGCACGCTCTACCGGCACTTCCCCGACCGCCGCACCCTGGTCGCGGAGATCTCCGAGAGCGCGCTCGTGTCACTGGCGGCGGAGCTCCGGCGGCTGGCCGACCAGGACGGCCCGCGCTGGGACGTGCTCACCCGGTTCATCGCCTACTGCGCGGGCCTGCCGCTCGCCCTGATCAAGTCGCTCACCGTGGACGGGACCCTCGATCTCGACGAGAACCCCTTGCAGCAGGAGGTCGACGCCCTCATCCGCGGCCTCATCGAGCAGGCCCAGCGCGAGGGGTCGCTGCGGGCCGACATCACGCCCGGCGAGGCGGCCGAGATCCTCAGCACCGCCACCTGCCGTCCGGGCGCCCGCCCCGACGACGCCCTGACCCGCGTGATCCTCGACGGGCTGCGGCCGTGAGCGCGGTCTCCCGACCGGCATCCTGATAGATATTTACGGGGAGTGTTGTCTCCCCGTCAGGTCTCGACTTCTGCTGCTACAACTGTAGTAACAGTGATGGCAGGAGAAGAGAGGGGCCCATGGTCTTCAAGCGGTTGCTCGGCGCCTTCGGTGTGGGGGGACCTTCGGTCGAGACCGTCCTCGGCACGGCGCAGGCGCGCCCCGGGGACCACCTGTCCGGCGAGGTCCGGATACAGGGCGGCGACCACGATGTCCACATCCACCAGGTGACGCTGAGCCTGGTCACCCGTACCGAGTACGAGCACGGCGACCACGAGGGCGCCGGGGTCCGCGAGTTCTACCGGGGCGCGGTCGCGGGTGCGCTGAGTCTCGGAGCCGGGGAGTACCGGGCGGTGCCCTTCCAGCTCCCGCTGCCGTGGGAGCTGCCCTTGACCGAGGTCAACGGGCAGCATCTGCCCGGCATGGCCATGGGCGTCCGCACCGAACTGGAGGTCGCCGGGGCCGTCGACGCCGGCGACCTGGACCCGCTCGCGGTGACGCCGCTCCCGTCCCAGCAGCGCGTGCTGTACGCGTTCGGGACGCTCGGCTTCGCGCTGAAGAGCGCCGACGTGGAGGAGGGCTACATCGCCGGCCTCCACCAGGAGCTGCCCTTCTACCAGGAGATCGAGTTCTACGCCCCGCCCGAGTACAGCGGGCGGATCAACGAGGTCGAGCTGACGTTCGTGGCCGACCCGCACGGGCTGGCGGTGATCCTGGAGGCCGACCGGCGCGGCACCGCGTTCACCGAGGGCGACGACGTGTTCGGCCGCTACCACGTCTCCCACGAGGAAGCCCTGCGCATGTCCTGGGAGCAGGAGCTGGAGAACTGGCTGCGCGCCGTCGCCGGGGACGGGCACGGCGGCTACGGGCACAGCGGCTACGGGCACGGCGGCCAGGGGCATGCCGGGCACGGTTTCGGCTCCGACTCCCACCATCACGGTCACGGGCCCGGCTGGGGCGGCGTCGCCGCGGGCGCGGCGGGCGGTCTGGCGGCCGGGGTCGCGGCGGGCGCCGTCGCCGGCGCGATGCTCGGCGGCGAGGACGAGCAGGAGGAGCAGGAGGAGCCGTCGGTCGGGGACGCTTTCGCCCAGGTGAGCGAGCAGGCCGTCCAGGACGCGTACGAGGACGCCTATGTGGACGCCTACGAAGCGGCCTATGAGGCGGCCTACGAGGACGCGGCGGAGGACTTCGAGGCCGAGGACTGATCCGGGCCGCCAACTACTACACTTGTAGCAGCAAGGGTGAGACGGACAGCGAGCGGAGGAGGATCCGATGGCCTTCTGGGACAAGCTGCGGGAGTCGACCCAGACCATGCAGACGCAGCTGCTCAGTAAGAAGAACGAACTCAAGAGCGGAGCGTTCCGGGACGCGAGCATGGCGATGTGCGCGCTCGTCGCGGCGGCCGACGGCAGCGTCGACCCGTCCGAGCGGCAGCGCACCGCGTCCCTGATCGCGTCCAACGAGGTGCTGCAGAACTTCCCGGCGGACGACCTGCAGCGCCGCTTCAACGACTACGTGTCCAAGCTGACGGCCGACTTCGACTTCGGGAAGGTCTCGGTCCTGCAGGACATCGGCAAGACCAAGAAGAAGCCCGCCGAGGCGCGCGCGGTCATCCAGATCGGCATCGTCATCGGCGGCGCGGACGGCGACTTCGACGACCGGGAGAAGGCCGTCGTCCGCGAGGCGTGCTTCGCCGTCGGCCTCGACCCAGCCGAGTTCGAACTCTAGGGCGACCCGTGACGGGCAGGGCGCCGGCCCCGCCCGTCACCGGAACGCGAGCAGCGCCAGGACGACGGGCACGAGCGCGTGGTCCAGCTGGAGGGTCGCGGCGGTCAGCGAGCCGGTGACGACCCCGTTTCCCAGCAGCAGCAGCGGGCCGGTCACCGCGTTCTTGGCCGGGGGTGTGCCCATCAGCGCTTCTACGCGCTGCACGACCCCCGAGTCGGCGAACGCGGTCACCGGCCCGGCGGCCGGGGGCTGGGCGAGCGCGACCTTCGCGAGCGTCCGGGCGACCAGGGCGCGGTCGCCGGACGCCTCGGCCGCGTCCTCGTCGGCCCACCGCTCGACCGCGAGCCGCAGCGCCCGGTCCAGCGGCCGGACGGGAGGCAGCACCGCCGCGGCGAGCGCTCCGGCCGCGAGGTAGCGGTGGTGGCGGTGGCGGAGATGGGACGTCTCGTGCTCCAGCACGACGTGCAGTTCGGCGGCGGTCAGGTCGCGCAGCAGGCCGCGGGACAGCAGCACCCCGCCGTGCCGGCCCGGGACCGCGACGGCGATCGGGGTGTCGGTCTCCAGCGGCCCGACCGTGTCGCGCCGGGCGTCGCGCAGCTCCCGCGACCAGCGGGCGGCCGTCCGGCCGGCGACCGCGAGACCGGCGGCGGTCAGCACGGCCGCCGGGAGCCCGACCGCGTCCGGGACGGGGCTGTCGTCGCCGAACAGCGCCCATTCGGGGACGTGCGCGGCGGCGGCCGGGGCCAGCGTCGCCGCGTAGTTGATCGCCACGAAGACGCCGGTACCGAGCGCCGCCACGGCCGTCATCGCCCCGGTCGTCGCGAGCAGCCGCGCCGACCAGGACGGGTGCAGCCGTAACGGGGCGGCCAGGCCGAACGCCAGGCTCAGCGCGACCATGACGGCCAGCGGCAGGAACGTGAACCAGTTCACCTGGCGCCGTCCGGGCGGTCGAGGACCTCGCGCAGCTTCCGCGCCTCCTCGGCGCTGAGCGACCGCGCGAAGCGGCTCAGCACGGTCCCGGGGTCACTGGCGTGCCGCAGGTGGTCGTGCATGCGCCCGGCCACCAGATCGGACTCGTCCACCGCGAGCCGGTACAGGTAGTGCCGCCCCGCGCGGGTGCGGGTGACGAGCCGCTTGTCGTGGAGGCGGTGCAGGATCGTGTTGACCGTCGTGTACGCCGGCTCGCCGTCGAGCCGTTCCACCAGCTCGGAGGTACTGGCCGATCCGCCGAGCCCGGCCAGGGCGGCGAGCACCTCCGCCTCCAGCTGCCCGAGCGGCCTGCGCGTCATCTCCGTCAGCCTCCCTTGCGCAGCACGTCCGGCTCCAGGTAGATGAGCCGGGCGATGGGCACGGCCTCGCGGATGCGCGCCTCGGCGTCGTTGATGGCGTCGGCGACCTCGCGGGCGTCGTCCTGCAGGTCCACGGCGATCTTGGCCGCGACGAGCAGCTCGTCCGGGCCGAGGTGCATGGTGCGCATGTGGATCAGCTCCGGGACGTCGGGGCTCGCCACGATCGCCCGGCGGATCTCCCGGACCTGCTCGGCGGTCGCGGCCTCGCCGATGAGCAGGCTCTTCACCTCGGCGCCCAGCACGATCGCGATGGCGGCGAGCAGCACGCCGATCGCCGCGGTGCCGATGCCGTCCCAGACGCCGTTGCCGGTGGCCAGGGTCAGGCTGACGCCGGCGAGCGCGAAGACCAGACCGGCGAGGGCACCGGTGTCCTCCAGCAGGATCACCGGCAGCTCGGGCGACTTCGACCGCCGGACGAACTGCACCCAGTTCGCCCGCCCGCGGCTGCGGTTGGACTCCTTGACCGCCGTGCGCAGCGCCGTCCCCTCCAGGACGATCGCGACCAGCAGCACGGCGATCGGCACCCACTGCCACTCCTTGATCTCGTGCGGGTCGGAGATCTTGTGCCACGCCTCGTACAGCGCGAACAGGCCGCCCAGGCTGAACAGCACGATCGCGACGAGGAACGCGTAGATGTAGCGCTCGCGCCCGTACCCGAACGGGTGCTCCTCGGTGGCGCGGCGCCCCGCCCGCTTCCCGCCGACCAGCAGCAGCACCTGGTTGCTGGAGTCGGCGACCGAGTGGATGCCCTCGGCCAGCATCGACGACGACCCCGTCAGCGCGAACGCCACGAACTTGGTGACCGCGATCCCCAGGTTCGCGCCCAGCGCGGTGATGACCGCCCGCGTACTTCCCTCGGCGCTCACGAGCTCCCCCGTCCCCCCGGCCGGCCTCCCCTGATGGACGTCCGGTCAAGCCTAGGCATGGACCACAAAACTACATGTGTAGCAGGACCCCCCACCCGCGTCTTGACCCTGATGCCCCGATCCGCCTACGTTGAATCGAAACAGCATTCCGAAAGGTGGAACAGACGGCGTGATCAGTGAGCTGCGGGCGGCGACGATCGCCGTCTCCGACCTGGAGCGTTCGCGCGCCTTCTACGCGGAGACCTTCGGATACACCGTCCACGGCGCGGAGACCGCGGTCGGCGGCGCCGAGGCCGAGCGGGCGTGGCGGATGCCGCGCGGGCTGACCGGCCGGACGGTCGTGCTCGGCCCCGAGGGCGCCGCGACCGGGCTGGTGCGGCTCGTGTCCTTCGACGCGCCCGGCGAGCGCATCTGGGGCGACTACTCCCGCGCCCATGACCTCGGGCACTACGCGCTCAACATCCGGGTCGGCGACCTCGGGCAGGCCCTGGACCGGCTGGCGCGGACGGGCGGCGGCGTCCGCTCGAAGCCCACGCACTGGACGGTCACCCCCGAGCTGTCCGCCTGGGACTCGCTCTCCTTCGACCCGGACGGCGTCGTCCTCGACGTGTTCCAGCTCGAACCCGCCCCCGGCACCGCGTTCGCCGACTACGACGGCCGGTCCAGCGAGTTGCAGACGGTCGCGGTGCACTCCGCCGACGCCCCCGCGTCCGCCGCCTTCTACGAGGCGCTCGGGTTCGTCAAGCTGTACGACAAGGTCGTCGAGGGGATGGAGTCGTTCTTCCAGTTCCCCGAGGGCACCGGGCTGCACAACATCAACATGTACGTTCCCGGCGACACGATGAACGGGCGCGTCGAGATCGCCCAGTACGTCGGGCTCGCGGGCCGGAGCCTGCGGGAGCGCGCCGTCCCGCCGAACCTCGGGATCCTGTCGGTCTCGCTGGAGACCGACGACCTGGCCGCCACCGCCGCCCTGCTCGCGGAACGCGGCGCCGAACCGGTCTGCGCGCCGGTCGGGCTCGACCTTCCGCCCCACGGGCCCGCGCTGGTCCAGCCGTTCTTCGGCCCGGACGGCGAGGTCCTGGAGTTCTACCAGCGCCGGTAGGGCGGGCGGCCGGCCCGCCTCAGCGGGTGGGCTGCCACAGCTCGACGCCGACCCCGTTCGGGGTGTCGACCATGGCCAGCCGCGCGTCCCCGTGCAGGGGCGTGGAGGCGGCGAACGGGCGGCACCGGACGCGCCCTCCCGCGCTCTCGGCCGCGGCCACGGCGCCGTCGAGGTCGGGGGTGACCGCGGACCAGCCGGAGTGGCCGAGCGCGCGGCCGGGACGCTGCGCCGCGCGCCGGTCGACGCCGCCGGGGTTGTCCGGCACATGGACGAGCTCGATGCGCGCGGTGCCGCCGCCCTCGCCCGCGACGAACGCGAGGCGCGTGCGCGTGCCGGGCGGCAGGTCGGCCATCGCCTCGAACCCCGGCGAGCCGAAGGTGACGTCGTATCCGGCCGTCATGCCGAGCGCGGCCCAGAAGCCGAGTTCGGCCTCGAAGTCGGGGGCGTGGCTCACGACCGACGTGACCTCTGTGTAGTGCCGTGCCGGGTCGGTCTCCCAGGCGGCGGTGGCGCGCGCGCTGGCCGGCTGGACGAAGACGAGGTCGGTGCCGTCCGGTCCGAAGCAGAAGCCCTCCGTGACCGTCACCGTGATGTCGCCGACCGGCACCTCGAAGGTCGACGGCGTGCCGCACCGGTACCCGGCCTCGGTCAGGCGGGCGTGGGTGGCGTGCAGATCCTTGGTGTAGATGTCGATGGCGGCCAGGCCGATGTCCAGGGTGTGGGGATGCTCCGGCGGCGCCACCGGGTCGTCCACCTTCAGCAGGTGGATGCGGCCCGTGGCCGCTCCGGCGGCGGCCAGCATCATCACCTCGGCGTCGCGGCGTCCGGCCTCGGCGCCCCAGAGGCGGGCCGCGTCCTCCGCCAGGACGACGCCTTCGGCCGCCACCTGGAAGCCCAGCTCGCCGCAGAGCAGGTCCAGGTGGGGCTGGAAGTCGCTGACGCCGACCAGCGCGGCGGTGATGCCGGTGACGAGCGGGGCGGGGTCGGTGCTCACGGGGCCTCTTCTCTCGTCGGCGGACGTCCGGTGCGTTCCGGGGCGGCGTTTTCCTGAGCCTGCGCGGCGCCCTCGCGGGCCTTGGTGGTGCCCTCGCGGGCTTGGGCGGCGAGGCGCGCGCCCAGCACGCGGCCGAGCGTCAGCGCCGGGCCGACGCTCATCCCGCCGACGTAGTTGTCCCCGGCGAACACGTCGTTGCCGAGCACCTCGCCCACCGCGTACAGGCCGGCGATGGTGCCGCCGTCGCGGTCCCGGACGGCGAGGTCGCCGCCGACCTTGAGGCCGTCCCGGCTGAGGATCGAGGCCCCGACGGTCGTCATGCCGTAGAAGGGCGGCGTCCCGATCGGCATCGGCAGCGTCGTCCGGCCGCGCTCGGGGTCGTGCCCGGCGGCGACGGCGGCGTTGTAGCGCTCGACGGTGCCGGTGAGGGCGGCCGCGTCCACGCCGAGCCGCCCGGCGAGTTCCTCCAGGGTGGGCGCGGCGACGATCCACCGGCCGCGCCGCAGCTCTTCGTCCATCCGCTCGCGGGTCCAGTCGCCCGCGCCGTTCCGCAGCAGCGGGTCGGCGACACGGGCGACGGCGTCGTCCCAGACGATGTGCATCGCGAGGCCGGGCTGCTCGGTCAGGGCGCGCTCGCGCAGTTCGGGGCTCGTCACGTCCTCCGCGACGAACCGCTCGCCGGCGCGGTTCACCCAGATCTCGTGGGGCGTCCGGTAGGCGGGCGCCACCTCGATGAACGCCTCGCGGTAGTCGACCGCGAAGCCGGGGCGGGCGGGGTCGGGGATCAGGCCCATGACGGGCAGGAACGTCCCGTTGCCGGTCACGTCGGCGCCCAGCCCGGCGGCCAGTTCCAGGCCGTCGCCGGTCGCGTGGTCGAGGCAGCCGATCAGCGCGTCCTCGCAGCCGGGCGGCAGGAACCGGTTGCGCAGCTCGCGGTTCGCGTCGTAGCCGCCGGTGGCCAGCACGACGGCGCCGCCGTGCGCGGTGAAGTCGCCGTCCCCGTCACGGGACGCGGTGACGCCGACGACGCGCCCGTCCTCCACGAGCGCGCCCGTGACGCGGGCGCCGGTGACCAGCCGCACCGCACCGGCGTCCACCCACCGCCGCAGCTCCTGCTCAAGGACGCGCAGCATCGACCGGCCCTGCTCGACGCCCCAGTAGGTGCGCGGCGCCGCGTAGACCTCGTGGCCGTGCACCAGCGCGGGGGTGTCGGGGTGGAAGTCGAAGCCGAGCCCCTCCAGCCAGTCGACCGTGCCGCCCTGCCTGCTCACGGTCTCCCAGGACAGGTCGGGGTCGGCCTTGCCGTGGGAGAGGCGCATCACGTCGCGCCAGTGCGCGCGCGGGTCGTCCTCGATGCCGCGCTCCGCCTGCCGCCGGGTGCCCGCGCCGCTGATCTCGCCGTTGGCGATGTGCAGCATGCCGCCGAGGGCGGGCCGCTTCTCGATCAGCAGGACGCTCGCGCCGCCCGCCGCCGCCTCGATGGCCGTGCACAGCCCCGCACCGCCGCCGCCGACCACGACGACGTCGAACCGACCCAGCCGCTCGACCGTCCGCACCGACCGCCTCCTGTTTCAAACAGCGGAATGCCGTTTCAGAACCTAGGAGGGCGGTCGGCGCCTTGTCAACGCCCCGGACGGCCGGCCCGCTACCCGCCGAAGCGGGCGCGCAGGGTCTTGCGGTCGAGCTTGCCCACGGCGGTCTTGGGGATCGCGTCCGCGAAGATGATCTTGCGCGGCTTCTTGTAGGAGGCGATCCGCGCGGTCACGTGCTCGACCAGCCGGTCGCCGAGCCCGTCGTCCGGCTCGGTCCCCTCGGCGAGGACGACGACGGCGGTGACCGCCTCCACCCACCGCTCGTCGGGCGTGCCCACGACCGCGGCCTCGCGCACGGCCGGATGCTCCAGCAGGACGTCCTCGACCTCGCGCGGGTACACGTTGTAGCCGCCGCTGATGATCATGTCGGACGTCCGGTCCTTGAGGAACAGGAAGCCGTCGCCGTCGAGGACGCCGACGTCGCGGGTGTGCACCCAGCCGTCGCGGAAGGTCTGCGCGGTCAGCTCCGGCGCGTCGAAGTACCCGGCGGTGGCCGAGGGGCCGCGCACCACGATCTCGCCGGGCTCGCCCGGGGCGGCCTCGCGGCCGTGCTCGTCCAGCAGCCGCAGCTCGATGTCGGCGGCGACCTGCCCGCAGGCGGCGAGCCGGTCGCCGGTGTGGTCCTCGGGGCGCAGCACCGCGATGCACAGCGGGATCTCGGTCTGCCCGTAGTACTGCCAGAAGCGGTCCCGGCCCCACGCGCGCATGGCGCGCTCGATGACGGGACGCGGCATCGGCGAGGCGCCGTAGATGACCCGGCGCAGCGTGGAGACGTCCGCCGCCGCGAAGGCCGGGTGCTCGACCAGCATCTGGATCATGGTCGGCACCAGGTTGACCGCCGTGGCCCCGTAGCGGGAGATCGCGTCCAGGAACGGCTCCGGCGCGAAGCCGGGGAGGATGACCGTGCGGCCGCCGCGCAGCCACAGCGGCAGCACGAACACACCGCTGGCGTGGATGAGGCTCGCCGCGTGCAGCATCACGTCGTCGGCCGTCGCCGGGAACAGGTTGAGCAGCACGTTCCGGCAGATCCCGGCGTAGGACGCCTGGGTGTGCTGCGCCGCCTTCAGCGTGCCGGTCGTCCCGGATGTGAACAGCGTGAGGATGACGTCGTCGGCGTCCACCTCGACCTCGGGCAGGGTCGCGGGGGCGCTCTCAGCCCGCTCCATGAGCGGCGGCTCGCCGTCCAGCGCGGTCTCCAGGCCGAGGAACGCGACGTCCGGCAGCGCGGCGGCCAGCTCGCGGGCGCGGTCGGTGAGGTCGGCGCCGAACACGACCAGCTCGCAGCGGGTCTCGGTGAGCATCGTGACGTGCTCGGCCACCGACAGCCGCGCGTTGAGCGGGACGCGGTTGATCCCGGCCTTCACGCAGGCGAAGTCGAGCGGCACGCTGAGCAGGCCGTTGTTCACCAGCAGGCCCACGC
Source organism: Actinomadura meyerae (assembly GCF_900188445.1). Classification (GTDB taxonomy): domain Bacteria; phylum Actinomycetota; class Actinomycetes; order Streptosporangiales; family Streptosporangiaceae; genus Spirillospora; species Spirillospora meyerae. The sequence goes on from NZ_FZOR01000005.1 coordinate 170,468, forward strand.
GCCGGCGGTGCCCGGCGCCCTCCCGCGCCAGCGCGTGCGCGAGCCGGTTGCTCAGCTCGTCGACCTCGCCGAACGTCAGCTCGCGGTCGCCGAACACCACGGCCGTCCGGCCGGTGTGCTGCCGCGCGCCGCGGACGATCAGTTCACGGGTGGTGGGGCTCACGGGGTGGTCTCCTCTCCGGCGAAGCGCCCGTGCCGGCCGGCACCGGCGACGAACCTGGCGGCGCCGCTCACGCCCTCGCGCGCCACGATCGGGACGCCCGCGGCGCCCTCGTCGCGCAGCGCCTCGGCGAGGGGCAGGTCGAGGCCGGCGTAGGTCGAGGCGCGGTCGGCCAGCACGCATTCGAACGGGAACGACGCGATCTGGTCGGCCAGCTCGCGCGCGGCGTCGACCGCCTCGCCCGGCTCGACGACCCGGTTGGCCAGGCCGATCGCGAGGGCCTCGTCCGCCTCGACGGGGCGTCCCGTCATGATCAGGTCGAGCGCGCGGCCGAGGCCGACGATCCGCGGCAGCCGGACGGTGCCGCCGTCGATGAGCGGCACGCCCCAGCGGCGGCAGAAGACGCCGAGCACCGCGTCGCGCTCGACGATCCGCAGGTCGGCGAGGAGCGCGAGCTCCAGCCCGCCCGCGACCGCGTAGCCGCTCACGGCGGCGATGAGCGGCTTGCTCAGCGCCATCCGGGTCGGCCCCATCGGGCCGCTGCCGCCGCCCTCGGGGTCCAGCTCGTTGCGGCGCTCGGGGTCGGCGACCGCGGTGAGGTCGGCGCCCGCGCAGAACGTCCCGCCGCTCCCGGCGAGCACCGCGACGCGCTGCCCCGGGTCGGCCTCGAACGCCGCGAACGCCTCCCGCAGCTCGGCGGCCATCGGCCCGTCGACGGCGTTGCGCCGGTCGGGGCGGTCCATCCAGATCGTGGTGGTCGTCCCCGCCACCTCGACACGCACGTCGGCCATCGCCACCTCCGCGTCCTACAGTGATACGAACGCCTCACTTATAACGCATGTTGGCAGATCCAGTCCATAAGGTGTTACAAATGCTCGAGCCGACCGCCCGCAAGCTGCTGCTGGACTTGGTCACGGCCCGTCCGCGCACCCGGTTCACGATCTCGGCGCTGTGCCGGGCCGGGGAGATCGTCGGGCTGAGCGCGCCGAGCGTCCGCATGGCGGCCAAGCGGCTGAACGAGGAGGGTGTGCTGGAGCGCGCCGGGCGCGGCGTCTACCTGCCTCGCCCCGAGCGGCTGCGCACCTACCCGCACGTCGAGCACTGGACGGCCCGCGACGCCACCCGCGTGCCCTGGACGGGACGCTGGGCCGCCGTGGAGAACTCCGCCACCGCCCGCACCGACCGCGCCGCCCTCCGCCACCACGACCGGGCCCTGGAGCTCCTCGGCTTCCACGCCTGGCGCGGCGCGCTGCACGTCCGTCCGGACAACCTCCGCGGCGGCGTTGCGGGGCTGCGCGAGACGCTCACCGGCACCGGCATGGCCCCCGGCGCCGTCGTCTTCGCGATCGACGGGCTCGACCCCGCCACCGACCTGGAGCTGCGCGGCCTCTGGGACACTGAGGCCCTCACCGCGGCCCTCGGCCGCACGGCCGACGAGCTGACCCGCAGCCGCGACCGCCTGCACACCCTCAGCCCCGAGGAGTTCGCCCGCGAGTCCCTGCTGCTCGGCAGCCGCGCGATCGCGACGATCCTGCACGACCCGCTGCTCCCCGAGGAGCTCTGCGACCCGGACCCGCACCGGCGCCTGGTCGCGCTGACCAAGACCTACCAGGACACCGCCCAGGAGGTCTGGGGCCGCCTTCTCGACCTGAGCGATTGACGCCGCTCAGCGAAGGAACGACTCCAGCCGCTCCTTCTCCTCGTCCACGGCGAGCCGCTCGCTCTTGGACAGCGGCCGCAGCTCGGTGACGGTCACGGCGCCCTCCTTCACGGTCCAGGTTCCGGCGACGCGTCCGTCCACCAGCACTGCGCGCTCACCGGCGACCGACAGGCCCCGGTCGGCGTCGTCGATGATCCGGCTCCGGTCCTGGTAGCCGAGGATCGCGTTGTCGAACGCCGGCAGGAAGCGCACCGGGGCGGGGGTGTCGGGGTCGGGGCGCGGGGCGTCCGGGAGGTCGAGCAGCTTGCGGCCCCGCTCGTCGCGGAAGACGACCAGCTCGTCCCGCAGCGCGGCGACCGCGGCGGGCAGGCCCGCGAGACCGCACCAGGCCCGCAGGTCGGACGAGGTCGCCGGCCCGAACGCGGCCAGGTAGCGCCGCACCAGCACCTGCCCGACCGGGTCGGCCTCGTCCTCGGGCAGCGGGTCCATCTCCCGCCCGAGCCAGCAGGACAGCAGCACATTGCGGACACCGCCCTTGGCGCGCCAGAGCCCGCGCGGCGGCGCCTGAATCGTCGGCAGCAGCGCGGAGACCAGCATCTCCCCCAGCGCCCGACGCCCCGGCGCGGGCCAGCGGTCGGCCACCGCCTCGACCAGCTCGGCCGTGGTCCGTGGCTGCCCGTCGTCCATGACGGCCCGTCCCGCCGCCGCGAGCTCGTCCAGGTCCACCCCGTCGAGTTCCCGCCGGTAGACCCCGAGCACCCGCTGCCGCAGCATGGCGTCGTGGCGCGCCCGCCAGGCCAGGGCGTCGTCCGCGGTGACGAGGTGGATGGTGCGGCGCATGAGCGGCATGCGCACCACACGGCGCCCGGTCAGCAGGCCGGACAGCTCCGCCGGGTCGAACCCGCGCAGCCGAGACCAGAGCCCGACGAACGGCTCCTGCGGCTCCTGCGCCTGCAACCCGCCCAGCCGGGCAACGGCGTCGAGCACCGGCACGTCGGCGCGGTCGAGCAACATCTGCCGGGCGAGCGCGGCCCGATTGAGCGCCCGATCATCCAGAACCGTCACTACCGCAACCCCTCCCAAGATGGACGCCTCGCCATCCACCCTGGCACCCATAACGGCCACTTCCTGACCGCTATCCCAGAGGAGAGACCGGTGTCAGACCCGGCTCACTCGCCGTCGTCGGGCTTGCGGAGGACGTAGACGCCCCGGCCCGCGATGCCGCGAAGGACGCCGTCCTCGCGAAGCGTCTTGACCGCCTCGGCGACGGTGCGCTCACTCACGTCGCACTCCTGGGCGAGCTGCCGCGTGGTGGGGATCTTGGAGCCGACGGGATAGGTGCCGTCCGCGATGCGGCGCAGGATCAGGGTCGTGATCTGCTCCCGCAACGGGCGCGGATCGGACAGATCAACCATGCCTGCAACGCTAGCGACGCACACACGCATGGAGCGCCGGTTCTTGCCTGACGAGCCAGCGCACCTTCTGGGCGATCGGTGTCAGACCTGGATCATTCGCCGTCGTCGGGCGTCCGCAGCACGAAGACGCCGCGTCCGGGGACACCGCGCACCAGACCGCGTTCCTTGAGGATGCGGACCGCCTCGGCCGCCGTTCGCTGGCTGACGCCGTAGATGTCGGCGAGTTGGGACGCGGAGGGGATCCGGCGCCCGACCTGGATCTCGCCGGACGCGATCTGCGCGGCCACCGCGTCGGCCACCTGGACCTTGAGCGGATCGGCCCCTTCAAGATCGATGCTCACAGATCGACGGTACCCATGGCACCGAGCTCATGTCGACCTGTGCACGCATATGCAAACCGGTGCCACGTCGCGGCCTCCGGCCTACCGGGGAGGCATCGGGCCACCTGGTGAGGTGGCCGTGTGCGGACAGGTGCGGAGTGCTCTTCCCACATTGTTGTGGGCGCGTTCCCCGTGGATCTGGGAGCATCACGACCACCGAAGGATGAAATCACCGAATTGCTCACCGTTACCGGACGATCTCGTCGCCGGTGATCGGCAGGCCGGGTATCGCCCTCCCCCTCATGCAAGGAGAACCATGTCCACTTCCGTCAAGCTCCACGTGAACGGCACGCTCGACCAGGTGCGCCCCGTCGTCGAGCAGGCCCTGCAGGCCGATGGCTTCCGCTTCACCTGGGAGGACCCGGCGCAGGCCATCATCGAGAAGGGCAGCCGCACCAAGGCGCTGCTCCTCGGGGCGTTCGCGACGCACTACAAGTACCGCGTGATGCTCGTCCAGCAGCAGGACGGCACCCTCGTCGTCGACCTCGGCCCCGCGACGACCGGCATGTCCGGCGGCGCCATCGGCGTCGCCAAGGTCCGCAGGAAGCTCGACGAGGTCGGCCAGATCCTGGCCGGCGCGTTCCAGCAGGGCGGCACCTTCATCCGGGCCCTATGACCCGCGCCCGCGCCGGGACGGCTCCGCTCAGGGCGTCCCGGCGCGGCATCCCCTTCGGGAGTGAGGGGTGCTCGGTTCAGCGTCAGCATGGGCGGGGGCGGGCGGCCGTGGAGCGGGCTCTGCCTGCGGCCCTCTGTAGGCGCTGACCATCAGATTTATTTTTCCGGAGCATTGACATTAATCTCCGGTGTCGTCCATGCTGCCGGACATGGAACGACGGGCGGACGCGCTGCAGCGGCTCCGGCAGACCCATGAGGAGGTCGTGCTCGCCGCGCTGCGCAGCGAGGGGCCGATGAGCCGCACGCAGCTCACCGCGCGGACCGGCCTGTCGCGCACCACCCTGTTCGCGATCATCTCCGAGCTGATGGCGCGGGGCGCGGTGATCGAGTCCGGGGCCGCAGACGACGGACGGCCGCGGGGGCGCGGGCGGCCCGCGACGCGGGTGTCGCTGAACCCGGACGCGGGCCTGCTGATCGGCGTCGACCTCGGCCGCCGCCGCATCCGGGTGGCGATCGCCAATGTCGCCCGGCAGGTCATCGCGACCGCCGTGGACGACTCGGCCTCCGACGCCGGCGAGGCCGAGCAGGCCGATCTGGCCGTGGCGCTCGTCCGCAAGGTGTGCGAGGACCGCCACATCGACCTGCGCGCCCTGGAGGCGGTCGGCGTCGGGCTGGTCGGCGCGATGGACGCCTCCAACCGGCGGTTCCGCGCGGCGGAGCGGCTGGCGGCGGCGTTCGAGACCCGTGTCGAGGCCGACAACAACGCCCGGCTGGCGGCGCTCGCCGAGCAGACGTGGGGCGCGGCGCGCTCGGCCGAGGACGTCGTGTACGTGCGGTGGTCGGTCGGCGTCGGCGGCGGCTTCATCTCCGGCGGGCGGCTGCTGCGCGGCGCGCACGGCGCGTCCGGCGAGCTGGGGCACGTGTCGGTCGACCCGGCGGGGCCGCGCTGCCACTGCGGCGGGCGCGGCTGCCTGGAGGAGCTGATCGGCGTGCCCGCGCTGCTGCGGGCGGCGGCCGCGCGGGGCGTGCGGCTGACCGGCACCGACGACCTGCTGGAGGAGGCGCAGGCGCGGACGCCCGCGGTGACCGGGGTCGTGGTGGACGCGGCCCGGACGCTCGGCCGGGTCCTCGCCGGCTCGGTCGCCCAGCTCGACCCCGAACGCGTCGTCGTCGGCGGCGACCTCGCGCAGCTCGGCGGCCTCGTCCTCGACCCGATCAGGACGGCGATCGGCGAGTACGCCCTGCCCGGCACGCGGCGGACCCTCGACATCGTCCCGGCCGACCTCGGGCCCGCCGCCTCGGCGATGGGCGCGATCGCCCTGGTGCTCCGGGACCAGGACCACCGGACCCCCGACCCGGCGGCCGCGGACATGTAGGACCGGCAGCGAAGATCGTCGACGGCAAGATAGCGCCCATTTCTGTAAACCCTTGGGAATTAATGAACGGAGCGTCGTGTCCTCTCGCAACGTCCTGATCCTCATGACCGACCAGCACCGGGTCGACACGCTGGGCTGCTACGGCAACCCCGTCGTCAGCACCCCGGCGCTGGACGGGGTGGCGGCCGAGGGCACCAGGTTCGACCGGTTCTACACGCCGACCGCGATCTGCACCCCGGCCCGCGCCTCCCTGTTCACCGGCACGCACCCGTTCCGGCACGGCCTGCTCGTCAACCCCGAGCGCAACGGCGGCGCCAAGGACGAGGTGGACGACGACTTCCCGAACTTCGTCCGGCCGCTCCTCGACGCGGGCTACAGCGTCGGCCACGTCGGCAAGTGGCACATCGGGCGCGAGCGCGGCCCCGAGTACTACGGCCTGGACGGCGAGCACCTGCCGGGCGCGCTGAACCCGTTCCACCACCCGTCCTACCAGGCGTGGCTCAAGGAGAACGGGCACCCGCCGTTCAAGGTCCGCGACGCGGTCTTCGGCAAGGCGCCCAACGACTCCGGGCGCGGCCACCTGATCGCCGGGCGGCTGGAGCAGCCGGTCGAGGCGACCATCGAGTCGTTCCTCGCGGACCGGACGATCGAGCTGATCGACCGGTACGCCGCCGCGGACAAGCCGTTCGTCCTGACGTGCAGCTGGTACGGCCCGCACCTGCCCTACCTGCTGCCCGACGCCTACTACGACCTGTACGACCCGGCGGACGTCCCGCTGCCCGCGTCGATGGCCGAGACCTTCGACGGCAAGCCCGACGTCCAGCGCCGCTACGCCGAGTACTGGTCGGCCGACCACTTCGACGCCGACGCCTGGCGCAAGCTCATCGCCGTCTACTGGGGCTACGTCACGATGATCGACGAGCAGGCCGGGCGGATCCTCGACCGGCTCCGCGAGCACGGCCTCTGGGACGACACCGCGGTCGTGTTCACCGCCGACCACGGCGAGTTCACCGGGTCGCACCGGCTGAACGACAAGGGCCCGGCGATGTACGAGGACATCTACCGGATCCCCGGGATCATCCGGGTGCCGGGCGCCCCGGTCCGGACGGTCGACGAGTTCGCCACGCTCATCGACCTGCACGCGACGATCCTCGACCTGGCCGGGCTGCCCACCGGCGAGCCGTGCGACGGCCGCAGCGTGCTGCCGCTCATCAACGGCGAGGACGACCCGCGCCCCGAGGTGGTCGCCGAGTTCCACGGCCACCACTTCCCGTACTCGCAGCGCATGATCCGGGACCGCCGGTACAAGTTCGTGTTCAACCCCGAGAGCGTCCACGAGCTGTACGACCTGGAGACCGACCCGCACGAGCTGCGGAACGTCTACACGGCGCCCGCGTACGCGGACGTGCGCCGCGACATGACCGTCCGGCTGTACCGGGAGCTGGTGCGCCGGGGCGACCCCGCCTACACCTGGATGAGCTACATGGCCGACATCGGCACGGGCCGCGCGCCCGACGTCGACGGCGTCGCGGACGAGGTCGCGTGATGGCCGCCGTGGAGAAGGCGAAGGCGCCCGCCGAGGTGAAGGCGCCGGAGACCGCCAAGGCGAAGGCCCGCAGGGCGCGGGTGCGCACCGCCGCGCTGACCGCCGCGTCCGCCGTCCTCGGCATCGGCGTGTGGATCGGGCTGTCCAGGAGCGGCATCGACGGGTTCCCCGGCCCGGTGTCGGTCATCGAGCGCGCCGGGGAGCTGATCGAGCAGGGGACGCTGTTCAGCGACCTGTTCGCCAGCCTCCGCCGGGTGCTGATCGGGTTCGTGCTGGGCGTCCTGCTCGCGATCCCCGTCGGATTCGCGATGGGCTGGTACCCGGTGGTGCGCGGCCTGTTCGAGCCGTGGCTCCAGTTCTTCCGGATGATCCCGCCGCTGGCGATCATCCCGCTGGCGGTCGTGCTGATGGGCATCGACGAGACCCCGAAGATCTTCGTGATCTTCCTGGCCTCGTTCCTGTCCTCGGTCGTGTCGACCTACCAGGGCGTCATCTCGGTCGACAAGACGCTGATCAACGCGGCGCGGGTGCTCGGCGCCCGGGACCGGACGCTGTTCACCGACGTCGTGGTGCCGGCCTCGACCCCGTTCATCCTCGTCGGCATGCGGATCGGGCTCGGCGCCTCCTGGGCGACGGTCGTGGCGGCCGAGCTGATCGCCGCGCAGGGCGGGCTCGGCTACCGGATGCAGCAGGCGCAGCTCTACTACGAGCTGCCCACCATCTTCGTGTCGCTGATCGTGATCGGGCTCGTCGGGCTCGTGATGGACCGCCTGCTGCTCCTCGCCGAGCGGCGGCTCACCGGATGGCAGGAGCGCCGATGACCAAGATCTCTTTCCGCGACGTCACGCACCGGTTCGAGGCGTTCACCGCGCTCGACCGCGTCTCGCTCGACATCGCCGACGGCGAGTTCGTGACGGTCGTCGGGCCGTCCGGCTGCGGCAAGAGCACCCTGCTCAACCTCGCCGCCGGACTGCTCGAACCGGGCGCGGGCACCGTCGAGGTGGACGGCCGGCGGGTCACCGGCCCCGGCCCCGAACGCGGCGTGATCTTCCAGCAGTACGCGCTGTTCCCCTGGATGAGCACCCGCAAGAACGTCGAGTTCGGGCTGAAGATCGCGGGGGTGCCGAAGAGGGAGCGCCGCGCCACCGCCGAGCACTACCTGGACCTCGTCGGGCTCGCCGACTTCGCCGACGCGCTGCCGAAGACGCTGTCCGGCGGGATGAAGCAGCGCTGCGCGATCGCCCGCGCCTACGCGGTGAACCCGTCGGTGCTGCTGATGGACGAGCCGTTCGGCGCGCTCGACGCGCTCACCCGCGTCCAGCTCCAGGACGGCCTGCTCGACACCTGGACCCGCGAGCGCCGCACCGTCATGTTCATCACCCACGACGTGGACGAGGCCGTCTACCTGGCCGGACGGGTCATCGTCATGGCCGCCCGGCCCGGCCGCGTGCACCGGGTCATCGACGTCGACCTGCCCTACCCCCGCACCGAGGAGATCCGGCTGTCGCCGGAGTTCGACGAGCTCCGCCGCGAGGTCTGGAAGGCCGTCTACCACCAGCCCCAGCCCCCCGCCCCGACCCCCGAAGGGACCACCCGATGAGATCACTGCGACTGCTGGCCGTGTCGCTGCTGCTGGTGCCGCTCGCCGCCGCGTGCGGCGGGGACGACGGCGGCGACGGCGCGAAGACCGTCAAGTTCGGCTACACCGCCGACTTCGCCGGCGCGGCGGCGCTCGCCGCCGCCGACAAGCTCGGCCTGTGGAAGAAGGCCGGGCTGAAGCCGGACACCAAGGTCTTCACCAACGGCCCGCTGCAGATCCAGGCGCTCGGCGCCGGCGACCTCGACTTCGGCTACATCGGCCCCGGCGCGACCTGGCTCCCCGCGTCCGGCAAGGCCAAGATCATCGCGGTGAACATGCTCGGCGAGGCCGACCGGATCATCGCCACCCCGAAGTCGGGCGTCACGGACATCGCCGGGCTGCGCGGCAAGAAGGTCGCGGTGCCCGAGGGGACGTCCGGCGACATGCTGCTCCAGCTCGCGCTGAAGAAGGCGGGGATGGCGCCGAAGGACGTCGAGCGCGTGCCGATGGACCCGAGCACCGTGGTCACCGCGTTCTCGTCCGGCAAGGTGGACGCCGCCGCGATCTGGTACCCGCTGATCGACACCATCAAGAAGCGCACCCCGGACCTGGTCGAGCTGTCGAAGAACGCCGACTTCTTCCCGGCCATGTCGTTCCCGAGCTCGTTCGTCGCCCGCAACGAGATCGTGAAGGCCGACCCGGAGACCAGCCGCAAGGTCGTGCGGGTGCTCCAGGAGGCCAACGACTGGGTGAACGGGCACACGGCCGAGGCTGAGGAGACCGCCGCCAAGTTCCTCAAGGTGCCGCCCGCCCAGTTCAAGGGCTCGTCCGCCGTGACCAAGACGTTCACCTCCGCCGAGCTGGCCAAGTACTCGGGCGACGGCACGGTGAACGGCTGGTTCAAGGGCCTGTCGGACATCTTCGTCGCGATGGGCAAGCTGCCGTCCTCCCCCGACCCCGCGACCTACTACACCGCCGACCTCTACACGAACGCCGCCGCCGGGAAGTGACCCGGTCCCCGGCCGGCGCCGCGCCGGCCGGGCCGCCGATGAGGAGGCAACACCCCCATGCCCCGTCCCCCCAGACCCCGTAAGCGGGCCACGGCGGCCGCCATGGCCGCCGCCCTCGCGTTCACCCTCACCTACCCGCTCGCCGCGGCCGCCCCGGCCTCGGCCGAGGCGCCGGCCGCCGACCCCGTCAACCTGGCGCTCGCCGGGACGGCGACCGCGTCCAGCGTCGAACTCGACCGGGACTCGTTCGCCGCGTCCCTCGTCAACGACGGCGACACCGGCACCCGGTGGTCGTCGAAGTACGAGGACGACAACTGGGTGCAGGTCGAGCTGCCCGCGGCGGCGAACATCGACCACGTCACCCTCGTGTGGCCGAACGCGTGCGCCCGCGACTTCGCGCTCCAGACGTCCGCGGACGGTGCCTCCTGGACGACCGTGACCCGGTCGCAGCACGACACCTGCCCCCGCACCGACACGATCGAGGTCGGGGCGACCGCGAAGTTCGTCCGGATGCAGGGCTACCGGCGCTGGGCGTCCTACGGCTACTCGATCTCGGAGTTCCAGATCTGGGACCGCCCCGCCCCGCGCTCGCTCGGGCTCGTGCCGAAGCCCGTGTCCGTCGCCGAGGCCGGCGGGCCCGGCTACCGGCTCGGCGCGTCCGCGTCCATCGCCGCGATCGGCTCCGGCGCGAAGGCGCCCGCCGACTACCTGGCGAAGGTGCTGCGGCCGTCCACCGGCTACGCGCTGCCCGTCGTGACGGCGCGGCGGGGCACCGGGCAGATCGTCGTCAGGGTCGGCTCCGGGCTCGGCCCGGCCGGGCGGCCGGAGGGCTACGCGCTCAAGACGAACCCGGCGGGCGCCACCATCGAGGCGTCCACCGCGAACGGCGCGCTCAACGGCGTCCAGACCCTCCGGCAGCTCTTCCCGCAGTGGGTCGAGTCGCCCGCGCGGGTCCGCGCGGACTGGACGGTGCCGCAGGTCGAGATCACCGACTACCCGCGGTTCGCGCACCGCGGCATGATGCTGGACGTCGCCCGCAGCTTCTACCCGGTGGACGAGGTCAAGAAGTACATCGACACCGCCGCCCAGTTCAAGATCAATCGGCTGCACCTGCACCTCAGCGACGACCAGGGCTGGCGGATCGCCCTCGATGAGCCGGCGGACAACCCGTCCGGGATCGAGTATTCGAAGCTGACCTCGGTGTCCGGCCGCACCGCGATGACCTACAACGACGCCGGGCAGCTCATGGGCACCGAGCTCGGCCTGACCGGCTTCTACACCAAGGCCGACTACCGGGAGATCGTCCGGTACGCGGGGGCGAGCGGCATGACCGTCGTGCCCGAGATCGACATGCCGGGCCACACCAACGCGGCGCTGCACGCGATCCCGCAGCTCAACAGCGCCGGGTCCAAGCCCGCGCTGGAGCCCGGCGAGACGACCGTCCCGGCGAACGGCACCCCGAACGTCGGGTACTCGTCCTTCGACGCCGCCAACCCGGTGACGTACGAGTTCACGAAGCAGGTCCTCACCCAGATCGCGGAGCTGACGCCCGGCCCATACCTGCACATCGGCGGGGACGAGTCGCACAGCACGAGCCACGCCGACTACACGACGATGGTGGACGCCTTCACCGGCCAGGTGAACGCGCTCGGCAAGACGGTCGTCGGCTGGAACGAGACCGCCGGGACCTCGCTGCCGCAGAACAACGCGGTGGTCCAGTTCTGGAACGGCGACCGCAACGCCGTGGCCGGCGCGGTCAACTCGCGGGGCGCCAAGGTGATCCTCTCCCCGGCGGGCAACACCTACGTCCCGCAGAAGCAGGACTCGCGGCAGCCGCAGGGCGGCACCTGGGCGTGCGGCGGGCCGTGCGGCCTCGACCGCCACTACGGCTGGGACCCCGGCACCTACATCCCCGGCATCTCCGAGCAGAGCGTGCTCGGCGTCGAGTCGGCGCTGTGGGGCGAGTGGATCAGGCGGCTCCCGCAGGCGCAGTACTGGAGCTACCCGCGCCTCATCGCGACCGCCGAGGTCGGGTGGACCCCTCAGGCCAAGCGCGACTACACCGACTTCACCGGGCGGCTCGCCGCGGTCGGCGGGCGGCTGACGCTCCAGGGCGTCAACTTCTTCCCGACCGCCGACGTGCCGTGGCCCGTGGCCGCGCTCGGCGCCGACCGGACCGTCCCGGCGGGCACGCCGTCCGGTGCGACCTGGACGGCCACCGCGCCCGCCGCCGGGACGCTCACCGGCACCGTCCGGTGGAGCGACGGGGTCGAGGAGAACGTCACGCTCACGACGTCCCGCTCCGCCAGCATCCCCGACATGCGGGGCAACGCCGCGTTCACGGCCGTCTCCAACCGGACGTTCACCGCGTCCGGCACCTACACCGCGACCCTCACGATCCGGCCGTCGTCCGGCCAGGCGCCCGTGGAAGCGCCGCTGACCCTGACCGTCTCCTAGACCTGCCCGTCTCCTGAACCCGACCGTCTCCTAGACCAGTGCGCGGGGACGGGGACCGTCGCCCGGCCCGTCCCCGCGCACGCCACACCTGGAACCCATGACCTCGAACGACATCCCGGCCTGCTGCGCCGCGTCCCGTGCCGCCTCTCCCGAGGCCGCGCGGGGCGCCGTGGCGCTGCCACGGCTCGCCGTCCCGCGCCCGTCCGCCCCGGCGCTCACGCGGATGATCGCCCTCCCGGGCGGCACCTTCCGGATGGGCAACGATGACGGCGACGCCAACCCCTTCGACGGGGAGGGGCCCGTCCGGGAGGTCCGCGTCGACCCGTTCCGGATCGACCCGCACACCGTCACCAACGCCGAGTTCGCCAGGTTCGTCGACGACACCGGATACCGGACGGAGGCCGAGCACTTCGGCTGGTCCTACGTGTTCAAGGGCCTGCTGAGCCGGGAGGCGGCGGACGCGGCCCCGTCACCGGCCGGGACGCCGTGGTGGCGCGCCGTCGAGGGCGCCGCGTGGAACCGTCCCGAGGGGCCCGGCAGCGATGTCGGCGACCGTCCCGCGCATCCCGTCGTCCACGTCTCCTGGAACGACGCGGCGGCGTACGCGGCCTGGGCCGGGAAGCGCCTGCCGACCGAGGCCGAATGGGAGTACGCCGCGCGCGGCGGCCTCGACCAGGCCACCTATCCGTGGGGCGACGAACTCGACCCGGACGGCGAGATCCGGTGCAACATCTGGCGGGGCGCCTTCCCCGACCAGCACGACGGACGCCCCGGGCCCGTCGCGGTCGACTCCTACGAGCCGAACGCCTACGGGCTCTACAACACCGTCGGCAACGTCTGGGAATGGTGCGCCGACCCGTTCACCTCGTCCGGTGACGCGCGCGCGATGCGCGGCGGCTCGTACCTCTGCCACGACTCGTACTGCAACCGCTACCGCGTCGCCGCCCGGACGGGCAACACCCCCGACTCCAGCACGGGCAACACCGGCTTCCGCTGCGCCGCCGACGCCTGACGAGCCCGCTTCAGCGGATCCGGACGCCCCGCGCGGCCGCCTCGACGGCGCCGCGGGCCGCCGGGGACAGCAGCCATCCCAAGGTATGCCTTAGAGGTAGGCGTCGCTCTGCGACTCCCAGTAGGTGAGGCCGAGGCGCCGGTGCACCTCCTGGGCCGCGCGTGCGTGCGCACGGGCGGCGTCCTCGTCGCCGAGGGTCCGGGCCAGTTCCGCCAGGACGAGCCGGGTCGACCCCCAGCAGCACGTGCCCATCCCCGCGACGACGAACTGATCGGCGTACGGGGTGAGGCGCTCGTAGAGGTCTTGGGGGTCGGGGGTGCCGAGGCGGGCGGCGACCAGGCCCCAGACCGGGAGGAGGAAGTCGGCCACCCAGTCGTCGGGGACGTCCGTCCCCCACCGGCCGATCAGCTCGCGGGCCAGGGCGGGACGGTCCGCCTCCACGGCCGCCAGGACGGCGACGGGCCGCAGCGGGACGAGCTGCGGCCCGTCGGCGGCGGTCACCAGCTCGTCCAGGATCTCTGGGACGCGGCCCTGGGCGCGGCGGCAGGTGAACGTGGTGACGAGGCGGCGGAAGGCGGCGCCCCAGACCGTCGAGCCGAACCGCATCTCGCCGTACCGGGCGAGCAGGTCCTCGGCCTCGTCCCAGCGCGCGTCGAGGGTGCTGCGCGCGGTCTGCGCGATGCGGACCATCGACTCCAGCTGGGGGCGCGGGGCCGCGCTCAGCAGCGCCTCGCAGCGGGCCAGCTCCCGGTCCCAGCCGGGCAGGTCGCCGTCGCGCAGCAGGCAGGACATCAGGAAGACCCGCGCGAGCACCTCGCCGCTCGCGGGCAGGCCGGGCAGCTCCGCCAGCTCGGCGGCCACCGCGCGGCGCGCGGCGTTGCGGCCGGGGCGGAACGCGGCGAGCAGGTAGTTGTTCATCGCGCGGGCCAGCAGGGGCGCCTCGCCGGTCTCGCGGGCGATCGCGACGGCCGCGGCGGCGTGCCGCTCGCCTTCGGCGCTGCGCGGGCCGTAGTGCAGTTCCAGGGCGAGCGCGCCCAGCAGTTCGGCGCGGGCGGCGTCGGGGAGCGGGCCGTCGAGGAGGTCCTCGATGGCGGTGACCATGGCGGCGTCGACGACTCCGTAGGGGCGCCAGTTCCACAGGGACGGCCCGCCGATCGCCGTCACGGCCGCGATGAGCGTGTCCCGGTCGCCGGTCTTGCGGGCGAGGCCGATCGCCTGCTCCCAGGGGCGGCGGGCGTCCTCCGGCCTCCCGGCGCTGCGCAGCGCCTGCCCCAGTTCGGTGAGCAGCCGCGCGCGCTCGTCGTCTCGTCCATGAGGGAGGGCTTGCAGCGCCATCGCCCAGAAGTCGGCGGCCTCGGTGTAGGCGAGCTGGCCGGACGCGTGCCTGGCCGCGCGAGAGGCGTACTTCACCGCCTTGTCCGCACCGCCCAGCGCGCGCGCCTGCACGAAGTGGTGCGCCAGGGTCGCCGCCTCGGCGTCCGGCAGGACGGGCTCCAGCGCCTCCCCGGCCCGCAGGTGCAGCCGGGACCGTTCCAGCCGGTCGAGCCCGGCGTAGAGCGCCTCCTGGACGAGCGCGTGCGAGAACCGGTAGTCGGGCCCGGACGGCGGCTCGACCAGCAGCCCCGCCGCCACGGCCGGCTCCAGCGCCGCCATGACCTCGGCGGCCGTCGCGTCGGCCACGGCCTCCAGCAGGGCGACGCCGGCGTCCCGGCCCGCGACGGCGGCGGCCCCGAGCATCGCGCGGGTCTCCGCGGGCAGCCGGGCGGCGCGCCGCTCGATCACGATCCCGACCCCGGCCGGCACCGCCGCCAGGTCGCCCCCGCCGCCGCGCAGCCGCAGGACCTCCGCCAGGTAGAAGGGGTTGCCGCCCGTCCTGCCGTGGAGCGCCGCGACCAGCCCCGGCTCCTCGGCGATGTTCCGGGCGCGCAGGTAGGACGCCACGTCCCCGGCGGTGAACGGGGGCAGCTCCAGCCGCTCCCCGGACCGCGCCAGCACCGCCAGCGCGTCGCGGAGGTCGCCGGGGTGGTCGCCGGGTTCCGGACGGCACGTGACGAGGACGAGCAGCCGGTGCCGCGCCGCCGCCTCGGCCACGAAGCCGAGCAGCCGCAGCGAGGACGCGTCCGCCCAGTGCAGGTCGTCCAGGACGATCACACGCGGCGCGTCTCCGCCGGTCAGGGCGTCCACGACCCGTTCGTACAGCCCGAACAGCGCGTCACCGGGATCGTGGCCGGGCTCCGGGGCGGAGAGCGTCCCCGCGCCCGCCCCGGCGTCGCGGAGGATCTGCGTCCACGGCCAGAACGCCGGTGCGGTGCCGTCCACGCAGCGGCCCCAGGCGACGCGGAAGCCGCGCGCCTCGGCCAGGTCGGCGGCGGCGCGGGCGAGCCGGGTCTTGCCGATCCCGGCCTCGCCGCCGATCAGGACGGCGCCGCCCCGGCCGCGCTCCGCCTCGTCCAGCGCCGCCGCGATGCGCTCCACCTGCGCGGACCGGGCGACGAGCGCGTCCTCGCCCGCCGCCTCCACCGCGACGGCCGCGGCGGGCGGCGGCGCGGGACGGCGCAGCCCGGGCGCCTGGTCGAACACGGCCCGCTCCAGTTCCCGCAGCTCGGGGCCGGGGGTGAGGCCGAGGTCGTCGGCCAGCCGCGCCCGGACGCGGCGCAGCGCGGCGAGCGCGTCGGCCTGCCGCCCGGCCCGGTAGAGCGCCAGGACGAGCAGCGACCAGGCCCGCTCCCGGTACGGCCCGTCCTCGACGAGCGCCTCCAGCCCCGGGACCAGGGAGGCGGCCTCGCCGAGCGCGAGGCGGGCGTCGAAGCGGTCCTCCAGCGCGGCGGCGCGCACCTCCGCCAGCCGCGCCACGGCGGGCTGCGCGAAGTCCCGATCCGCGAACTCGCCCACCGGATCGCCGCGCCACAGCTCGAAGGCCCGGTCCAGGGTCTCGACGGCCTCCCGGTGCGCGCCGCGCGCCAGGGCCGCCCGCCCCTCGTCCGCCAGGGCGGTGAACCGCCACAGATCGACCTGCTCGGGCGGGACGGCGAGCAGGTAGCCCGGCTCGCGGGTGAGCAGGACGCGGGGCGGGGTGCGCGGCGGCCGGTCAGGCTCCAGCACCTTCCGCAGGTGCGCGATGTAGGCGCGCAGGGTGGGCGTCGCCCCGGCGGGCGGATCCCCGGCCCACAGCTCGTCGACCAGCCGGTCCAGCGGCACCACCCGGCCGGGTTCGAGCGCGAGCATCGCCAGCAGGGCGCGCTGCTTGCGCGTCCCCGGGTCCAGCACGCCGCGTTCACCGTCGGCCACCTCGAACGGGCCGAACAGCCGGATCTCCAGCACCCCCACAGGCCCTCCCCCAACAGCCTGAAAGCTCACATTACGGCACCTCAATCCGACCCCAGCTCGATCCCAACCCCCGGACGCGAAGGTGAAGGCATCGAACCGACGGAAGGAAGAGACATGAGCATCGGGGACGAACTGCGGGCCGTGGTGAGCGGCACGGTGACGGCGGCGGGCGAGCGCGGGTTCGAGCAGGCGCGGAGCCCCTGGAACCTCGCGATCGAGCAGCCCGTCCGGGCCGTGGTCGAGGCCGCGGACGCCGACGACGTCGCCGCCCTGGTCCGGTACGCCCGGCAGGCCGGGCTGACCATCGCGACCCAGCCGAGCGGCCACGGCGCCACCGGCAACACCGGCGAGGTGATCCTGCTGCGCACCGCCCGCCTGGACGAGCTGCACATCGACCCCGCCCGCCGGATCGCGCGCGCCGGAGCGGGCGTCCCGTGGGGCCGCGTCCTGGAGGCGGCGAGCCCGCACGGCCTGACCGGCCTGGCCGGGAGCAGCCCGGTCGTCACCGTCACCGGCTTCACCCTCGGCGGCGGCCTCAGCTGGTTCGGCCGCAAGCACGGCTTCGCCGCCGCGTCCGTCCGCGCCTTCGACGTCGTGGACGCCGCCGGGGAGCGGGCCCGCGTCACCGCCGACGACGACCCCGACCTGTTCTGGGCGCTACGCGGCGGGGGCGGCGACTTCGCGATCGTCACCGCGATCGAGTTCGACCTGCACCCGGCGCCGTACCTGTACGGCGGCCGGATGCTCTGGTCCGGAGAGCACGCCGCCGCCGTCCTGGACGCCTTCCGCGACATCACCGCGACCGCACCGGACGAGCTGACCACCTGGTACGAACTCCTGCACTTCCCCGGCGCGGACCCGATGGTCGCGGTCGACGCGACCTACCTCGGCCCGGAAGGCGACGCCGAGGCCCTGCTGCGGCCGCTGGAGAAGATCCCCGGGCACCTCGCCGACACCCGCGCCGCGCTGCCGCCGGCGGCGCTCGGCTCCATCACCGCCGAGCCCACCGACCCCGGCCCCGGCCTGTCCCGCGCCGAACTCCTCACCGGCCTGGACGACGAGGCCGCCGCCGCCCTGCTGAGGCGGCCCATCGCCCCGCTCCTCAGCGTCCAGGTCCGGCACCTCGGCGGGGCGCTCGCCCGCCCGTCCGGCACGCCCGCCGGGCACCTGGACGAGCCGTTCGCCCTCTACATGTTCGGCATCCCCGGCGCGGACGGCGGCGCCGACGCCCGCGAACGGCAGGGGGAGATCGCGGGTGCGCTCGCCCCGTACGTCACGGGACGCAAGCCGTTCACCTTCCTGGCTCCGGGAGAGCGCGCCGCCGCCGCGTTCAGCGGCCCGGTGCTGGAGCGGCTCCGCACCCTCAAGCGGGTCCGCGACCCGCGCGGGACGTTCCGCAGCAACGTCCCCGTCCTCGGCTGACGCCGGCCCGGCGCCGCGACCGGACGGATCACGCCGATCCCCCGCAGGCACGGAACACATGATCGCCGCGCCGCGTCGAACCGGTGTGCTGAGGACCGGTGTGCTGAGGAAGGGTCCGCGGCTCCGGCGCGGCGTTCATGTGGGCTTCGCGTTCGGTGCCGTGGTGCTGGGGCTGATCGCGGTGACGTGGGGCGGCGGCTCGGCAGCCGCCGCCCTCGACCAGTGGGGCAAGCACAGGACGACCGCGCGGGTGGTGTCCGTCCACGCGCACGAGTACCCGAAGTTCCTCGGCATCCGTTACACGACCCGCGAGGGCCGCGACGTCCTCACCGTCATGGACGAGCGGCACGCCGAGGACGTCGCGAAGGGCGAGCGGATCGAGATCCTCTACGACCCCGGCGACCCCGAGCGGGCGCAGCGGTACCAGCGGCTCGGGTCGGCGCCGGTCGTGGTGCTCTCGTTCGCGGCCGCGGCGGCCGTCCTCGGCGCCGCCGCGTACCGGACGCGCGGAAGGCCCGCCGGTTAGCCGATCTTGGTGTCGCGGTTCTCCCAGTACGGGTCGCGGAGGCGGCGCTTCAGCGTCTTCCCGGACGGGTTGCGGGGGATCTCGTCGATCCGGTCGAAGCCGCGCGGCACCTTGTAGGAGGCGAGGTGCTCGCGGCAGAACGCGCGCAGGTCCTCGTCCTCGACCCCGGCGCCGGGCGCGACGACGATCGCGGCGTGCACCGACTCGCCCCACTCGTCGGACGGGATGCCGAACACGGCCGCGTCCGCCACCGCCGGATGCGCGGTCAGCACCGCCTCGATCTCCGCCGGGTAGATGTTCACCCCACCCGAGATGATCATGTCGGTGCGGCGGTCGCAGATGTAGTAGAAGCCCTCCTCGTCGCGGTAGGCGATGTCGCCGACCGTCAGCCAGTCGCCGTGGCGCGCGTCCTGGTACTTCCCCTCGGCCTTGTAGTAGGCGTCGAAGGTCGCGATGCCGCGCACGTACAGGTCGCCGGGGACGTGCGGCTCCTCCACGGGCCGCCGGTCGGCGTCGAAGAGCGCGATCTCGACGCCGGGGGCGGCCCGGCCGCAGCTTCCGGGCTTGCGGAGCTGGTCCTCGGGCCGCAGGATCGTGTCGACCCCGAGCTCGGTGGACCCGTACACCTCGAACAGCGATCCGTCGCCGATCAGCTCGATGTAGCGGCGCTTCAGCTCGAACGGCCACGGCGCCGCGTTGGCGATCGTCCGGCGCAGCGAGGACAGGTCGCGGGCGCGGATCTCCTCCGGCGGCAGGTCCACCACCCGGCGGATCGGCGTCGGCGCCGAGAACGTCGTCGTCACCCGGTGCCGCTCCACGAGCTCCAGCCACCGCCGCGGGTCGAAGTCGCGCATCACGACCACCGTCCCGCCCATGAGCTGGACGATCAGCATGAAGCTCTGCGGGCCGGAGTGGTAGAGCGGCCCGGTCGTGAGGTAGACGTCACCGGGCTGGAAGCCGATCTCGGTGACCAGCCCGAGCACGAGGGCCTGGTCGATCACGCCCCGCACCACGCCCTTCGGCTTGCCGGTCGTCCCGGAGGTGTAGAACATCGAGGACCCGGCGGCCGGGTCCTCGCCGAGCGGCTCCGGCTCGGTGTCCGGGCTCGCGGCGGCCAGCGCGTCGAGCGAGGACGCCCACCCCGGCACGTCCCCGCCCGCGCGGCTCCACGCCAGCCAGGCGCGGACGCCCGCGACCCGGCCCGCCGCCTGCTCCAACTGGCCCGCCTGCTCGGCGTCGAACAGCACCAGCGCGGCGTCGGCGTTCTCGATGACGTAGGTCGTCTCCTCCGGGCTGAGCCGGTAGTTCAGCGGGACGCCGACGGCCAGGCACTTGCGCAGCGCCGCGATCAGCGCGACGACCTCGGTGCTGTTGCGGCCGCACCACACGACCTTGGTGCCCGCCCGGACGCCGTGCTCGACCAGCAGGTTGGCGTACCGGTTCACGAGCGCGTTGTACTCGGCGTAGGTGAGGTGCCGGTCGTCCTCGATGACCGCGGTCTTGGTCGGGGTGGCGGCGGCGAGCTGGGCGAGCGGGTCCTGGACGGGTGCGGTCACGGTGATCGGCCTCCTGGTCGCCGGGTCCGGACGTGTCACGTGGGGCGGGGGGCGGCTTACCTCTCTGGCGCTTCCTGGCGAGCGTAGATCGTCCGCTTACATCCTGCGCTCACATCGGCCGGTGCGCGAGGGCCCGCTCCAGCCGCTCCTGGGCACGGGCCGCCTGCCGGGCGCGGTAGGCGATCGGCATGTACCGGAGGCGCTCCGGCAGCAGCGGCGTGCTCCGCCCGATGACCCGCGCGGCGAGCCGCAGCCGCCGCTCGTCCGCCGCGGTCCAGGAGACGCCGAGCTTCTCGCGCGCCGCCTCCGGCAGGGTGCCGATCGTGATCAGCCGGCCGAGCCGCCCGCCGGCGTCGCTCAGCGGCGCCAGCGCCGGGCGCAGCGCCCGCGGCACGTTCGGCGGCACCTGGCCCATCTGCGCGAGCACCTCGTACGCCACCTTGTGCGGGACGAGGGTGTTCGCCACCATGTCGTCGAAGTACTCCCAGTACTCGGGGATGCTCGCCGGGAGCATCCGCTCCGGTACCCGCAGGATGCGGCCGAGCTGGAGGAACTCGTCGAAGATCTGCTGCTCCTCCTCGGGCGTCATCGGCGCGGGCGCGAAGTACTCGGACGCGGTGACGGCGGCGTAGAAGCCGGTGAGGTGCACCCAGGCCCAGGGCTCGGCCGACAGCGCGTGGTGCCGCCGCCCGTCCTCGTCGACCGCGCTGAGCGTCTTGTGCATCTCGCGCAGCCGCCGGCCCTCCTCGATGGCGGTGCGGCCGCCGTACACCCAGGTCTGCACCGAGGCGAAGCTGCGCGCCGCCCGGCCGAGCGGGTCGGTGCGGAAGCTCGACCGCCGGTCGACGACGGTCCCGATCGCCGGATGCATCACCTGCAGGATGAACACGCTGTTGCCCGCGATCGCCGACGTGTAGAGCCCCATCTGCTCCCACAGCAGCGACCCCGGCCCGAACGGCTCGGCGGGCGGGCTCGCGGGCGTCCCATCGGTCACCGTCATCTGCGCTACCTCCTGACAGAGCGACTCCTGTAAGTTGAACGCGAATAAGCAGTCGCTTACAAGTCGCGTTTCGACAGGACCGGCAGATGGCCTCCTCACCTGGGCTCTCGCCCCGCAGGATCCCCTCGCAGGACCGCTCGCGCCGCACCGTGGAACGCATCCTGGAGGCCGCCACTCGCGTTCTGTCCGAGCGCGGGTACGACGGCGCGTCCACCAACCGGATCGCCAAGGCCGCCGGCATCGGCAACGGGTCGCTGTACCAGTACTTCCCGAACAAGGACGCGATCGTCATCGCCGTCCTGGACCGGTTCGCCGACCACCTCGCCGACCGGCTCGGCGCCGAGATCGAGACCACGATGAACCTGCCGTGGGAGGAGGCGGGGCGGGCGCTGCTGGACGTCCAGATCCGGCTGTTCGAGGAGAACGCCGACCTGCTGCGGATCATCGTCGAGCAGGTGCCCCGGCTCGGCCCGTTCGACAAGCTCGCGGCGCTGCAGCGGCGGCTGACCGATCTCGTCCGCGTCTACCTGCTGCTCAACCGGGCCGAGTTCCGCCCGGACCTCGACATCGACGCGACGCTGTGGATCATCACCGAGACCGCCGGGCTGCTGTCCATCAAGTACGTCCTGGACCGGCCGCCCATCCCGCACGAGCGGATGGTGGACGAGCTGGCCGAACTCGTCATCGGCTACATCCGCGGCTGACCCGCGCGGCGCCCGGCGCCGCTCCGGGCACGTCCATGATGGGGTGGGGCAGATGGACGAGTGGCTGTCTCCGGAGACGCTCAACACCGTCACGCGCTACCTCGACCTGGCCGGGGTGCTCGCGTGCGGGCTGCTGGGCGGCGTCGTCGCGCGCGCCGAGGGCCTCGACCTGTTCGGCTACCTCGTCGTCGGCACCATCTCCGGGCTCGGCGGCGGCATCATCCGCGACACGCTGCTCCAGCACGGCACCCCGGTGGCCCTGACGGACGCCGCCTACCTGCCGACCGCGTTCGCGGGCGCGTTCCTCGCGTTCCTGATCAGCCTGAGCGAGGAGCAGTGGGACCGGCTCTTCACCCCGCTGGACGCGGCCGTCATCAGCTTCTGGGCGGTGGCCGGCGCGCAGAAGACCCTCGCCGCCGGGCTCGGCTGGCTGCCCGCGGTGCTGCTCGGCACCATCACCGCCGTCGGGGGCGGCGCGGTCCGCGACCTGCTGCGCGGCCGGGTACCGAGCGTGCTCGGCGGCAACGCGCTCTACGCGACCGTGGCCGTTGCGGTCGCCGCCATCTACACCCTCTGCTCCTACCTGGACGCGCCGACGATCGGGATCATCGTCGGGATACCGCTGGGGCTGGCCTTCCGCATGGTCGCCCACCGCCGGGGATGGCAGCTCCCCGGCGGGCTGGCGCTGGAGCCGTCCACCGCGCTGCGGAGCGTCCGCGGGAGGCGGCGGCGCGGCACGCGACGCGGGAAGCGGCCCTGACGGCCGCGCGGTGAACGTCCAGGTGAAGGTCACTGTGCGGCGCGGCAGGCGGCTTGACCTTCGAGACGGGTCGAACGTTTAGCGTCGAAGCATGACGACGATGCGGATCTCCCAGCTGGCCGAGCGCAGCGGCGTCCCCGCGACGACGCTGCGGTTCTACGAGGACGCGGGGCTGCTGACCGCCGGCCGCAGCCCGGCCGGCTACCGGATGTACGGGGAGGACGCGGTCACGCGCCTGGCGTTCATCGGCTCCGCCAAGCACCTCGGCCTCCCCCTGGAGGAGATCGGCGAGCTGCTCGCGGTGTGGGAGGACGGTGCCTGCGCGGACGTGAAGGCCGACCTGCGCCCGCGCGTCGCCGCCCGCCTGGCCGAGGCGGAGCGGCGGCTCGGCGAACTCTCCGCGTTCACCGACTCGCTGCACCGCGTGCTCCGCGACCTGGACGCGCTGCCCGACCGGCAGGTCCCGTGCGACGGCGAATGCGGCTTCCCGGACGGGCACCGGGCCGCGGACGCGCCCGCCGAGCAGCCGATCGCCTGCTCGCTGACCGGCGAGGGCATGGCCGACCGCGTGGCCGCCTGGCGGTCGGTCACCGAGGGAGCCGTGCGGACGGAGTTCCCCGGCGGCCTCCGGCTGGCGCTGCCCGCCGACCGGTCCGCCGCCGTCGCGGAGCTGGCGGCGGCGGAGCGGCGCTGCTGCCCGTTCCTCGATTTCCGGCTCCGCTTCGGAGACGAGATGATCGAGCTGGAGGTACGGGCCCCGGCGGACGCCGCGGACCTGCTCACCGACCTGTTCGCCTGACATCCGCAGCCTGGCATCCGCGGCCTGGCACCCGCCACCCGACGTCCGCTGCTCGACGCCCGCTCTGGAGGACGCGTGCTCGTCGCCCGCTCGATCGCGCTGTTCGTCCTGGCCGCCGTCCTGGAGATCGGGGGCGCGTGGCTGGTCTGGCAGGGCTGGCGCGAGCACCGGGGCTGGGCCTGGATCGGCGCGGGCGTCGTCGCGCTCGGCCTGTACGGCTTCGCCGCCACCTTCCAGCCCGACGCCCACTTCGGCCGCGTCCTCGCCGCCTACGGCGGGGTCTTCGTCGCCGGGTCGATCCTGTGGGGCGCGGTCGCGGACGGCTACCGCCCGGACCGCTACGACATCGCCGGCGCCCTCGTCTGCCTGGCCGGTATGGCGGTCATCATGTACGCCCCGCGCGGCGACTGATCCCCGCGCCGCCTACGAACCGCCGAGGTACTCGGCCTTCAGCTGCGCCTTGTGGATCTTGCCGACGGGGGTCAGCGGGACCTCGGCGGTGATGGCGAACTGCCGGGGCACCTTGTAGTCGGCGAGGTGCTCGCGGCAGTGCGCGGCGAGCTCCTCCTCGGTGGGCGGCTCGGCGCCGGGGCTCGGGACGACGTAGAACCGGCCGACCTCGCCGAGCACCGGGTCGGGGACGCCGATCCCGGCGGCCATCGCGACCTTCGGGTGCGCGGTGAGCACGTTCTCGATCTCGACCGGGTACACGTTGAAGCCGCCCTGGATGTACATCTCCTTCTTGCGGCCGCGCAGCACGAGGTGCCCGTCCGGCTCCATCTCGACCATGTCGCCGGTGGCGAGCCAGCCGTCCGGCAGGAACACCTCGGCGGTCTCGTCCGGCATGTCCCAGTAGCCGGCGGTCACGCAGCCGCCGCGGATCTGGAGCTCCCCGGCCTCGCCCGCCGGGAGGACGGCGCCGTCCGGGCCGGTGACGCGGCCCTCGAAGTCGCCGATGACCACGCCGAGGGTGCGGGCGACGGTCTCGGGGCCGTCGTCCAGCCGGGACAGCACGCACGCGCCGGAGGTCTCCGACAGGCCGTACAGGCCGTAGAGGGGCGCGCCGGGAAAGCCGCGGCGGATCGACTCGGCGAGCGCCGGCTCCACGTTCGACCCGCCCGCCATGCACAGCCGGACGGACGAGACGTCGTGGTCGGCGAAGTCGGGCCGCCCGAGCATCAGCACGTACATGGTCGGGACGGCGCCGAGGAACGTGACCCGGTGGCGCTCGATGGCGCGGAGCGCGCCGTCCGGGGAGAAGGCGGGCAGCAGCGCCACCGATCCGCCGCTGACGAGGGCGGCCATGATGGTGCAGGTGATGCCGCCGACGTGGTTGAACGGGAGGTGCCCGAGGAGCACGTCGGTGTCGGTCATCGCGAAGTGCTCGGCCTGCGCGCGCGCCGACGCCAGGATGCTCCCGTGCGTGATCACCGCGCCCTTGGGCCGCCCGGTCGTGCCGGACGTGTAGAGGATCATCAGCGGGTCGGACGGCTCGACCGCCGCGCGCGCCTCCGCCAGCGCGGCCGGGTCGGCGGGCGCCGCGGCCAGCTCGTCGAACTCCGCGCCGAAGAAGACGTAGTCGGTGACGCCGGGCACCCGCGACCGGAACTCCGCGAAGAACTTCGCGAAGTCGAAGCCGGGGACCTCGGGCTCGCTGACGACCATGCGCGCGCCGCTCTGGCCGAGCATGTAGGACAGCTCCTGGTCCCGGTAGCGGACGTTGAGCGGGACGATGACGGCGCCGATCCGCGCCGCGCCGAAGAACACGGCCAGCCACTGCGGGGTGTTGAGGCCGAGGAGGCCGATCCGGTCGCCGCGCCGGACGCCGCGGGCCAGCAGCCCGGCCGCGACCCGGTCGGTCAGCTCGTCGAACCCGGCATAGGTGACCGTGCCGTCGCCGTCGTGCAGGAACGCCCTGCCCCGCGCCGCCGCCTCTTCCAGCGCGACCCCGACCGTGCTCGCCCGCATGCTGCCGCCTCCCCTTCGGCGCGCCGCCTCCGGCGCGCCCGATGCCGTCCCGTCATCAACGATCACGTACTGGGAGCTTTCGGCCTACACCCTCACAATTTGCGGCCTACCCCCGCATAGAACCAGATGGGCAGGGCCTCTTCCAGGCTGATGGACCGTTCCGGGCGCCAGAGCGGCGCCCAGACGATGCCCGGGTCGAGGAGCTCGAAGTCGCCGAACAGGCCCGCCACCTGCTCCTTGGTGCGGGGCGTGCCGGGCGCGGACGTCCGCTTGTAGACCTCGACGACCTTGGCGACCACGTCCGGGACGCCGTCGGCGGAGGCGTGGGTCAGCGCGAGATGGCTGCCGGGGGGGAGCGCGTCGCGGAGCTGCGCCATGATGCCCTGCGGGTCGTCCTCGTCCGGGACGAAGTGCAGGGTCGCGACGAGCAGCAGCGCGATCGGCTTGCCGAAGTCGAGCAGCCGCCGGATCTCGTCGTTCTCCAGGATCTGCCGCGGGTCGCGGGCGTCGGCCTGGATCATCCGCGTGCCGGGCGAGTCGGCGAGGATCGCCCGGCCGTGCGCGACGACCTGCCCGTCGTAGTCGACGTAGGCGACGCGGGCGGCGGGGTTGACCGACTGCGCGATCTGGTGGACGTTCTGCTGCGTCGGCAGCCCGGTGCCGATGTCGAGGAACTGGTCGATGCCCCGCTCGGCCAGGTACCGGACGGCGCGGCCGAGGAAGGCCCGGTTCTCCCGGAGCAGGGTCAGCAGGGTCGGATCGGCGGCGATCGCCTCGTCGGCGGCGGCCCGGTCGGCGGCGTAGTTGTCCTTACCGCCGAGGTAATAGTCGTACATCCGCGCGATGTTCGGGACATTCGGGTCGAAACCGCTCACCTGCGGGCGCTGACCTGCCACCAGTTCTCCTCACGGCCGCGGGCGCCGGCCCGCGGCTGCCACCAGATTACGCGATCATGAACGGTCCCCGCGCCCCGCGGGTTCCGGCGGGGTCTCGTCGAAGATCAGCCAGGTGCGGGTGGAGCGGACCCCCTCCACGGCGTGGATGCGGGCGAGGACGACGTCGCGCAGCGAGGCGTTGTCGGGGGTGCGGACTAGCATGACCAGGTCGACGTCGCCGCCGACGAACGCCATGTGCTCGATGTGCGGCACGTCGCGCAGCCGGTCCGAGACCTTCCGCCAGGAGTTCTGCTCGATGTTGACCAGGACGTAGGCCGCCGTGCCCAGCCCCGCCCGGACCGGGTCGACCCGCGCGGTGAAGCCGGTGATGACGCCGTCGGCGACGAGCCGCTCCACCCGCGTGTAGGCGTTGGAGCGGGAGACGCTGACCCGCTCGGCGAGGGCCCGCATCGACATCCGGCCGTCCGCGCGCAGCTCCCGGATGATCGCCTGGTCGAGCTCGTCGAGCGCCGCCGCCGAATGTCCGGTCTGCCCCGGGCCGGATGCCGCCTCGGAAGACAGTTGGTCCATGTGAACTCCACTGTTTGGCCGAATGTCCTGGATTTGGGCCGCCTATTGAGACCTATGGCCGACCTGGTTCATATTCCTAGCACCGGACGACTGCGGAGGTGGAGGCGTATGGCGACGGGTCGGATCGAGGCGCTGCTCCCCTCGGAGGAGCCCGTGCGGTTCCTGACCGACGGCGGCGCGGCGGTGCGCGGCAAGCAGCCGTACCCGGTGCCGGATCCGGAGCTGCTGCGCCGGGCGCACCGGGCGATGGTCGTCGGGCGGCGGTTCGACGCCCAGGCGACGGCGCTGACCAAGCAGGGCCGGCTGGCGGTGTACCCGTCCAGCCACGGGCAGGAGGCGTGCCAGGTCGGCTCGGTCCTCGCCCTGGAGGACGGCGACTGGTTCTTCCCCACCTACCGCGAGTCGATGGCGCTGGTGACGCGCGGCATCGACCCGGTCGAGGTGCTCTCGCTGCTGCGGGGCGACGCCCACTGCGGCTACGACCCCGAGCTCCACCACACCGCGCCGCAGTGCACGCCGCTGGCCACGCAGACCGTCCACGCGGCGGGCGTCGCCTACGCGGAGCGGCGCAAGGGGACGGGACGGGTAGCGCTGGCCTGCGTCGGCGACGGCGCCACCAGCGAGGGCGACTTCCACGAGGCGCTCAACTTCGCCGCCGTGTTCAAGGCGCCGGTGGTGTTCCTGGTCCAGAACAACCAGTACGCCATCTCCGTGCCGCTGGACCGGCAGACTGCCGCGCCCTCCCTCGCCCACAAGGGCATCGGGTACGGGGTGCGCTCGGAGCGGGTGGACGGCAACGACCCGGTCGCGGTGCTGGCCGTCCTGGCGGCGGCCGTCGAGCACGCCCGCACGGGGAATGGACCGTTCCTGGTCGAGGCGCTCACCTACCGGCTCGAATCGCACACCAACGCCGACGACGCGTCCCGCTACCGGACCGACGCCGAGGCGGACGAATGGCGCGGGCGCGACCCGGTCGCCCGGCTGGAGCGCTACCTGCGCCGGCGCGGGCACCTCACGGACGCCGACGTCGAGGCGGCGTCGGCGGAGGCCGAGGAGTTCGCCGCGCGGCTCCGGGACCGGATGAACGCCGATCCCGAGCTGCACCCGATGGGGCTGTTCGAGCACGTCTACGGCACCCCGACCCCGCAGCTGGACGAGCAGCGGGCCCAGCTCCGCGCCGAGATCGAGGCCGAGGAGGCGCTGTCATGATCACGATGGCCCAGGCGCTGAACACGGCGCTGGCGGACGCCCTCGACGAGGACGAGCGGGTCCTGGTGTTCGGCGAGGACGTCGGCACGCTCGGCGGCGTCTTCCGCGTCACCGACGGCCTCACCGCCAAGTTCGGCGACGACCGCTGCTTCGACACCCCGCTCGCCGAGTCGGGCATCGTCGGGTTCGCCGTCGGCATGGCGATGGGCGGCTTCCGGCCCGTCGTGGAGATGCAGTTCGACGCGTTCGCCTACCCCGCGTTCGAGCAGATCGCGTCGCACGTGGCGAAGATGCGCAACCGCACGCGCGGCCGGGTCGCGCTGCCGATCGTGATCCGGATCCCCTACGCGGGCGGGATCGGCGGCGTCGAGCACCACTGCGACTCCAGCGAGGCGTATTACGCGCACACCCCCGGCCTGAAGGTCGTCACCCCGGCCACGGTCGAGGACGCGTACTCGCTGCTGCGCGAGGCGATCGACGACCCCGACCCGGTCGTGTTCATGGAGCCGAAGAAGCTGTACTGGTCGAAGGCCGACGTCGGGCGGCTGGACCGGACGGAGCCGTTCGGCCGCGCCGCCGTCCGGCGGACCGGCCGCGACGCGACGCTCGTCGCGTACGGGCCGAGCGTGCCGGTCGCGCTGGAGGCGGCGGCCGCCGCGCGGGACGAGGGCTGGGACCTGGAGGTCGTCGACCTGCGGACGATCGTCCCGTTCGACGACGCGACCGTGGCGGCGTCGGTGCGCAGGACGGGCCGCTGCGTCGTGGTCGGCGAGGCGGCCGGGTTCGCGGGCGTCGGGGCGGAGATCGCGGCCCGCGTCCAGGAGCGCTGCTTCCACAGCCTGGAGGCGCCGGTGCTGCGGGTGACCGGGTTCGACATCCCCTACCCGCCGCCGATGCTGGAGCACCACCACCTGCCGAACGTCGACCGGATCCTGGACGCGCTCGACCGCCTCCAGCGGGACGACCAGCCCGACCCCAAGTACCTGGGGGGTGCGGCATGAGCGGAGCGAACCGGGGGGTGCGGGGGGTCGTCCCCCCGCAGGAGGCACGCATGACGGCCACGGTCTTCAAGCTGCCGGATCTCGGTGAGGGGCTCACCGAGGCGGAGATCCTGGAGTGGAAGGTGTCGGTCGGCGACACCGTGACGACCGACCAGATCATCGTCGAGGTCGAGACGGCGAAGGCGGCGGTGGACGTCCCGGTCCCGATCGCCGGGACGGTCGCGGAGCTGTTCGCCGAGGCGGGCACGGTCGTGGACGTCGGCTCCCCGCTCATCGCGATCTCCCCGGAGACCGCCCTGCCCGACGCCGCCGCCGAGCGGTACCGGGAGGAGGAGCAGGCCGGTTCGGGCAACGTCCTGGTCGGCTACGGGACGACCGAGACCCGCCGCTCCCGCCGCCGCGCCGCACGTCCGGAGCCCGCCCATCCCGCGGCGGTGGCCCAGGACGAGGCACCGCGCGTGATCTCGCCGGTGGTACGGCGCCTCGCCAAGGACAACGGCATCGACGTCGCCACGCTCACCCCGACCGGCCCCGGCGGCGTCATCCTCCGCTGCGACGTCGAGCAGGCGATCGCGGGCACCGCCCCCACCGCCGCCCCGCCCGCCGCTCAGGCGACCGCCCCGGCCGCCGAGGAGCACCGGGAGGCCGCCGATGTCGTGCGCGTCCCGCTGAAGGGCGTCCGGCGGACGATGGCCGAGAAGCTGTCCCGCAGCCGCCGCGAGATCCCGGACGCGACGACCTGGGTGGACGTGGACGCGACCCGCCTGGTCAAGCTCAAGAAGCGGATCGGCGAGGCCGATCCGGACGCCGGTGTCGGGATGCTGGCCCTGTTCGCCGCGATCTGCGTGGCGGGGCTCCGTCGCTTCCCCGAGCTCAACGCCTACGTCGACACCGAGCGCGAGGAGATCGTCCGGCTGCCGCACGTCCACCTCGGGTTCGCGGCGCAGACCGAGCGCGGCCTGGTCGTGCCGGTCGTCCGGGACGCGCACCTGCTGCCGCTCGCCGACCTCGCCGCCGCGCTGCGGGAACGGACGGAGGAGGCCCGCGAGGGGCGGCTCTCCCCGGGCGACCTCACCGGCGGCACGTTCACGCTCAACAACTACGGCGTGTTCGGCGTGGACGGCTCGACGCCGATCATCAACCACCCGGAGGCGGCGATGCTCGGCGTCGGCCGGATCGCCGAGCGGCCCTGGGCGCACAAGGGGAAGGTGCGGCTGCGGCAGGTGACGCAGCTGTCGTTCACGTTCGACCACCGGGTCTGCGACGGCGGCGTCGCGGGCGGGTTCCTGCGGTTCGTCGCGGACTGCGTGGAGCGGCCCGAGATGCTGGTCAGTCGCCGGTAGCCGCCGCGCGGCGGCGCAGCCCGTCGAACGCGACCTTGCACAGCGCGTCGGCGATCTCCCCCCCACTGGCGCCGCCGCGCGGTCTGTACCACTCGATCAGCGAGTTGACCAGGCCGAACAGCAGCCGGGCGGTGATCGCCGGGTCGATGTCGGCGCGGATGTCGCCCTCCGCCTCGGCCTGCGCGACGAGCGCGGCGACCCGGTGGTCGAACTCGCGGCGGCGGGCCAGCGCCCGCTTCTCGACGGCGGTGTTGCCGCGCACCCGCAGCAGCAGGGTCACGAACGGCTGCCGCTCGACGAGGACGGCGACGCTGGCGCGCACGAGGTGCTCCAGCCGGTCGATGGCGCGGCCCTCGACGGCGGCGGTCTCCTCGGCGGCGGCGAACAGCCCGTCGAGGGCCCGGTCGACCGCGAGCTGGAGCAGCTCGTCCTTGCCGCTCACATGGTGGTAGATCGCGGACTTGCCGATGCCGAGCCGCTTGGCCAGGTCGTCCATGCTGGTGCCGTCGTAGCCGCGCTCGTTGAACACCTTGACGGCGACGAGCAGCAGCGACTCCCGGTCGTAGCCCGGCCTTCCCCGCCGGTTCACCCGCCCGCCGTCCGCAGTAGCCACGGGCCCATTATCGCAGCGCCGAACGCCGTTCAGCTCTTCTCCCGGGCCCCCGGACCGGGTTAATATCTGACTGAACGGACGGTCAGTAAATCGAGGAGGCCCGATGGCTCCGCTGCCCAGTTACGTGTCCGGTGCCTGGCACGTCCCGCCGGACGAGGGCGCGCCGCTCACCGACGCCGTGACCGGGGCGGAGGTCGCCCGGATCTCCTCGGCCGGCATCGACATGGGGGCCGCGCTGGAGCACGGCCGCCGGACGGGCGGCCCGGCCCTGCGGGAGCTGACGTTCCACCAGCGCGCCGCCCTGCTGAAGCAGCTCGGCCTGGCCCTGCGCGAGCACCGCGACGAGCTGTACGCGCTGTCGGCCCGCACCGGCGCGACGCTCGCCGACTCGAAGATCGACGTGGACGGCGGCATCGGCGTCCTGCTGGCGTACGCGAGCAAGGGCAAGCGCGAGCTGCCGAACGACACGGTCCTGGTCGACGGGGACGTGGAGCCGCTCAGCAAGGGCGGCACGTTCGCCGGGCGGCACGTCTGCACGCCGCTCCAGGGCGTCGCGGTGCAGATCAACGCGTTCAACTTCCCCGTCTGGGGTCCGCTGGAGAAGCTCGCGCCCGCGTTCCTCGCCGGGATGCCGAGCCTGGTGAAGCCCGCGCCGCAGACGGCGTACCTGACCGCGCGGCTGGTCGAGCTGATCGTCGAGTCGGGCGTCCTGCCGGAGGGGACGCTCCAGCTCGTCTGCGGCGACCCCGGCGACCTGCTCGACCACCTGACCGAGCAGGACGTGCTGGCGTTCACCGGGTCCGCCGCGACGGGCCGGCTGCTGCGCGCGCACCCGGTGGTGACCGGGCGGTCGGTCCGGTTCAACGCGGAGGCCGACTCGCTGAACTGCGCGATCCTCGGCCCGGACGCCCGCCCCGGTACGGCCGAGTTCGACCTGTTCGTCAAGCAGCTCGTCACCGAGATGACGGTGAAGGCGGGGCAGAAGTGCACGGCCATCCGGCGGGCGCTGGTGCCGTCCGACCTGATGGACGAGGTCGCGGAGGCGGCGAGCGAGCGGCTCGCCCGGGTGAAGATCGGGAACCCGGCCGAGCCGGACGTGCGGATGGGCGCGCTCGCGACCCTCGAACAGCGCGAGGAGGTCCGCCGGCAGCTCAAGAAGCTCCTCGACGCGGGCCGGATCGTGTACGGCGACCCCGAGCGCGTCGAGGTGGTCGGCGCCGACGCCGAGCGCGGCGCGTTCATGTCCCCGGTGCTGGTGCGCGTGGACGACACCGCCCGCCCCGAGCCGCACGAGGTCGAGGCGTTCGGCCCGGTCAGCACCCTGCTCCCTTACGACGGCGCCGAGCAGGCCGTGGCGCTCGCCGCGCGCGGCCTCGGCAGCCTGGTCGGGTCGGTGGTCACCGCCGACCCCGACTTCGCGCGCCGCGTCGTCCTCGGCGCCGCGCCGTGGCACGGGCGGCTGCTCGTGCTGAACGAGGAGGACGCGAAGGAGTCCACCGGCCACGGCTCGCCGATGCCGGGCCTCGTCCACGGCGGCCCGGGACGCGCGGGCGGCGGCGAGGAGATGGGCGGCGTCCGCGGCGTCCTGCACCACATGCAGCGCACCGCCGTGCAGGCCGGGCCGTCGATGCTGTCGGCGATCACCGGCCGCTGGACGCCGGGCGCGCCCCGCACCGAGACCGGCGAGCACCCGTTCCGCAAGCACCTGGAGGACCTGCGGATCGGCGACACGGTCGTGGCCGGGCCGCGCACCGTCACCCTGGAGGACATCGAGCACTTCGCCGAGTTCACCGGCGACACCTTCTACGCCCACATGGACGAGGAGGCCGCCAAGGCGAACCCGTTCTTCGGCGGCCGGGTCGCGCACGGCTACCTCGTCGTCTCGTTCGCGGCGGGCCTGTTCGTCTCGCCCGAGCCCGGCCCCGTCCTCGCGAACTACGGGCTGGAGAACCTGCGGTTCCTCGCCCCGACGTTCCCCGGCGACGAGCTGACGGTGAAGCTGACCGCCAAGCAGATCACCCCGCGCGAGAACGCCGGCTACGGGGAGGTCCGCTGGGACACCGAGGTCACCCGGCAGGACGGCGCGGTCGTCGCGCAGTACGACGTCCTGACCCTGGTCGCCAAGCGCCCGGAGGAGAAGGCATGACGCAGCAGCCCGAGCAGGAGCGGCGGCCGGAGCAGGAGCACTTCGAGCGGACGATCGAGCGCGACCAGCGCATCGAGCCGCGCGACTGGATGCCGGAGAGGTACCGGGCCACGATGATCCGGCAGATCGCGCAGCACGCCCACTCCGAGATCATCGGGATGCAGCCGGAGGGGCACTGGATCACCCGCGCGCCGTCGCTGCGCCGCAAGGCGATCCTGCTCGCCAAGGTGCAGGACGAGGCGGGCCACGGCCTGTACCTGTACTCGGCGGCGGAGACGCTCGGCGCCGACCGGTCCGACCTGACCGCGAAGCTGATCTCCGGGAGGCAGAAGTACTCCTCGATCTTCAACTACCCGACGCTGACGTTCGCGGACGTCGGCGTGATCGGCTGGCTGGTGGACGGCGCCGCGATCTGCAACCAGGTGCCGCTGTGCCGCAGCTCCTACGGCCCGTACGCGCGGGCGATGATCCGGATCTGCAAGGAGGAGTCGTTCCACCAGCGGCAGGGCTACGAGCTGCTGATGACGCTCATGCGCGGCACCGAGGCCCAGCGGGAGATGGTGCAGGACGCCGTGAACCGCTGGTGGTGGCCGTCGCTGATGATGTTCGGCCCGCCGGACGCCGACTCGACGCACACCGCGCAGTCCATGGCCTGGAAGATCAAGCGGCACACCAACGACGAGCTGCGGCAGCGGTTCGTCGACATGACCGTCCCGCAGGCGGAGGCGCTCGGCGTCACGCTCCCCGACCCGGACCTGCGGTGGAACGAGGAGCGCGGCCACCACGACTTCGGCGAGATCGACTGGTCGGAGCTGAAGCGCGTGATCAGCGGCGACGGCCCCTGCAACGCCGAGCGGGTCGAGCGGCGCCGCGCGGCCCACGAGGACGGCGCCTGGGTCCGCGAGGCCGCCGCCGCGTACGCCGCCAAGCACGCGGGCGGCCGCACGGAGAGGGAGGTGGCGTGATGGAGAGGGACTGGCCGCTCTACGAGGTGTTCGTCCGCGGCAAGCGCGGCCTGAACCACGTCCACGTCGGCTCGCTGCGCGCCCCCGACGCCGAGATGGCGCTGCGCAACGCCCGCGACCTGTACACGCGGCGGAACGAGGGCGTCAGCATCTGGGTGGTGCGGTCGGAGGACGTCACCGCGTCCAGCCCCGACGAGAAGGACCCGTTCTTCGCCCCCAGCGGCGACAAGGTCTACCGCCACCCGACGTTCTACGACATCCCCGAGAACGTCCCCCATATGTGAGGCTTCTGATGTCGTCCGACAATCCGTTCGAGGCGCTCTCCGAGGAGAGCGACGACAGCCGCTGGGCGTTCGGCACCGGGTTCGAGGACCCGCTCGCCGGGATCGACCCGTCCGTGCCGGACGGGATCGACCGGGACGCGCTGGCCGCGTACTGCCTGATGCTCGGCGACGACGCGCTCGTCATGTCGCACCGCCTCCAGGAGTGGTGCACGCACGCGCCCGAGCTGGAGGAGGAGGTCGCGCTCGCCAACATCGCGCTCGACCTGCTCGGCCAGGCCCGGCTGCTGCTGGCCCGCGCCGGCGCAGCCGAGGGCAAGGGCCGCGGCGAGGACGACCTCGCCTACTTCCGGGACGCGTCCGAGTTCCGCAACGTCGGCCTCGCCGAGGCGGAGAACGGCGACTTCGCGTACTCGACCGTCCGGCTGCTGCTGTTCGCGACGTGGCGGCTCGCGCTGCTGGACCGGCTCACCGCGTCCGCGGACCCGGTCCTCGCCGCGATCGCCGCGAAGGGCGTCAAGGAGGTCGCCTACCACCGCGACCACGCCGCGCTGTGGACGGTCAGGCTCGGCGACGGCACCGACCTGTCCCACGACCGCGCGCAGGCCGCCGTCGACGGGCTGTGGCCGCTGACCGGGGAGCTGTTCGCCACGCACGAGACCGAGCGGCTGCTGGCCGGCGCCGGGGTGGCCGTCGACCCGGCCGACGTCCGCGACGAGTGCGACGCGGTCATCGGCGAGGTGCTGGCCAGGGCGACGCTGCGGCGTCCCGAGCCCGTCCCGCCGCACCTGGCCGGGCGCGACGGCGCGCACTCGCCCGCGCTGGCCGCCCTGCTCGCCGAAATGCAGAGCCTCGCCCGCGAGCATCCGGAGGCGGAATGGTGAGCGCCCGCGCGGTCGCCGAGACCGTCACCGACCCCGAGCTGCCGATGCTGACGCTCGCGGAGCTCGGGGTGCTGCGCGACGTCCGGGAGGAACCGGGCCGCGTCGAGGTGACGATCACCCCGACCTACACCGGCTGCCCGGCCGTGGACGCGATGCGCGCCGACCTGCGGCGCAGGCTCGCCGACGCCGGGTACGCCGAGGTCGAGGTGCGGACCGTCCTCGACCCGCCGTGGACGACCGACTGGATCAGCGAGCCCGGCCGCCGCAAGCTCCGCGAGGCCGGGATCGCACCGCCCGGCCCGGCGCCGCGCCGCGCGTCCGGGCCGGTCCCGCTCACCCTCGGCCCGACCCGGCGCGTTCCGTGCCCGCGGTGCGGCTCGTCCGACACGGTCGAGCTGTCCCGGTTCGGCGCGACCGCCTGCAAGTCGCTGCGCCGCTGCGAGTCCTGCCGCGAGCCGTTCGAGCACTTCAAGGAGATCTGAGTGACGCTCACCGAGGCCGCACCCCGCCGCACCGGCTTCCACGCCCTGCGCGTCGCCGGGGTGGAGCGGCTGTGCGACGACGCGGTCGCGGTCACCTTCGACGTCCCGCCGGACCTGGCGGCCGAGTACGCGTTCCGGCCCGGCCAGTTCCTCACGCTGCGCCGGGTGATCGACGGCCGCGAGGAGCGCCGCTCGTACTCGATCTGCGCGCCCGCCGGGGCCGCGCCGCGCATCGGCGTCCGCGAGATCCCGGACGGGCTGTTCTCCCAGTGGCTGGTGCGCGACGTGCGTCCGGGCGACACCGTCGAGGTGCTGCCGCCGTCCGGGACGTTCGTGCTCGGCGCGCGCGCCGGGCACCACGTGCTGATCGCCGCCGGGTCCGGGATCACGCCGGTGCTGTCGATCGCGGCGTCCGCGCTCGCCGACCCGGACGGTCGCGTCACCGTCCTGTACGGCAACCGGAGCAGCGGCACCGTCATGTTCGCCGACGAGCTGGCCGACCTGAAGGACGCGCACCCCGGCCGGTTCGAGCTGGTGCACGTCCTGTCCCAGGAGCCTCGGGAGGCGGAGCTGTTCAGCGGCCGCCTGGACGCCGACCGGCTGCGCACGCTGCTCCCCCTCCTCGTCCCCGTCGCCGACGTGGACCACTGGTGGCTGTGCGGCCCGCTGGGCATGGTCACGGACGCCCGTGACGTCCTCCAGGGGTTCGGTGTGCCGCGCGAGCGCGTCCACCAGGAGCTGTTCTACGTGGACGAGCCGCCGCCCGAGCCGGTGCGGAGGCGGAGCGCCCCGACGGGCCCGGCCTGCGAGGTGACGGTCGTCCTGGACGGCCGCTCGACGACCCTGACCCAGCCCCAGGACGCGACCGTCCTCGACTCCGCCCAGCGCGTCCGGCCGGACCTGCCGTTCGCGTGCAAGGGCGGTGTCTGCGGAACGTGCCGGGCCAGGGTCGTCGAAGGCGAGGTCGACATGCGCCGCAACTTCGCGCTCGACCCCGCCGAGGTCGCAGCCGGATACGTCCTGACCTGCCAGTCCGTTCCGGCCACGCCGCGGCTCACCGTCGACTACGACGCCTGAGGTTCGGGGGCGCAGACGAGGTCGCGATCGGGCAGGCGGCCGGTCGCGAGGTAGTCGTTCACCGTGTCCCGCACGCACAGGTTCGGGTATCCGCGCTGGTAGGGCGCGTGGACGTTCGCCGGCAACGTGATCATCCGCGAGCCGGGCAGCATCCGGTGGACGATCTGGTTGCTCTCGTAGGTGGTGCGGGTGTCACCGGTCGCGGCGACCATCAGCGCGGGCAGCGGCCCGCCGGTCCGGACGGGCGGCTCGGCAGGACGCACCGGCCAGAACGCGCACGGCCCGATGCCCTGGGCCAGGGGCCCGAACAGCGGGCTGTCGGCGCGGTGCCGCTGGACGCCCCGCCAGTAGACCTCCGGGTCGCGCGGCGCCACCGCGTCACCGCAGATGATGGCGCTCTGCCCGCTGCCGTACCGCGACTCCGCCCCGGTCAGCAGGAAGGCGAGTTCCTCGTCCAGGTCGGGGGTGGGCTTCGCGGGGCGCCCGGCGGCGGCGTCCGCCAGCACCCGCATCGACGCGGCGAAGCTCGCCCGAGCCGTGTCCTCGTCGTTGCCGAGGTTGTCGAACAGCACCACCGGCATCATCGTGTCGTCCAGGCGGTACCGGCCGACGGCGAGCGGCGCGCTCGCCGACGCCTCGTAGACCCGGTGGACGGTGGCCAGGACCTCGCGTCGCGTCTTCCCGAGCCCGTACGCCGCGTGCCGCTCCGCCGTCCACGCCGCCCAGGCGCCGAGCGCCCGGTCGTTCGCCGGCCCCAGGGTGGAGATGAGGCGCGGGCCCCATGACTGCGCGGCCTGCGAACTGTCGAGGACGACCCGGTCGAAGCGGCCCGGGAACATCGCCGCGTACACCTGGCCGAGGTAGGTGCCGTAGGACGCGCCGTTGTACGACACCTTCCGCTCGCCCAGCACACCGCGGACGACGTCCATGTCCCGGGCGATGTGGCGGGTGCTGATGTACGGGAGGACGTCGCCGTCCGTCCGCGCACAGCGCCGCGCCGAGTCCTTCGCGAACGCGACCGACCGGTCGAACGAGCGGCGCGTCGCGCCCGCCCCCTTGATCCACGTGGCGCTCGGCCAGCCGCAGTCGACGCCGCGGCTGCGGCCCAGCGAGCGCGGGTCCAGGCCGACGAGGTCGTAGCGCGGGCCCGCCGCGCCCATGAGGTCGCGCATGTAGGGCGGCAGGTCGATCGACGGCCCCGGCCCGCCCCCGTTGAGGATCATCGTCCCGATGCGGTGCCGGGTGTCGGACGCCGCGAGCCGGGAGATCGCGACGGTGATCGTGCGGCCGTCCGGCCGGGCGTAGTCGAGCGGGACGGTCACGTCGGCGCACCGCGCGCCCGCCCGGTCGAGTTCGGCGCCGACCTCGTCGCCCGGCCCGAGCGTGCACGCCTTCCAGGTGAGCCGCTGGTGGTAGAACCGGTCGAGACCGCCTCCCCCCGCGGCGCCGCGCTCCCCGGCCTGGGCCGCCGTGGCGGCGGGGGCGAGCAGGGCCAGCGCGGCGGCCGCTCCGGTCAGCGGCGCCGCCCATCGCATCGTCTTCACGCAGCCTCCTCGCACAGGGCGGTCTGGACGAGGTCCAGTTCGCCGGTGAACGCTTCGAAGGTGGACGGGTTCTCGTTGAAGGCGACCGCGACGCGGCGCCCGGACGGCGCCGTGCCGGAGATCGCCGTGAAGCCGTCGATGTCGCCGGCATGGCCCCACCAGGTGCCGCCGCAGCGCAGCGGCGTGCCGATCAGGCCGAGGCCGTACCGCGCGCCCTCCCACAGGCGGTCGGGGTCGGTGGGGACGGTCTGCCTCATCTGCGCGAGCATCGCCGCAGGCAGCAGCCGCCCGCCCGTCAGCGCCCCGAAGAACGCGCTGACGTCGCGCGGAGTGGAGATGAGCGCGCCACCGGCCCCGCCCGCCGAGATGTTCATCTCGGTGTAGTCGGTGTACGAGCCGTCCTCCTCGCGGACGTAGCCGCGCGGGTGCGGGCCGCGGATCCAGATCTCGTCACCGGGCCAGTAGGTGTCGTGGAGCCGCAGCGGCTTGATGATGCGGCGCGCGACCTCGTCCTCCACCGGACGCCCCGTGACCTTCTCCACGACGAGCCCGGCGATCACGTAGTTGGTGGTGGAGTAGTGCCACCCCGGCGCGGGACGCGGCAGCGCGAGCGCCCGCGCGACCAGTTCCTCCGGCTCGAAGTGCCGGAAGCGGAAGTCGCCGGTGCTCTCGAAGCTCTCCATGTGGTCGGGCAGGCCGCTGGTGTGCCGCAGCAGGCTCCGCACGGTGATCTTCCGGCCGTCGTGGCCGTTCCGGTCGAGCAGGCCGGGCAGGTAGCGCGCGACGGGCGCGTCCAGCCGGACGCGGCCCTCCGCCGCCAGCGCGAGAACGGCGGTGGCCGTGAACGTCTTGGTGACGCTGCCGATCCGCCCCCGCAGGTCGGCGCTCATGGCGCGGCCCGTCCGCCGGTCGGCGACGCCGCTCGCGTGCGTCCACGTCCCGCAGCGCGGGTCGTCCACCCGCACCGCCGCGCCCGTCAGGCCGTGGACCCCCGTCATGCGCTCCAGAGCCGTCCGCAGGGCCTCATGGTCGCCGCAGCGCGCCTGGTCGCCCCGCGCCGGCGGTGCGGCCGCGGCGGCGGCTATCGCGGCCGCACCCAGCAGCAACGCAATGATCCGATGCATTCTGCTCATGTGATCAGACGCTAAGCAGGCACGCTTCTCGACACACTGGTGTGCCCTCCCAGATTGGAGGTGGGGCCATCCCCCCTTTGAGGACAACGCGGCATTCCGGTCATTGGGACAGGGCCTT
This sequence comes from Actinomadura meyerae, assembly GCF_900188445.1. Lineage (GTDB taxonomy): Bacteria > Actinomycetota > Actinomycetes > Streptosporangiales > Streptosporangiaceae > Spirillospora > Spirillospora meyerae. Next base: position 210,002 of record NZ_FZOR01000005.1, read on the forward strand.
GGCGGCGCATTCCGGTCCTCTTACGATCGGCCCACCCATTACCCGCCCATGCGGCGGTGCAGACCGGGCCAGGCGCGGGCCCTCGACTGGGGTCGCCCGCGCGTGCGCGGACGGCGCTGGAGGATGACATGGACCAGACCGCTGACTACGTCGTGGTGGGGGCCGGGAGCGCCGGGTGCGTGCTGGCGCGGCGCCTGGCCGACTCGGGGGCGAGCGTCGTCCTGCTGGAGGCGGGCGGCCCGGACCGGACGCCGCTGGTCCGCAAGCCGGGCCTGATCGCCGTCTTCCACAACGTCCCGCAGCTGAAGAAGAAGCTGGACTGGGGCTTCTACAGCGCCCCCCAGGGCAACGCGCTCGACCGGAAGATCCCGCAGACCCGCGGGAAGGTCCTCGGCGGCTCCGGGTCGATCAACGGGATGCTGTTCGTGCGCGGGCACCGCAAGAACTACGACGACTGGGCGGCGGAGGGCTGCACCGGCTGGGGCTACGAGGACGTCCTCGCCAGCTACAAGCGCATGGAGAACTGGGAGGACGGCGCCAGCGAGCTGCGCGGCGCCGGAGGACCGATCCAGGTGACGCGGCAGCGCGACCTGACGCCCGCGGCGGAGGCGTTCATCGAGGCCGTGATCCAGACGGCCGGGGTGAAGCGGAACGACGACTACAACGGCGAGGAGCAGGAAGGCGCCGGCGTCTTCCAGCAGAGCGTCGACAAGGGGCTGCGCTACAGCTCGTCCGTCGGGTACCTGGACGACCACGGCCTGGCGAACCTGACCGTCGTGACGGGCGCCACCGTCGGCCGCGTGAACATCGAGAAGGGCCGCGCGACGGGCGTCGAGGTCGTCACCAAGAAGGGCAAGGGGACGATCCGGGCGACCAAGGAGGTCATCCTGGCGGCGGGCGCGTTCGGTTCACCGCACCTGCTGATGCTGTCGGGCGTCGGCCCCGCCGCGCACCTGCGCGAGCACGGCATCGAGGTCCACGCCGACCTGCCCGTCGGCGACAACCTGCACGACCACATGTTCGTCCCGATGACGTTCGTCATGGACACGGCCCGGCACAAGGGCACCGCACCCTACTTCGCCAAGGGCGTCGCCAAGGAGTGGACGAAGGGCGGGACGTGGGTGGCCCGCAGCGTGTTCGAGGCGGTCGGGTTCGTCCGCAGCGGGCAGGCCGGCGACATCCCCGACATCCAGCTCCACGCGCTGCCGTGGTCGTACCCGTTCCCGAACCAGGACGCGCCGGTGCGGCACAAGGTCGACAAGCGCCGCGCGCTGACGATCATGCCGACGCTGATCTACCCGAAGAGCCGCGGCACGGTCCGGCTGGCGTCCGCGGACCCGGCCGCCGCGCCGGTGATCGACCCCGGCTACCTGTCCGAGCCCGACGACGCCCGGCTGCTGCTGGACGGCATGGAGCTGGTCCGCGAGGTGATGAGCAACAAGGTCATCGCCGGGGACGTGAAGGCGGAGCTGTCGCCCGGCCCGTCCTTCGCCGACCGCGCCGCGCTGGCCAAGGAGCTGCCGAACCGCGCCACGACCGTCTACCACCCGGTGGGAAGCTGCCGGATGGGCGCGGACGAGCGCGCCGTCGTCGACCCGGCGCTGCGGGTCCGCGGCGTCGAGGGCCTGCGCGTCGCGGACGCGTCGATCATGCCGAGCATCATCGGCGGCAACACCAACGCGCCGAGCATGATGATCGGCGAGCACGCCGCGACCCTGATCCTCGGCGCCTGACGGCGGCTACCCGCCGGCCGGGGCCGGGGAACCGGGCGGCCCAGCGGCGCTGCCAGGGCGTCTCGACGGCGCGCGGGTGGTGGTGCTCGCGCGCCCAGGCGACCGCCCCGGACGGCTCGACCCCGGCGAGGACGGCCAGGCAGGCGATGACGGTGCCGGTGCGCCCGACGCCGCCGCCGCAGGCGACCTCCACCGCCTCGCCGGCGCGGGCCCGCTCGTGCAGGGCGCGGATCTGCCGGACGGCCTCGTCCCGGTCGCGGGGCAGCCGGAAGTCGGGCCAGTCGAGCCACACCGACTCCCAGCGCAGCTCCGGCTCGTGGCGGCGCCGCAGCTTCGCGGTGCCCAGATAGAGCCCGAACGCGGGCTCGGGTCCGCCGGGCGGCTCGTTGCGCAGGCCGCGCCCCCGGACCCAGGCGCCGTCCGGCAGCCGGATCGCTCCGTCGAGCGGGGCGTCGAGCGGGGCGGTCACCGGGCCACCCCCTGGCGGCGGGCGCGGTGGTTGGCGACGTTGAGCCGGTTCCCGCACCGGTCGGGCATGCAGTAGCGGCGGCGTCCGGCGCGGCTCGCGTCGGCGAACACGCCCGCGCAGCCGGGGGCCTCGCACGACCGGAAGCGCTCGTGCCCGAGCGCCCGGACGAGGCCGAGCAGCGCGACGCCCGCGACGGCGGCCACCTCGCCGACGAGCGAGGCGTCCCGGACCGTCGGCACGTACCACTGCCACCGGCCGGACGGGTCGCGGCGCAGCACCGGCGCCATCCCCGCGTGCCCGGCGAGCAGCGCCGCGCTCTCGACCGCCCGCTCCTCGGTCTCGGTCTCCATGACTGCGCGCACCTCGCGGCGCAGCAGGCGGACCTTCTCGACGTCCCCGGCCTCCGGCGTCCGGAAGCCGAGCGGCGGGAGGAGACGGCTCAGCGCGTCCGCGTCCCCCAGCACCTCGCTCCCGCGGACCTCGGGCGACGTCGCCACCAGCGCGTTCGCGAACTCGACGCCGCGCGTGTAGTCGGCGATCGGGATGTGCATGGGCGACTCCCGCACTCCTTGTAAGGGTTACAAGGGAACCTTAACCCTTACCGGCTGGAGACGTCGAACTGGAGGCCGCCGTTGACCGCCGACACCTCCACGTGCCGCCCGTGCTCCAGGCCGCCGGACAGCAGCAGGTCGGCGAGCTGGTCGTCCACCTCCCGCTGGATCGTGCGGCGCAGCGGCCGGGCGCCGAACTCGGGCTGGTAGCCGCGCTCGGCGAGCCAGTCCACCGCCTCCTCGGTGAAGTCGACGTCGACGTCCTGCGCGCGGAGGCGGCGGCGCGTCTCGTCCAGCAGCAGGTCGGTGATCTGCCGGAGCTGCCCCGCCTCCAGCCGCCGGAACACGATGATCTCGTCGATCCGGTTGAGGAACTCGGGCCGGAACGACTCGCGCAGCCGCCGCATGATCCGGTCGCTGAGCGCGCTCGCCTCCGCGCTCGCCTCCCCGCCCGAGGAGCCGAACCCGATCTCGCCTGTCCCGGTGATCAGCTCCGAGCCGAGGTTGCTCGTCATGATCACCACGGTGTTGCGGAAGTCGACGGTGCGGCCCTGCGCGTCGGTCAGCCGCCCGTCGTCGAGGAGCTGGAGCAGGACGTTGAACACGTCCTGGTGCGCCTTCTCGATCTCGTCCAGCAGGATCACCGAGTAGGGCTGCCGCCGGACGGCGTCGGTCAGCTGCCCCGCCTCCTCGTAGCCGACGTATCCGGGCGGGGCGCCCATCAGCCGGCTGACGGTGTGCCGCTCCTGGAACTCGCTCATGTCGAACCGGATCAGCCGGTCCCGGCTGCCGAACAGCGCCTCCGCGAGCGCCTTCGCCAGCTCGGTCTTGCCGACGCCGGTCGGGCCGAGGAACAGGAACCCGCCGATCGGGCGGTCCGGGTCTCCCATCCCGGCGCGCGACCGCCGCACGGCCCGCGCCACCGCCGCCACCGCGTCCTCCTGCCCGACGACGCGCTGGTGCAGGTGCTCCTCCAGCCGCGTCAGCCGCTCCCGCTCCGCCTCCGTGAGCTGCGTGACCGGCACCCCGGAGATCCGGGACACGACCTCGGCGATGTCCTCGGTCGTCACCTCCGGGACGGTCACCGGGGCGTTGTCATCGCGCGCCGCCTCCAGGTCCTGCTCCAGCCGGGCGATCTCGTCGCGCAGCTCCGACGCCTTCTCGTAGTCCTCGTCGGCGACGGCCTGGTCCTTCTCGCGGCGCCGCCGGTCGAGCCGCTGCTCCAGCTCCCGCCGGCTGCCGTCCCGCGTCCCCGAGCGCAGCCGCACCCGCGCGCCCGCCTGGTCGATCAGGTCGATCGCCTTGTCCGGCAGGAACCGGTCGGTCAGGTACCGGCTGGACAGGTCCACGGCCGCGACCAGCGCCTCGTCGGTGAACCGCACCGCGTGGTGCGCCTCGTACCGGTCGCGGAGCCCGCGCAGGATCTCGATGCTGTCGTCGCCGCTCGGCTCGCTCACCAGGATCGGCTGGAACCGCCGCTCCAGCGCCGCGTCCTTCTCGATGTTGCGGCGGTACTCGTCGATCGTCGTCGCGCCCACGACGTGCAGCTCGCCGCGCGCCAGCGGCGGCTTCAGCATGTTCCCGGCCGACACCGCGCCCTCCGCGCCGCCGGCCCCCACGATCGTGTGGATCTCGTCGATGAACACGACCAGCTCGTCGGCGTGCGCGCGGATCTCGTCCACGACCTTCTTCAGCCGCTCCTCGAAGTCGCCCCGGTACCGGGTGCCCGCGACGACGCCGCTCAGGTCGAGCTGGACGATCCGCTTGCCGCGCAGCGTCTCCGGCACGTCGTCGTCGACGATCCGCTGCGCGAGCCCCTCCGCGATCGCGGTCTTGCCCACCCCCGGGTCGCCGATCAGCACCGGGTTGTTCTTGGTGCGCCGCGACAGCACCTCGACGGTCTCCTCGATCTCCTCGTGCCGCCCGATCACCGGGTCGATCCGGCCCTCCCGGGCCAGCGCGGTCAGGTCGCGGCCGAACTCGTCCAGCGTCGGCGTCTCGGACGGCTGCCCGCCGCCTCCGCCGGGCGGCTGCCCCGTCCCGCCGCCGGTCGCGGCCTGCTGCAGCGAGTCCGGCGTCACGTGCTCGTGGTCGAGGATCCGTCCGGCGCTGGACCCGCGGTCGAGCGCCAGTGCGAACAGCACATGCTCGGGCCCGATGTAGGACGACCCGAGCGCCCGCGACACCTGGTGCGAGTCCAGCAGGGCGCGCTTGGCGGACGGCGTCAGCTCCGGCGGCACGTCCCGCGGCTCACCCCGGCGCGCGTGCCCCTCGATCTCCCCTTTTATCTTGTCGGGGTCGGCGCCGGCCCGCGCGATCCACTGCCGCGTCCCCTGCTGCCGCGTCGCCGCCCACAGCAGGTGGTCGGTGTCCAGATCGACGCTGCCCCACTGGGCCGCCTGCGCGGCCGCGTCCCGCACCAGCTCCCGCGCGGGCTCGCTCATCAGCCGCGCGATGCTGATCCGCTCCTGCGGCCGCCGCTGCGCCCGCGCCCCGAAGAAGCGGGCGAGCATCTCCTCGAACGGATCCATCCCGCTCGGCCCGTACCATCCCGAGGTCATCTCGGAACCCCCCGGTCGTCGAATGACACGTCGTGGCAACGGTCGAACACGTGCCCGTGGCACGCCCCCGGAAACCCCTCGTCACCGGCCTCCGCGCCGCTCGACCCCGCGGCGCATGGCCTCCAGGAAGACCTTAGCGGCGAGACCGAGGAAGACCAGGTCACCGGCCATCTGCACGGTGGTCAGAACCCGCGCCGGCTGCGATACCGGGACGATGTCGCCGAATCCGACGGACGAGAAGACCGTCATGGTGAAGTAAAGGGCGTCCACATGCGTGAGCCGCTCGGAGAAACCGGACGGCGCCCCGTTGCCCATCAGGCAGTAGCTCGTGGAGAACGCGACGAGGAACAGCGCGGCGGACGTCATGAGCGCCTCGACGGCGCGCAGCCGCGGCGCCGGATGCCGCGCGATCGCCCGCGCCTGCCACCAGACCACCACGGCGAGCACCGCCAGGACCACCAGCAGCACCACGCCGCTGAGGGCCGTGAAGTCGCCCTCCAGCGGCGCCGCGAAGTAGGCCGCCAGCAGGAACACCGTGGTCAGCGCCGAGCGCAGGACCGTCCGGAGCGCGAGCCGGCGGCCGTCCCGCCGCGAAGCGTCGTCCACCCCGCCTTCATGCCCGGGAGCGCGCCCTCCGCACGAGATCCCGCGCGGCTTCCGGCCACCGCTCGTGCTCGAACCCGAACCCGGCGCCGAGCAGCCGCCCCGGCACGACCCGGCGGCTCTTCAGCAGCAGCTCGGTGTCGGAGCGGATCACGAGCGCCCCGATCTCCGCCATCCACGCGGTGGCGGGCAGCCCGACCGGCACCCGCCAGGCCGTGCGCAGCGCCCGCATGAACGCCCGCTGCGGCAGCGGCCCCGGCGAGGCGAGGTTCACCGGCCCCTCGATGTCGTCCCGCCCGATCAGGAACTCGACCGCCCGGACGAAGTCCCGGTCGTGGATCCACGAGATGTACTGCGCGCCCCCGGCGACGGGCCCGCCGAGCCCGAGCCGCGCCATCCACGACAGGTAGTCGAACACGCCGCCCCGGTCCGGGCTCATCACCATGGCCGCCCGCAAGGCGACCTTCCGGGTGCCCGGCGTCTCGGCCAGTTCCTGCGCCCGCTCCCAGTTCCGCGCGATCCGGACGCTGTACTCCCAGTACTTCGGCACCCCCGGCTCGGCCCCGCCGATCACCCCGCCGGCCTCGTCGTTGGCGGCGTCGAACCGGTGCGCGTAGATGGTCGCCGTGCTCATCTGCAACCACACCCTGGGCGGCCGTGCCGCCGCCGCGATGGCCTCCCCGACGACCTGCGCGGAGTGGACCCGCGAGTCCATCATCTGCTGGAGGTTGGCGGGCGTGTAGCGGCAGCTGACGCTGCGCCCGGCCAGGTTGATCACCACATCGCTGCCGTCGACCTCCTTCGCCCAGGAGCCGAGCGTCCGCCCGTCCCAGCCGACTTGGCGCGGCCCCTCGGGCGACCTGCTCAGCACGACGACCTCGTGCCCCGCCGCCGTCAGGGCGCGATCCAGCACCGCCCCGACCTGCCCGGTGCCACCGGGAATCACGACCCGCATCCCAACCGCCCTCCGCCGACTGCGAGGAGCCTAACCCGCAAAACTGAACATGTTCAAATGGTTTCGCGGGGAGGGGAGGCCTCGCTTGCCGGGGCGGGACGGTCGTCCTACGGCGGCGGGCGCGTCACGCGTGCTCGGCGGGCTGCACCAGCGGGCGCAGGAGTGTCGCCTGGACGCGCTGGTCCTCACTGACGCCCGTCATCGGGTACTTCTGCGCCGTCTGGAGATGCCCGCGCAGCAGCCGGGCGACCCCCTCGGCGTCGCCCTCCTCGATCAGCGCGAGCGCCTGCGCGTGCTCGTCCAGGGCCTGGCGGCGCAGCGCGGGCTCGGGGAAGAACCCGGCGCGGGTCGCATGCTCGGACCAGTCGCGCTCCTGCGCCGTCCACAGCGTCTCCAGCGCGCCCGCCACCACGAACAGCGTCTCGTTCCCGCACAGCCGGACGATCGCCTCGTGGAACTCGCGGGACGCGGGCGTCGCGCGCTTCTCGTCCCCCGTCTCGACGGCGTGCACGAGGCTCTCGTGCGCGCGCCGCAACTCCGGGACGACGGCGGTGTGCCGGTCCGGGCGCTGCGCGCACAGCGCCGCGCAGAACGGCTCGATCTGCTGGAGCGCGAACCCGACGTCCGGCAGCGCCGCCTGCCGCGACTCCAGGACGAGCGCCAGCATGTAGGCGACGCTGTCGCGCTTCGGCGCGTGCACCACCGAGCCGCCGGTGTTGCCGCGGCGGACGGTGATCAGCCCCTCGGTCTCCAGGATCCGCAGCGCCTCGCGCGCGGCGAGCTTGCTGACCCCGAACTCCTCCAGCAGGTCGGACTGCTTGGGCAGCAGGCTGCCGTCGGGCAGCTCGCCGCTCAGGATGCGGGCCCGCAGCGTGTCCGCGAGCAGGTCCGCGACCCGCGGCTGGCGCATCTGCGCGCGCGGCTCCGGGGTACCGGTGTCCTCCACCGTGTCCGTGTCCTCTCGGATGTCGTCCTGGCTTGGTCGGTCATCGTGCGCGTCTCATCTTCCACCCGGCGGCGCCGCCGCACGCGACTCCGCGTGCAGCACCGCCTCCGCCTCTCCGGCCGTGACGCCCATGGCGCGCTGGTAGGCGGCGTCCAGCTCCCGGCCGCCCTCCACGGGCCCCGACACCTGCCCGCGCAGCAGCACGTAGCCGCGGTCGAGCCGGTCCCGGATGGCCCCGATGGACGGTTCGACGACCACCACCACGGTGCCCTCCTCGGCGAGCCGCCGGGCGGTGTCCATCAGCTCGGCCACGATCAGCGGCGCGAGGCCGGTGGACATCTCGTCCAGCAGCAGCGCCTTCGGCGACCCCATCAGGGCGCGCGACACCGCGAGCATCTGCTGCTCGCCGCCGCTCAGCACCCCGGCGAGCGCGCGCGCCCGCTCGCGCAGCACGGGGAACCGGTCGAGCGCCGTCTCGACCTCGGCACCGCGCAGGCCCAGCGTGTCGGCCATGACCTGGAGGTTCTCCCGGACGGTCAGGCGCGGGAAGATCTGCCTGCCCTGCGGGACGATCGCGAGCCCGCGTCCGGCGCGGCGGGCGGCGCTCAGCCCGCCGATGTCGTCGCCGTCCAGCGTGACCCGGCCGGTCGCCGCGACCGACCCGTACGCGGCGAGGAGCAGGCTCGACTTGCCCGCCCCGTTCGGCCCGACGACGCCGGTGACGGCCCCGCCCGTGAAGGTCAGGGAGGCGTCCGCCACCGCGACGGACTCGCCGTACCGCACCGAGACTCCGTGCAGGCTCAGCTCATGGGGCAACGGTCTCACCACCGGTTCCGAAGTAGACGTCCTGCATCTCGGGGCTGGCCAGGCACTCGGCCGGGTCGCCGTCGAACACCACCGTGCCGGAGCGCAGCAGCATGATCCGGTCGACCAGGGACGCGACGATGTCCACGTTGTGGTCGACGAGGATGATCCCGCAGCCCGCCGCGCGCACCTTCCGGACCGCCGCCGAGATCGCCGCGATGCCGCCGGCGTCGGCGCCCGCGAACGGCTCGTCCAGCAGCAGCACCGACGGATCCTGCGCGAGCGCCCGCGCCACCTCCACGAGCCGCTGCTCGCCGAGCGTGAGGTCGCCGCAGCGGCGGTTCAGATCGCCGAGTTCGAGGGACTCGGCGACATGCCGGAGCGTCCCCTCGAACCGGGCCCCGGCCGGCCGGAACGCGCCCGCGGCGAGCCCCGCGATGAGCCCGCCGACCCCGGCGAGCTTGCGCGCGGACGCGCCGAGCAGGATGTTCTCCCGGACGGTCAGGTCGTGCGCCAGGTGCGGGTGCTGGAACGTCCGGGCGAGCCCGGCGCGCGCCCGCCGCGACGGCGGCCCGCCGAGCTTGCGGCCGCGGAGGGTGAGCGTGCCCCGGTCGGCGGGCTGGGCGCCGTCGAGCAGGTCCACCAGCGTCGTCTTCCCGGCGCCGTTCGGCCCGATCAGGCCGAGGACCTCGCCGCCCGACAGCCGCAGGTCGACGCCGTCGACGGCGTCGACCCCGCCGAAGCTCTTCCCGAGCCCGCTGCCTTCGAGGAGAACCGTCATCGTGTCCCTTCCGTTCGGGTGAGCAGCCGCCGCAGCAGCCGGGCGCCCTGCCCGGCATGGCCCAGGATGCCGCGCGGCGCGATCAGCAGGACGGCGAGCACCGCCACCCCGAAGATCAGCGACCCGGCGCGCTCGAAGATCTGCAGGTTGAACGTCAGCTCCACGACCAGGACCGCGCCGAGCACCGCGCCCCACGCCGACCCCTGCCCGCCGAGCAGCGGCATGAAGATCGCCAGCATGACCAGGTGCAGGGTGAAGGTGTCCGGCCCGATCGTCTGGTTCGCGGTGGTGAACAGCCCGCCGCCGACGGACGCGATCGCGGCGCCCGCGCCGAGCACGGTCAGCCGCAGCGCCGGGACGCCGATCCCGGCCGCCTCGACCGCGGCCGGGACGTCCCGCGAGCTCTGCAGCGCCACGCCGAACGGGGACCGGCGGATCCGGTCGACGGCGACCGCCGTGATCCACACGACCAGCAGGGTGAGGGCGATGAACGTCCGCCGGTCCAGCTCCGTCCCGAAGAAGGTGAGGGGGCGGATGGAGCCGATGCCGAGCGCGCCGCCGGTGAGGTCCTTGGCGTCCAGCAGGAAACTCTGGAACGCCATGCCGAACAGCAGCGTCACCGCCGCGAGGTAGAAGCCGGAGAGTCGCCGCGTCGCGAACCCGAGCGCGACAGCGAGCGCCGCGGACGCGACGGCGCCGAGCAGGTACGCGACGGGCAGCGGCCAGCCGGTCTTCGTCGCGACGAGCCCGACCGCATACCCGCCGATCGCGACGTAGGCGCTGTAGGCCAGCGACAGCGCGCCCGCCAGGTTGAACGGCATGTACATGCCGAGCGCCAGCAGCGCGTACGTGGCGCCGAGCAGCGCGAGGTCCTGCCGGAACAGGTCGCCGCCCGCCCAGGCGATGACGCCGAGCGTCAGCACCAGCGTGCCGAGGACGCGCGCCGCCTCCGCCGACCGGAACCGCCCGAGCGCCCCGGCCGCCGCCCCTTCCCGCACCGATACCGCACTCATACGCGAACCTTCCGAACGAACAGCCCGTTGGGCCGCAGGGCGAAGAACAGGATGGCCACCGCGAGGACCGCGTAGTCGAGCGAGGCGCTGCCCAGGTAGTAGGGGACGAACGTCTGGGCGAGCGCCAGCAGCAGCCCGCCGGCCAGCGGCGCCCACACCGAGCCCGTCCCGCCGATGACGAGCGCGAGGAACCCCGACAGCGCCCACCCGAAGCCGGACTGGAAGCTCACCCCCGCCTTCGCGGAGAACAGCTGCCCGGCGAGCCCGACGACGAGCCCGGCGAGCGCGAACGCGACCAGCCGGACCCGGCCGACCGGCATCCCGAGGGTGCGCGCCGCCTCCCGGTTGCTGCCGACGGCGCGCAGGATGCGGCCGTACTTGGACTTGCGCGTCCACACCCACACCCCGGTGAACGAGACGAGCGTGCAGGCGACGAGGACGAGCGTCTGCCCGTCCACCTTGACGAAGCCGAGGTCGAGGTCGAGCCCCGGCAGCCACGACCGGCCCGGCATGAGCTGCCGCCCGAACAGCGTGCCGGCGAGCTGCTCGACCGCGAACAGCACGGCGACGACGGCGATGAGGGACGGCAGTTCGCCGCCGCCCGTGCGCGCGTCGATCGGCCGGACCAGCGCGACCTCGGTGACGACCGCGAGCACGGCGGCGATCGCGATGCCGAGCACGGCCGCGAAGCCGAGCGGCCATCCCCGCTCCGCCATCAGCCACGACGCCGTGAGGCCGGAGAACATCGCGAACGGCCCGAGCGCGAAGTTGAAGAAATCGGCTCCTTCGAGGACGAGGTAGTAGCCGAGGGCCACCAGTCCGAAGAAGCACCCGATCTGGACGACGGAGACCCACAGTTGCGCAGACATCCCGCTCCTTCTGAGCTGCTTCTGTGGGATCTTATGTTTAAAAGAAAGCTATGACAATGATAACTTCGGGGCAGCTTGGGAGACCGGGGAGGCAGCTGTGACCAGTCCGTTCGACGCGGCGACCACCGAGGAGTACCGGGCGGCCGGATGGTGGGGCACGACGACGATCGCCGACCACGTCCGCCGCCACGCGGCCGAGCGCCCCGGCGCCACCGCCTACACGACTCCGGACGCGACCCTCTCCTGGGCCGAGTACGAGTCGAACTCGACGACCCTCGCCCGCCATCTCGCTGCACTCGGCCTGGAGCCGGGCGACCGCGTCGCGGTGCTCCTCCCCGACACTCCGGCCTGGCACGTGGCGGCCGTGGCGGCGGAGAAGGCCGGCCTCATCCTGGTCGGCGTCGGAGCCCGCGCGGGCCACCGCGAACTGCGCTTCCTCCTGGAACGGACCGGCTCCCGCGCCCTGATCACCCTCGCGACCCACCGCGGCGAACCGTCGCCCGCCCTGGTGGACGGCCTACGCGCGGACGGCGTGTCCCTCGCCCGGCACGTCATCGTCGACCGCCTGGGCACCCTCGAAGCCCCGCTTCCCGGCGACATCACGGGCCGCGCCCTGGGCCCGGACGACCTGTCCATCCTGAACTCGACGTCCGGAACGACGGGCCTGCCGAAGTGCGTCTCCCACACCCAGAACCGCTGGTTCTACTTCCACGAACTGGCCCGCCGCGCGGGCGACCTGAACCCGTCCGACGTGTTCATGGGCGCCGTCCCGTCCCCGTTCGGCTTCGGGCTGTGGACGGCGCACTTCTCGCCCGCCGCGCTGGGCGTCCCGACCGTCCTCATGGAGAGGTTCCACGCGCACACCGCGCTCGACCTGATCGAGCGGCACCGGGTGACCGTCCTGCACTGCGTGAGCACGCAGTTCATCATGCTGCTGAACGCCCAGGCCGAACGCGAACGCGACCTGAGCTCACTCCGCTGCATGTTCACCGGCGGCGAGGCCGTCCCCTACGACCGCGCGGCCCGCTTCGAGGAGACGACGGGCGCGAAGGTCCTGCAGTTCTACGGCTCGAACGAGACGGGCGCCCTCAGCCACACGAGCCTGACCGACACCCGCGAGCACCGCCTCCGCACCGCCGGCCGGATCATCCCCGAGATGCGGGTGCGCCTCTTCGACCCGTCCGACGGCTCCGACATCACCGGCTCCGGCCGCCCCGGCCAGCCCGCCTGCAAGGGCCCGGCCACCTGCCCCGGCTACTACGACGACTCGGAGGCGAACGAGAAGCTCTACACCCCCGACGGCTGGATGCTCATGGCCGACATCGTCGAGATCGACCCCGACGGCTACCTCCGCGTCGTCGGCCGCCTGAGCGACCTCATCATCCGGGGCGGCAAGAACATCAGCGCGGCCGCCGTCGAAGAAGAGGTGAGCACCCACCCCTCGGTCGCCCTCGCCGCCGCCGTGGCGATGCCGGACGAGGTCTTCGGCGAACGAGTCTGCGTCTACGCCGAACTGCACCCAGGCACGAAGCTGACCCTGGAAGATCTGACCGCCCACCTCACGGAGCGGGGCGTCTCCCGCGAATGGCACCCGGAACACCTGATCGTCCTGGACGCCCTCCCCCGCTCGTCCGGCGGCAAGGTGGCCAAGGGCGACCTACGCAAGGACATCCGCCGCCGCCTGACAACCTGACCCCACCCAACGGCCCTCCGCGACCAGCGAAACGGAAGGCCGCCTGGCTCGGCAGGCGATCCTCACCCGCAAAGAACCAGCTCCGCCCAGGATCATCTGCCTGCTGCCTGAAACGGTGCTCTGGCCACCTCGGATCCTTCAGCATCGCCCGCCTGCCGGGCGGAGAGTCGGTCGCATACTGTGAGGGCAAACCACACGGAAGGAACATGGATGGCCGTTCCGTGATCGAACGGCTCAACGAGCGGTTCATGCACCTTTCGACCTGCGCACTCTCAGCCGACCAGTCGGCGACGCTGATCAGGCAGACGGCGGAGGAACGATGGAAGAACTGAACACCACCTGGCGCAAGTCCACCCATTCCGGCAACGACGGCGGTCACTGCGTGGAACTCGCCGACCTTGGCGAAGTCGTCGGCCTCCGCGACTCCAAAGACCCCGACGGCCCGAAACTGATCATGCAGCACGCCGACTTCTCCGCCCTCCTCACATCCCTCAAGCGTTAGATCACAGACCGGGCGTAGAGGCCGACACGGCGGCGATCGACGCGTTCACCGACGCCAACGCGTCCTTGTACGCCGCACTCGCCGACCGGCGTCCCGTCGCCACCTGGCTCGACGCGAACGGTAGCGCCTAGGGTTGTCTACCTACGAGCAGCCCAATGAGCGCTTCATGGACCTCTCGACCTACGCGCTCCCGGCCGACCAGTCGGCGACGCTGATCAGGCAGACGGCGGAGGAACGATGGAAGAGCTGAACACCACCTGGCGCAAGTCCACCCATTCCGGCAACGACGGCGGCGACTGCGTCGAACTGGCCGACCTTGGCGAAGTCGTCGGCCTCCGCGACTCCAAAGACCCCGACGGCCCGAAACTGGTCGTGCGGCGCGCCGAGTTCTCCGCCCTCCTGACATCCCTGAAGCATTAGGCCGATGGGAGCCCGGCCTCGTCGAGGGCGTGAGCCTACCGGTCGATTCGCTGCTTTTCGGCGTCGAGCCAAACGTACTGGTCGGCGGGGGTGACGGTCAGGCCCCAGCGGTCGGCGGAGGGGCGGTCGAGGCCGTCCCACCAGTGGTAGGCGTCCTCTACCTCCTGCCACAGGGCGCGATCGCCGAACTGTCGGACTGGGAACTCCGCCGCACCCGGTTCGACGTCCACGCAAGCCCATGAACCCGACCACGGATCGACCAGCCACACCGCGTACGTACCGCCGTCGTGGTGGGTGACGATCAGCTTGCAGCGCGGCACCTTCAGTCCGATCGCCAGCGACGCGTCATACTCGCCCAGCACGGAGTAGGGGTGCGTGTGGGTGGACGACCTGCGGGCCTCGGCCGCCGCGTCCACGTCCCGGGCCAGCAAGGCACGCTTGCCGCGCTGGGCTCGCAGGCGCATGAACGCCACGTTCCCGACAATGCGGCCTCGCATGGTGGCATCTCGTGACACCACGAAGGACACCAGCGCGCCGTTGTGGAAGTCAGTGGTCCACGGCACCAGGACCCGACCGCCCGGACGTGTCTGCTCCGCCCAGGCGTGCGGCACCCGGTCGGCCGCCGCCGTTGCGATGATCCGGTCGAACGGCCCCGACGCCGGGTGGCCCAGTGCGCCGTCGCCGACCGCGACCGTGAGTTCGTGACCCGCGGCCCGCAGGGCGCGGCGGGCGCGCTCGGCCACCACCGCATCCACCTCCACCGTAGTCACCCGGTCGGCTCCGGTCCGTTCAGCCAGGAGCGCGGCATTCCACCCCGTGCCCGTGCCGATCTCCAGCACGTTCATGCCCGGCTCGACTGCCAGGGCCGCCAGCATCCGCGCGACGACGTCGGGGCGGCTGGCCGAACTGGTGATCTCCCGGCCGACCCGCCCCGGCAAGGACGGGACGCCGTCGTCAACCTGCGTGATCACCGCCTCGTTGGCGTAGCACAGTTCCAGCCACGCGGCTTCGTCGTCCGCCCGGTCCACCGGCACCAGGAAGTCGCCGTCCTCGACCCACACCGTGTCAGGGACGAACCGGTGCCTGGCGACCGCCTCGAACGGTCCGCGCCACTCCGGAACCAGGTCGCCGGCCTCGGCGAGTAAGCCGATCAGCCGGGCGGAGAGCTGCGCCGCGTCGGCCACCTACGTGCCACCCTTCTCGTGCCTGCCTCCGCCGCGCCCATGCGAACCTCCCGCGTCTTCAACACATTGTGCGTTGACCGCTACGCCAAGTCAGCGGGCTTCATGAGCACTATGGGTATAGCAATGTGTGGCACGGCCGTCAGGCCAGCGCCAGGCAGACGGCGGAGGAACGATGGAAGAGCTGAAGGCCACCTGGCGGAAGTCCACCCATTCCAGCAACCAGGGGGACGACTGCGTCGAACTGGCCGACCTTGGCGAAGTCGTCGGCCTCCGCGACTCCAAAGACCCCGACGGCCCGAAACTGGTCATGCGGCGCGCCGAGTTCTCCGCCCTCCTGACATCCCTGAAGCGTTAACTCGCAGACCGGGCGTAGAGGCCAGCACGGCGGCGGACGACGCGTTCGCCGACGCCAACGCGTCCTTGTACTCCGCACTTGCCGACCGGCGTCCCGCCGCCTGGCTTGAGGCGATGGCCTCGGCCGCCCGCCTGTGGTCCGCCTACCGCCGGTAGACGGTCATGCTCGGCGACGGGCATCTCGGGCGGGCTTCCTGAATGCGGCCCTGCCGAAAACCAGGTGAGCGCCGCACCCTATTGCTGGGACGATCGCACGAAAAGCGATCTTCCGGAGGTGCTCCCATGGCCAGTGCCGTCACCCTGATTCGTTCCGCGTCGCTCTCGGACGTCGCCGAGTACGCCTACGCGGCCACCGCGCCCGCCAACGCGCGGCTCATCTTCCTCGCGGGGGCATGCCCGCTCAACGCGGACGGTTCCACCGCCGCGATCGGCGACTACGCGGCGCAGGCCGCCAAGTGCGTCGACAACCTCAAGACCGCTCTCGCCGACGCCGGTGCCACGTTGCAGGACGTCATCAGCACGCGGGTCCTCGTGGCGTCCACCCGCCAGCAAGACCTTGGGACGGCGTGGGCGGTCGTGCGCGACGCCTTCGGCGACCACGACGTGCCCAGCACCCTGATGGGCGTGACCGTCCTCGGCTACAACGACCAGTTGGTGGAGCTGGAGGCCGTCGCAGCGGTCGTCGACTGATCCCCCGCACCGTGGCCTTCACCGGCTACGGCCGGTGAAGGGTGCGGTAGCGGCCCGGGGGTGTGCCGAACTCTCGTTTGAAAGCGTTGGCGAAGGCGTACTCGGAGGTGTAGCCGACGCGCTTCGCGATCGCCGCCAGCGGGGCGTCTTCGCGGGTCAGGATGCGTGCCGCCGTCGTGAGGCGCCACCAGGTCAGGTAGCCGAGTGGGGGACGTCCGACCAGGGTCGCGAAGCGGCGCGCGAACGCGGCTCGGGACAGGCCTGCCGTCTTGCCCAGTTCCTCGACCGTCCAGGGCTTCGCGATGTCGTCGTGCATCGCGCGGAGCGCCGCGCTGACGCCGGGGTCGCCGAGGGCTCCGGCCCAGCCGGTGCCGGGCTGCTCCTCGTACCACGCCCGCAGGATGAAGAGCAGCAGCGTGTCGAGCAGAGCCGGGACGGCGGCGTCGGTGCCGGGTCCGGGGCGTTCCAGTTCGGCGGCGAGCAGGCCGGTCGCGGCCTGGAGGCGCGGGTGCCCCGCGGGCAGGTGGATGATCTCGGGGAGGTCGTCGAGGAGCGGGTGCGAGCGGGACCGGTCGGTGCGGTAGGCGCCGCAGAGTGTGACCGCGTCCGCGCCGTCGTCGGCGGCGGCGGTCACCTCGTTCAGGACGACCTGCTCGTAGGACTCCAGCGGTCTGGAGGGGTCGTCAGTCAGGCCGTGGGCGCTGCCCTTGGGTGTGAACACCACGTCGCCGGGGCCGAGAGGCACCGGCTCTCCGGCCGGCGGCACCAGCCAGCCCGTTCCGGCGAGCATGACGTGGAAACCGGCCGCCGGGGAGGCGCGGAACCAGCCGCCCCAGGGCGCCCGTTTCGCGGACCGGGCCGAATGCGGCAGGCCCGTCCGGACGGAGGCGACCACATCACTCAGAACGTCCATGGTGAGACGACCACGTATCCAGAAGAGACAATGGATTATTCACAGTCTCACACCCCGCCCGTACTTTCGAAGCCATGAAGAAGATCGCAATCTATGGCGCGTACGGCTACCAGGGCAGGCTCGTCCTCGACGAGCTGGGCCGGCGCGATGCCGAGGTCATCCTGGTGGGGCGTGACGCCGAGCGCCTCGCCGCCGTCGGCGGGGGCCGTGAGACCCGTACCGCCGGCATCGACCATGGCGAGCTCGTCGCCGCCTTCCGGGGCGTGGACGCGGTCGTCAACTGCGCGGGCCCGTTCACCCCGGCGGGGACGACCGTCGTCCGCGCCGCCATCGCCGCCGGGTGCCACTACGTCGACACCTCGGGCGAGCAGCTCCACATCAAGCGCGTCCACGACACCTGCTCGGCGGACGCGCGCCGCGCCGGGGTGATCGTCACGCCCGCGATGACCGACGGCGGCGTCCCGGGAGACCTCCTCGCCCGCGCCCTGGCCGATCATCTGGGCGGTGGGCCGCTGTGCGAGGTCCTGACCGGGCACTCGGCGACCGGCGGCGGAGGGATGTCCCGCGGTTCGCTGCGCTCGCTCCTCGGCACGGCGGACGTCGTGAAGTCCGGCGGTCTCGCCTACGAGGCCGGAGAGTGGCGCGCCGATGCCGCGCCCCGTCTCGCCGACCTGGAGTTCCCCGGCCTGGGCGCCGTGCCGATGGCCAGGTTCGCGCTGCCGGAGGTCGTCACCATCCCCCGGCACGTCGAGGTCGAGCACGTCCAGGGGTTCGTCGAGGCCGACCTCGCCGCGCGGTTCTCGGGGGCCGTGGCAGAGGAGGCCGTCAATGCGCTGCCCGAGGGACCGGACGCCGACGCCCGCCGGGGGCAGCGGTGGGCCGTCGTCGTGGTCGCCACCACCCCGGACGGCCGCCGCGCGACCGGCGTCGCGGAGGGCTTCGACACGTACGGCACGACCGCCGCCGTCGCCGCCGAGGGCGTGCTCCGGCTCGACGGGCCCGCAGGGGTTCGCGCGCCGTCCGAAGTGCTGCCGGCTTCCTTCCTGGACGACCTCCGCGGAGTCACCTGGACGATCAGCTAGCGGCTTCGAGGAGCCGCCGCATGGGGGCCGGCACGGGGACGGCCTTCTCCGGGGCGCTCGGGTCCACGCAGACGAGGGTGAGCGTCGCCGTGCTGGCCCGGGTGCCGTCCTCGCGGACGAAGTCGCCGCGCATGGTGAAGGACGTGCGCCCGACCCGGGACGCGTAGAGGCGGCATTCGATCCGGTCGAAGAGGGTGATCGTGCGTTCGTACTCGGCGGTCGCGGCGCGGGTGACGACCGCGACGCCCAGGCGGGACGGGAGCTCGTCGAAGCGCAGGCCCCGCTCGAACCACCACTCGGTGTGGGTGCGTTCCATCCAGCGCTGGTAGTTGGCGTAGTAGACGATCCCGGCGGGGTCGCAGTCGCCGTAGGACAGGCGGAACGTCACCCGGTGCAGCGGTTCGTCCGGCACGATCACTCCCTTTGCAGATGCTAAGATTTAGATGTTAAGGGCCGCTCGGCCCATCTCACTCATCACCGGGGGAATGGTGAACGGAACGCGCCCGGCGCGCATCCGGCAGCCCCGGCTCGCCGACATGGTCGCCTCCGTGCTGCGCGAGCGGATCGTCAGCGGCGAGCTGGCCGACGGCGAGGTCATCGGCCCGCAGGACGATCTGCTCGCCGAGTTCGGGGTCAGCAAGCCGTCCATGCGGGAGGCGCTGCGCATCCTGGAGTCCGAGGGCCTCATCACCGTGCTGCGCGGCAACAAGGGCGGCGCGGTGGTGCACGTGCCGCGGACGGAGACGGCCGCGCAGGCCATCGACCTCGTGCTGCGGTCCCGGCGGTCGGCGCCCGAGGAGATCGCGGTCGCGCTGGTGCGGCTCGAACCGGTGTGCGCGGGGCTCTGCGCCGAGCGTCCCGACCGGGCGACCAGCGTGATCCCGGCGCTGGAGGCGGCCCAGCGGGACGTCGAGGCCAACCTGGACGACCTGATCGGCTTCGTCCGGGCGGCGCGGGAGTTCCACGCGCAGCTCGTGTTCGGGTGCGGCAACGCCGCGATGGCGGTCGCGGTGGGCGCGCTCGAACGGCTCTGGACGGCCGCCGAGCAGGAGTGGGCGGGCTCCGCCGCCGGGCGCGGCGAGTTCCCCGGGCTCGACCAGCGCTCCGACGGGGTGCGGGCGCACCACCGGCTGATCAAGCTGATCGCGGCCGGTGACGCCGCGGGCGCCGAACGCGCCGCGCGGCGCCACCTGACCGCGGCCCAGTGCCATGTCCTGAACTAGCTCCCCGGCCGGTCAGACCGACCAGGCGATCGGCAGCGCCGACGGCCCCCACATCATGAAGGAGTCGACGCGGGTGGGCTCGCCGTCCAGCCGCAGGCCGGGCAGGCGCTCGCCCAGGAGCCGCAGGGAGATCCGCGCCTCCAGCCGGGCCAGGGCCGCGCCAGGGCAGAAGTACTGCCCCACGCCGAACGACAGGTGCCTGCGGCGCAGGTCGTTCAGGTCCCGGTCCAGGCGGAAGGTGTCGGGGTCCTCCCACGCGTCCGGGTCCCGGTTGGCGGACGCGTAAAGCCCCTGCACCTTGGACTTCTCCGGGATCTCCACGCCGTGCAGGACGACTGGCCGGGTGTTGGTGCGGTACAGGCCGAGGACGGGCGGGTCGTAGCGGAGGCTCTCCTCCACGGCCGCGTCCACCAGGTCCGGGTTCGCCCGCACGTCCTCCCATAGGCCGAGGCTCAGCAGCCGCCATACCGCGTTCCCGATGAGGGACGTCGTCGTCTCGTTGCCTCCCACCAGGAGGAGCAGGATGAGCGGCAGCAGTTCCTCGTCGGTGAACGGACGTCCGTCGTGCTCGGCGGTGAGGAGCGCGGTGAGCAGGTCGTCCGGCAGCGCCTCCGGGCCGCGGGCGGCCAAGGTCTCGCGGCGCGACGCCAGGATCCCGCCGAAGTAGGCGTCGATCTTGGCGCGGGCCGCGCCCTGGACGGCCGGGTCGGCCGCGTTCTGCCCGGCCATGAACTGGTCCGACCACGCCTTGAAGTCGTCCCGGTCGGCGGCCGGCACGCCCAGGATCTTCGCGATCACCAGGACGGGCAGCGGCACCGCGAACGCCTCGCACAGGTCGGCGCGGCCGTCCGCGGCGAACCCGTCGACCAGCCCGGCGGCGGTCGCGGTGATCCAGTCCTCCAGCGCGGCGGTGCGGCGGGCGGTGAACGCCGACGTCACCAGCTTCCGGTAGACGGTGTGCTCGGGCGGGTCGGACTTCAGCCCGCCCTCCCGCACGTAGATCGGGCCCTGGCCCCACTCCGACGACCAGAGGCCCCAGTCGTCGAAGAACGCGGTGACGTCGGCGTGCCGCGACAGCGTGTAGAAGCCGCCGTCGCCGAAGCCCGCGTGGTGGTGCACCGGGCACCCCTCCCGCAGCGCGCGGTGCGCGGGGGCCGGGTCCGCCAGCACCTCCGGGGAGAACGGGTCGTACTCCCCGGAGGCGCCGGGGCCCGCCGGGCGCATGACCGCCATCAGAACGCGTTCGGGTCGGCCTGGACCTCGGCCGGGACGGGATGCCGGTACAGCTCCGCGGCGTTCTGCCAGGTGAAGCGGCGCACGTCCGCCTCGGGCAGCCCGCCGATCTCCGACTCGATGACCGCCTGGGTGTCCGGCCACGTCGAGTCGCAGTGCGGGTAGTCGCTCTCCAGCAGGATGTTCTCCACGCCGATGCGGTCGCGCAGCACGAACGACGACTGGTCCTCGACGGCGCAGAACCAGAAGTTGCGCTTGAGGACCTCCGCCGGGGTGAGGCCGATGTCCTTCGTCCACGTCCCGTACATGTCGTGGTAGCTGAGCATGTGGTCGAGCCGGTCCATGAGCCCGGCGACCCAGCCGATGCCGCCCTCGCTCAGGCAGATCTTCAGGTCCGGGTAGCGGACGGGCAGCAGCGAGTACAGCCAGTCGACGGCGGCGAACATCGCGTACCCGAAGAACAGCACGCCGACCGTGTCCGGCGGGGCGTCGTCGGCGGTCGCCGGGGACGTCCCGGACGATCCGATGTGCAGGTTCACGACCGTGCCCGTCTCCGCGCACGCCCGCATGATCGGGTCCCAGTGGCCGGTGTGCAGGGACGGCAGCCCGAGCTTCTGCGGCGCCTCGGAGAACGTCACCGCCCTGAAGCCGCGCTCGGCGTTGCGGCGGATCTCCTCCGCGCCGAGCTCCGGGTCGAGCAGCCACGGGATCTGGCACGGGATGATCCGGTCCGGGTAGGAGCCGGCCCACTCCTCCAGGTGCCAGTCGTTCCAGGCCCGGACGGACGCGAGCGCCAGCTCCGTGTCGGACGTGGTGAGCTGGAGCCGCTGCCCCGCGAACCCCGGCAGGAACGACGGGAAGTTCAGCGACGCGTAGATCCCGGCGAGGTCCATGTCCTTGATCCGGTGGTGGATGTCCCACGCGCCGCGCCGCATCTCGTCGAACCGGGACGGCTCGAAGCTGTACTCCGACACGGGACGCCCGACGACGGCGTTGAACCCGACGTTCGGGAAGTCCTGCCCGTCGTACACCCACACCTCGGCGCCGCCGTCGCGCTCCACGACCCGCGGCGCACGGTCGGCGAACTTCGCGGGCATGCGCCCCTCGAACGTGTCCGGCGGCTCCACGATGTGGTCGTCCACGGAGATGACCGTGTACTTGCGGTCGCGGCGCTCGGGCTCCGGCAGCCAGGTGGGCCCCTCGGCGCCCTTGCCGCCGGTGGTGAAGCCCGTGTTCGCGGCGAGGTCGTCGATGTTGATGCTCATCAGTCCACCACCTCCGGGTGGTCGCGGAGCAGCGCGCGCACCGCCCCGTTCCAGAAGAAGTCGGTTCCGCGTTCCAGGAGCGACGCCTTCATGCTGCGTCGCAGGCTAGGCGCCACGAGCGTGTGGTCGCGACCCGACACCAGCACGTCGTACATCAGCCGGCACTGCCGGTCGAGGGTCGCGGACCGGTAGGTCGCCTCCTCGACGGACGGGCCGGTCACGATGACGCCGTGGTTGGCGAGCAGCACCACCGACTTGTCGCCGATGCGGTCGGCGAGGTCGGCGCCGAGGTCGGCGGTGGCGACCTCGCCGGTGTACTCGTCCACGAAGGCCAGGTCGCCGTCGAACATCGACCCGGTCTGGTGCAGGAACTCCGGCAGCACGCCGAGCGCCGCGAGCACCGTCGCGTGGTACGGGTGGTTGTGGACCACGGCCCGCACGTCGGGGCGGCGGCGGTGCAGCTCGGTGTGGATGTGGATGGCGGGGGTGACGTCCCACTTGCCGTCCAGGACCTCCGCGTCCGGCGACACCCGGCAGATGTCGGACGCGCGGATCTCCTCCCACCACAGGCCCCACGGGTTGATCAGGAGGTCCTCGGTGCCGTCCACCCGGACGGTGATGTGGCCCGCGATGTTCTCGCTGAACCCCGACGTCCCGAGGATCCGGAACGCGCACGCCAGCTTCTGCCGGTCGTCGAGGTCCCTGCCGATCGGCGGCATCACCCGGGGCGTCCATTCGGCGGCGCCTCCGGCGACCGGCCGCGGCGCGGGGCGAGGCCCGACGTCCAATGTCACGGTTCCTCCCATCTGTCAGCCGCAGGCCGGCTGGTACACCGGCCACTGCCGACCCGGTTCGCTGTTCTCGAACTGCATGAGGATCAGGCCGCAGAGCCCGTCGGTGCCGCTGTGCTTGCCCGGCGCGAACGACAGGGTGTAGCCCTTCTGCCCGAAGGACGACGGGTACCCCGACACCTTCTCCAGGCCCTTGTTGATCGCCTCGCCGTCCGGCTTCGACCCGGCCTGCTCGATCGCCTTGGCGAGCATCCCGATCGCGTCGTACGCCTGCGCGTCGTAGGCGGTGACGCCGACCTCGCCGCCGCGCTTGCCGGACAGGAACTTCGCGAGCGCCGCCGTCTTCTCGTTCTCCTGCGTGATCGACCCGACGAAGACGAGCTTGTCGAGCGCGCCCGGCTTCGCCTGCTTCCACAGGTCGGGCTGGTTGCCGATGGACGCGAGCGAGAACCGGTCGGCGTCCGGGACGAGCTGGTGCGCCGTGTTGTGGACGAGCACCTCCATCTGGCCGCCGAGCGCCGCGACGAGCATCGCGTCCGGCCGCGCCCGCTTGATCCGGGTGATCTGCGCGGTGACGTCGCTGGTGTCGACCGGCGCCGTCTCCGTCGCGACGACCTCGATCCCCGCCTCCTTGATCGGGGTCATCAGCGCCTTCTCCATCCCGGCGATGGACGCGCTGTCGTCCTTGAACAGGGCGAGCCGCTTGTACCCGGCCTTCTTGAACGCCTCCGCGTAGACCTTGCCGAAGTCGGCGGTCGGGTTCGCGAGCGAGTAGGTGTAGGCGGCGTTCGGGCCGTCCCCGATCCCCGGCGTGATGTTCACCGGCGCGATCGCGGGCACCTTCTGCTGCTTGAGCAGCGCCTGCACCTGGAGCACCGACTGCCCGCCCGAGTTCATGATGAGCGCCTGGGCGCCCTGGCTGAGCAGCTGCCGGACGACGGTCGGCGCCTTCGTCGCGTCGTTGTCGTCGCTCTTGACGATCAGCTTCAGCTTCTTGCCGCCGATGCCGCCCCTGTCGTTGACCTCGGCCACCGCGTCCTTGATCGTCTTGCCGACGATCCCGGCGTAGGCGGCGGCGCCGCCGGAGGTGTCCTGGTCCATGCCGATGACGATCGTGTCGTCGTCGGCCTGGACGGAGCCGGAGCCGGACGCGCACGCGGCGGCCGCGAGCGCGGGCAGCAGCGCGGCCGCGAGCACGACGGGCCTGCTCGCCCGGCGGCCGCCCGCCCTGCCGCTGCCTGCTCTGCCACTGCCTGCTCTGCCACTGCCTGCTCTGCCACTGCCTGCTCTGCCACTGCCCGCGCTACCGCGCGGCCTCGGGAAGTGTCCTGCCATTGGGGGTCCCTCCTAGGGGTGGGATGGAGGCGGGGGGACGGGATCGGGAGTGACCACGACGCTGACCGAGCCGCCGCCGGGGGCGGCGAGGGTCTCGATCGCCCGCGCCGCGTCGGGAAGGGCGAAGGTGTGCGTGACGAGGCGGTGCAGCGGCCGGTCGCCCGCCGCGATCAGCGCGACCGCCCGCCGGAACGAGGCGTGCCCGGCCGCCCGGACGCCCTGCACGCGCAGCCCCTTCAGGACCACGTCGTCGCTGGGGAAGCCGGGAACGGGCCGCCCGTTCTTCAGCCCGGCGAGGACGACCGTCCCGCCGGGCCGGACGATCTCCATCGCGTCCAGCACGGTCGCGGGGTCGCCGGACGCGACGTCGACCACCACGTCCACCGGTGTGCCGCCGGTCAGCGCCCGGATCCGCTCCGGGACGCCGCCGCCGTCGGCCACCACTGCGGCGGTCGCGCCGAGCTCCAGCGCGAGGTCCAGCTTGTGCCGGTCGGCCGCCAGCCCGGTGACGATCACCGGGTCGGCGCCCGCGGCCCGCGCGGCCAGCACGCACGCCAGCCCGCGCTGCCCCGCGCCGAGCACCACCACGCAGTCGCCGGCGCGGGTGCCCGGCACCTCGACCGCCCACTCGACACCGGCGGCGAGCGCGTTGAACGTGGCGGCGACCGCCGGGTCCACGGCGTCCGGCAGCTTGTGCAGGACGCTGTTCGGATGCAGGTACATGCGGTCGGCGAACCCGCCCCACAGCGCGGGCGGGATCTTGGCGGGGACGAACCCGTAGCTCATCGGGAAGTGCTCCCAGCCCGCGCACAGCACGTACCGGCCCGTCCGGCAGTCCCGGCACGACCCGCACGGGAGCGCCGGCTCGACCGCGACCCGGTCGCCCTCCGCGAGCCCCCAGCGCACCGCCGCCCGCGCCCCGATCGCCGCGATCCGCCCCACCGGCTCGTGGCCGGGGACGAACGGCGACGCCGGGCCGATCGTGTCGAGCAGCGCGCCGGTGTACTCCTCGACGTCCGTCCCGCAGATCCCGCACGCCTCCACGGCGAGCAGCGCCTCGTCGGGGCCGACGTCGGGGAGCGGGAGCTCCACGAGGTCGAGGGTGCGCGGGGCGCGCTGGAGCACGGCGCGCGCCGCCCCCGCCGTCGTCATCCTCCGACCGCCCCGTTCACTTGGTGATGGTCCGGGGGCCGCCGAACACGCGGCGGACGCGGGGCGCGAAGTGCTCCAGCGTCGGCGTGTCGAAGCCGGGGTCGAAGGCGACCTGGTCCCACTCGTCGGCGAACCGGATCGCGTCGGCGTACCAGGGCTCGTCCTTGAACCGCTCCCGCTCCGCCGGGTCCCAGCCGAAGTGCTCGCCGTAGTGCGCGGCCTCGAACGTCTGGTGCGCGTGGATGATCCGGTAAACCTCGTCGCACACGTACGGCCGCAGGATCTCCGCCGCGACCGCCGCGTGGTTCGCCGTCGAGATGACCTTGCCCATGTCGTGGCACAGCGCCGCGACCACCAGCTCGTCGTCCGCGCCGGCGGCCTCCGCGTGCGCCGCCGTCTGCAGCGAGTGCTGGAGCTGGTCGACCGCGTACCCGTCGGTGAACGCGGCGAGCCCGGCCAGCATCGGGAGCACACGGTCGGGCGCCTGCTCCTGGGTCTTCAGCGTCTCCGCGCGGATGTGCAGCCACTGCTCGCGGGTGCCCTGGTCCATTCGAGTGAACATGTGCCTCCTTACCGGTAGCGCGGCCGGAAGTCCGGATCCGCGGGATCGAGCCCGTTCTCGTGCTCGGCGAACCAGCGGGTCCGCACCGCCCGGGTCAGCCGGGCGTCGACGAGGACCGGGCCGGGCGGGTCGGCGATCAGTTCCCGCAGGCCGTCCAGCTCGGCGGGCGTCCGGACGGTCGCGGCCCGCGCCCCGAACGCCTCGGCCACGGCCGCGAAGCCGGGCCGCGGGATCAGCGACAGGCCGGTGTCCATGCCGCGGTGCAGCATGTTGTGGTACTCGTAGCCGAACGCTCCGTCGTTCAGGACGACGACCACGAGGCGCAGGCCCCGGCGCACCGCCGTGTCCAGTTCGGCGAGGTTCATCATCAGCGCGCCGTCCCCGGTGACGGCCAGCGTGACCCGCTCGGGCCGCGCCGTCGCCGCGCCGATCGCGGACGCCAGGCCCAGCCCGATCGAGCCGAAGTGCACCGGGAACACGAACCCCCGCGGGTCGGGCACCGACAGGCCGCGGGACGGCTCGGACAGCGCCGCGTGCCCGCCCTCGACCACCACCGTCCGCTCGCGCGGGACCATCCGCTCCAGCGCCGCGACCACGGTGTGCAGGTCGAGGCCGGTCTCGTCGCCGCCGTCGGGGTACTCGGACCCGTAGACGTACTCGCCGAGGCGTTTCGCGACGTCGTCCGTCCGCCAGCCGGTCCTCGGCTCGGCCGTGTCGGCGAGCATCGCGGCCAGTGCCCCGGCGTCGCCCAGGACGCGCAGGTCGGCGGGCGTCTCGAACGCCTCCGGGCGGACGTCGTTGTGGACGATCACCGGGTTCGCGGCGAGCATCCGGCCGCCGTCCAGCGTGAAGGAGTTCAGGGAGGCGCCCACCGCGAGCAGCAGGTCCGACTTCCGGATCAGCTCCCGCCCCGGTGTCGTGGCGAAGCCACCGCACACGCCGATGTCGAACGGCTCACCGGTGAAGAGGCCCTTGGCCTTCAGCGTGGTGGCCAGCAGCGCGCCCGTCCGGGCGCCGAGCGCGACCAGCTCGTCCCGCGCGTGCAGGGCGCCCCGGCCCGCCACGATCACGGGACGCTCCGCCCTCCCGAGCAGCTCCGTGACCCGCGCGGCCTCCTCGGGCCGGGGCGGCGGCGCGGGCGCCGGGTCCTCGCGGAACGTTCCAGGGAGGTCCCCGGCCTCGCGCTCCAGCAGCGGCGTGGGGACGTTCAGCACGATCGGGCGCCGCTCGGTGAACGCGCGCCGCACGGCCCGGACGGCGTCCGCCGCGGCCGACTCCGCCGAGTGCGCCCACTGCACGCCCGCCCCGGTCGGCCGGACCACGTCCTCCTGGTCGATGGCCTGCGGGTTGCGCAGGTCCCCCGGTGGCGTGTCGGCGGCGACGAGCACCAGCGGCGTCCGGGCGCGCGCGGCCTCGGTCAGCGCGGTCACCGCGTTGGTCAGCGCCGGCCCGTGCGTGACGGTGGCGACGCCGAGCCGTCCGCCGGCCCGCGCGTACCCGTCGGCCATGAGCACGGCCCCGTCCTCGCGCGCCGCCGGGACGTAGTCGGCGCCGTGCTCGCGGACGAGCACGTCCACGATCGGCAGGTTCCCGTCGCCGAGGACGCCGAACAGGCACGAGACGCCATGCGCCGCGAGCACCCCCGCCACCGCCTCGGCCACCCGCATCCGCGCCTCCCAGCACACTCGGCACTGGTAGGGACTATCTTATAAAAGAAAGCATTCGGTCAAGGGTTCGCCGGGGCTCATTTGCTCAGGAAGCAGCCCGGGCCGCGCGGCTG
Source organism: Actinomadura meyerae (assembly GCF_900188445.1). Lineage (GTDB taxonomy): Bacteria > Actinomycetota > Actinomycetes > Streptosporangiales > Streptosporangiaceae > Spirillospora > Spirillospora meyerae. Next base: position 237,466 of record NZ_FZOR01000005.1, read on the forward strand.
CGCGAGGGCGCGCGCCACGTGCGGGAAGGCATGCGGAGATCGCCGGGCGTCGCGTCGGGACGTCGTCGACCGACAGGCCGGCGGCGGAAAGGAGGGGGAAGGCCCGGAGCGGGCCGGTTGGGAGCGGCCCCTCACAGGGAGCAGAGAGGGGCCGGTCGGGGCGGGGCCCTCGCCGTTGAAGGCGCCCGTCCCTCAGGCGGGATCGGTCAGACGAGGCCCTGGGCGAGCATGGCCTCGGCGACGCGCTCGAACCCGGCGATGTTCGCGCCGACGACGTAGTCGCCGGGAGCGCCGTAGCGTTCGGCGGTCTCGTAGCAGGTCTCGTGGATGTTCGTCATGATCGTCGACAGCTCCTCCTCCACCCGGGAGAAGGACCAGGCGGCGCGGCTCGCGTTCTGCCGCATCTCCAGCGCGCTGACGGCGACGCCGCCGGCGTTGGCGGCCTTGCCGGGGCCGAAGGCGACGCCCGCGTCCTGGAAGATGTGCACGGCCTCCGGCGTCGTCGGCATGTTGGCGCCCTCGGACACCGCCTTGACGCCGTTGCGGACGAGGATGCGCGCCGACTCCGCGTCCAGCTCGTTCTGCGTCGCGGACGGCAGCGCGATGTCGGCCGGGACGTCCCATACCCGGCCGCCGGGGATGAACCGGGCGGACGCGCCGCGCGCCTCGGCGTAGTCGGAGACGCGGCCCCGCTCGACCTCCTTGACGTGCTTGAGCAGGTCGAGGTCGATGCCCTTCTCGTCCACGACGTAGCCGCTGGAGTCGGACACGGTGACGACGTTCGCGCCGAGCTGCTGGGCCTTCTCGATCGTGTAGATCGCGACGTTGCCGGAGCCGGACACGACGATCTGCTGGCCGTCCAGGTCCTCCTTGCGGCGGCGGAGCATCTCGGCGACGAACATGACGTTGCCGTAGCCGGTAGCCTCCGTCCGGCAGAGCGAGCCGCCCCACAGCGCGCCCTTGCCGGTCAGCATGCCCGCCTCCCAGCGGTTCGTGACGCGGCGGTACTGGCCGAACAGGTAGCCGATCTCGCGGCCGCCGACGCCGATGTCCCCGGCGGGGACGTCGGTGTGCTCGCCGACATGGCGGTACAGCTCGGTCATGAACGACTGGCAGAACCGCATGACCTCCTCGTCGGAGCGGCCGTGGGGGTCGAAGTCGCTGCCGCCCTTGCCGCCGCCGATGCCGAGGCCCGTGAGCGCGTTCTTGAAGATCTGCTCGAAGCCGAGGAACTTCACGATGCCGAGGTTCACGGTCGGGTGGAAGCGGAGCCCGCCCTTGTACGGCCCGAGCGCGCCGTTGAACTCGACGCGGAAGCCGCGGTTGACGTGGATGACCCCGTTGTCGTCCTGCCACGGCACGCGGAACATGATCTGCCGCTCGGGCTCGATCACCCGCTCGACCATCTTGGCGGCGGCCAGCCCCGGCCGGGCCGCCAGCACCGGCCCGAGCGACTCGAGCACCTCGTGGACGGCCTGGTGGAACTCCGGCTCGCCCGGATCCCGGTGGAGGACGCTCTCGTAGGACTCCTCCAGCAGAGCCAGGGTCTCGGGTGGCGCCGGCAGACGGGGGGCCAGTGGCATGTGGGGTTCCTCCTTCAGTCCCCTCCACTCTAAAACCCTCGTTTCACCGCCTGAGACCGCCTGTCCGCAGGTCGGACCCCATGTCGGCCGACAGGCGCCGGGCCGCGTCCTCCCTGGCCGGGAACGCGGCCCGGCGTGTCGCGGGACGTTCCGGTCAGCCGGGGCACCGCTTCCACGCGAAGTGGTACGTGGTCTCGACGCCGCCGTCGGCCGAGTCGAAGGCCATGAAGCTGGTCTGCGCCGCGTCCGAGGTGCCCTGGTACACCCGCAGCTCGGTGTTGATGTTGAAGTTGCGGTCCTCGCCGCACGGCTTGAAGACCAGCTCGGCGACGGGCGTCCGGTCGGAGAACTGCCAGTTGTCCGAGTACGCGCCCTTGATCGTGTGGCTGACCGGCGTCGTCTGCGCCATGCCCTGGTGGTAGTAGTTCGCCTTCTCCATGCCGGACGCGCCGTCCGCCAGGTGGGCGAAGCCGCGGTAGTCGGCGCCGGCGATGGCGTAGGTGAACCCCTGCGGCACGTGGACCCGCAGGTTGATCTGGCAGTTCTTGCGGAAGTCGGTGGGGTCGGAGTTCCCGCCCGCCTGCGCCAGGTAGTCGCTGTAGGTCACAGTGAAGGCGGTGTTGTCGCTCGCCGTCGCCACCGCCGCGGTACCGGACTGGCAGCCCGACCCGTTCACGGTCAGGACGTCGATGACGATCCGGTCGGACGGCGGCGGGTCGGCGGCGTCCGCGGCCGCGGCGGGGGCCGCGGCCAGCGGCAGCGCGAGGGCGGCCAGGGAGGCCGCGGGGACGGTCAGTCCTCTGCGCATCGGTCGTTCTCCTCTACTCGGGGGCTGTCACCACGGGGGGCACTGCATCCAGGCGAAGTGGTAGGTGGTCTTGATGGACCCGTCGGTCGAGTCCATGGAGATGAAGCTCGTCTTCGACGGGTCGGAGGTGCCCCTGAGCACGCGCAGCTCGGTGTTGATGTTGAAGTTGCGCTCCTCGCCGCACGGCTTGTAGACGAGCTGCGCCACGTCGTTGGTGTCGGTGAACTGCCAGTTGTCGGCGTAGTCGCCGTTGAGCGTGTGCGAGATCGCGGAGGTCTGCGGCATTCCCTGGAAGTAGTAGCTCGCCTTCTCCACCGCGCTCGCGCCCGGCTCCAGCCAGGCGAACCCACGGTAGTCGGCTGACGCGATCGCGTAGGTGAACCCCTGCGGGACGTGCACCTTCATGTTGATCTGGCAGTTCTTCCGGAAGTCGGTCGGTGCCGAGGAACCGCCCGCCTGCGCCATGTACTCGCTGTAGGTGACGGTGAACGCCTCCTTGTCGTCGGAGACGGCGACGGCGGCGGTCCCGGCGGGGCACCCGGAACCGTTGACGGTCGCGATCTCGATCGTCACCCCGTCCGGCCCGCGCCGGAGCGGAGCGGCGGACGCCGGCACGGCGGTCGCGACGGCGACCGAAATCCCGGCAATTGCGGCGGCAGCGGAAACGGCGATCCCTTTACGCATGCGATTCCTCCTCGCTGGAGCCTGCGCAAAGGAAGCGTAAACTTCCCAGCTCAGAGGGGTCAATCAGCATTTTTCAACAGCCCGGCGACCGCACTGGAGCGGGCCAATAGAAGGCACCTTGCCACCCGACCAGCGACTTTGGAACGTCCATGAAACTTCCCCTTAAAAAGGGATCGTTCCAGCACGTTCATAAAGTGAATTGAACACCCGCCAAGAAAATCGCCGGCCGGTCCGCGGGTGGCGCGGGTCAGTCGGAGGCGTTGAGGCGGGTGGCGAGGACGGCGGCCTGGCTGTGGTCGAGGTCCTTCGTCGCGGTGAGCAGGGTGATGGTGCCGCGGTCGGCGAGGGCGCGGAGCCGGTCGAGGGCGGCCGCGCGGTCGGGGTCGCGCAGCTCGGCGTCGTAGCGGGCGGCGAACTCCTCGAACTTGTCCATGTCGTGGCCGTACCACTTGCGCAGCTCGGTCGAGGGAGCGACGTCCTTCTCCCACTCGTCCAGGCGGGCCTTGTCCTTCGACAGCCCGCGCGGCCACACGCGGTCTACCAGGATCCGCTTGCCGTCCTCGGACGATGCCGGGTCGTACACCCTGCGCACCCTGACCTTCCCTGCCATCACGACCTCCTCAACCCCGTCCTATACCCCGCCCCCCGCCGTGATGCGCGGATCCTGTCGGTGCCGGGCAGGACGCCGTCGGCGAGGGGGCGTGGAGTCGGCGCGCGCCGGGTGAGGGGGGATGTCACTGGGCGGTGCCGCGCGGCGCGTCCGGGGCCTCGGAACGGGCGCGGTCGGTGGCGCGGCGGGCGAACTCGGCGGCGGCGGTGCGGCGGGCGAACTCGCCGGCGAGGGCGCGGCCGAGGACGTCGTCGTCGGGGCGGTGCCGCTCCAGGTACGCGAGGGCCTCGGCGAGTTCGCCGGTGGTCAGCCGGGAGACCGGTTTCCCGGCCCAGCGCGGCGGTCTCCGGTCGGCGGCGCCCGGCGCCGCGCGGGGTGCTGAGTTCATGTTCCTGCCCTTTCCATTCCGCTGTCGGTAATGGCGCGGCGCGGCGGCGGGTGCCGCATTCGCCGCGTCGAATAGGATCGCCGCGTGCATTGGTGGAGCCAGCAGGCGTGCGACGCGGCCGCGGAGGCGCAGGCCGCCGATCCCTCTCCGGGGAATCTCATGGCGGCCGCCCAGGTGCAGGCGCTCGTCTCGCTGGCGGAGGCGCTGCACCGCATCGCGGCGACGCTGGAGGAGCAGCGGGACGACGGCGATCCCGTCCCGGGCCCCCTGCGGACCAAATAGCTTCTCCGGCCGGTACGGAGCGTCCGGCCAGAATGGCGCGGCCCGAAAAAGGGCGCCCTTTCCGCGAAAAATACCGGTGCGCCCGCGGCGGGGCGCACCGGTATCTCCCGGGGTGTCAGACGTCGCTGAACGACTTGCGCTCCGTCCGGCCGCCCGTGCTCGCGGCGAGCCGGGAGGTCTTGGCGACGGGCGGCCGCGGCGGCGGCACGGTCTCCACGAGGTGGTCGGTGTCGTGCGCCGGGGCGCGCTCCTCCGCCGCGGCGGGCCGGGGCTCGTCGCGGGGGCGGTCGCGCAGCCGCCGCGCGGCCTGCCGGAGGGCGCGCTCGCCGACCAGCCGGGTCAGCTCCAGGCCCCAGCAGTCCAGCTTGTCGGCGTCGGTGAGGTCGTCGCGGCTGCTCAGCTCGGCGGCGAGGCCGCCGAGCCGCTGCGCCTCGGCCAGGTCGAACTCGCGCATCAGGTGGCAGCACAGCTCCGCGAGGGCGGCGTGGTCGCGCTCGAACGACAGCCCCGCCAGGTCGTTGTGCGACAGCCTGCTGAGCGCCCGCTTGCGCTCCAGCTCGCCGTCGGTGAGCCGGAGGACGCCGTTGAGGAGGGAGATGGGGCCGGTGCCGGCGGCGCGGCTCTGCGCGGGGGCGAACGACATCCGCAGCACGGCCGCCGACCCGAGCCCGGACGCGATCACCCGGATGACCATCAGGCTGGCCGGGGGCGTGGTCTCCGGCAGCCCGAACGTCCAATCGGCGGCGGTGATCGCGATCAGCGCGACGATGGACGCGCTGGCGTTGACGAAGACGAACAGCAGCCCGCCCGGCGACAGGGCGGCGGAGACGGGCTTGTCGCGGTAGCGCGCGACCAGCTCGGCCAGGCCGATGGCGCCGCCGATCAGGGCGGCGAAGAGCATCTCGATGGTCATGTCCGTCCTCTACGCGCTGCGGGCGGTCAGCCGGCCGAAGGGGGAGTCCTCGCGCCGGTCGCGGCGGGGCAGCACGGCGGCGGGACGCTGCCGGGCCGCCAGCTCGGTCCGCTCGACCTCCAGGAAGACCAGCAGCCATTCCGCCGGTCCGGCGGCGAGTCCGGTGTGGGTGCGCAGCGACTGCTCGCGGGCGCCGAGAAAGGCCAGCAGCCAGCCGGTGGGCCCGGACGCCCCGGCGGCCGCACGAATACGTGAATGCATGGGGGAGACCATTTCGCAGCGGGCTCCGGAAGTCGACTTCCGCAGGGTCAAGTTTCCGCGGCGCGGGACGAATGACCAGCCAATGGCAATTCGCCGGAAACGTCCGGTACGCGATACCGATCTCCGCCCTATTGGGAGGTAATCCCGGCGGTTTTGCCCGTCCAGGGAATAGCTTTGCGAAGAATTCCGGTCCGGCCGCCGCGGGTCCGCCGCGGGAAGATTCTTTGGCGTGCCGCCGATCTTCGGACGGGCGCCGGGGAGGCCGGGCCCGCGCGGCGCGCGACACGCCGGGCGGCGCGTCCGCGACTGTCAGCCGAGTGACAAGAGGGGGCCGCCGAAACTTTCCGTGCCCGCCTATCGCCGGACGGTCGCCACGGCCGACCCTGTGGCCATGAGCCGGAGGAGGAGGCCCACCGCCGCGGACTTCCCGCTCGCCGCGGTCCCGGCGGAGGTCGCGGACCCGATGCTGCCCTACCTGAAGGCCGCGGCGGCGGAGATGGTGGAGGAGATCCAGGGGCTCGTCCCGGAGTACGCGCGCCCGCCGGACAGCCGCTACGGGCGGCGGATGCGGTGGGCCGTGGAGGAGACCGTCCGGCAGTTCGTCGGCGCCATCGGCCGGCCCGGCATGGACTGGGAGAAGGTCACCGGCATCTTCGAGGAGATCGGCGCGTACGAGGCGCGCAAGGGCCGCGGCCTGGACGGGCTGCAGACCGCGATCCGGGTGAGCGGGCAGGTCGCGTGCCGCCGGTTCATCAAGGACGCGCGGCGGCTCGGCTGGTCGCTGGACACCCTCGGCCAGATCACCGAGTCGCTGTTCGTGTTCCTGGAGCGCATCGCGGGCGCGGCCGGGCAGGGCTACGCGCGGGCGCAGGGCGAGCTCGCGGGCGAGCGGGAGCGGTTCCGGCGGCGGCTGCGCGACCTGCTGGTGATGGACCCGCCGGCCAGCGCGGAGGCGATCGAGGAGGTGGCGCGGTCGGCGGGCTGGCCGGTGCCGCGCACGCTCGCCGCGGTCGCCGTCCGCCCGGACGGCGGTGCCGTCCCGGTGCTGCCGCCCGTGTTCCTCACCGACTGGGACACGCCCGAGCCGTACCTGGTCTGCCCGGACCCTGACGGCCCCGGCCGCGACCGGATGATGGCCGCGCTCAAGGGGACGCGGGCCGCGGCGATCGGTCCGGCCGTCGCGCCGGCCAGGGCGGCGGTGTCGCTGCGCTGGGCGCGGCGGGGGCTCGCGCTGGTGGAGCGGGGCGTCCTGCCGGGCAAGGAGCCGCTGCGCTGCGTAAACCACCTGCCGAGCCTGGTCGCGGCGCAGAGCGAGGAGCTGGTCGACCTGGCGCTCGACGCCCGGCTCGCGCCGCTGATGAAGCTGCCGCCGCACCGCAGGGACGCGCTGTCACGCACGCTGCTCACCTACATGGAGTGCCGGGACAACGCGGTGGCGGCGGCGGAGCGGCTGATGGTGCACGAGCAGACCGTCCGGTACCGGATCCGGCGGCTGGAGGAGACGCTCGGCGGGGTGATGCTCGACCCCGACCGGCGCATCGAGCTGCTCCTGCTGCTGCACCATCTCGTCCGGCTCGCCCCGGGGGACCGGCGCCTGTCCCCCGGTGGCGGGTGAGACGTGTCAGCCGGTCGGGCAGGTGCCCTCGTAGTCGGCGATGCTCGTGCCCGGTTCGGGCTCGGGGCAGAGGAACTGCTCGTAGCGGGCGTCCTCGTCGACGAACCGCTTCATCCAGGCGATCGCGTACTTCGCGATGGTGGCGTTGGGCGAGTTGAAGGCCATGTGCCCGGCGTTCCGCAGTTCGAGGTACGCCTTCTCCGGGACGCCGGTGAGGCCGGTGTAGTAGGCGTGGGCCATCGTGCCGGCCGGGGCGATGAAGTCGTTGTCCGCGCCCATGACCATTGTCGGGGTCCGGACGGCCTTCCCGTCGTATCCGGGGTCCCAGGGCGCGAGCGGGACGGCGGCCTTGAGCGAGGTCCGCTTCCGCACGGCCTCCAGCGTCCCGCCGCCGCCCATGGAGTGGCCCATGACGGCGAGGCGGGAGGCGTCGATGCGGTCCTTGGCCGCGCTCTCGCCGGTCAGGTAGTCGAGCGCGGCGAGGAGCTGGTCGCCGCGGGCGGCGGGCACGTCGAAGAGGCTGTTGGTCTCCAGCGTCATGACGACGAAGCCCTGGGAGGCGAGGCGCGGCCCGTACCAGTCGATGAGGGCCTGCGGGGAGACGAACCCGGGCGAGACGGCGATGGCGCCGAAAGTGCCCTGGCCGCGGTCGGTCGGCGCGTAGATCGTGCCCCGGTTGAAGCCGGTGCCGCTGCCGGCCGGGACGTCGATCTTCTCGATGGCGAACGGGCCCCGCTCGGCGGTGATGCTGGCCTCGGTCGGCGCGGGACCGCGCTCGTACGGGCCGGCGGCGAGCCGGACGGCGGCGGGACGGGTGGCGGGGCCGGGAGCGGTGGGAGCGGCGACGGCGGCGGGCGCGAGGGCGGCACTCGCGGCCAGCACGGCGGCCGCGGGGAGCACTCTGAACGCACGCGTCAGATGCCTGGTCATCGGGCGTACCTTTCAGTAGCCGAACCGCGGACGGGGGGTTCCGCGGTTGCCTGAATTGTGGGACGCCCGGTGCGTCTTGACTGCTGAGGCGGCGACGCGTTCTCACCGGCGCTCTTGTCGCGAACTGACAAACGGGAGGAGGGGCCACTCCCCCCGAAGTGACCCCTCTCCCCCCGTTCCGCCGTGCCGGCCCCGGGTGCTCTCACAGGACCGGCCGCTCCCCCCGAAGCGGCTCGCAGCGGCCGGTGGCGGACGGGAAGAACGTAGCGAGGAAGCCCCGGCCGGATCGAGGGTTCGGCCCGCCGCGTCGACAAGCGGGCGACTGTGTGCGACTAGCGGAATACGCTCTGCATCCACCTGTGGGCGCGGCGGTGGGGAACGCGCTGTGCGCGCCGGGTGTACGCACTGTGTGATCGCGTCTGCGTAGGCTTGTCCTCCGGAGACCGTTGCGGACGCGGGACCGGGCTACGCGGAGATCGGTCCGGCCGGCTGGGGAGGCGCGAGACGATGGCGGGACGCGTGCGGCCGATCACGCTGGTGGGGACGCCCGTCCTGCATCAGGCGTGCCGGCCGGTCGAGGAGTTCGACGAGGCGCTGCGGGAACTGACCGACGACATGTTCGCCAGCATGTACGAGGCGGAAGGTGTCGGCCTGGCCGCGAACCAGATCGGCGTTGACCTGCGCGTCTTCGTCTACGACTGCCCTGACGCGGACGGCGAGCGCCGCAAGGGGGCCGTGGTGAACCCCGTCCTGGAGCTGCCCGCGCTGAGCGACCGGCGGCTGGACGACGACGAGGAAGGATGCCTCTCCGTACCGGGCCCACACGCGCGCCTGGCCCGCCCTGACCACGCGACCGTGCACGGCTTCGACGTCAGGGGCGAGCCCATCACGGTTGAGGGTACGGGTCTGCTCGCCCGCTGCCTTCAGCACGAGACAGACCATCTTGAGGGCAAGCTCTACATCGACCGGCTGTCGGCCAGGTCCCGCAAGAAGGTCCTCAAGGAGTTCGAGGCCCTCCGCGCGGAGCACACCGAAAACTGAGCGCAGGCTAGCCGCGCCATACGGGGAGATGGATCGCGGACGGGTGGTTTACGTCGCGCAGGATCTCGAAGCGGGTGCGGCGCGACGCGACGGCCCGGCCGGCGGGCTCACCGGTGCCGTGGTTGCGCGCGAAGCGGGGGAACGCGCCGCCCGCGAGCATGACGCGCAGCCGGTGCCCGCGCAGGAAACGGTACGCGGTCGGATGCATCTCGATCTCTGCCCGGACGACGCCCTCGTCCCTGATGCGGAGGATGCCGTCGGTGACGTTGCGGGACGTGCCGTCGCGGTCGACATCGCAGAGGCGGATGAACAGGTCGCCATGGCCGGTGCTCGTCCGGACGTGGATCGTCGCCGAGACCGGGCCGATGACGTCGAGGTCGAGGTCCAAAGGCGCGCTCGTCAGGACGGCCACGTCGCCGCGCTGCTCGATGCGCGTGTTGTCGCGCTGCCCGCCCTTGCCGGGTGACAGGAGCGGCCCGCCGACGGTCGGGGTGGGGTCGATGGGGTCGTAGGTGAACGTGACGGGGTCGTTGTCCGGTGGGCCGTCCCAGACCAGGTTGCGGGCGAAGTAGAGCGGCGTGGGCTTGGTCTCGGGCGGCGGCCATTCGTCGAAGTCCAGCCACCGGTCGGCCTTTTGCAGGTGGAGCCTTACCGGCGCCCTGCGCAACTGGGCCTTGTCGCCGTGCAGGTGTGCGTTCAGCCAGGACACCTGGTCGGCGACCATCGCGCGGAGGGCTTTGGTGTCGTGTCCCCAGGGGCCGATGGTGATGCGCACCTGCCGTCCGGCCTCCTGGAGGGCGGTGAAGTCGCGGAGCTGGCCGCGCAGGAAGAGGTCCCACCAGCCCGTCACCATCGTGGTCGGGGTGGCGGTGCCGGGGACGGCGGCGCTGTGGTCGGTCTCCTGCCAGAACGTGTCGCCCGGCTCGGCATGGGCGGTGACTTCGCGCAGGAACGATTCGGGTCGTCCGATGGCGGCCGTGTCCGCCTCCCCTACAGGGAGGTGACGCATCGCCTGCCGGACGCGCCTGTCGTGCAGCGGTTTCTGGAGCGGGCTCCCCTTCTCGTCCTGCGTGCCCATCAACGACGACCAGACGAGCGTGTTGTGCAGCGCGAGCGCACCGCCCGGATAGAACGAACTGACGAACTCGGACGCGGTGATCCCGAGCCCCATCGCCGCCAGCGGCGGGTCCGCGTAGGGCGCGATGGCCCACTCGGTGAAGCCGAGGTAGCTCGCGCCCACCATGGCCACCTTGCCGTCGCACCACGGCTGGTCACGGAGCCACTTGAGCGTGGCAAGGCCGTCCTCCTTCTCGGTGTGGAAGGCGTGGAACTCACCGCCCGAACCGAGGATGCCGCGCACGTTCTGGATGACGACCTGGAAGCCCCGCCTTGCGAGGACCCCGGCGTACAGGCGCATCACCGCCTGCCGCTTGCCGTAGGGGGTGCGGATCAGGACGGCGGGCATCGGCCCCGCCCCGCGCGGACGGTACAGGTCGGCGACGAGTTCGACCCCGTCCGGCATGGGGACGCGCAGGTCACGGGCCATACGCACGTCCGGTGAAGGGACGTCCGGAAGCCCGAAGAGGCGGTCTACGAGTCGTCCCATCACAGCCATGCGCGCCCTTCCCGGTTCCCTGCTCCAGAAGAATGATCGCAGCGCTACGGGGTCAGGTGGCGCTCGTACTCGTAGAGGACGCCGGCGAACTCGCCCGTCGGCATCTCGCACGCGTGGCCCGGCAGCCACAGATGCTCCAACCGGACGGTCTGGACGTCGACCCGCAGATGGCACGCGTTCCCCGTGTGCTCCCAGCCGGGACGCGCCGCACGCACGACCTCCAGATGGTGGCGGTGGCTCTGCACGTCGTGGAGCAAGAACGCGGTCAGGACATGGCGCGGCCCATGGATGGTCTGCGTGAACGTGCTCGCAGTGGACGCGGCCCCCTGGAGGTCGACCCCGGAGTCGGCCAGCTCCGGGAAGAACACCCGCACGTGCCGGACGACGCCCTCGATCTCGATCGGCTGGCAGGGGAGGCGTAGGACGGCATCAGGGTCGACATAGCCGTGCACGGGGACACCGGCGATGACGCCCTCCCACGCCCCCGGGATCGCGTGGACGAAACGGGCCTGGGTGAGTGTGTTGCCCAGTTCCGCCAAGAGCCGCTCCGGGTCGATGCCGCGCGGCATGAAGGTCTTCGTGCCGCCGCGCAGCCGCGTGCCCGCCTCGTCCAGGACGGCCAGGTCGGCCCAGCACGGGCCTGAGGCCGTCTCCAGGACGCCGTGCGGGAGGCAGGCGTCCGGGTGCGGGGTCAGCCCGGCCATGTCCTCCAGCATCGCGCGCGGCGACTGGATGAGCCCCCAGCCCTGCGTCCGGTGGGACACCGAACCCAGGGCCAGGGAACTCGCCACGGGTTCGCCGTTGCGGGGCTCGCCGAGGACCCGTTCGAGGCTCCGCCTGCTCCGCAGCGAGCCGATCTGCTGGAGGTACTCCTCCAGGCACTGCCGCAGGACGGCCGGGTCGAGGTCGCAGGACGCCCATCCGCCGACGTCCCGCACGTGGACCATCGCGCCGTCGAAGTCGAGGCGGTGGTAGCGGTACTGCTCCTGCCAGGGCGCGGACGGATCACCGCCCAGCCGGTGCTGGGTCCGGGCGATCGCGGACACGTCCTCGCCCAGATCGTTGATCAGAAAGTCGCGCAGCGGGGCATGCAGCGGATCGGTCTCCACCGCGACCCGCCCGCCCTCGCTGCGGAACCGCACCGGTAGCGACATCGCCATTTCGGTGATTATGCCCATAAGCGAAGATCATCACCGAATGTTCGTTCCGATCAGCCGGGTTCGTCGGCCAGGTACGGCGGCGCGGGCTCGTACTGGATGTACCGGCGCACCGCGCGCGCGTGGTCGCGGCCGTGGATGCGTCCGATCAGCCACAGCGCCATGTCGATGCCCGCGGAGACCCCCTGGCTGGTGACGAGGTTCCCGTCCACGACGTAGCGGGCGTCGCGGACGACGGTCACGTCCCCCTGCGCTTCCAGCGTGTCCTCACTCGACCAGTGGGTCGCGACCCTTCGCCCCTTGGCCGGGCCCGCCGCGTGCAGCAGGAACGCGCCGGTGCAGACGCTCGCCACCCAGTCGGCCTGTTCGGCGGTCTTCGCTATCCAGCCCGTCACCGCCGTGTTGTGCAGCTGCGTCTCCCGTGCGCCGCGTCCACCGGGGACGAGGAGGACGTCCAGCTTCGGGTGGTCTTCCAGGGTGCGGTCTGGCACGACCCTCATTCCCTTGGCGCAGCGGACGGGATCCGTCCGCTCGGCGATGAGGAACGCCTCATCGCCTTGGTCGCGCAGCATCGCCGACGCCGTGAACACCTCCCATGGCCCCGCGAAGTCGAGTTCCTCCGCGTCCTCGAACACCAGCAGCCCGTACGTGGTCATGCGTACTCCCTCGTCCCTCTGAACCGGTCCCTGTAGTCGGACGGCGCGACACCGGCATGCCGGTGGAACGCCCTGCGCAGCGTCTCGCCCGTCCCGAACCCGAGCCGCCGGGCCAGCGCCTCCACGGGCTCGTCGCCCTCCACGAGCGCCCGCTGCGCCGCCTCGATCCGGACCCGCTCCACGTACGCGGCGGGCGGCACGCCCATTTCGGCGGTGAACCTGCGCTGCAGATGCCGCACGCTGAGACCCGACCGCTCGGCCAGGTCGGCGATCGTGTGCCGGGCGCCCGGATCGGCCTGCACGGACGACACCGCCGCCCGGATCGGGTCCGTCGCGGGCTGCGCCGACCACAGCGGGACGCTGAACTGCGACTGGCTGCCCGGCCGCCGCAGGAACAGCACCAGCTCCCGCGCCACCGCGTGCGCGGCGTCCCGGCCGAGGTCGTCCTCCACCAGCGCGAGGGCCAGGTCCATCCCGGCCGTGACGCCGGCGGACGTCCAGACGTTGCCGTCCCGGATGAAGATCGGGTCGCAGTCGACGTCGAGCCGCGGATACTCCGTCCTGAGCTGGTGCTCGCGGCTCCAGTGCGTGGTGACGCGGCGGCCGTCCAGCACGCCCGCCTCGGCGAGCAGCAGCGCCCCGGTGCACACCGACGCCACCCGCCGCGCGGTGGCGGCGAGGTCCGCGACCCGCCGCACGAGTGCCGCGTCCAGCCGTGCCCGGTCGACTCCCCTGCCGCCCGCCACGACGAGCGTGTCGACGCTCTCCGGGGCCAGGTCCCCGATGCCGAGGCCCGCGTACACGGGCAGCCCACCGGACGCCCGCACCTGCCCCGGCCGCGGCGCGGCGACCAGGCATTCGTACCGGCCAGTCCGCTCGAACACCTCATGCGGACCGGCCAGGTCGAGGACCTGGAACCCGTCATAGACCACGAACGCGACGCGCATGCCTCCAGGGTGGATTCGCGCAGCTCATGGCGTCAACGACGGGTATCCCACAGATCACGCCATGCGGCTCACGTGACCTTCTCGCACACGGTGTCGCTGGCCCGGCTCTCCCCGCGCTGGACGGGGATACCGCCGGACGTCCGGATCTCGGTGAAGCCCGTCCCGATGACCAGGTCGACGGCACCGGCCGGCGTCTTCGCGCGCGGCGCGACCTTGGCGCCGGGTACGAGTGCGGCGAGCGCGCGCGCCTGCGGCTCAGCGCCCGTCCCGTACCGGACGTAGGTCGCCTGCGTTCCGGTGGACAGGTTGCCGACCCCGGTCACCTGCCAGCCCCCGTCCCGGAGCTGCGCCGCGACCTGGGCGGCGCGTCCCTCCACGCCCGACGCGTTGTAGACCCGCACCTTCCCCGGCGGCGCGCTCGGCGCCGGCCCCTTCGACGCGTTCTGCTCAGGGACGACCTTGTCGTTGCGGATCGCCGCGAAGAACTCGTCGGCCGCCGGACGGGACAGCGCCACGCGGTTCCTGTCCAGCGGGTACGCGCCCGACGGCACGGTCACGAAGCGGAGCTTCCCGGCGCTCAGCTCGCGCATGCCCTGCGCGATCTTCAGCATCTCCGCGGCGGTCAGCCCCCGGTCCGTCGTCAGGGACTCCGCCGTGGCGCTGAGCAGCTCGTTCAGCCGCCCCGGATCGGTGAGGACGCCCCCGCTCATCGCCTCCTTGGCCAGCGCGCCGAAGAAGTGCTGCTGCCGCTTGATGCGCGCGGTGTCGCTCTTGTCGCCGAACCCCTTGCGGCTGCGGACGTACGCGAGGGCCTGCTCGCCCTTCAGCCTGTGCTCGCCCTTGGTGAGGTGGAGCCCGGAGTCCTTGTCGTGGACGTCGCCCAAGACGCACACGGGGACGCCGCCGACCGCGGTGGCGATCCGCTTGAACCCGGCGAAGTCGACCTGCACGAAGTGGTCGATGTGGATCCTCGTGAGCTGCTCGATGGTCTTCACCGTGCAGGTGGGCCCCGCGTGGGCCATCGCCTCGTTCAGCATGGCGACGCTCTTGCCCGGCGCCTTCGTCCCGTCCTTGCGGGTGCACGCCGGGATGGGCACCATCAGGTCGCGCGGGAAGCTGACGGCCAGCGCCTGTTTTCCGCCCGGCGACAGGTGCAGCAGCAGCATCGTGTCGGACGCGGGCGGCTTGTTCCGCAGGCTCCGCCCGTACTTGGCGTTCTCGCCCTTCCGCGTGTCGGACCCCATCACCATGATGTTGCGGGCGCTGTTCAGCTTCTTCGGCCGGTCGCCGCCGAGCCGCTCGTCCATGTCCTCGTGCTGGACGGCGTTCTGCAGCTTCCAGTAGTACCCGTACGCGGACAGGCTGCCCGTCACCATCACCGCCGCCACCGCGACGGAGAGCCAAGCCAGCAGCTTCATGACGCCTCCCGGCGGTGTATCTCCGTTCAGCGCCTTCCAGGTTCACGGCCGCGTTTCCGGTCGGGTCGCGATCGGACGGAATTCGTGATTGACACCGTGCCGAATCTGTGGCTAACTATTCCGCATGGAGCTTTGATACCCCTTCGGTCGAGCCGCCCCGGCACCGCGAACCGGCAGTCCGTCCGGCACTGCGCCCCAGCACTGCCCGTCGCCGTAGCCCAGGCCCCGCTCCCACTCCTTCCGTAGCGCACTTCCCTCGCATCCGCGGGTCCGCTGACCTGCGGTGCCGCCGTGCGCTTCCCTTTTCCCATCGTCGGCCCTTTCACGGCCGAATTCACGCCCGCCCGGAGGTGCTGTATTCATGCGTGCCATTAACAACCCCGAAAGCGACCCCTTCGCCAAGTTCCAGAAGAAGGGCAAGCGAAAGAACGCCGATTTCCGGTCGGCCAAGCTCGCGAACAACCGCCGCAACGCCCGGCGGCTGCCCACCCGGCAGCTCAACCGGGGCCGCTGACCGGAGGCACCGGCCGGGGGCGCACCCCGCGCCTCCGCGCCCCCGCGCGGCCCCTCATGCCCCGCTCCCGGTCCGGCCCCGCGCGGCCGGACCGGGAGCGGGGAACTCCGCCCACACCACCGTCCGCGGCCCGTCCGCGCGGAACCCCCACCGCGCCGACAGCGCCGCCACGATCCGCATCCCGCGCCCCGTCTCGGCCTCGTCCCGTACGCGTGGCGCCGAGTCCCGCACGTGCGGCCGGTCGCCCCCGGCGCCGTCGTCGGCGACCTCCAGCCGGACCAGGCCGCCGCCCGCCGTGAGGACGACCGTCACCTGCCCTCCCGCCAGCCCCGACGCCGTGTGCGTGATCGCGTTCGCGACAAGCTCGCTCACCACCAGCACCAGGTCGTCGACCGCGGGCAGGCCGTCCGCCGCGTCCCGGACGAAGTTCCGCGCGGCCCCGACCGACCGCCGCACCCCCGGCAGCGTGACCGCGCCGATCAGCCGTGCACCGGCCCCCGCCCCGGCTCCGGTCCCGCCGGGACCGGCGGAACCATGGCCATGGGCCGGCGGACCGGCCAGGGCGGCATGTGACACGTCCTCGACGCCCACCGCGGCAACTCCCTTCACGTCCGGAAAGTCGCCCGTCACCCGCAGTACGGTCCCGCCCCCGCCCCGCGTTCAGCCTGATCAGCCGCACGCGCCGGGACGGCCGCACCGACCACCGAAGGCGACCGTGCGCGCCGCCCGCCCCGTTCCGCGCCCACCGCCCGTCAGGGACGGCGCCGGATCGCGGTGACGACCGCGGAGAGGCCGTCCGCGCCGTGGCCGGCGTCCACGGCGCGCCAGAACAGGTCCCGGAGCGCGAGCGGCCACGCGGTGTCGATCCCGGCCTCCCGCGCCGCCTCGACGACGTGGTCCGCGCCGACCGCCTGCATGCGGAGGCTGTTCGCCTCGCCCGGGTGGGCGCCGGAGTCGATCTCCTCGGCGAGGATCTTCAGGAAGCCCATCGGGCCGTCCGCGGCCAGCTCGCGCAGGGTCGTGGCGGCGAACGGCGCGAACTGCCGGGCCGACACGCCTGCGGTCTCCAGCAGAGCGATGGCGTGCATGTAGGCGGTCAGCGTCGACCAGAACAGGAACAACTGGGACTGGTAGTACAGCATCGCCAGCCCGGGGTCGGCGCCGACGAACGTGACGTCCCCCAGCTCGGCGAGGGTCTCCTTGTGGCGGTCCAGCTCCTCCTCTGGGCCGCTGTAGAAGACGTACGAACCCGGCTGTCCGATGCCCGGCGGAGGCACCATGATGCCGCCGGTCACCAGGACGCCGCCCTGCGCGGACGTCCATTCGCTTGCGCGGCGCAGTTCGTCCGGGCTGCCGGAACTGAGGTTGACGACGACGCGCCCCTTGAGGTCGACGCCGTCCAGCGAGTCGTACATCGCCTGGTAGTCGGTCTGGCTGACGACTACGAGTTCGGACGCCGCGACCGCCTCGGCTGCCGTCGGGGCCAGGGTCGCGCCTGCCTCGACCAGTGGCGCCGCCTTGGACGCGGTCCGGTTCCAGAGCGTGGTCGGGTGGCCGTTCCCAAGGAACGTCCTGGCCATCGTCGAGCCCATGGGGCCGAGGCCGATGACCGTCACTGGAGACTTCATGGATTCCTCCTGATGGTGTGCTTCGCAGTGCGTGGCCCTCACCCTCGTCTTGGCGGCTACGGAACGGCTGCGGGTCCGTCCGTAGTGGTGGCTACGCTGGCGCCGTGCGTTTCGGGGTGCTGGGACCGCTCGCGGTGTGGACGGACGACGGGACGCCCGTCCACGTCCCGGAGGCGAAGGTCCGCACGCTCCTCGCCGTCCTGCTCACCGATCCCGGGCGTCCCGTTTCTGTCGACCGGCTCATCGACGCGCTGTGGGGCGACGCGCCGCCGCGCAACCCGTCCGGGACGCTCCAGGCCCGCGTCTCCCAACTGCGGAAGGTGCTGGACGGCGCCGAGCCGGGCGCGCGGAGGCTGGTCGCGCTGCGTCCGCCCGGGTACGCGCTCGACGTCGCCCCGGACGCGGTGGACGCCGGCCGGTTCGCCGCGCTCAGCGCCCGCCCGGCCGCCGATCCGCTCACCCGCAAGCGGCGCCTCGGTGACGCTCTGGCGCTGTGGCGCGGCCCCGCCTACGCCGACTTCGCCGACGCCGCGTTCGCCCGGACGTCCGTCACCGCGCTGGAGGAGGGCCGCCTCACCGCGCTGGAGGCCCTCGCCGAGGCGCGGCTCGAACTGGGCGAGCACGCCGCGGTCGCGGCCGAGCTCGCCGAGGCCGTGGCCCTGCATCCGCTGCGCGAACGGCTGCGCGCCGCGCACCTGCGCGCGCTGCACCGGGCCGGACGGCAAGCAGAGGCGCTCGCGGGCTACCACGATCTGCGCGCGCGCCTGGCCGACGAGCTGGGCGTCGATCCGAGCCCCGAACTGGCCGCGCTCTACCAGTCGATGCTCGAAACCGAGGCCGCCCCGTCGCGGAGCCCGGCCCCCGCGCCGCCCGCACCGCTCGGCGAAATCATCGGGCGCGACGACGATGTCCGCCACGCCCGCGAGCTGCTCGCCGAGCACCGCCTGGTGACGTTGACGGGCCCCGGCGGTGTCGGCAAGACCCGGCTCGCGCTGGAGACGGCCGCGCGGTCGCTCGCCGACCACCCCGACGGCGTGTGGACGGTGGAGCTGGCTTCTACCGGCCCTGTCACCGCAACGGGCGACGCGACCGGGGCGGGCGATGTGGCCGGGGCGGGCGACGTGGCCGGGCAGGTCGCCCGCGTGCTGGGCCTGCGCGACGAGTCCCCGGAGCGGCCGCTCGCCGACGCGCTGCGCGGGCGGCGGGCACTGCTCGTCCTGGACAACTGCGAGCACCTGCTCGACCCGGTCGCGGAGCTGGCCGCGCGGCTGCTCGCGGACGCGCCGGGCCTGCGGATCCTCGCGACGTCCAGGGAGCCGCTGGGCGTGCCCGGGGAGCGGTTGCAGATCGTCCCGCCGCTCGGGCTGCCCGGCCCGGAGAACGCCCCGGAGTCGCTGCTGGAGTCCGCGGCCGTCCGGCTGTTCGTCGCGCGCGCGTTGGCCGCGTCGCCCGGGTTCGCGCTCGACGCCGGCACCGCGCCCTGGGTCGCGGCGATCTGCCGGCGGCTGGACGGCCTGCCGCTCGCCCTGGAGCTGGCGGCGACCCGCGTCCGCGGGCTGGGGGTGCGGGACCTCGCGGCGCGGCTGGACGACCGGTTCCGGCTGCTTGCGGGCGGGCGGCACGGCGGCCCGGCGCGGCAGCGGACGCTCCGCGCGATGATCGACTGGAGCTGGGAGCCGCTGCCCGAGCCCGAGCGGCGGGCGCTGCGGCGCCTCGCCGTGCACGCGGGCGGCTGCACGCTGGAGGCCGCCGAGGCGGTCGGCGGCACCGGTGCCGAGGTGCTCGCCCGGCTGGTCGACCGGTCCCTCGCCGTCCGGGCGGAGGACGGCCGCTACCGGCTGTTGGAGTCGGTCGCCGCCTACAGCCTGGAGCGCCTGCGCGAGGCGGGCGAGGAGGACGAGTACCGTCGCCGCCACGTCGCGTACTACACCGACCTGGCCGAGCGGTCTGCGGAACGGCTGCGCGGCCCGGAGCAGGGCCGCTGGCTCGACCGGCTCGACCGGGAGGCGGCGAACCTGGACGCGGCCCTGCGCGGCGCCACCGGTTTCCGTCTGGTGAACGCCCTCGGCTGGTACTGGTACCTGCGCGGACGGTTCGGCGACGCGCGGCGTGCGCTCGCCGAGGCGCTCTCCGCCGACTCGCAGGCGTCACCGGCGAGGGCGGAGGCCGAGACGTGGCTGGCCGCGTTCACCCTGCTGGTCGGCGAGGGCACCGACTCCGAGGAACTGCGCAAAGCGGCGCTGAAGGACGACGGGGACCCGCTGGCCAGGGCCAAGGCGGAGTGGCTTCTGAGCCACGTCCACTGGGCATACGGAGATCTGGCCGCCAACGAGCGACGCGTCGAGCGTGCCCTGGCCGTGTTCCGCGCGCGCCGATCGCTGGTTCACGGCCGCCGCGCTCGCGACCCGGGCCAAGTTCGCCCTGGGCCGCGGGGACCTGCCCGCCCTCGCCCGGGACGCCGCCGACAGCATGGCGATCTTCGAAGAGCTCGGCGACCCGTGGGGACGGCTGGAGGCCGCCGACGCCCTCGCCCGCCTGGCCGAGACCACCGGCGACTACGACGCGGCGGCCCGGCACCTGCGGGACGGCCTGCGGCTGGCCGAGGAGCTGCGGATGTGGCCCGAGGTGTCCTTTCGGCTCGCCGGGCTCGGCCGCGTCGCGCTGCTCACCGGCGCCCTCGGCGACGCCCGCGACCTGCACGAGCGGGCCCTCGGCCTCGCGCGGCGGCACGCCGCGCGGTCCGCCGAGGAGTTCGCCGAGGTCGGGCTCGGGCTCGTCGCCCGGGCGAGCGGCGACCTCGACGCCGCCGAGGCCCACCTGCGGGCGCGGCTCGGCTGGCTGCGCGGCATCGGCGGGACGGCCGGCATCGCGTTCGTGCACGTCCAGCTCGGCTTCGTCGCCGAGGAGCGCGGCGACGCGCGCGCGGCCCGCGACCTCCACACCGAGGGCCTCGCCGCCGCCCGCGCCGTCGGCGACCCGCGCGCGATCGCCCTCGCGCTGGAAGGGCTCGCCGGTGCCCGCTCCCTGGCCGGGGAGCACGAGGCCGCGGCCGGGTTGCTCGCCGAGGCGGCCGCGCTGCGCGCCGAATCCGGCGCGCCGCTGCCCGCCGGCGAGCGCCGCGACGTCGACCGGATCGCCCGCCGGATCCGCGCCGCGGGAAAGATCCACGCCGGGTGCGGTGTTACCCCTGACACCGGCGAGAGGTGAGTCATGAGCGAAGATCTCGGTTACGGATGGCAGGGCGAGCTGCTGGACCTGCCCGCCTACTTGAAGCGCGTCGGCTACGACGGTGCCCTGGCTCCGACCGCGGCGACGCTGCGGGCGCTGCACCGGGCGCACGTCACGTCCATCCCGTTCGAGAACCTGGAGATCATGCTCGGGCGGCCCGTTGAGATGCCGCTGGACGCCGTCCAGGCGAAGCTGGTCGGGCGGCCGCGCGGCGGCTACTGCTTCGAGCACAACCGGCTGTTCGCCGCGGTGCTGGAGCGGCTCGGGTTCGAGGTCGCGGCGCTCTCCGGGCGGGTCATGCTCGGCGCGGAACGCCTCCGCCCGCCGACGCACGCGCTGCTGGACGTCCGTCCCCCGGACCAGCCGCGCGACGAGCCCGCCTGGCTGTGCGACGTGGGGTTCGGCGCGGGGCCGCTGGAACCGCTCCCCTTCATCGATGGCGCGGAGGCCGTCCAGGACGGCTGGGGCTTCCGCCTCAGGCGCGGCCGCGTAGGCCGCACCACGACCGCGCTAGACCCTGCCACGGCCGAATGGGAGATGTACCAGCGCGAGGCGAACGGCTGGCTCCGGCGCCACACGTTCGCCCTGAACGAGGTGTACCGCATCGACTTCGACGTCCTGAACTACTACGTCTACGCCAACCCCAAGTCGCCCTTCACCACCCGCCCCTTCGCGCAGCGCTTCTCCCCCGAGGCCCTGCACGTGCTGGACGGGACGACGCTGACCATCACCCGGCCGGACGGCGCGTCCGAGTCCCGCGAGCTCGACCCGGAGGAGCTGCCCGAGACGCTCGCCCGCGACTTCGGCATCGTCCTGGAAGGCGAGGACGTCCCCCGCCTTGTCGGATTCGTCCGTGAACGGGTCGTACCGGCGCAGGGTTGAACCGTGCGGGCGCAGGGTTGAACTCCGCCCTCTGGGTATCGCCTCCCTTCGGACCACCACGAGAGGAGGGCGCATGACCGAGAAGAAGAGGGACGAGGACAAGCCGCTCGCCGACCGGCGCGCCGAGGCCGGCGCGCCGCAGGAGGACGACGCCGACTTCGCCGGCGAGCACGCGCCCGGCCCGACCGACCCGCCGATCGCCGAGGCGGAGACCCCCGGCGGCGAGGACGACGGCTACAGCCCGCAGACGCGCGTCCCCTAGCGGATCACTCCCGGTCGTCGTCGCGGTCGGAGCCGACCGTGACGCCGACCACGTCGTCCAGCTCGCTGAGGTGCGCGATGAGGTCCGGGATCGAGCCGGTGCCCTCCAGCACGATCGACACCACGGCGTTGCCGGGCCGCCACCGGTCGGCCGGGTCGCGGCGGTCGCGCCGCTCGTCCCGGCCCCGGTCGGAGTCGTCGGGCAGGTACTCCCGGTCGATGCTGACCTCCAGGATCACGAAACCGCGCTGCGTGCACTCCATCAGCACCCGCCGCAGGACGCCGCGCCCGTCCCGGTAGACGAGCCGCATCCGGGCGAGCCCCGCCGGGCGGAACCGCTCCAGCGGCAGCCGCCGCGTCAGCGCGCTCAGCCCGTACACGACGAGGAAGTGGACGCCGGTCACCGCCACGGCGAGGATCGGCAGCCCGCCGCCCGCCGCCATGCCGACCGCCGCCGTCACCCACACGACCGCCGCCGTGGTCAGCCCGCGCACCGCGTCCCGCCGGACGAAGATCAGCCCGCCGCCGATGAACCCGATGCCGGACACGATCTGCGCCGCCACCCGGGACGGGTCGAGCGACACGTTGCCCGGCACGTCCTCGAACCCGTACTTGCTGACCAGCATGAACAGCGCCGACCCGACGCCGACGAGGGTGTGCGTGCGCAGGCCCGCGCTCTTGTTGCGCAGCCCGCGCTCCAGGCCGATGGCGGCCGACAGCACCATCGCCAGCAGCAGCTCCCCGATCTGGACGAACCCCTGGCCCGGCGATAGCTCGATCACCTTTTGTCCCTACCCTCTCGCCGTTTCCCACATGCCGCGCACGCGCGCGGGCCGCCCCGGTCACTTCCGGGGCGGCCCGCGCCGCGCGCTCAGTCGGGGTGCGGCGGACGCTGGCCGGGCGGGGTCCCGCCGCCCTTGCCGCCGCCCTTACTCCCCTTGTCGGTGCCGTGCGCGTGCCCCTTGCGCCGCGTCATCTTCGGGTCGGTGGCCTCCGGCGCCGGCTCGTCGGTCACGGCGGTCCGCTGCGAGCGCCGCATCTCGGGTTGCTGCGGATTCGGCATGTCCACGCCTCCTATGCGGTGGACGGCTCGGGCCGGAGCGGGTCGTGCCCCACGCTCATCAGCTCGTGCCGCCACCCGTCGTTCCGTTCCGCGTTGGGCGGACGGTTGTCGAGGTGGTCCTCGACGAAGTCCACGACCTCCTGCATCAGCTCCGCGTCGCTCTCGGTGAGGTCGACCTTCCGCTTGCGCAGGACGTCGACGACGCGGGCGCCGAGCTCGTTCACCCCCGGGCCGGAACCGGGCTCGGGGAACGCCACCTCGCCCGACGCGTCCGTGAGCAGCCACGTCCGCAGCTCGTCGGAGGTCATGTTGACGACCCGGTGGAAGTCCTCCCAGGCCAGCTCGACCTCAGCCGGTATGCGATCGTTCATCGGTCACTCCCTCTCGGCCGTACAAGGGCGGCCCTACCCGGAGACCGGCGTCGCATTCGCCCTCTTTGCCTGGGTTTCAGCGAGGAGTGACGTAGTCCTCCAGGCGGGCGACGGCGAAGCCCTGCTTGCCGATGCGCTTCAGCATGGCGGCGAACATCTCCGTCATCGTCGCGCCCTTGAGCTGCTCCGGGCCCCGGAAGTGGGCCAGCAGGATGTCACCGGGGTGCAGCTTCTTGTTGGCGTCGTCGTACTGCATGTCGTGGATCTGCATGGACGCCCGCCACATGACGATCCCGTCGATGCCGCACTCGCGGGCCGCCTGCTGCGTGGCCCAGTTCCATCGTCCGTAGGGCGGCCTGAGGAGAGTGGGCTCCGTCCCGTACTGCTTGGACAGGACCTTCTGGTTGCCGCAGATCTCGCGCTTCTGGCCGTCCAGCCCCAGGACCGGCAGGACGGGATGGGTCAGCGTGTGGTTCTGGACGCGGTTCCCCAGTGCCTGCAACGGCTTGAAGTAGCCGTAGTCGTCCTGGATGACGTTGTCGGTGAGGAACATGGTGACGGGCACTTGGAGGTCCGTCAGCATCTGGACGAACCGGGGGTCCTTCTCCTGCCCGTCGTCGATCGTGATGAAGACGACCCGCTGCTCGGTCGGGACCTTGTCGAAGACCTCCACGGGGCCCTTGCCGCCGAGCTCGAGCGGCTTCTCCTCCGGTGGCGGCGGCGCGGGCGGCAGCGGCTTGAGGCCCCACTTCGCCCATTCGGCCGCCTCATCCCGCACGACCGGCGTCGCGGTCGGGACCGGCTCCCGCTCCACCGGCGCAGGAGCCGCGCCGTCCCCCTCGGACGCCTCGCAGCCCCTGGCGCCCAGCAGCGCCACCAGCACCGCGGCCCCCACGACCGCCCGCAAAGCCCGCACCCCGGAGCCTCCCCCACGCGACTGCTCAGAACCTATCGGCCCACGTGGGGACGGCGTGCGGTGCTGTGCCAGACTCCTACCGGGCAGGACCGCTAGCTGAGGAGCGACATGGAGCTGATCCACTCGGGGAAGGTCAGGGACGTCTACGCGGACGGCGACGAGCTGATCCTGGTGGCGTCCGACCGGGTGAGCGTCTACGACGTCGTCCTGCCCACCCGGATCCCCGACAAGGGCAAGATCCTCACGCAGCTGTCGCTGTGGTGGTTCGAGCAGCTCGCCGACGTCATCCCGAACCACGTGGTGTCGGCGACCGACGTCCCGGCCGAGTGGGCGGGCCGCGCCATCCGCTGCCGCCGCCTGTCCATGCTGCCCGTCGAGTGGATCGCCCGCGGGTACCTCACCGGCCTCGGCCTCAAGGAGTACCAGAAGGACGGCACCGTCTCCGGGATCGCGCTGCCGGACGGCCTGGTCGACGGCTCCCGCCTCCCCGAGCCGATCTTCACCCCGACCACCAAGGCCACCGAGGGCCACGACGAGTTCATCACCTACGCCGACGTCGTGCGGGAGATCGGCGAGGACACCGCCGCCCGCCTCAAGGACGTCACGCTGGAGATCTACCGGCGCGGCGCCGCGCTGGCCGCCGAGCGCGGCATCATCATCGCCGACACCAAGCTGGAGTTCGGGCGCGCCGCCGACGGCACCCTCGTCCTCGGCGACGAGGTCCTCACGCCCGACTCGTCCCGGTTCTGGCCGGCCGACCAGTGGGAGCCGGGCCGCCCGCAGCACTCGCTCGACAAGCAGTTCGTCCGCGACTGGAGCAGCACCCTCGACTGGGACCGCACCCCGCCCGGCCCCGCCATCCCGCAGGAGGTCGTGGACGCCACCCGCGCCCGCTACATCGAGGTCTACGAGCGCCTGACCGGCACCCCCTGGACGTCCTGAACCGGGGCCGCGGGGTCGTCAGAAGGCGCCCCGCGCCTCGCGGGACGGGACGATCTCGTGCCCGAGCGGCAGCAGCGAGATCGGGATCAGCTTGAAGTTGGCGATCCCGAACGGGATGCCGATGATCGTGATGCACAGCACCAGGCCGGTGGCGAGGTGGCCGAGCGCCAGCCACCACCCGGCGACGATCACCCAGATGACGTTGCCGATCATCGAGCCGGCGCCCGCGCCGCGCTTGGGGACCGTCGTCCGGCCGAACGGCCACAGCGCGAACGCCGCGATGCGGAACGAGGCGATCCCGAACGGGATCGTGATGATCAGGATGCAGCAGATGATCCCGGCGATGGCGTAGCTCACCGCCAGCCAGAAGCCCGCCAGCACCAACCAGATCACGTTCAGCAGCGTGCGCACGGCGCCCTCCCGACGGCAGTGGGACGCCACGAGCATAGGGGGCGCCGCGCGCGCACGTGATCAGATGTGGCCGTCGAGCGCGGCCAGCAGCTGCCGCTTCGGCTTCGCGCCGACGATCTGCCGGACGACCTCGCCGTCCCGGTACAGGTTCAGCGTGGGGAAGCCCATGACGCCGTACCGGGACACGATGTCCGGGTTCTCGTCACCGTTGAGCTTCGCCACGGTCAGCCGCTCGCCGTGCTCGGCCTCGATCTCCGCCAGGATCGGCGCGATCATCCGGCACGGCGGGCACCAGTCCGCCCAGAATTCGACCAGTACCGGCTTGCCGGCGCCGCGCACGTGCTCGTCGAAGTTCTCGCTGGTCAGTGTGATCATTCGTCGCCTCCGGTGCGAGCGCGCACCCCGGGCAGGCGCGCGTCAGCTGGTCGGCCACGTCCGCGCGGAGGCGGATCAGGGCGCGGATCTCGGCGTCGATCTCCGCGAGCCTGCGCCGGGACACCGCGACGGACTCCGGGCAGGAGGCGCCGTCGGCGTGCCCGGCCCGCAGGCAGTCGACGAACGGCCGGGTGTCGTCCAGCGTGAACCCGGCCGCGAGCAGCGACCGGATCTCGGTGACGAGCCGGACGTCGGACTCCTCGTAGAGCCGGTACCCGTTGGGCGCCCGCCGCGCGGGCAGCAGCCCCTGCTGCTCGTAGTAGCGCAGCGTGCGGGTGCTGACGCCGGCGCGCCTGGCGAGTTCACCGATCCGCATCCGCCCTCCTCCGTGGCCGTCCGCGACGCTATCCCCTGACACCGGCGTCAAGGTCAAGCCCGGTTCCGGGGACGGGCCCGGCGGCCCGGTGCCGCCCGGTCAGGGTGCTTCGGTGCTGAGGGTACGGGCGATGGGCCTGCGGGCCGCGACACGGGCCGGGACGGCGGTGAGCGCCGCCGTGACGGGGAGCGCCGCGAGCGCGACGGCGAACAGCTCCCAGGTGGGAGGCACGGGCGTCTCGCCGGTGCTGAAGAGCCAGCACACGAACACGCCGAAGGGGATGCCCGCGAGGGCGCCCGGCAGGGCCGGGAGGAGCTGCGCCGCGGCGAGCCCTGCCGTGACCTGCCCCGGCGTGGCGCCGAGCGTCCGCGCGACGGCCATGGTCGGACGGGCTTCGAGCGCGGTCGTCCAGGTGACGGTGACGGTGTCGACGGCGGCGAGCGCGATCAGCCCGATGGTGACGGCCAGGAGCATGTGGCGTCCCTGCTCGACCCGCACGTTGGCCAGGTCGGTCGAGCCGAGCCCGTAGCTGAAGTCGGGCTGCGCGTAGAGGAACAGCAGGGCGATCATCCCCATCACGGTGACCGCGATGGTGGACGCGTGCAGGACCGCGCGCCCCGGCCGGCGGGCGACCAGCCGCAGCCCGAGCAGCAGCGGAGTGGGCAGCCGTGCCGACACGCGGGTCAGCCGGGACCGCCGCACCGGCCGCCGGGCGGTGTCGGACAGCGCGGCGACGGTCGGGGTGCGCAGCGCCCGCAGGGTCGGGCCGAGGGTGGTGAGGGCGGCCATGGCGAGCGCGACGACCGTCGTGAAGAAGGCGGTGTCGGCGGACGGGCCGGCGGACGCGCTGAGCAGGCTCGCGGTGGGGTTCGCCGCCGCCGGCACGGCCAGCCGCGCGATCCCCAGCCCGAGCGCGTCGGCGGCCAGCGCGACGGCCAGGTACTCGGCGAACAGGACGGCGGCGATGAGGCCGGGCGCCGCGCCGACGGCCTTGAGCAGCCCGACGCGGCGGGTCTGCTCGGCGGCGCGTCCCGCGGCGAGCGTCGCCACGCCGGCGACGGCCAGGAAGCTGAGCAGCCAGCTTCCGATGACCAGGATGGGCTGGCTGTCCCGCAGGACCCGCGCGTCGTGCGCGGCCATGAACTGCCAGGTGAAGGGACGCACGGCGGGGTCGTGGTGGGCGGCCATGAACTCTTCGGTGGCGGCGGGGTCGCGCAGCTTCAGGTAGATGAGCGAGGTCACCTCCAGGCGCTCGGCCGCCGCCAGCGCGCGGGCCTCTCCGGCGCCCATCCACACCAGGCCGCTGTAGTCGACCGGGCCGTCGCCCGGCCCGATCAGCTGCGCCCCCGGGTAGACGGTGCTCGCCGCGGTCACGGCCGTCCCGACGACGGGCAGCGAGCGGCCGGCGACGGTGACGCGGTCCCCGGCGCGGACGCCCAGCGCGGCGGCGAAGCCCCGCTCGACCACGACGCCGCCGGGCCGCACCCAGGTACCGGAGGTCACCAGCGGGCGGTCGACCGGGCCGGGCGACGCGGGGGCGCCCAGCACCACGGCGCGCGACCTGAGGCCGTGCGCCGCCAGCGTCGTGTAGTACTGGCGGTGCGGGCCGCTGTGGGCGACGACCTGCGGATCGTCCAGCAGCCCGGTCAAGGGGGACGGGTCGGCTCCGGGGGTGAGCGCCACCATGTCCGGCCCGGCCGTGGCCTCGCGCGTCTGCCGGTAGAGCGAGTCGGTCGCGCCGTGCAGCGACAGGCCCAGCGCCAGCGTGGCGGTGGCCGCGGTGATCGCGACGAGGAGCATCGCGGCCGGACCGGGATGCCTGCGCAGGTCGGCCAGGACGAGGCGGAGCACCAGCAGGACGCTGCCCATGGCGGTCAGCCGTCCAGCCCGGCGAGGCCGTCCAGCCCGGCGAGACCGCCGGGCCCCCGGGCGCCCGCGAGGCGGGTGTCGTCCACGAACATGCCGTCGCGCATCGAGACCAGCCGGTCGGCGGTGGCCGCGACGCGCTCGTCATGCGTGACCATCACGACGGTCTGCCCGGCGGCGCGCAGGCCGTCGAACAGCCGCAGCACGTCGCGGGTGGCGGCGCTGTCGAGGTTCCCGGTCGGCTCGTCGGCCAGCAGGACGAGCGGCTCGTTCGCCAGGGCGCGGGCGATCGCGACCCGCTGCCGCTGCCCGCCGGACAGCTCCCCCGGCAGGTGCCGGGCGCGGCCGGCGAGCCCGACCCGCTCCAGCAGCAGGGCCGCGCGGCGGCGCGCCGCGCGCGGCGAACTTCCCGCGAGCAGCGCGGGCAGCTCCACGTTCTCCGCCGCCGACAGCTCCTCCACCAGGTGGAACGCCTGGAAGACGAAGCCGACGGCCCGGCGCCGCATCCGGGCCAGGCCCCGCTCGCTCAGGGTGTCGATGCGCCGGCCGTCCAGCCGGACCTCCCCGCCGGTGGGCCGCTCCAGGCCGCCGAGCAGGTGCAGCAGCGTCGACTTCCCGCAGCCGCTCGGGCCCGTCACCGCGAGGACCTGCCCCGCCGGGACGTCCAGGTCGACTCCGTCGACCGCCCGGACCAGGCCGTGCCCCTGGCCGTGCTCCTTGCGCAGGTCCCGGACCTGCAGCGCGAACTCGCTCATGCGTCCTCGGATCCGTTCCCGGCCCGCGACCACTGCCGCTCGCAGGCCACCAGCCAGCGCAGGTCCGCCTGGAGCCGCAGCGCGACACCCTCCAGCAGCAGCCCGGCGGTCGAGCCCTCCGGCTCGGCCAGCGCCGCCCGCTGCACCTCGGCGAGCCGCCGCAGCAGTTCGCGGCGCTGCGCGTCCACCAGCTCCACGGGGTCGGCGAGGCGCGCGGCCGCCGCGGCGGCGAGCTTGAGGTGGAACTCCGCCAGGTTCGGCTTCGGCCAGTTCACCTCGGACAGCCACGCCGCCACCCGCTGTTGCCCGGCCGGGGTCAGGGCGTAGACCTTGCGGTCCGGGCGGTCCGGCAACCCTTCGGTGACCTCGCTGACGACCAGCTCGGCCTTCTCCAGCCGGGCCAGCGTCACGTAGACCTGGCCCGCGTTCATCGACTCGCCCAGCGGCCCGAGGGCACGCCGCAGGCGCGCGCGCAGGCCGTATCCGTGCGACGGCTCCTTCGCCAGCAACGCCAGCACCGCGTCCTGCATCCGCCACCCCCTAACCGCTAGGCAATAGATAGCGGTTAGCCATAACGCTCGTCAAACGGCGACGAGGTGACGGCGGGTGCGCGAGTCGGGAGCGGGCGTCCGCTCAGGAGGGGGCGTGCTGAAGGGCGGTGGCCACGTCCCAGAGGCGGACGGCGCTTCCGAGCCCGGCCGTGGCGAGGGTCTTGCCGTCCGGGCTGAACGTCACCGCGTCGACCGAGCCCGGATGGCCGGTGAGGCGACCCACGGGCTTGCGGGTGGTGACGTCCCAGAGCCGCACCGTCCTGTCCATGCTCCCGCTCGCGAGGAGCTTGCCGTCCGGGCTGAACGCGACCGCGGCGACCCCGCTCGTATGGCCGGTGAGGGGACGGCCGCGCTGCGTGCGGGTGGCCGAGTCCCACATCCGTAGAGCGTTGTCGCCGGTCAGGCCGGCCGTGGCGAAGGTCTTGCCGTCGGGGCTGAACGCCAGCCCGCCGACCGCGCCGGTGTCGTCCTTGAGCCGCCGGTAGCGGACGGGCCGGACGGTCAGGTCCCAGCAGTGCACCTCGTCGCCGGCGGCCGCGGCCGCGGTGACCAGAGTCTCGCCGTCCGGGCTGAACACCACCGAGCCGACGACGCCGCTGTGCACGAGAGAGTCATCCATGGGTCTGCGGGTGCGGGCGTCCCACAGCACCACATAGTTGCCGCCGCCGGTGGCGAACATCCTGCCGTCCTGGCTGAACGCCACGGCACCGACGATGTCGGTGTGCTCGGTGAGGGGCTTGCCGACGGGAGCGCGCGTCGCCACGTCCCACATCCGCACCGTCGAGTCCTCGCCGCCGGTGACCAGGATCTTGCCGTCCGGGCTGAACGCGAGCGAGTAGGCGCCCTGCGTGTGGCCGGTGAGCGGCTGCCCGAGGGGTGCGCGCGTGGCGACGTCCCAGAGCCGCACCGTCTTGTCCTGGCTCGCGGTGGCCAGGGTCTTGCCGTCCGGACTGAACACCACCGCGTTCACCGCGGCCGTATGCCCCGTGAGGGCATGCCCGGAGTAGGCGGCGACAGAGGCGGTGGGCTTCTGCGTCGGTTTCTCGGATCTGTCGTCGCGGGTGAGGAGGTACCCCACCGGGACGGCCAGGATGGCGGCGGCGGTGCCCGCGGCCGCCAGGAGGGTGCGGCGCGAGAACTCGGGAAGCGGCGGAGCGACGACCGGATCAGCTACGTCCGGGGTGGGCGGCGCGGTGTCCAGCGCGGCGAGTGCTTCGGCGACGGCCTTGGCGGTCGGACGTTCCCGGGGGTCGAGGCGCAGCATGTCGTGCAGCAGCGGCGCCAGCCGCCGGGCCCGCCGCAATGGCGCATACCTGCCCTGGGAGACGGCCAGGAGCAGCGCCGCGACGCTCGTTCCGGTGAACGCGGGACGGCCTTCGACGGCCGCGTACAGGGTGGCGCCGAGCGACCAGATGTCGGACGCGGCCGTGGCCTCGCGGTCGTGGACCTGCTCGGGCGACAGGTAAGCCGGGGTGCCGACCAGGGCGCCGGTGGCGGTCAGGGTGGTCTCGCCCGCGACGGCCGCGATCCCGAAGTCGGTGAGCACCGCCCGCCGGCCCTCCAGCAGGATGTTGCCGGGCTTGATGTCGCGATGCACGATCCCCGCCTCATGGGCGACGGCGACCGCCTGGGCGATCTGCGCGCCGACGCGGGCGGCCTCCGCCTCGTCCAGCGGGCCGTCCACCGCGATGGCGTCGGCGAGCGAGCGGCCCCGGACCAGCTCCATGACGATCCAGGGCAGCCCCTCGCCGTCATGGAACTGGTCATGGACGGTGATGACGCCGGGGTGGTGGAGTCTCCCGACCGACCGCGCCTCCCGCTCCATGCGCGCGACCAGTTGCTCGCGCACACCGGCCTCCAGGTTCAGCGGCAGCTTGAGCTGCTTCAGCGCGACGTCCCGGCGCATCCGCTCGTCGTGCGCGCGCCAGACGGCGCCCATGCCGCCCTCACCCAGCACCTCGACCAAGCGGTACCGGTCGAGGACGACATCCCCCGCTTCGCGCGCCACAGCGGCACACTAACGGCAGGGCACCGCGCCGGGGTACCGTCCGCCGAACAACCGCGATCAGGGCACCACCGCGCGGGCTATCGGCATGAAGGTCGGCGCCGCGTCCGCGGTCAGGAACTCCTGGACGAGGGCGCGCACCTTGCCGGGATGCTCCATCAGCAGCAGGTGGCTGGCGTTCGGGAGGACGGCCAGTTCGGCGTTGGGGAAGGCCCGGTAGAGCGCCACCGTGTGGTCGAGGGTGACCAGGTCGTCGTCGCCCGCCAGGACGAGCGTCCGGCAGGTCACGGCGCGCAGCTCGGACGGATCGAGCGGCGGCTCGGTCGCGGCGGCGTCGGCGATCTTGCGGAGGACGACCGGGAAGTGGTCGCGCCCGTCCGGCGACACCTCCGCGTAGGCGTCCACGAGAGGGGCGGGCGGTTCCCCGTCCGCGGACGGCTTGTAGATCATCCCGTCCAGGTCGTAGGCCGTGCTGATCAGTACGAGCCGCTCGACCAGGTCGGGGCGGCGCATGGCGACCATGAGCGCGACCGTCCCGCCGGCGCTGTAGCCGACGAGCCGGGACGGCCCGCCGACGGTCCGCTCCAGGAAGGCGACGGTGTCCCGCACCATCAGGTCCATCGTGATCGGGCCGGGCGCGTCGGGCGTGCGGCCGTGGCCGCGCCGGTCGGGCAGGTAGAGCCGGAACGCGCCGGCCAGGCCGTCGAGGTTGCCGGTGAAGCAGCGCCCGTCGGTCAGGCCGCCGTGCAGGAGCACCACCGGGTCGCCCGCGCCGCGCTCGTCATGCCACATGTCAATGATGTCGTTCATGCCTCATATACGGGACGGCGTCTCTGGAGTCATCGGCAGGCCGAACATCGGGAACAGGGACGGGTCCAGGAAGGTCGTCATCCCGGCGAGCAGGCCGTCCCGGGCGTCGTGGACGATCAGGCCGAAGGCCCGCCCGTCGCGGTACTGCGCGAAGGCCGGGGAGCCGTTCGCCGCCGTCCGGACGAGCCGGTCGCCCGCGCACGCGCCGCCCGCGCCCACCAGCGCCGCCCGGATCGCGTCCCGGCCGCGGAGCCACCAGGCGAACGGCGGCATCGACATGGTGGCGTCCTCGTGCAGCAGCGAGACCAGGCCGTCGACGTCGTAGGAGGTGAACGCCTCGACGTACCGTTCGAGGAGAGCTTCGTCGACGCCGCCGCCGGGCGCGCGGCGCTCGGACATGGTGGCGCGTGCCCGCTGCAGGGCGCTGTTGACCGCGGCCGCTGTGGTGCCGAGCAGCCCGGCCACCTCGTCCGCCGACCAGCACAGCACCTCGCGCAGGATGAGCACCGCCCGCTGCCGCGGCGGCAGGGCTTGCAGTGCGGCGACGAACGCCAGCCGGATCGTCTCGCGGGCGGCGGCGAGCTCGGCGGGGTCGCCCTCCCCGGGCAGGACGAGCCGGTCGGGGACGGGCTGCACGAACGCACCGGGCCCGAGCGGCGCGCCGAGGGACACGCCGGGCGCCGCCGCCGGGCCGAGGTCCATGGCCTGCGCGCGCCGCTGGACGCTGCGCGCCATGTCGAGGCAGACGTTCGCGGCGATCCGGTGCAGCCAGGTGCGCAGGCCCGCCCTGCGCTCGTCGAAGCGGTCGGCGTTCTTCCACGCGCGCAGGAACGTCTCCTGGACGGCGTCCTCCGCCTCGGCGGCACTGGCGAGCATGCGGTAGCAGAACCCGGTCAGCTCCACCCGGTGCTCTTCCAGCCGCTGCTCGAAGGCCATCCGGCCACCTTAGGCCGCCCTCCGGCGGGCGGGATACTGGCGCGATGGAATTCTTCGTCTACCACCGGGACCGGCCGGGCTCCCTGCCGCTGCGCATGGAACTGCTGGAGGACCACTGGTCCTACATGGACGGGTACGCGACGGAGATGATCGCCCGGGGCCCCACCCTCGCGGACGACGGCGACACGCCCACCGGCAGCGTCCACATCGTCGACCTGCCCGGCCCCGCCGAGGCCCGCGCGTTCGCGTTCGGCGAGCCCGGCTGGCAGGCCGGCGCGTACCGGGACGTGCTGGTGCGCCGGTGGCGGAACCTGCTGGGCCGCACCATGTGGGACTTCCCCGGCGGGCGCGAGGGCGGTGACCGCTTCCTGGTGCTCGGACTCGGCTCCGGGCCGGGCGCCGACCTCGCCGTCCCGCCCGGACGGGACGGCGACCTGGTCGCCTACGGGCCGCTGCTGTCCGACGACGGCACCGCCTGGCTCGGGACGGCGGCGCTCGTCCGCGCCGAGGACGAGGACGCGGCGCGCACCGTCCTCACCCCGGAGGCGTATGCCGCCGTCGACGTCCACCCCTGGGAGTTCGGCGGGCGCCGCTGACGGACGCCGCCGCCGAGCGTCAGAAGGCGGCGGAGTGGGCGGGCTGGCGGCGCCGCCCTGCCTTCGTGCCGTGCTCCTCGGCCGGACCGGCCGGGACGCCCACCGGAGGCATCCGGACCTCGATGCGGCCGTTCTCGATCCGCGTCTCGTAGGAGGGCTGCGGCATGCTGGCGGGGCCGCGCACGATGCCGCCGTCCGAGAACCGGAACGTGCTGCCGTGCCAGGGGCAGGTGACGCAGCCCTGCTCGAACGTCCCCTCGTCGAGCGGGCCGCCCATGTGGCTGCAGACGGAGTCGATGGCGTACACCTTGCCGTCCATGCGGTGGAGCAGGATCTCCACACCGCCCACCTCCGCCGTGCGGTGCTGGCCCTCGGCCAGCTCGTGCTCGCCGAGCACCGGCGTCCACTCCTCCGGGCCGTGCTCCCACGCGTGGCGGTTGACGTTGACGCCCTGCGCGAACGACAGGTGGCCGCCGAGGTAGGCGCCGACCGACATCATGCCCAGCCCGGCGTACCCGAGCGCCTTGCCCGCGCGGCGGTCGCCCTTCATGCGCATGACGAGCGACGCGATGTACAGCGAGAGCGCCACGCTGTTGCTGAGGGCGTGCACGAAGCCGACGCGCCGCTCCTCGCCGAGCGTGTCGCTCCAGTCGTTCAGCCCGCTGAGCGCGGTGGGCACCGACGCGGCGATGCCCGTCCCGACGAGCAGGTCCGCGGACGGTTCGGCGTCGCAGCCGCCGACGGCGTCCAGCAGCCCGGCCATGGTCCACGCGCCGATCGGCACGTCGCTGAGGGTGGGATGGAGCGGATGACCGAGGTTCGTCCCGCTGAGCGTGTTGCGGACGGGACGCGGCCGCACCGCCTTCTGGACCAGCTTGGCCACCGGTTTCGCGGCCCCGTCGAGCGATTTCGCCCGCTCCAGCCGGTGCACCATCTTCTGCGGCATCCTCATCACGATCATCCCGGCCTCCCCAAGGCACGACTGACGCTGCTCCTGCTAGTCGCCTCTCTATCCCAGGGGAATGCCGCAAAACGTCCGCTCGTGACCGGTCGGCCCGGTCCCGGGGCCGGGTGGTCACCTTCGAGGCGTCCGGCTCGTCATCCGGGTGATGACGTCGACGAGAGGTTGCATGACGTGATCCGCCGTACCGTTCGTCTCCCCCCTCCGGCGTCGCCCTCGCCGCGGGGCTGCTCGCCGCCGTCCTCGTCCCGCGCCGCCCGGCCCCGGCCCCGGATCCCGAGGCGGGCGTCCCCGCGCCGGAAACCGTCGTACGCTGAATCCGCCGGTGACGGACGGGAGGCTGCGGTGACGGAGACGACCGTGGGCGAGGTGATGGCCGAACTCGCCGAGCTCGACGACCCGAAGATCCGCGCGGTGAACGAGAAGCACGGCGACGACCACGGCGTGAACCTCGGCAAGCTCCGCGCGATCGCGAAGCGGCTGAAGACGCGGCAGGATCTCGCGGGCGGGCTGTGGGAGACGGGCGACTCCGCGGCGCGGCTGCTGGCGCTGCTGATCTGCCGCCCGAAGGCGTTCGAGCGCGACCGGCTGGACGCCATGCTGCGCGAGGCCCGCACCCCCAAGGTGCACGACTGGCTCGTGAACTACGTGGTGAAGAAGAGCCCGCACGCCGAGGACCTGCGCCTCGCCTGGTTCGCCGACCCGGACCCCGCGGTCGCGAGCGCGGGCTGGGCGCTGACCACCGAGCGCGTGGCGAAGAAGCCGGCCGGGCTCGACCTGTCCGGGCTGCTCGACATCATCGAGGCGCGGATGAAGGACGCCCCGGAGCGGCTCCAGTGGGCGATGAACCACTGCCTGGCGCAGATCGGGATCGACCACCCCGAGCACCGCGCCCGCGCGATCGGCATCGGGGAGCGGCTCGAGGTCCTGAAGGACTACCCGACTCCCCCGGGCTGCACGTCCCCGTTCGCCCCCATCTGGATCAACGAGATCGTGCGCCGGCGTCAGGACGCGTAGGCGGCGCCGGAGGGGTCGCACGCTCGCTCGCTCCGGCCCTGTCGAAGGGGTACCGGGTGGACGTGATGACCGGGCCCCGGCGGGCCATGACGACGGCCAGGTAGAGCATGCCCGCGGTGAGGGTGCCCATCACTCCCGCATAGGACCACGCACTCCAGTGGGCATCGCTGACGCCCAGGTGGACGAGGAGGACGAGGACGATGCCGCGTCCGACGATGGCGAGCGCGGCGATGAGGTGGTCGTCGCGGTGCGGGCCCCGTCCGGTCGAGAGGGCGCGCAGGAGCAGCAGCGCGGCGGCGAGGAGCGCGGCGTTCGCGACGACCAGGGGGACGGCCGGGTCGCGGACGGACGCGACCAGCAGGACCGTCCCGGCAGTCCAGCAGAAGGCGCTGAACACGCAGGTCCAGCGGCGGCCGTGCCGGACCAGGAAGGTGCGCTTGCCGAACATCTCGTCGCCGCGGACATCGCGGAAGTCCTTGAGCAGGATCCGGCCGATGAACCCGACATAGAGCCCCGCGAGCAGCAGCAGGTCGCCCTTCCGCAGCGTTTCCCGCACCGCGAACATCCCGGTCAGGTAAGGGACGGCGACGTAGCAGGCGGGCAGCACGAGGGGAGCCACCACGCCGCGGGCGGACAGCCGTGCGGGTCTCAGCGAATAGGCGGCGCTGATCGCCAGCCCGGCCGCGGCGGCCACGATGGCCGGCCAGTGCAGGGTGAGGCTCGCCGCCAGTGACAGGACGGCGGCGGTGGCAGCGGCCACGACCATGTCGCGGCGGTACGCGGTGCCGGTCACCAGCGGACGTCCCCGATCGCCGGGCAGGTTCACCCTGTCGATGAGCACGTCGGCGAGGTCATTGCAGGCCACCGAGAACACCAGGAACCCGAAGACCACGACGAGCGCCCGCAGCAGGTGGACGCGGTCTTCGCCGTGCCCGGCCTGGGCCAGTCCGGTGGCGGTGAACATCGCCAGCAGCACGATGACGGGCGGGCGCGCCAACCGGACCATCAGGAGCAGCCGCCGGATCATTTGTTGCTCCCGAAACTGGCCATGCCCAGGACGAAGAAGGCGAGGACGCCGACGAAGGCGAGCCCGCCGATGATCAAGCAGACCGCGGCGACGGTCGCCAGCACCGTCACCAGCAGGCGGCCCAGGTCGTACCCGGATTGTCGGCCCATGGGCAGATCATGAGCCCGTCCGGTGGGCGGCACATGAGGGG
Source organism: Actinomadura meyerae (assembly GCF_900188445.1). GTDB lineage: Bacteria > Actinomycetota > Actinomycetes > Streptosporangiales > Streptosporangiaceae > Spirillospora > Spirillospora meyerae. Next base: position 274,055 of record NZ_FZOR01000005.1, read on the forward strand.
AGGTACTCAGCGCGCATGAGTACCCGTACTCAGATTCCGGGCGCCGCGGAGGGCGGCCTGTGCGGGCCGTCCGAGGGACGCGGACGGCCCGCACGGGCCAGGGGTCCGGCCTACTTGAAGGCGGGCATCAGGTGCTCGTGGATGAGGCGGAGCTGCCCGTCGACGCCGGGGACGCCGGTGAGGTCGCGGCCGGTGAAGGTCTTCACCAGGCCGGGGTCGGTGATCGCGCAGATCATGTGGTTGACGCCGGTCGGCGCGATGTCGCTCTCGATCTTGGCGCGGACCTCGTCCGGGGTGCCCGCCAGCGACAGCCGCTCGGTGATCTCGGGCGTGGTCAGCTCGATGGCCTTGGCGAGGTCGCCCGCGCCGATGGCCTCGATGACCGGGGCCATGTCGGCCGGGTCGACGCCGTTGCGCTCCAGCTGCTCGGCCGGCATCGCGGACGCGTAGAGGCCGACCATGCTGCGGGCCGCCTCCTTGGCCGCGGCCGAGTCGGGGCCGACGGCGAACACGACCCAGGCGCCGATGTCGAGCGTCCGCCAGTCCTTGCCCGCGCGCTCGGCGCCGGCCTTGACGTGCTCGACGGCGTACTCGTACGCCTCGCGGGAGTAGCTGAGCGCGTGGTGGACGCCGTCGGACAGCTCACCGGCCGCCTCGAACGACTTCGGCCCGCGCATCGCGCCGATCTTGACGGGCAGCCGCTCCTGGACGGGCCGGGCGAAGGTGAACAGGCCGTCGTAGGAGTAGAACTCGCCGTCGCGGGTGATGGTGCCCTCGTCCAGCAGGGTCCGGACGACGGCGACGGCCTCCTTGACCCGGGTGAGCGGCTTGGTCCTCGCCCAGTCGATCTTGTACTGGGCGAGGACGCCGAAGTTGCCGCTGCCGAGGACGACCTCGGCGCGGCCGCCGGTGAGCTCGTCCAGCGTGGCGGCGGCCTGGGCGATCAGGGACGGCTCGCGCAGCGTCACCGCGGACACCGACGGGCCGAGGCGGATCTGCGAGGTGCTCGCCGCGGCGGCGGCGAACAGCAGCCACAGGTCCTTGTGCCACGGCTCGTCGGCCGCGTACACGGCGTGGAACCCGAGCTCGTCGGCGAGCTTGATCGAGGCCAGCGACTCCGTCACGGGGTAGTCGGGGAGCATGGCGTAGCTGAACTTCACGGGGGATGTCTCCTTGCCGTGCGCACCCTCGCGCACGAGTGGGGGATAGCAAGATCGTAGGTACTGGACCGTGGCGATGGGGTCACTATCCGCTACTTTCTTCTGATTTGTTCGGTGTCTCGGGGTGGCCGGGCGCCCGTCCCGGACGTCGTCCCAGGTCGGGTGTCCATGTGCGCCCGCGCCGGGAGCAGGAGCGGGGTGGCGAGCAGGAGGACCCCGGCGATCGCGATGGCGGCGAGGGGCCCGGTGAGCGACGCGACCGCGCCCCACAGCACCATGAAGGACGCCTGGGAGAGCTTGCTGCTGACGCTCCACGCCCCGAGGACCTGGGCGACCCGCCCGGCTCGCGCGCGCTCCAGGCGCTCGGTCGCGGCGATGGGATTGAAGACCCCCATGCTGACGATGATCAAAGTCTCGACGACGATGACCGTGATGAGGCCGGGGACGCCGGGGCCGGTCAGCGCGAGCCCGAGCGGGAAGACCGAGCGCAGCCACCCGGAAACGAGCATGACGCGGTACCGCCCGCGGCGGGCGGCCAGGTGCGCGGAGAGGCGGGCGCCGGCGAGTCCGCCGAGCGCCGGGACGCCGAACGCGAGCCCGTACTGCCAGGCGGGGAGGCCGTACTCGCCGAGCAGGAGGACCGCGAGGATCGGCCCGGTGGCCATGATCAGGCCGTTGACCGCCATCGCGTTGAGGAACAGGCGCCGCAGGACGGGCTCGCCGAACAGGGACCGCCAGCCGTTCAGCAGATCGGCGGCGCGCGGCCGGGCGTCCGCACCGTGCGGGGCCGCCGCCGGCTCCTCGTCCCGGATGCGCAGGACGCCCAGCGCGGACAGCAGGTAGCTGAAGGCGTCGGCGGTGACGGTGACGACCGGGCCGAGCACGCCGATGAGGGCCCCGCCGAGCGGCGGGCCGACCGCCGTCGCCACCCAGTTCGTCCCCTCGAACCGCCCGTTCGCGACGAGGAGCAGCCGCGGCTCGACGAGCTGCTTCAGGTACGCGCCGGACGCGGCGGTGAACGCGATGCCCGCCGTCCCGCAGAGCACCGAGACGGCCAGCAGCTGGCCGTACGAGAGCAGGCCGAGGAGGTACGCGATCGGGATGCTCGCCATGGCGGCGAAGCGGACCACGTCCATCGCCACCATCACGGGACGTTTCGCCCGGTGCTCGATCCACGGCCCGAGCGGCACCGCGACGACCGCCGCGACGGCGAGCCCGGCGCCTTCCAGGAGCGAGACGGCGAACGCGGACGCGTCCAGCACCTGGACGGCGATGAGCGGGAACGCCCCGAACGCGATCCATGTGCCGTACGTGCTGACGGCATAGGCCGACCACAGCCACCCGAAGCCGGGCCCCAATCTCGCGCGCACAGGACTCCCAGTGGCAACCGAACGTCTGGACGCCGGAAGCACACCAGCGGCGCGGACCCGCGATCAAACAACGACCTTTCCCCGAGCCACAACCAGCGGTTGTGCGCCCCTAGGGTGACCCCGTGGACACCAAGGCGTTGCGCTCGTTCGTCCGGGCGGCCGAGCTCGGGCAGTTGCAGCACGCGGCCGACGAGCTGGGCGTGACGCAGCAGGCGGTCTCCAAGCGGATCGCCGCGCTGGAGCGGGCGCTGGGCGTCCGGCTGTTCACCCGCACCGCACGAGGCGTCGAGCTGACGCTGGACGGCCAGGCGTTCCTGCCCCACGCGCGGAGCGTCGTCGCGGGCGTCGAGCGCGCGATCGCCGCCGTCCGGCCGGGCTCACGCGCCCTCCGCGTCGACGTCCTCGGCCTGCGGAGCGCGCAGGCGGCCGTCCTGCACGACTACTGGCGGTCGCGTCCCGGTACCGACCTCGATGTGGTCGTCCTCCGGGTGAACGACCCGCGCGTGGCGGTCGCCGCCGTCGAGGCGGGCGATGTCGACGCGTCGTTCCGCACCGTCACCGACCCGGCGGCGCTGCCGCCCGGCGTGCGCATGATCCGCGCGTTCGACTTCCCGCTGGAGCTGCTGGTCGGCCCGCGGCATCCGCTCGCCGGGGCACGCCGGCTGACGCCGCGGCAGTTGCGCGGGCACCGGATCTGGGTTCCGGGCATCGCGCCCTGGAGCGAATGGGCGGAGTTCTACGACCAGCTCGCCACCGAGTTCGACCTTCGCGTCGACGCGGCGGGCCCGCACTTCGGGGACGAGGTGCTCCTGGACACCCTCGCCGACTCGGCGGACGCGGCCACCCTGGTCGGGTCGCGCGACCGGTATATCTGGCCCGCCACGCACGACCTGCGCCGGATCCCCATCGTGGATCCGGCGCTGGCGTATCCGCTGTCGCTGCTTCTCCCCAGCACGAACCCTCATCCGGGGCTGCGCGGGCTCATCGCCCATTTGAGGAACCAGCCCGCGCTTCCCGAACCGGCCTGGCTCCCGTCCTGGGCGGCGACCACTGGGGACGCCGACCGGGCGAGCGACGCTACCCGCGTGCGCGGGCGGGCGGGGCGGTGAGGGCGTAGATCAGCAGGACGCTCATCGCGATGGTCAGCACCGACCAGAGCGGGAACGCCCGCAGGAACGCCAGGTGCCCGATCGCGACCAGGACGGCGAACAGCACGCCGGTCGCCCGCGCCCACGTCCGTCCGGCGAGGATCCCCGCGCCGACGGCCAGCTGGACGGCGCCGACGACGAGCCAGAACCAGCCCCAGGCGGTGTAGTCGAACACCATGATCTGGTTGGCGGTGACGAGGAAGTAGTCGTCGTTGAACAGGCCGACCAGGCCGTCGATGACGTTGAACGCGCCGATCACCATGGCCAGGGTGCCCGCGAACGTCAGCCACCCGGACCGCAGATGCGGGCGCGGCATCATGCTCGGGCCGGTGTCGTGGGCCGTTCTGCTGGTCATAAGACCCTCCTCACCTACCCGGTCGATGTCCGGGTTGTCCGTGGATGCCCCAGAAGGTCCCCGTTGCACGGTCAACCGCAACCAGAGATCAAACTTTTTGGAACGCACGAGACGAAAACGTGGCCCGCACTTGCCGGACGCGCCGCCCCTCTCAGAGGGCGCCGCGGAGCGGGTCGGCGGCGAGTTCCCAGAGCCTCCTGGCCACCGGGTGCCGGAGGCCCGGATCGATGGCCTGCGCGAGCGCGGCGAGCTGAGCGGGGGGCAGCAGAGCACCGCCGCGGGCCGGGTCGCGCAGCCACATCCTGGCGGGCGCGTGCCCGCCCACCTGGACGACCAGGCGGGGCAGGACGCCGCCGCGCCAGTTCGTCCAGACCGGCTGGGCGGTGTCCGCGCTCACGTGGGCGGCGGTGAGGTCGTACCTTCTCCGGCCCCGGATGCCCCTCCGGACGAGCACCCTGCCGTCGAGCCAGTACGCGGTGCGGTAGTGCTGCACCAGCAGCAGGCCGATGAACCCGTCGAGCAGCAGGAACGGCAGCAGCACCAGGACGGCGAGCGCCTTCTCCTCCGACGAGAGGAGCATCCAGCCGACCGCCGCCATCACCACGCTCAGCAGGGCGACCACCGGGACGAGGCATCCCAGCCAGAGGCCCCACATGGCCGCCGGAAGGCCGACGTCCAGCCGGATCGGCGGGGGCGCGCCGTGCCGCTCGACCACTGCCCGCCTCCTTGATCGGCCGCCCGTTGCGGAGGAGCATACTTCGCCACGTCACGGACGAACCGGCGGCTCCCAGAAGGAGACTTTCGCAGCCCGGATCGATCAGGGCGCCGACCGCTCGGGAGCCTTACCGGGCCCGGGAGCCTTGCCTGGCCCGGGAGCCTTGCCGGGCCCGGGGCCGAACGGCGCCATCCCGGCGAGGTTGCCGCCGTCGATCGGCAGGGTCGCGCCGGTGACGAACGACGCCGCGTCCGAGCACAGCCACACGGCGGCGGCCGCGACCTCGTCGGGGCGTCCGATGCGCCGCATCGGCATCGCCCGCCCGGCCATCGCCCGCGCCTGCTCCCCGGCGCGCTCCAACTGCTCGGTGTGGATCGGGCCCGGGGCCAGCGCGTTGATCCGCACCCCGGCCTCGGCGTAGTCCAGCGCCGCCGACCGGGTCAGCCCGATCAGGCCGAACTTGCTCGACACGTAACCCGCCAGCCCGCCGACCGCCTGAAGGCCCGCCGTGGACGCCATGTTCACGATCGCACCGCCGCCGGTGTCGAGCATGGCCGGGATCTGATGCTTCATGCACAGGAAGACCCCGCGCAGGTTGACGGTCAGCGCGGTGTCGAAGTCGGCGACGGCGACATCGGCCAGCGGCGTGGGCGGGTGGCCGCCCCCGGCCGCGTTGTTGACCGCCGCGTCCAGCCGTCCGAACTCCCCGACCGCGCGCTGGACGAGCCGTTCGACCGCGTCGGGGTCCGTCACGTCGGTGGGGACCGCCAGCGCGCGGCCGCCGCCGGCGCCGATCTCCGCCGCGAGCCGCGACAGCGCGGCACCGTCCCGGGCGGCGAGGACGACGGCCGCCCCCGCCTCGTGCAGCGCGCGGGCGGTGGCCGCGCCGATGCCGCGGCTCGCGCCGGTGACGATGGCGACCCGGCCGCTCAGGGGACGCTCACTGCTCATGACCTGCTCCTTCTCATCGGATACGGGGACTGCTAGAGTTCTTTGGACAGACTGTAAATCCAATATCTGGAGCGGTCAAGGACATGAGCCCTCGCGAGTACCGGTCCGACAAGCGCCGGGCCGCCGCCGAGGAGACGCGGCGGCGCATCCTGGACGCCGCCCGCGCCCTGCTGGCGGGCGACGCGACGCCCCGGCTGTCGGTGGACGCGGTCGCCAAGGCGGCCGACGTGTCCCGGCAGAGCGTCTACAACGCCTTCGGGTCCAAGTCAGGGCTGCTGGAGGCACTGTTCGACGCGCTCGCCGAGCAGGCCGGCATGGGCCTGGCGGACGCCTTCACCGCCTCCGCCGACACCGAGGCCCTCGCCGCGTTCGCCGGGACGTTCTGCCGTTTCTGGGCGAGCGACCGGACGGTCCTGCGCAGGCTCCGCGGCATGGCCCTCCTCGACCACGACCTGGAGCGCCTGCTGCGGAACCGCGACGAGATGCGCCGCACCGCCCTCATCGAACTGCTCGGCCGGTTCGCCGGAACCCCCGGCGACGCCACGATCGACGTGATCTGGCAACTCACGTCGTTCGAAACCTACGACGCACTCGCCACCCGCGACCAGACCCGCACCACCGAGGACATCGCGCGCATCATCGGGACCGCCGCCACCGCCGTCTACCAGGCAGAAGCTCCCACGTGAGGCCCGGCCGCAGTCCCCGGTCGCCGTCCCCGAGCTCGGAGGACTGCTCGGTCTGCGCGCTCTCGTGAACTGATCCCGCGACCGATGTCGAGAACCTGGCGTCGGCTCCGTCCCAGGGGTACGAGCGGCCATGACCGGCCGCGCGCCGTCCACTGAACGACACGGAGGAACCACCATGGGACCGAACGAGATCGCCGAGATCCTGAACCGGCCGCTCAGCCGGGAGCTGCTGGACCGCGACCTGGCCCGGCTGGCCTACGTCGCCACGGACGGCACCCCGCGCGCCGTCCCGATCGCCTTCGCCTGGAACGGCGCGGAGATCGTGATGTGCACGTCGACGAACGCCCCGAAGCTCCGGTCCCTGCGCGAGAACCCGATGGTCGCGCTGACGATCGACACCGAGGTGCACCCGCCGAAGATCCTCCTCGTCCGCGGCCGCGCCGAGCTGGACCACGTCGACGGCATCCCGGACGAGTACCTCCAGGCGAACACCACCTACGAGATGACGCCCGAGCAGCGCGTCGAGTGGGAGGCGGAGGTGCGCTCGCTCTACAGCGACGGCATGGTCCGGATCGTCGTGACCCCGACCTGGGCCAAGCTGATCGACTTCGAGACGACCCTGCCGAGCGCGGTCGAGGAACTGGTCCAGCGGCGGGCGGAGCGCGAGCACGCCTGAACGCACCGCGCGTCCTCACCCGGGCGGACGCTCCGGCACGAGTAGTGTCCCGCCATGGCGAAGGTGGACGAACTGCTGCGATACATCGACGATCCGGACGATGACAGCACCCTGGCCTACCAGGTCGTGGACGAGATCGCGGCGAGCGGCGACACGTCCCTGCTGCCCCGGCTGACCGCCGAACTCCGGCGCTTCCTCGATACCGGCGACTTCTACGGCCGGGACGTCATCGCGGACACGCTGGCGGGCCTCGGCGGGATCGACGTCCTGCCGCTGCTGATCGAGGCGTCCGCCCGGGACCTCGGGGATGATCAGGACACGCTCCAGTCCACCGTGCTCGAACTGATGGGGACGGACAAGCGGCGCGCCGGCGCCATCCTCGATGAACTGGAGGCCGAGGGCCGCCCCGACCTCCGGCATCGAGTCGCACAAGCCCGCGAATTGCTCGACTCGGGCGTTATTTAGCGGAAGATAATCCATATCGACGGCCGACGGCATCTCACCCCCCCTCAATCAACACTCACTAGATCATTCATCCCGAATTCAGTGCACGCAGACTAAACCATTGTGCACTTGCACATAACGACAGAATCCATAACCGGCTGCATCCTCTTCAGCAGAGGAAGACGGACGACCGCCTTCCCATCGCTTCCGCATCTCGGAAAGGAAAGATGATGCGCCATCGGTCCACGTCGAAAACCCGTACCCGACGAGTCACCGCCATCCTCGGGACGGCCGCGGTGGTGCTGGGAGGGTCGTTACTCGCCGGCGCTCCCGCCGCCACCGCCGCACCCCCGCAGCCGGGCAAGGCGGACACCTCGGGCGTCGTCAAGCGCGTCGGCGGCGCGACCGCGGTGCGCCTGGCGAGCCCCGCGGACTGCCAGAACTACCACGTCTGCCTCTGGACCGGTACCGGCTACACCGGCTGGTGGGTCGCCTTCGGCGGCAACTACGCCGTGTGCGAGGGCTGGCGCTTCGAGGGAACGGTGTGGCAGGACAACGTCGGTTCGATCTGGAACCGCGCCTCCGGCCCGATCAGCGTCTGGAACCGGTACGCCGACGGCTCCTACAACTACTCCAAGCTCGGCTGGCTGCCCAGCAACTACAGCTACAGCAACGTGTTCAGCCGCGTGATGGACGCGTGGGTCTACGACCCCAACAACAACTGCACCAGCCTGAACCTGCACGCGCTCTGACCGGCCTTTCCCGGGACGGCCGACAAGACCGACGGCCGTCCCGGGACCGAGCATTCCGCTTAACTCCGAGCCGTCCCGTCTACGCAGCGGGCGGTTGCACCGGGCCGCGGTGGCGCCGGATCAGCAAACGTCCCACAAGGCCGATGCCGAACATGCCCACGCCGGCCACGATCGACGGCCAGGGCAGGGTGGCGACCAGGGTGAGGCACCCGGCGACGCCGAGCACGTTGAGCGCGCGCGGCCAGCGGCGGTCGGACGCCGGCTGGGTGAACGCCGCCGCGTTGGCGATGGCGTAGTAGACCAGGACGCCGAAGGACGAGAAGCCGATCGCTCCGCGCAGGTCGACGGTGGCCACCAGGACGCTGACCACGACCGCCAGGGCGGTCTCCGCGCGGTGCGGCACCCGGTAGCGGGGGTGGACGGCGGCGAACCGGCCCGGCAGGTCGCGGTGGCGGGCCATGGCCAGGCTGGTGCGTCCTATCCCGGCGATCAGTGCGAGCAGCGCGCCGAGGGCCGCCACCGCGCCGCCCGCCCGCACCACCGGCGCCAGGCCGCCGGCGCCCGCGGCGTCGAGGGCGGTGGCCAGCGGCGCGGTCGCGGACGCGAGCCGCTGCGGTCCGGCGGCCAGCAGCGCCGCGACCCCGACGACCAGGTAGACCGCCACGGTGATGAGCAGCGCGAGCGGGATCGCCCGGGGAATGGTGCGACGCGGGTCGCGGACCTCCTCCCCCATGGTGGCGATGCGGGCATATCCGGCGAAGGCGAAGAACAGCAGGCCGGCGGCCTGGAGGATGCCGTAGGCACCGCCGGTCCCCAGCGACGACCAGCCGCCCAGGCGCCCGGTACCGGCGTGACCGGACGCCGCGATGCCCGCGACCACGACCGCCAGCGCGATCAGGCTGATGACGCCGAGCACGCGGGCGAGCAGCGCCGTCTTGGTCACCCCGCGGTAGTTGAGCGCGGTCAGGCCGAGCACGGCCGCGACCCCGGCGGCGCGTTGCGCCCACCCGGGGCCCGGTACCGCGTAGGCGGCGAAGGTGAGCGCCATGGCGGCGCAGGAGGCGGTCTTCCCGACCACGAACCCCCACCCCGCGGTGAATCCCCACCAGTCGCCGAGGCGTTCGCGGCCGTAGACGTAGGTCCCGCCGGAGGTCGGATAGGCCGCCGCGAGCTGCGCGGAGGCGACCGCGTTGCAGTAGGCGATCACCGCGGCGAGCACCAGCCCGACCAGGAGCCCCGTCCCTGCGGCGCGCGCGGCCGGACCGAACGCGGCGAACACCCCCGCCCCGATCATCGAGCCGAGCCCGATCATCACCGCGTCCCCGGTGCCCAGCCGGCGCGCCAGCTCACCGCCGCCCGGTGGCGTGGACGCCGTCCCGGAGGCCCCGGGCTCAGGGTGCGGTTCGGGCGGCATCGGCGACCTTCCGTCGCATTCCATCAAAACGGTTTGATCTATCGTCCCGAGTGCGGTGCCACCGAGTCAAGCAACCCGAGCCGCAGCACACGAAACGCTTCAGTCGGGGGGCGGACGGCGGGCTCCTTCGGCCAACCGGTCGGCGAGGCCGCCGACGAGGACGCGAAGTTCGTCCGGACGCTCGATGGCGAAGGGCCGGTCGAGCGAGGCGAGCAGCGCGGGCAGCCAGTCGAGCCGTTCGACCCGCATCTCGACGCGATGCCAGCGCTCGGCCGCGGGGTCGTCGGCCCCGTCCAAGACCGCGATGGACGCGGGGAAGCGCGCGCGGATCTGCTCGACCGTCCCGTGGATGCGCAAGGTCACCTCGTACCGGTAGGACGCGGTGGCGAACCCGGACAGGACGCGTTCCGCCGGGTCCGGCCCGGCGGGCTCCTCGAAGGTGCCGGGCAGGGTGCGGGCGTCGGTGATCCGGTCGAGGCGGAAGGTGCGGTTCTCGCCGACCCCGGTGTCCTCGCCCGTCACGTACCAGCGGCCCGAATGGCTGACGATCCCGTACGGGTGCAGGGTGCGGTCGGCGCGGCGTCCCTCCCGGTCGCGGTACCGGAACGAGACGGGACGGCGGTGGCGCACGGCGTCGGCGAGCGTGAGCAGCGTCCCGGTGTCCGGCGCGGCGGCCCCGCCGGACGGCCCGGTGAACGCGAGCGACTCCTGGACCGCGTCCAGCCGGCGGGCGAGGGCCGGGGGCAGTACCCGCCGGATCTTCGCCGCCGCCGTCTCGCTCGCGGTCCCCGCCGCGGTGCCGAGACCCGCGCGCCGTCCGGCGGCCAGGCCGAGCAGCACGGCGAGCGCCTCGTCGTCGTTGAGCATCAGCGGCGGCAGCCGGTGCCCGCGGGCGAGGCGGTACCCGCCGTAGCGGCCGCGCACCGCCTCGACGGGAACGCCGAGGTCGAGCAGCTGGTCGACGTACCGCCGGACGGTCCGCCCCTCGACGCCGAGCCGGTCGGCGAGCTCGGCGATCGTCCGCGTGCCGCCGGACTGGAGCAGTTCGAGGAGGGTGAGGACGCGGCCGGTGGGTCGGGACATGCCGGCGAGCCTATGACGAATAGTGGACCGATTCTGTCCACTATCCCGCCTAACGTGCGAAGCACCAAGGCACACCGCGACTCCAGGAGGAACCGCCATGGACTTCGTTTCGATCCGCGTCATCACCGAGGACGTCGCCCGCCTCGTCGGGTTCTACGAGAAGGTCACCGGCGTGCGGGCGGACTGGGCCACCGAGGACTTCGCCGAGATCCGCACCCGCCACGCGACCCTCGCGATCGCGAGCACCCGCACCGTCCCGCTGTTCGCGCCGGGCTCGTCCCGTCCCGCCGACAACCACAGCGTGATCATCGAGTTCCTCGTCGACGACGTGGACCGCGTCCACGCGAACCTGACCGGCCACATCGGCGAGTTCGTCACCGAGCCGACCACGATGCCGTGGGGCAACCGGGCGCTGCTGTTCCGCGACCCGGACGGCAACCTCGTCAACTTCTTCACCCCGGTCACCCCGGAGGCCATCGCCAAGTTCGGCCGCTGACCGGGCCCTGACGCCTGCGGCATCGAACCACCCCGCTCAAGTCCCGCGCTCATCCTCACCGGCCGGCATGTCGCCATCGCCGCCCGAAGCCAGGACGGCGCCGAGCACCGCACCGGGATCTACGGCAAGGCGGTGGCGGGACCGTTCAGCCGGCCACGTGGAAAAGCCATCGCCCTGCCATCGGGGAACGACATGCAGGTGCATGTGCGGGACGGACTGTTCCGAGCCCGGTCCACTCGCGTGGAGGAGATTGACTCCTCCCGCTCCCAAGGCCGTGCGCATCGCCGTGGCCAGGCGCTGGACCATCGCCATGGTCTCGGCGAGCAGGCCGGACGGCATGGCGAAGATGTCGTCGTAATGGGCTGTCGGAATGACCAGCATGTGCCCGGGAGCCAGCGGGTCCAGCGGCGCCAGGACGGCGACCGTCCGGCTGCGGAGAACCCACTGCGAAGTGTCCGACTGAAGCAGGTCACAGAAGACGCAATCCATGACGCCCGACTCTGCCGGAACGCGCTACGCCACAGGCGATCCGGGCGCCGAAGATCCTGGCTTACAGTTTTTCGGCCGCCGAGCGGCACAGTGGGCACGATTACGGCTGCGCCTGGGACAGTGCCGCGATGAACGGCTCTCGGACGCGCGGGTCGCAATGCGCGCGTTCCGGAACGGCCTTCTCCCTGGCCGCATCGTGCCGACCGAGTGATCATCGCCGGGGCCGCAGCCCAGCGGCATATCTGACCGGCCGTCCCATGGCGCGCTCGGCGCGGTACACGCGGTGGACGAGGCGGGGAGTCGACTCGGGCCAGCGCTCACCGACCATCTCGAAGAGCAGAGCATCCTTGGTCGAACAAGTCCCGACCCAGTCGGTGAGGACACCGGCGGCCGTGCGCTCGCGCGGCCGGCCGTACCGGATGGCCTGGACGCCCGCGACGACGTCTCCCAGACCGGCATCGGCGGGCAGCCCCGCACGCTCCAGAAACCGCTCGAACAACGGCACTTTCCTTACCCGCCCAGGCCGGTTCGGCCGCTGACGGCCTCGACCTGCGCCTTCCCGGAGTGTGTATCGCGAGCGTATCGAAAAACGCATACGCCACCGCAACACGCGTCCGTCTTCAGTGGGACCTCGACCACATCAACCTTCGGTTCGTCGATCAGGAAAGAGACCGTGAGCCCATTCCAACCTGAGTGTGCAGGTCACAGGTTCGTCGTGGGTGACGGAAGTGGGCTGCGAATGAGTGAAGCTCCTGCTAGATGAGGTTGTC
>NZ_FZOR01000069.1 GCF_900188445.1 Actinomadura meyerae
ATACCGAGTTAAACGTGAGACGGACGAGAACATCACCCACGACTCGCCGGCCACGATCCGATTGATCTGCCCAGCAGCTTAATTTAACGGCATTGATCCAGGTATCGTGCCGCCTCGTCGGCTTCACCCCATTCGTGGTGCGTGATCGCCAGCGCCAGATGAGCGTATCCGCAAGCCGCGGGGATCCCTGCGGAACCGAGTGCTTCCTGGGCGGCCCGCCCCGCGAGATGGAGTTCGCCGAGCAGTGCACGGACCACGGCGAGCCTGCCGAGGCATGCCCCCGAGACCTGTACCAGGCCCGCTCGCCCGGCCGCGGCCAGCCCATCGTCCAGTGCCCGCCCCGCCGTGTACAGGTCGCCTGTGGCCAACTGGGCCGTACCCAGCGCGGAAAGGGCGACAGAGCGGGTGCGATCGCCGTCATCACGGTGCGTGAGGAGCCGTGACGCCTGGGAGAACATCGCCGTGACGTCGCCCACTGCCACCGACCGCGCCAGATGGATCGCCGTGGCCCTGTCGTCGTCGGCCCCGCTACGGTCGCGGGCGAGCCGCAGGTAACGGTCGGTTCCTTGCCGATCGCCGAGAATCTGTTGATTCAGTGCGCAAGCCAGCGCAAGGTCCGGGTGATCGCGAAGTGCGTCCTCCGGCGGCGCGGGGTCGGGCGCGCAGGGCGGCCGGTCCGAAGTCGACAGCACGAGCTCGCGCCAGTGTTCGGCCAGCAGATCCGTGGCCATCCGCCAGTCCGAGGACAGGAGGGCGTGCCGTAGCGCGTCCGGGGACGAGCCTCGCGCGGCGTACCAGGCGGCCGCGCGGCGATGCAGATCGGGAGCTCGCCGCGGTGCCCGCCTGGCCAGCTCACGGCGCAGGAACTCGCCGAAAAGAGGATGGCAGTGATACGAGGAGTGCCGGTCACCGACCGGGTCGAGGAAGGCGCCCGCGTCCCAGAGTTCGGCCAGGATCCGTTCACCGTCCGACCGGCCGGTGAGAGCGTCCGCCAGGCCGCCGGTCAGTCGCTCCAGCACGGAGCCGCACAGAAGGACCTCCAGATGGCCGTCCTGCAACCCGTCCAGCACTTCCGAGCTGAAATAGCGCGCGATGGTCTCGTGGTCGCCGCTCAGCCCATCGACGAAGCGCAGCGGATCATCTTGTTCGGCCATGGACATCGCCGCCAGCCGCAGGCCTGCCGGCCAGCCCTCTGTGCGGCGGAGCAGGATCCGCGTGTACCGATCAGGCAGTTCCAGGCCCAGCGCGGCCAGCAACTCCGCGGTCTCCGCCATGGTGAAGGACAGCTCCGCGGTTCGCACGGCGGTGACGGCTCCGGTGAGCCGCATGCGCGTCAACGGAGGTCCCGGGCCACCGCGCGTCACGATGACCATCCGCAGCGCCCGCCCGGCGTGCTGAACCAGATACTCCAACCCTTTCAAGACTTCCGGGTCCCGTACGCGATGGAAATCGTCGAGGACGACGCTTACGGGCTCCCGCAGATCGGCCAGCACGGCCGCCAGCCGGGCCAGAAACACCTCGTGCGGCCCCTCGTCGGGGGACGGTAGGGCGTCTCCTGCGAACCTGCCGGCGGAGTTCAGCGCGGCCCGCAGATAGGACCAGAACCGGGGGTCGTCCCCGTCTTCGATCCCGAACCAGCCGACCCGAACGCCGGTCGCCCTCGTCCACCAGCTCAGCAGTACCGACTTCCCCCATCCGGGCGGAGCGTTCACCAGTGTGATCGGGTCATGCCGCCCGGCGTCGAGGACGCGGCCGAGGCGTGGCCGCTCCACCAGTCCTGGTGGAGGGGCAGGAGGCTCCAGCTTCGAACTCAGCATTGGTACCTCAGTCACGCCCAACACCCTGCGTGCGCCGCAGGGCCCCTCGCATCCTCAGTCCGGTAGCAGCCGTTGTCGGGTCGGCGCACTCGACGCGTCCGGCCAGTGGATCGCCGGAGGATCCGTCCCGCTTGTACATTTCCCTACCTGCTCGTTCGGCTGGACGTGGCTTCCGCGGGAAGGCCGCGATCATGGGTTCGGAATCCCTGTTCATCGTCGGCCTGGTCATCATGGCCGTGCTGCTGCTCTCCCGGGGCCTGTCCTCGCGCCTGGGGATACCCGACGCGATCCTTCTGGTCGTCCTCGGTGCGGCGGCCGCGTTCCTGCCCGGCATCCCCGAGATCGAGCTGCCGCCGGAACTGGTGCTGCTGGGCTTCCTGCCCCCGCTCGTCTACTACGCCGCGTTCTTCAGCTCCCCGCGCGAGGCGAAGGCGGACGCGGTGCCGATCACGACGCTGGCGATCGGCCTGACGACGGTGACCACCTTCGTCGTCGCCGTGGTCCTGCGCTGGGTCCTGCCCGACCTGGGCTGGGCGGCGGCCGTCGCACTGGGGGCCGCCGTGGCCCCCACCGACCCCGTCGCCGCGATCTCGATCATGAAGCGGCTGAACGCACCGAACCGCATCGCGACCATCGTCGAAGGGGAGAACCTCATCAACGACGCCGTCGCGCTCACCGCCTTCGTACTGGCCGTCGAGGCGCTGACGACACCCTTCACCGTCGGCCACGGCATCGCACGGCTGGCCGAGGTCGTCGCCGGCGGCGTGGCGTACGGCCTGGCGGTGGGCTTCATCGCGTCCCGCCTCCGCCGCCGGATCCGCGATCCCGCCAGCCAGATCATCGTGTCCCTGCTGACGCCGTACCTCGCGTTCGTCCCGGCCGACGAACTCGGCTTCTCCGGTGTGCTCGCCACCGTCTGCGCGGGCTTCTATCTCGGCACCCGCGGAGAGGGCATGCTCCAGCCGGCGTCCCGGCTCCCCGGTCATCTGTTCTGGCAGGTGCTGATCTTCGTCCTGGAGTCGGCGCTGTTCGTACTGCTCGGTCTCGAGGTGCCCGTCATCGGGCGCGAGTTGACCGGCTCGGCATGGTGGCCCGCGATCCTGGGCGCGGCCGCGGTCGCGGCCGTCATCATGGCACTGCGGCTGACCTGGACCCAGTTCGTCTTCCCGCTCTCCCGGTACCTGCCCGGTCGGCACGTCGCCTTCGACCACCTGCACTGGCGCGAGCGGCTCGCCATCGGCTGGAGCGGCATGCGAGGCGCGATCTCACTGGCGATCGTGCTGTCCTTGCCGGTGTCGGCGCCGGGACTGGCTCCGGAGCGACGCGGCGAGCGGCTCTTCGTGACCGGCGCCGTCGTGTTCATCACCCTGCTCGGGTGTGCGGCCACCCTGCCCGGCCTGCTGAGACGACTCGGCCTGGCCGAGTCGGACCAGGTCCGGATCCAGTACCAGGAGGCACGGAAGGCAGTGGTGGAGGCGGCTCTGGCACGGTTGGACGAGCTCATCGAGAACGGCGAGGTAGACGATCGCACCGGCAGGACGTTCCGCCAGTTGTACGAGGATCTTCTGGACCGGATTCGCACTGGTATCGACGAGGATCCCGACGAGGAGGTGACCGACTCCCTCGGCCTCCGCCGTGAACTGGTGCGGACGCAGCGCGAGAAGGTGCGTCGGCTCTACTCCAAGGGCAGGATCAGCGCAGAGGTCCTGCGGGCCGTGGACCGGTGGCTCGATCTCGAGGACCCCGACATCCGGGAAGTCGGCTGATCAGGCGCCGCCCCGTCCGGACCGTCAACTCTGAGGATGTGCGCGACGGGGCCGGACGGGCAACGTCCTATGGAGGAAACGTCCCCAACGAGAGGATCAAGCCATGGCACTGCCCAGCATCCGCCGCCCCGGAGACAGCATGCTCACCTCGAGGCCGCGGCCGTTCGACCCCCTCTACGAGCAGATGGAGCAGCTCGTGAACGCGGCCTTCGCCGGCACCACGGAGATGCCTTGGGCGCCCGCGGCGGACGTGAGCGAGACCGACGACGCCTATGTGATCGAGGCCGAACTCCCCGGCGTGAAGAAGGACGAGATCGACGTGTCACTGCACGATCGGGAGCTGGCCATCACAGGAGAGGTCAAGGAGCGGGAGAGCCGCGGGCTGAGGCATCGCAAGCAGCGGCGCAGCGGCCAGTTCGAGTGCCGCGTGTACCTGCCGGCCGACATCGACGCCGAGCGGGTCGACGCGAGCCTCAACGACGGTGTGCTCACCGTGACGGTCCCCAAGGCCACGACCGAGAAGAACCGCCACATCGAGGTCAAGGGCTGACCCTCACAAGGCATGCCGCCCACACCCGGGGGAGGGCCGGTGATCATCCGTTGCGAGCACTGCGGCAAGAAGAACCGTGTGCCGGCGGTCGCCGCCGGCAGCCCGGTCTGCGGCAACTGTCACCGGCCGCTCCCATGGATCGCGGAGGCCGGAGACGAGGACTTCGCCGAGGTCGCCGAGCGCTCCTCGGTTCCGGTCCTCGTCGACCTGTGGGCGACCTGGTGCGCGCCGTGCCGCACGGTCAGTCCGGTACTGGAGCGCATCGCCCACGAGATGGCCGGGCGCCTGAAGCTCGTGAAGATCGACATCGACCGGGCGCCGCGCGTCCAGGAGCGCTTCGCCGTGCGCGCCGTTCCCACACTGCTGCTGATGCGCGACGGGAAGGTGATCGACCAGCGAGCGGGCGCCGCACCCGCCGGGCCACTCCGAACGTGGGTGGGGGAGACCCTTGGAAGAGACACCTGACCTGAACGGCGCGTATCCCCGCCTCGACCGGCAGCAGGTCGAGGCGGTCGCGGCATACGGGGAACGGCGCCCGACCCGCCGTGGCGACATCCTCTTCTCCGAAGGCGACCGCGACTACGGCTTCTTCCTTGTCCTGGCCGGGACGGTGGCGATCCTGGACAAGGGCGAAGTCATCCGCGTGCACGGTCCGGGGCGCTTCCTCGGCGAACTGGGTCTGCTGACGGGGCAGCCCGCCTTCCTCACAGCCCGCGTCGCGGAGTCCGGCGCGGTGATCGAGGTGCCGCCCCGGCGGCTGCGCGAACTGGCCTCCCGGGAACCCTGGTTCGGCGACCTCGTCCTGCGCGCGTTCCTCATCCGCCGGTCCCTGCTCATCGAACAGGGCGCCGGGCTGCGGATCATCGGCTCGCGGTTCTCCGCCCGCTACCGGCGACTTCGCGACTTCGCCGCGCGCAACCGGCTGCCGCATCGATGGATCGACGTCGAGGACGACAAGGACGCCGAATCGCTGCTCAGGGAGCTCGGTGTCGCGGTGCCGGAGATACCCGTCGTGATCTTGAACGGTGAGCGGGTACTGCGCAATCCCGGGGACGACGAACTGCTCCGGCTCCTCGGACTACCGCCGCCGGCCCCCGACTCCTCGGCGCACGACATGCTCGTGATCGGCGCCGGCCCCGCCGGGCTCGCCGCGGCCGTGTACGGCTCCTCCGACGGCCTTGACACGGTGGTCCTCGACGCCACCGCCACCGGAGGGCAGGCCGGCACATCTTCCAAGATCGAGAACTACCTCGGTTTCCCCACCGGCATCTCGGGCGCTGAATTGACCGATCGGGCGGTCATCCAGGCAGAAAGATTCGGGGCGAGGTTCACCGTGCCCGGCAGCGCCACGGGACTGCGGGCGCGCGACGATCGGTACACCGTCGACCTCGACGGCGGTGGCGAACTCTCGGCTCGCACGGTCATCATCGCGACCGGCGCCCGCTATCGCCGACTGGACGTCCCGCATCTGGACGACTTCGACGGCGCCGGGGTGTACTACGCGGCGACCCAGGTCGAGGCACTGCAATGCCGACGCCTACCGGTGGCCATCGTCGGCGGCGGCAACTCGGCGGGTCAGGCGGCCGTATTCCTGGCCCGGCACGCCGCACGCGTGCTGCTCTTCGTCCGGGGTACGGGACTCGTTGAGAACATGTCGCGCTACCTCGTCGATCGGATCGAGCGCTGTCCCGAGATCGAGGTGTTCCTGCACACGGAGATCCGTGAACTGCATGGCCACGGTCTTCTTGAGGAGGTCGTGGCGCAGGACGACCGGACCGGTGAGGTCCGTCGGTTCGGGGTGCGCGCCTTGTTCGTCTTCATCGGAGCCGATCCTTGCGTCGGCTGGTTGTCGGGCACGGTCGCACTCGACGACAAGGGGTACGTACGCACCGGCGGCCCACAGGCCTTGCCGCTGGAGACCAATCTTCCGGGGGTACTGGCCGCGGGTGACGTACGGAGCGGCTCGATCAAGCGGGTCGCCTCCGCGGTGGGAGAGGGAGCGATGGCGGTTCGTCTGGCGTTCGAGCGCCTGAGTTGATGACCGGCCGTCGGGGCATGAGGTCGAGCCGTGACAACCGGATACGTTCGGTGGCGCGCACCGCCGTCACGCCGGTGAGGGTGCGGCTGAAGCGGCTGCGCACACAGCCTACGGCCATCGTGATCGCCCGCCTCGCCGTGACCGCGGTCCTCGCGTTCCAGTTCGCGTCATGGGTGCCGGCCGCAAACCCAAGGCCCCTACTGGCCCCTCTGACCGCACTCCTCGTCGTCCAGGTCACGCTGTACCAGACCATCCGCCATGTCTGGCAACGCGTGGTCAGTGTCGTGGTCGGAGTGATGGTCGCGGCACTGCTGTCGAACCTGCTGGGGTTCAGCTGGTGGAGCTTGGGCCTGGCCATCACGGCTGCGCTGATCTGCGGATTCGTGATGCGGCTCGGCAACTACATCCTCGAGGTGCCGATCAGCGCCATGCTCATCCTGTCCCTCGGAGCCGGCACCGCGGCCGCGGGCCGGATCGTGGAGACCCTCGTCGGCGCGCTCACCGGTCTGGTCGCCGGGGTGCTGACCTCGCCCATCAAGATCCAAGCGGCCGAGGAAGCGCTGGAGGATCTCAGCGGCACCATGGCCCGTCACCTCCGGAACGTTGCCGACGCAGTGGAAGAACGCCCCGAGCCGCGCACCTTCGCTGCGGCGCTCGACCAGGCCCGGTCCCTCGCCCGGGAGGTCCAGCGGGTGGACGGTGAACTCGTACACGCCGAGGAGAGCATCCGCCTCAACCCGCAGGGCCTCGGGATGCTGAAGTCAATGGTGTCGTTGCGGGAGACTTTGGTCGCACTGGAACATTGCGGAGTCACCATCCGCGGCCTCGCACGCTGCCTCGCCGACCACGCCAACGAGCCTGAGCAGGGGCGTGAGGACCCGCTGTCCGAAAGCGACACCCGCGCCGTGCTGGCCGCGATCATGAGACACCTGGCCTCGGCGCTGGACACCTACGGGCGAATGCGCCGACAGCAGTTCGCCGCAGGAGACACCGACCTCGAGGACCCGCTCGCCTCCCACCTGGACGCCGCGCGGGAAGGGCGCGTCAAGCTGACCGAGATGCTGCGGGCCGACAGCCCCGACTGGCCGCTCCATGGTGAACTCCTCGTACACCTGGACCGCTTGAGGACCGAACTGGAGGCCGGGCGACGAACGCGACCGGCGAGGCGCCCGAGTCGCCGACTCCGTATCCCCAAGCCTTCGCCGCCCGCCACGCTGACCCCGATCAGGCGGCGAACCGACCTTCGTCGAGCACGCTCCTGACCCGTTCTCGCCGCCGACAGGCCGCGAGCGCCTTCGACAATGAATATCGTCACGCGACTATGGCGCCTGATGAAATCCACGACACCGACGGGTGCACCGAGTAGTCGTTGGAGGCGATCCGGACGTAGTGGTCGGGCCGGCCACGCGAACGTACGCCAGCCGACCACCGGCGCCGAGGGCGCCGACCTGTAACGCCGCTCGGCCCGGACCGCCTCTCGCTGAACCAGGGGTTCCTCGCCAACGCGCGGCCCATGCTCCGCGACGAGCGAGCCGGGCAGCCCGATGACGCCCTCGGGGACGGCGGGATGCCGGGTCACGACGGCTCCCGCGAATGTGAGCCCGGCTTCCAGTCGAACGACTTCCCTCGGGGATAGGAGACCAGTTCGAACTGCATTCCCCAAGGCGCCAGAAAGTAGACCCAGCGCTGGCCTTGGGAGGGGCCCCGGCTCGAGGTGGGGTCGCCCAGCACGGTCACATCTCGATCGCGCAGGTGGTCCACCGCCCGATCGAGGTCCTCGACGTAGAGCGCGACGTGATGGCCCCCGACATCGCTGTTGCGGGGTGGGACACCGCGTTGGTCGATCGCGTCGTACTGGAAGACCTCGAAGACTGCCTGGTCGCCGCAGCGCAGGAAGTCGAGCCTCCGCATCACCGTCCCGGGCGGCACGTTCAGGTGGCGGGCCATCCAGACGTCGTCGGCGTCGAAGGGCCCGAGCGAGTAGAGGTATTCGCAACCGATGACGTCCACGAGCCAGTCGCGGGCCGCGTCGAGGTCCGGGACGGTGAAGCCGACGTGGTCGAGGCGGGCGAGGCCGGGAATGCCCAAGGGGTCCTCCATTTCGGATCCAACACTAGCGCAGCATGCGCCGTATACAGGCGATATCGCGTATCTAGGATTGCTTTTGGATCCAATTCATGTCAAGGTGGGCCGCGAACGAGATCGTGGAAGGACCGCCATGCCTGAGACCCGCCGCCTTGACCCGGCCACCGAGTGGACAGAGTTCACCGCCACCCAGGACGACTGGGACGCGGCGCCCCCCCAGCTGCTGACCTCGATGTTCAGCCAACTGGTCCTGATACGCGCTTTCGAGGAGCTCGTTCTGCAGTTGGCCGGGGAGGGCCTCGTCCACGGTCCCGCTCACTCCAGCATCGGTCAGGAGGGCGGCGCCGTCGGATCCTGCATCGCGCTCACCACTCATGACACGGTGAACGGGTCCCACCGCGGCCATCACCAGTTCCTGGCCAAGGTGCTCACTCACCTGCATCCTGACGGCCTCGACCCGACCAAGACGTGGCCTGACGACGTTCGCGCGGTGCTGCTGCGCACCTTGCGTGAGATCTGCGGGTTGGAGGGCGGGTTCAGTCACGGGCGCGGTGGCAGCATGCACCTGCAGTGGCTCGAGGCCGGCGCCATCGGCACGAACGCGATCGTCGGCGGCGGCGTTCCGCTCGCGGCCGGATCCGCGTGGGCGCACCGCAACGCCGCCGCCGATGCCGTCACGGTGACCTACTTCGGGGACGGTGCGATCAACATCGGGTCGACCCTGGAGACGTTCAACCTCGCGGCCGCCTGGTCCCTGCCGATCTGCTTCTTCGTCGAGAACAACCAGTACGCCGTCGCCACCCACGTCTCCGAGGTGACCGGCGAGCCCCGTCTTTCGGGCCGCGGACCGGGCTTCGGCATCCGCAGTTGGAAGGTGGACGGGATGGACCCGCTCGCCGTGCACCTGGCCATGTGGGAGGCGCTGGACCACATGCGCTCGGGGCTCGGGCCCACCCTGATCGAGGCCGACGTCTACCGCTACTTCCACCAGAACGGCCCGTTCCCGGGCTCTGCGTTCCGGTACCGGAGCAAGGAGGAGGAAACCGAGTGGCGCGAGCGAGACCCGCTCGACAACACGGCCGGACACCTGCGGCGGCGAGGCCTCCTCGGCGATCGGGACGTCGAGGAGGCCGTGGCCCGCACCCGGGCACTCATGTCGGAGCTCGCGTCGACGATCCTGGAGCCGAAGCCGAACGGCAAGCCGCGCGAGCGGCAGATCAAACCGGCCGAGTGGCCCGACCCCGGCTTCGTCGACGAGGGCGTCAGGAGTGATCTCAGCGAGCTCGCGGACCTTCGGTTCACCGACACCGAGGACCACGCCGACCGCCTCGAGCAGGTGAAGTTCATCGATGCCGTCGCAGGAGTCATGCGGCGCCGGATGGAGACCGATCCCCGCATCGTGGTGCTCGGGGAGGACATCCACCGTCTCAACGGCGGCACGAACGGAGCCACCCGCGGTCTCAAGGAGAGCTTCCCCGACCGTGTGCTCGGGACTCCGATCTCGGAGAACGCCTTCACCGGCCTGGCCGGCGGGTTGGCGATGGACGGGCGCTTCCGGCCGGTGATCGAATTCATGTACGCCGACTTCATGTGGGTCGCCGCCGATCAGCTGTTCAATCAGATCGGTAAGGCGCGGCACATGTTCGGCGGAACCGGTGCCGTGCCGCTCGTGCTGCGGAGCAAGATCGCGATGGGTACCGGTTATGGCTCGCAGCACTCGATGGATCCGGCCGGCATCTTCGCCACCGCTCCGGGTTGGCGCGTCGTCGCGCCCTCGACCCCCTTCGACTACGTCGGACTGATGAACACCGCGCTCGCCTGCGACGACCCGGTGGTCGTGCTCGAGCACGTCGACCTCTACAGCTCCTCGGGCCCCGGGATCGCCGACGACTGGGACTACCACCTCCCCCTCGGCCGCGCGGCCGTCCGGCGGCGGGGGAGCGAGCTCACAGTCCTGAGCTATCTCACCATGCTCCGGCATGTGCTGGATGCCGTCTCCGAGGTGGGCACGGATGCCGAGGTCATCGATCTGCGCTGGCTGGACCGGGCCAGCCTGGACTGGGAGACGATCGAGGCCAGCGTCCGGAAGACCGGCCGAGTCCTGATCGCCGAGCAGGGTGCGCGGGGCACGTCGTACGGAGGCTGGCTCGCCGATGAGATCCAGCGGCGGTTGTTCGACTGGCTGGATGCTCCCGTTCACCGCATCACCGGCGGCGAGGCGTCCCCCAGCATCAGCAAGGTCCTCGAACGCGCGGCGTTCGCCGGCACCGACCAGGTCGTCACCATGCTGCACGAGATCGCCGGAGAGTGAAGTGGCGGAGATCCTACGTATGCCCGAGGTCGCTGCCGGCGCCGACGAGGCGGTGCTGTCCAGTTGGGTCGCCGCACTCGGAAGCGCGTTCCGCGCCGGTGACGTCGTGATGACCATAGAGACGGAGAAGGCCGTCGTCGACGTCGAAGCCGAGGCCGATGGTGTCCTGCTCCGGACGCTCGTCGAGGAGGGCGCGACCGTCGCGGTGGGCGCCCCGATCGCGGTGTACGGTGCCGACGGCGAGTCGGCGGACGACGCCGAGGCCCTGCTGAGTTCCCTCGGGGCGCCTCCTCCGTCGGCAGGCGCGCAAACCTCGGAGCAGTCCGTCCCCCCGGCCGGCGGGTCGGTCGCGGTACGGACGGAGGAGGCCGGGCCCACGGCAGTGGCCACGGAGCCGCGCGGTGGGGAGCGGCTGTTCGCGTCGCCGCTCGCGCGCAGGCTGGCGCGGGACGCGGGGTTGGAGTTGGCGGACATCCGCGGGACAGGGCCGCGTGGACGGATCCGTCGGCGGGACGTCGACGCCGCGGTCAAGGCGCGTTCCGCTCCGGTCCCGGCGGAACAGCGGCCCGCGGAGGGGGCGGCCGCGTCCGGACATCGCAGACCGGTGCTCGCGTCTGAGGTGTCAGAAGACCTCGATCGAGGTCACGAGGACATTCCGAACTCGCGCCTGCGCCGGGCGGTCGCGCGTCGACTGACCGAGAGCAAGCAGACGACGCCGCATTTCTACCTGCGCGGCGCTGCCAGGGTCGACCGGCTGCTGGCGTTGCGCCAGGAGATCAACAGGAGCGGACACCGGGTCTCGGTGAACGATCTGGTCGTCAGAGCGGTGGCACGAGCGCACCGGGCAGTGCCGGCGATGAACGTCGAATGGCGCGACGACGTGATCCGGCGGTTCCGGCACGTCGATGTCGCCGTCGCCGTGGCCATCGACGACGGACTGGTCACACCCGTCGTGCGGGACGCCGATCAGTTGGGCATCGGCCGGCTCTCGTCCGTCACCCGGGATCTGGCCGACCGGGCGCGTGAGCGCCGGCTCCGGCAGAGCGAGCTCGAGGGCGGATCCATCTCGGTCACGAACCTCGGCATGTACGGGGTCGAGGACTTCGCCGCGATCATCAACCCGCCGCAGGCGGCCATCCTCGCGGTGGGCGCGGCCCGCGAGGAGGCGGTCGTCTGCGGGGGTCAGGTCGCTGCGGCGACGCTGATGCGGCTGTGTCTCGCGGTCGACCACCGGCCGGTGGATGGTGCGACCGCCGCGCAGTGGCTCCAAGCGCTCGTGGAACTGCTGGAGAACCCGGTGGAGTTGCTCGTGTGACGTGCGCGGATCACCTGTCGAACAGGCCGCGGTGGTGGGAGAGCCGGAGCCGGGAACGCTCGATGTGCATCCGGATCAGATCCTCACCGCGGCGTGTCGACCCGTTGAGCGCCGCCTCGGCGATGAGGCGGTGCTCGAAGTTGTTCAGCTCGTAGTCGTCCCGGCTGAAGGTTCCGATGAGGATCCGGCGATAGCGCTGCGTGGTATTCCAGAAGTCGACGATCATCTTCAGCAGCCGCGGTGTCGGGACGCCCGCGTAGCAGGCGAGGTGGAACCTGCGGTCGCCCTCCAGGTAGGCCTGCCCGTCCCCGGTCACCGCCTCCAGTTCCGCCAGCAGCCGCGCGATGTCGTCCCTCTGCTCCCCGGTGAGGCGGCCGACGCTCTCGGAGAAGGCGAGCGGTTCCAACCGCTCGCGCATCTTGTAGATCTCGGTGTACTCCTCGAAGTCGAGGACGGCGACCTTCGCGCCGCTGTTCGGCACGATGACGACGAGCCCTTCGCTCTCGAGCTGCCGCAGCGCCTCGCGCACGGGGATCCGGCTCACACCGAGCTCGGCGGCGACGGTCTCCTGGCGTACCCGCGCGCCGGGCTCCAGTTCGCCGGACTGGATGGAGTCGCGCAGGCGGCGGGCCACCACCTGGGTCATCGACTCGCGGCCCCGAGCCGGCCGCTCGCCGGGCATTGCTCCCACATCCGTTCCTTCCGTGGCGACGATCGTGACCGTGGCGGTCGAATGGATCCAAAATCTAGCAGAGGAAGCCGGCCTGGCGGCGCGCTGTGCCAAGCCGTGTCGCGCGCACGAAGGTAGAGTATTGGATCCGACACTGAGCTTTATCTTGGGAAAACTTGCCTTGACCTCTTGACTCGGCGGGCAGATCGGATCCAATATGGCGCAATCAGATGAGGGTGATGCCCATCTGAAACCCGCCCACCCCCGGCCGGAGGACCACCGAATGTATCCCTTCCCGAGAGGCGCATCCAGACGCCGCAGCACGATGGCGACCGCCGCAGCACTCCTGTGCGTGCTCTTCCTGGCCCTCCTGAGCGCGTGCGGAAGCTCGCCGGAGGGATCCGGTAAGCGGACACTGCGGATCGTGGCGCCCGACGGGGTGCCGGCCGACTTCTACCTGGGCACCGCCTACCCGCTCGGCATCTTCAGCATGTACCAGATGGCATGGCCCCTGTTCCTGCCGGGCGAGGACGACTTCAGCATCGCCAACGGGCTGGCCTCGTCCTACCGCGCGTCATCTGACGGCCTCGTCCACACCATCGGCGTCAAGAAGGGCTTCACGTTCCACGACGGCTCCCCGATCGACGCGGCGGCGGTCACCAAGGTCCTGCACTCCTACTTCTTCGAGGACGACTCGTTGCGGGACGACGGTCCGTACGGCGCGGTGTCGGCCGCCTTCGGAAGCCCGACGATCGTGCGCGAGGTGACGGCCGTCGACGCCGGGACCGTCAAGGTCGTGCTGAGCCAGGCGCGTCTCGACATCCGCGACCCGCTGTTCCAGATGCCGATCCTGAACCCGAAGGTGCTTGCGAAGCCGGGCTACGGAAAGAGCGTCGCGGACCTGCGCGACGCCGGATCCGGGCCGTTCCGGGTCACCGGTTTCTCGCCTGGGGAGTTCGTCGAGTTCGAGCGGTACCGCGCCTTCCCCGAGAAGGTGTCCCTCGACCGGCTGCGGCTGCAGCAGGTGCCCGACCCAGGCGCACGCGCGCTGGCGATGCAGGGCAAGAACGCGGATGTGGTGCTGGACCTCGCCCCCGAGGACCACGAGCGCCTCGCCGGGATGGACGGCAACAAGCAGTTCGCGGCGACCCCGAGCAGCAACGTGTTCTTCAGGTTCTTCACTCCCAAGCATCCGGAGCTCGAGGACCCGCGCGTGCGCAGGGCGATCTGGCTCGCGCTGGATCGGGACGCCTACCGCACGGCCTTCTTCAACCCCACCAGCTCGCACAAGGTCGACCAGCCGGTGGTCGTGAAGGGCGTTCAGGGATACAGCGACGGGCTGGACGACTTGAACCACGATCTGGCGCAGGCCAAGGTGCTGATGCGGCAGGCCGGCGTGCAGCGGCTGACACTGCGCGCCATCACCATGGAGTCGTCGGGCCCGATCTTGTCCCTGCGTCGGCTCCACGAGGCGATCGCAGCCGATCTGAAGAAGATCGGGATAGAAGTGAAGATCGACGTCGTGGACCCGGCCACCTACCTCAGTGACCGGTACAACTACGACTACGAAGTGCTCTGGTACGGCAACTCCTTCAATCCGGACTTCATCTTCCGGCTCTTCTACCTGGGATATCCCAAGCCCTGGGCGGCTCCGAGCCCGCTGGCGGACCGCCGGGTCGCCGATCTCGTGAAGAACGCCTCCAGCGAGGTCGACCACGCGAAGCAGGTCGCGGCGTGGCAGCGGCTTCAGCGGCTGAACGGCGAGGAGCTGTTCATGGGTGTTCCGATCGCGAGTGTCGGCACGTCGGCCGTGGCCGACGGCCGGGTCCGCGGCTTCGACCTGGGATGGCACAACCGCGGCGCGCTGGTCTGGTTGTTCAAGAACGTCGCGGTCGGCTGAGGTGGCGAAGATGACGTCCACCGCCCGCCGGGGCAACGGGATTCTCGGCATCGTGCTCAGACGGATACTGGTCCTCCCGCTCGTCCTCCTCGGCATAGCGCTGATCGTTTTCACTCTGAACAGGCTCGTTCCGGGCGATCCCGCCCAGGTCTACGCCGGCGGCGACCGCGCCGACCCGGCCGACGTGGCTCGGCTTCGCGAGCTCTGGGGCCTGGACCGGCCCGTCGTCGAGCAGTTCGGCCGATACCTCGGGCAACTCCTGCGGGGTGACCTCGGCTGGTCGTTCTCCCAGCGGGCGGACGTGCTCGACGTCCTTGCGGCCAAGACGCCGGCGACCATCGAGCTCGCCGTCGCGGCCCTGGTCATCGGGATCCCGTCCGGCCTCGCGCTCGGCGTGCTGGCCGCTCGCCGCCCGCGATCCTGGGTCGACAGGGTGTCGTCGAGCCTGGCGGTGGCCGGCATGTCGACGCCGGTCTTCTGGCTCGGGTTCGTGCTCGTCTTCGTGTTCTCGGTGAAGCTGGGCTGGTTCCCGATGAACGGGCGGTTCTCCTCGTTCGCCGAGTTGGACGAGGTGACCGGGTTCATGACCGTGGACGCGCTCCTCGCCGGGGACGGCGGCGCGTTCGTGACCGCGGTGCGGCACCTGGTGCTGCCGGCGGCGACGCTGGCGGTTCTCCCCGCTGCGGTGATGGCCCGCTTCACCCGGGTGAGCTTCGTCGAAGTCCTCGGGTCCCAGTACATTCTCGCGGCCCGCGCCTTCGGCATCCCCACGCGCACGATCCTGTGGCGGCTGGCGGCGAAGAACGCCGTGCTGCCGTTGATCAACCTGCTGAGCCTCATCGTCCCGAGCCTCGTCGTCGGAGCGGTGCTGGTCGAGATCGTGTTCACCTGGCCGGGCGTCGGGCGCTTCCTGCTCGAAGCGCTGCAGTCGCGGGACTACATCGTCGTGCAGTCGGTCACTCTTCTCGTCGGCGTCCTCTACGTACTGCTGAACCTGGTCGCCGACATGGCACACGCGGCCCTGGACCCGAGGGCGCGGCGATGAGCGCGGCGACGACCTCCGCGGGGGCGAACCGGCTCGGCCGCCCGCGGCTGCTACGCGACGTGCGCCGCCGCATCGCGGCGAACCCGACGACCGCGCTCGGTGCCACGCTGCTGGTGCTCATCCTGCTCGCCGTCACGGTCGGGCCCCTCCTGTGGACGACGGATCCGAACGCCCAGGTCCTGGAGGCACGCAACGCCGGCCCGAGTCGGGCGCACCCGCTCGGCACCGACTCGCTCGGCCGCGACACTCTGAGCCGACTGCTGGTCGGAGGCCGCGCGTCGCTCGGGATCACCGCGCTGGCCGTCGCCGCGAGCGGGCTGGGTGGGGCCGCCGTCGGTTTGGCGGCGGGCTTCCTCGGCGGCCGGGTCGACGCGGTCCTGATGAGGGTGTGCGACGTCTTCCTCGCGCTGCCCTTCCTCCTGCTCGCCCTGATGATCTCCGTGGCCCTCGGCCCGGGCGTGGGCAACACGGTCCTCGCGCTCACGTTGCCGGCGATCCCCCGGGACGCGCGGCTGATCCGCTCGGCGGTCATCACCGTCCGGGAAGCCGACTACGTATTCGCCGCGAAGGCCGCAGGAGTGCGGTCCTGGCGGATCGCCACCCACCATGTACTGCGCAACTGTGTGGGCGTCGTGGTAACCGTGCTGTGCGTCGGGGTGGCCTACACACTGCTCGCGGTCGCCGGCCTCGGGTTCCTGGGCCTGGGTGTGCAGCCGCCCGACCCCGAGTGGGGCGCGATGCTCACCGACGCCCAGAGCGGCATCATGAGCAATCCAGTGGCCGCCCTGGTGCCAGGAGTGGCCGTACTGCTCACCGCACTGGCCGCCAACTGGTGCGGCGATGGCCTCGCGGATGCCTCGGAAGCGGTGAGGTGAACGATGACCACACTGAATGTCGAGCACCTCAGCGTCGCGTACGACACCGTCGCTGGACGAGTCGACGCGGTGCGCGACGTCTCCTTCGACGTCGCCCCGGGCGAGATCGTCGGCATCGTGGGGGAGTCCGGATCCGGCAAGTCGGTGACCGCACGGGCGATCCTGGGCCTGGTCCGGCGGCCCGGGCGGGTCACCGGGGGGTCGGTCCACTTTGGCGACACAGACCTGCTGGCACTGCCCGAGTCCCGCCTTCGCGCGGTGCGGGGCCGGCAGATCAGCATGATTTTCCAGGATCCCAGGAGCGCCTTGAACCCGCTCTTCACCGTCGGCGACCAGTTGCTGACGGTGATGCGGGCGCACGGCAACCGCGGCGGCCGCAAGCGCGCGGAGGAACTGCTCCGGGACACCGAGATCCCGGCGGCCGCCCGCCGGCTCGAGCAGTACCCCCACGAGCTCTCCGGCGGCATGCGACAGCGGGTGATGATCGCGATGGCACTGGCGAACGAGCCCCGGCTGCTGATCGCCGACGAGCCGACGACGGCGCTCGACGTGACGGTCCAGGCGCAGATCCTCGACCTGCTGGGCAGGCTGAACGAGCGGGAGGGGATGTCGATCCTGTTCATCTCGCATTCCCTCGACGTCGTGGCCGAACTCGCCGCCCGGGTGCTCGTCTTCCGCGACGGCGAGCTGATCGAGTCCGGCCCGTGCGCCGAGTTGTTCGCCTCCCCGCAGCATCCGTACACGCAGGCCTTGCTGGAGGCGGCCCGCCGGACCGGCGGCGCCGGCATCGGCACCCGAACGGAGGCCACGGCGAACGGAGAAGCGATATGAGCGGCGCTCTGCTGAGCCTCGAGTCGATCGAGTGCCGGATCCCCACCCGCCGAGGAGTCGTTCGAGCGGTCGACGGGGTGTCCCTGGAACTCCGCAAAGGCGAAGCGCTCGGGCTCGTCGGCGAGTCCGGGAGCGGAAAGAGCACCCTCGGGCGAATCGCGCTGCGCATGCAGGACCCGACCTCCGGGCGGGTCGTCCTGGACGGCGTCGACATCACAGCCCTGTCCGGACGTCGGCTCCGGCGGTTGCGCGGCACCATGCAGACCGTCCTGCAGGACCCGCACGCGGCCCTCAATCCGCGCATGACCGTACGGCAGATCATCGCCGAACCGATGACCGAGCTCGGCCTGGTCCGGCGGCCCGACCTGGACTCCCGCGTCGATCGGCTGCTCGCCCGCGTCCATCTGGACGAGGCCGTCGGCGGCCGCTACGCCCGGCAGCTCTCCGGCGGTCAGGCGCAGCGGGTCGCGATCGCCCGCGCCCTGGGTGTACAACCGCGGCTCCTCGTCGCCGACGAGCCCGTGTCCGCCCTGGACGCGTCCGTGGCCGCCCAGGTGGTCGACCTGTTCGCAGAGCTCAGGACCGCGCTCGAGCTGTCCCTCCTTTTCGTCTCACACGATCTTGGCGTCGTCCGGCACCTCTGCGACCGGGTCGCGGTGATGTACCACGGCCGGATCGTGGAGTCGGGACCGGTCGAAGAGGTGTTCGCGGAGCCGAGGCACCCGTACACGGCGGCCCTGCTCTCAGCAGCGCCCGGTGCCTGGCGGCGGCCCGGCTCGCGCCGGATCCTGCTGACCGGCGACCCGCCGGACCCGACCACCTCCGCGGACGGGTGCGTCTTCGAGCCGCGATGCCCGCTGTCGGGTGCGGTCGACCCGTCGGGGGCGATGTGCCGCGGGCGGCGTCCTGAGCCGCTGCCGTTCCCGGTCGGCCGCGAGGCGGCGTGTCATTTCTCGGACGAGGTCGGACAGCTCGCCCGGTCGGCATCCCCGGCACCCGTACCCGGCGAGGCCACGACGACTGAAGGAGAAGAGCGATGACCTCCACGACACCCCCGCCCGCGGGCGACACCTCCTGGTTCACCACGGCGCGGTTCGGACTCTTCATCCACTGGGGCCTGTTCAGCATGACCGGCCGGGACTTCGCCCACCAGCGCGAGACGGCCATGGCGGCGGAGGACTACGCCGCCCGCTACCTTCCGCGCTTCGACCCGGACCTCTACGACCCGGAGGCCTGGGCGGACGCCGCGGCGCAGGCCGGGATGAAGTACGTGGTCATCATCGCCAAACACCACGAAGGGTTCTGCCTGTGGGACTCTCGCCACACCGACTTCACCGCGGTCAACACGCCGGCCGGGCGCGACCTGCTCCGGCCCATGCTCGACGCCTTCCGCGCGCGTGGTCTGCGGACGGGTCTGTACTACTCACTGATCGACTGGCACCACCCCGACTTCACCGTCGATCAGATCCATCCGCAAGCCCACGGCGATCGCGCGCAACTCAACGCCGGGCGGGACATGAACCGCTACCGCGAGTTCGTGCGCGACCAGGTACGTGAGCTGCTCACCGACTACGGGCCCATCGACGTCTTCTGGCCGGACTACAGCTATGACGACGCCGCCTGGGAGCACCGGTCGTCCAGTCCGCGCAGCAAGGCCGCGTTTCTCGAAGCGGTCAAGACCGGATGGACCAGGTTCGATCCCGCCGTCGACCCTGGAAAGGGTGCCGCGGACTGGGACGCGGCTGGACTGCTGGAACTCGTCCGGGAGCTTCAGCCCCACATCCTGGTCAACGACCGAATGGGTGGCGACTTCGACATCGTCACACCCGAGCAGGCGGTGCCGGGCACCTGGCCGACGCTCGGCGACGGCACGCCCGCGGTGTGGGAGACCTGCGAGACCATGTACGGCCATTGGGGCTACACCCCGGCCATGCCGAACCTGAAGTCGCCCGAGCAACTGGTCGCGCTGCTCATCGAGATCGTCAGCAAGGGCGGCAACCTGCTGCTCAACGTGGGCCCGAACGGCCGGGGCGAGATCGATCCGCCGAGCGTCGAGCGGCTGGCGTCCATCGGCCGGTGGATGAGACTCCACGGACGGTCCATCCACGGCTGCACCCAGGCGCCGGCGGAACTGGTGGGCTCGCTGCCCCCCGGCACCCTGGCCACCTACAACCCGCAGGCGCACCGCCTTTACCTTCACCTCCTGCATTGGCCGACCCAGCCTCTGGTGGTCCCCGGGCTGGGCGAGCACGTCGATTACGCCCAGTTCCTTCATGACGGCGCGGAAGTGCGACCCCCGTCGCACCCGCTGGAGTTGCTCCACGCCCCCGACCCCGACGCCCTGTGGCTTGAGCTCCCCATCGCCAAACCTGACGTCACCGTCCCCGTCATCGAGCTCTTCCTCAGCGGCGAACGCGAGCGGGCCCGATGACCGCGAACGAGCGGCAGCCGCTGGCCGGGCGGATCGCCGTCGTGACCGGTGCCGGCCGGGGCATCGGCGAGAGCACGGCCCGAGTCCTCGCCGCGGCCGGGGCGCATGTCGTCCTCACCGCGCGATCGGCCGCCGAACTGGACCGGGTCCTGGAGCAGATCGCCCGGTCGGGCGGCTCCGCCGAGAGCCGAGCCGGTGACCTCACTGCCCCGGGCTTCGTCGACGAACTCTTCGACGGCGTCCGGCGGCGGCACGGACGGCTCGACGTCCTGGTGAACAACGCCGGCACGGCAGCGTTCGGCCCGATTGAAGATGTACCCCCCGAACAGGTCAGGGCGGTGCTCGACATCAACACCGTGGCACCGTACGCGTGCATGCGCCGGGCGATCGTCCTGATGCGGGAACGTGGGACGGCGGGGCACGTGGTCAACATCGGCTCGGTCGAGGCGCACTGGACCGCGCAGGGCGAGTCGGGAGCCTACCCGGCATCGAAGTTCGCGCTGCGCGCGCTCACCCTGGCGGTCTCGAAGCAGCTCGGCCTGGAGAGCAGCCCGATCCGGGTCTCGCTGGTCAACCCCGGCGGCAGCGACACCATGCTGGTCAACCCCGATCGCGCCCCCCGCACCGACCTTCTCGATCCCGACGCGGTCGCCTGTTCGGTGCTCCATATCGTCACGGCGCCGCCCGGCTCGCATGTCTTCGAACTCGGCGTCGTCGCCACGGGCCGGCACTACTGGTAGCCGGGCCCGCACCATCCACATCCGAGGAGGAAGCATTGCCCACCATCGAAGAGATCGGCCGTGCCTACTGGCGGGCCGAGGAGTCGCGCGACGTTGAGCGAATCCTGGAGTTCTTCACCGAGGACGCCGTTTGGCGGGGGCCGGGAGTGACCCTCACCGGACGCGAGCAGATCCGTGAGTACTATGCCGAAAGCGCCGCCGCCTACCCCGGCCTCGAAGTGACGGTGGGCGAGGTCCGCGGTGACGACGACGCCGCGACCTTGGAATGGCACGCCCGGTTCACCGGGCCCTCGGGCGAGGTCGTCTTGCTGGACGGCGTCAACCTCATGCGGCGCGAGGGCGACAAGATCGCCGCGCTGACGGCGTATTTCGACGCATCGGTATTCGCCGGGGAGGATGCCCGTCCGCGTCCCGTCGCCGTCTCCGACCGGTTCCGTGACAAGCGGGTGCTCGTCACCGGAGGGGGCAGCGGCATCGGAGCCGCGACGGTGCGCCAGTTCATCGCCGAAGGCGCCCATGTCACCGCGGCCGACCTGAACGGCGCCGGCCTTGAGGCGGTGCGTTCCAGCCTCGGCGAGCACGGCGACCGCCTGACGACGTGCGAGCTGGACATCACCGACCCGGCGCGACGGCGCGAGCTCATCGACGCCGCGTGCGGACCGCAGGGCGAGCTGGACGTCCTGGTGAACAACGCCGCGGTGTTCCTCCTGGCGGGGGTCGGCGCGACGGAGCACGAGTGGCAGCGGACGCTGGAGGTGAACTTGATGGCCCCCGCGCACCTGGTATCGCTCGCGGCCGACGCCCTGGGCCGGTCCGACGCGGGCGCGGTGGTGAACATCGCGAGCATCTCGGGGCATGTCTCGCAGGCGGGCAGGTGGACCTACAACGCGAGCAAGGGCGGCGTGCTCTCGCTGACGCGGTGCCAGGCGCTGGACCTCGCGCCAAGGGGGATCCGGGTCAACAGCGTGAGTCCCGGTTACATCTGGACCGAGGTCCTGGACCGCGGCGCGGACGGGGACCGGGAGAAGTGGGAACCGATCTGGGGGCGCTTCTGCCCGCTGGAGCGCTGCGCGGAGCCGTATGAGGTCGCCGCCGCCGTCGCGTTCCTCGCCTCCGACGCGGCCTCCTTCGTGACCGGCGCCGACCTTGCCGTCGACGGCGGACTCACCTCGATGAGCCCAGACGGCCTCTCGACGTACGAGTTCAGCTCATGAGCTCCTTCGTCGACGCCCACCTCCACCTCTGGGACATCGACCGGTTCCACTACCCGTGGCTCGGCGACCAAGGAGGAGAGCGGTTCGCGTTCAACTACGTCCTGGACGACTGGCACGCGGACGTCGGGAACGTGGACCTGGTCGCGACCGTGCACGTCCAAGCAGAGATGGACCATACCGTCGATCCGGTCGTCGAGACCGCCTGGCTCGGCGAGGTCCGCGCGGCCCAGGCGGGCCGCGCCACGCCGACGGTGTGCGTCGGCTACGCGGACCTGCGCGCGCCGGACGTCGAGGACGTGCTGGACCGCCACGGCGAGCATGACTTCTTCCGAGGCATCCGGCAGGAACTCTGGTACGACCCGGAGTCCAGGCGCTCTGACATTCTCACGCACAACCTTCTCGACGATCCCGCCTGGGCGCGTGGCCTGGCAGGTCTGGTCCCGCGCGGGCTCAGCTTCGATCTGCTCGCCTGGCCCGGCCAGCTCGGCCGGGCGACGGAGATCCTCAGGGAATTGCCGGAGCTCGCCGTGGTCCTGGAGCACGCGGGACTGCCTCCCGCCGACCCGGAGGGACGCGGCGCCTGGCGTCGGATGATCACCCGGTTCGCCCGCGAGGTGCCGAACGCCACCCTGAAGATCTCCGCGTTGAGTTTCCTCTCTCCCGCCTGGGACGTCGACGAGCTCGGCGGTTGCGTCAAGGAGGCCGTCGAGATCTTCGGGCCGGAGCGGTGCATGCTCGGCAGCAACTTCCCGGTCGACCGCCCGGCTGTCTCCTACCAGCGGTTGTGGAGTGACATGGAGCAATGGACCGCCGGCCTCAGCCCGGCAGAGCAGCGACAGGTGCGCGTCGAGAACGCACTGCGTGTCTACCGGATCGAGCCGGGAGCCGCAGCATGAGGCTCGGACTGGAGGGCCGAGTCGCGGTCATCACCGGAGCGGGCAGCGGAATCGGTGCGGGCGTCGCCCGCGCACTCGCCCAGGAGGGGAGCCTCATCGTCGCGGCCGACCTCCGCGAGACGGGCATCGCGCCACCCCTGGAGGTCGGCGCTGAGCGCTGGCTGGCCGTCCCGGGCGACGTGTCCACACCGGAGGGCGCACGTCGGCCCGTACAAGCCGCAGTGGAGGCGTTCGGCCGCTTGGACATCCTTGTGGCCTGCGCGGGCGTCTACGAGACCGGCTCCCTGGAGGAGGTCGACGAGAAGGTCTGGGACCGGGTCCACAACGTGAACCTCCGCGGCTCCTACCTTTGCGCCAAGGCGGCCATCGCCGAGATGGCCGGGCGAGGCTTCGGCCGGGTGATCCTTTTCAGCTCGATCGCTGCGCAGACCGGCGGCGGGGTGGCCGCGGGCCCGGCGTATGTCGCCGCCAAGGCGGGCATCATCGGCCTGACCCGGTCGCTCGCGCAGAAGGCCGGGCCCCACGGGATCACCGTCAACTGCGTCGCGCCTGGGGTCATCGACACCCCGATGACCGGGGTGATGGGCGACGATGTCAAGCAGGAGATCGCCAGGCGGGTCCCGCTCCGACGCACCGGAAGTCCCGACGACGTCGCCTTCGTCGTTGCGATGCTCGCAGCCGAGGGCGCCGGATACCTCTCGGGCACCCACGTGGACGTCAACGGCGGGCTGCACATGGCCTGAGACCGGGCCGGCCGGAGTCAATGAGACAGCACGACCTACCAGAACCGGGTGTGCCCACCTCGGACGGATGAGGCAGCATGAACCGGGCGCAGCACGGCCGCAGCCGGATCGGATGGGCTCACCGCGGCCGGTGGGAAGGCGGGGCCGTCGCCGAGACCGACGCCAGACATCCGCCGGCCACGCAGCTCGGATGCCTGGACATGCGCGGGCGTGGTCGGCCATGCACCGGTGCCTGACTGCGATGCCGAGATTTGGAAGGATCATGGACGCGAACACCGGGGATGTGTGCCTCTTCCTCAACGAACACAATCCGAACCTGCGGGCTCGCCCTTGATGATCAGTTGAGAACACAGGGCCAGCCATTTGCTCGATCAGTCAGCTCTCTCTACTAGGTGCACAGGAGAAACCTTTGAAGCTCGCATGCTCGGACTACACCTTCCCACTTCTCGACCACGAGGAGGCATGCGCTCTCATCGCGAGCCTGGGGTTCGCCGGGGTCAACATCGGAGTGTGGGGCTCGATAACCCAACTGCGAGCCGACAAGGCCGCAGCTGATCCGAGTGTCCGCGGGCGCGAGGTGGCCGAGCGGCTCGCCCGCCACGGCCTGGTTCCCGCCGACGTATTCCTCATCGCCGACCCGGACTACTCGGTCCTCGCGGTGAACCACCCCAGTTTCGAGGAGAGGGAGCGCTCCCGGGAGCGCTTCCAGCGGTGGATCGAGTTCGCCGACGCCGTTGGCGCGAACGGACTCACGATCCTGCCCGGTCTCGACTTCGACGGCATCGCCCACGAGGATTCGCTTCTCCTGGCGGCGGACGAACTGGCCGTTCGGGTTCAGGAGGCGCAGGGGGCCGGACTGGAGGTCTCGGTGGAGCCGCACATCGGCTCGGTCGTCGCCTCTCCCGAGGACACCGCGCGCTTGGTCGATCTCTGCCCGGGCCTCGGGCTGACTCTGGACCACTCGCACTTCGTCATGCAGGGATACGCCGTACCAGAACTCGATCCTCTGTTCGGACGGGTCCGGCATCTCCATGCCCGAGGAGCGCGGCCGGACCGCCTCCAGGTCGGGATGAAGAACAACGAGATCGACTACGAGTACGTCGTCGGCGGCCTTCAGGACGCCGGCTTCGACGGTTTCCTGATCACCGAGTACCTGTGGATCGATCAGGGCCGCTGTGACGAGTGCGACACGCTGTCCGAGACGATCCTGATGCGCGACAGGCTGGTAGCCGCTATGTCGGCGCATCCGTCCAGTTGAGCCTGCGCGATGGTGTTCAACCGTGACGGGTCCTTGGTCGCCTTGTGCAACGCCGCCGCCGGCTTCGGCGACCGCGCCGACAGCGGCCCCACCGCCTCCTGGACATACCTCCAAGCCGTGCGAGTCGATATCTCGAACCGGGCCCCGAGTACGGTGAAGGTCTCGCCTTTGCGCAGGTGGACCAGCACCAGCAGGGCCTGCTGCCCGGGGTCGAGCAGCCGCCAGGCCGGCCGTCAGCCTGTAGTAGCGCCGTCCGGGGCCGCGCTCGCTCGGGGTGGCAGATCACCCAGCTCGGCGGCCGCACCCACCAAGGACGCCCCAAATCCGAAGCAGGCGAACGGACGGTCACCCTGGACCGGCCTCGGTGGTGGCTTCCAGGTCCTGCCCGGACCACCACAGCTCCACCCAGTCGGCCAGTAACGCCGCTCCATCGCGAGGATCGTTCCAACTATGTCGCCGGATACCGGCTTCCTGCGCCGGCTCACCGAGTCCGCGTCCCACCCGGTCTGCCAGGCCATGTTGGAGGTCGGCCGCGCGCAGAAGACCATCTGCGTCGCCCGTTACCTGCGCCTGCGCGGACTCCAGCGGGAGATCCAGGAAGGGCTGAACGTGGTGGAGGCATCCCATCCTGCAGGTTGCTCTCGTCTACATCACCATCCTGATGCTGCAAGCCAGCCTGGCCGACCCCCAGTGGGTCGAGCTGCTCAAGCCCGCCGACCGGCGCGGGCTGACGCCCTTGTTCTGGCAGCACGTCCAGCTCTACGGCGAGGTGCGGCTGGGTGTGGCCAAGCGCCTGCCTCTCGGCGGCCAGACGCAGGCCGGGCAGATGCCCGGCTCCGAGTGACGCCGAGATCGGCAGGAGGCGGTTCATTCAAGCCCAGCGCCCGGTGAAGATGTCGTTGCCCGGCGGGGCGCCGGGCAACGGGTCGTAGCCCGGCCGCAGCCCGTCGAGCACGATCGCGATCAGCCGCCCGCGGGCCTCGGCCGCTGCCGGAAGCAGGTCGTCCCTTCCCTGTTTGCGAAGCTGATCGACCATCGGTGAACGGCCGAGTTGCTCGATGAGCAGCGAGATGTCGACCGCGGCGACGTCCGGCCGGAGCACGCCTGCCCGGTGTGCTCGCTGTACCAGCTCATCGAGCAGTTCGTCACCGCGCCGGGACTTGGCGCTCATCTCTTCGGTCACCTCGATGGCGCCGGCGATGGGCGCCAGTGAGCCCTGCCCGAACTCGACACATGCTCGGATGAATCCCGTCAGCCCGGTCCAGGGGTCCGGGTCGGCCAGGCCCTGCTCGGCCGCGTCGTTCCAGCGGTCGAGCGAAAGCACGCTGAGGCGCTGGAACAGCTCCTCCTTGGTTTTGTAACGGCGGTAGAGGCTGCCGATGCCGACACCGGCCCGGGCGGCGATCGCGGCGACGGAGGCGTGCGCGCCGTCTTCGGCGAGCACGTCCCGGGCGGCTTGGAGCAGGGCGCGGTCGTTGCGTTCGGCGCGGTCTTTGCGCGTGGTCATCGTCACACACCCTACCAGTTGCGGAGTGATTCGCTCCGCCATAGTGTTCAAAGCGGAGCGAATCGCTCCGCTACTTGGGAGAAGCGACATGAACCCAGATATCGAGGCGATCGAGAGGGTCGTCCGCGACGCCGAAGAGCTACAGAACGACGTGGTCGGCTTCACCGGACTGCTCACCGAGACGGTGTCCCTGGTCAACTTCACCGGGATCCGGCTACGCGGCCGCGACCAGGTCAAGGACGTCATGGCCAAGGCACTGCGCACCCCGCTGAAAGACGTAATGACCAAGAACGAACTGCTCGACGTCACGTTCCTGCGGCCGGACGTGGCGCTGGTCAACCTGATCAAGCACGTCAACGACGGCCGAACGGGAGCCCTGACGTTCGTGCTGGTCCAAGACGACGGCACCTGGCGGATCGCGCTGGCCCAGACCACCCCCGTGGTGACGTCATGAGCACGGCCCTGGTGATCGGCGCCACCGGCCAGCAGGGCGGCGCCACCGCACGTCACCTGCTGAGCCGCGGCTGGCGGGTCCGCGCCCTGGTCCGCGACCCGGGCAGCCCCGCAGCGCAGCGCCTGACAGATGCCGAGTTGGTGGTCGGCGACCTGGAAGATCCCGCCTCCCTGGAGCGGGCCATGCGCGGCGTGGACGCCGTGTTCAGCATGCAGGCGCTGGCCTACGAGCCCGAAACCCTCAAGGCCGAGGTCCGGCAAGGCATGCACGTCGCCGACGCCGCCCTGGACACCGGAGTCAGGCACCTGGTCTACAGCTCGGTCGGCGGCGCCGAACGGCGCACCGGAATCGAGCACTTCGAGAGCAAGGCCGCGATCGAGTCCTACATCCGCGCCCTCGCCGTGCCGGCGACCATCCTGCGGCCGGTCTTCTTCATGGACAACCTGCTGCACTACGCCGGCGCCGAAGGCGAACGGGTGATGGAGCTCCCGGTGCTACCCGACCGGCCGATGCAGCTGATCGCCACCGACGACATCGGACGCATCGCCGCGTACGTCATCGACCACCGGGACGACTACCTCGGCGCGGAGATCGAGATCGCCGGTGACGAGCTCACCTTCGCTGCGGTGGCCGCGATCTACGAGAACGTCACCGGGGTGCCCACGCGCCTGGAACCCCTGCCCATCGAGGAGCGGCTCTTCGAGTGGTTCGCCGACAGCGGCTACCAGGCCGATCTCGCCAAGCTGCGCGAGGACTTCGCCGGCTTGCTCACCTTCCATGACTGGCTCGGCGACAAGGTCCACAAGAAGTGATCCAGGACCCCAACGTCGAGTCGAGCGGGTCACCCAGACCTCTAAGCCTCGATCCACCGGGTGATTGCTGTTCAGGTTGCGGAAACGACAAAAGGGATGCCCCGTGGCCTGCGATGATGGGCTTGTCTAAGGTCCAGCAGCGCAGAAGCAACGAGGCATCCCGTAAGTGCAATCCTCTCATGTCTCATCGGCGGTGGCTGCCGCGTTCGACGAGCCGAACTTGATCGCCGATGCCGGGCTGGTGCCGGTGGTGCGGCTGGCCGAGCGGGCGGGGTTGCCCGAGCTGGCGGCCGAGGTGCTGCGCATCGGCGGTGCGCGCAACAGCGCCGGCGCCGCCCCGGCCGCGAAGGTGATGTCGCTGGTGGCGGCGATGTGCGCCGGAGCCGACAGCATCGATGACACCGACCGGTTGCGGCACGGGGCGATGCCGACCGCGTT
>NZ_FZOR01000118.1 GCF_900188445.1 Actinomadura meyerae
GGCGATGTCGCGTGGGTCGGCGTCGACCTGGTTGATGCGTTCGATCTGCTCGTCCAGGGCTTGTTCGCTTTTCGCCGAGATGAGCCAGGGAACGACGTCCGGGGCTTCGGGCACCGGCTCCACCGGGGATTCCGGTGCTTCCTCGAGGATGAGGTGGGCGTTGGTCCCGCTGACACCGAACGACGACACCGCCGCGCGACGCGGACGGTCGTTCTTCTCCCATGGTGTTGTTTCGTTCAGCAGCCGGACCGCCCCGGCCTCCCAGTCGACGTGCGGGGTGGGCTCGTCCGCGTGCAACGTCTTCGGGAGGGCGTTGTGGCGCAGTGCCTCCACCATCTTGATGACGCCGGCGACACCCGCGGCCGCGGCGGTGTGGCCGATGTTAGATTTGATCGAGCCGAGCCACAGCGGCGTGTCGCGGTCCTGCCCGTAGGTGGCCAGCAGCGCTTGGGCCTCGATCGGGTCGCCCAGGGTGGTTGCGGTGCCGTGGGCCTCGACGGCGTCGACGTCGCCGGGGGCGAGTCCGGCGTTGGCGAGGGCGGCGCGGATGACGCGTTGCTGCGACGGCCCGTTGGGGGCGGTGAGACCGTTGCTCGCGCCGTCCTGGTTGACGGCCGACCCGCGCACCACGGCCAGGATCGGATGCCCGTTGCGCCGCGCGTCCGACAGCCGCTCCACCAGCAGCATCCCAGCGCCCTCGCCCCAGCCCGTGCCGTCGGCGCCGGCACCGAAGGCACGGCACCGCCCGTCCGGTGACAGACCGCGCTGGCGGCTGAACTCCACGAACAGCGCCGGTGTCGCCATCACCATGGCCCCGCCCACCAGTGCGAGATCGCATTCGCCGCCGCGGAGCGCGCGGCCCGCCAGGTGCAGCGCGACCAGCGAGGACGAGCACGCCGTGTCGACGGTGATCGCCGGGCCTTCGAGTCCGAGCGTGTAGGCGATCCGGCCGGACGCGACGCTCGTGGCGTTGCCCGTCATCAGGTAGCCCTCGAGCGACTCCGCCGCCTCGTGGATGCGCGGCGCGTAGTCCTGGGAGACCACGCCGGTGAAGACGCCGGTGGACGTTCCGCGCAGGGAGGTGGGGTCGATGCCCGCGCG
Source organism: Actinomadura meyerae (assembly GCF_900188445.1). Taxonomy (GTDB): domain Bacteria; phylum Actinomycetota; class Actinomycetes; order Streptosporangiales; family Streptosporangiaceae; genus Spirillospora; species Spirillospora meyerae. The sequence continues at coordinate 1,102 of NZ_FZOR01000118.1, forward strand.
TTCGACGGCCTCCCAGGAGGTCTCCAGCAGCAGGCG
>NZ_FZOR01000113.1 GCF_900188445.1 Actinomadura meyerae
CAATGCCGGGAAGTTAAGGTGACGCCGGAGGTGTCAAGGGTTCTCGGCTGGTGGCCGGACATGAGAACGGAGATCCAGTAGAACGGGTGTTCTCTCACAAACGTCCGAACAGACTGGATCTCCGTTGTCTCAGCAGTCTGACAGGTCCGTGCTGGCCTGCGCTATCAGTACGGTCACGCGGACGGTCCGGGTGGGGACGGGGGTGTTCGCGCCCGGGCATTTGGGTGAGCTGACCCAGCAGGTGCCGTTCGAGATGGTCGACGAGGTCCTGGTGGCGACCGGTGCCGTGCAGCGGCGGGTGCGGCTGCTTCCGTCCCGGGTGGTGGTGTATCTGCTGCTGGCCGGGGTGTTGTTCGCTGAGCTGGGCTATGTGCAGGTATGGGGCCGGCTGACCGCCGGGCTCGGCGGGTCGCAGCCGGCGCCGAGCGGGGCCGCTTTGGCCCAGGCGCGGCGGCGGTTGGGTGTCGCACCGCTGAAGGCGCTGTTTGAGTTGCTGCGCGGTCCGGCCGCCACGCTCGGCGGCGCAGCGCGGTGGCGGGGTCTGCTGGTGTGCGCTGTCGATGGGACCGTGATGAGTGTGGCCGACAGCCCGGCCAACCGCGTGGCCTATCCCCAGCAGCGCGGGTCGGCTTTCCCGATGCTGCGTCTGGTCGCGGTGGTGGCCTGCGGCACCCGCAGCGTCTTGGACGCGGCGTTCGGCCCGGCCTGCGGGACCGGCAACGGCGAGACCGCCTATGCGGCCCGGCTGCTGGGCGCGCTGGGTGAGCAGATGATCGTGCTGGCCGACCGGGGCTTTGCCGCCGGGTGGCTGGTCAAGCAGATCGCCGATACCGGTGCCCACCTGCTGATCCGGGTCAAGAACGGCCGGTCGGCACCCAAGTTGCCGGCCCTGCACCGCCTGCCCGACGGCTCATTCATCTCCCGGCACGGCGGGATCAAGGTCCGCGTCATCGATGCCGGCATCACCGTCTCCACCGCCGCCGGCCCATCCACCGGCAGCTACCGGCTGATCACCACACTGCTGGACCCTGTCGGCTATCCGGCCACAGACCTGGTGCGGCTCTACCACCAGCGGTGGGAGATCGAGACCGCCTACCTGGAACTGAAATCCTCCATCCTGGGCGGCCGCGTCCTGCGGGCCCGGACCCCGGCCGGCACCGACCAGGAGATCTACGCGCTGCTGATCGTCCACCAGGCACTACGCACCGCGATGGCCGACGCCACCAACAGCGACCCCCGCATCGCCCCGGACCGGGCCGGCTTCAGCATCGCCCTGGCCGCGGCCCGCGACCAGGTCATCCAGGCCGCCGGCGTGATCGCCGACACCACCATCGACCTGACCGGCCGCATCGGACGAGCCGTCTTGGACAACCTGCTGCCCGACCGACGCATGCGCACCAACGCCCGCACCGTCAAACGCGCGATCTCCAAGTACAACGCCCGCGGCCCGGCCATCGACCGAACCACCTACCAGGCCACCATCGCCATCGACATCCTCACCCCGACCAACTCGACAACAGCCGAAGACCCTTAACTTCCCGGCATTGG
>NZ_FZOR01000007.1 GCF_900188445.1 Actinomadura meyerae
GTCAGGCCGCCGCGCCGGTCCGCCGTCCAGGTGGGCGCCGTGTCGTGCCGCCGCACGGTCCAGCCGTCGAGCTGTGGTGTGTCCATCGGGGGTCCTTCCCGTTGCTGAACGTGACGGCACCATACGTCCACTTGTACATGCCCGTCCATGGACGAGCGTGTCTATGTAGCGTTATCCCTGGTCACATATGGTCTTGATCATGGAGGAGATCAAGGACGGGCCCGTCCCGAAGTGGCGGCAACTGGCCGACCGCATCGCCGCGCGCATCGAGTCCGGGGAGCTGGCACCCGGCGACCCGATCCCCTCTGAGACCGCGCTCGAAGCTCAGTACGCCCTCGCTCGCGGGACGATCCGGAAGGCCATCGCCGCTCTGCGCGAGGAGGGGGTCATCGTCACCACGCGCGGCAAGGGCTCATACGTCGCCGAGTCCGTCGGCGACGAGCAGGGGTGACCCGGCGGCCTGAGTTGGGTTGGCCCATACGCAGGTCGGGGGTGTCCAGTGGACACCTCCCCGCCCGGCCGGGGTGTCCATGGCCGTGGACGTCCCCGCGGGCTTTCCGTCACGCTCCCTGACGGAAACCGAGGCACCGGGCCTGGCACCTGGGACGGACCGGGCAGTGCCCGGCGCGTCCCCGCGCGCAGGGGCCGGACGACCCCCCAGGGGTGTCGGTATTAACGACCCCCCCGCCACCGTGCGCACGGGCCGGACCCCTGGACCATGTTCGCGACGCCGCGAAAATGGTCCCCGCCCCCGTGCGCACGGGCCGGACAGGGGCGGGGAGCCCGGCTGAAACCATGGTTTCTCCCCGCCCCCGTGCGCACGGGCCGGACGGCCGTCGACCGTTACCGTGGTAACGGTCTGAGTCCCCGCCCCCGTGCGCACGGGCCGGACCCTCGCCGGCCTGCGGACACGAGAGCGCCCCGGCCGCCGCCGTGGGGGCAGCAGTCCGGGGCGCTCCACAGCCCTCCCCGCGGGAGGTCAGTCGACGGCGCGCAGGTGCGGGCGCTGGCGCCGGGGCTCTGGGAGCGTCTCGCCGAGCAGGTCGGCGATCACCTCCGACAGGCGCTCGATGCGCCGCTCGGCGTCCTCCAGGCGCGCGGCCAGCTCCCGCACGTCCGGGGCGGCCGCCGCCGCGCTCACGCCTCCTCCCGCTCGTCCAGCCACGCGCGCACGCGCTTGATGCACGGCTCGGCGGTCCGCAGCGCCTCGCGCAGCGCCCTGGGGTCGTGGGAGTCGATGGCGTCCTGCAGGCGGTTGATCGTCCGCGTGAGGTCCCGCTCGACGGTCTCGGCCGAGATCGCCACCTCCGCCGCCGCGCGCACCGTGGCGGGCTCACCGCCGGGGTAGGCGCCGGGGGTGGGGTCGGTAGGCTTGTTGCCCATGGCAGGAGGCCCTTCCTGTCCTAGGCCCCGGGGTCGGTGTTCGCAGCACCGCCCGGGGCCGTCCTATGTACACCCTTTGGGGTGTCATGACACCCTGGACTATAACCCTCCTGTCATGACACCCGCAAGGGGCGTTCGCGCTCCGTAGGATGCTGCTCGTCATGACACCCCAGAGAGAGGGCTCGGGATGCCAGGCAAGGGCACGCCACGCCGGACGATCCGCGTGAGCGACGAGCAGTGGCGCAAGGCCAAGGAGAAGGCGGAGAAGGAGGGGCGGGACGTCTCCGACGTCGTCCGTGACTGCCTGGACGAGTACACCAAGGATGACCCGAAGAAGTAGCTCCCAGAGCGCCAGAGAGCCCGCCGCCCGGTCGATGCCGGGGGCGGGCTCTCTCAGTTCCGTCTCAGTTCCGCCGGAGGGTGTCTAGCGTCGTCAGACGTTGACAACCGATGACAGGCAGAACCGCAGGTCAGACGACATGTCGCCGGATCGTCCGAGGTCAGGGAACCGCGTCCCGCTGTACCCGGCTTACAGGCCGACTCGTCCGCCTCCTCTCAGCTTTCGAGCCAGGGGAGGGTGGTGCGGGTGAAGACGATGCCGCCCGTGTCGCCTATCTCGTAGAGGGTGCCGACGGAGCCGTCCGCCAGGACGGCCATGGTGGAGTAGCCGGCGGCGCCGGGCTTGATGAGGGCCTGGCGGGGCCAGCTCGCGCCGTCGTCGCGGCTCACGCGGACGGTCAGGTCCGTGCGGGACGTGGCCGCGTTGTTGCTGTGCAGGGCGATGCTCGTCAGGGACGGGTTGCCCGCGGCCGGGCGCAGGTAGGCGATCTCGTCGCCGTTGCAGCCCGGGTCGATGAGGCCGCTGTTCCAGGACGTCCCGAAGGACGAGGTGACGTCGGGCGCGGTGGCGTACCAGCGGTCGCCGCCGGCGTTGGAGCGCATGTTCTGGGCGACGCGGCCGGTGCCGCGCTGGACGACCTTGCTCTCGTTGACGCCGGTTCCGGCGGTGGTGCCGTTGTGCCAGGTCGCGCCGTGGTCGTCGGAGTAGATGTTGGACGCGTGGTCGCCGGACGAGTCGCGGTAGACGATCGGCTGGACGAGGCGTCCCGAGGCGAGCTGGATGCCGTGCCCGGAACTGGCGAACATGCCCGCCCAGGTCGGCTTGCGGACGTGCGGGTTGAGGTCGACCGGGGCGCTCCAGGTGGCGCCGTCGTCGGTGGAGGTGATGTAGCGGATGTGGGTGTTGGTGGTGGAGGTCTCGGAGGTGTCACCGGGGGTGGAGCCCCAGTAGCCGACGCCAGGCTTGGGGGCGTAGGTGAAGAAGCAGAAGATCTTGCCGGTGGCGCGGTCGACGAGCAGGCTCGGGTCGCCGTAGCCCTCGGACGGGGTGGGCGCGTTCGCGATGATCTTCGGGTGGCTGAAGGTGGCGCCGCCGTCGGTGCTGCGGGTCATCGCGATCCGGATGTCGTTGGTGCCGCCGCCGAGGTCGTAGCTGCCGTCCACGCGGGCGTCCATCGTGGCGACGATCGTGCCGCCGTTGGTGACGGCGAGGGCCGGGATCCGGACGGACTTGGCGGCCTTGCCCAGGCCGTCGATGACCGTGGACGTGGTGAGGACGGTCTGCGCGTTCATCCCGGGTCTCCCGGTGCCGACGCCGCAGCCGGACGTGCCCGAGACCGTCTTGCTCCAGGACCCGGACGTGACGTTGAAGGTGTACGGGGTGCCGTCCGGGACCGTCCAGTAGAGGCCGTCGTTGCCGGTCCCGGCGGGGACGGTCACGGTCCAGGGGGAGTAGGGGCGGCCCGGCCAGGCGACGGTGAAGGTGCGGGCCGCGGGGGAGTCGTTGGCCAGGATGAGGCGCAGCCGGTGCGGGCTGCCGCAGTCCATGCTCGCGCGGACGCTGAGCGCGTCGGTGCAGTCGAGCGTGCCGCTGACGGTCTGGTCGAAGCCCTCGGGGGTCGTGGTGCGGAACGTGTAGGCGGAGCCGGACGGCCGGGTGAAGTGGAAGTGGGCGCTGTCGCCCGCGGCGACCTGGGCGGTCCAGGTGCCGTAGCCGGGCCAGGTCAGGGTGAAGGTGGTCGCGGCGGAGGTCCGGTTGACGACGGTCTCCTGGATGCGGCTGGACGTGCAGTCCGTCGTCACGGTGGCGGATTGGGCGACGGCCGCGTGCGCGGCCGGGACGGCGGCGGTCGCGGCGAGGACGGTGAGCGCGGCGGTCAGGCCCGCGGCGGCGCGGGGGGACGGGGGCATGGCCTCAACCCTCTCGGTAGGACATGGGATGTAGGATGTCCTTCACGGAGGGAAGCTAGACGGGGGCGCCGGGGGCGTCAACCCCTCGGGGGCCTCTTCGGCCCGCGTGGTTTCAGCCCGCGTGGTCGAGCCGGTCGCGGATGCCGCGGAAGTGGGCCGCCATGGCCGTCGCGGCGGCCGACCGGTCGCCGGCGCGCAGGGCCTCGTAGATGTCGCGGTGCCGCTGCGCGACGTCGTCGGCCTCCTGCCGGACCGGGGCGAGGTCGTGCTGGAGGGTGCGGTACACGTCCCAGAACGCGCCGAGGAGCTGGTTGACGATCGGGTTGGCGAGCGGCCGGTAGAGCAGCTCGTGGAAGCGGCGGTCGGTCTCGGGCGTGACGAAGCCCGCCGCGGCCTCCTCGTCCATCCGGCGCATGATCTCGTCGAGCTCGGGGTCGCCGTCGGCGAGGCCGCGGTCGATGACCTGCTCGACGAGGCCGCGTTCGAGGACCTCGCGGACGTCCACCAGGTGCGCGAGGTCGTCGCGGCCCTGCCGCTTGGAGATGCGGGCGTGGAAGGTCAGCTCGTCGACCAGCGCGCCCAGCGACATGCTGCCGACGTACATCCCGAAGCCGTGCCGGATCTCGACGATGCCGACGGCCTGCAGCGCCTTGAGCGCCTCGCGCAGCGAGTTGCGGCTGACGTCCAGCTCGTCCACCAGCTCGAACTCGGTGGGCATCGGGTCGCCCACCGCGAGGCCGCGCTCCAGGATCAGCTGCTTGATCCGCTGCTGAACCTCCTCGGTCCGGCTGCTGCGGCCGCGCGTCGCGCGGCCCCGGGCCCGAGCTGTGGTCATCGGCTCCCCCAATCGTCTGCGGCCCGGCACTTGACCTCGCCGGTGCCGACGCCTACGGTACACCGACGAACGACGTTGGATGTCCTACCTCCCCTGCGACCTGCGGGGAACTAGTCTGCAACCCCCACCCCTCCTCCCTCAGGAGACGATGTGACCGATCTCCAGCCAGGCCGCGGCCTGCACCGCCGCGACTTCCTCCGCTACACCGGACTGCTCGGCGCGGCGGCGACGATCAGTGCCGGCCTGGCCGCGTGCGGCGGCCCCTCGTCCACCGGGTCCGGCGGATCCGGCGGGTCCAAGGACACCATCCAGGCCGCCCTGGCCTACGCCCTGTCCGGCGGCTTCGACCCGATGACGGCCTCCAGCGCCGTCGCCGTGGCCGCGAACCTCCACGTGCTGGAGTCGCTGGTCGACCTCGACCCGATCACCCGCAAGCCCTACAACGCGCTCGCCAAGGCCGACCCCGAGAAGGTCGACGACACCACCTACCGGGTCGCGATCCGCGACGGCGCGAAGTTCCACGACGGCTCCGCGGTCACCGCCGACGACGTCGTGTTCAGCTTCGAGCGCGTCCTGGACGAGAAGAACGCCTCGCTGTTCATCCAGTTCCTCCCGTTCCTGGACGGGGTGAAGAAGGTCGACGCGAGCACCGTCGAGTTCAAGCTCAAGTACGCGTTCGCGCTGTTCGCCGAGCGGCTGTCGGTCGTGAAGGTCGTGCCGAAGAAGCTCGTCGAGGCCGACCAGAAGAAGTTCGACTCGCTGCCGGTCGGATCCGGCCCGTACAAGCTGGCCTCGGCGAGCGCGACCGACGGCCTGTCGTTCGCCAAGTTCGACGGCTACAACGGCCCGCGCCCGGCGAAGGTCCAGAAGATGACCTGGCTGCTGCTGGCCGAGCCGTCCACCCGCGTCACCGCGCTCCAGTCGGGCCGCGTCCAGGCGATCGAGGCCGTCCCGTACCTGAACGCCGAGGAGCTCGGGAAGGCCAAGGCCGTCGAGTCGGTACAGAGCTTCGGCCTGCTGTTCCTGATGTTCAACTGCAAGCAGAAGCCGTTCGACGACGTGCGGGTCCGGCAGGCGCTGCACTACGCGCTCGACACCGACAAGCTGATCAAGACGGCGCTGCTCGGCAACGCCGCCGCCGCGACCAGCTTCCTGCCCGCCGGCCACCCCGACTACGCCGAGGCGGCCACCGTCTACAAGTACGACCCCGCCAAGGCCAAGCAGCTGCTGTCGGACGCCGGCGTCAGCGGCCTGAAGGTCGAGCTGATCACCACCGACACCGACTTCGTCAAGGACTGCGCGCCGCTGATCAAGCAGAGCTGGGACGCGATCGGCGTGTCGACCACGCTCAACGTCGGCCAGTCCGGCGGGCAGTACTCCAACCGCGTCGACACCGGCAAGTACCAGGTGATGGCGGCCCCCGGCGACCCGTCGGTGTTCGGCAACGACTGCGACCTGCTGATGCGCTGGTTCTACGTCGGGACGTGGCCCGAGCACCGCAGCTACAACTCCGGCACGCCCGAGGCCAAGAAGGTCGTGAGCCTGCTGGACGAGGCGGCGCGCGAGGCCGACGAGACCGCCCGCCGCGGGCTGTGGAAGCAGGCCATCGACATCGTCGCCGAGCAGGCCGCGCTGTACCCGGTCTTCCACCGCAAGCTCGTCACGGGCTGGGACCGCGAGGGGCTGCCGGGCTTCAAGCCGATGGCCACCACGGGACTGTCGTTCCTGGACGTCGGCCGCGGCTGACCTCCACCCCGCCGGACAGAACGGACGCCGCCCATGGCAACGATCCTGCGCATGACGGCGGGACGGCTGCTGACCCTCATCCCGATGGTGCTGGGGATCACGCTGTTCGTCTTCGTCGTGCTGCGCTTCTCACCGAACGACCCCGCCTACAACGCGCTCGGCGAGGGGGCCACGCCCGAGGCGCGGCACGCGTACGCGGTCGAGCACGGGCTCACCGACCCGCTGCCCGTCCGCTACGTCCGGTTCCTCGGTGACCTGGTGCGCGGTGACCTCGGGGTCACCGCGCCGCCGAGCCGGTCCGTCACGGACGCGATCGGGACGGCGTTCCCGCTGACGCTGCAACTGACCGTGTTCGCGGTGATCCTCGGCGCGCTGTTCGCGGTGCTGCTCGGCGTCACCGCGGCGCTGTTCCGGGACCGCTGGCCGGACCAGGCCATCCGGGTGCTGTCCATGGCGGGCGTCGCGATGCCGTCGTTCTGGCTCGGCATCCTGCTGATCCAGTGGTTCGCGCTGCGGCTCGGCTGGTTCCCGACGGGCGGCTACGTCAACCCGGCCGACTCGGTGAGCGGGTGGCTGCGCAGCCTCGCGCTGCCCGCGGTCGCGATCGCGTTCCCGGTGGGGTCGCTGCTCGCCCGGGTGGTGCGCACGGCGATGGTCGAGGAGCTCGACCGCGACTACGTGCGCACCGCCGTCGGCGGCGGCCTGCCGCGCGTGGTCGTGGTCGGGCGCAACGTCCTGCGCAACGCCCTGATCACCCCGCTGACCGTGCTCGGCCTGCAGATCGGCTACCTGCTGAGCGGCGCCGTCGTGGTCGAGGCGATCTTCGGGCTGCCCGGCCTCGGCACGCTGATCATGCAGGGCGTCACCGCCGGCGACCCCGCCCTCGTGCAGGGCGTCGTGCTCGGCATCGCGCTGACGTTCCTGGTGGTCAACCTGCTGGTGGACGTCCTGTACCTGTTCGCGAACCCGCGGCTGAGGGGAGCCACCCGATGAGCGGAACCCTGCCCGGCGGAAGACTGCTCGGCGGACCGGCCGGCGCGCTGCGGCGGCTGCGCCCGGCGTCCCGCGTCGCGCTCGGCGTGCTGCTGGTGATCGCGGTGGCCGCGCTCGCCGCCCCGCTGATCGCCCGGCACGACCCGCTGACCACCGGCATCGCGAGCCAGGCGCCGTCCGGCGAGCACTGGTTCGGCACCGACCGGGTCGGCCGGGACGTGTTCGCCCGCGTCCTGTACGGGGCGCGCTGGTCCCTGGCGATCGGTCTCGGCGCGACGCTGCTCGCCCTCGCCGTGGGGGCGCTGCTCGGCGCCCTCGCCGCCACGACCCACCGCGTCGTGGACGAGATCATCATGCGCTGCCTGGACGTCGTCATGGCGTTCCCGGCGGTCGCGCTCGCCGCGGTGCTCGTCACCGTGTTCGGCAAGAGCCTGCCCGTGCTGATCTTCACGATCGCGTTCCTGTACGTCCCGCAGATCGCGCGGGTGGTGCGGGCCAACGTGCTCGCGCAGTACGGCGAGGACTACGTCGCCGCCGAGCGGGTCATCGGCGCCGGGCGCGGGCACATCCTGCGCCGCCACGTCGTGGTCAACTGCGCGGCGCCGATCCTGGTGTTCTGCACGATCGTGGTCGCCAACGCGATCGTGTTCGAGGCCAGCCTGTCCTTCATCGGCGCCGGCGTGCAGGACCCCGACCCGTCGTGGGGAAGCGTCATCGCCTACGGCAAGTCGCTCGTCCTCGCGGGCGGCTGGTGGGCCACCTTCTTCCCCGGCCTGTTCATCCTGGTCACGGTGCTGGTGCTGAACGTCCTGTCCGAGGGCGTGTCGGACGCCTGGGCCGCGCCCGCCGCCCGCGCCGCCGCCGACCCGGAGGCGGACGCGGCGCCCGCCGAGCGCCCGGCGGCCGCCGCCGACCCGGACGGCACCGCCGATCGGCACGGCACCGCCGACTCGCACGGCACCGCCGACCTGCGCGAGGCGGGACGGCGGTTCGCCGAACGGGCCCGCCCCCTGCCCGAGGGGGAGCCGCTGCTGCGCGTCGAGGACCTCACCATCGGGTTCCCCGACCGCTACGGCGACCTCAACGTGGTCGACGGGGTGTCGCTGGACGTCCGGCCCGGCGAGGTCGTCGGCCTCGTCGGCGAGAGCGGCTGCGGCAAGAGCCTCACCAGCCTCGCGATCATGGGCCTGGAGCCGCGCGGCGCGCGGATCGGGGGCCGGCTGCTGTTCGACGGCCGCGACCTGCGCGCCCTGCCCGCCCGCGAGCGGCGCCGGCTGCTCGGCCACGACATGGCGATGATCTACCAGGACGCGCTGTCGTCGCTGAACCCGGCGATGACGATCCGCGCCCAGCTCCGCCAGCTCACCCGGCGCGGCGGCACCCGCACCCCCGCCGAGCTGCTCGAGCTCGTCGGCCTCGACCCGGAGCGGACGCTGCGCGCCTACCCGCACGAGCTGTCCGGCGGCCAGCGGCAGCGGGTGCTGATCGCGATGGCGCTGTCGCGGGACCCGCGGCTCGTCGTCGCGGACGAGCCGACCACCGCCCTCGACGTCACCGTCCAGGCCGCGGTCATGCGGCTGCTGCTGCGCCTGCGCGCCGAGCTCGGCTTCGCGCTGATCCTCGTCTCGCACGACCTGGCGCTCGTCGCCGACGTCACCGACCGGACCGTGGTGATGTACGGCGGGCAGGTCGCCGAGGCGGGCACCACGCCGGAACTGGTCGCCGGGGCCCGGCACCACTACGCCCGCGGGCTGCTCGGCGCCGTCCTGTCGCTGGAGGCCGCCGGGGGCCGCCCCGTGCAGATCCCCGGCGTGGTGCCGGCGCCGGCGCACTTCCCGGCGGGCTGCCGGTTCGCCGACCGCTGCGCCGCCGCGACGGACCTGTGCGCGACGACCCGGCCGGAGCCGTCCGGCGACCCGCACCGGCACGCGTTCGCGTGCCACCACCCGATCGGCGCGGTCCCCGGCGCGGGCGACCCGGTCACGGCCAAGGCGGGAGAACCACGATGAGCGCCAGCAACCCAGTGAGTGCCGGGACCGGGCCGAGCTCCAACGTGATGGAGCTGCGCGACGTCCACGTCCGGCTGCCGGTCCGCCAGGGCAACCCGTTCCGCCGCGCCGCCGTGCACGCGCTGACCGGCGCCGACCTCGCGATCGGGCGCGGCGAGACGGTCGGGATCGTCGGCGAGTCCGGCTGCGGCAAGTCCACGCTCGCGAAGGTGCTCGTCGGGCTGACCCGGCCCACGTCCGGCACCGTGCTGTTCGAGGGCGGCGACCTCGGCGCGCTGCCGCGCCGCGAGCGCGCCGCCCGGCTCGGCGCGTCCGTCGGCATGGTCTTCCAGGACCCGTCGACCGCGCTCAACCGGCGCCTCCCCGTCCGGACGATCCTGCGCGACCCCCTGGACGTGCACCGGCGCGGCACCCCCGCCGAGCGGGACGCGCGGGTCCGCGAGCTGATGTCGCTGGTCGGGCTGCCGGCGCACCTCGCCGGGGCGCTGCCCGGCCAGCTGTCGGGCGGGCAGCGGCAGCGCGTCGCGATCGCCCGCGCGCTCGCGCTGGAGCCGGCGCTGCTCGTCGCGGACGAGCCGACCTCCGCCCTCGACGTGTCCGTCCGGGCGCAGATCCTCAACCTGATGCTCGACCTGAAGGACCGGCTCGGGCTGTCCATGGTGTTCGTTTCGCACGACATCCAGACGGTCCGGCGCATGTCCGACCGCGTCGTCACCATGTACCTCGGCCGGATCGTCGAGGAGGCCCCGGCCGCCGTCGTCGCGGCGGCCGAGACCCGCCACCCGTACACGCGCGCGCTGCTGTCGGCGACGCCGAGCCTGCTCGACCCGATGGAGCCGATCCGGCTGGACGGGCCCGTCCCGTCCGCCGTGCACCCGCCGAGCGGATGCCCGTTCCGCACCCGCTGCTGGCGCGCGACCGCGGAATGCGGGGAGGCCATGCCCGAGGTCGCGCCCGGGCCCGCCGCCGGGCACCGCTACCGGTGCCTGCACCCCGTCACCGATCCGTCCGACCTCGCCCTGTCCACCGTTTCCCAGGAGATTCCGTGACCCCCGCTCCCACCGGCCCCCTCACCGGGGTCGTCCCGCCCGTCTGCACCCCGCTGACCCCCGATCTGGAGGTGGACGTCCCGTCGCTGGAGCGGCTCGTCGACCACCTCGTCGGCGCCGGCGTGGACGGGCTCTTCGTGCTCGGCTCCACCAGCGAGGTCGCCTTCCTGCCCGACGCGCACCGGCGCACCGTGCTGGAGACGGTCGTCAAGCACGTCGCCGGCCGGGTGCCCGTCCTCGGCGGCGCCATCGACATGACGACGCTGCGGGTGATCGAGCACGCCCGGGTCGCGGCGGAGGTCGGCTGCGACGGCGTGGTCGCGACCGCGCCGTTCTACACCCGTACCCACCCCGCGGAGATCGAGCGGCACCTGCGCGACGTCGCCGCCGCCGTCCCGGTGCCCGTCTACGCCTACGACCTGCCGGTCTCGGTGCACTCCAAGCTGGACGGGGGCATGCTGCTGCGCCTGGCGTCCGAGGGCGTCCTCGCGGGCGTGAAGGACTCCAGCGGCGACGACGGCGCCATGCGCGCCCTGATGCTCGCCCTCCGCGACGCCGGCGCGGACCGCTTCAGCGTGCTGACCGGCGCCGAGCTGACCGTGGACGCGGCCTTCGCCATGGGCGTGGACGGCGTCGTCCCGGGCCTCGGCAACGTCGACCCGGCGGGCTACGTCCGGCTCCGCCGGCACTGCCTGGACGGCCGCTGGGACGAGGCCCGCGCCGAGCAGGAGCGGCTGCTGCGCCTGTTCGGCATCGTGGACGCGGGCGCACCGGACCGCATGGGGCGCGGCTCCTCCGCGCTCGGCTCGTTCAAGGCGGCCCTGCACCTCCTGGGCATCATCGACCACCCGGTCACGGCCCCGCCCCAGATTCCCCTGAACGAGGCGGAGACGGACCATATCCGCACGCGCCTGACCGACGCCGGACTCCTATGACCGCCCCGCCACGCCCGCCCGCCGCGGCGGAGGGGGTCTACGCGGCGCTCGACATCGGCGGGACGAAGATCGCCGCCGCGCTGGTGGACGCCGGTGGAACGGTCCGCTCACGGGAGCGCGTGGCGACGCCCCGCACGGGAGGGGCCGACGTCCTCGCGGCGGCGGCCCGGCTCCTGGAGGGACTGGGCGACGCTCCCGTGCGGGCGCTCGGCGTCGGCGCGCCCGGCGTCATCGACCCGGAGACCGGGAGCGTCGCGTCCGCCACCGAGGTCCTGCCCGGCTGGGCGGGGACGCCCGTCCGCGACGCCCTCGCCGAACGGACGGGGCTGCCCGTCACCGTGGTGAACGACGTCCGCGCCATGGCCTACGGCGAGGCCGCGGCCGGCGCCGGCGCCGGCTTCCACCGCGTCCTGCACGTGTCCGTGGGGACGGGGGTCGGCGGCGCGCTGACCACCGGCGGGCGGCTGGAGCACGGGGCGCACGGCACCGCAGGGGAACTGGCGCATCTGCTCGTCCCCGAACGGGGGCCGGTGCCGTGCGGCTGCGGCCGGCGCGACCACCTGGAGGCGGTGGTGTCCGGCCCGGCGATCGAGGCCGCCGGGGACGCCCCGCACGCCGGGGCCGTGCTGGGCCGCGCCCTGGCGGGGCTCCTCGCCGTCCTCGACCCGGACGCCGTGGTGGTCGGCGGCGGCGTCGCGCAGCGCGGCGCCCCGTTCCTGGACGCGGTCGCCGCCGCGTTCCGGGCGGAGGCGCTGCCGCCGCTGCGCGAGACGCCGATCGTCCTCGCTGGCCTCGGCACCGACGCACCGCTCGTCGGCGCCGCACTGCTCGCCAAGAACGTGCAAGGGAGTCCGCTTTGACCTCCGAATCCTTCAGCGAAGCCGTCGCCGGGCGGCTGATCGTGTCGTGCCAGGCGGGGGAGGGGCATCCGCTGCGCGACACCGGCGCCATCGTCCGGATGGCCCGTGCCGCCGTGGGCGGGGGCGCCGCCGCGATCCGCTGCGGCGGGGTCGGCGGCGTTCCCGACGTGGCCGGCGTCGCCGCCGCCGTGGACGTCCCCGTCGTCGGCCTCACCAAGGACGGCAAGGACGGGGTGTTCATCACCCCCACGGTCGAGGCGGCCCGCGCGGTCGCGGCGGCCGGCGCGCACGTCGTCGCCGCCGACGCCACGTTCCGGCCGCGCCCGGACGGCCGTCCCCTCGCCGCGTCGATCGAGGCCGTGCACGACGCCGGGGCGCTGTTCATGGCGGACGTGTCATCTCTGGAGGAGGGCGTCGCCGCCGCCGAGGCCGGGGCCGACGCCATCGCGACCACCCTCGCGGGCTACACCGACCCCGGGCCGCCCCCGGACGGGCCGGACGTGGACCTCGTCCGCGCGCTGCGCGCGGCCCTGCCGGACGCCCTGCTCGTCGCCGAGGGCCGCTACCACTCGCCGGCCGCGGCGGCGTCCGCGATCGAGGCGGGCGCCACCTGCGTCGTCGTCGGGACCGCGATCACCGACCCTCAGTGGATCACTTCGCGGTTCGCCGCCGCCGTGTCCGCCCCCTGACCCGCGGTCTCCGCCCGACCCACGGTGAGGAGTCCGCGCAGGTCGGCGGCGGCCTGCCGGGCCGCCTCGTCGGCGGTCGCGGAGACGCCGCCGAGCCCGAAGAACCCGTGGTTCAGCGTCGGCCACTCGCGGTGGACCACCGGCACGCCCGCGTCCCGCAGGGCCGCCGCGTAGGCGTTGCCCTCATCCCGGAGCACGTCGAACCCCGAGGTGTGGACGGCCGCCGGAGCGACCCCGGCCAGGTCGGCCGCGCGCAGTGGCGACACCTCCCAGCCCTCCCCGCCGCCGGGCGGGGCGTACAGCTCGGCGAACCAGCGCATGCCCTCCAGCGTGAGCCCGTACCCCTCCGCCCGCTGCGCCCTCGACGGGTAGCGGGCGTTCACGGCGGCGTCGGCGTACCCGCCGAGGACGTCGGTGACCGGGACGATCAGCAGTTGCGCGGCGAGCGGCACGCCCCGGTCGCGGCAGGCGATCGCGACGGACGCGGCGAGCTGGCCGCCCGCGCTGTCGCCCGCGACGGCCGTCCGCCCGGACCCGGCCGCGGCGACGTGCAGCGTCGCGGCCAGGCAGTCGTCGAAGGCCGCCGGGCACGGGTGCTCGGGCGCCAGCCGGTAGTCGACGCCGACGACGGTCGAGCCCGTCTCCACGGCGAGCCGCCGCATGTGCTGCAGGTGCGTGTCGAGGTCGCCGGCGATCCAGCCGCCGCCGTGGAAGAACAGCACGGTCGCGTCGGTGAACCGGGTCGCGGGCTCGATCACCCGGACGGGCACCGGCCCCGCGGCCGTCTCCAGCACCGTGTCGCGCTCCGCCGCCGGGACGGGCGGGTCCGCGAGCAGCGAGCGCGACCGCTCGTTCACCGCCCGCGCGTGGACGCGGGCGCCCGCCACGGACGGGTCGGCCGCCGTCGGGTCGAGGGCGCGCCGCCGGAGCCACTCGGCGATGTCGGGGTCGAAGCCGGTCTCGTCGGACATGCGCCGCCTTTCCAGGTCGTCGGGACATCGGACATCCTATGTCCTGAGGGACCGATCCGGCGAGCGCGCTGCGCCAGGAGACTCCCGCGAATCAGGTCACCGGACACAGAAAGGATGAAACACGGCGCTTACCGTCCTGGTAAGAGCCGATCGCCGTGGACGGCGACGGCGGCGGGGCCGGTGCTGGGCCCCGTGGAAAGGAGCGCTGATGATCGCCATCGTGTTCGTGGCCCTCGCGTTCGCCGGGCTGCTCGGGGGCCTCGTGTACCTGTGGGACTTCTCCCGCGCCAGCAGGCGCGACGCCCTGTTCCTGCCGGCCCCCGACGGCCGCGCCCGCCGCGCGCGCCGCGTGACCGGGATGTACGTACGCGACTACGCGCGCGGCGACGACGAGCTCGTCGGGCGCTGATCGACGACCGCGGCCGGGCGCAGGCCGCATGGGAAGGACCGCCGGGCCGGTGCGTGCACGGCCCGGCGGGTCCGGCCACGGGCCCGCCCGTCGGGGTGGCGGAGCCGGTGGGCGATGTGCGGGCCGTCCGGACGGGGGCGGCCCGCACACCGTTGGAAGGGACGGGGGCGGCGGGACGGGCGGACCCGCCTCGATCGAGGCCGGAACCTCAGGTGAGGGTCGTGTGCGACCCCGGGACCCCCGGCACCTCGTCCGGGACGCGGGCGAACGTGCCGGTGGCGCGGTCGAGGATCTCGACGTCCGCCGACGCCAGGTCCAGGTACAGGCCGACCAGTTCGATCTCCCCGGCCTCGACCCGCTCCCGCAGCCACGGGTAGGTCAGCAGGTTGTCGAGCTGCTGCATCACGTTGATCTTGCAGAGCCGGGTGAGCGGCGGCTCGTCCCAGCCGTCGGGGTCGGTGGACAGGAAGCGGGCGAGGCTGTGGTTGCCGTGCCGCAGCCAGCGCGACAGCCCGGTCAGGTGCTCCACCTCGGTGCCGCCGGCGAGGAGCGCGGCCATCGCGCCGCAGTTGGAGTGCCCGCAGATCGTGATCGTGCGGATGTCGAGGACGCTGGTGGCGTACTCGACGGTGGCCGCCACCGAGTCGTCGGGCGTCTGCGTCCCGTAGCGGGGCACGAGGGCGCCGACGTTGCGGTTGATGAACAGGTCGCCGGGCCCGCTGGCGGTGATGATGTTGGGCACGACGCGCGAGTCGACGCAGGTGATGAACAGATGCTGCGGCTTCTGCTTCATCGCCAGCTCGGACATGATCGGACGGACGAGCGAGGCGGTGCTGTCGTGGTATTCGCGGATGCCTTCGAGCAGCACCGCCGCGGGGGAGGTCTCCGGCGCGTCGAGTTCGGCCTCCGGGCGGCGCCGCCGGTTGGCCCAGGGCGCCCACCAGCGGGCCTGAGGAGCGGTTTTGCGCGGTTGACTCATATCGCCTGTCACCGCCCTTTCATACCAAGCCTCGTGAATCTCGTCGATATCGACCCTGCCTCCCTGGCGTTCATGCCCGATCCGCCACTGGTGGATCGCGTCGAACGCGGCATGGTCCATGAAGTCGACGTTGAGGTCCAGGTCGACGCTCGAACCGGCCGGGATCGCCCGCAGCGCGCGGGCCACCCGCGGGACGCCGAGGAAGGTGAACGTTCCCTCGACGACGACGTGCCACCGGGGCGGGGCGGGCACGTCGCCGGGCACGGGCACGAGCTCCTCCGTCCGGACCGACAGCCGCGTGAGCCGCCGCAGCGCCAGCACCGCGATGATGCCGACGCCGACGAGGACGCCGTGGCCGAGCCCCAGCAGCACGACGCCGGCCAGGCTGCCGAAGTAGGCGGGCACCTCCCGGTGGTGCCGCAGGTCGCGGACGCGGTCGAGGTCGGTGAGCCGGAGCCCGAGCATGATCAGCAGTGCGGCGAGCGCGGCCAGCGGGACCATCTCGATCAGCGGTGCGCAGCACAGCACGAGGAGGAGCACCCACACGCCGTGCAGCACGGGGGACAGCCGGGTGCGGCCCCCGGCCTCGATGTTGGCCGTGCTGCGGACGATCACCCCGGCCACCGGCAGCCCGCCGAGCAGCCCGGACGCGGCGTTCGCGGCGCCCTGGGCGCGCAGCTCCCGGTCGAGGTCGGCGGGCGGGACGCCCGGCGGCCGGACCCGGTCGACCGCCACGGTGCACAGCAGGGACTCGAGGCCCGCCACGAGCGCGACGGACAGGACGGCTCCGGCGATCCCGATCGGCCCGCCCTCCGGCAGGGCGGGGGCCGCCCATCCGCCGAACGGCGCGTCCGGCAGGTCGACGCGCGGCACCGGCAGCCCCAGGCACCAGGCGGCGGCGGTGGCGGCGGCGACGGCCGGCAGCGGCGCCGGGACCAGCCGCAGCACCCCCCAGCGCGGCATCCGCGACCACAGCACCATGACCAGGACGGTCAGCCCGGCCACCAGCGCGGGCGGCAGGCCCGGCCGCATCAACTGGTCGGGCAGCTCCCGCAGGTTGGCGATCGCGGACTGCTGCGGCCCCCCGCCGAGCACGACGTGGACCTGGCCGAGGACGATCACGATGCCGACCCCGGCGAGCATGCCGTGCACGACGGCGGGGGAGACGGCGAGCGCGGCCCGTGCGAGCCGCCCCGTGCCGAGGACGAGCTGCACCAGCCCGCCCAGGACGGTGATCGTGCAGGTGGCGCGCCACCCGTAGGTCTGCACGAGCTCGGCCACCAGCACGGTGAGACCGGCGGCGGGCCCGCTCACCTGGAGCGGGGCGCCGCCGAGCAGGCCGGCGACGATCCCGCCGGCCGCCGCGGCGATGAGCCCGGCCGCGACGGGCGCGCCGGACGCCACCGCGATGCCCAGCGACAGCGGGACCGCGACGAGGAAGACGACGAACGAGGCGAGCAGATCATGCCGCAGGGCGGACACGTTGCGTGGCTTTGGAGTCACACACCGTATATAAGCACGATTAGCGGGGCCACGGGCGGACACAACGCCCGCGCCGCGATGGCGTGTCCCATCGAGGGTCGCCGGAGTGTCGCGGGAGTGCGGAGGGGGCTTACGCGGTGAGGGCCGCCGGACGGTGTCCGGCGGCCCTCACGGTGCGCGATGTGCGGGTGCGCTCAGCGGCGGTAGTTCTCCCAGTCGTCGGCGGGCTGGCGGTTGCCGTACGGAGGGGCGTCGCTCTGCTGGCCGCCCTGGTAGCCGCCCTGCTGCTGCGAGTTCCCGTAGTAGCCGGGGCCGCCGCCGTACGCCTGGGTGGCGTTCGGGTCGGGGTAGCCGCCCGGCGCGCCCTGGTCGTGCGGCGCGGCGAGCGGGTCGGCGCCGCCGTTGTAGCTGCTGCCGCTGAAGTCGCCGTAGACGCCGCCCTGGGAGCCGCCCGAGCCGAGCGGGTCGTCGTAGCGCGGGGACTCGCCGTAGGCGGGGGCCGTCGGGTAGCCGTCGCTCTGCTGGCCCTGGCCGTAGCCGCCGGGCGCGGCGCCGAGGCCCTGGTCGTAACCGCCGCCGGGGCCGCCGGACGGCCACGGGCCGGTGTTCCCCGTGTTCGCGGGCGGCTGGTTCGTCCCGAAGGAGCCGGTGCCGAGCGGGTCGCCCAGCGGGTCGTTCAGCGAGCCGCCGCCGTAGGAGCCGCCGGGGTCGGACGCGGGCGGCGCGCCCGCCGACCGCTGCCGGTCGGACTGGATGCGCTGGAGCAGTTCGTCCACCGTCGGGAGCTTGTGCCCGTCGGTGTCGGAGCCGCCGTGGGCGGCCGGGGCCGGGGCGGGGGAGGGCGCCGGGACGGGCGGGGCCGCCGGGGGCGGCGGCGGGGCCGCGGGCTCCTCGGGGCGGCCGAGGGGCAGGCCGAGCGGGTCGGACACGCGCGGGTCGGCGCCGCGCGGAGCGCCCGGGCCGAGCGGCATGTCGTAGTCGGTGCGGCCGGGGTCGGTGCGGGAGGGCGGCGGGCCCGCGGCCGGGCGGCCGCCGAGCGGGTCGGAGCCGTACTCGCCGTAGGACGGCTCGCGTGAGCCGTACTGGGGCTGCTCGGGGACGCCGTACTGCTCCTGGCCGCCGTAGGCCGGCTCACCGCCGCCGTAAGACGGTTCGCCGCCGCCGTATGAGGGCTCGCCGCCGCCGTAGGACGGTTCGCCGTACGACGGCTCACCGGGCCCGTAGTCGGCCGCCGCGCCGTACGCGGGCTGCGGTTCCGGCCCGCCGTACACCGGCTGGTCGGGCGCGCCCGGGCCGCCGTAGGGCGGCTGCGCGCCACCGGGGCCGCCGGGACCGGCGAGGTCGGCGGGGAGCGGGTCGAGCGCCGTCGCGCCGGGGTCGCTGCCGAAGGGCGCGCCGGCCGGGAACCCGCCGGGCGCCTGCTGGGGGCCGGTGCCCGGCCCGCCGGAGTGGCCGCCGAGGCCGTTGAGGACGGTGCCGTCGGCGCCCATCGAGACGGGCTGGGTCAGCTGGGGCTGCTCGGCGGGGGGCGGTTCGGGCGGGGAGGCCTGCGCGTTCAGCGGGTCGGCGGCGGGGCCGGGCTCGGGGTGCTCGCCCTGGCCGTCGCGGTCGTGCTGCCAGGGGAACTTGGGCTTGTCGAAGGTGATGGTCGCCCAGTAGTCGTCGTCCTCCATCTCGTCCGACGCCGGGCCGCTCGGGGCGGGGGGCGGCGGGGAGGGGGCGGCGGTGGGCGCGGCGAGCGGCCCGCCGGCGACGCGGCGGTCCGGACCGGGTTCGGGCGCGCGGTCGTACCCGCCGTCGTAGCCCTCGTCGTAGCCGTCGTTGTAGCCGGGCCCGTAGTCGTCCTGGCCGCCCGCCAGCTCGTGCGGCGGGGCGGCGCGGCGGCCCCGCGGCTGCGGCTCGTCGTCCATCCAGTCGTCGTCGTCGCGTCCCGCCCTGCTGGCCCGCAGGCCCAAGGCCACGAGGACGACCACGAGGACCACGACCACAATGAGGCCGAAGACCACGATGTAAGAAGTCATGCCACCACCCAATGCCTTGGCCCAGCGGGAGTCGCCGGCGCGGACCGCGGGTCCGTCCCGATTGTCGCAAGCGTCCGGATCGTCACGGGCGGCCGCCCATGCGGCTCAGCACGATTCTGTCCGACCGCTATGACCGTTGTCACACCCTTCGCGCACATTTACCCTCACACGGCGCGCGCCGATCGGCCAACTCCGCCGATCCCCGCACCCCTGTCGGCTCCGGCCCCCCGAGGGGTCCGCGTTGACCCGGTGCTCGCAGGCTCCACGGTCAACGCGCCTGCTCGCCGCCGAAGTTCCCGATGATCCGCCCGCGGCCGATGGTGTGCTCGGCGATGGCGGGGAGCGAGTCCTTCAGTGCGGCGCCGTTCTGGAACGGTGCCGGATCGTCCAGCGCGTAGATGGTGAACCGGTACCGGTGCTCTTCTCCCTTGGGCGGGCACGGTGGCGCGTAACCCGCCTTCTTGTCCGTGGTCAGCCCTTCGACGGTCCTGTCCAGCCTGGCGCCCTCGACGATCTCGTTCACCGTTCCGTCGATGCCCGCGATGACCCAGTGGACGTAGGCGCCGCCGGAGGCGTCCGGGTCGTCCGCCACGATCGCGAACGACTTGGTTCCGGGCGGGCCCGACCACCGGAGCGGCGGGGTCTTGCCCTGCCCGCCAGGGTACGTGCTGCAGCCGTACCGCGGGGGCAAGTCGCCGCCATCGTGGAAGGCCGGGCTGGTCACGGTGAACCACTCCGACAGTTCGGCGCTCTTGTTCTGCGGCTGGCCGATCAGGCCGCAGCCGCTCAGGGCCGCGCTGAGGGCGAGGGCGCCCGCCGCGGCCGCCGCCGGACGCCGGTGTCTGCTCATCATCGATACGCTCCCGGGCGAGATCGTACGCCGCGCACCGCCGGGCCGCCGTGGTCTCGGTCCCGCATCTCGGCCGTGCGTGTCCCGCCGCCGGCGCCCCCTTCCTCGTCCGCCCCAACCTTAGGGCTTCCGCCGGGGTGGGACGGGCGGTTCGGCGCGCCGTCCGCCGGGTCGTCCGGCCGTCCGCCGGACGACGACGATCATGCGTGTTCTGTCCCGTTCCAGCCCGTTTTTTGCGAAGGAGTGGCGGGTTTCACACCCGAGTTGGGCCCCTGGTTTACCGGAACGGGAAGTTCTCGGGTTCTTTCCTGGTTCTCCATTGGTGCAGGGCACGTTCCATCGGGTAGCTTGTGAATGTCTTCACAAGCCGACCGTGATCATAGGAGGGCCGCAATGGCCAGGACCGCCGAGGAGACCTCTGGCGCTCCCCACATCCTCATCGTGGGTGGCGGCTATGTGGGCATGTACACCGCGCTGCGTCTGCAGAAGAAGCTCAAGCGGGAGCTGAGGCGCGGCGAGGTCAAGGTCACCGTCGTTGACCCCAACTCGTACATGACGTACCAGCCGTTCCTCCCCGAGGCCGCCGCCGGGAACATCTCCCCGCGGCACGTCGTCGTCCCGCTCCGCCGGGTGCTGCCCAAGTGCACCGTCCGCAAGGCGCGCGTCACCGAGTTGAACCACGACGAGCGATGGGCGATCGTCCAGCCGCTGGCCGGGCCGCCGGAGCGCATCTCCTACGACTACCTGGTCATGGCCGCGGGCGCGGTGCCGCGGCTGCTGCCGATCCCGGGGCTCGCCGAGAACGGCATCAGCCTCAAGACCGTCGGCGAGGCCATCCACCTGCGCAACCACGTGCTGGAGCAGCTGGAGATCGCCGAGTCGACCGACGACGTCGAGCTGCGCCGCAAGGCGCTGACCTTCGTGTTCGTCGGCGGCGGGTTCGCCGGCGTCGAGGCCGTCGCCGAGCTGGAGGACATGACCCGCGACGCGACCAAGTACATGCGCAAGGTCACCCCGCAGGACCTGCGGTTCATGCTCGTCGAGGCGGCCGACCGCATCCTGCCCGAGGTCGGCCCCGACATGGGCAAGTGGACCGCCGAGCAGCTGCGCGGCCGCGGCATCGCGGTGAAGATGAACACCTACCTGCAGTCCGCCGTCGACGGCCAGATCGAGCTGTCGGACGGCACCAGCTTCCCCGCCGGGACGCTGGTGTGGAACGCGGGCGTCAAGCCGTCGCCGGTCGTCCGGCACGGCGACCTGCCGCTGGACGAGCGGGGCCGCGTCAAGGGCACCGAGTACCTCACGGTCGAGGGCCTGGTGCGGGCGTTCACCGCCGGCGACAACGCCGCCATCCCGGACCTGACGCAGGAGGGCATGTACTGCCCGCCGAACGCGCAGCACGCCGTCCGCCAGGCCAAGCTGCTCGGCGACAACATCGTCCGGTCGCTGCGCGGCAAGACCCTGAAGCCCTACGTGCACGGCAACCTCGGCGCCGTCGCGGGCCTCGGCCTCCACAAGGGCGTCGCGAACCCGATGGGCTTCAAGCTCAAGGGCTGGCCGGCGTGGTTCTTCCACCGCAGCTACCACGGTGCGATGGTGCCGACCTTCAACCGCAAGATCCGCGTCATCGCGGACTGGACGCTCGCGCTGTTCCTCAAGCGCGAGACCGTCTCCCTCGCCACCATCGAGCAGCCGCGCGCCGACTTCGAGCTCGCGGCCCTCGACGAGGCCAGGGCGAAGGCCAGGGCCGGCGACGGGAAGGCCGGCGACGGCAAGGCCGAGAGCGAGGCCGCCGAGTCCGCGGCCTGAGCCGCGCGCCCCGCGCGCCCCGTAGTGCCCCGGACGCCCCGGCGGTCCCCGCGACCGGCCGGGGCGTCCGGCGTCCTGCGGCAGGACCGGCCTGCGGGAGGACCGGCCTGCGGGAGGACCGGCCTGCGGGAGAATCACCGGGTGCGAATCGGGATCCTGGGGCCGCTGCGGGTGCTGGCGGACGGCGGCGCGCCGGTGCCGGTCGGGGGCGCCCGGCTGCGCGCGCTGCTGACGCTGCTCGCGACCGAGCCCGGCGCGGCCGTCCCGACCGAGCGGCTCATCGACGCGCTGTGGGAGGACGCGGTGCCGGCCGGCGCGCCGAACGCGCTCCAGTCCCTGGTGTCGCGGCTGCGCGCCGCGATCGGCCGGGACGCGGTCGAGTCGCCGCCCGGCGCGTACCGGCTCGCCGTGCCGCCCGATGCCGTCGACGCGTACGAGTTCGAGGCGCGGGTGCGGGCCGCGCGCGGCGCCGCCGGCGCGGCCGACCGCTCGGCCGGGCTCCGCGCGGCGCTGGCCCTGTGGCGCGGCCCGGCGCTCGCGGACGCCGCCGGGCTCCGGTTCGCGGACGCGCCCGCCGCCCGCCTGGACGCGCTGCGCCGCGCCGCGCTGGAAGAGCGGCTGGACGCCGACCTCGCCCTCGGCCGCCACGCCGAGGCGATCCCGGAACTCCAGGCGCTGGCGGCGGACGACCCGCTCCGCGAGCCGGTGACCGCCCTGCTGATGCGCGCCCTCTACGCCTCCGGGCGCCAGGCCGACGCGCTGGCCCGTTACGAGGAGGCCAGGCGCGCCCTCCAGGAGGAGCTCGGCGTCGATCCGTCCCCCGAGCTGGAGGCCGTCCACCTCGCGGTGCTCAGGCAGGACCCGTCCCTGCTCCCGGAGGCGGCCGCGGCCCCGCCGCCCGCGCCCGCCGGGCCGCCGCCCGCCGCCGACGAGGGCGGGCTGCCCGCCCGGCTGACGAGCTTCATCGGCCGCACCGCCGACCTCGCCCGGGTGGACGGCATGCTGGCGCGGGCGCGGCTCGTCACGCTGACCGGGCCCGGCGGGTCCGGCAAGACCCGCCTCGCGCTGGAGGCCGCCGAGCGGGCCGCCGGGCACGCGCCGGGCGGCGTCCGGCTCGCCGCGCTGGCCGCGGTGACGGACCCGGCCGAGGTCCCGGCCGCCGTCGGCACCGCGCTCGGGCTCCGCGAGATGGCGCCGATCGGCGCGCCCGCGCCGGCCCAGGACCCGGTCGGCCGGCTCGTCGCCGCGCTGGCGGAGCGGCGCCTCCTGCTCGTCCTGGACAACTGCGAGCACGTGCTGGACGCCGCCGCGCGGCTCGCCGGGACCCTCCTGGAGCGCTGCCCCGGCGTCCGGATCCTCGCGACGAGCCGGGAGCCGCTCGGCATCACCGGCGAGACGCTCTGGCCGGTCGAGCCGCTGGCGCCGCCACCGCCGGACGCCGGTCCGGAGGAGGCCGCCGCGTCCCCTGCTGTCCGGCTGTTCGCCGACCGCGCCGCCGCCGTCTCGCCGGGCTTCGCGGTCACCGCCGCCACCGCCGCGCCCGTCGTGCGGATCTGCCGGGCCCTGGACGGGATGCCGCTGGCGATCGAGCTGGCCGCCGCGCGGCTGCGCGCGATGACGCCCGAGAAGGTCGCCGACCGGCTGGACGACCGGTTCCGGCTGCTCGCCGCCGGCAGCCGCACCGCCATGCCGCGGCACCGGACGCTCCGCGGCGTCGTCGAGTGGAGCTGGGACCTGCTGGACGGGCCCGAGCGGACGCTGTGGCGGCGCCTGGCCGTCTTCCCCGGCGGCGCGACCGTGGCGAGCGCGGAGGCGGTGTGCGCGGGCCCCGGCCTGGAGCGCGGCGACGTCCTCGACGTCCTCACCGCGCTGGTCGACAAGTCGCTGCTGGCCGTCGCCGGGCCCGAGCCCCGGTACCGGATGCTGGAGACGATCCGCGCCTACGGCCTGGAGCGCCTCGCCGAGTCCGGCGAGGAGGACGCGGTCAGGCGCGCGCACGCCGAGTACTTCACCGCGCTCGCCGAGGAGGCCGAGCCGCACCTGTACCGCGCCGAGCAGCTGCCGTGGCTGCGCCGCCTCACCGCCGAGTCCGGCAACGCCTCCGCCGCGCTGCGGTGGGCGATCGGCAGCGGGGACGCGCCGCTCGCCATGCGGCTCTGCGCGGCGCTCGGTTGGTACCGGTTCCTGCACGGCCGGCTCGGCGACGCCGCCGCCGACCTGGAGGAGATCCTGGCCCTGCCGGGCGTCCCGGAGGACCGGACCACCGCGCGGGCCCTCGCGCTGGGCGCCCTGGTGTCGCTGGACGAGCCGGGCGGCGGCGAACGGGCCTCGGGCTGGATCGCACGCGCCCGGAGCATCTGCGACGGGCTCGACCGCGCGTCCCTGCATCCCGTGCTGCGCCTGATGCTGGAGACGGCCCAGATGTACGTGGCCGGCTGGGACGACGCGCCCAGCCTGGGCAATGACGTCCTGCTGGACGACCCCGACCCGTGGGTGCGGGGCGTCGGGTACTTCGTCCGCGGGCAGATCGCGCAGAACTTCGGCCGGGTCGGGGAGATCGAGGACGACTTCGCGCGGGCGCTCGCCGCGTTCCGCGAGTGCGGCGACCGCTGGGGCCTGTCGTTCACGCTCACCGCGCAGGCGGAGATCCTCGGCCGGCGCGGGGACCACTCCGGCGCCGCCGCGCTCTACGAGGACGCGCTGCGGCTGGACGCGGAGCTGGGCGGCGGCACCGCCGGGCTCCAGCACGTCCGCATCAAGCTGGCGAACGAGCTCGACCTGATGGGGGAGCGGGACCGGGCCGTCGCGCTCCTCCACGACGCGGTGCGCGAGCCGGGCGCCGTCCGCGGGCCGGAGGAGGAGGCCGCGCTGCACTACCGGCTCGGGGAGATCGCCCGCCGCTCCGGCGACACGGAGGAGGCACTGCGCCGCCTGGAGCACGCCGACGCGCTCACCGACGACCTTCCCGGAATGCCGCACTTCCGCGCCATGGTCTTGTGTGCGCGCGGCCAGCTGGACATGGCCCTCGGGTCCACGGAGGAGGCGGCCGCACGCCTGGACGAGGCGTTGCGCTGGGCCGTCCAGGCGCAGGACTACCCGATCGTCTCCCAGGTGCTGACGGGCCAGGCCGAGCGCGCCCGACTCCTGGGCGACCCCGTCCGCGCCGCAGAGCTGCTCGGCACCGCCGACGCCCTGCGCGGGACGCGGGACCTCTCCCTCGCGGACGCCCTCGACGCCGAGGCGGCCGTCCGGGCCGACCTCGGCGCGGAGGCGTTCACCGCCGCCTACGACCGCGGCCGGACCCGCACGTTCCAGGACGTCGTCCGCGACTTCGCCCTCTGACGGCCCCGGCGGGGGCCCGTCAAGCGCGCTTCTTGAACGCGCGGAGCGACAGGGGCGCGAAGACCACGGAGATGGCGACGCCCCACGCCAGCGCGATCAGGGCGTGCTCGAGGACGGGCCCGCCGACCAGCAGCCCGCGCATCGCCTGCACGAGCTGCGTCACCGGGCTGTTGTCCATGACGAACGCCACCGGGCCGGGGATGCCGTCGGTGTTCGGGATGAACGCGGTGCTGAGGAAGCTCAGCGGGAAGATGACCACGAACCCGAAGATCTGCACCTTCTCCGGCTCGTTCACCTTCATCGCGATGTAGACCGACGTCCAGGAGAACAGCACCGCGAACGTCAGCAGCAGCAGGAACGCGGCGAGCAGCGCGATCACGTTCGTCTCGATCCGGAAGCCGATGGCGAAGCCGACCAGCAGGAGGATCAGCATCGACCACGCCTGCTTGGTGGTGTCGGCGATGATCCGCCCGACGAGCGGGGCGCTGCGCGCGATCGGCAGGCTCCGGAAGCGGTCGAACACCCCCTTGGTGATGTCGGTGTTCAGCCCGAACCCGGTGCTCATCCCGGCGAAGAGCGCGTTCTGCGCGATGATGCCGGGGATCACGACCGGCAGGTACGCCTCGACGCTGCCGGCCATCGCGGGGCCGAACACGTAGGCGAACAGCAGCACGAACATGATGGGCTGGATGGACAGGTCCAGCAGCTCCATCGGGTTGTGCTTGATCTGGACCAGGTTGCGCCAGGCCAGAGTGGCGATGTTGCGCAGCGCCGTGCCGGGCGCGACCCGCCTGGACAGCTCCTGCGGCGCGAGCGAGGCGGTGGTCATGCGGACGCACTCTCCTTGTCGGCCGACTGCGCGAGCCGGTCGGCCTCGGCGTCGATGTCGTCGGTGTGGTGGCCGGTGAGGGCGAAGAACACCTCGTCCAGGCTGGACTTGCGCAGCGACAGCTCGCCGACGGCGACGCCGGCGTCGTCGAGGCGGCGGACCACCGCGGGCATGAGCTGCGGGTCGGTGATCGGCGCGCTGATCAGGCCGTCGCGCACCTCCGGGTCGGTCTCGGCCAGTTCCCCGACGATCGCCGCGACGGTGCCGCCGTCGCTCTCCTCGACCGGGCGCACCTCCAGGACCTGGCCGCCGACCTGCGACTTCAGCGTGTCGGAGGTGCCGTGCGCGATGACCTGGCCGCGGTCGACGACGACGATGTCGTCGGCCAGCTGGTCGGCCTCCTCCAGGTACTGGGTGGTCAGCAGCACGGTGACGCCCGTGTCGGTGAGGCCGCGCACGATGTCCCACAGGCCGTTGCGGCTGCGCGGGTCGAGGCCGGTGGTCGGCTCGTCCAGGAACAGGATCTGCGGATCGCCGACGAGGCTCGCCGCCAGGTCGAGGCGGCGGCGCATCCCGCCCGAGTACGTCTTCGCCGCGCGCTCGGCGGCCTCGGTGAGCTGGAACCGCTCCAGCAGCTCGGCGGCCCGCGCGCGGGCCGCCCGGCGCGGGATGCCGAGCAGCCGCCCGATCAGGATCAGGTTCTCGGTGCCGGTGAGCATCTCGTCGACCCCGGCGTACTGGCCGGTCAGGCCGATGAGCTGGCGCACCTTGTGGGCGTCCCGGACGACGTCGAAGCCGCCGACCTCGGCGGTGCCGGCGGTCGGCTCGATCAGCGTGGCGAGGATGCGGGTCATCGTCGTCTTGCCGGCGCCGTTCGGCCCCAGCACCCCGAGGACCGTCCCCGCCTGCGCGGTGAGCGAGACGCCGTCGAGCGCCCGGGTCTCGCCGAACCGCTTCTCCAGGCCCTCTGCCCGGATCGCGTAGGTCATGTGATCTCCTGGAACTCGTCTGCCGGACGTTCCTGCCCGCCGACCGCGAAGCAAGCCAAACTATGCGTTGTCCGGGATGGTGCGCATTCGGTTTTCCGCCGCCCACGGCCTGGTTCCGCCGCCTGCGCGAGATGTGCCCCCAACATCGCACGCGCCACCGACAAAACGCGGGAGACGGCCGGATCGTGCCGACGGTTTCGGTGGTCCGCGGCCGCCGGACCGGCTGGAGGACGCCTCCGGCGTTCTAAACTCGGCGGTGTGACGACGGTGCGGCGCGGTCACCACACGGACGGCGGGGGCCCGCACCCGCCGCGCTTGCGGCCGCCCGAGCACCGGGTCTCGCCCCGCGCCATCGCGCACTGGGCCATCGAGTCGCTGCTGCTGTGGGGGCTGGCGTTCGGCCTCGCCCTCGGCGTGGCCGCCTGGGCCGGCGACTCCGGCTGGGACGGGATGCCCGGCTGGCTGTCCGGCCGCGCCGGCTGGCTGCCCTACATCGTCGGAGCCGCCGGGCTCCTGATGGTGACCGTCGCGCCCGTCTGGCGCTACCGCGTCCACCGCTGGGAGGTCAGCTCCGACGTCGTCTACACCCGCACAGGCTGGTTCAGCCGCGAATGGCTGCTCGTCCCGGTCGGGCGCATCCAGACCGTCGACAGCAAGCAGGGGTTCCTCGAACGGCTGCTGGGGCTCGCCACCATCGAGGTGAACACGGCCTCGCACACCGGCTCGTCCGAGGTGTCGGGGCTGCCGGTGGCCGTGGCGACCCGCCTCGCCGAGGACCTCGCGCACCGCGCGCACGACCTCCGCGACGACGCGACGTGACCGCGCGGCTGCATCCCCTCACGTTCGTCGTCGGCGCCGTCCGCGAGCTCCTCGCGCTCCTCGCCGCCGGCGCGACGGGCCTGCTCGTCGGCGGCCTTTCCACGGCGTTCTACTTCACGCTGGTCGGGCTCCTGCTCGGCCTGCTCTTCCATGTCGCCGACTGGCTGACGTTCACCTACGTCCTGCACGACGACCGGATCGAGCTGCGCCGCACGCTCATCGGGCGGTCGGTCAAGAGCATCCCGCGCGACCGCATCCGCGGCGTCGACATCAGCGCGAACCTCCCGCACCGGCTGCTCGGCCTGGCGATCGTGCACATCGACGCCGGGGCGGACGGCGGCGAGGGCGAGCTCAACGCCGTCTCCCGCCACGAGGCCGAGCGGCTCCGCCGCGTCCTGCTGGCCCGGGACGCCGAGGTGCCGCCGAGCCGGGTCCTGGGCCGGATGCGGCGCCGCTGGTACGTGTACGCCCCGCTCAGCGGCGCCTACCTGCTCACCCCGTTCGCGCTGGCGGGCAGCCTCCTCGGCACCCTCTACAACCTCGGGGACGACCTCGGGCTCATCACGCGGGAGCGGGTCGAGAGCGTCGGCCATGACGTGGTCGGCCTGCCCACCGCCCTCGTGGTCGCGCTGGCCATCCTCGCGCTGGTCGCCATGCCGGTCATGTCGGTGCTCGCCTTCACCCTCTTCAACTGGGACTTCACCGTCCGCGAGCGGGACGGCTCCATCGTGGCCGAGCGCGGCCTCGCGACCCGCCGCAGCGTCTCCCTGGAGCGCCGCCGGCTGCGCGGCGTGGAGCTGACCGACAACCCGTTCGAGCGGCTCGCCGGGGTGACGCGGCTCGGCGCCCTCATCACCGGTCTCGGCGACGCCGCGCACCGGGGGCGGCTGCTGCCGGCGGCGCCCCGCGCGGTCGCCGAGTCGCTCGCCGCCCGCGTCGTCGGCGCCGTCCCGGGGCCGCTGGCCGCGCATCCCCCGGCCGCCCGGGGCCGCCGCGTCGTCCGCGCCGCCGCGCCCCCCGCGGGGTTCGCGGTGCTCGGCGTGCTCGCCGGGCAGCCGTGGGCCGTGTACCTGGGCGCGGTGCTGGCCGTCCTCGCCGTCCCCCTCGGGCTGGACCGGTACCGCCAGCTCGGCCACGCCACGGACGGGGAGCGCCTCACCGTCCGGTCGGGCTCGCTGCGGCGGCGCCAGGTCGTCGTCGAGCACGGCGCCGTCATCGGCTGGCGCGTCCGCCGCACCCTGTTCCAGCGGCGCCTCGGCCTCGCCACGCTCTTCGCCGCCGTCGGCGCGGGCGACGGCGGCTACTCCTCGGCCGACATGCGGGAGGCGGACGCCGTGGCGCTGGCCGCCGCGATCACCCCCGACTGGGTCGTCCCGTTCCTGGCGGCGCCGCCCGCCGCGCCCGCCGCGCCCGCCGCGCGGCCGGCTACTCCGGGCGGCGCGCCCCGAACATGATCTCGTCCCAGGACGGGACGGACGCGCGCTTGCCCTTGGCCTTGCGCCGCCGCGCCGGCCGCTGCGCCGCCGCGCCGTCGGCCGCGGCGGCGGGAGAGCCGGTGGCGGGCTTGTCCTGGGCGGCGGGCATGGTGGGACGGGTCGCCGGCTTCTTCTTGGCCGGCGGCCGGGCCGGCTGCCGCGGCGCCGGGGGCTTCTTCGGCGGGGCGGGCTCGGCGCGCGCGGGCGCGGCCGCCTCCGGCTCGGGGGCCTCCTTCGCCGCGACTTCCTTCGGCGGAGCCTCCTTCGCCAGGGGCTCCGCCGGGCGGCGCTCCGCCTGGGCCTCGGCCGCCTGGGCGGCGGCGACCTGCGGCTCCGGCTCGGGCTCAGGCGCCTTCTCCGGCTCCGCCGCCTGCTCCGGTTCGCGGGCCGCTTCCGGTTCGCCCGCCTCCGCGGCCTCGTCCGACGCGCGAGTCTCGTCGCCGGTCACCTCGGTCTCGTCGGTCTCGCGGACGGGCTCCGGAGCGTCGTCCTCGGTTCGCGCAACGGCCGCGACCGGCTCCGCCTCCGGGGCGGGGGCCGCGGGCGCGGACTCCTCGGCGGCGTCCTCGGCGGTGTCGCTCCCGTCCTCGTGCGGCCGCGACGCCTCGGCGTCGTCCGCCGACGGCGCTTCGGCGGCCTGATCGGCGGGCTCGTGCTCCTCGTCCGGTTCGGCGACCGCGCCGGACGGGCCCGGAGAGCCGGACGCGGCCTCGCCGGTCGCGGGGGCCGCCGTCGCCTGTGCGGTCTCGCTCGCACGCGGCTCGTCGGCCTCGGACTCGGCGGCGGGCTCGTCCTCCAGAGGGGCGGCGGCCGGCAGCGGTGCGGGACGCTGGCCCGCCTCGGGCCGCCGGGGCGGCTCGCCGGGACGTGCGGCGGACGGCGCGCCGGCCTCGCGCAGGGGCGCCTCGGCCGCTTCGCGGAAGGCGGGCCGCGGGTCGATCATGCGGCCGCGCTCGATGATGTACTCGCGGGGCTCGGCGGCGCGCAGCGGCCCGGCGGGGCCGGGCTGCTCGGGCTCGGCGGGCAGGCCGCGCGCGGCGTCGCGGTCGCCGCCGACGACCTTCATCGCCGGACGGCGCGGGACGAGCGGCGTCACGGTGTCGGAGAGGGCGTCGTCGTCCCACTCCATCGAGGTGAGCCGCGCGGCGATGTCGTCCAGCGGCGAGACGTGCCGGCGGCGCGGGTCGAAGGTCCACTCGGCGGCGTGCGGGCGCCCGCCCTCGAAGAAGGACAGCCGGACGCGCCAGGTGCCGTCCTCGCACTTCCAGGAGTCCCACTCGACCTCTTCGAGATCGACGCCGCCGCGGCCGAGCCGCTCCTCGACGGTCTCGCCGAGCGGCGGCCCGGGGGTGGACTCGCCCGGGCGGCGCACGGTGACCCGCTGCGCCTGCTGGGCCATGTACTCGCGTTCCTGCAGGACCGGTCCCTCGAACCAGCGGACGCGCTCGACCGGGATCCCCGCCGACTCGGCGATCTCCTCGGCGGTCTCACCGGACCGGATGCGGGCCTGGATCTCCTTGGGGCGCAAGGGACTCTCCACTTCGATCTCGAACTGGCCGAGGCGGGAGAAGTGCCCACGGACCGCGGCGCGGAGCCGGTCGTCGACGGGCAGGGTGAACCGGGTGCCTCGGCCCGCGGTGGCCAGGACGAGGTACGTACCGTCCTCGCTGACCGCGACGAGGCGCAGCTCCTGCATGCGTGTCCTTCCTGCCCTGTCTTGACGGCACGGAGGACCCCGGACCGGTCGACCGCGCTGTCACGGTCGGCCGCCCGATGCCCACCGAGGGCGCATGCGTGCCCTTTCCCCCGGAAACCCGAGTCTCTCTTCCCGGACACGCCTGCTGCCAGCACCGTACCCGGCATGTCCGAACATCGCCGCTCTCGAAGCCCTCTTCAGGAGGTCGAAGAGGGCACCTGACCAAGCTTGCCGGGGACGCGGCGGGCGGGGGGTCGCCATGCCTGAATCTTGTGCATCCTTTTCCACACTCTGCCTCACGGCACGGTCCGGTTCCAGGGGCGGACGTTGCGAGCGTCACGTATTGGGGAGGAACACGTAGATCGTCCGGATAGTTGGATTCTGGGGGATTCAGGGTGACGGACAGGAGTGAGTGCGAGCATGCCGCGGAAGCTGCCGGATCTCAGCACGACGCAGCTGATCGCGAGCGCGGTGGCGACGGCGGTCGCCGCCTTCGGGGCGTCCTACCTCGGCGTGTACGGGACGATCATCGGCGCGGCGCTGATGAGCGTGATCTCCACGGCCGGGTCGGCCGTCGGCAAGCACTACCTCGACCAGGGGCGCGAGCAGATCAAGGAGCTGACGCACCTGCAGTCGGCCGTCCGGCGCCGGACGGCGGCCGCGGGCGCGGCGGACGAGGCCACGAGCGCGGACCCGACCCGGACGGCGGTGTGGTCCGGGGACCCGAACGCGACGCGGCTCGACCTCCCGGTCACCGGTGACCCGAACGCCACCCGGTTCGACCCGGGCGGCGATCCCAACGCCACGCGCCTGGACGCCGGCGGCGCGCACCCGGATCCCAACGCCACGCGCCTCGACCTCGGCGCCGCGGGCCTGGACCCCGCGCATGCGGTCGCCGGGTCGCTCGCCGCTGAGGCGGGCGAGGACGCCGTGCGCGAGGTCGCGCGCCGCACGGCATGGCAGAGCACGGTCGCGTGGGCCAAGGCGCACTGGGTGAAGCTGGCGGTCTCCTCGGCGGCGGTGTTCGTCGCCGTGATCGGCGTGATCACGGTGGTCGAGGCGTCCACCGGCAAGCCCATCGGCCGCAGCGACAAGGGCCTCACGGTCACCAACGTGCTGCGCGGCGGAGAGGACGGCGGGCAGCCGGACGGCACGCCGTCGGAGGTGCCGTCCGTTCAGCCGACCGAGCCGGGCACGGAGGCGCCGAGCGGCGAGCCGACGGGCGACGCGCCCACCACAGGGCCGAGCACTCCCGGGCCGGAGCCGACCGACGGTCCGACCGAGGAGCGGCCCACCGAGGAGCCGACCACGACCGGGCCGGAGACCCCGGCCCCCACGGCGCCGGACACGCCGGCGCCGACCGAGGGCCGGCCGGACGGCGGCGGTGGCGCGGAGGTACCGCAGACCCCCGCCGAATGAGCTGAGCATGGCGGCTCCGCCGAATGAGCATGGCGGCTCCGCCGAATGAGCACGGCGGGGCCGCCCGTCAGTCCCCGAAGACCTGACGCGTGTAGGGGTTGGCGAAGCGGCGGTCCGGGTCCAGCTCGTCGCGCAGGGCGCGGAAGTCGGCGAACCGCGGGTAGACCTTCTCCAGGTAGGACGCGTCGCGCGTGTGGAGCTTGCCCCAGTGCGGGCGGCCGCCGACCGAGGTCAGCAGCTCCTCGACGCCGCGGAAGTAGTCCTCGTGCGCGTCGCGGTGGTAGACGTGCACGGCGATGAACGCGCTCCGGCGCCCGTGGGCCATCGACAGCCAGGCGTCCTCCTCGGGGAGCAGCCGGACCTCGATGGGGAAGCTGATCCGCCAGTCCCGCCTGGCGAAGAGCGCGCGGAGCTCGCGCAGCGCGGGGACGAGCTCCTCGCGGGGGATCGCGTACTCCTGCTCCTTGAAGCGGACCGTGCGGGGGCTCGTGAAGACCTTGTAGGACGTGTCGCTGTAGGTGCGGGCACCGAGCGCCTTCGCGGAGACCCGGTTCACGACCGGCGTCGTGGCGGGCGCCAGGTGCGTGACCTGGTTGACGGCGCCGAAGACCGTGTTCGACAGGAACTGGTCGTCGAGCCAGTACCGGAACCTGGACACCGGCTTCGGCGGGCCCTCGACGCGGTTGTTGCGCTTGGTCAGGCAGCCCTCGGTGTGGGGGAACCAGTAGAACTCGAAGTGCTCGTTGGCGGCGTCGAACTCGTCCACGCGCGAGAGGACCTCGTCCCACTTCATCGGCTGCTCCTGCGCGCGCAGGACGAACGCCGGGACGGTCCGCCAGGTGATGGCGGTGACGATGCCGAGGGCGCCGAGGCCCGCGCGGGCGGCGTCGAACAGCTCGGGGCGCTCGTCGGGCGAGCACGTCACGGTGGAGCCGTCGGCGAGGACCAGTTCGAGCGCGGCGACCTGGGAGGCGAGCCCGGCGGCGTCGCGGCCGGTGCCGTGCGTGGCGGTCTGGAGGGCGCCGGCGACGGTCTGCTCCTGGATGTCGCCCATGTTCGCCAGCGCGAGACCGTGCTCGTCCAGGAGGCGGTTGAGCGCGTGCAGCGGCAGCCCCGCCTCGACGGTGACGAGCCCGGTGGCGGTGTCGACCGAGCGGACCGCGGTGAGCGCCGTGGGGCGCAGCAGGACGCCCTCGGCGACGGCCGCGCCGGTGAAGGAGTGACCTGTGCCGGTCATGCGGACGGTGAGGCCGTCGTCCGCGGCCGACCGCACCGCGTCGGCCACGTCGGCGGCGGTCCGCGGCGTCACCGCGCGCCGCGGCGTGGCCTGCTGGTTTCCCGCCCAGTTCTGCCATCTACGGGGGTTCTCGGGGGACATGGGGCGACTCTACTCGGCCGAGGATCGTGAGGAAAGTTCATGTTTTTGATCCGGCCGGATGGGGGAACCGGCGATAACGTACGATCCGGTAACCAACAGCGGGCTAACCGTCCGTAGCCAGACTCGTTGGGACATGTTGTGGCTTCTCCACCAGCATCACGCACCGGCGCCGTCCCGGGGCCGTCCGGCGACGGGGGTGGCGATGGTGAGGCGCCCGCCGCCCGCCCGCCGGGCCCCCGGCCGGCCGCGGCGCGCCCCCGTCCGGAGAAGAAGCGCCGCGATCCGCGCGGCGGCGCCCGGCCGCGGCGGGCCCGCCGGTCGCTGCCGTTCCTCATCGGCGGGATCGCCGTGCTCGCCATCGCCAGCACGTCCGGCGGCGTCTACGCGGCGCTGACCACGGACGAGGCGGAGCCCACCGCCGCGGGCACGCCGCAGGAGGGTCCCCCGAGCGCCGCGCCCGGCCCCACCGGCGACCCGGTCAACGTGGCCACCGGCGGCCAGGTCGCCCCGCTGCGCCGGATCGTGCCGCCGGACGTCCTCGCGGTGGGCGGCGGCTCGATCCCCGCCGCCAAGATCAAGCGGATCGCCGAGCTGAGCCGCGTGAAGGACGTGACGGCCGTCGCGGGCGGCGCCGTGCAGCTCCAGGGCCGCCAGGTGAACGCGTTCGCCGTGGACCCGTCCTCGTTCCGGTCGTGGACGCCGCCCGCCACGGCCAAGAAGACCGAGCTGTGGGAGGCCCTCGCCGGCGGCAAGTTCGTGGTGTCGCCGGCCGCCGCGGAGCAGCTCCAGCTGACCAGGGGCTACCAGTACCCGGTGGTGGGGCGGACGATGCCGAACCTCACCATGGGCGGCTCCGGCCCGCTCGGGCTGCCCGGCATCGACCTGCTGGTCGGCAAGAAGGCCGGCGGCGAGATGGGGCTCGTCCCGAACGTGGCGGTCCTCGTCAACGCGCCCGGGGTGGACCCGGCCAAGGTCGTCAGGGCCGTCACCAGGATCCTCGGCTCCGGCACGGACGTGGTCAACCTGCACGAGAGCAAGTACCAGTCGTCCGGCGGAGAGGGCCGCTCGTCCAGCTACCTGGACCTCTACAAGCAGGCGGCCACCACCTGCCCGGGGCTGTCCTGGACGGTGCTCGCCGCGATCGGCCAGGTGGAGAGCGACCACGGCCGCAACGCCGGCCGGTCCAGCGCGGGCGCGCTCGGCCCGATGCAGTTCATGCCGGCGACGTGGAAGGCGTACGGAGTGGACGGCGACGGCGACGGCAAGGCCGACATCATGAACCCGTTCGACGCCATCCCCGGCGCGGCCAAGTACCTGTGCGCCAATGGCGCGGGGCGCGGCGGCAAGCAGCTCTACCGCGCGGTGTGGCACTACAACCACGCCGACTGGTACGTGCAGAAGGTCCTGAACCTCGCCAAGGCGTACGCGGCCAGGTATGACTGACCCCACGTCCGGCACCCCGGCGCGGCTGGTTGGATGGAGGACATGACCTCGTACGACGCGCTGCTTCTGCTGTCCTTCGGCGGCCCCGAGGGTCCCGAGGACGTGATCCCGTTCCTGGAGAACGTGACCCGCGGCCGCAACATCCCGCGCGAGCGCCTGGAAGAGGTGGGGGAGCACTACCACCTGTTCGGCGGGGTCAGCCCGATCAACCGGCTGTGCCGCGAGCTCAAGGCCGCCATCGAGGCCGACTTCGCGGCCAACGGCGTGGACCTGCCCGTCTACTGGGGCAACCGGAACTGGACCCCCTACCTCGCCGACACCGTCCGGCAGATGAAGGCGGACGGGATCCGGCGCGCCGCCGCGTTCGTCACCTCCGCCTACAGCGGCTACTCGACGAACGACCAGTACCTCAACGACATCGCGCGCGCGCGTGAAGAGGTCCCGGACGCCCCTGAGATCGACAAGCTCCCCGTCTACTGCGACAGGCCGGGCTTCGTCGACCCCTTCGTGGACGCGGCCAAGGAGGCCCTGAGCGGCCTCCCCGACGGCGCCCGCCTGGTCTTCACCGCGCACAGCGTCCCCCTGTCCCAGCCCAACCGCGAGCACTACGTCGCCGAACTGGAGCGGGTCTCGCGGACGGTCGCCGACAGGGCGGCGCCGGGCGCCCCCTGGGACCTCGTCTACCAGAGCCGGAGCGGCCCGCCCACCCAGCCGTGGCTGGAGCCGCAGATCACCGACCACCTGGAGAAGCTGCACGGCGAGGGCGTCCGCGCCGTCGCGGTCGTCCCCGTCGGGTTCGTCTCCGACCACATGGAGGTCAAGTACGACCTCGACGTGGAGGCCGCCGACCGGGCCGCCGAACTCGGGCTGGCGTTCGCGCGCGCCGCCACCCCGGGCACCGACCCGCGCTTCGCCGCCCTGCCCCGCCACCTTCTGGGAGAGACCCCGTGAGCCTTGCCGACGAGCTGCTGGAGCTTGCCGCCGCGACCGCGCGCGAGGCCGGCCGGATGCTGGTCGACAAGCGGCCCGCGGACGGCCCCGACGTCGTGCAGACCAAGTCGTCCCCGACCGACGTCGTCACCCAGATGGACCGCGCCGCCGAGCAGCTGATCATCGACCGGATCCGGGCGGGCCGCCCCGACGACGCGTTCCTCGGCGAGGAGGGCGGCACCCGCGCCGGGGGCAGCGGCGTCCGGTGGGTGGTCGACCCGATCGACGGCACCGTGAACTACCTCTACGACCTGCCCGACTGGGCGGTCAGCATCGCCGCCGAGGTGGACGGCGAGGCCGTCGCCGGTGCGGTGGAGATGCCGCGCCGCGGCGAGTCGTACACGGCGGTGCGCGGCGGCGGCGCCTTCCTGCACACCGCGGCCGGGACGCGCGAGCTGCGCGTCAACGAGCGGGTACCCCTCGCGCGGGCGCTGGTCGCGACGGGCTTCGGCTACGACGCCGGGCGGCGGGCCCGGCAGGCGCAGGTCCTCACCGGGGTGCTGCCGAACGTCCGCGACATCCGGCGCGGGGGCTCCTGCTGCGTCGACCTGTGCTCGCTCGCGGCGGGACGGGTCGACGCGTACTACGAGCGCGGCGTCCAGGCGTGGGACATCGCCGCCGGGGCGCTGATCGTCCAGGAGGCGGGCGGGCGCGTCGAGGGGCTGGACGGGGCGCCCGCGGGCCCGGAGCTGACCGTGGCGGCCGGGCCGGGCACGTTTGAGGACCTGCACGCCCTCCTGAAGCCGCTCGACCCCACGCGCGACTGAGCCGCCGGACGGGGCGGGCCGGGGGGAGACGCCGAGCGGAGGACAGGGCGGCGAGAAGCCCGGGACGGCCGGGTCCCGGGCTTCTCGACTACGGGGTCGCGCCGCCTGGCGTGCGGCGGGTCAATCGCAGCGGGGTGCCTCGACGCCGATGTCGTTGTTCGCTGCGATCCGGCGCAGTTCGCTGATCTCCTCCTGACGGATGTCCGCCAGGTAGGTGTCGCCCTCTGCGTGGGCGGTGCGCAGCGACGCGTACGCGTCATCGAGCCGCTGCTGGATCATGCGTGAGAACTCGCCCATGGGCCTCCTCCCGGATCGTTTCCATGCCCTACCCAGACCTAAGCTGAGAACAAACCTGTTCGCGGATGCAATTTTCGCGGAGTCTTGCGCCGGTTCGGCCGCCGGCCGGCATACGCCGAGTTGAACGCCCGTTTACGAGCGTCTTACGGCGTCCGTGGCATATCTGGGAGCCGGAGGCCGGGCCCGCGCCCGGCCAGGAGGGGGACCTGTGCGAGTTCTAGTCGTCGAGGACGAGCGGGTGCTCGCCGACGCGATCGCCACCGGCCTGCGCAGGCAGACGCTGGCCGTGGACGTGGCCTACGACGGCGCGGGCGCGCTGGAGCGGGCCGGAATCAACGAGTACGACGTGATCGTGCTCGACCGCGACCTGCCCAAGGTCCACGGCGACGACGTCTGCAAGCAGCTCGTCGCGCAGCGCTACCCGGCGCGGATCATCATGCTGACCGCGGCGGGCGAGCTGGACGACCGGGTCGAGGGCCTGTCCATCGGCGCCGACGACTACCTGGCCAAGCCGTTCGCGTTCGCCGAGCTGATCGCCCGGGTGCGGGCGCTCGGCCGGCGCGCCGCGGCGCCGCTGCCGCCCGTGCTGGAGCGCGCCGGGATCACCCTCGACCCGGCCCGCCGCGAGGTCTCCCGCGACGGCCGCCCGGTCGAGCTGACCCGCAAGGAGTTCGCCGTCCTGGAGGTGCTGCTCAGCGCGGACGGCGCCGTCGTCAGCTCCGAGCAGCTGCTGGAGAAGGCGTGGGACGAGCACATCGACCCCTTCACCAACGTCGTCCGGGTCACGATGATGACGCTGCGCAAGAAGCTCGGCGACCCGCCGGTGATCGAGACCGTGCCCGGCGTGGGGTACCGGCTGTGACCGGACCGCGTCCCGGCCCGTCCGAGTCCGGAGCGACCGCGGCGTCCTCCGGCGCCGGCGACACGCGCCCCAACGCCGCGCAGGACAGGACCGCGCAGGACAGGACCGCGCAGGACAGGGCCGCGAGAGACAGGGCCGCGCAGGACGAGGCCGCGCAGGACACCGGCGCGCAGGCCACCCAGCCGACCGCCGTCCCTCCCGGCGGGCCGGGCGGTGCGCCCGGCGGCGAGGGCGGGCGGCGCGGCCGGTGGCGGCGCCCCGGCCCGCAGCAGGTCCCGCCGCCGCCCCCGGCCGCGAAGGGCATGTGGCGCGCGGACGGCTCCCCGATGACCGCGCTGCCGAACCGGATGAGCGTGCGGCTGCGCCTCACCCTGCTGTACGGGCTGCTGTTCTTCATGGCCGGCGCGCTGCTGCTGTTCGTCATGTCGTTCCTGATGGCCAACATCCTCAGCAACGTCAAGGTGATCGGCTACGGCCTCACCGACGCCGCGGCCGCCGAGCTGCAGCGCCAGTTCGTCGAGCAGACGATGAAGCAGCTGGTCGGCCGGTCGCTGCTCGCGCTCGGCGGGGTCGGCGTGATCACCCTGGTGCTCGGCTGGTTCGTCGCCGACCGGGCGCTCAGCCCGCTGCAGCGCGTCACCACGACCGCGCGCCGGCTGTCGGAGAGCACGCTGCACGAGCGGATCGCGCTGGAGGGCCCGGAGGACGAGATCAAGGAGCTGGCCGACACGTTCGACGCGATGCTGGAGCGGCTCGGCCAGGCGTTCGACTCCCAGCGCCGGTTCGTCGCGAACGCCTCGCACGAGCTGCGCACCCCGCTCGCGATCAACCGGACGCTGCTGGAGGTGGCGCTCGGCGACCCCGAGGCGTCGGAGGACCTGCGCACCGTCGGCCGGACGCTGCTGGCCACCAACGCCCGGCACGAGCGGCTCATCGAGGGGCTGCTGCTGCTCGCCCGCAGCGAGCGGGAGCTGACCGCGCGGACCCCGGTCGACATGGCCGAGGTGGCGGCGGCCGTGCTGGAGCAGTCGGCCCGCCGCGACCACGACAACGACGTGGCGGTCCACCCGGAGCTGACGCGGGGGACGGCGCTCGGCGACCCGGTGCTGCTGGAGCACCTGGTGTCGAACCTCGTCGAGAACGCGATCAAGCACAACGAGGCCGAGGGCGGCGAGCTGTGGATCCGCACCGGCATGCTCGACGGCTACGCCACCGTCCAGGTGGAGAACACCGGGCCCGTGGTGCCCGCCTACGAGGTGGAGCGGCTCTTCGAGCCGTTCCGGCGGCTGAACGCCGACCGCGTCGAGTCGTCCAAGGGCGCGGGGCTCGGCCTGTCGATCGTCCGGTCGGTGGTGCTCGCGCACCGCGGCGCGGTCTACGCGGCGCCCCGCCCCGGCGGCGGGCTGATCGTCACCGTCCGCCTCCCGCCGGGCTGACACGCGAACGCCCCGGCGGGCCCTCGGGGGGTCCGCCGGGGCGCGCGCTCACTTCGAGACGGTCCCGTACGCGCTGGCGGTGGAGGCGTAGCGGCTCTGCCGCCACTCCCACCGCAGCGTGGTGCCGCTGGAGTTCGGGATGAACGTGACGTACCCGGCGGCGCACTGCTTCTCGTCCATGCCCGCCATCGGGGTCTCCCGGTACTCGACCTTGCCGTCGTCGTCGGACAGCAGGGACAGGCGCGTGTAGCACTTGTCATGCGTCCCGGACGGGTAGGTGTAGGTCGCGACGCCGGTCGAGTAGATCAGCGAGAACTTGGCCTGGAACTCTTCGGCCCCGGAGCCGGCGCCGGGCTGGTGCCCGTCGCCGGTGAAGTTGCCGACCAGTCCGCCCGTCGCCCGCGGCGTCGGGGTGCCGTCGTCGTCCGGCGGCGTGTAGGTGCTCGTCGGGTACGTCGGGAACGGGTCCGGGTCCGGGTCGTCGCTGTTGGCCCCGATGATCGCCAGCACCACGACCACCAGGATCACGATCAGCGCCAGCGCGCCGCATCCGATCGCGATGATCGGCCCGGCCGACGAGGACTGCTTCGGCGGCGGCCCGTACCCGGGCCCCGGCGGCATCGGCGCCTGCATCCGCTGCTGCGGGGGCTGCGGCGGCGCGCCCTGGTACATCGGCATCGGCGGCGGCGTGATCGGCTGCGGCGGCGGCGTGGCCGGGCCCCCCATCGCGCCCTGGTGCATCGGCATCGGCGGCGGGGTGATCTGCGGCTGCGGCCGGTGCTGCGGCGCGGGCGGCACCGGGGGCGGCGGGGGCAGCTGCGAGGCGATCCGGGTGCCCTGGTTGAGCAGGTCCTCCTGCCCGGCGCCCTGCCCCGCGGGGGCCGCGCCGACGGCGCCGAGCAGGTTCAGCAGGAGCTGCGGGGCCGGCGGGCGCAGCCCCGCGTCCTTGGACAGGCAGCGGCCGATGAGGTCCCGCAGCGGGCCCGCGGGCAGCGCCGACAGGTCCGGTTCCTCGTTGAGGATGCGGTTGATGATGACGGGCAGCGTGTCGGCCTCGAACGGCGACTGCCCGGTGGCGGCGAACACCATGGTCGCGCCCCAGGCGAAGATGTCGACCGCCGGGGTGAGCGGCGCGCCGGTCAGCTGCTCGGGCGCCAGGTAGCCGGGCGTGCCGACCACCATGCCCGTCGCGGTGACGGCGCTCTCCTGGGAGTTGACCGTCCGGGCGATGCCGAAGTCGACGACGCGGGGGCCGTCGGACGCCAGCATGACGTTGTTCGGCTTGAAGTCGCGGTGCACGATCCCGGCTTCGTGGATCGCCGCGAGCGCGGTCGCCGTGCCGATCGCGAGCCGTTCCAGCTCGGCGGCGCCGCGCGGCCCGTCGTGCGCGACCACGTCGTGCAGCGACGGCCCGTCGATGAACTCGCTGACGACGTAGGGCTGGTCGCCCTGGACGTCGGCCTCCAGCACTCGGGCCGTGCAGAAGGGCTCGACCTTCTGCGCCGCACTCACCTCGCGGGTGAACCGGGCACGCGCGGCCGGATCGTTGGCCATCTGCGCGTGCAGCAGCTTGACCGCGACGTACTCTCCACCGGGCGCCTTGCCCAGGAAGACGGCGCCCTGGCCCCCGGCGCCCAGCCGTCCGATGACCTCGTACTGTCCGAGTGCCCTAGGATCGCCCGGCTCCAGCGGAGCGGCATCCGGCATCTGACCCTCCATTGACCCGCAGTGATGTCCGCGACATTGTGCGCCGGACCCACCGCGGGCCCCGTTCCGGCGCCCGAACCGCGGCGCCGGGGTGAAACCTCCGCAGGGGGCCCGCCCCCAACCTCAGGCGGGCACGATATCGCGTTAGTTCAGACGTTTCACCGATCAGTCTGGTTCGGTCTCGCGGCGGCCGGGTCAGGCCGTTTCC
Organism: Actinomadura meyerae; assembly: GCF_900188445.1. Lineage (GTDB taxonomy): Bacteria > Actinomycetota > Actinomycetes > Streptosporangiales > Streptosporangiaceae > Spirillospora > Spirillospora meyerae. The sequence goes on from NZ_FZOR01000007.1 coordinate 40,928, forward strand.
CCGGACCGTCCCGCCGCGACCTCCGGCACGCCCCCCGGGACGGGCCGCGGGCGCGCCGCGAAGCGCGTTCCGGCGCCGCGCGCCGCGCGGGCCGGTCGGCGCGCGCAACGCCGCCGGGACCGATATGATCCCCGCCGCCGCGGGTACTCCGGCAGGTGCCCCGGCCCGGCAGCGGGACGTCGGCATCCGCCGGTTTTGTGATGGAAGACGCCGGTTATGTGATGGAAGACACAGTACGAGGAAAGATCCGGGTGACCGGTGTCACTCGTGGGAACGGTCGCGCCTTGTGTGTCGCAGGTCACCAACCGTGACAGAATTTCCCGCCCGGATCGGGCACAAGAACGGCCCCTTGAGCGTTAGATCCGCGCGACGGGGCGCATAAAGCACTGAGGGGGATGGAGATAGAAGATGGCGACCGACTACGACAGCCCACGCAAGACCGACGACGATCTCAGCGAGGACAGCCTCCAGGAGCTCCAGGCCCGGCGGGCCGACAAGGCCGCCAGCATCATCGACGAGGACCTGGACGCCGGTGAGGTCGCCGAGCTGCCCGGCGCCGACCTGTCCAACGAGGAGCTCACCTTCCGGGTGGTTCCGCGGCAGGCCGACGAGTTCACCTGCACGCGCTGCTTCCTGGTGCACCACCGCAGCCAGCTGGCCACCGAGAAGAACGGCCAGCCGATCTGCCGCGAGTGCGCCGCCTGACCGGGAGTGGCCGCGGGTGACGGGAGAGATCGAGAGGCGTCATGACGACGTGGAGCCGGCGCGCGGCGACGGCTCCACGGAACTCGGTGAGCTGATCGGACGGCTCACCGCCGACGAGGACATGGACCGCGAGACCCGCGGCCGCCTGCTGGGGCGGCTGGCCGCACTGCTCGGCCAGAGCGCCCGCAAGGTGGGCGCCGCGGGCGCCGCGCGCGGCAAGTGGCTCGGCGACCTGCTCATCGAGGTCGCGCCGCACATCACCATCCGCGACCTGGAGACCCTGCAGGCGCACCACCGCGGGCTGATGGGGGAGGAGCTCGCCGACCGGCTCGTCAAGGTGGCCAGCAACGGCACGACCGCCGTGGGCGCGGCCGGCGGCGCGCTGGCGGCGGTGCAGTTCACCGCCCCGCCGCTGCTGCTGACGGCGCCCGCCCAGCTCGCCGCCGAGGCGCTCGTCGTCGCGGCCATCGAGGTCAAGATGATCGCCGAACTGCACGAGGTGTACGGCGTGCGCGTCCAGGGCACCGGCACCGCCCGCGGCGCGGCGTTCCTCACCTCCTGGGCCCGGCAGCGCGGCGTCAACCCCCTGGAGGCCGGGTCGCTCACCAGCGCCCTCGGCACCGCCGCGAAGTCGGCCCTGCGCAAGCGGATGCTGCGCACCTTCGGCCGCAGCATGAGCACCCTGGGCCCCTTCCTCACCGGCGCCGCGGCGGGCGCCGCGCTCAACCGCTCGGCGACGAAGGCGCTGGCGCTGAAGGTCCGCAACGACCTGCGCGACGCCGCCGGGATCACGCCCCCGCTTCCGGGGGCCCACCACAAGCCGCTGCGCTGAGCGCCGCACGAGCCGCCGCGCCGAGCACCCCACGAGCGGCTGCGCCGAGCGCCGGCGGAGAGACCCCGGCCGGCGGGCCGCCCCAGGGGGTCGCCCCCCTGGAACGGGACGGCGCCGGTCAGACCTCGGTCTTCAGATGGGACGGCAGCTGACCGGTTCCCTTGGCGTACTGGTGCGCCACGGCTCGGGTGGCGAGCAGGCGGGCCACCTCCATGCCGACGCCCATCACCACGGCCCAGCCGATCGCCTCCAGCAGGTCGACGTCCGGGGACTCGGGATTGGTCGGGGGCTCCTTGCCGGTGCTCTTCTTCCAGATCATCGTGATGGTCTTCTTGGCGACGAACCCGCCCGCGAACGCCGCGGCCCCGGCCATCACCCGCCACCCGATGTCGCCCTTATCCGCCATATTCGTCCTCCACTCGTCTGTCGTCTCCGACGCTACCGGAACGGCCCGCCCCGGGCGGCGGAGGCGATCGCCGCGTCGGCGCCGGTCAATTGGCATGCGATTCCGGCCGATGTCAATACCATTGGCCTATGACAGAGCAGCCGCGTACCGCGCACGTCCCCCAGAAGCCCTCCCTGGACGGACTCGAGGACAAGTGGGTACGCGTCTGGGAGGACGAGGGCGTCTACCGCTTCGACCGCACCCGCCCGCGCGCCGAGGTCTACTCGATCGACACCCCGCCGCCCACCGTGAGCGGGTCCCTCCACGTCGGCCACGTCTTCTCCTACACCCACACCGACACCGTCGCGCGATTCCACCGCATGCGCGGTCGCGCGGTCTTCTACCCGATGGGGTGGGACGATAACGGCCTGCCGACCGAGCGCCGGGTGCAGAACCATTTCGGCGTCCGGTGCGATCCGTCGCTGCCCTACGATCCCGATTTCGAGCCGCCGGCCAAGCCCGACCCCAAGCGCCAGCGGCCGGTCTCCCGGCGCAACTTCATCGAGTTGTGCGAACGGCTCACCGAGGTGGACGAGAAGGCGTTCGAGGAGATGTGGCGCCAGGTCGGCCTGTCGGTCGACTGGAACCACCTCTACACCACCATCGGGGACACCGCCCGCACGGCGTCGCAGCGCGCGTTCCTGCGCAACCTGGCGCGCGGTGAGGCGTACGTCTCCGAGGCGCCGACGCTGTGGGACGTGACGTTCCGCACGGCCGTCGCGCAGGCCGAACTGGAGGACCGCGAGCACCCCGGCGCGTTCTACCGCATCCGCTTCCACGGGGACGAGCGCCCGGTCTACATCGAGACGACGCGGCCGGAGCTGCTGCCCGCGTGCGTCGCGCTGGTCGCGCACCCCGACGACGAGCGCTATCAGGAGCTGTTCGGCACGACCGTGCGCACGCCGCTGTTCGGCGTCCGGGTCCCGGTGCTCGCGCACCGCCTCGCCGAGCCCGACAAGGGCTCCGGCATCGCGATGATCTGTACGTTCGGCGATGTCACCGACGTCACCTGGTGGCGCGAGCTCGACCTGCCGACCCGCGCGATCGTCGACTGGGACGGCCGGCTCGCCGCCGACCCGCCCCCCGGCGTCGCCCCGGAGCCGTACGCCGAACTGGCCGGCAAGACCGTGTTCTCCGCCAAGGAGCGCGTCGCCGAGATGCTCCGCGAGTCCGGCGACCTCGACGGCGAGCCGCGCAGGATCAGCCGTCCGGTGAAGTTCTACGAGAAGGGCAGCAAGCCCCTGGAGATCGTCACCACCCGGCAGTGGTACATCCGCAACGGCGGGCGCGACGAGGGCGTCCGGGCGGAGCTGCTGGCGCGGGGGCGCGAGCTGGCGTGGCACCCCGGCTACATGCGGGCCCGGTACGAGAACTGGGTCGAGGGGCTGAACGGCGACTGGCTGATCTCCCGGCAGCGCTTCTTCGGCGTGCCGATCCCCGTCTGGTACCCGCTGGACGCCTCCGGCGAGCCGCGCTACGACGCGCCGATCGTCCCGTCCGAGGGCGCGCTGCCCGTCGACCCGTCCTCCGACGTCCCGCCGGGCTATACCGCCGAGCAGCGCGGGGAGCCGGGCGGTTTCATCGGCGACCCCGACGTGATGGACACCTGGGCGACCTCGTCGCTCACCCCGCAGATCGCGGGCGGCTGGGAGCGCGACGCCGACCTGTTCGGCCGCGTCTTCCCCTACGACCTGCGGCCGCAGGCGCACGACATCATCCGGACATGGCTGTTCTCCACGGTCGTCCGCGCGCACCTGGAGCACGGCTCGCTGCCGTGGAAGGCCACCGCGCTGTCGGGGTGGATCCTCGACCCCGACCGCAAGAAGATGTCGAAGTCCAAGGGCAACGTCGTCACGCCGATCGACCTGCTGCGGGAGTACGGGTCCGACGCCGTCCGCTACTGGGCGGCGAGCGGGCGGCCGGGCACCGACACCGCGTTCGACACCGGCCAGATCAAGGTGGGCCGGCGCCTCGCGATCAAGATCCTGAACGCGTCCAAGTTCGTGCTCGGGCTGGGCGAGGTGGAGGCCGGCGCGCCCGTCACCGAGCCGCTCGACCGGGCGATGCTGGCGGCGCTGTCCGGCGTCGTCAAGGACGCGACGGAGTCGTTCGAGGGCTACGACTACACGCGCGCGCTGGAGCGCACGGAGCGGTTCTTCTGGGAGTTCTGCGACGACTACCTGGAGCTGGTGAAGGCCCGCGCGTACGGGGACGGCCCGGAGGCGCTGTCGGCGCGCGCGGCGCTGCGCACCGCGCTGTCGGTGCTGCTGCGGCTGTTCGCGCCCGTGCTGCCGTTCGTGACCGAGGAGGTGTGGTCGTGGTGGCGCCGGGGGTCGGTGCACACCGCGTCCTGGCCGGCGGCCGCCGAGCTGCCCGCGGGCGGCGACCCGGCGGTGCTCGCCGCGACGGGCGAGGCGCTCCGCCAGGTCCGCAAGGCCAAGTCGGAGGCGAAGGCGTCGATGCGCGCTGACGTGTCCCGCGCCGTCGTGCGGGGCGCGGAGGTGGCGCACATCGCCCGGCCGGACCTGGCGGCGGCGGGCCGGATCGCCGACCTGACGCTGGAGGCCGCCCCCGCCGACCTGACCGTCGACGTCGAACTCGCCCCGGCGACCTAGCCGGCCCGGCCGCGGCCCGCCCGGGCCCGGCCCGCCCGGGCCCGGCCCGCCCGGGCCCGGCCTGCCCTGCTCGTCCCCCGCTGCGACGCAGGTCACTGCGCGGGGGCGCGCATCGCCCTTGACCCGCCCGCGCCCGCTCCCCATATTGGATCGAAATCCAATATGGGGGAGCGGTCATGGACGAGATCGACGAGCGGCACCCGGTCATCGCCCCGCGGCGGGTGGCGTTCGACTGGACGGGCACCCCGCTGCACTGGATCCCCGGCGAGCCGGTCGCGACGCACTTCATCAACGTGCTGCATTTGCTGCTGCCCGCCGGGGAGCGGTGGTTCGTGCGCGTCTACAAGGAGGCGCTCCCGCTCGTCCGCGACGACGAGCGCCTCTACCGCGAGGTCAAGGGCTTCATGGGGCAGGAGGCCGTGCACGCCTACTCCCACCAGGGCGTCCTCGACCGGCAGATGCGGGAGCGCGGCCTGGACCCGGGCCCGCTGACCGACCGCATCGAGTGGCTGTTCACCCGCATCCTCGGTGAGCGGTGCCCGGTGCCGCTGCTGCCGCGCAAGCGGTGGCTGTTCGTCCGGATCGGCGTCATCGCCGGCATCGAGCACTACACCGCCGTGCTCGGCCAGTGGATCCTGGACGCCCGCGAGCTCGACGAGGCCGGCGCCGACCCGACGATGCTGGACCTGCTGCGCTGGCACGGTGCCGAGGAGGTCGAGCACCGCTCGGTCGCCTTCGACGTCTACCAGCACGTGGCCGGGCGGTACTGGATGCGGTTCATCGCGTTCTTCCTCGGCGTCCTCGCGCTGCCGCTGACCGTCTACGCCGGCGCCGTGTTCCTGTGCCGGGCCGACCCGACGCTGTCGGGCGTCCGCCCCCGGATCCGCGACTACCGGCGCGCCGTGCGGCGCGGGCTGTTCCCGAGCAACCGGTTCATGCTGGCCGCCGGGCGCGCCTACCTGCGGCGCGACTACCACCCGTCCCGGGAGTGCTCGACCCGGCGCGCCCTCGACTACCTCGCGGTCTCGCCCGCCGCGCGGGCCGCCGCCGAGCGCGCCGCGGGCTGACCCGCCTCAGAACGAGCAGGGCAGGTGCTTGATCCCGTTGATGAAGCTGGAGAAGAGCCGGTCCGGCTCGCCGGTGGCGCGGATGTCCGGGACGCGGGTGAACAGCTCGCGGAACATGACCGTGATCTCGCGGCGGGCGAGGTTCGCGCCGAGGCAGAAGTGCGGGCCGGGGCCGCCGAACCCGACGTGCGGGTTGGGGGAGCGCGTGATGTCGAAGACGTCCGGGTCGTCGAAGACCGTCTCGTCGCGGTTGGCCGAGTTGTAGAAGAGCAGGACCTTGTCGCCCTTGCGGTACTCGTGGCCGTTCATCTCGTGGTCGCGGGTGAGCGTCCGGCGGAACTGGATCACCGGCGTCGCCATCCGGACGATCTCCTCGACCGCGCCCGGCATGTGCGCGTCGAAGTCCTCCAGCAGCAGCGCGCGCTGCTCGGGGTTGTCGGTGAACAGCTTGAGGCCGTGCGACATCGCGTTGCGCGTCGTCTCGTTCCCGGCCACCACGAGCAGGATGAAGAACGAGCCGATCTCCTGGTCGGTGAGGCGCTCCCCGTCCACCTCGGCCGCGATCAGCGCGGACACCAGGTCGTCGCCGGGGCGGCGGCGCCGCAGCCGGGCCAGCTTCATCGCCAGGTGGTTCAGCTCGAACCCGGCCGTCAGCACCCGGAGCAGCCCGTACAGCGCGCCGAGCCGGGTGATGCCGTCGCGGCTGTAGTCCCGGCCGCCGCTGTACTCGGGGTCGCCGAGACCGAGGATGATGTTCGTCCGCTCGTACACCATCGGCCGGACGTGCTGGGGGATGCCCATCATGTCGCAGATGACCTGGAGCGGGAGCCGCGCCGCGACGTCGGTGACGAAGTCCGCCGAGCCCTTGGCGACCAGGTCGTCCACGATGCGGGTCGCGGCGGCCTGGAGGTCGGCCTCCATCTTCTCCAGCACCCGGGGGGTGAACGCCCGCGACACGATCTTGCGGATCTTGGCGTGCCGCGGGTCGTCCATGTTGATCATCGACCCGAAGTAGCGGGCCAGGTAGCCGGGCATGTCGGCGATGCTGTTGGAGCACGGCTCGCTGCTGAAGACCTGCGGCGACCGGCTGGCCTCCACGACGTCGGCGTGCCTGGTCAGCGCGTAGAAGCCGGGCCCCTGCTTGACGAACGGCAGCTTCAGCTCCTGGAAGAACGCCGGATGCTCGCGCTGGCGGAGCCTCGCGAACTCCGCCATCCGCTGCTCCGGAGGCAGCGACCAGAAGGGCAGGTCGGCAACGCTCAGCCGGTCGGCGTCCGGCACCGTCGTCGTCACTGCGCACCGTCCTCGCACTCGTCCAGAACCTGATTCGGTTCACATCGAACCGAGTCGCCGGCGCCCCCGTCAAGGGCCCTCAGGCGACAGCGATGATCTTCCGCTGGAGCACCGCGCGCTCCGCCGCCGTCCACGCGCCCGACACGAGCAGGTACAGCCCCGCCGCGAGCGGTGCGAACGCCGCGAAGACCACGGTCCCGAACGGCAGCACCCGCGCCACGTTGCCCATCGGCCCGTCGGCGGTCACCCGGCGCGACGACCACACCGCGACCGCGCCCAGCAGGACGAACAGCCCGACGAACACCAGCGAGGGCGGCGACAGCAGCCCGCCGCCGAGGAGCCCGACGAAGTTCTGCCCCAGCGGGGCGGAGAGAAGCGTGTGCGCCAGCAGCGCGTTCTGGTGCCCCGCCACGGTCGCCGACGTGAACAGCCGGTACATGACCATGAAGAACGGGATCTGCGCGAACATCGGCAGGCATCCGGCGACGGGCGAGGCGCCCTCGGCCTCGTACAGCGCCGCCATCTCCCGGCGCAGGCGCTCGGGGTTCTTCTTGTGCTTCTTCTGCAGCGCCTGGATCTCGGGCATCAGCCGCGCCCGGGTGCGCTCGCCCTTGGCGGCCGCGACGGCCAGCGGGACGAGCAGCACCCGCAGGGCCAGGGTGAAGAGGACGATCGCCAGCGCCGTGGCGAACCCGCCGCTGAACGGCTCCAGGCCGTCCGCCAGTCCGGAGACGAGGGCATGGGCGATCGAGACGGGAACATCGAACATGAGAGGACCTTCCGGAACGAGAGGGAGAAGGGATGCGTTCCGGCCGCGCTCAGGCGGCCGCGATCCCCGTTCCGGGTGCTCTCGGACGCGGGCGTCCCGCGGCGTCGGGGTCGCGCTGCGGCAGGAAGGCCGTGCGCAGCGTCCGCTCGCGCAGCGTCGTGCGCACCCGGGCGAGCACCGCCCGGTGCCCCCGCCGTGCCGTGCGGAACCGCACGGCCGCCAGCACCAGCAGCCCCACGACGGTCAGCGAGCCCAGCGCCACCAGCACCGACTGGCCCGGCGCCATCCCCGCCCACTCGGCCACGGCGAAGCCCCGCAACGCGAGGAACACCAGCAGTGACCAGAGCATGCACGGACCTTTCAATCGGACGTTCGGCTCAGTTTCTCACATAGCCGACCTGTGCAGCGCCTCGGCCGCGTGGGCTGCAAGCGAGGGGGTCTCATAGAAGCAGCAGCGCGAGAGCGGACAGGAGCACCACGGCCGCGGTGGTCTTCGTCAGGGGCATCCGGGCGGCCATCACGGCGTCGCGGTGGTCGTCTCGGGCCAGGTAGGTAAGGGCGGCGCTCAGTGCGCGGCCCAGCCCGAAGCCCGCGCCGGTGAGGAGGGTCAGGGGAAGGGACAGGCCCGCCAGGAGCAGGGCCAGCGCCAGGACGTACGGGGACGTAGCGGAAACGTAGGTGCGGACGCCGGTGCCCAGTTCGAAACCGAACTGGAGGGCGCCCCGGCGCAGGCGGGTCTGGAGGACGTCCGGCGGGATCTGGCGGGCGTTCTGCGGGAGGGGGAGGCTGACCAGGCCGAACTCGCGGGCGGCGCCGACCGTGGCGGCGGCCAGGATCGCGGCCGTCCGGACGGGGTCCGGGAGCGGCGCGGCGAGACCGGTCAGCAGGTAGACCACCGCGGCGGTCAGGGTGCCCCCGAGCAGGAGCCCGAGGGTGAAGACGGCCAGGACCTCGCCCTGCCGTACGGGGGCCCGCCAACCTGGCGAGAACAGCACCGATTCGCTGTTGCGCGTTCAAACGCTGCCGGACAGCGAGAACCCGGCGAGGGCGCCGATCGACGACCAGCACAGGACGGCGGCGTCCAGGGCGGCGGCCGCCACCGCGAGGAGGGCGAGGGCGGCGACGGGCAGCAGCGGGTCGGTCAGGCCCCGCCGCAGCCGCCCCGCACTCAGTTCCTGCACGCCGTCAGTTCCTGCACGCCGTCAGTTCTTGCACGCCGTCGCCTTCCGGCAGATGGTCTTGTACCAGTTGCCCTTCTTCGACTTCTTCCAGCCGTCGTGGCAGCGCCAGGTGACGCCCTTCTTGCACTTGCCGCAGCTCTTGGCGTAGGCCCAGAGCCAGCCGTCGTAGCCGCCGCCGTAGCACTGGTTGGGCCGCAGCTTGTACCGGCCGGGGTGGGAGGCGCCCGACTTGTGGAAGCCCTTGTACTTGCCGCTCGTCCGGCAGCACCAGCTGCACACGTAGCTCGGCCCGCAGCCGGGGGAGCAGTTGTGGTTCGCCGCGTACGACGGGCAGCGCGGGTAGATGTCGTAGTAGCCGACCAGCTGGAAGCCGGAGGAGAGCGCCTCCCGGGCGGGCGGGAAGACGCCGAGCGCCTTCAGCCCGGCGGTGGCGCCCGCGGCCGCGAGGCCGGTCAGGAGGCTGCGCCGGGCGGGGCGGAACCTCGGCTCGTCCCGGGGGACGGGCCGCCTGCGCACGCGCTCGGCCCCGGCGGGGCGCGGGCCGCGCAGCGGCGGGACGTCTTCGAGCTCGATCATCGTGCGGCCTCCAGTGCCAGCTCCCGGAGGGCCTCGGGGGAGCCCACCGGCTCGGCGGCCCGCACCCGGCCGTCCGCGCCGACGAGCACGGCGAACGGGGTGGCGGGCACGCGGTAGTCGGCGAACAGGCCGTCCCGCTCGCCGGTGACGACGGTCGCGCCCGGCGGCGGACCGGAGTCCGGCGGCGGGCCCGCGAAGATCGCGTGCAGGGGCCGGTCCAGCGCCCCGGCGGCGGCGAGCACGTCGGTGCAGACGCCGCAGTCGCGGTCCAGGAACAGCAGCAGCCCCGGCCCGAGGCGCTCGAAGGCGGGCGCGGGCGCGCCCGGCGCGGGGCCGAGCGCGGCCGAGGGCGCGCCCTGGCCGAGCGCGTGGACCTGCCGGACGAGACCGGCGACGACCAGGGCGAGCAGCAGGATCGCGACCCACGACAGCAGCAGCGCGCTGCTCTGGAAGCTCATCCGGCCGTCCTCCTCTCCGTGCGCATCGCGCGGGGCAGCGTCCACAGGAGCACCGCGAACGCCGGCCCCGCCGTGACCGTGATGGACAACTCGTAGGCGGTGGCCTCGGCCGGGAGGCCGAGCAGGGCGCCGGCGAGGGCGAGCAGGGAGAGCGCGGCGGCGCGCGCGGCGACCCAGCCGGTCATCGGCGTGCCGTCGCCCGCGCACCCGCACGGCACGCCCTGGCGGGTGCGCGACACGTGCGCCGCGTAGAGCGCGTACGCGGCGAGCAGGACGGCCGCCGCCCCGCAGGACGCCCGGAGCGGGCCGTCCAGCCAGAGCAGTAGCGCCACCGCGCCGACCGCGCCGGCCAGCGCCTCGGTGGCGATCACCGCGGCCGCGACCGGAGCGGCCGCGGCGCGGGGAAGGACCCGGTGCGCGCGCAGCGCGGCGGCGAGCGCACGGGGACGGGCAGCCTGGCCGGACGCCGAGGCCAGGAGCACGAGCGAGACCGCGACCCCGGCGAGCGGGCCGGTCACCGGACCGCCTCGACCGCCAGCCCGGAGAGCCGCCGAGGGACCTCGCGGACCCGGTCCTCCTCGGGCAGGACGGTCACCAGCAGCGATCTCAGCGCCAGCAGGAAGTAGGGGCCCTGGCCCTCGACGGTGTCCTGGAACAGCTCGCCGCCCGCCACCCGGGCGCCGCGCCAGGGCGGCAGCCGCCGGCGCGTGCCCGCGGTCAGCGGAGTGATCTCCAGCAGCCCGAGGCCGGGGACCTCCTTGACCATCTCGGCCGGTTCGGGGCGCCGCGCGCGGCCCCGGGGGACGGCGACGATCCCGTCCTCGTGCTCGGTGAGGCGGACGGTGCCGAAGAACGCCACCGCGTCCGCCGGGCGCCCGTGGTAGAGGTGGGTGAACACCGCGTGCCGGCGGCCCTCCCACACGGCGGCGAGGACGGGGTCGCGCTGCCCGGTGTCGGGGTCGCGGGTCTCGGCGCGGCCGACCCGCAGCCGACCGCCCTGCAGCCGGAACTCCTGCTCGAAGCGCTCGACGCCGATGTCCTCGGCCCAGCCGAGCGCGTCCGCGCGGGTGCCGCCGGACAGCTCGTGGAGCCGGCCGCGGTCGGCGATCCGCGCCACCGACGTGCACGGGCGCCCGAGGTCGTGGGCGCCGCCGAGCCGGACGCGCACGCCGTCCAGCGAACGGTGGGTGACTTCGCGCCGAGAGACCATGCCGCCCCCTCCCTGCGGGACGCACGCCCCACAGAAACACCGCGGGTAACAGGTGTGACGCTACGCGTGATCCGCCGCTTCGGGGATAAACCTTCCGGAAGTGGTCACGTCCGGGAACGGGTAGGGTCAACTGCCGGACTCGCGCGGCGGCGGCGTCCCACGGCGGCGTTTCGGCCGCGGCAGGGCACGGCTCCGTCGGTAGGGTCGGGTGGTCCTCCGGCAGGTACGCGTTGAGGTGGAGCCCGTGAGCAAGGTCGATGTGCTGATCAAACGGCTGGATCCCGAGCTGCCCCTGCCGGCCTACGCGCATCCGGGCGACGCGGGCGCGGATCTGGTCGCGGCCGAGGACGTCGAGCTGGCCCCCGGGGAGCGCGCGTCCGTCCCGACGGGGGTCGCGATCGCGCTGCCGGACGGCTACGCCGCTTTCATTCACCCCAGGTCCGGATTGGGCGCTAGGTTGGGAGTGACCATTGTCAACGCACCCGGTACGGTCGACGCCGGCTATCGGGGTGAGATCAAGGTGACCCTGCTGAACACCGACCCCCGCGCCGCCGTGACGCTGCGGCGCGGAGACCGCATCGCGCAGATGGTCGTGCAGCGGGTGGAGCGGGCGGTGTTCCACGAGGTCGCCGACCTTCCCGGGGCGGCGCGCGGAACCGGCGGATTCGGGTCCACGGGCGGATTCGGTGACACGCGCGTTTCCGGGAACAATGAGCACAGTCGAGAAGGAGCGTGAGTCGTGGCTTTTGGACGTCGCCGGCAGGCCGAGGAGCCCGCGAAGGGACCCGAGGCGACCGAGGAGCCGGTGGAGACCGCCGAGGAGGCCCCGGCCGAGGCGGAGCAGGCCGAGGGCGGCCCGTGGGACTCCGAGGACTCCTTCCCCGAGCTGCAGCGGCTCGACTTCGGCTCCCTGCAGATCCCGGTCGCGCCGGGGCTGGGCTTCCAGGTGAACTTCGAGGCCACCCAGGTGGACGAGGAGGGCAACCCCCTGGACGGGCGCCCCGTCGCCGTGCTGGTGCAGTACGAGGAGAGCGCCATGCAGCTCCAGGTGTTCGCGGCGCCGAAGCGCAGCGGCATCTGGGACGACGTCCGGCGTGAGACCGCCAAGGACATCACCGAGGAGGCCCAGGGCCAGATCCAGGAGGGCGAGGGGCCGTTCGGTCCCGAGCTGCTGGCGATGGTCCCGGCGGCGCTGACCGAGGAGGTCCTCGCGGAGATGCCGCAGGAGGTCCGCGAGCAGATCCCGGCCGAGTTCATCGAGCAGGGCTGGGCGCCGCAGATCATCCGCTTCCTCGGCGTGGACGGCCCCCGCTGGTTCCTGCAGGCCGTGGTGCAGGGCGCCGCGATCGAGGACGAGGAGCAGTGGCAGGTGCTGGAGGACGTGCTGCGCGGCGTGGTGGTGGTCCGGGGCGACGCCCCGATGCCGCCCCGCGACCTGCTGGAGCTGCGCATCCCCAAGGAGTTCAGCGAGGCCGGGCAGGACGGCGAGGAGGAGGCCGTGGAGACCTTCGACCCGTTCGAGCGCGGCCCCGAGATCACCGAGGTGCGCTGACCCGCGGCATCCGCCGCGTCCCGCGAACGCCGGCCCGCCCGCGCCGCAGTCCTTTTCGGACGTGCCACCGGGCGGGTTTCGCCTTCCCGGGCCCCGCCGATCCCTTGCCTTGCGGGCCGTGCGGGTGGTCAATCGGGGCATGTCGAAGAGGACGCGCAAGCGCAGGGCACGCAAGCGGAGCAAGCACAACAAGGGCAAGCGGCCCAACGCCCGCCACTGACCCCGGCACGGACCCCCGAAAACCGAAGGGGTCCGGCCCTGGGCGAGGTCAGAGCATCTCGAACGTCATCGCGTGCTCGACGCCGGCCTCCCGCCCGGCCGGCTCGGCGATGCCGGTGAGGAACTCCGCGGCGTCGAAGTCCGCGCCGAGGTTGGCGAAGTACACCTCGTGCGCGCGCAGGGAGTCGATCCCTGCGTTCAGATGCCCGGTGACGTCCACGTAGTGCGTGGGCCGCGGCGACCCGCCGAACAGCGTGAACCGGACGCCCTGCCACGGCTCCAGCCCGAGGTCGCGGAACACCCACCGGTTGGCGGCGTCGCGGACGGCGTCCGCGACGGCCAGCCCGAGCACCCGGTGGTCGGCCATGTTGAACCCGCCCTCCGGGAAGCTCTCCCGGAAGTTGATCGACAGCACCACCTCGGGCCGGTGCCGGCGGATCGCGCTCGCGAGCGTCCGCCGCAGCGGCAGCCCGTACTCCAGCATGCCGTCCGGCAGGTCGAGGAACTCGACGGTGCCGACGCCGACCCGCCGCGCCGCCTCGATCTGCTCCGCGGTGCGGACGCGCCGGACCTCCTCGGGGTCCATCGCGTCGATCCCGGCCTCGCCGCGGGTGGCGAGCACCTCCGTCACCGTCTTGCCCTGCGCGGTCCACTTGGCGATCGCCGTCGAGCACCCGTACTCCAGGTCGTCCGGATGGGCGACGATCGCCAGGGCCCGCTCCCAGTCCTCAGGTACCACGTCCATCTCCCCATCCTCGCCGATCATGTCTCCACCCTCGGACGGGCATCATGGTCATATCGGACAGAGAGGGGTACGGCACCTTGACCATCACCGGGATCGTTCTCATCGCGGCGGGCGTGCTCGTCGCCGTGGTCGGCAGGCTCGGCGCCACGGGCCGGATCCGGCGCAACGGCTTCATCGGGATCCGGACGGGACGGAGCATGGCCGACGACGAGTCGTGGCTGATCGTGCACCGCCGCGCCCAGCCGTGGATGCACGCGTCCGGGGCGTCCCTGATCGCCGCCGGCGCCGCCGCGATCGCCGCCGGTGCCAACGAGACGGCGGCCGGCGTGACGACCCTGGTCGGCGCGCTCGCCTGCGGGGCCTTCGGGGTGATGGGCGTCATCGCCGGCCACCGGGAACTCACCCGCCGCAAGCTGCCGAGGTAGCGCCCGTAGGCGTCACCTATAGGTAGCGGAGCCACAGGTAGGGGGTGGCGAGCGCGACCGTGATGAGGGTGACGATGAGGCCGTACCGGGTGAACCGCCAGAAGCTGATCGGGGTGCCGTTGCGGGCGGCGATGCCCAGCACGACGACGTTGGCGCTGGCGCCGATGGCGGTGGCGTTGCCGCCGAGGTCGGAGCCGAGGGCGAGCGCCCACCACAGGACGTGCCCCTGCTCGCCCGGGTGCTGCTGGACGAGGTCGGCGACGATCGGGCTCATCGTGGCGACGTAGGGGATGTTGTCCACGATCGCCGACAGCACCGCCGACGCCCACAGCAGCAGCATCGCGGCGGCCCCGAGGCGGCCCTCGGTGGCGTCGGCGGCGGCCTCGGAGACGTTGGCGATGACGCCGGTCTCGACCAGCCCGCCGACCATCACGAACAGCCCGGCGAAGAACACCAGCGTGGGCCATTCGACCTCGCTGAGCGCCTCCTCCGTCGTCACCCGGGTCGCGGCGACGAGCAGGCCCGCGCCGAGCAGCGCCACCACCGACGGCTCGTAGTGCAGGACGGGGTGCAGCACGAACGCGGCGATCACGATCGCGAGGACGGTGAGCCCCTGCGCGAGCAGCCGCCGGTCGGTGATGGCCTCCCGCTCCTCCAGCGCCATGACCTCGGCGGCGAGGTCGGGGTCGTAGCGGAACTCCGCGCGGAACAGCCACCGGGCCAGCCCGCAGAACACGATGAGGAGCAGCACCACCAGCGGGGCCAGGTGGACGAGGAAGTCGTTGAACGACAGCCCGCCCCGGCTGGCGATGATGATGTTGGGCGGGTCGCCGACGAGGGTCGCGGTGCCGCCGATGTTGGACGCCAGGACCTCGGCGATCAGGTACGGCTCGGGCCGCAGCGCGAGCCGCTCGCAGACGAGGAAGGTGACGGGCGCGATCAGCAGGACGGTGGTGACGTTGTCCAGCAGCGCGGACGCCACCGCCGTCAGCACGATCAGCATGACCATCAGCCGGTAGGGGCGTCCCCGCGCGCGCTTCGCCGCCCAGATCGCGACGAACTCGAACACGCCGGTGCGCCGCAGCACCGAGACGATGACCATCATCCCGAGCAGCAGGAAGATGACGTTCCAGTCGATCCCGGACTCGGAGGAGAAGAAGGCGCCCTCGGCATCGGTGATGTGCAGCAGCAGCATCAGACCGGCCCCGCCCAGCGCCACCGCCGTCCGGTGCACCTTCTCCGACGCGATCAGCACGTAGGCGAAGACGAAGACGACGATCGCGGCGGTGGCCTGCACGGAACCTCCTGGTCGGGTGTACGGCTGACTGACCTGCCGACCAGACTTCCCGGCGCACCGCAGGCGACTCTAGCGGGCCGCGTGCGGCGGGTGGGAAGCCGGGGTTCCGGCGAAGGTGGGGTTTTGCCTACCCCGATCGGCGTGCTGGACCCATCCCCGGCCGCGTCCGCCGTCCGTAGCTTCGTTCCCGAGGCGCCCCGCGAGGGGGCGCCGGGCGGAGGTAAGGGAATGATGTTCGGACGAAGCGGAACGGCCGCGGCGCCCCAGGCGCCCGGTGAGGCGCTCAGGCTGGACGGCGTGCGCAAGGTCTACGGCGCCGAGGGCAACCAGGTGGTGGCGCTGGACCGCGTGTCGCTGTCACTCCCGGCCGGGTCGTTCACCGCGGTGATGGGCCCGTCCGGGTCGGGCAAGAGCACGCTGCTCCAGTGCGCGGCCGGCCTGGACCGCCCCACCGAGGGCCGGGTCTTCGTGGACGGAGCGGAGCTGTCCGGCGGCGGCGAGGCCGCGCTCACCAAGTTCCGGCGGCAGCGGATCGGCTTCATCTTCCAGCAGTTCAACCTGCTGCCGACCCTGGACGTGATGCAGAACGCCGTGCTGCCGCTGAAGCTGGCAGGCCGGAAGGTCGACAAGGCGCGGGTGCGGGCCGTCCTGGAGCGGGTGGGGCTCGGGGACCGGCTGCACCACCTCCCGTCGGAGCTGTCGGGCGGCCAGCAGCAGCGGGTGGCGATCGCGCGGGCGCTGGTGACCGAGCCGCGGGTGGTGTTCGCGGACGAGCCGACCGGCGCGCTCGACACCCGCAGCGCGCGCGCCGTGCTGGAACTGCTGCGCGAGTCGGTGCGGGCGTTCGGGCAGACGGTGGTCATGGTCACCCACGACCCGGTCGCCGCGTCGTTCGCCGGTTCCGTGCTCTACCTGGCGGACGGGCGGATCGTCGGCCACCAGACCGCGCCGACCGCCGAGTCGGTCGCGGAGCGGATGACCCACCTGGCCGACGAGGTCGAGCGCCAGCGCACGATGGCGGGGGCCTGACATGTTCGGACTGGCACTGCGTTCACTGCGCAAGCGCGCGAGCGCGTTCACCGCGAGCTTCCTCGCGATGTTCCTCGGCGCGATCATGATCATGTCGTTCGCCTCGATGCTCGACACGGCGGAGGGGAGCGGCGCGACCGGGGAGGCCCGGGAGACGCTCGTCACGATGGCGACCGTGGTCGGCGGCTGGGGGCTGCTGCTGGTGGTCTTCGCGGTCACCTCGACGCTGACCCTGTCCGTCCGGCAGCGGGCGGCGGAGATCGCGCTGCTGAAGAGCGTCGGCGCGACCCCGGCGCAGCTCGGCCGGATGATCGTTGGCGAGGCGGCGGGCCTGGCGCTGGCGGCGGCGCTGCTCGCCGTCGTCCCCGCCGTCGCGGCGGGCCGGGCGCTGCTCGGGCTGCTGCACGGCACCGACCAGGTGCCGGCGGGGATCGGCCACCACTTCGGCGCCGCCGCGCTGTCGATGGGGTTCGGCGTCACGCTGGTGTCCGCGGTCGCCGCCGCGCTGATCACCGCCCGCCGCGCCGTCCGCGTCCGGGTGGTGGAGTCGATGGCCGCGGCCGCGGCCGACGAGGCGCGGCTGAGCCGCAAGCGGATCGTCTTCGCCGTGGTGTTCCTGCTGCTGGCCGCCACCGAGGCGGTGGTGACGCTCACGGTGATGAGCGACGCGGGCAGCGACACGATGGCGACGTCGGGGCAGGCGGACATCTTCGCCGGGATCGGCCTCGCGCTGCTCGCCCCTGCGATCATGCGCCGGACGGCGGTGCTCGCGGCCGGCCCGCTGCGGGCGTTCGGCGCGGCGGGCGACTTCGTGGCGGCCACGATGCGCCGCCGGACGGGCGCCCTCGCGTCCGCGGTGACGCCGGTCGTGCTGTTCGTCGGGACGGCCGTCGGCACGCTGTACCTGCAGGCCACCGAGAACGCCGCGATGGACGCGGCCGGCCTGGCCAAGACGGCCGATCAGAAGAGCATCGAGACGCTCAACTTCGTCGTCATCGGCATGGTGGTGCTGTTCACCGCGATCATGCTGGTCAACACGCTGGTCGCGGCGACCGCGCACCGGCGCCGCGAGTTCGGCCAGACCCGCCTCGCCGGCGCCACCCCGCGCCAGCTGCTCGGCGCGGTGGCGCTGGAGTCGGCGGTGCTGACCGTCACCGGCGTGCTCCTCGGGACCGTCGCGGCGCTGTTCACGATCGTCCCGTTCGGCCTCGCGCGCCGCGACTCGGCCGTCCCGGACGGCGACGTGTCGATCTACCTCGCGGTCGCCGCCCTGGCCGCCGTGCTGACCGGCGTGACGGCGCACGCCGCGACCCGGCGCACCCTCCGCGTCCCGGCCGTGGAGGCCGCCCTGCGCTGACGGCGTTCCCCGCGCGGCCCTCCACGTGTGCGCCCACTCGCCCGGGTGGGCGCGCACGCGTGTCCGGGTCCCCGGCCGGGGGGCCGATTCGTCCGTGGATGTCATACGCTTCGAGGTATGGACGAGGTTTCGGCCGGTACGCCGTCCCAGGCGGACCCTGGGGGGCACGGGCACGGCAAGGGCGGCCTGCGGCGCTTCCTGCGCCGGATGGCGGCCGGCAAGGCCGAGCTCGAGGCCGAGGAACTGCAGAAGACCACCGGCGACGAGGGCGCGACGCCGATCACCGACTGCGGCGCGCGCACGCGCAACTGCGTGGCGGGTACGCTACGTACCGTGACCCTGCGGCCCCGGGGCGGCGCGCCCGCGCTGGAGGCGGAGCTCTACGACGGCACCGACGTGATCAGCCTGGTCTGGCTCGGCCGCCGCAAGATCGCCGGGATCGACCCGGGCCGCCGGCTGCGCGCCGAGGGCCTGGTCAGCGTGCAGGACGGGCGCAAGGTCATGTTCAATCCGCGATACGAGCTGCGCGGCGGCTCGTGACGGCCGTCCCCGGGCGGCCGGAGGAGCAGATGGGCGAAGTGGCAGCGTGAGCGAGACGACAGCCGGCACCGGGCGGGAGACCGCCGCGCACGACACCGTCGAGGCGGCCGTGCGCGCCCAGCTCACCAAGGCGCTCGGCGGCGTCCGCGGCATGCTGGAGGCCGCCGTCCCCACCATCGCCTTCACCGGTACCTACGTCGCGGCCGAGAACATCCGCCTCGCCGTCGGGGCGGGGATCGGCGCGGCGGTGGTGCTGCTGGTCGTCCGGCTCGCGCAGCGCTCCAGCCCGCAGTTCGTGCTGAACAGTCTCGTCGGCATCGCGATCGCCGCGTTCTTCGCGCTGCGCTCGGGCAAGGCCGAGGACGCCTTCCTGCCCGGCATCATCCTCAACGCCGGCTACGCCGCCGCGATGATCTTCTCGATCGTGGTGCGCTGGCCGGTCGTCGGCTTCATCATCGGCTCGGTCACCGGCGACCCGACCGCCTGGCGGCGCGACCCCGGCATCGTCAAGCTGTGCTCCCGGCTCACCTGGCTGCTGGTGCTGCCCTGCGCGGCGCGCGTCGCCGTCCAGTACCCGATCTACCTCGCCGACGGCGACCAGAGCGGGCTGCTCGGCGCCGCCAAGATCGCGATGGGCTGGCCGCTGCAGGTCGCCGCGCTGGCGGCGATGGTGTGGCTGCTCGCCCGCGGCCGCACCCCCATCGAGCGCGAAGAGCCCGCCTGACCGGTCGCCCGGCCGGACGGGCCCCGCACGAGATCCACCGTGAACGCCGCCGTGAACGTCGCCGTGGGCGTCAGCGCCCGCCGAGCAGCTCGGCGAGCTCGTCCTCCACGTCCTGGCTGGCCACGAACATCAGCTCGTCGCCCGGCTCCAGCGTGTCGTCGGACGAGGGCACCAGCACCCGCCCCTCCCGCAGGATCGCCACGAGCGCGGTGTCGCGCGGCCACTCCACCGACCCGACCCGCTGCCCGCCGAGCGGCGCGTCCTCCGGCAGCGTCAGCTCGACCAGGTTCGCCTCGCCCTGGCGGAACGTCATCAGCCGGACGAGGTCGCCGACGCTGACCGCCTCCTCCACCAGCGCCGACAGCAGCCGCGGGGTGGACACGGCCACGTCCACGCCCCACGACTCGTTGAACAGCCACTCGTTGTTCGGGTGGTTGATGCGCGCCACCACGCGCGGCACCCCGTACTCGGTCTTCGCCAGCAGCGACACCACCAGGTTGACCTTGTCGTCGCCGGACGAGGCCACCACGACCTGGCAGCGCTCCAGCGCCGCGTCGTCCAGCGAGGAGATCTCGCACGCGTCGGCCAGCAGCCACTCGGCGCGCGGCACCATCTCCACCTTGATGGCCTTGGGGCTCTTGTCGATCAGGAGCACCTCGTGCCCGTTCTCCAGCAGCTCCTGCGCGATGGAGCGGCCCACCGCGCCGGCCCCGGCGATCGCGACCCGCATCAGCCGTCCTCCCCGTTCCGCGCCGCGACGGCGGCGTTCACCCGCTCCAGGTCGTCGGCGTTCGCCATGATGTGCACGATGTCGCCGTCCTGGATCACCGTGTCCCGGTCGGGGACGAGCGCCTCGCCCATCCGCGACAGGAACGCCACGCGGGTGCCCGCGTGCTCCTCCAGCGCGCCGACCTTCGCGCCGACCCACAGGTGCCCGGAGTCCAGCTCGGCGAGGACGACCGCCCCGGTCGGGTCGCGCCACAGCGGCTCCGCGCCCTCCGGGAGGAGCCGGCGCAGGATCTGGTCGGCGGTCCAGCGGACCGTCGCGACCGTGGGGATGCCGAGGCGCTGGTAGACCTCCGCGCGGCGCGGGTCGTAGATCCGGGCCACGACGTTGTCGACGCCGAACGTCTCGCGCGCCACCCGGGCCGAGATGATGTTGGAGTTGTCGCCGCTGCTGACGGCCACGAACGCCGACGCGCGCTCGATGCCCGCCTCGGCGATCACCTCGCGGTCGAATCCGAACCCGGTGATGCGGCGGCCCCGGAATCCGCTGCGCAGCCGGCGGAACGCCTCGGGGTTCTGGTCGATGATGGACACCGAATGGCCCTTGTCCTCCAGGATGTGGGCGAGCGTCGAGCCCACCCGCCCGCATCCCATGATCACGATATGCACGGCCGTTCCCTCTTCCGTCCAGGAGGACGTTCCCCCTGTACCCCCGCGCCGGTGCACGGCATTCGTCGCTGCGCCGCCGACGCCGTGCCGCACCCGAGGACCGTTTTCCGACAATGATCCCTGCCGGGCTGCAAACCTACACATCCCCCCAGGCGAGTACTACTCAACCAGGTCCGCGGCGGGGGGAGAAAACCCTGGCCGGGGCGAGGGCTAGGCTCTCCTTTCGTGTCAAGGCTTCCGGACCTCGCGAAGCGGCTCCTGCTGGGCCGCGCGCTGAGCAGTTCCCAGCAACACGAGCAACTGCTGAGGAAGCGGATCGCGCTGCCGGTCTTCGCCAGCGACGCGCTGTCCTCGGTGGCCTACGCCCCCCAGGAGATCCTCCTCGCACTCGGCGCGGGCGGCCTCGTGATGTACCACTACACGCCCTGGGTGGCCGCGGCCGTGGTGGTGATCCTGCTGACGGTGGTCGCGTCCTACCGGCAGAACGTCCGGGCCTACCAGAGCGGCGGCGGCGACTTCGAGGTCGCCACCACCAACCTCGGCGACAACTGGGGCGTGCTCGTCGCGAGCGCGCTGCTCGTCGACTACACCCTCACCGTCGCGGTCTCGGTCTCCTCCGGCGTGGAGAACCTCGGCGCGCTGTTCACCGCCATGCGGCCGCACGAGGTCGCCGTGGCGATCGGCATCGTCGTCGCGCTCACCATCGGCAACCTGCGCGGCCTCAAGGAGGCCGGGATCGCGTTCGCGATCCCCACCTACCTGTTCATGTTCGCGGTGTTCGGCATGCTGGCGTGGGGGCTCATCCGGCTGGTCGCGGGCGCCGACCTGGAGGCCGAGACCGCGCACCTGGAGGTCCGCGGCGACCAGACCGACCTCGCCGGGTTCGCCCTGGTCTTCCTGCTGCTGCGGGCGTTCTCCTCCGGCTGCGCCGCGCTGACCGGGGTCGAGGCGATCAGCAACGGGGTGCCCGCGTTCCGCAAGCCCAAGGGCGAGAACGCGGCCCGCACGCTGCTGGCGCTCGGGCTCATCGCGATGACGATGTTCGGCGGCGTGGTCGCCTTCGCCTTCGTCACCGACGTCCGGTTCACCGACCTCGGCCAGGACAGCGTGCTCGTCGACCCCGCGACCGGGCGGGTGGTCGAGCACGCCGACCCGGTGATCGCGCAGGTCGCGCACGCCGTGTTCAGCAACTTCACCCCGGGCTTCGCGCTGGTCGCCGCGATGACCGCGCTGATCCTGTTCCTCGCCGCCAACACCGCCTTCAACGGGTTCCCGGTGCTGGCCTCGGTGCTCGCCCAGAACCGCTACCTGCCGCGCCAGCTGCACACCCGCGGCGACCGGCTCGCCTACAGCAACGGCATCATCATCCTCGCCACCATGGCGGGGCTGCTGGTCTACGCCTACGACGCGTCCGTCAGCCGGCTGATCCCGCTCTACACCGTGGGCGTGTTCGTGTCCTTCACCGTCAGCCAGGTCGGCATGGTGCGG
The DNA here is from genome assembly GCF_900188445.1 of Actinomadura meyerae. GTDB lineage: Bacteria > Actinomycetota > Actinomycetes > Streptosporangiales > Streptosporangiaceae > Spirillospora > Spirillospora meyerae. The sequence goes on from NZ_FZOR01000007.1 coordinate 62,850, forward strand.
CACTGGAACCGGCTGCTCGCCGCCGAGCCGGACGCCGCGCAGCGCCGCCGGATGAAGACCTCCCGCGGCATCAACGCGTTCGGCGCCACCCTCACCGGCTTCGTCCTGGTCATCGTGCTGATCACCAAGTTCGCGCTCGGCGCCTACATCGTGTGCATCGCGATGCCGCTGCTGTTCCTGCTGATGAAGGCGATCCGGCGGCACTACGACCGGGTCGCCGAGGAGCTCGTGCCCTCCGGCGAGGACGTCGCGCTGCCCGCGCGCAACCACGGCATCGTGCTCGTCTCGAAGATCCACAAGCCGACGCTGCGGGCGCTGGCCTACGCCCGTGCCACCCGCCCGTCCACGCTGGAGGCGGTGACCGTCGCGGTGGACGCCGAGGAGTCCCGGCAGCTCCAGGAGGAGTGGGACGCCCTCGACATCCCCGTCCCGCTGAAGATCCTCGACTCGCCGTACCGGGAGATCACCCGGCCCGTCCTCGCCTACGTCAAGGGCGTCCGCAGGCGCAGCCCCCGCGACGTCGTGACCGTGTTCATCCCCGAGTACGTCGTCGGGCACTGGTGGGAGCAGCTCCTGCACAACCAGAGCGCGCTGCGGCTGAAGGGGCGGCTGCTGTTCCAGCCGGGCGTCATGGTGACCAGCGTCGCCTGGCAGCTCCAGTCGTCGGACCGGCTGAAGGGGCGGGTCGAGCCGCCCGGGCCCGGGTCGTCCCGGCGTCCGCCGCGGACCGGGGCGCGCCCCGGTGCCGGTAGTGTTTCGGACCGTGACTGAACTCGAACCCGACGTCCTCGAACTGGAGGTCGGCAACGTCGCCAACGGCGGATTCTGCGTCGCCCGGCACGAGGGCCGGGTGGTCTTCGTCCGGCACGCCCTGCCCGGCGAGCGGGTGCGGGCCCGCGTCACCGACCGGACCAAGAGCTTCCTGCGCGCCGACGCCGTGGAGATCATCGAGGCGTCCCCGGACCGCGTCGCGCCGCCGTGCCCGTTCGCGGGGCCGGGGCGCTGCGGCGGCTGCGACTGGCAGCACGCCTCCCTGCCCGCCCAGCGCGAGCTCAAGGCGGCCGTCGTCGCCGAGCAGCTCCAGCGCCTCGCGGGCATCACCCGCACGGTGACGGTCGAGGAGGTCCCGTACCCGGTCGACGCCGAGGTCGCGCCGCCGCCCGGTCTCGGCTGGCGCACCCGCGTGCAGTTCGCCGTCGACTCCGGCACCGTCGGGCTGCGCCGGCACCGCTCGCACGACATCGAGCCGATCGACGAGTGCCTGATCGCCCACCCGGGCGTCGAGCTGATGGGCATCGAGCGCAAGCGCTGGCCCGGGGCGTCTGGTGTCGAGGGCATCGTCTCGGCCACCACGGGCGACCGCCTGGTCGTGCTGCGCGGCCGCGACCGCCGCAGGATCAAGGTGCCGCGGCTGGACGTACCGGTCCGGCTGGTGCGCGGCAAGCCGGAGCCGGGGAGCTCCCTGCCGTACGTGCGCGAGGAGGTCTCCGGGCGGCTGTTCCAGGTGAGCGGCAGCGGGTTCTGGCAGGTCCACCCCGGCGCGGCGCAGCTCCTCGCCGACGCCGTGCTGGACGCCCTGGAGCCCAAGCCCGGCGACATCGCCCTCGACCTGTACTGCGGCGTCGGCCTGTTCGCCGGCGTCCTCGCCGACCGGATCGGCCCGGACGGCCTCGTCGTCGGCGTCGAGTCGGACGGGCAGGCCGTCCGCGACGCCCGCTTCAACCTGCGCGACCTGCCGAACGTGTCGATCGAGCGCGGCCCCGTCGAGGAGGTCGTCGCCGACCTGGAGTTCGGCCGCGCGTCCAGCGGCTCCCGCACGCAGAACAAGCGGGGCGGCGGCCACCACCGGGGCGAGCGCGTCCGGCGCGCCGACCTCGTGGTCCTGGACCCGCCGCGCACCGGCGCGGGCCGCGACGTCGTCGAGCACATCACCCGGCTCGCCGGCCGCAAGATCGCCTACGTGTCCTGCGATCCGGCGACGCTGGCCCGCGACCTCGCCTACTTCAGCGAGCGCGGCTGGACCCTGGAGGGCCTGCGCGCCTTCGACGCCTTCCCGATGACCCAGCATGTGGAGTGCCTCGCGACCCTGGTGCGCGGCTGAGGGGACGGCGCCGGCCCGCATACGGTGGATCCATGATCGAGATAAGGGACCTGCCGGAATCGGATGTCGACCGCATGGTCGACCTGGCCGGCATGGTGTTCCACGTCCGCGTCGACCCCGAGAGGGACCGGTGGAAGCCGCTGCGCGCCGAGCGCGCCGGGGCCTACGACGGCGGCGAGCTGGTGGGCCAGGTCGCGACGCTCCCGATGCGCCTGGCCGTGCCGGGCGCGCTCCTCGACTGCTCGGCGGTCAGCCTCGTCGGCGTGCTGCCCACCCACCGCCGCCGCGGGATCCTCTCCTCCCTGATGGACCGGACGCTCGCCGACGCCGTCGCGGCGCGGCGGCCGGTCTCGGCGCTGTGGGCGTCCGAGGGAGCCATCTACGGCCGCTACGGCTTCGGCCTCGCCACGCGCGCGATCGGCCTGGAGGTCGACACGTCCCGGCCGCTGGCGCTCCGCACGCCACCCGACGAGCGCCCCCTCCGCCTCATCGACCCCGGGTCCGCGCCCGAGGTGCTCGACCCGATCCACCGCCGCGGTCTGGAGGCCCGGCCGGGCGGCCTCGTCCGCGACCCCGAGTGGTGGGCGCGCGCGATCCTGCCGCCGGTGGACGGTGACGCCGCCGGACACACCGGGCCGCGGGTCGTCGTCCACCCGGGCGGGTACGCCGTCTACCGCGCCGCCGGGAACGGAACGATCAGGGTCGTCGACCTCGTGGCCGACACGCCGCGGATCGAGGCGGCGCTGTGGCGGTTCCTGGCGTCGATCGACCTGACGTCCCGCGTCCACGCGCCGAGCCGCCCGGTCGACGACCTGCTGCCGTACATGGCCGCCGACCCGGACCAGGTGTCGGTCAAGGAGGACTACGGCGCGCTGTGGCTGCGCCTGATCGACGTCCCGGCCGCGCTCCGCGCGCGTTCCTGGGCCGCCGAGGACGCCTTCGTCCTGGAGGTCGAGGACGACCGCCTCCCCGCCAACGCGGGCCGGTGGCGCCTCACCACGGGCCCGGCCCCGTCCTGCGAGCCGACCGCGGACCCGCCGGACCTGGCCATGACCGCGGCCGACCTGGCCTCGGTCTACCTGGGCGGTACCAGCCCGCGCACCCTGTCCAGGGTCGGCGCGATCACCGAGCGCACGGAGGGCGCGGCCGCGCGGCTGGCCGCCGCGCTCGCCGTCCCGCTGGCCCCGTACCTCAACGACGAATTCTGATCCGGGCGGTCGCCCGCGGCGTCAGCGCCAGAACAGGGCCTTCGCGGTGGCGCTCTGGAGGGTCGCCGGGGCGGTGCCGTGCTGGACGACCTGCACGCGCAGGCGGTGCCCCGTGCCGACCACGTCGGCGGAGACGCCGTAGAGCAGGTAGGTCGTGTCCCCGGCGGAGACGAAGTCCTGGACGGGCCCGACCTCGTACCTGCTCGCGTCCGCGGCCTCGACCTCGATGGCGCGGGCCTGCAGGAGGGTGCCCGCCGGGACGCCCCGCACGGTGGCGGTGACGGACAAGCTGTACTGGGCGGACCCGTTCAGCATGTCCGGGCCGCCCTTGTCGTAGTGCTGGTGCTCGGAGTCGGAGTACTCGTAGGCCCAGTCGATGGCCGTCCACTGGCCCGGCGGGAGCTGCTGGCCCGCGGCGGCGCCCACCGAGACGTAGTCGGGCGTGTCACCGCCCGAGGGTGCGTCGCCGACGCGCCACTGCCCGTAGTCGCTCTTCACGGCGCGGTCGTAGTCGACGCCGACGCCGTTGATGGTGTGGTCGTTGGAGTACTGCTGGAGCTGCGCGCGGGCGTCCCAGCGGCCCCCGGACCACGCGTACGTCTGCCAGCCGTAGGTGATCTTCCCGGCGTCGAAGGCGCGCTTCATCGGGCCGTAGCCCGCGTAGAGGCCGACGCGGTCGCGGCCGATGACGCTGGCGACGCCGTCGAGGTAGGCGTTGATCTCGTCCTGCTGGGACGCGGAGGCGTCCCAGTCGGCGGCGAAGTAGATGGGGCGCCCGTCGGGCATGCCGCACGCCTTGGCCTGCGCGGCCGCGTCCCTGGCGTCCGCGACGCCCGCTGAACGTCCGTCGAGGGGGCGCTTCGCGCTGGTCTCCCAGACGACCACCAGCCAGATGCCCGCGCTCGACAGGTCGTCCGCCTCGGCACGGGTCAGGTTCTTACCGGTCGTGTCGTGGGACAGGTAGCGGCACGCGAACTTCGCCCCGGCCCGCTTCAGCGCGGTGGTGCCGGGGCGCCCCCACGCGTAGTCGACGCCGAAGACTGCCATGTCAGCTCCATGGGTCGGGTGTCGGTCCCGGCCGATTCAACTACCTCCGCGGCGGAGGCCGCAGCACATTGGGCAGGTTCGCAGTTCGGTGCGCGCGCCGGGCGGGCCCGGTGGACGGTGTCCGCGGCGACACGCCGACACGGCGCTAGGTGGCCGGTGCGGCGCTCGCTAGAACGGACGTATCCGTAACGAAACCGCAGGCCACGGGGGTCTCAACATGGTCTGGACACTGAAGGGGCGGGGGCTGGCGCTGCTGGTCGCCGTCCCGCTGCTGGGTGCGGTCCCGGCGGCGCACGCCGACGGCCCCGGGCCATCGGCGCACAAGGGGGACAAGGGGAGCCACTCCAAACCGGCTCACAAGCACAAGGCTCACAAGCACAAGTCCTCTAAGCACAAGCCTTCCAAGCACAAGCCTTCCAAACACAAGCCTTCCAAACACAAGCCTTCCAAGCACGAGAGCTCGAAGCACAAGGGCTCGAAAGGCTCCAAGCACAAGGGCTGGAAGCACGAGGCGCGGGTGATGTCGCTGCGCATGCGGAGCCCCAAGCAGGCCGTCGTTCCCGGTCGCACCTACACGTGGACGTTCACGGTCGCCGCCAGGGGCAAGGGGACGCGCGGGAAGGCGGCGTTCAAGGCGACGTTGCCGAGGACGCTGGCGTACGTCTCGGGGGAGAAGCACTGCAAGTCCGCCGGGCAGAAGGTCTATTGCTGTCTCGGCACCCTGGAGAAGGGCGAGGAGGCCACCGGCACGATCCGGGCGAAGGTCACCAGGCGCGCGAAGCCGGGGGCGAGGATCAGTCCGCGCGGGACGGCGGTGTGGGGCCGCAACCGGGTCACCCACCGCTTCCCGGCCGTCCGCGTCGCGCGGACCGCCGTTCTGGCGCTGCCGGAGCGGGCCCCGGCGACGGCCCGGTCCGGCGCGGAGATCCCGTACACGCCGCGGCACCCGGTGGCGCGACCAGGGCGGGACGGGTACCAGGATGGGAACCATGCGTCTTCGAATCTTCACTGAGCCCCAGCAGGGGGCGAGCTATGACACGCAGCTGGCGGTCGCCAAGGCGGCCGAGGACCTCGGCTTCGACGCGTTCTTCCGGTCCGACCACTTCGTCAAGATGGGAGACGTCAGCGGCGAGCCGGGCCCGACCGACTCGTGGGTCACCCTGGGCGCGCTGGCCCGCGAGACGAGCCGGATCAGGCTCGGCACGCTGGTGACGGCGGCGACGTTCCGGTACCCGGGGCCGCTCGCCATCGCGGTCGCGCAGGTCGACCAGATGAGCGGCGGCCGGGTCGACCTCGGGCTCGGGACGGGCTGGTTCGACCAGGAGCACACCGCCTACGGCATCCCGTTCCCGAGCCTGGGGGAGCGGTTCGAGCGGCTGGAGGAGCAGCTCGACATCATCACCGGGCTGTGGGGGACGCCCGCCGGGGAGACGTTCTCCTACAGCGGCGCCCACTACACGCTGGCCGATTCGCCCGCGCTGCCGAAGCCGGCGCAGGCGGGCGGCCCGCCGATCATCATCGGCGGGGTCGGGGCGAAGCGGACGCCGCGGCTCGCGGCCCGCTACGCCGACGAGTACAACGTCCCGTTCCACCAGGTGCAGGAAACGGGGGAGGCGTTCGGCCGGGTCCGCGCCGCGTGCGCCGAGGCCGGCCGGACGAAGCCGATGGTCTACTCCGCCGCCCAGGTCGTGTGCTGCGGCCGGGACGAGGCCGAGGTGAAGCGCCGGGCCGACGCGATCGGGCGGGAGGTGTCCGAGCTGCGCGACAACGGCCTGGCCGGGACGCCCGGCGAGCTGGTCGACAAGATCGGCCGGTTCGCGGAGCTGGGCGCGGAGCGCCTCTACCTGCAGGTTCTCGACATGCACGACCTGGACCACCTGGAGCTGCTGGCCGCGGAGGTCATGAGCAAGGTGTGACGCGCCACAAGGCCCGCGGCCGGGGACGTCCCCCGGTCGCGGGCCTTGCCGTTTCCGTCGGGCGGTGTTCTCGTCAGACGGTCTCCTCCGCCGGCTCCTCCTCGGGCCGGGCGTGCATCGGCAGCAGGAAGGTCGCCAGGAAGGTGAGGCCGAGCATCCCGACCTCGACCCACAAAGTGATCTTCATGGCGTCGCTGAAGCCGTTCTTGGCCGAGTCCTCGGCGGCCGCCGCGACGGCCTTCCGCACGGCGGGCGCCGACTGCGGCGCGGCGGCGATCGCGGCCCCGACGTCGCCCTCCAGCCGGCGGCAGGACGCGGGGACGGCGGCGGAGTCCTTCGCGGTGGCGCGGTCGTGGCCGCAGTCGCGCAGGCCGGTGACGACGCGGTCCGGCAGCGGGGCGGGGACGGACGCGGCGGCGAGGTCGCGGCGCAGCGCGGCCGCTCCGTCGTCGGCGGCGCTCGCGACGTGCCCGCCGAGCAGGCCGAAGAACACCGTGCCGAGGACGGCGGCGCCGAGCGCGCTGCCGAGCTGCTGGACGGCGGTGAGCGTGCCGCCCGCCGACCCGGTCTCCTCCGGCTCGACGCCGGCGAGGACGGTGTCGAAGAACGGCGCCATCAGCATGCCCATGCCGAGGCCGGTCACGGTCAGGGCGGGGACGAGCTGCCAGGGCGTGACGCCGGTCCCGGCGTACTGGAGCGTGGCGTAGGTCGCGACGATGCCGCCGGCCATGACGGCGGTGCCCGCGTGGATGACGGTGCGGCCGAAGCGCTGCACGGCCTGCGCGACACCGAAACCGACCATGATGCCGGCCGACCAGGGGATCTGGGCGAGGCCCGCCTTCAGCGGGGAGTACCCGAGCCCCAGCTGGAAGAACAGCGCCAGCACGAGGCCGAGGCCCGCCATCCCGGAGAAGAACACCAGGCCGACGACCAGGCCGCCGGTGAAGCCGCGCTTGCGGAACAGGCTCGGCACGATCAGCGGGTCGCCGCCGCCGCGCTGCTTGCGGGCCTCGTACCAGGCGAACGCGCCCCAGACGAGCAGGGAGGCGCCCATCATCAGGAACGTCCAGAGCGGCCAGTCGTGCTCGCGGCCCTGGACGATCGGGTAGACGAGCAGGCCGGCGGCGGCGGACGCGAGGACGGCGCCGGTCAGGTCGAGCCGGGTCGCGTGCTCGGCGCGCCCCTCCGGCAGGAACTTCAGCCCGGCCAGCACGGCGGCGAGGCCGAGCGGCAGGTTGATCAGGAAGATCATCCGCCAGCCGGTGCCGAACAGGTCGGCGTCGACCAGCCAGCCGGCCAGCACCGGCCCGCCGACCGAGGACAGCCCCATCACCGGGCCGAACAGCCCGAACGCGGCGCCCATCTCCTTGGCGGAGAACATCTGCTTGATCATTCCGATGCCCTGCGGCAGCATCATCGCGCCGAACAGTCCCTGCACGACGCGGGCGCCGACCAGCATCCCGGGGGACACGGCCACGCCGCACAGCAGCGAGCCGAGCGTGAAGCCGGCCGCGCCGACGAGGAACATGCGCCTGCGTCCGTAGAGGTCGCCGAGGCGGCCGCCGGTGATGAGGCCGACCGCCATGGCCAGGGTGTAGCCGGCGGCGAGCCACTGGATGGTGGCGGCGGATCCGCCCAGCTCGGCCCGGATCGTGGGCGCCGCGATGTTGGTGATCAGCGCGTCCAGCATGTCCATGACCTCGCCGGCGAGGATCACGAACAGGGCGACCCAGCGCCAGCGGTAGCCGGCTTCCGCGACGCCCTTGGCGGGGGACGTGAGTGTCGTCATGGTGGTCTCCATGGGGAGGGGAGGAACAGCGTTCGTATCAACGAACACTGTTCTAAAGAAGGAACGGCGTTCGTGTCAAGTACGATGTTCGAGTAGCCGAGTTTCTCTCGCCAAGAGAGAAGATATATCGCGTATCGCGATTGTCAAGATGTATCGCGAGATGGGGAGGTCCGCCGTGGCCAGCGAAGCGCTGCCGACACCGCCCGGGCGCAGGCCCCGCAGGGCCGGGCCGCCGCGCCGCCCGCTCACCCAGGAGGCCATCGTCGAGACGGCGATCCGCGTCCTGGACGCCGAAGGGCTGGAGGCGGTCACCATGCGCCGCGTCGCGCAGGAGCTGGGCACCGGGCCCGCGTCCCTCTACGCGCACGTCTCCGGCAAGGAGGAGCTGCGCGAGCTGATGCTCGACCGGATCGCCGCCGAGGTCCGGCTGCCCGTCCCCGACCCGGCGCGCTGGCAGGAGCAGCTCAAGGAGCTGGCCCGCGAGATCCGCCGCGTCTACACCTCGCACCGCGACATCGCGATGGTCTCGATCGGGCTCATCCCCACCGGCCCCCACCTGCTGGACATCGCCGAGGCGCAGATCGCCCTCATGCGGGCCGGCGGCGTCCCGAAGGAGATGGCGGGGATCGCCGTCGACACCCTCGGCATGTTCCTCGACGCCGACGCCATCGAGGACACGGTCTACGTGGCGCGGACGCCGGAGGGCGAGAACCCGTGGGAGCACATGCAGGCGTACCTGGAGCAGGTCAGGGAGTACTTCGCCGCCCTGCCGCCCGAGCGCTACCCGCACCTCGTCGGCATGGTGGACGAGCTCACCGGCGAGAGCGGGGACGGGCGGTTCGAGTTCGGGCTCGACCTCCTCGTCCGGGGCATCGCGTCCTACGCCGAAGGGGGGAAGCGTCCGGACTAGGCGAAGGCGCTGAACGCCCGCTCGAAGGCGGCGTGCCTCGGGGAGCCAACGGCGGTGTCCCACACGGCGAACACGACGTGCTCGAAGCGTCCGGCGAACTCGCCGCCGGGGCGCAGCGGCTCGGCGAACGCCGCCGCGACCTCGTCCGGGTCGTTGCGGAACACGCCACACCCCCACGCGCCGAGGACCAGCCGCCCGTGCCCGCGCGCGAGCGCGACGGCGAGCACCTTGCGGGCCCGCAGCCGGAGCACCTCCGGGATCCGCGCGGCCGCCGCGCCGTCCCGGATCGCGCCGCGGTTCGGCGCCGGGGACGTCAGGAACGCCACGCCGTACGGCTCGTCGAGCAGCCGCCCGGCGTCGTCCCGGAACACCGGCACGCCGGGCGAGTAGATCATGTGGTCGCTGTAGAGGAGGTCGCGCTGGGCGCGGTGGAAGTCGTAGAACTCCCTGGCCGACCGCAGCGACGCGTAGAGGCCGGACGAGCGCGCCAGCCCCTCCTCCTGGGCGTGCGCCCCGTTGAGGAAGCCGCCGCCCGGGTTCTTCGCGGACGCGAAGTTGAGCGCGAGCGGGTCGGCGGCCCCGCCGCACAGCCTGCGCGCGGCGGCGAGGGTCGTCTCGCCGGTCACCTCGACGCGCGTCCGCACGGCCTCGCCGCCGGGTGGCCCGGCCAGGAGCGCGTCCAGCTCGCCAGGGCGGTACAGGACCGTGCTCTCGACGGCGCGCGCGAGGTCGTCCGCGATCGAGACGGTGCGACCGGAGGGCGCGGTGTATCCGCCGCGTTCCATGATGGCCACGGTCTCCTGGGCGGTCATGCGGCGTGGGTGTCTGCTCATATCGCGCCGCATTCTTCCGGAAAAAGGAATGCGGATCACCCGGTTATGTCCGCCACACTGGGCGCGTGCTTCTGACGATCACCACGACCATGGACCAGGCGTCGGACCTGGGATTCCTCCTGCACAAGCATCCGGAGCGGGTGCAGCGCTTCGAGCAGTCCTTCGGCACGGCGCACGTCTTCTACCCCGAGGCCGGCGAGCGGCGCTGCACGGCGGCGCTGCTCCTGGACGTCGACCCGGTCGCGCTCGTGCGGACGCGGGGCAGAGGCACGCCGGACTTCTCCCTCGGCCAGTACGTGAACGACCGCCCCTACGCGGCGTCGTCGCTGCTCGCGTCCGCCATGGCCGGCGTCTTCCGCACCGCGATGCGCGGCCGGTGCGCCGCGCGCCCCGAGCTGGTGCGCGCGCCGATCCCGCTGGAGGTCGTCCTGCCGGCCCTGCCGTGCCGGGGCGGGCCGGAGCAGGCCGCCCGGTTCTTCGGGCCGCTCGGCTGGGACGTGTCGGCCGTGCCCGTCCCGCTCGACCCGGAGTTCGCCGCGTGGGGCGACTCCCGGTACGTGACGCTGACGCTGACCGGGACGCTGCGGCTCGCCGACGCGCTCAACCAGCTCTACGTGCTGCTGCCCGTCCTGGACGACTCCAAGCACTACTGGCTCGCGCCCGACGAGGTCGACAAGCTCGTCCGGGCGGGGGAGGGCTGGCTCGCCGCGCACCCCGACCGGGGCGCCATCACCCGGCGCTACCTGGCCAACCGGCGCGCGCTCGTCCGCACCGCGCTGGGCCGCCTCGCCGACGCCGAGGACGCCTCCGACGAGGAGCTCGACCCCGTGCAGGTCGAGGAAGAGCACGCGTCCCGCGCCGACGGAGACGCGGCTCCCGCCGAGGAGGAGCAGGCGCCACCTGCCGAGGAGGACCGGACGGTCCCGCTCGCGGAGCGCCGCCTCCAGGCGGTCGTGCAGGCGCTGCGCGACGAGGACGCCCGGCGCGTCATCGACCTCGGCTGCGGCTCGGGGAAGCTGGTGGCGATGCTCGCCAAGGACGACTTCTTCAGCGAGATCGCCGGAGCGGACGTCTCGCACCGCGCGCTGAGCCACGCCTGGCGGCGGCTGCGCTGGGACGACGGGCCGCACACGCGGCAGGGCGAGCGGGGCGGACGCGTCCGGGACGTGTTCCAGGGCGCGCTCACCTACGCCGACGAGCGGTTCGCAGGCTACGAGGCGGCGGTGCTGATGGAGGTCATCGAGCACGTCGACCCGCCCCGTCTCGGCGCCGTCGAGCGGGTGGTGTTCGGGCACGCCGCGCCCCGCGTGGTCGTCGTCACGACCCCGAACGCCGAGTACAACGTCCGCTACGAGGGCCTCGCGCCGGGCGCGATGCGCCACTCCGACCACCGCTTCGAATGGACGCGGGCCGAGTTCCGCGCCTGGGCGGGCCGGGTCGCCGGAGAGCACGGCTACCGCGTCCGCCACGTTCCCGTGGGCGACGACGACCCCGAGGTCGGCGCGCCCACCCAGATGGGGGTCTTCACCCGATGACCGAGATCAAGGTCCCGGAGGCGGGGCTCGTCGTGCTGGTCGGCGTGACCGGCTCCGGCAAGTCCCACTTCGCGCGCAAGCACTTCGCCCCGACGCAGGTGGTGTCGTCCGACTTCTGCCGCGGCGTCGTGTCGGACGACGAGAACGACCAGTCCGCGAGCGCCGACGCGTTCGACCTGCTCCACTACATCGTGGGCACGCGGCTGCGGCGCGGCCTGCTGACCGTGGTGGACGCGACGAACGTGCAGCCGAAGGCGCGCGAGGCGCTGCTGCGGATCGCCAAGGAGCACGATGTCCTGTCCGTCGCGATCGTCCTGGACGTGCCGGAGAGCCTCGCCGCCGAGCGGAACGCGACCCGGCCCGACCGCAACCTGCCGCCGCACGTGATCCCGCGCCAGCGCCGGGAGCTGCGGCGCGGGATGCGGGACCTGGCCCGCGCGTTCCGCCGCCACTACGTGCTGACCGGCGCGGAGGAGATCGACGCCGCGACGATCGTCCGCGAGAAGGCGTGGAACGACAAGCGGGAGCTCACCGGCCCGTTCGACATCGTCGGCGACGTGCACGGCTGCCGCGCGGAGCTGGAGGACCTCCTCACCGGCCTCGGCTACGAGATCGAGCGGGACGCGGAGGGGCGGCCCTGCGGCGCGAACCACCCCGGCGGGCGGACGGCCGTCTTCGTCGGCGACCTCGTCGACCGCGGGCCCGACTCGCCGGGCGTCCTGCGGCTCGTCATGGGCATGGTCGCGACGGGCGACGCGCTGTGCGTCTCGGGTAACCACGAGGCGAAGCTCGTCCGTGCACTGCGCGGACGCAAGGTGCGCGTGGCGCACGGCCTGGAGAACTCCCTGGAGCAGTTCGCCGCCGAGGACGACGACTTCCGCAAGCGCGCGCTGGAGTTCATGGACGGACTCATCAGCCACTACATGCTGGACGACGGCCGCCTGGTCGTGGCCCACGCCGGGCTCAAGGAGGCTTACCACGGACGGTCGTCCGGACGGGTCCGCTCGTTCGCGCTCTACGGAGACACCACGGGGGAGACCGACGAGTACGGGCTTCCCGTCCGGTACCCGTGGGCGCGCGACTACCGGGGCAAGGCCATGGTCGTGTACGGGCACACTCCCGTCCCGGAGGCGGAGTGGGTCAACAACACCATCTGCCTGGACACCGGGGCCGTGTTCGGCGGGAAGCTGACCGCGCTGCGCTATCCGGAACGCGAGCTGGTGTCGGTCCCGGCCCGGCAGGTCTGGTACGAGCCGACGCGTCCCCTGGAGGCCCCGGCTCGGGGCGGCTCGCGGGAGAACGAGGTCCTCAACATCGGCGACGTCCTCGGCAACCAGGGGGTCGAGACCCGGCTCATGGGCCGCGTCTCCGTCCGCGAGGAGAACGCGCGGGCGGCGCTGGAGGTGATGAGCCGGTTCGCGGTCGACCCACGCTGGCTCGTCTACCTGCCGCCCACCATGGCGCCCGCCGAGACCTCGGCGCTGCCGGGCTACCTGGAGCATCCCGCCGAGGCCCTCGCCGCCTACCGGGACAAGGGCGTGGCCCGGGTCGTGTGCGAGGAGAAGCACATGGGCTCGCGCGCCGTGGCCGTCGTCTGCCGCGACGTGGCCGTGGCGGCCGAGCGCTTCGGAGTGGCGGACGGGACGACCGGCGCCCTCTACACCCGCACCGGGCGCGCGTTCTTCCGCGACCCGTCCCGCACGTCCGAGGTGCTGGAGCGGCTGCGCGCCGCGATCGGCGCCGCCGGGCTCTGGGACGAGCTGGACACCGGATGGCTCGTCATCGACGGCGAGCTGATGCCGTGGTCGGCGAAGGCCATGGAGCTCATCCGCACCCAGTACGCGGCGACCGGGGCGGCGGCCCGCGCTGCCCTGCCGATGGCGGCCGACGCTCTCGCGCGCGCGGAGGCGCGCGGGCTCGACCTCGGCGGCCTGCGCGAGCACATCGACCGGCGCGCCGCCAACGCGTCCCGCTTCAGGGACGCCTACGCGCGGTACTGCTGGACGGTGGACGGCCTGGACGGGCTGAAGTTCGCCCCGTTCCAGATCCTCGCGGGTGAGGGCCGTGCCTGGGCGGACGCACGCGACCACGAGTGGCACATGTCGGTGGCGGCGCGGCTCGCGGACGGCGACGCGAGCGGGCTCGTCAAGCGGACGGCCTCGGTGACCGCCGACCTGGGGTCGCCGGAGTCGGAGGCCGCCGTCACCGCATGGTGGGAGGAGCTCACCGCCTCCGGCGGCGAGGGCATGGTCGTCAAGCCGCTGGGGCCCGTCCCCGAAGGCGCGAAGATCCAGCCCGGCGTCAAGTGCCGGGGGCCGGAGTACCTGCGGATCATCTACGGCCCCGACTACCGCGAGCCGGAGCACCTCGACCGGCTGCGCCGCAGGTCGCTCGGCCGGAAGCGGTCGCTGGCGATGCGCGAGCACGCGCTCGGCGCCGAGGCGCTCGACCGGCTCGCCGCGGGGGAGCCGCTGTGGCGCGTGCACCAGGCGGTGTTCGCCGTGCTGGCGCTGGAGTCCGAGCCCGTCGACCCGCGCCTGTAGTCCGGACGGCCGGGCCCGGCCCCGGACGTGCCCGGCCCCGGACGCGCCCGGCCCCGGACGCACAAGGCCCGCCCCTCGGCGAGGGGGGCGGGCCTTGCGGGACGCGTCAGGTCGAGAACAGCATGTGGAAGACACTGCCGTGGTACGGGCGGTGGTGCCCGCCGTGGTGATGGTGGTGCACCGCCGCCGGCGCGCTCCATCCCGGTGCCGCGGCGGGCGGTGGCGGGGCCGCCCGGTACTGCGACTCCATCTGGCTCAGGGCCTCCAGCTCGCCGTAGTCGAGGAAGATGCCCCGGCAGCTGTCACATTGCTCGATGTGGACGCCGCTGCGGGTGTAGGTCCGCATCACGCCACGACACTTAGGGCAGTGCATCGCCTGTCGTCCTTCCGGTCTGGATCCCCAGGTAGAGGCTAAATGTAGGGCAGGTTTCGCGCCACGTCATGCCGCGTCCCCCGCCGCGGATATTCTCACGCAGGCATCGATCATCGCCTGCTCCGGCCCGTCCAGGGCACGATCATCCCTCTCCGCGGATATGACGCACGTGGCCGCGATCTGGATCGCAAGACTTCGGGCGGGTATGTCCAGGCTCGTCCAGGGGTCGCCCTGCGCGGGGACCGCCGGGCCCCCGGCCGCCGTGTACGCGCCGAGGAATCGCGTCCACTCGTCCGGGTGCAGGACTCCGGCTGAGTAGAGCGCGGCGGGGCGGGCGAGGTCCCACGCCGGGTCGCCCCTGCCCAGGTCCTCGATGTCGATGAGCCGCCAGCGGCCGTCGCGCGCGCGGACCATCTGGCCCAGGTGCCAGTCGCCGTGGATGAGGTGCTGCGTCCGTGCCGGGGGCTCGTCCTCCTCACCGCGTATCCATGCGGGAAGGGTGGCGAACGCGCGCTTCACCGCGTCCGGGGCGGGGCCTTCGCCGACCTGTGAGATGAGGCGTGCCACACGGGTCGGACGTCCCCAATGCGGTGCGTCTGCCGGGACGGCCTCCGCATGGAGCGCCGCCAGAAGCCGCGCCCCCTCCTCCCAAGGGAGTGCTTGGTTCGGGTCGACCGGGTCGCCGTACGAGGCGATCGTGACCGTCCGGCCGTCCACGGTGAGGGGCGCACCTGCCGGCCCCAGGAGAAGGTCCGGGAGCGTGGCCGCCAACCTGATACGCGCCAGGAACGGAGCCCCATGCTCGCGGTCGGCCTGATGCGCCTTGACCACTACGTCACCGACGCGCACCACGAGCACACCGTGCCGGTCGTACAGCGTCTCCGGCGACGCGTCTCCCGATGCCGCTTCGGCGGGGCCCGATGCCGCGCCGGCGGGGGCGGAAGCGCGCCCGATCTCAACGAGCCGGGAGAAGAGCCCGGACTGGACGGTCTCGGTCTGCACCCGCCCAGTCAACCACTCCGCGCCGCACCGCTCCGCCCTTGCGCGGAGGCGGCGAACTCGTCCCGCAGCCGCTGCCGGACGACCTTTCCCAACAGGTTCCTGGGCAGTTCGGTACGCGGGAGGAACTCCGACGGCACCTTGTAGCGCGACAGGTAGCGCTTGCAGTGCCGCCGCAGCTCGTCGGCCGAGAAAGGGTAGGCGGGATGCTCCACCACGTGCGCGATGATGCGCTCCCCGCGCCGCGCGTCCGGCACGCCGACCACCGCGCAGTCGTAGACGGCGGGATGGCGGCGCAGCACCTTCTCCACCTCGGTCGGGAACACGGTGAAGCCGTTCACCTTCATCATGTCCCGCAGGCGGGCCAGGATGGTGATGAAACCCTCCTCGTCCATCACGCCGATGTCACCCGTGCGCAGCCACCCCTTCGACAGGGTCTGCGCGGTCGCGAGCGGCGCGTTCCAGTAGCCGGCGAAGACCTGCGGCCCGCGCACGACCAGCTCCCCGGCCTCGCCGGGCGGCAGCACCCGCGTCGGCTCGTCCTGGTCGACGACGACCACGTCCGTCGACGGCAGCGGCAGCCCGACGGTCAGGTTCCGGGCGGTGCCGTCCAGCGGGTTCGCGGTGATGGCCGGGGACGCCTCGGAGAGCCCGTAGCAGTTGGTCAGCCCCTTGGCGCCGAGCCGCTCCAGCCGGTCGATGGTGCTCTGCGCCATGTCCATCGCGCCGGAGATGTAGATGCGCAGCGACCGCAGGTCCGACGGCCGGAACCGGGGGCTGTCGAGCACCTGCTCGTACAGCGTCGGCACGCCCGGGAAGATCGTCGGCCGGTACCTGCGGATCGCGCGCACCACCCGGTCGCCGTCGTAGCGCGGCAGCAGCACCACCGCGCCCGCCGTCATCACCGGCGCGACCAGGCAGCTCATCAGCCCGAACGAGTGGAACAGCGGCAGCACCGCGAGCGTCACGTCCGTGGCGGGGCGCCCGTCGAGGTCCCAGGCGTGCTGCTGGCAGGCGTTCGCGACGAGGTTGCGGTGCGTCAGCATCGCGCCCTTCGGGCGGCCCTCCGTCCCGCCGGTGTACTGGATCGCCGCCAGGTGCCGGGACGGGTCCAGCGGGAGCTGCCGCACGTGCCGCCGCGGCGGCCGCTGCAACTCGCGGAACGGGACGACGCCCGGATCGTCCGGCACGTCCGCCGCGATGGCCGCGCGGCGCCGCTGCATCTGCACCAGCGGCAGCCGCAGCATGAGCCGCCGCGGCGCTGGCAGGTAGTCGACGAGCGACGTCACCACGATGTGGTCGAGCCGCAGCCGGGACCGCACGGCCCGCACCGTCGCGAAGGACCGGTCCAGCACGACGGCGACCCGCGCACCGCAGTCGGCGAGCTGCCGGAGCATCTCCTCCTCGGTGTAGAGCGGGTTGTGCTGGACGGCGATGGCGCCGCGGCGCAGCACCGCGTAGAACGCGATGACCATCTGCGGGCAGTTCGGCAGGATCAGCGCGACCCGGTCGCCGGGCTGCACGCCGAGCCGGTGCAGGCCGTCGGCGAACCGGTCCACCGCCTCGCGCAGCTCGCGGTAGCAGAGCCGCCGCCCGAAGAAGATCAGGGCGGGCCGGCGCGGGTACCGGTCGGCGGCATCGTCGAGGAGCCGTGTGACGGGGATGTCCGGGATGTCGATATCGCCGGGGACACCGGGCTGATACCTCCGCCGCCAGGCCATGGAACGCAGTGACGAGTGCCACATAGCGCACGATTCAACCATTTCTCCGGCGTCCGCGGGGGCGAGCCACCGGGTCCAGGGGCCCGCAGGCTGCCAGGCCCGGAGCGACCTACCGGGTCCAGCCCTCCGAGGCCGTGACCGTCCGCGCGCCCGGGACCGGCGGCTCGACGGCGCGCCCCTCGAACGCGGTCGACAGCACGATGTGCGAGTTCATCTCGCCGTGCTCGCCGAGCCGCTCCAGCAGCCCCTCCAGATGCGCCATCGACCCGACCCGCACCCTGAGCATCGAGCACCAGTTCCCGCTCAGCTTGTGCACCTCGGTGACCTCCGGCAGGTCCTCCGCGGCGGTCGTCTTCAGCAGGCAGCGGCCGAGCGCGCAGCGCATCTGCACGAACGCGGTGAGCGGCTGCCCGACCCGCGCCGGATCGACCCGCGCCGCGTACCCGGTGATCACTCCGGACTCCTCCAGCCGCCGCACCCGCTCCGCGACCGCCGGGGCGGAGAGGTTGACGAGCCCCGCCAGGCGGTTGAACGACAGCCGCCCGTCCCGCTGCAACTCCGCGAGGATCCGCCAGTCGGTCTGATCGAGTTCCCTGTCCACGGGCAAAGTCCTTCCGCCGGAATTCCTTGCAAACTAGAAGCAGAAGGCGCCGATCGCCAGTGATCGCCCATTCTCTCCCGAGACCGGCCTTCATAGCGTTAAGGGATGGCGAAACGCTCGGCACCGATGGCGGCCCTCTGCTCGGGAACCGCGCTGATGAACGCGTCCATGGCGGTCGCGAGCGCGACCGGCACCCTCGTCGCCGGCGACCGGCTCGGCACCGGCTGGGGCGGCGTCCCCGGCACCGCCGGCATCGTCGGGACGGGCGCCGGGGCGCTCCTGCTGACCCGGCTCACCCGCCGGCTGGGCCGCCGCGCCGCCTTCGTCCTCGGCTACGCCGCCGCGGCGGCCGGCGCCTGCCTGGCCGCCGCCGCGGTCGCGGACGGCGACGTCGCGGGGCTGTGCGCCGGCATGCTCCTGCTCGGCCTCGGCAACGCGGGCGCCCAGCTGTCCCGGTACGCGGCCGCCGACCAGTACCCGGCCGGGCGGCGCGGATTCGCCATCGGCCTCGTCGTGTGGTCGTCCGCCGCCGGCGCCGTCGGCGGGCCGCTGCTGCTCGACCCGTCCGGCGCCCTCGCCGGGGACGCCGGGCTCTCCCCGCTGACCGGCCCGTTCCTGCTCGCCGTCCTCACCTGCGCGGTCGCCGCCGTCGCCGCGGCCGGCGTCCCCGGCGCACGGCCGGGCACCACCGCGCGGCCGCTGCCGGTGCGCGGGCTCGTCCGGACCCCGGCCGCGCGGTCCGCCCTTGCGGTCATGGTGACCGCGCAGGTCGTGATGGTCGCCGTCATGACCGCCGCCCCGCTCGACATGCACCTGCACGGCGACGGCCTGGACGCCGTCGGGATGACGCTGTCCGCCCACACCCTCGGCATGTTCGCGCTCTCACCGGTCACGGGCCGCCTCTTCGACCGCTTCGGCGCCCGTCCCGTGATCCTCGGAGGGCTGCTCACCCTGGCGTTCTCCACCGCGCTCGCGGCCGTCGCGCCCGGCTCCGCGGGACGCGCCGCGGCGCTGTTCCTGCTCGGCTACGGCTGGAACCTGTGCTTCGTCGGCGGCAGCGGCCGGCTCGCCCGCGACCTCCCCGAGGCGGACCGCCCGCACGTCGAGGGCGCCGTCGACGCCGCCGTCTGGACGATCGCCGCCGCCGCGAGCCTCGCGTCCACCGCCGTCCTGTCGGCGGGCGGCTACGCGGCCCTGGCCTGGGCGTCCTGCGCCGCGGCCCTGCTGGCCGCCCTCGCCCAGACGCGCCGGTAGCGCGCCCCCCGTCCCGCCGGAACGATCACTCGGGCGGGGCCTGTGCCCGCCGCTCCCGGGCGCTTGTACGCTGTCCCTCACGAGCGCCGACCTCCCGACGTGGCGCACCGAGTAAGGAGAACGCGCGGGTTGGTGCCCCTGCCGCTGTCCACCGTGATCCGGCCCTACGACTGGGGGTCGCGCACCGCGTTGCCGGAGCTGCTCGGCACCGAGCCGACCGGGCGCCCGCAGGCCGAACTGTGGGCGGGCGCGCACCCGGCCGCCCCGTCGTCGGTGGACGGGACGCCGCTCAACGTCCTCATCGAACGCGACCCGGCCCGGATGCTCGGCGCGCCCTCGATGGCCCGCTTCGGCCCCACGCTGCCCTACCTGCTCAAGGTGCTGGCGGTCGAGAAACCGCTCTCCCTCCAGGTGCACCCCACCATGGCGCAGGCGGAGGCGGGCTTCGCCGCCGAAGAGGAGCGCGGCATCCCGCTCGACGACCCCGCCCGCACCTACAAGGACCCGTTCCACAAGCCCGAGATGGTCTGCGCCCTCACCGACTTCCACGGCCTGTGCGGTTTCCGCGAGCCCACCGCGACGGCGGCCCTCCTCGACGACCTCGCCGTCCCCGAGCTGCGCCCCTGGGCCGGCGCGCTCCGCACCGAACCGCCCGCGCGCGCCCTGCGCACCGTCCTCACCCAGATGCTGGACGCGAGCTCCGCCCCGATCCGCAAAGCGGTCGAGCCCGCCCTCACCGGCGTCTACGCCGACATCGCCCGCGCCTACCCCGGCGACCCCGGCGTCCTCGCCGCGCTCCTGCTCAACCACGTCGAGCTGAAGCCCGGCGAGGCCCTCTTCCTGGACGCCGGCGTCCCGCACTCCTACCTCGGCGGCCTCGCGATCGAGGTCATGGCGAACTCCGACAACGTCCTGCGCTGCGGCCTCACCGGGAAGCACGTGGACGTCCCCGAACTGATGCGCGTCGTCGAGTTCGCCCCGTCCGCACCCGCCAGGGTCGACCCCGCGGGCGAGCTGTACCGGGCCGGCGCCGACGAGTTCACCCTCGTCCGCCACGACCTCGCCGACGCCGCCGACCTGCCCACCGGCCTGCCCCAGACGCTCCTCTGCCTCGAAGGCGAGGCGACGCTCACCACCACCGGCACCCTGACCCTCGGCAGGGGAGAGGCGGCGTTCGTCCCCGCCGGCGCCCCCGCGGTCCACCTCACCGGAAAAGGCACGCTCTACCGCGTCCTGCCGGGGATCGGGTCATGACCGTCCTCGCGCTCGACATCGGCGGCACCAAGTTCGCCGTCGCCCGCGTCGACCCGTCCGGAACGCTCCTCGACCGCGCCGAGCACCCCGTCGGCCAGTCGCCCACCGCCACCCTCCGCGGCCTCGTCGCCGACTTCGCCGACCCGTCCGTCACCGCCGTCGGCATCGGCTCGGCGGGCCCGATCGACACCGCCGCCGGCACGGTCAGCCCCATCAACATCCCCCGCTGGCGCGGCTACCCCCTCGTCGCCGCCGTCCAGCGGCTTGTTTCCGGCGTCCCCGTCTCCCTCGCCGGCGACGCCCAGTGCATGGCGCTCGGCGAATGGTGGCGCGGCGGCCACGGCGCCCCGTCCCTGCTCGGCATCGTCGTGTCGACCGGCGTCGGCGGCGGCCTCATCCTCGACGGCCGCCCCTGGACGGGCCGCACCGGCAACGCCGGCCACATCGGCCACGTCCTCGTCGACCCGGAGGGCGAGCCCTGCATCTGCGGCGCCCGCGGCTGCCTGGAGACGGTCGCCGGCGGCCCCAGCATGGTCCGCTGGGCGCTCGCCCAGGGCTGGACCCTCGCGACCGGCCGCCCCGACGCCAAGGCCCTCGCCACCGCCGCCCGCGCCGGCGCCCGCATCCCCCTCGCCGCCTTCCAGCGCGCCGCCGCCGCCCTCGCCACCGCGATCCTCGGCGTCGCCGCCGTCCTGGACGTCGGCGACGTCGTCATCGGCGGCGGCGTCGCCGCCTCTGGCGACCTCCTCCTCGACCCCCTCCGCAAGGCCATCGCCGAACGCGCCGGCATGCCCCACCTCCGCGACCTGAACATCACCGCCACCACCCTCGACCGGGACGCCGGCCTCTACGGCGCCGCCGCCCTGGCCCTCCTGACCTCCGACACCCCCCTCACCCCAACCCCCCTCGATTCCTGAGCGCCATCTGGAGCATTCAGGGGTAGCTCTGCCTTCGCTCCCGTGTTTTCGCAGGTGAATGGCTCTCTGGGGGGCCGCTTGAGACCCACGCGAATGGAGGGCGGATAAGTCCTCCTGAGCGCTTCCTTAACGCGGGCATAAGGGGCGGGCGCTTGGGGCGGTGGGGTGCGAGGTTCTTGGCGTGGCACTGCGCATGGGTAAGCACACCGGTTCGTCCGGCCCCGGTTCGGCGGGGCAGCGGATGCGCCCCGCGGTGGTCGCCCGGGCCTTCCAGAGGCTGCCGTCCGCGCACCGCGAGATCCTCACCGAGACCGTCTTCCGGGACCGGTCGGTCAACGAGGCCGCCGCCTCGCTGGGGGTGCCGGTGGACGTGGTCAAGGTCCGCGTCTACCACGCGCTCCGCGCACTGAGCGCGGCGGTGGAGGCGTCCAGGTCCGCGGTCTGAGGCGCCTGTAAATGGGTTGCCGGGCGGGAATCGTCGCGGCAGCATGGGCGTTGCACGATACGAGACCGAGAGGAGAGGGAAATGCGAAGCCATCGAATGCACAGCAGCAGCCCTTCCGGTCTCGGGAGTCGTCGAAGGACGTGATCAGCGCGTTCTGACGCCGACCGCCCGCAGGCCGCGGGCGGTCTTTTGTTTTCCCGGAGGGTTGGCCGAGTGGGAAGGCAGCGGCTTGCTAAGCCGTCGTCAGGGGCGACCCTGCGCGAGTTCGAGTCTCGCACCCTCCGCGCCAGGTGGGGACGCTGGTGTGTCCGGCGGATTCATAGCCCGCGGTAGGCAGGTTCGATTCCTGCACCTGGCACGTCTCCGTGGCGCAGTGGAGAGCGCGCCGGGTTGCGGACCCGGAGGTCGCAGGTTCGATTCCTGCCGGAGACACGGCCTTCGTGGTGTAGTGGTCTGCACGCCAGGTTGTGGTCCTGGAGGTGTCGGTTCGATCCCGATCGAGGGCCCTTTGTCCGTGGTGGGGACCGCCAGAAATTGCTCATGCCCGGACATCCGGTTGGGTTGCGTTTGATCAACCCTGGAAATGCTCTCCGCATGGGCACCTCCCTGCAAGCGATGCGGTCCCGGCTCCTCGCGTTCGGCGTGCTGGGGGTGCTGGCGCTCGCCGCCTACGGCGGGCCGGTGCGGGCGCAGCCGGGGCCCGCCCCCTACCTGGACCCGCACCTGTCCGTCCAGGACCGGGTCGCCGACCTGCTCGGCCGGATGAGCCTGGCGGACAAGCTCGGCCAGATGACGCAGCCGGAGCGCAGGTACATCACCCACGACGAGGTCACCCGATACCGGATCGGGTCGGTGCTGTCCAGCGGCGGGTCGGCGCCCGTGCCGAACACGCCGGAGAACTGGGCGGACATGTACGACGGGTTCCAGCGGGCCGCGCTCGCCGCGCCGCTGCGCGTCCCGCTCATGTACGGCGTGGACGCCGTGCACGGCCACAACAACATGGTCGGCGCGACGATCTTCCCGCACAACATCGGGCTCGGCGCCACCCGCGACCCGGCGCTGGTCAGGAGGATCGGTGCCGCGACCGCGGCGGAGATGGCGGGGACGGGCGTCGACTGGAACTTCGCCCCGTGCGTCTGCGTCGCCCGCGACGACCGGTGGGGACGCACGTACGAGTCGTTCGGCGAGGTGCCCGAGCTGCCGACGATGATGACGACGGTCATCGACGGGCTCCAGGGATCCACGCTCAGCGGGCCCACGTCGGTGCTGGCCACGGCGAAGCACTACGTCGGGGACGGCGGCACCGTGGGCGGCGACGACCGGGGTGACGTCCGGCTGCCGGAGAAGGAGCTGCGCGCGCTGCACCTGGCGCCGTTCCAGGCCGCGGTGAAGCGCGGTGTCGGCTCCGTGATGGTCTCCTACAGCTCGTGGAACGGGCTGAAGATGCACCAGAACAAGTACCTGATCACGGACGTGCTGAAGGGCGAGCTGGGCTTCGGCGGGTTCGTGGTGTCGGACTACAACGGCATCGACGAGATCGACGGCAAGCCCGGATTCACCCGGGACGAGGTCGCCGCCGCGGTCAACGCCGGCATCGACATGGTCATGGTGCCGGCGGAGTGGCGCCGGTTCCTGGAGTACCTGCGGGACGAGGTGCAGAAGGGCGACGTCCCGATGGCGCGCATCGACGACGCGAACCGCCGCATCCTGACCAAGAAGTTCGAGATGGGCCTGTTCGAGCGGCCCATGGCGGACCGGTCGCACCTGGCGGCGGTCGGCAGCGCGGCGCACCGCGAGCTGGCGCGGCAGGCGGTCGCCGAGTCGCAGGTGCTGCTGAAGAACGAGGACGTGCTGCCGCTGGCCGGTGACGACAAGGTGTTCGTCGCTGGCCGCAGCGCGGACGACATCGGCATGCAGTCCGGCGGCTGGACGATCACCTGGCAGGGCGAGCCGGGGCCGATCACCCCGGGCACGACGATCCTGGACGGCATCCGCAAGGCCGCCGACCGGGGCGCGACCATCACCTACAGCAAGGACGGCGGCGGCATCGACCCGTCCTATGACGCGGCGATAGCCGTGGTGGGGGAGACCCCGTACGCGGAGTACCACGGCGACCGGACGGACGGCCTCCGCCTGGACGAGGCCGATCTGCGGACCATCGACCGGCTGCGCGCCTCGGGCGTCCCGGTGATCGTGGTGCTGGTGTCGGGCCGACCGCTGGACGTCGCCGCCCACCTGCCGAAGTGGGACGCGCTGGTCGCGGCGTGGTTGCCGGGCACGGAGGGGCAGGGGGTCGCCGACGTCCTGTACGGCGACGCCGAGCCGCGCGGGAAGCTCCCGGTGACGTGGATGCGCAGCGGCGACCAGGAGCCCATCAACAGGGGCGACGGCAAGAAGCCGCTCTTCCCGTTCGGCTACGGCCTGACCTACGGGTAGCCGAAATCTCGATCAAGCCCGCTGACCTGGCTATCCTTGGCGCAGCCCGGCGCCGGGCGACCCCGGGCGCCGATCGCCGTCGAGAGGTGCCGTGTCGCAACATCCGCTGCACGGGGGAGATCCCTCGGTGCTCCGCCGCCTCAACGCCGCCGCGACCCTGCGGGCGCTGCGCGACGGCGGCGAGGCGACGCTGTCGGAGCTGGCGGCGCGGGTCGGGCTGTCGCGGCCGACGACCGAGGGCGTGCTCGGCGAGCTGATCCGCCGCGGGCTGGCCGCCGAGGACGCGCCGCGCCCCGGTGCCGGGCTCGGCCGTCCCGCGCGCCGGTACCGGTTCCGCGCCGAGGCGGGGTACGCGCTCGGCATCGACGTCCGCGCGCACCGGGTGCGGCTGCTCGTCGCCGACCTCACCGGCGAGGTCATCGGCGGACGCGGCGCCCCGCTCGACCCGCGGGCCCCGGCGGCGGAGCGGATCGCGGCGGTGCGCGCCGCGGTCACGGCGTGCCTGGGCGCGGTGCGGGTCGGCCGCCGGTCGCTGTGGGCGGTCGCCGCCGGCACCCCCGGCGTCGTCGCCCCGGACGGGACGGTCACCTCCTGCACGGTGCCGCCGGGCTGGGCGGGGGTGCGCCTGGCCTGCGAGCTGGGCCGCTCGTTCCGCTGCCCCGTCCTCGTGGAGAACGACGCCAACCTCGCCGCGCTGGCCGAGCGGTGGGTCGGCGCCGCCCGCGCCGCCGACGACGTCGTGTGCGTGTACGCCGCGCTGGACGCCGGGACGGGCGCGCTGATCGGGGGCCGGCTGCACCGGGGCCGCCACGGCGCCGCCGGGGAGGTCGGCATGCTGCCCGAGCTGGGGCTGCGCGACACCGCCGCGGCGCTGGCGGGGGAGCCGTCCCTGGACGGGGCGGTGCGGGTGCTGGAGGCGGCGGCCGCCGGCGACGCGGCGGCGACGGCGCGGGTGAACGCGCTCGCCGCCCGGATGTCCCGGGGCGTGGCCGCGGTGGCCCTCGCGCTCGACCCCGAGATGATCGTGGTGGCCGGGCCGCTCGGCACGGCCGGCGGCCCGCTGGTCGCCGAGCTGCGCCGGCTGGTCCGGCCGCTGTGCCCGGCCCCGGTCCGGGTCGAGGGCTCCCGGCTGGGGGACGAGGCGGTCGGGCTCGGCGCCGTCCGGCTCGCGCTCGACCGGATCGACGAGGACCTCTTCCGCCTCGACCGCCGCGCCGCGACGTGACCTCCCCGGTCCTGTCGGCGGCGGGTTGTAGGGTCCCGGTGGTACGGGCGAGCGGGGACTGTACGAGACGGACGGGAGCGACATGAGCGCACAACCGGTCGAGCCTCTCCTTCCGGGCCAGGTCCACCGGGTCCCGCGGACGATCGCGGGCATCGCCGCCTGGCTGTCCGAAGAGCGGCGCGCCGAGTTCCTCGCGGAGATCACCGCCGCCGAGGAGGAGGACGAGTACGAGGACGTCCTGGACGGCTGGTGGGCCGAGGCGCACTTCGCGCAGATCCCCGACCGCGAGGCGCGGCGCGCCGAGGCGATCGCCGAGATGCGGGCGGGGAAGAAGGTCTCGCTGGACGAGCTCCGCGCCCGCTGGCGGCTGCGCGGCGATGACGCCGGGTGACCACCGTCAAGGGCGGCTGGACCGTCTTCTGCTCGGAGTCGGTGTGCGAGGTCATGGAGTCGATGCCCTCGCTGCGGGGCTTCTTCGTCGACTTCTTCTGTGACTTCGCGGCCGGGGCGGGGGCGGCGGTCGACCGGGGCTCGGCTCCTCCGGGCAGGCCGCAGGCCGAGCCGGGCGTCTACAGCCTCCTCGTCGAGAGCTCCGGCATCTTCATCGAGTACGCGGTGATGGCCGACATCAAGGAGTTCCTCATCTCGAAGATGCTCTACAGCTGTCCGGCCAGGCCCGGGGGCTAGGGGGTCAGCGGTTCGCCGAAGGTCCAGCCCTCGGCGAGCAGGGCGTCGGTCGCGGCGACGGCGTCGGCCAGGCGGCGTTCGTGCGGGCCCGCCACGGTGATGTGCGGCAGGCGCCGCTTCTCGAGTTCCTCCCGGAAGCGGTCCGACATCCACCGGCGGATCGACTCGCCGTCGCGCCAGCCATCCTGCTCGAACGGGACACCCTCCGGCGACGCCAGGATCCACAGATGGTGCGGGACGCGCTCGTGGACGGCCTCCACCTCCGGCGCCGGCGTCCCGAGGTAGCGCTCGTGCCACACGACGGTCGCGAAGGCGTCGGTGTCGCAGACCAGCAGCGGCGACCCCGACCGGGCCGCCGCGTCCTCCAGCGCCGCGTGCCGTTCGGCGATCTCCGTGAACTCGGCGCTCTCCCAGGTCAGGCCGTCCAGCCACAGCGACGGGTCGCCGGTGGCGCGGCGCGCGGCGGCCAGTTTCTCCTCGGTGTACGTCCGGCCGTACTCGGGCACCCACCGGGTCGCGGCCCACACCCCGCCGCGCTCCGCGTAGTGCGCGGCGAGCGCGCGGGCGAGCGTCGTCGTCCCGGTCGACTCCGCGCCGACCACCACGACCCGCCGCGCCAGGTACGCCCGGACGGGCGGCGACAGGAACTCCCAGTGCGCCACCGGGTCCGCCCGGACGGCGGTGCCGCTGACCGGGAAGCGCTCGCGCGGCGGGTCGACCGGCACGTGCACGGCGGAGAAGCGCTCCGCCAGCTCGGGCCCGTACGCCTCGGAGCTGAACACCGCGTCCACCGGCGGGACGGAGACGCCGAGGCCCGACCGCATCGCGAGCCCCGCCCGGAACGCCGCGACGTGCGCCGACCAGGCCTCGCCCGACTCGTAGTCGATCTCCGCGTCGTCCACGACCGGGAAGACCTCGACGTTCGGCTGCCGGTGCGCCTCGCGCAGCCACGCCGTCCGCAGTGCGAGCGGGACGCTCTCCACGCTGGACGCGGCGACGACCACGCTGACCCGGGCGCACGCCGCCGCCGCGGTGTCGATCAGGTGGTGGTGGCCGGCGTGCGGCGGGTAGAACTTGCCGATCACCAGCCCGTGCGCGTACCTCACGCCGCCGCGGCCGCCGCGTCCGCCGGGCGGGACCGCAGGTCGCGGCGCCAGGCCAGCAGCCCGGACACGCACAGCGCCAGGAAGATGACGTACAGGACGCCGGTGAGCTTGAGGTCCTTGTAGAGGTAGAGCGGGATGTAGACGAGGTCGGCGGTGATCCACAGCCACCACGACTCCAGCAGCTTGCGCGACTGCCCGTAGGTCGCCATGAGCGAGATCGAGGTGGTGAGGGCGTCCCAGAACGGCACGGTCGAGTCGGTCCACTCCGACAGCGCCCAGGTCAGCAGGGCGGTTCCGGCGGCGCCCGCCGCGACGAGGCCCGCCCATTCGGCCCGCCGCGTCCGCCGCACGGGGAGCGCGTCCCGGCCCTCGCCGCCGTACAGCCACACCCACCACCCGTACAGCTGGAGCGCGACGTAGACGACCTGGAGCCCGGCGTCGGCGTACAGGCCGCCGTCCAGGAACACCAGCCCGAGCAGGATCACGTTCGCGATGCCGATCGGCCAGTTCAGGATGTTCTGCCGGACGACCAGCCACACGTTCACCGCGCCGGTCGCGAAGCCGAGCAGCTCCGCCCAGGTGGTGGGGACGGTCCCGATGTGGAACGCGGGCTCCAGCAGCGGACCCAGCGGAACGTGCACCGACATGCCGGCAATGATCACATATCGCCGGGCGGCGGCACAGGTCAGGCGGGGCTGAGCAGGACGAGCGGTTCCGTGGTCGGGCGCGCGGAGCCGCCGGCGGGCTCGACGGTGACGCCGAGCTTGTCGGCGGGGCGCCAGGTCCCGGCGACGACCGGGTCCGTCCGGCCGGCGGGCAGCAGGCCCGCCGAGCGAGGGCCGCTCCGGTCGATCAGCCACAGCTGGTACGCCTGCGACGGCGGCAGCGCCCGCAGCCCGGACGCCGAGACGACGACCCGCCCCCGCAGCGCGGACGCGACGATCGTGACCGTCCCGCCTCCGGCGGCGCGTCCGGTGGCGGTGCGCGCGTCCGGCGCGGACAGCACCGAGGCGACCTCCCGGTACGCGGCCTCCGTCCGCTCCACCCGGTGCCGTTCGCGGACCACGGCGGTGACGGACGCGGCCGTCACCAGGCAGGCGGCGGCCGCCAGCCCGGCGGCGACCGCGCGCCGCCACCGCCGCGGCCGGGACGCGCTCGGAGCGGCCCGGCGCGCCGGCGCCGCGGGGGCCGCTGAGGCCGCGGGCGGGAGCTGCCGGACGTCCCGGATGCCCGCCAGCACCCGGCCGCGCAGCGCCGCCGGGGGAGCCTCGGCCGCCGCCATGGCAAGCCGGGCCGTCGTCTCCCGGAACTCGCGCAGCTCGGTCGCGCACGCCTCGCAGCCCGCGAGGTGCGCCTCGAAGAGCCGCCGCTCCGCCGCGTCGTCGATCGCGTCCAGCGCGTACGCGCCGGCGAGGGCGTGCGGTTCGTCGCTCATCCCGCCACCCCCAGGCAGTCGCGCAGCCGGATGATGCCGTCGCGCATCCGGGTCCGGACGGTGTTGGGCGGCGCCCCGACCAGGGCCGCGACCTCGCGGTAGGTGTGGCCGCCGTAGTAGGCGAGCGTCACCGACTCGCGCTGCAGGCGGGTGAGCGTCCGCAGGCAGCGCCGCACCCGCTCGTGCTCCAGCCGGGTCTCGACCCGCTCGGCCACCGGGTCGGGCGCGCCGCCGGACCCCGCGCCGCCCTCGCCCTCGCGGGCCGCGCGCGCCTCGCGCTCGCCCGCGGCCTGCTCGCGCCGCACCCGGTCCACGGCCCGGCGGTGCGCGATCGTCGCGATCCACGCCATGGCGCCGCCGCGCGCGGGGTCGTAGCGGGCCGCGGACCGCCACACCTCGATCATCACCTCCTGCGCCACCTCCTCCGCCATCGCGGGGTCGCGGACGACCCGCCGCGCCAGCCCGAACACCGCCGGTGCCGCCACGTCGTACAGCTCCTCGAACGCGCGCTCGTCGCCGCGCGCGACCCGGCCGAGCAGCACGTCCGCGTCGCGCGCGGGCAGGGTGCCGCCCGGCGGTCCCGTCTCCGCCGGCATCCCGCGCTCCCCTCGGTGGCCCGCCTCTTCGGCGCCGCGGACCGGGCGCCGCCTCGGACCGGACGTCATGGGACGAGTCCGCGCAGCGTCAGCCCGAGCCCGAGGAGGACGACCGCCGCGGACGTCCCTACGGGCATCATCCCGCTCGGCAGCCGCGGGCGCATGGCCGGAATGCGCCGCGTCAGCGCGCGGCCGGATCCGGCGACGAGCGCGCCGACCGCCGCGAGCGCGGCGGCGAGGCCGAGCCCGTAGGCGAGGACGAGCACGACCCCGAACCAGGCCCGCCCGATCGCCGCGCCGCCGACCAGCACCACCACGGCGGACGGGCTCGGCACCATGCCGCCCGCGAGGCCCATGAGCACGATCCCGCCCCGTCGCGAACGCGCCTCCCCGTGGCCGTGCCCATGCCCGTGTCCGTGCCCGTGGCTGTGCGGATCTCCGTGGCCGTGCGCGTGGGGATGGCGGCGGTTGCGGAGGGCGCGGCGCAGCAAAACGATGCCCGCCGCCGTCACGAGGACGCCGCCCGCCGCGCCGAGCCAGGAGAACAGCGCGTCCGGCGCGAGGACCGTCCCCGTCGTCACCAGCACGCCGAGCGCCAGCACCCCGGCGGTGTGGGTGAGCGCGACCGTGAGTCCCAGCGTGAGGACGTCCCGCGCCCGCCGCCGCCCGTCCCCGATCGCGTGCGCGGCCATGATCGTCTTGCCGTGCCCGGGTGCGAGCGCGTGCAGGGCGCCGAGCAGCAGCGCGATCAGGAAGGCGAGCGCGGCGAACCCGGGCGTGAGGTCCCGGCGGGCGACCAGGGCCGTGAACCGCTGCGTGAGACCGTCCGCGCCGCGCGGCAGCAGCCGCTCCGGACCGCCGGACGCCCCGCCGCCGGACGCCCCGCCACCGGAAGCGGGCGCGGCGAGCGGCGGCCCGCCCGCCCGGACGGTGAACGCCGCCGACCGCCGGTCGGGCGGGGAGGCGAGCAGGTCCGCCGGGTAGGCGGTGAGGCGGCGGCTGGCGGAGGTCTCCGGCACGTCGGACGCGGCCAGCGTCATCCGGTCGCCCCGCGCGGTGATCTCCCGCCAGCCGGTCCGGCCGTCCGTCCCGGCGTTCCGGAAGGAGACGGCGCCGGCCCCGGCGGGCGCGGTGACGCGGCATTCGAGGCGCAGCGTCGGCAGGCCCGCCTGCCCGCGCGGCGCCGTCGCGGACGCCGCCGCCACGGACGCGGGGACGGTGCGGCCGTCCACCGTGATCCGCATGGCCGAGGCGGCCCGCCGGCAGGCCCCGGCCGCCCAGGCGGACAGCTCGGCGGGGGACGGGCGGCCGTCGCGGTCGGCGTCCACCTCCGGCATGGCCTGCGCGGCGGGGATCTCCGCGAGGTCCTCGACGTGGTCGACGCGCAGCTCGTGCGGGGTCGCGACGAGCCCGTCGTATTCGTTGGCGGAGAAGTTCCCCAGCGGGTGCGCCGCCAGCAGCCCGGCGGCGATCACGGCGGCGATCACGGTGCGCCTCCCAGGTCGTCCAGAGCGGCCCTGGCCCGCGGCGCCCACAGCGGGGAGAACCTCGGGTTGAGGTCGAGGGCGGCGGCCAGGTCGCGCCGCGCGGCGGTGTGCTTCCCGGCGGCCTTCTCGATGGCGCCGAGATGGAAGCGGAACAGCGGGCTGCGGTATCCGGTCGCGGTCGCCTGCCGGGCGTAGCGCAGCGCCTCCGCGTGGCGCCCGTTGACGTGCAGGGCCCAGGCCAGCGCGTCGGCCGCGTGCACGCTGCACTGCCGGACTCCGGGGCCGGGGCAGCGCCGCTCGTACTCGGCCCGCGCCGCCCGGAGCGCCGCCTTCGGGTCGCCGTGGTCGGCCTCGGCCAGCGCGATCTCCAGGTCGGCGGTGACTCCGTTCGCCTGGGCGATCCGCGTCCACGCCGCCGCGACCGCGTACTGCCGCTCCGCCTCGGCGCGCCGTCCCGCCGACTCCAGCAGCTCGCCGTACTCGGTCAGGTGGCGCGGCAGCGGCAGCCGCCGGACGGTCTCGGCCCGGTCTTCGAGCGCGCCCGCGACGTCGCCCCGCGCGGCCCGGACGCGGGCGCGCCCGTCCAGCGCGGGCAGGTGGCCGGGCGACGCGCGCAGCGCCGCCGCGTACTCGCGGCCGGCCCGCCCGAGGTCGCCGTCGTTCCAGGCCAGCTCGCCGAGCTGCACCGCGATGTAGGCGAGGTCGCCGCGGTCGGCGGCCGACGCGCGGGCCAGCTCCAGGACCCGCCGCGCCTCGCGCACCTCACCGCGCAGCTCCCGCACGTACGCCAGGCGCGTGAACACCGGGACGCCGGGGCGGACGGAGTCGGCGCGCCGGGCGGCGGCAAGAGCCTCGCCGTAGCGGCCCAGTTCGACGAGCGCGTCCACCCGGACGGCGGCCGCGCGCTGCCCGTACGGGTTCGCCGCGAGCGCCCGGTCCGCGTACCGCAGCGCCCCGTGGAAGTCGTGCCGGGCCGCCGCCAGCGCGCCGAGCCCGGCGAGCGCGCCGTCGCCGCCGGGCGCCTCCCGCAGGGAGCGCCGCAGCGCGTCGTCCGCCTTCGGGTAGTAGGTCGGGTCGCCGGTGACCCGGGCCTGCTCGACGTAGGCGGCGCCCAGCGCGGCCCAGCCCGACGCGTCGCGCGGCTGCTCGCGGAGCCGCGCCTGCAACCCGGCGATGCCGGAGCCGGGGGCCCCGGCCGGCCGGGCCTGCGCGGCGGGCGCACGGGACGGGCGGCCGAAGGCGACCGCCGATCCGAGCGTCAGCGCCGCGGCCAGCCCGGCGGCCGAGACTACGGCGAGGAGGGCGCGCATCAGATGCCGCGCCGTCCCGCCGCGGGGCGCCGGCGCCGCCACCACAGCAGCCCGCCGGCCAGCGCGCCCGCCCCGGCGCCCGCCAGCGCCGCGACCGGAAGCGTCGAGAGCGGCCCGCCGCCGTCCGGCTCGGGAGCGTCCTCGACCGCGCCCGCGTTGAGCAGGTTCACCTGCTCGCCGTCCTTCTTCGCGGAGGTGCCGGACGCCCGCGCACCGGACCGGCCGGCGCCGCGCACGTCCGAGCCGGAGTGCGGCAGCGCGACGTACGGGAATGCCTTGCCGAACGCGGCGTCGTTGGTGTTGACGGCGTCGCCCAGATCGTTCTTCGTGCCGAGCAGCTCGCCCTCGACGGCCTGGAGCTCGATGTCGACGACGTCGTCGGTGAGCCGGCGGCCGTTCGGGAAGCCCGCGGTGTCGCCGCCGAGCACGCCGAGCCGGTCGGGCTTCGCGGCCGGCCTGATGGAGGTGTTGAGCCGCAGCAGCTCGGCCGGCCGGACGCGGGCCGGCTTGTTCAGCCCCGGTACCCCGGTCAGGAACGCCTGGACGAGGTCCTGGCGCGGCCCGGGCGGCGCCGGGATCTTGTAGATCTTCTCGATCAGCTTCGGCAGCTCCGGATCGGTGACGAACCCGGCGAACTGCGCGTCCTGCCAGGGGGTGGACGCGTTGAAGGCGTCCTTGCGGCCGCGCGGGATGACGACCTCGTTCACCAGCGGGCTCCCGAGCCGCGAGACCTGCGTGTACTGCCCGGACGCGGTGAGCCGCGACACCGTCGAGTTCACCCCGATGACGGGGTCCTTCCCCGCGACGAGATGCCGCGTCGGCACCTGCACGGCGATGGTGTTGACGTTGTAGCCGCGCAGGGTGTCGTTGCCGACCTCCTTGAGGTTCGCCCCGTAGAGCAGGTCGAACACGCGCAGGTCGAGGAAGAACGAGTCGTCGGCCTGCCCGGCGAACGACGCCACCCCGTCGCCCGCCGCCCGGACCGCCTGCGCGCGCAGGGCCGCGTAGTCCGGCATCGACGCCTTGCCCACGTTGGACGGTGCGACCGGCGCGTTCCCGGCGAGCCGGTGGACGCTGCGCACGTTCCCGTCCGTGCGCCGGATCAGCGTCAGGTCGTAGGTCTGGGTGAAGTTGAGGTCCGGGTCGTCGAGGCTCGTCACGGGCCCGGTGTTGTAGAGGAACGTGTCCGGGTTCCTCAGCCGGTCGTGGAACCGGAACCGGTAAGTGAGGTCCGGCAGCGAGTCGCCGTCGTTGTCGATGTTGAGGTCGTAGCGTGCGTCGCGGGCGAACTTGGAGAAGTTGGGCCCGCCGGCCGGGTCCTGGAACGGGATGAAGTTGGCGATCAGCGTTGTCGTGTCCGGCTTGTCCGGGCTGACGAACGCGTAGACGTCGGTGTTGTCGTACTGCGGCTGCCCGGAGATGAGCGGCGCCTCGCGGTGGCTGGACGCGGTGCCCGGCCTCGGCGCGAGCCCGGCGGACGCGCTCGCCAGCAGCAGGCCCCCGGCGGCTGCCAGCGCGGCGACCCGCGCCCTGGACGTCTGGAGTGTCGGCATCGTGAACCCCTGCCCGGTCCCGGATGCCCGCCGCGGCGGCGCCGGTCCGTCGGCGCTGGGCCAGATCTGCCGCGACGCCGGATCGACCGGTCTCTTCGCCTTGCCCGCCCCTTCTTCGCGGGCCGCCGCCGATCTGATCGGTCCGCTTCGCGCGGTGGCCGGATACGGCCACGCCCCGAACCGCGAAGGGCCTCCCGCCGACCGGCGGGAGGCCCTTGGAGCGCGTACCGCTACGCGACGATCAGCAGCGGGTTCTGCAGCAGTTCGGCCAGGCGGGCGAGGAACCGCGCGGCCGTCGCCCCGTCGGTGGCCCGGTGGTCGACCGACAGCGTCACCGCCATGCGCTTGCCGGGGACGACCTCCCCGTCCCGGACGACGGGCTCGTCCCGCACGGCGCCGACGGCGAGGATCGCCGCCTCCGGCGGGTTGATCACCGCGGAGAACGAGTCGACCCCGAACATGCCGAGGTTGCTGACGCTGAACGTGCCGCCGCTCATCTCGTTGAGGGTGAGCTTGCCGTCGCGGGCCTTGCCGGCCAGCTCGCGGCTCTCCGCGCCGATCTGGGAGACGCTCTTGCGGTCGGCGTCCTTCACGACGGGGACGACGAGTCCGTCCTCCACGGCGACGGCGATGCCGACGTGGATCCGCTTGTGGAAGAGCAGGTTCTCCTCGGTGTAGGAGACGTTGACCGCCGGGTGCTCGCGCAGCGCGGTCGCGACCGCCTTGACGATCAGGTCGTTCACGCTGACCTTGGCCGGGGCGAGCGCCTCGTTCAGGGTCTTGCGGAACGCCAGCAGCGCCTCGGCGTCCACCTCGCGGTTGAGGTAGAAGTGCGGGGCGTTGCGCTTGCTCTCGGTCAGCCGCTTGGCCGCGACCTTGCGGAAGCGGTTCAGCGGGACGGCCTCGACGTCCTCGTCCGCCGGGCCCGCCTGGGCGGCGGCCGGAGCGGACGGGGCGGACGGCGCCGGGGCGGCCGGTGCGGGGGCGGCGGGAGCCTCGGCCGCCGGGGCCGCGGCCGTGCCGCCGGCGCGGATCGCGGCCTCGATGTCGGCGCGGACGATGCGCCCGCCCGGCCCCGACCCGGACAGCGTCGCGAGGTCGATGCCGTGGTCGCGGGCCAGCCGGCGCGCCAGCGGCGACGATGGCGGGCGCGTCGCCGCGGAGCGCTCCGGTGTGCGCGCGGGCGCGGCGGCCGGTGCCGGAGCGGCGGATTCGGCGGGCGCCGGCTCCGGCTTCGACTCGGCCTTGGCCTCAGGTTCGGCCTCTGCCTCGGCCTTCGCCTCCGGCTCGGCGGCGGGCTCCGCCTTCGCGGCGGGCTTGGCGCCCCCCGCCGGGGCGATCCGGGCGATCGGCGCGCCGATCGCGGCGGACTCGCCCTCGGGGACGAGGATCTCCTCCAGCACGCCGGCCTCGTAGGCCTCGTACTCCATGACCGCCTTGTCGGTCTCGATGTCGACGATGACGTCGCCGACCGCCACCTCGTCCCCCGGCTGCTTCTGCCAGGAGCTGATGACGCCCTCCTCCATGGTGTCGGAGAGGCGGGGCATGAGGATCTCGGTCATGAAACGTTCTCCAGAACCGGGCGGCCGGTCGCGCGGAGCGTGTCGCGGACGGCGGTGAGCAGGGACTCGGCGGACGGCAGCGCCGCCGACTCCAGGGACTTGGCGTAGGGGAGCGGCACCTCGGCCATCGCCACGCGGCGGACCGGGGCGTCCAGCCAGTCGAACGCGCCCTCCTGGATGGTCGCGGCGATCTCCGCGCCGATGCCGTAGGTGAGCCAGTCGTCCTCGGCGACGACCGCGCAGCCGGTCTTGCGGACCGACTCCACGATGGTCGCCCGGTCGAGCGGGCGCAGGCTGCGCAGGTCGACGACCTCCGCGGACACGCCCTCGGCGGCGAGCTTCTCGGCGACCTCGCCGGCGACCCGCGCCATCCGCGAGTAGCCGATGATCGTGATGTCGGTGCCCTCCCGGGTGACGCCGGCGCGGCCGATCTCGGTCGGCTCCACGTCCTCGATCTCGCCGGGGATCTCGCCCTTGGTGTTGTAGAGGGCGAGGTTCTCCAGGAACAGCACGGGGTCGTCGTCGCGGATCGCGGCCTTCAGCATCGCCGACGCCTCGGCGGGCGTGGACGGCGCGACGACCTTCAGCCCGGGGATGAACGAGTAGAACAGCTCGACGTTCTGCGAGTGGGTGGCGCCGAGCTGCTGCCCGCCGCCGCCCGGCGTGCGGATCACCATCGGGACGCTGGCCTGCCCGCCGAACATGCCGTAGATCTTCGCGGCGTGGTTGACGATCTGGTCCAGCGCGAGCAGCGAGAAGTTGATCGTCATGATCTCCACGACGGGGCGCAGGCCGAGCATCGCGGCGCCGATCGCGGCGCCGACGAAGCCCTCCTCGGCGATGGGGGTGTCGCGCACGCGCTTGGGCCCGAACTCCTTCAGCAGCCCTTCGGTGATCTTGTACGAGCCCTCGAACAGCCCGATCTCCTCGCCCATCAGCAGGACGTTCTCGTCCCGCAGCATCTCGGCGCGGAGGGTGTCCCGGAGGGCCTGGCGGTAGGTCACGGTTGCCATGGGGGTGCCTCTCAGGAACGGAAGACGGGGTCGGCGGGGAACCGGTGCAGGTCGCCCGGGACCGGGGTCGCGTAGGTGTAGTCGAACAGCGTGGAGATCTCGGGCGCGGGGCTCTCGTCGGCGAAGGCGGCGGCCTCGTCGACCTCGGCGGTGACCTCCGCGTCGAGGCGGTCGCGGTCCTCGTGGGAGAGGATCCCGGCCTCCTCCAGCTCCAGCGCCATCTTCGCCAGGGGGTCGGCGGCCTTCAGGGCCTCCTTCTCCTCCTTGCTCCGGTAGCGGGCCGGGTCGACGACCGAGTGGCCCTTGAGCCGGGGGCTGAGGGTCTCCAGCAGGTAGGGGCGGCTCTCGGCGCGGGCCCGCTCGACGGCGACCCGCGCGGCGTCGCGCACCGCCACGACGTCGGAGCCGTCCACGCGGGCGCTCTCCATCCGGTAGGCGGCGCCGCGCTTGTAGAGCTCGGGCTCGGCGGCGGAGTTCTCCACGGTGGTGCCCATACCCAGGCCGTTGTTGATCACAACGAAGACGATGGGGAGGTCCCACAGGCCGGCGATGTTCAGCGACTCGTGGAACGCGCCGATCGCGGCCGTCCCGTCGCCCATCTGGCACATGACGACCTCGTCGCCGCCCTTGTAGGAGACGGCGAGCGCGGCGCCGGTCGCGAGCGGGAGCTGCCCGCCGACGATGCCGTACCCGCCGAGCAGCCGCGTCTCGACGTCGAACAGGTGCATCGAGCCGCCCCAGCCCTTGGACACGCCGGTGGAGCGCCCGTACAGCTCGGCCATGACCCGGTCGGCGCCGATGCCCTTGGCGATCGCGTAGCCGTGCTCGCGGTAGTTCGTGAACAGGTAGTCGGTGGGGCGCAGCGCGGCCATCAGCCCGACGACCGTGGCCTCCTCGCCGAGGTTCAGATGGCAGTAACCGCCGATCTTGGCCTCCGTGTAGGCGCGGGCGGCGCGCTCCTCGAACCGCCTGATCAGCAGCATCTGCCGGTAGTAGCCGACGAGCGTCTCGGCGTCCTCCGCCGGGGCGGTCCCGTTCGGCGGCGGTGCGGCGGACTCCGGCCCGGCGGCCTTGGCGCCGCGCGTCCTCCGGCCCCGCGCCGGAGCGGCCTTGGCGGTCTCAGCCATCGGCGACCTTCCTCTATCCGGGGTAGCGCCGTAGGATCGCCACGACACTCCCGATCATCATTGATCTATGATCGATCATATTCTACGCGGTCAGGATTCGCCTACCCCATCACGAGGTACTTACCCATCGTGGCGCTACGATCGAGTTTCGTGAACACGCCCGCCCAGCTGCTGCGCACCGGACTCGCCGACCAGATCCGCGAGTTCATCGTCGAGGGCATCAGCTCGGGCCGCTGGGAGCCGGGCGAGCGCGTCGTCGAACGCCGGATCGCCGCCGAGCTCGGGGTCAGCCAGGGCCCGGTCCGCGAGGCGCTCCGCCAGCTCGAGGCGCAGCGGCTGATCGAGTCGCTGCCCAACCGCGGCGCCCGCGTCCGCGACTTCACCGAGCGCGACCTCGCCGAGATCTTCCCGGTGCGCGCCGGGCTGGAGCGCACGGCGGTCGAGCTGGCCCTGCCCCGCCTGGCCGGCTGCGTGGACGCCCTGGAGCAGCACAACGAGCGGCTCGCCGCGGCCGCGCGGGACGGCGACCTGCAGGCGCAGATGCGGCTCAGCATCGCCTTCCACCGCGAGATCGTCGAGACGGCCGGGAACCGGCTGCTCGTCTCGGTCTGGGAGGGGCTCGGCATCGAGCTGTGGACGACCCTCTCGCTGCGCCTGCACCACACGGAGATCTACTCCAAGTCGGCCGAGCACGCCGAGCTGATCGAGGCGTTCCGGCGCGGCGACCCCGAGGCGCCGCAGCTCCTGCACGACCACGTCATGAACTACGCGCCCGCGTCCTGAACCGCGCCTTCTGAACCAGACGTCGTGAGGCGCGCCCGCGAGGGGCGGGCCGTCACTCCTGGGCGCGGTACGCCTTGGTGAGCTGCGCCTCGGCGTCGTCGAGGTAGGAGCGCAGCTCCCGCTCGGCCGCCGCGGTCTCGCCCCGCGCGATCAGGTCGTGCAGGCGCCGGTTGCGGGCGAGGTAGGGCTCGTGGAACTCGCGCGGCGAGCCCATCTCGTGGAAGACGAGCCGCATCTCGGCCAGCAGGTGCCGGATCATCTCGTCCACCCGCGGGCTGCCCACCAGCGCGGCGAGGGCCTGGTGGAAGCGGATGTCGGCGGTGCCCACGTCCGCCCAGCGGCCCGCGGCGGCGGCGCGCTCGCCGTCCAGCACGGCGGCCTCCAGCCGGGCGAGCGCCGCCGGCGGGGCCTCCCGCGCGCACCGCACGCCCTCGCACTCCAGGATGCGCCGCACCCGGTACAGGTCGGCGAGGCCGTCGGCGGTGACGCGGCGCACGAACACGCCGCGGTTGAACTCGTGGACGAGCAGCCGCTCCTGGACGAGCAGCCGGAACGCCTCGCGCATCGTGTTGCGGGACACCTTCACGGCGCGGCACAGGTCCTCCTCGGGGAGGCGCGCGCCGGGCACCAGCCGGCCGTCGGTGATCTGCTCGCGGAGCAGATCGGCGACCCGCGCGGCCGTGCTCGACCGGTCCAGGTCGTGCCGTGCCGCCGCGATCTCCTCGAGCCAGGACTCCGCCATCGATCCCTCCCGCCGCGTGGGGGCAAGCGTATCCCATCGGCCGGAAAATCTCTCAACAAGGGGATTGCTGGATTGTTGAACAATCCTTACCCTGACGGAAAGCCGACACCCGAGAAGGGTCACCCCCATGAAGGACCGGACCGCCCTGGACACCCCAGCGGCCCCCTCCGCCCCGTCCCGCCGCGGCGCGCTGCTCGGCGCCATGTTCCTGATGGCCACCAGCGCCATCGGCCCCGGCTTCATCACCCAGACCACCGTGTTCACCGCCAAGCTCGGCGCCGCGTTCGCGTTCGCGATCGTGGTGTCGGTGCTGGTGGACATCGCGATCCAGCTGAACGTGTGGCGCGTCGTCGGCGTGTCCGGCATGCGCGCCCAGGAGCTCGGCAACCGCGTCCTGCCCGGCGCCGGCTACGGCCTCGCCGCCCTGGACGTGTTCGGCGGGCTGGTCTTCAACATCGGCAACATCGCGGGCACCGCGCTCGGGCTGAACGCGCTGCTCGGCCTGGACGTCAAGGTCGGCGGCGGGATCTCCGCGCTGGTCGCCATCGGGATCTTCCTGAGCCG
Source organism: Actinomadura meyerae (assembly GCF_900188445.1). GTDB lineage: Bacteria > Actinomycetota > Actinomycetes > Streptosporangiales > Streptosporangiaceae > Spirillospora > Spirillospora meyerae. Next base: position 101,922 of record NZ_FZOR01000007.1, read on the forward strand.
GCGCGCGGGCGTCGCGATGGACCGCATCGTCGTCGTCCTCGGCGCCGCGATGATCCTGCTGACGCTGTACGTCGCGTTCGTGTCCGACCCGCCGCTCGGGGACGCGCTCAAGCAGAGCGTCGCGCCGGAGACCGTCGACTTCCTCGTCATCACCACCCTGATCGGCGGGACGGTCGGCGGCTACATCACCTACGCGGGCGCGCACCGCATGATCGAGTCCGGGCTGACCGGGCCCGGCAGCGTCCGGGAGATCAACCGCAGCGCGGTCACCGGCATCCTCGTCACCGGCCTCATGCGGGTGCTGCTGTTCCTCGCCGTCCTCGGCGTCGTCGCCGGCGGCGTCACCCTCGCCGAGGCAAACGCCCCCGCGTCGGCGTTCGAGCACGCGGCGGGTCAGGCCGGGCTGCGGGTCTTCGGCCTGATCATGTGGTCGGCCGCGATCACCTCGGTCATCGGGGCGTCCTACACCTCGGTGTCGTTCCTCGTCTCGTTCTCCTCGTTCGTCGAGCGGTACCGCAACCGCCTCGTCGTGGCGTTCATCCTGGTCTCCGCGGCCTTCTACCTCGCCATCGGCACCGCGCCGGCCAAGCTGCTCATCCTCGCGGGCGCGCTCAACGGGCTCATCCTGCCGTTCGGGCTCGCGGTGCTGCTGTGGGCCGCCGGCCGCCGCCGCGACCTGCTCGGCGGCTACCGGTACCCGCTGTGGCTGCTCGTCCTCGGCGCCGCGGCCTGGCTGCTCTCGCTCTACCTGGGCTGGAACTCGCTGTCCCAGCTCGACGACCTCTGGAGCTGACGGGTGCGGATCATCCCGAGCGGCGACGCCGCGCTGCTGGTCGAGCTGCCGGACCTCGCGGCCGTGCTGGGCCTGTACGCGGCGCTCGCCGCGTCCCCGCCGCCCGGCGTCGCCGACGTCGTCCCGGCGGCCCGGACGCTGACGCTGCCGCTCGACCCGTCCGCCGACCCGGCCGCGGTGGCCGCCGCCGTGCGCGCCGCCCGGCCGGGCGCGGCGGGCGGCGGCGCCGGGGCCGTCGAGATCCCCGTCGTCTACGACGGCGCCGACCTCGCCGAGGTCGCGGACCGCACCGGCCTCACCCCGGCCGGGGTCGTCGCCGCGCACACCGGTACGCCGTGGCGGGTCGCGTTCACCGGGTTCGCGCCCGGCTTCGGGTACCTGGAGGGCGGCGACCCCCGGCTGGACGTCCCGCGCCGCGCCGCGCCCCGCGTCCGCGTCCCGGCGGGGTCGGTCGGCCTCGCCGGGCGGTTCAGCGGGGTCTACCCGTCCGAGTCACCGGGCGGCTGGCAGCTCATAGGGCGCACGGAGGCCGTCCTATGGGACCTCGACCGCGACCCGCCCGCCCTGCTCCGCCCAGGAGTCACGGTTCGCTTCGTCGATCGGGAACCATGAAGCGCGGTCTGGACGTTCTCGAGACAGGGCCCCTGGCGACAGTCCAGGACATGGGCCGTCCGGGTCACGCGGCGCTCGGTGTGGGGGTGTCGGGCGCCGCTGACCCGGATTCCCTCCGCCTCGCCAACCGCGCCGTGGGCAATCCCGGCGGCACCGCGGCGATCGAGGTCACCTTCGGCGGGCTGCGCGTCCGCTGCCGGGGCGGGGTCTTCGCCGCCGTCACCGGCGCGCCCGCCCCGCTGCTGGTGGACGGCCGCCCCGAGGCGCCCTACACGGTCCTGCACCTCCCGGACGGCGCCGAGCTCCGGATGGGCGTCCCGCCCGCGGGCCTGCGCAGCTACCTGGCGGTGCGCGGCGGGATCGCCGTCCCGCCGGTCCTCGGCTCCCGCGCCACCGACACCCTCGCCGGGCTCGGTCCCGCGCCGCTCAAGCCCGGCGACGTGCTTCCCGTCGGCCCGCCGCCGCGCTCCGCGCCGCAACTGGACGTCCTGCCCGTCCGTCCGCCCGCCGCCGGCGAGGTCGAGCTGCGCGCCGTCCCCGGCCCGCGCGCCGACTGGTTCGCCCCCGGCGCGCTGGACGCGCTCTTCACCGCCGCCTACACGGCGACCAGCGACATCGACCGCGTCGGCATGCGCCTGGACGGGCCCGCGCTGCCCCGCGCCGGACGCGGCGAGCTGCCCAGCGAGGGGACGGTCACCGGGGCGCTGCAGGTCCCGCCGTCCGGGCGGCCCGTGCTGTTCCTCGCCGACCACCCGCTCACCGGCGGGTATCCCGTCATCGCGGTGGTCGCGTCCGCCGACATCGGGCGCGCCGCCCAGATCCGCCCGGGGCAGCGGCTCCGTTTCCGGCCGCATCCCCCACCGCACCTCGGAAAGGACCGACCATGACCGCACCGCTCGACCCGGCCGCGCTCAGCCCGGACCAGGCCAGGGCACTGTTCCGGGCCGGACTGCGCGTCCCCACCTCCGGCTGGTGCGCCGGCTGGACGCAGGCCAACCTGATCAGCGTGCCCCGCGAGGACGCCTACGACCTGCTGCTGTTCGCGCAGCGCAACCCCAAGCCGTGCCCGGTCCTCGACGTCACCGAGCCCGGCGAGACCTCGGCCGGGCTGTTCGCCGGCGACCTGCGCACCGACCTGCCCGGCTACGTCGTCTACGAGCACGGCGAGCCGGTCGCCGAGGTGGCCGACGCGACCGCCTTCTGGCGCGAGGACCTCGTCTCGTTCCTCATCGGGTGCAGCTTCACCTTCGAGGACGCGCTCCGCGAGGCGGGCGTCCCCGTCCGGCACATCGAGCAGAACCGGAACGTCCCGATGTACCGGACGAACCGCATGTGCCGCCGCGCCGGCGCCTTCGGCGGCCCGCTGGTCGTCTCGATGCGCCCGGTCCCCGCCGCGCAGGTCGCCGACGCCGTCCGGGTGACGGCGCGGTACCCGTCCGTCCACGGCGCGCCCGTGCACGTCGGCGACCCGGTCGAGCTCGGCATCGAGGACCTCGGCGCGCCCGACTTCGGCGACCCGGTCGAGGTCCGGGTGGACGAGATCCCGGTGTTCTGGGCGTGCGGCGTGACCCCGCAGGCGGCGGTGATGGCGTCCCGGCCGAAGCTCGCCATCGGGCACGCGCCCGGCCACATGGCGATCACCGACGCCCGCGACGGCAGGTACCTCGTGCCGTGATCCCGGCATAGGCTGCCCCCATGCCCGAGACCGTCGCCCCGGGCGACCTCCTGGGGGAGCGCTACCGCCTGGACCGTCCCGTCGGCGCCGGCGGCATGGCGACCGTGTGGCGCGCGGTCGACCTCGTGCTCGACCGCGCCGTCGCCGTCAAGGTGCCCGGCGAGGGATGGCCCGAGGAGTTCACGCGGCGGCTCCGCCAGGAGGCGAAGGCCGCCGCCGGCCTCACCCACCCCAGCATCACCGGCGTCTACGACTACGGCGAGCACGAGCGCATCCCCTACGTCGTCATGGAGCTGCTGGACGGGGAGAGCCTGGCGGCGCGGCTGGCCCGTGGCCCGCTGCCGTGGCGCGAGGCCGCCGGGATCTGCGCGCGCGTCGCCGACGCGTTGGCCGCCGCCCACGCCGCGGACGTCGTCCACCGCGACATCAAGCCCGCGAACGTGTTCCTCACACCGGTCGGCGTCAAGGTCCTGGACTTCGGCATCGCGTTCACCGGCCCGTCCACGGCCGGCGGCCCGGTGCTCGGCACGCCCGCCTACGTCGCCCCCGAACTCCTGAGCGGCGCGGCCCCGACCTCGGCGGCCGACATCTACTCGCTGGGCGTCGTCCTGAACGAGTGCCTGCGCGACGCCTCCGCGGTTCCGGACGAGGTCACCGCGCTGGTGCGCGACTGCCTCGGTGACGATCCCGGAGCCCGCCCCACCGCGCGGGAGGCGGCGCGCGTCCTGGCGGCGGCGTCGGGCGTCCAGCTGGCGCAGGCGCCGGGGACGGCGCCGCCGCCCCCGCCCGATGACACCGTCCCCCGGCAGCCGACGCGGGTGCTGGACGAGCCGCCGCCCGCGGCCCCTCCGGCGAGCGCGGCCCCTCCGGCGAGGGCGTCCGCCCGGCGGCCGCTGATCGCCGCCGGGGCGGTGGCGGGCGGGATCGCCCTGGTCGCCGCGCTGCTGGCGGCCCTCGCGCCCGACTCGCCCCGCGGTTCCGCCGGGCCGCCGCGCGGTTCCGCCGGGGCGTCGCCCGCGAGCCCGTCGCGTCCGGCGGCCGGGGCGTGCTCGGTCTCCTACCGGGTGGACGGCACCTGGCCGCAGGGCTTCCAGGCGACGGTGCGCATCACGAACCTGGGGGACGGCGCCATCGACGGCTGGCGGCTCGCGTTCGAATTTCCCGACGGCCAGTCGATCACGCAGCTCTGGAACGGCAGCCAGGTGCAGGACGGCGCGTCCGTCACGGTGACGGCGGCCGACTGGAACCGCTCGATCCCGCCCGACGGCACGGCGGAGTTCGGGTTCCTCGGCCGGCAGGACGGCGCCAACGCGGCGCCCACCCGGTTCACCCTCAACGGCGGGGAGTGCGCCGGCTGACCACCGATCATGGGAGCGCTCCCAGGTCGTCCGCGCAGGTCACCCGGCATCCAGGCGGATTGAGGGGCGGCGACCTATTGTGTCCGCCCGCACCGAGGGCTTACGATCCCGGCAATCGAAGCGCTTCGACAGATCGACGCCCCACCCGGCCCAGGACCCGGTTCCCCGCCGGCATCCGTCCCACCCCGGAGGAATTCCCATGTTCAAGGCAGGCAGGAGCGCGGCGGTGCTCGCCGCCCTTGCCGCGGCGGCGCTGTCGCTCACCGCGTGCGGCGGTGACGACGACGGCGGCTCCGGCGGCAAGGAGCTGAAGCTCTGGCACTACGAGGCCCCCGAGAGCGCCATGGGCAAGGCGTGGAACGAGGCCATCAAGGAGTTCGAGGCCACCCACCCCGGCGTCAAGGTCACGTTCGAGGAGAAGGGCTTCGAGCAGATCCAGAAGACCGCGCCGATGGTCCTGAACTCCAAGGACGCGCCGGACCTCATGGAGTACAACAAGGGCAACGCGACCGCCGGCCTCCTCTCCAAGCAGGGACTGCTCACCGACCTCACGTCCGAGGTCGCCAAGCGGGGGTGGGACAAGCTGATCAGTCCCAACGTCCAGGTCACCGCCAAGTACGACGCCAAGGGCACGATGGGCGGCGACACGTGGTTCGGCGTCCCGAACTACGCCGAATATGTCCAGGTCTACTACAACAAGGACCTGTTCAAGAAGAACGGCATCGAGATCCCGACGACGTTCGCGGAGTTCACCGCCGCGATGGACGCCTTCGTCGCGAAGGGCGTCACGCCGCTGACCAACGCGGGCGCCGAGTACATGGCGCACCAGTTCGTCTACCAGCTCGCCCTCGACAAGGCGGACAAGAACTGGGTGGACGCCTACCAGCGCTACACCGGCGAGGTCGACTTCCACGACCCCGCCTGGACCTACGGGGCCACCACCTTCGCCGACTGGGTGAAGAAGGGCTACATCGCCAAGAACTCCGTCAGCCTCAAGGCCGAGGACGCGGGCGTCGCCTTCATGAGCGGCAAGTTCCCGATGATGTTCTCCGGCAGTTGGTGGTTCGGCCGGGTCGCCGCGGAGGCCGAGTTCGACTGGGAGACCCGCGTGTGGCCCGGCGCCAAGACGACGCTCGGCTCCGGCGGCAACCTGTGGGTCGTCCCGAAGGGCTCGAAGAACAAGCAGCTCGCCTACGACTTCATCGACATCACGATGAAGAAGAAGGTGCAGAACATCCTCGGCAACGCGGGCGGCGTCCCGGTCGCGGCCGACCCGTCGGCGATCACCGAGCCGAAGGCCAGGAAGCTCATCGACGACTTCAACGGCCTCGCGCAGTCCGACGGCCTCGCCTACTACCCGGACTGGCCCGTCGCCGGTCTCTACGACGTGTGGGTGTCGCAGACGCAGAAGCTCATGAACGGCGAGTCGCCGGGCAAGGCGCTGGACGGCGTCCAGAAGTCCTACGAGGACGGTCTGCCGAAGTGACGGCGCAGGGCCGCGGCCGGTCGCGGGAGCAGTGGGGCTACCTGCCCTACCTGCTCCCCGGCCTGCTCCTCTTCACCGCCGTCATCGGCGTGCCGTTCCTGATGAACATCGGGACGAGCTTCACCGAGTGGACGGGCGTCGGCACCCCGGAGTGGGTCGGGCTCGCCAACTACCGGGAGCTGGTCCGGGACGGCGACTTCTGGGCGTCCTTCGGGCACAACGCGCTGGTCATCCTCGGGATGGCGGTCGTCCCGACGCTGATCGGGCTGGTGCTGGCCTCGGCCCTGACCGACCTGATCGACCGGCACTTCGGGGCGCGGACCGCGAGCGTGCTGCGCGCCTGCGTCTACCTGCCGCAGGTGCTGCCGATCGTCATCGCGGGCGTGGTGTGGAGCTGGCTGCTGGCCCCCGAGAACGGCGCGGTGAACGCGCTGCTGGACGCGGTCGGGCTCGGCTCGCTCGCGCACGACTGGCTGGGCGACCCGGCGACCGCGCTGTGGAGCGTCCTCGGCGTGATGGTGTGGATCCAGATCGGGTTCCCGCTGGTCATCTTCATGTCGGGGCTGCAGCGGGTCGACCCGTCGCTGTACGAGGCGGCGGAGATCGACGGTGCCACGTGGGCGCGCCGGTTCTGGCACGTCACGGTCCCGCAGATCCGCCCGGAGATCTTCGTGGTGCTGCTCTGGACGACGATCGCCGCGCTGAAGGCGTTCTCGCAGATCTTCGTGCTCACCAAGGGCGGTCCGGGCGGCGCGACCAACGTGCCCGCCTACTACTCGTGGGTCCACTTCTTCGAGAAGTCGGAGGTCGGCTACGGCTCGGCGATCGCGACCGTCCTCACGCTCGTCATCGTCGCGCTCACCGTCGTCTTCCTGCGCATGCAGGCACGTGAGCTCGGGGAGGCCCGATGACCGCGACTCTGACGAAGAGGGCCGGGGCGTCGCCGCGTGCCCGCGAGACCGGGCGCCGGCGCCGCCGGGGGCCGTCCGCCTACGCGGTGCTGGTGGCGCTGACCGCCTTCGCCGGCATCATGCTCATTCCGTTCGTCGTGGTGGTCTTCAACGCGCTGAAGACGCCGGAGGAGTACTCCTCGTCGGGGCCGCTGTCGCCGCCGGACGGCGTCAACCTGGACGCGGTCCGCGCGTTCTGGGAGCGCACCGACTTCGGGAACGTCCTGCTGAACAGCGTGCTGATCAGCGGCTCCGTCGCCGTCCTCGCCGTCCTGCTGTCGGTGCTGAACGCCTACGCGCTCGGCATCGGCCGCATCAAGGGCCGGATGTGGGTGCTGGTGCTGCTCCTCATGGCGAACACGGTGCCGCAGGAGGCGCTCGTCTACCCGCTGTACTACCTGTCGAAGCAGGTCGGCCTGTACGACACCAGGCTCAGCGTGATCATCGTGTTCACGGTGATCCAGTCGGCCTTCGGCACCTACCTGCTGTCGTCGGTGCTGTCGGCGTTCCCGCGTCCGCTGCTGGAGGCCGCCCGGATCGACGGCGCGGGCCGCTGGCAGATCCTCTGGCGCGTGGTCGTCCCGGTGGTGCGCCCGACCCTGTCGGTGCTGCTCGTCTTCTTCTTCGTGTGGACCTGGAACGAGTTCCTGATCCCCATGACCTTCCTGATCTCCAACGAGAACCAGACGGTCTCGGTCGCGCTCGGCGTGCTGCAGGGGCAGCGCCTCATGGACGCCACCATGTCCAGCGCCGCGTCGCTGCTCGGCCTCCTCCCGACCGTCGTCTTCTTCCTCATCTTCCAGCGCACTCTCTCGCGCGGACTCACTGCGGGGGCCATCAAATAATGAAGTTCAGCGACGGCTACTGGATGATGCGCGAAGGTGTGCACGCGTCTCATCCGGTGGAGGTCCTCGACGTCGACGCGGGGGCGCACTCCTTCACGGTGTACGCGCCCGTGCAGAAGATCCGGCACCGGGGCGACCTGCTCAAGGGCCCGGTGGTGACGGTGACCTGCGAGGCGCCGTTGCCGGACGTCATCGGCGTCACGCTCACCCATTTCGCGGGGGAGCGGCGTCGCGGGCCGGACTTCGAGCTGGCCACCGACCCGGGCGGGGAGGTCGCGGTCGACGAGGGGGCCGCGACGCTGACGTCCGGCGCGCTGTCGGTGCGGGTCGGGCGCGGCGAGGGCTGGCGGGTCGACTTCCTCGCGGGCGGGCGGCGGCTGACCGGCAGCGCGCCCAAGGCGCAGGCCGTCATCGACACCGACGACGGGCGGCACTACGTCCGCGAGCAGCTCGACCTCGGCGTCGACCACTTCGTCTACGGGCTCGGGGAGCGGTTCGGGCCGCTGGTGAAGAACGGCCAGTCGGTGGACGTGTGGAACGCCGACGGCGGGACGGCCAGCGAGCAGGCGTACAAGAACGTGCCGTTCTACCTGACGAACGCCGGGTACGGCGTGTTCGTCGACCATCCGGGGCGCGTCTCGTTCGAGGTGGCGTCGGAGGCCGTCGCGCGGACGCAGTTCAGCGTCGAGGGCCAGTCGATGCGGTACTTCGTCATCTACGGGCCGTCGCCGAAGGAGATCCTGCGCAAGTACACCGCGCTGACCGGGCGGCCCGCGCGGCTCCCGGACTGGTCGTTCGGGCTGTGGCTGTCGACGTCGTTCACCACGTCCTATGACGAGGAGACCGTCTCGTCGTTCATCGACGGCATGGCCGAGCGCGACCTGCCGCTCAGCGTGTTCCACTTCGACTGCTTCTGGATGCGCGAGTTCCAGTGGTGCGACTTCGAGTGGGACCCGCGCGTCTTCCCCGACCCGCCGGGCATGCTGCGCCGGCTGCGGGACCGCGGCCTGCGGATCTGCGTGTGGATCAACCCCTACATCGGGCAGCGCTCACCGCTGTTCGAGGAGGGGCGCTCACGCGGCTACCTGCTCATGCGCCCGGACGGGGACGTGTGGCAGTGGGACAAGTGGCAGCCCGGCCTGGCGGTGGTCGACTTCACCAACCCCGAGGCACGGGAATGGTACGCGGGCAAGCTCGAAGCGCTCATGGACATGGGCGTCGACTGCTTCAAGACCGACTTCGGGGAGCGCATCCCGACCGACGTCGTCTACCACGACGGCTCGGACCCGGAGCGGGCGCACAACTACTACACCTTCCTCTACAACCGGACCGTCTTCGACCTGCTCCGCAAGAAGCGGGGCGAGGGCGAGGCGGTGGTGTTCGCCCGGTCCGCGACGGCCGGCGGGCAGCGGTTCCCGGTGCACTGGGGCGGCGACTGCGAGTCGACGTTCGAGGCGATGGGGGAGAGCCTGCGCGGCGGCCTGTCCCTGGGCGCGTCGGGGTTCGGCTACTGGAGCCACGACATCGGCGGCTTCGAGGGGACGCCCGATCCGGGGCTGTTCAAGCGGTGGATCGCGTTCGGGATGCTGTCCTCGCACAGCCGCCTGCACGGCAGCCACTCCTACCGGGTGCCGTGGCTGTTCGACGAGGAGTCGGTGGACGTCCTGCGCGACTTCACCCGGCTGAAGATGCGGCTGATGCCGTACCTGGCCGGTGCCGCGCGGCAGGCGTCCGGGGAGGGCCTGCCGATGATGCGGGCGATGGTCCTGGAGTTCCCCGACGACCCCGCGTGCACGCACCTGGAACGGCAGTACATGCTCGGCGACGACCTGCTCGTGGCGCCGGTGTTCTCGTCCGACGGCGACGTCTCCTACTACGTGCCGGAGGGTGTGTGGACGCACTACCTGACGGGTGAACGGGTCGAAGGCGGCCGGTGGGTCCGCGAACGCCACGGCTTCGACAGCGTGCCGCTGCTCGTCCGGCCGGGTGCGGTCATCCCGGAGGGCGCGGTGCAGGACCGTCCCGACTACGACCACGCGGACGGCGTCACCCTGCGCGTCTACGAGCCGGCCGATGGGTCCACGGTCGTCACCCAGGTCGGCGACGTCGCCTTCACGACCGTGAAAGACGGTGAAAACGTGCGCGTGACCGGCCAGGGAACCTGGAACGTCCTTCTCGTCAACGCGCGCGTAGCGGCCGTAGAGGGCGGCGAGTCTTCCGACCATCCGCACGGTGCTCTCATCAAGGCGACCGGTGACGAGCTGGTCATCACTCTGGCAGAGGAGAACTAATGGGGTTCCCGCAAGGGTTCCTGTGGGGCGCGGCCACCGCCGCCTACCAGATCGAGGGAGCGGCACAGGAGGACGGCCGGGCGCCGTCCATCTGGGACACCTTCAGCCACACGCCGGGCAAGGTCCTCGACGGCGACACCGGTGACGTGGCCACCGACCACTACCACCGGTGGGAGGAGGACATCGCGACGATGGCCGCCCTGGGCATCGGCGCCTACCGGTTCTCGATCTCCTGGTCGCGCGTCCTGCCGGACGGCACGCCCAACCAGAAGGGCCTCGACTTCTACTCCCGGCTGGTCGACGAGCTGCTCAGCCACGGCATCGCTCCCGTCGCGACCCTCTACCACTGGGACCTGCCGCAGGCCCTGGAGGACGCGGGCGGCTGGCCGGAGCGCGACACGGCCCACCGGTTCGCCGACTACGCCGAGCGGATCGGGCGCGTCCTCGGCGACCGCGTCCACACCTGGACGACGCTGAACGAGCCGTGGTGCTCGGCGTTCCTCGGCTACGCGTCCGGCGTGCACGCCCCCGGCCGCACCGAGCCGGCGGCCGCGCTGGCCGCCGCCCACCACCTCAACCTCGCGCACGGCCTCGCGGTCCGGGCGCTGCGCGGGGTGACCCCGCCGTCGGCACGCCACTCGGTGACGCTCAACCTGCACCATCTGCGCGGTGACGCGGAGGCCGTCCGGCAGGTGGACGCGGTCTCCAACCGCGTGTTCCTGGACCCGATGCTGGGCAGGGGTTACCCCGCCGACCTGCTGGACGACACCTCCTCCCTGACCGACTGGAGTTTCGTCCGCGACGGGGACGAGGCCCTCATCGCCGCGCCGCTGGACGTCCTCGGCGTGAACTACTACTCGCCGACCCTCGTCCGGGTGTGGGACGGGACGTCCCCGCGCGCACACGCCGACGGCCACCGGCAGGGCGCGGCGACGCCGTTCGTCGGCTGCGAGCGCGTCGAGTTCGCCGAGCAGCCCGGCCCGTACACGGCGATGGGCTGGCCGATCGACGCGAGCGGCATGGAGGAGCTGCTGCTGCGGCTCCATCGCGAGTACCCCGGCACCCCTCTGATGGTCACTGAGAACGGCGCCGCGTTCGACGACGTCGTGGAGGACGGGCGCGTCCGCGACGAGCGGCGCATCGCCTACCTGCGCGACCACATCGCCGCCGTGGAGCGCGCGTGCGCGGCGGGTGCCGACGTGCGCGGCTACTTCGCCTGGTCGCTGCTCGACAACTTCGAATGGGCGTACGGCTACTCCAAGCGCTTCGGCCTCGTCCGCGTCGACTACCCGACCGGCCGGCGCACCTGGAAGGACAGCGCGCACTGGTACCGGGACACGATCGCGACGCACCGCGGGAGCGCCTGACGATGGACCGGGAGCACCCCGTGACGGGAGGGCCGGTGAGCGGAGCACCGGCCGCGGGAGGGACCGGACGGGCCGGTACGGCCGTCCTGGCGCTCGCCCTCGCCGCGTTCTGCTTCGGCACGACCGAGAACCTCCCGATCGGGCTGCTCCCGCTCATCGCCGACGACCTGGACGTCTCCCCGTCCGCCGTCGGGCTGCTCGTCACCGGCTACGGGATCGTGGTCGCGGTCGTCTCCGTCCCGCTCGTGCGGATGACGGTCCGGATGGGCCGCCGCCCGCTGCTGACCGGCGTGATGGCCGTGTTCATCGTGATGAGCTTCGCGGCCGCGGCGGCGCCCGGCTACGGCACGCTGTTCGGCACCCGGCTGGTGACCGCGCTCGGGCAGGCGGTGTTCTGGCCGGTCGCCGTGGTCGCCGCCGCCGGGCTGATGCCGCCGGAGGCGCGGGGCCGGGCGGGCGCCTACGTGTTCGCGGGCGGGTCGCTGGCGATCGTCCTCGGCGTCCCCGCCGGGACGTGGCTCGGCCGGGCCGCCGGGTGGCGCGTGTCGTTCGCGGCCCTCGGGGTGCTGTGCCTGGTGTCGCTCGCCGCGCTCGCCGTGCTGCTGCCGGGCGGGCGGGCGTCCGGCCGCGACCCCGTCCCGGCGTCCGATCCGGACGCCCGGCGCTTCCGGCTGCTGGTCGTCATGATCATGCTGCTCGTCGGCGGGTTCTTCACCGCCTTCACCTACATCACCGAGTTCCTGACGGACGTGAGCGGCTTCTCCGGCGCCGCCATCAGCCCGCTCCTCCTGGTGAACGGCGTCGCCGACATCGCGGGGGTGGTCATCGCGGGGATCGTGGTGGACCGCGGCCCGCGCGCGCTGGCCGCCGGATCCGCCGCGGTGCTGGTGATCGCCCTGCTCGGCCTGTTCGCGCTCGGTACGGCGGCGGTCCCCGCGGTGGCCATGCTCGTCCTGCTGGGCGTCGGGATCCCCGGAGCCGTCACGGCGTTCCAGGCCCGCGTGATGGAGTCGGCGCCGGGCGACACCGACATCGCCTCGGCGTGGACGTCCGCCGCGTTCAACGTCGGGATCGCCGGCGGCGCCCTGCTCGGCGGCGCGCTGCTGCCGCTCGCCGGGGTGCGCGCGACGCCGCTCGCGGGCGCCGCGGTGGCGGCCGCCGCGCTCGCGGTGATCCTGCTCGACCGGCCGCCGCGCGCACGCGGTCCGGCCGTGCCCGGCACGGCTAGCATCATTCGCACCCTGCACCCCTCCGAGGACGACGGGACGGTCCGTGGTCAAGATCACTGATGTGGCGCGGCACGCGGGCGTGTCGCCGAGCACGGTCTCCTACGTGCTGAGCGGGAAGCGCTCGATCTCCGAGGAGACCCGGCGGCGCGTCCGGGAGAGCATCCGCGAGCTCGGCTACCGGCCGCACGCGGGCGCCCGCGCGCTCGCCAGCAGCCGCTCCAACGTGCTGGCGCTGATGATCCCGCTGCGCTCCGGCATCGCGGTGCCGGTCGTCATGCGGTTCGCGGTGTCGGTGGTGACGGCGGCGCGGCGGCACGACCACGACGTCCTGCTGCTCACCCAGGAGGAGGGCGAGGACGGCCTGCGCCGCGTCGCCGACAGCGCGCTCGTCGACGCGCTGATCGTCATGGACGTGCAGATGAAGGACCCGCGGCTGCCGCTGCTGCGCTCCCTGGACCGGCCGAGCGTGCTCATCGGCTTCCCCGCCGACGCCGAGGACCTGACCTGCATCGACCTCGACTTCCACGCCGCCGGCGCGGTCTGCGTCGAGCACCTGGCCGAACTCGGGCACCGCGAGATCGCGCTGATCGGGTCGCCCCCCGAGGTGTACGAGCGGCAGACCGGCTACGCCCAGCGGGTCGCGGACGGGTTCGCCGCCGCGGTCCGCGAGCACGGCCTGACCGGTGAGGTCCATCCCTGCGAGGCGACCGCGGACGCCGCCCGCGAGCTGGTCGCGCGGCTGCTCGCCGAGCGTCCCGGGCTGACCGGCGTCCTCGTGCACAACGAGCCGGTCGTCGGCCCGGTGGTGCGGGCGCTGCGCGCGGCGGGCAGGCGCGTCCCCGAGGACGTGTCCGTCGTCGCGATGGCGCCGGACGAGATGGCCGAGCACGCCGAGCCGCCGCTGTCGTCCGTCGCGATCCCCGCCGAGGAGGTCGGCGGGCGCGCCGTCGAGCTGCTGATGGCCAAGCTCGACGGGGCGCCCGTCCCGGCCGCGACCCTGCTCCCGCCCACCCTGACCCGGCGCGCCAGCAGCGCGCCCGCCGCTCGCTGACCCGACTCGCCGACCCGACTCGCCGACCCGAGGGAAGGAGGACCGGGGCCGCTCGCGGCCCGTTATCGAAGCGCTTCGATACGTCAATCGGGGGACGTCCAGAAGGAGAATCGGTGAACAGACCCCATCGAAACCCCCGTCCCGCCGGCCGGCGCAGCAGGTCGCTGGCCCTCGCCCTCGCCGCCGTGCTGGCGGCTCCCGTCGCGTGGACGGCGCCCGCCGCCGCCCGCGAGGCGGCCTACCCGTTCCGCGACCCCGCCCTCCCGGTGGACGCCCGGGTGGACGACCTGCTCGGCCGGCTCACCCTCGACGAGAAGGTCTCCCTGCTGCACCAGTACCAGCCCGCGATCCCGCGACTCGGCATCGGCCGGTTCAAGACCGGCACCGAGGCGCTGCACGGCGTCGCCTGGTCGACCGACGTCCACAACGCCGGCGCCGTCGTGACCGCCAAGGGCACGGTGTTCCCGCAGTCGGTCGGGCTCGGCGCCACCTGGGACCCGGCGCTGCTGAAGCGCATCGGCTCGGCCGTCGGCGACGAGGCCCGCGGCTACAACAGCGAGAACCCCGACGTGTGGGGCCTTCAACTGTGGGCGCCCGTCGTCAACCTGCTCCGCGACCCGCGCTGGGGCCGCAACGAGGAGGGCTACTCCGAGGACCCGCTGCTCACGGGCCTGCTCGCCACCGCCTACGGGCGCGGCATGCAGGGCGACGACCCGGACCGCCTCAAGGCCGCGCCCGTGCTCAAGCACTACATGGCCAACAACAACGAGATCCGTCGCGACCAGACGTCGTCCAGCCTGCGGCCCCGGGTGCTGAAGGAGTACGACGAGGTCCCGTTCAAGATCCCGCTCAGCCGGGACGCCGCGACCGGCATCATGACGTCGTACAACCTGGTCAACGGCCGTCCCGCGACGGTCACCCCGGACGCCGGCGGCCTCGTCCGGTCCTGGAGCGACCGGACGCTGTTCAACGTGACCGACGCCGGCGGGCCGAACAACCTCGTCAACTCGCAGAAGTACTTCCCCGACCTCGCCACGGCGGACGCGGCGGTCGTCAAGGCGGGCGTGGACAGCTTCACCACCGACGACACCAACTCCTCCATCACGGTCAAGGCGATCAAGGACGCGCTGGCGCGCGGGCTCCTCGCCGAGGCCGACGTCGACCGCGCGGTGGGGCACATCCTCAGCGTCCGGGTGCGGCTCGGCGAGTTCGACCCGGGCGGCGGCCCCTACGGCAAGATCACCAAGGACGTGGTGGACAGCCCCGCGCACCGCGCCCTCGCCCGCGAGGCCGCGGCCGAGCAGATGGTCCTGCTGAAGAACCAGGGCAAGACACTGCCCCTGCCGTCCGGAAAGTCCTCCGGGAAGGTCGCGGTCGTCGGGCCGCTCTCCGACACCCTCTACACCGACTGGTACTCCGGGTCCCTGCCGTACCGGGTCACGCCGCTGGACGGCATCAAGAAGCGCGCCTCGGCCGTCACCTCCAGTGAGGGCGTCGACCGGATCGCGCTGAAGGACGTGAAGACCGGCAAGTACGTCGCGGGCGGGACGGGCTCCGGCGCCGTCCTCAAGACCGGCCCGGCGTCGGCGTCCGACCCGGCGGCGCAGTTCGACGTGTTCGACTGGGGCCAGGGCGTGGTGACCCTGCGCAGCGCCGCCAACGGCAAGACCGTGGGCCGCTACAACTGGGGCGACACGTTCGCCAACGACCAGGCCCAGCCGAACGACTGGTTCGTCCAGCAGATGTTCAAGCTGGAGAAGCAGGACGACGGCGACTACCTGCTCCGCTACGCGGGCTACGAGAAGGCGTACGACTGGGCCGAACCGGCCAAGACGTACGTGAAAGCGCAGGACGACGGCACCCTCGTCCTCACCACAAAGGACGACGCCGGACGCTTCGCCAAGGACGTCGTCAGCAGCGGCGTCGACGCGGCCGTGAAGGCGGCGTCCGCCGCGGACACCGCGGTCGTCGTGGTCGGCAGCATGCCGTTCATCAACGGCCGCGAGGACCACGACCGCACCACGATGGCGCTCGCCGAAGGCCAGTCGGAGCTGATCAAGGCCGTCCGCAAGGCCAACCCGAACACGGTCGTCGTGGTGGAGAACAGCTACCCGACGACCCTCACCTGGGAGCAGGAGAACGTCCCGGCGATCCTGTGGACGAGCCACGCGGGCGCCGAGACCGGGAACGCCCTGGCGTCCATCCTGTTCGGCGACGAGAGCCCGTCCGGGAAGCTGCCGCAGACGTGGTACCGCTCAGAGAAGCAACTGCCCGACATCCTCGAATACGACATCATCAAGTCGGACCGCACCTACCAGTACTTCAAGGGCAAGCCGCTCTACCCGTTCGGCTACGGCCTCTCCTACACCGCGTTCCGGTACGGCAAGCCGAGACTGAGCAGCCATTCCGTGGGACGCGACGGAACGGTCACGGTCGCCGTTCCGGTCACCAACATCGGCCGGAAGGCCGGTGACGAGGTCGTCCAGCTCTACA
The DNA here is from genome assembly GCF_900188445.1 of Actinomadura meyerae. GTDB lineage: Bacteria > Actinomycetota > Actinomycetes > Streptosporangiales > Streptosporangiaceae > Spirillospora > Spirillospora meyerae. Next base: position 118,072 of record NZ_FZOR01000007.1, read on the forward strand.
CCCACCAGCGGACGTCGCGGGTGAAGCAGCCGGTGAAGACCCTCCGCGCGTTCGACAAGGTGCACGTGGAGCCCGGCAGAACGGCCACCGCGACCCTCCGGCTGGACGCCTCCGACCTCGCGATCTGGGACGTCACCCGGAACAGGTGGACGGTCGAGAAGTCGAAGCACGACCTGCTCATCGGCTCCTCGTCCGCCGACATCCGGCAGCGCGCGGCGCTCAACGTGCGCGGCGAGACGATCCCCGACCGCGACCTGTCCAAGCCCACCCGCGCCGCCGACTTCGACGACCAGAACGGCATCGAGCTGGTCGACGAGACGAAGGAGAAGGGCGACGCGGTGGCCGGGGCGGCGAACTCCTGGCTGAAGTTCGCCGGCGCCGACCTCGGCAAGGCGACCCGCACGATCACCGCACGGGTGGCGGGCACGTCGGCCGCCACGATCCAGGTCCGGCTGGACCGCCCGGACGGCCCGCTCGCCGGAACGCTGGACGTCCCGCCCACCGGTGACGAGTACGCCTACAAGGAGGTCAGCGCGACACTCGCGAACGCCCGCGGCGACCGCGACGTCTACCTGGTCTTCACCGGCGAGACCCGGCTGAGCTCCTTCTCCCTCACCCGATGAACGCCTTCACCCGATGAACGCCCGGCCCGCCCCGGCAAACCCGGGGCGGGCCGGGGTCACGCCTTCCGGGCGGGACGGACCTCGTCCGGCAGGAGTTCCGGCCTCCGGAGGTGATGCGTCACGTTGCCCGCCAGCTCCAGCGTGATGTGGCGTTCGGCGAAGTGCCACCGCCCCTCACGGCGCTCGAAGGTGTCGCTGTAGGTACCGCAGGCGATGGGCTGCAGAGTGAGACCCGGCACGGCCTGCAGGACGGTGTAGTACGCCTTCGAGGTGGCGGTGCCCGCGTCCTCGTCCACCTCGATCGCGAGGTTCGTGGTGACGTGCTTGGTGCGGAGGGTGCCGTCCTCGTGCACGATCACCGTGTTCTCGAACATGCGGGCTATCGCCTCGCCGCCGCGCAGGGTCCCGCCGCTGCCGGTGAAGGCCGCGTCGGCGAACAGGTCGCGGATGCCCGCGAAGTCGGCGTTGTCCACGCACTCGGCGTAGCGGTAGATCAGGTTGGCGATGTCCTGGTGAGCGCACGGCATGGTCCATCATCCGCGCGCCGCGCGCCCCGCCCGGCGCCGGCTCCCGATGAGCGGGACGGCCTCGACCCCGCGCGGCGTCCCGGTGACCGCACGGCCGGATACCACAGGGCCCGGTCAATTCGCATTCAAAGTGCATTGCACAAATGGGCAGAGTTGATTTAAGTATTGACCGGTGGCCAGGTTGGGACTTGGACCGCCCTTGTTCGGGGCGGTTTGTGGCAATTAATGTCTGGATGCGGCGGGGACGTCACCGCAATCCGGTGTCCCGGCCGGCCCTGTGCCGCAGATCGCGGCGGGCGAATCCAGGGAGGAAGACATGCACATGTCGCATGCCCGGAACCGGTGGGCGGCCGTGCTCGCGGGAATGGCGGTCGCCATGACGGCCGCACCCGCGCAGGCGGCCGGGCCCGCCGGACCGCTCGGCTCCTACGTGCTCGCGCTGCGGCACGACGCGGGCCCCGGAATCGAGCGGTACCTGTACTGCGACCCCGACGGCGGGACGCTCATCGACGCGTCCCGGGCCTGTGACCAGCTCAGATCCGCCCACGGCAGGATCGAGCGCATCCCCGCGCGGCCCGGGGCCTGCACGTTCCAGTACGCGCCGGTGCGCGTGACCGCCCACGGCACCTGGAACGGCCGCCCCCGGTACTTCGAGCGGACGTACCCGAACCGCTGCGTCGCCGTGCGCGACACCGGCGGGATCCTTTTCGCCGGATAACCCCACGGACCGCGGGCCGCCGGAATGGGGAAGCGGGGTGCTGTCCGGCGGCCCGCATGACAACGGAGACGCGGATGCTCGCATTCACTGGGCCGGATGTACTGGTCACCTACCAGCGGACCGGCGGATTCGCCGGAATCCAGGAAAAGGTGACCGTGAACAATTCGGGTACGGCCCTCGTCAATGGCAGGAATCTCGCACTGGACGACGGGGAGATGAGCGGCCTGCGGGACGCGCTGCGGCGGATCGTCACCACCGATTCCTCCGCGGCGGGCTGCCAGGTGGCCGACCACTTCACCTACACCCTCACCTACAAGGGCCACCGGGCGACGCGGTGCTGGCTGCCGTCCGACTGGCGCGAAGCCGTCGAACGGCTGGACGCACTGGCCCGGCGCTGACCGGACACGCAAGGCGACCGGAAGCGAGAGTGACCGGACGCCGCCCTCAGCCGGCGGCGCGGGTGTGCAGCTCGCGCATGACCGCCTCGAGGGCGGCGACCGGGCCGTCCACCGGCAGGCCCGGCACGACCTCCCGGACCGGGATCGCCGCGACCGGCGAGGGAGGCACGCCCAGCTCGGCGCGCAGCGCGCCGAGCTGGGCGGACGACATCGCGTACACGATCCGGCCGAGGCCCACCCAGCCGTGCGCGGCCGAGCACATCGGGCAGTGCTCCCCGGAGGTGTAGACGGTGGCCGCCGCGCGGTCCTCCGGCGCCATGTTCGCCGCCGCCCAGCGGGCGATCTCGAACTCGGGGTGCCGGGTGTGGTCGCCGCCCGCGACCCGGTTGCGGTCCTCGAACAGGACCTCCCCGGAGGCGGACACCAGCACCGACCCGAACGGCTCGTCGCCGTCGTCCAGCGCCTCGGCGGCCAGTTCCACGCAGCGGTTCAGATGGCGCATCTCCTCGGCGCCCGGTTCGTAGCCCATCGGCCGATCCTAGATCATGCCGATTCGCGAAGGACCAGGTGAGGCTGCAGGATGACCACCGGCTCGTCGACGGCCTCGCCGCGGATCCGCGACACCAGCAGCCGCGCCATCTCCACGCCCATCTCCTCCAGCGACTGGTGGACGGTGCTGAGCGGCGGGTCGGCGATCGCCGCGGCGGAGGAGTCGTCGAACCCGATCACCGCGACGTCGTCGGGGATGCGCCGCCCGCGCCGGTGCAGGATGCGCAGCGCGCCGAACGCCATCGGGTCGCTCGCCGCGAACACCGCGTCCAGCTCCGGCTCGCGGGCCAGCAGCCGCTCGGCGGCGGCGATGGCGCTGGCCTCCCCGAAGTCGCCGTACTCGACGTACTCGGGCAGGCCCGCGTCGCCGAGGGCCTCCCGGTAGCCGGCCAGCCGGTCGATGCCCACCCCCATGTCCTGCGGGCCGGCGATCGTCGCGATGCGCCGCCGGCCGCCCGCGATCAGGTGGCCGACGGCCTCGCGGGCGCCGCTGCGGTTGTCGACGTCGACGTAGCTGACCGGCGACAGGCCGGGCGGGCAGCCGCCGAGGACGGTCGGCACGCCGTTGGCCTCCAGCTTGGCGGGCAGCGGGTCCTCGGCGTGCAGGGAGGTGAGGAGCACCCCGTCCACGTGCTGGGTGGTGAGGTACTCCTCCAGCCGGCCGTACTCGGCGGGGGAGCGGGCGAGGGCGAGCAGCAGCTGCAGCCCGGTGTCGCCGAGCCCGTTGCTGATCCCGCGGATGATCCCGGCGAAGTACGGCTCGCCGAACAGCCGCTGGTCCGACTCGGCGACGACGAGCGCCACCGTGTCGGTGCGGCGGGTGACGAGCGTGCGGGCCGCGCGGTTCGGCACGTAGCCGAGCTCGTCGATCGCCCGCAGCACCGCCTCGCGGGCCTGCGGGCTCACCCGCGGCGACCCGTTGACCACGCGGGACACCGTGCCGCGGCCCACCCCGGCGCGCGCCGCCACCTCTTCCAATGTCGGACGCGTGCTCCTGCCCGCCATCCCGCCCCCTTCGTTCCTTACCGTCCGCCGGCCCCGGTCAGGCCCGTCCGGGCAGCCCGCCCCGCCGGATCACGTCGGCGTACCAGCGCGCGCTGTCCTTGGGCACGCGGCGCTGCGTGGCGTAGTCGACGTGCACCAGCCCGAAACGCTTCGAATAGCCCCAAGCCCATTCGAAATTATCCAGCAACGACCAGGTGAAGTAGCCGTGCAGCGGCACGCCCTCGGAGATCGCGTCGTGGCAGGCGCGCAGGTGCGCGTCGATGTAGGCGATGCGGCCCGCGTCCTGGACCGTGCCATCGCCGTCGGGGGTCTCGTCGTAGCCCGCGCCGTTCTCGGTGATGTAGAGCGGGAGGGACGGGTACTCGCGGTACAGCCGGGTCAGCACCTCGTACAGGCCGCGCTCGTCGATCTCCCAGCCCATCCCGGTGACGGGGCGCCCCGCCGGGACGAACCGGACGTGGTCGCTGCCCACCCAGGGGGAGTACGTCGAGAACGGCGACGACGCGGTCTGCGTCGCCTCGCCGGGCGTGCCGGCGACGGTGTGCCGCGAGTAGTAGTTGATGCCGAGCTGGTCGATCGGCCGGCTGATGACGGCGAGGTCGGCGTCCGGCGGCGCGAACCCGTACCGCTCGGTGTCGGCGAGGACGTCCTCGGGGTAGCGGCCGAGCAGCAGCGGGTCGAGGAACAGCCGGTTCTGCAGGCCGTCGATGCGGCGCGCCGCGTCCACGTCCTCGGGGGCGTCCGTCGCCGGGGACACCGCGTACAGGTTGACGGCGGCGCCGAACCTGTTGCCGGGGGTCTCCGCGCGCATCGCGTCCACCGCGAGGCCGTGGCCGAGCAGCAGGTGGTGGGCCGCCAGCAGCGACGCGGAGGGGTCGCGCCGGCCGGGCGCGTGCTCCCCGGAGGCGTAGCCGAGGAACGCCGCGCACCACGGCTCGTTCACCGTCGTCCAGTGGTGGACGCGGTCGCCGAGCGCGGCGTGCACGTGCGCGGCGTACTCGGCGAACCGGTGCGCGGTCTCCCGCTCGGGCCAGCCGCCCTTGTCCTCCAGCGGCTGCGGGAGGTCCCAGTGGTAGAGCGTCGGCCACGGCTCGATGCCGGCCTCCAGCAGCGCGTCGACGAGCCGCCGGTAGAAGTCGAGCCCCTCGGAGTTGAAGCTCCCGGCCCCGGTCGGCTGCACCCGGGGCCAGGAGATCGAGAACCGGTACGCGGTGAGGCCGAGGCTCGACATGAGCGCGACGTCCTCGCGGAACCGGTGGTAGTGGTCGACGGCGACGTCGCCGTTCTCGCCGTTGAGCACCTTGCCCGGAGTGCGGCAGAAGGTGTCCCAGATGGACGGCCCGCGCCCGCCCTCCCCGGCGGCCCCCTCGATCTGGTAGGCGGCGGTGGCGGCCCCCCAGCGGAACCCGGTAGGGAACGGAGCGGCGGGAGCCGCGCTGGTGTCGTCCTGTAGGGAGGTCACGCCTTCACAGCACCTTCCATGATTCCGCCGATGATCTGGCGGCCGAAAATGATGAACACGATGAGGAGCGGCAGGATGGCCACGCTGGTCCCGGCGAACATGAGCGTGTAGTCCTTGAAGTACGCGTTCGCGAGGTTGTTGATGGACAGCTGCACGGTCGGGTTGTCGGGCTGCAGCACCGCGAGGGGCCACATGAACTCGTTCCAGGTCTGCATGAACGTGAACAGGCCGAGGACGCCCGCGGCGGGGCGCAGCGCGGGCAGCACGACGCGCCAGTAGATGCCGAACGTGGTGCACCCGTCGACGCGGGCCGCCTCGATCAGCTCGTCCGGGACGGCCTGGTCGGCGTACTGCCGCATCATGAACACGCCGAACCCGGTGACCAGGAACGGGACGATGACCGCCTGGAGGTGGCCCTGCCAGCCCAGCTTCACCATGATCATGTAGAGCGGGATGATGCCCATCTGGACCGGGATCATCATGGTCGCGATGATCGTCAGCAGCAGCGCGTTCTTGCCGCGGAAGCGCAGCTTGGCGAAGGCGAACCCGGCCAGCGAGGCGAAGAACACCGTGGAGACCGTCACCGCGGCGGAGGCGATGGCGGAGTTCAGCAGGCCCTTGGCGAAGTACGCCTCCGGGTTGTCGAACAGCCGGCCGACGTTGTCGCCGCCGTGCGCGCCCGGCAGCAGCGGGGGCGGGACGTCGGCGACCACGCTGTTGGTGCGGGTCGCGACGATGATCATCCAGTAGATCGGGAAGATCGACAGCGCCAGCGCGACGATCAGCGTGAGGTAGGTCAGCGGGCTGGCGTTCCACAGGCCGCGGAAGCGTCCGCCGCGGGCGGCGGCGTGCCGGCCGCTCGGCCGGCCGGGCCCTGCGAGGAGCGTGGTCACTTGCCTCCCCCTCCCGTGCGCCGCACGGCCAGGAAGTTGATCAGGGAGAACACGATGATCATCACGAACAGCGCCCAGGCGACGGTCGCGCCGTAGCCGTACCGGTCATGGCCGAACGCGTTGTCGTACATGTACATCGTGATCGTCTGGAACTGGTGCATCGCCCCGCCGTCCATCTTGTTCGGGGTGCCGACGCTGAACAGCACGGGCTCGGTGAACAGCTGGAGCCCGCCGATGGTCGAGATGATCACTGTGAAGATGATCGTGGGCCGCAGCATCGGGACGGTGATCTGCCAGAACTGCCGGATCCGGGAGGCGCCGTCGATGGCGGCGGCCTCGTACAGGTCCTTCGGGATCGCCTGCATGGCGGCGAGGTAGATCAGCGCGTTGTAGCCGGTCCAGCGCCAGTCGACCATCATCGCGATGGCGATCCAGGACCAGCCGCGGCTGCTCGACCAGTGGATCGGGTCGACGCCGAACAGCCCGATCACCCAGTTGACCATGCCCCAGTCGGTGTCGAACATCTGGGTGAACACGATCGCCACGGCCGCGGTCGAGGTGACCAGCGGCGCGACCATGCCGATCCGGAACAGGGTCGGCAGCCGCATCCGCCGGTTCAGCGCGTTGGCGACCAGCAGCGCGAGCAGCAGCTGCGGCACGGTGGAGACGACGAAGATGCCGAGGGTGTTGACCGTCGCGTGCCAGAAGTCGGCGTCGGTCAGCAGGTAGTCGTAGTTGTCGAGTCCGACGAACTCGCGGGTGCCCGACGCCAGCTCCCAGTCGTGCAGGGAGACCCACAGGGTGTAGACGAGCGGGAACGCGCCGAAGATCAGGAAGACGATGTAGAACGGCGAGATGAAGGCATAGGGCGCGCCCTTCACATCGAGCCGGGCCAGGCGGGACCGCCAGGTGCGGGCGGGCCGCGGGCGGGCCTTCGCCTGCGGGGGCGGCGGGGGGCCGTTCCGGCTGGGGCGCAGATCGGTGGTCATCGTCGTGCGCCTCCTTTCCGAGGACGGGACGGTGCGGGGAGAGCGGAGATGGGAACGGCGGCGGCGCCGGCGGGGAGGTATCGGCGCGGCGCCGCCGCCGTGGTCACGGGTCGCCGGGGGTTACCGGGCGGCCTTCTTGGCCTCCTCCACCGACTTCGTCCACGCGTCGGCCGGCTTCTGCCTGCCCTGGCCCACGGAGATCAGCACGTTCTCGACCGCGGCCCGCACGTCCTCGTTCTTCGGCCCGAGGTGGACCGGCTTCACGGCCGCCGCCAGCTCACCGAAGATCTGGCCGACCGGGGCGTCGCCGAAGTAGGCGCTCTTCGCGCCCGCGACCGCCGGGTCCTGCGCGGCCTGCGGCGAGGACGGGAAGACGTTCGCGGCCTTGTAGGCGGCCACCTGGCCCTCGGGGGAGGTCAGGAACTTGGCCAGCTCGGCGGCGGCCTTCGCGTGCTTGCTCTGCTTGGGCACGGCGAGCCACGAGCCGCCCCAGTAGCCGGCGCCGCCCGGGGTCTTGGCGACGTCCCACTTGCCCTTGCCGAAGTCGCCGGAGAACTCCTCGATGCCGCCGAGCATCCAGGACGGGCACGGCAGCGCGGCGAAGGTGTCCCGCTTGAGGGCGGTCTGCCACGGCGGGGTGAAGATCGACATGTCCGCGGTGAGCTTGGCCTCCGCGAACTTCAGCGAGGTGTCGAACGCCTGCTTGACGGCCGGGTTGCTGTCGTAGACGAGGTTGTCGCTCTTGTCGAAGAAGCTGTAGCCGGGCCCGTTGCCGGCGTTCTGCAGGACGGTGGCGCGGAACACGGCGGTCGGCCCGTCCAGCCACTTGGTTCCGGGCACCTTCTCCTGGAACTTCTTGCCGGTCTCCAGGAACTGGTCCCAGGTGGTCCAGAGCTCGCCGACCTTGTCGCGCTCGGTGGGCAGGCCCGCCTTCTTGAACAGGTCCTTGCGGTAGCACATGGCCAGCGGGCCGATGTCGGTGCCGAGGCCGACGAGCTGCTTGCCGTCCGCGGTGACGCCCATCTGCCACTTCCACGGCAGGAAGTTCTTCTCCAGCTCCTTGCCGCCGTGGTCGAAGAGGTTGACGAACTTCGCCTTCTGCTGCATGTAGAGCGGGAGGATGCCTTCCTCCAGCATGACGACGTCGCCCGCGCCGCTGCCGGTGGCCATCCACTGCTGGATCCGCGGCTTGTACTCGTCCAGCGTGGAGACCTTGCGCTGCTTGATCTTGACGTTGGGGTGGGACTGCTCGTACTGCTTGTAGAGCGCGTCGTACCCCGGCTCACCGAAGACGTCGACGGTCAGCTCGACCGGACCGCTGTCGGAGCCTCCGTCGTCGTTGTCGTCGCCGCCGCACGCGACGGCGAGGCCGCCGACGAGCACCGCCGCCATCGCCGTACTCAGTCCGCGCCGCATGATGGCCCTCATGGCGGACCCCTCTCAGGTTGTGTCTTGCAGTGGTGTGGGAGCGCTCCCACGAAGGAAAGACCGTGACGGGGCTCACTGTCAATGCGCCGAAACATAACCGTTACAACAACCTGCCCGCCGGGACAGGGCGGTCAGGCCCCGCCCGACGGCCGGTCAGCGACCGGTCAGCCCGTCCCGACCAGGCGGGTCACCCCTCCTGGACGGGCGTGAGCCGCGCCGCCGCCGGAGCCGGCGCCGTGGAGCGCCGGACGACCAGCTCCGGCCGGTACAGCAGTTCCGTGCGGGGCGCGCGCTCGCCGCGGATCTCGTCCAGGACGGTGCTCACCGCGGCCATCGACATGTCCCGCACGGCCTGCCGGACGGTCGTCAGCGGCGGGTCGAGGTAGGCGGTCAGGAGCGAGTCGTCCATGCCGGTGACCGAGACGTCCTCCGGCACCTGGAGCCCGCGCGCCCGCGCCGCCCGGATCGCGCCGAGCGCCATGATGTCGTTGCCGCCGCAGATCGCCGTGCAGCCCGCGTCCAGAAGCGTGGACGCCGCGGCCTGCCCGCCCTCCACCGTGTACATGGTGTTGACGATCAGCTCGTCCACCTCGGCGGGCGAGAGGTCGGTGTGCGCGGCCATCGCGCGCCGGAACCCCTCGGTCTTGCGCCGCGTCGGCACGTACACGTCCTGGCCGATCGCGAGCCCGATCCGGCGGTGGCCCATCGCGGCCAGGTGCGCGACGATCGCCTCCAGCGACGCCACGTCGTCGTTGGAGATGAACGGCGCGTCGATGTCGGGCCGGTACCCGTTGACCAGCACGATCGGCAGCGCCTGCTCCAGCAGCCGCGCGTACCGGGCGCGGTCGGAGTTGGCGTTGGCGTGCAGGCCGTTGACGAAGATGATCCCGGCGACGCCGCGCTCCAGCAGCATCTCGATGTAGTCGTCCTCGGCGACGCCGCCCGGCGCCTGCGAGCACAGCACCGCCATGTACCCGTGCCGGGCGAGCGCGCTCTCGATGACCTCGGCGAACGCCGGGAAGATCGGGTTGGTCAGCTCGGGGATGATCAGCCCGATCAGCCCGGCCCGCCGCTGGCGCAGCTTGGCCGGGCGCTCGTAGCCGAGCACGTCCAGCGCGGTCAGCACCGCCTGGCGCGTGGTCGGGGACACGCCCGGCTTGCCGTTGAGCACGCGGCTCACCGTCGCCTCGCTCACCCCGGCGTGCGCCGCGATGTCCGCCAGGCGTGTCGTCATGGGTTTCAAGTTAGCCCTCCTCGACGTCCCACCACAGGGCGGTGTCCGGGGGCAGGTCCAGGTGGCCGCCCTCCAGCCGGACCGTTCCGCTCGCGAGGAGCGGCGTGCCGCGCGCGGGGATCCGCACCGTCTCTCCGCCCGTGTTGACCGCGCACCCGAGCCGCCTCCCCCCGTTCTCCCGGACGAAGACAAGTGTGCCGGTTGGGGACGCCTCCCAGCGCAGCCCGCCGTCGCCGAGCGCGGGGTGGTCGCGGCGGAGCCGCAGCGCCTCGCGGTACAGGGCGAGCATCGAGCCGGGGTCGGCGCTCTGCGCGGCGACGGTCAGGCCGCGCCAGTCCGGCGGGATCGGCAGCCAGGACGCGGGGCCCGCGCCGAACCCGAACGGGGGCTCCTCGCCCTCCCACGGCAGCGGGACGCGGCAGCCGTCGCGGCCGGCGCCCTCGCCGCGCAGCCGCTGCGGGTCCCGCTGGAACTCCTCCGGCAGGTCGAGGACCTCCGGAAGGCCCAGCTCCTCGCCCTGGTAGACGTAGGACGAGCCCGGCAGGGCGAGCGTGAGCAGCGCCGCCGCGCGGGCGCGCCGCAACCCGGCCGCGCCGCCGCCGTACCGGGTCACGTGCCGCTTCACGTCGTGGTTGGACAGCACCCAGGTCGCGGGCGCGCCGACCTCCCCGGCGGTGCGGATCGACTCCTCGATCACCTCGCGCAGCGCGGCGGCGTCCCACGGCGCGGTGAGGTAGTGGAAGTTGAACGCCTGGTGCAGCTCGTCCGGGCGGGTGTAGTGGGCGAGCCGCCGCGGGGTCGGTGCCCACGCCTCGGCGACGGCGATCCGCTCGCCGTCGTAGGAGTCGAGGAGGCGCCGCCACGCGCGGTGGATGTCGTGCACCGCGTCCTGGTCGAAGTAGGGCAGGACGGCCGTGCCGAGCATCTCGACCTGGTTCGGGTGGCCGACGTCGGGGAGCCCGGGGGCCTTGGCCATGCCGTGGGCGACGTCCACGCGGAAGCCGTCCACGCCGAGGTCGAGCCAGAACTTCAGGATGTCGGCGAACTCGGCGCGGACCTCGGGGTTCTCCCAGTCCAGGTCGGGCTGCTCGGGCGCGAACAGGTGCAGGTACCACTGGCCGTCCGGTACCCGCGTCCAGGCGGGGCCGCCGAACACCGACTCCCAGTCGTTGGGGGGCTCGGCGCCGTCCGGGCCGCGCCCGTCCCGGAAGATGTAGCGGGCGCGCTCGGCGGAGCCGGGGGGCGCGGCGAGCGCCGCGCGGAACCAGGCGTGCCGGTCGGAGGTGTGGTTGGGCACCACGTCCACGATGATCCGCAGGCCGTGCGCGTGCGCGTCGGCGATGAGGCCGCGGGCGTCGGCGAGGGTGCCGAACAGCGGGTCGACGTCGCGGTAGTCGGCCACGTCGTAGCCGAAGTCGGCCATCGGCGAGACGTAGAACGGGGTGAGCCACAGCGCGTCCACCCCGAGACCGGCGAGGTAGGGGAGCCGGGACCGGACGCCGGGCAGGTCGCCGACGCCGTCGCCGTCGGAGTCGGCGAAGCTGCGCACGTACACCTGGTAGATGACGGCGTCGCGCCACCAGCGGGTGCCCTCCTCCGGGTGGGGGGCGCGGGCGAGCAGGGTGTCCTGCGTCATGAACATCCTTCGGATCGGGAGCCCGCGGGGTGCGGGTACGGGCTCAGGAGTGGGGCGCTCACTTCACGCCGCCGGCGGTGAGGCCGGCGACGATCCGGCGCTGGAAGACCAGCACCACGGCGATGAGCGGGACGGTCACGACCACCCCGGCCGCCATCTGGGTGCCGAACGGCTGGTCGAACCCGGAGACGCCGGTGAACTTGGAGATCGCGACGGTGGCGGTCTGCATCTCCTTCTTGTTGACCATGGACAGCGCGATGAGGAACTCGTTCCACGCGGCGATGAACGTCAGGATCGCCGTGGTGAACACCCCCGGCGCCGCCAGCGGGACGATGATCTTGCGGAACGCCTGGCCGCGGGTGCAGCCGTCCACCATGGCGGCCTGCTCCAGCTCGAACGGCAGCTGCCGGAAGAACGCCGTCAGCAGCCACACCGACAGCGGCAGCGCGAAGCCCAGGCTGGGCAGCACCATCGCTTGGTAGGTGTTGATCCACTTGATGTCGGTGAAGAGCTTCAGCAGCGGGACCAGCTGGGAGATTCCCGGGAACATCGTGGTCGCGACGATCAGCCCGAGCACCGCGTTCTTGAACCGGAAGTCGAGCCTGGCCAGCGCGTAGGCGGTGAACGTGCCGATCAGCAGGGTGAGCACGGTGGTGAGGCCGGCCACGACGAGGCTGTTCAGCAGCGCCCGGCCGAACCCGTTGCCGCCGGAGAAGACCGCGGAGAAGTTCTCCCACGACCACCGGGACGGCACGACCGAGTTGTCGAACTGGTCCTGCGGGCGGCGGAACGCCGAGATCGTCATCCAGTAGAACGGTGCGAGGCAGTACACCGCCACCGCCGCGAAACCGAGATAGGACAGCAGCCGTTTCGCCTGGGTCATGCCGCCCTCCTCCGCTCCCGCCTGCTCTGCCGGCGGGCCTCCCCGATGATGTCGGCGCCGAGCAGCTTGACGAACAGGTACGCGATCAGCGCGATGTAGAGGAACAGGACGGTCGCGTACGCCGCGGCCGACCCGTAGCGCAGGTTGGACGCCTCGAACCAGGCGATCATCGTCAGCGTCTCCACCGACTTCTGGTTGACGCCGATCAGCACGGCGGGCAGGTCGAACATGCGCAGCACGTCCAGCATGCGGAACAGCACGGCGACCAGGAGCGCGGGCTTCACCAGCGGAAGCGTGATGCGGAGGAACTGCTGGACGGGCCCGGCGCCGTCCACCCGCGCCGCCTCGTAGACGTCCCGGGGGATCATCTGCAGCCCGGCGAGGACGAGCAGCCCGATGAACGGGGAGGTCTTCCACACCTCGGCGATGACGACGGCCATCTTCGCGGGGAAACCGTCGGCGGTCCACAGGATCTGCCGGCCCAGCACCGCGTTCGCGGCGCCGTCCGCCTGGAAGATCCACCGCCACAGCAGCCCGGAGATCGCGGTGGGGATCGCCCACGGGACGAGGATGCTGGCGCGCACGACGGCCCGCCCCCGGAACGCCCGGTGCATGATCAGCGCCATCGCGACGCCGATCAGCGTCTCCAGCACCACGGTCGTCAGGGTGAAGAACGTGGTGTTGGAGAAGGCGTTCCAGAACGCGCCGGCCCGGTCGCCCTGGAAGATCGCGGTGTAGTTGCCGAGCCCGACGAACCGGTCGCCCTCGACGACGAAGCCCTGCGCGTCCAGGCCCTCGCCGCGCGCGTACAGCGACTCGCGGAACCCGGCGAGGACCGGGTAGCCGATGACCAGCGCGAGCACCAGCAGCGTCGGGGACAGCAGCAGCGCCGCCAGGCGCCTCGTCCCCTGCACGTCGCGCCCGCGCCGGCGGGCGGCGCCCGCCGCGGGCGTCCCCGCGGCGGGCTGCGTCTCGGTGGTGGTGGTGTTCATGCGCGGTTCACTGCGCGGTCAGCGGCTGGAGCTTGGCCTGCAGGTCGGTCAGGGCCTGGTCGGCGGGCTTCTTGCCCGTCACCGCGTCGTACATCTCGCCCTGGATCGCGGCGGTCACGTCGCCGTACTTCACCGCGACCGGGCGCGGCTTCGCGTTCGCGATGGCCTGCTTCAGGACGGGCAGGTACGGGAACTTCTTCACCATCTCGGGGTCGTCGTACAGCGCGGCGAGCGTCGGAGCCTGCGAGGTGGCGAGCAGGTTGGCGCGCTGCGACTGCTCACCGGTCAGGTACCGGATGAAGTCGAGTGCGGACGCCTTGTTCTTCGCGAACGCGGAGATCGCGAGGTTGTGCCCGCCGAGGTTGGCGACGCCGGGGCCGTTCGGGCCGGGCAGCGGCGCGACCGCGAACTTGCCCGCGACCTTGGACGAGCCGTCCTTCTGGTCGGCCAGCGCGTACTGGTACGGCCACTGCCGCTGGAAGACGAGCCTGCCGGACTGGAAGTAGCGGCGCCCGCCCTCGGTGTCGAGGGTGACGGCCTCCTTCGGCATGTGCTCCCTCTTGGCGTTCACCAGGAACTCGACGCCCTGCTTGGCCTGCGGCGTGTTCAGGGCCGGCTTGCCGTCCGCGCCGATGATGGAGCCCCCGGCGCTGCCGATCGCCTCGACCGCGCTGATCGTCATGCTCTCGGTCTTGTTGACCTCGGTGAAGAAGCAGTCGATGTCCTTGGCCTCGGGCAGCTTCTCGACCTTGGCGCAGGCGTCCCACATCTCGGCGTAAGTCTTCGGCGGCGCGGAGATCCCGGCCTTCTTCAGCAGGTCCTCGCGGTAGTAGAGCATCCCGGCGTCGGACGTGGACGGCACGGCGTACAGCCGGTCCCGGTACTGCCCGGTGGTGATCGTCGCGGGCAGCATCTTGGACAGGTCGACCCGGCTCTTGGGGATCTCGGTGAGCCAGCGGTTGGCGGCGAACTCGGCGGTCCACACCACGTCGAGGTTGAGCACCGCGTAGGCGTCGGACTTGGTGGTGGCATTCTGGATCATCTGCTGCCGCTGGTCGTTCGGCTCGTCCGGCAGCTCGATGATCCGGACCTGCTCCTTCGGGTGCTCGGCGTTCCAGCCGTCCACCTGCTTCTGCAGGTGGCCCGAGCGGTCCTTGCCGGTCACGAAGGTGATGGGGCCGCGGCCCTGCAGGCTCGCCTCGCTCGTGCCGCCGGCCGCGCCGCCGTCGTCGCCGCCGCAGGCGGTGAGCGAGAGCGCGAGGCCGGCGCAGACGAGGGCGCCCGCCAGTGGGGCGCCGGGGATCCGGGGGGTGCGCCGCATGGTGTCCTCCTTCGCGGGGACGCGCCGTATCGGGGCGTCGCCCCGCAGGTCAAGAGATGGGGGGCTGGACCGGGACGTTAGCAACGCGTTGCAGGGACGTAAACCTCTTGCAGAAATTTTCAGCAAGTCCGTGGCCGATCTGTAACCGTTTACAGCAACCGGTCAATCCGCTCGACACCCGTGATCGGCCTGCGCCAGGCTGCCTCCGTGACGAACCCCGACCGCGGCCCGGCGCCGGACCTGGTGCGCGACCACACGATCCTGTCCGTGGTGACCGGCTCGCGAGCCTACGGGCTCGCGACGAGTGAAAGTGACGTCGACCGGCGCGGCGTGTACGCGGCCCCGGCCCCGCTGTTCTGGGGTTTCACCAAGCCGCCGACCCATCTGGACGGCCCGCTGCCCGAGCAGTTCTCCTGGGAGCTGGAGCGCTTCTGCGAGCTCGCGCTCGGCGCGAACCCGACCGTCCTGGAGTGCCTGTGGTCGCCGCTCGTGGAACGCGTCACACCGGTCGGGGAGGAGCTGCTGGCCGTCCGGACGGCCTTCCTGTCCCGGCACGCGCACCGCACCTTCCTCCGCTACGCCGAGGCCCAGTTCCGCAAGTTGGAAGGCGACTTGCGCAACGGCGGCGCGCCGCGCTGGAAGCACGTCATGCACATGCTGCGGCTGCTCGTGAGCGGACTGCACCTCGTCCGGCACGGCGAGCCGCTGGTGGACGTCGGCGACCTGCGCGACCGCCTCCTCGCCGTCCGCCGCGGCGAGGTCGCCTGGCCCGAGATCGAGGAGTGGCGCGCCTCCCTCACCGCCGGCATCGACACGGCCATGGCCGCCACCCCGCTGCCCCCCGAACCCGACCGCGCCGCGGTCGAGGACCTGCTGATCTCCGTCCGCCGCAGGAGCGTGAACTGGTGAGACTCCCCGAAGGCATGCACGCGCGCCTCACCGCCGACCACCCCTACCCCCGCGCGTTCCTCACGGTCAGCGGCGCGCACCTGTACGGCTTCCCGTCCGAGGACTCCGACATCGACCTGCGCGGCGCCCACCTGCTGCCGCTGGACGCGCCCGGTCCGTCGCGGCTCCGGGACGATGTCGCCGCGCTCACCGCCCGCCTGGAGGACGAGCGCGACCGCAGCGACCTGCCGGAAGCGCCGGCGAACCGCCGTGCCCTTCACGAGTTGGTGGTCCGCGCGCGCCTAGGCTGAACCCTGCGGAGCCTCCCCTGCGTGCCACCGGTTGTACGGACCGTTCAGGGACGCAACCACCGGGTGCGGTCGCCACGTACCAGAGGTGATTGCGGAGCCGAGGAAGGGGAGCGATGCACGAGCAGGGCATCGACCAGAAGGACATCGCGGAGGCGGACCTCAGGACCCGGCGGGGCGTGTTCCGCGCCGTCGCCTTCCGGGACCCCGTCGACGGGCACGAGCACATGGCGCTGGTCCGCGGCGACGTGCGGGGGCGCGAGGACGTGCTGGTCCGGATGCACTCCGAGTGCATGACGGGCGACATCTTCGGCGCGACCCGCTGCGAGTGCGGGGACCAGCTCGGCTCGGCCCTGGACGCGATCGTCCGGGAGGGCGCGGGCGTCCTGGTCTACCTGCGCGGGCACGAGGGGCGCGGGATCGGCCTCGTCGCGAAGGTCCGCACCCACATCCTGCAGGACGACCAGGGCCTGGACACCGTCGACTCCGCCACCGCCATCGGGCTGCCGGTGGACGTCCGCGACTACGGGCCCGCCGCGCGGATCCTGCGGCACCTCGGCGTCCGGGCGGTGCGGCTGATGTCGAACAACCCGGACAAGGTCAGCGCGCTGGAGTCCTACGGCGTCGCCGTCGCGGCGCGGGTGCCGCTGCTCGTCCCGGTCAGCGACGACAACATCCGCTACCTGACCGCCAAGCGCGACCGGCTCGGCCACGACCTGCCGCAGCTGGACACCCCCGCCCGCGGCGCCGTCGTCGACGGGGCGCCGGTCAGCGAGGTGCGCTGATGACGCGGCCGATGACGTTGACGCGCCCGCCGGCGCCCGTGCGGGTGCCGCTCGCGCTGCCGCGCCGCCCCCGGCTCACCCGGGGACCCGAGCTGGCGCTCGCGGCCGCGGCGCAGCTGGCGCTGCTGGCGGTGCTCCGCCCCGGCCACGCGGGCCTGGCCGTGGGCGGCGGATACGCGCTGGCCTCGTGGGCTCTGCTCGCGCGGGCGTTCCGGCACCGCCGCGCGCTCGGGCCGGCCGACCACGTGACCCTGGCGAGGGTCGTGCTGACCGGGGGTGTGACGGCCCTGGTCGCGGGGCATCTGACCGGTGGCGGGCATGCGGCGGCGCTGGTCGCGGCGGCGACGGCGGCGCTCGTCCTGGACGGGGTGGACGGGCAGGTCGCCCGGCGCACCGGCACGGCGTCCAGGCTCGGCGCGCGGTTCGACATGGAGACCGACGCCTTCCTGGTGCTGGTGCTGAGCGTCGAGGTCGCCCGGACCGCGGGGCCGTGGGTCCTCGCGATCGGCGCGATGCGGTACGCGTTCGGCGCGGCGGCCTGGGCCGCGCCGTGGCTGCGCGCCGACCTGCGGCCGAGCATCGCGCGCAAGGCCGTGGCCGTCGTGCAGGGCGTGGCGCTGGTGGTGGCCGCGGCGGGCGTCGTCCCGCACGCGGAGCTGCTCGTGGCGGCGGCGCTGGCGCTGCTGCTGTGGTCGTTCGGCCGGGACGTGCGGTGGCTGGCCGCGCGGCGCGGCCGGGAGGCGGCGGCCGCGGCGGAGACGGCCGGCCCGGCGGAGGCGGCGGGCCCGGTGGAGACCGCGGGCCCGGTGGAGACTGCGGGTGCGACTCGGGGGAGGAGCGGGGATGCGGCGCGACACGCGCGCTTTCTGGATCCTGTCGCCCGGTAAGGGGGAGATCCGCGAGGCCGTCCTGCCCGACCCGGGGCCGGGGGAGGTGCTGGTCCGCACGCTGTTCTCGGGCGTGAGCCGGGGCACGGAGGCGATCGTGTTCCGCGGCGGCGTCCCGCCGAGCCAGCACGCGATCATGCGGGCGCCGTTCCAGGACGGGACGTTCCCCGGCCCGGTCAAGTACGGGTACCTCAACGTCGGCGTGGTCGAGGAGGGCCCCGCCGAGCTGGCCGGGCGCACCGTGTTCTGCCTCTACCCGCACCAGACCCGGTACGTCGTCCCGGCGGGCGCGGTCACCCCCGTCCCGGACGGGGTGCCGCCGGAGCGGGCGGTCCTGGCGGGCACGGTCGAGACCGCCGTGAACGCGCTGTGGGACGCGCCGCCGCTGGTCGGCGACCGCGTCGCCGTGGTCGGCGCCGGGATGGTCGGCTGCTCGGTCGCCGGGGTCCTCGCCGGGTTCCCCGGATGCCGCGTCCAGCTGGTCGACACCGATCCGTCCCGGTTCGCCGTCGCGGAGGCGCTCGGCGTGGAGTTCGCCTCGCCCGAGCGGGCGGCGGGCGGCTGCGACCTCGTCGTCCACGCGAGCGCGACCGAGGCGGGGCTGGCCCGGTCGCTGGAGCTGCTCGCCCCGGACGGGCAGGTCGTCGAGCTGAGCTGGTACGGCGACCGGAAGGTCAGCGTCCCGCTCGGCGAGTTCTTCCACTCGCGGCGGCTGACCGTCCGGGGCAGCCAGGTCGGCGCGGTGCCGCCGGCCCGGCGGGCGAGCCGGAGCTTCGCCGACCGGCTGGCGCTCGCGCTGCGGCTGCTCGCGAACCCCGCGTTCGACGCGCTGGTCACGGGGGAGAGCACCTTCGCGGAGCTGCCGCGGATCATGCCCGCGCTGGCGGCCGGGAGGCTGCCCGCCCTGTGCCACCGGATCGTCTACTGAGTCGTCATTCGAGTCTGAGTCGCCAACTGAGTCGCCTACTGAGGAGGGCTTCTTGTTCGGTATTACCGTCCGCGACCACGTGATGATCGCGCACAGTTTCCGCGGCGAGGTCTTCGGGCCCGCGCAGCGGCTGCACGGCGCGACCTACGTGGTGGACGCGACGTTCCGCCGGGCCGACCTGGACACCGACGGGCTCGTCGTCGACATCGGGCTCGCCACCCGCGCGCTCGGCGAGGTCCTGGGCGGGCTGAACTACCGCAACCTGGACGACGAGCCGGACTTCGCGGGCCTGAACACCTCGACCGAGTTCCTCGCCAAGGTCATCGCCGACCGGCTCGCCGACCGCGTCCACGCGGGCGCGCTCGGCGAGAACGCGCGCGGCCTGTCCGGCATCACGGTGACGCTGCACGAGTCGCACGTCGCCTGGGCCAGTTACGAGCGGGACCTATGACCGCGCCGGAGATCCCGTTCGTCGTCCCCGGCGACATCGACGACGACACCGCCCCGAGCGGCGGCAACCGGTACGACCGGCGGGTGGGGGAGGAGCTGGCGGCGTCCGGGCGGCCCGTCCGGATGCTCCAGGTGCCGGGGTCGTGGCCGCGCCCCGACGAGCCGGCGCGGACCGCGCTCGCCCGCTCCCTCGCCTCGCTCCCGGATGGCGCCGCCGTGCTGCTGGACGGCCTGGTCGCGTGCGGGGTACCGGAGATCGTCGTCCCCGAGGCGGGCCGGCTGCGGCTCGCGGTCCTGGTGCACCTCCCCCTGGCGGACGAGCCCGGACAGGACGATCTCAACGCGGGCGAGCGCAAGGTCCTGGAGGCGGCGGCCGCGGTCGTCGCGACCAGCCCGTGGGCGAAGGACCACCTCATCGCCCACCACGGCCTCGACCCGTCCCGCGTCCACGCCGTCCCGCCGGGCACCGACCCCGCGCCGCTCGCGTCCGGCACCGACGGCGCCACCCGCCTGCTGTGCGTGGCGTCGGTGACCCCGCGCAAGGGCCACGACGTCCTGGTGGAGGCCCTCGCCACCCTTGCGCACCTGCCGTGGCACTGCGAATGCGCCGGTCCGCTCACCCGCGACCCCGAGCACGTGACGCGGCTGCGCCGCCTGATCGGCCGGCACCGGCTCGCCGGCCGGGTCGAACTGGCCGGGCCGCTCACCGGCAAGCGGCTGGACGACGCCTACGCCGCCGCCGACGCGCTCGTCCTCGCGTCCCGCGCCGAGACGTTCGGGATGGTCGTGACCGAGGCGCTCGCGCGCGGCATCCCGGTCATCGCGACCTCGGCGGACGGCGTGCCCGACGCGCTCGGCTGGGACCCGGCCGGGGCCGTCCCCGGCCTGCTCGTCCCGCCGGGCGACCCCGAGGCACTCGCCACGGCGCTGCGCCGCTGGCTCGTCGACCCCGACCTGCGGGGCCGGCTCCGCGCCGCCGCACGGCTGCGCCGCACCATGCTGCCGGGCTGGGACGACACCGCCCGCCGCATGGCCACCGTCCTGTCCCGGCTGCGCAGGGAGGCGCGCCCATGATCGAGGGAAGTGAAGGCATCGCGACGAACCCGCCAGAGGGGCGTGACGGAGCGTCCCCTTACGCGCCGTCGTGGCTGGCGCTGCGGGAGGAGGCCGACGCCGCCGCGCGGGCCGGTGAGCTGCTGGATCCGCTCCGGGCGGCGCTGCCGGCGGACGGGCCGCTGGTCATCTGGGACCTCGGCTGCGGCACCGGCTCCCTGGGCCGCTGGCTGTCCGGGCGGCTGCGCGGCCCGCAGCACTGGATCCTGCTCGACCGGGACCCGGCGCTGCTCGACCGCGCCCGCGAAAGCTCCTTCGCCACCGCCGACGGGCCGCCCGCCACGGTCGAGACGCGCACCGGCGCCATCGCCGACCTGCGCGCGTCCGACCTGGTCGGCGCGTCGCTGGTGGCCGCGTCCGCGCTGCTGGACGTGCTCACCGCCGCGGAGGTCGAGGCGATCGCGGCGGCGGCCGGCTGCCCGGTGCTGCTCACCCTGTCGGTCGTCGGCCGCGTCCGGCTCACCCCGTCCGAGCCGCTCGACGACGAGTACGCCGCCGCCTTCGACGCCCACCAGCGGCGCGGCGGGCTGCTCGGGCCCGACGCCGTCACCGCCGCGACCAAGGCGTTCGGGCGGCGCGGCGCCACCGTCGTCACCCGCCCGAGCCCGTGGCGGCTCGGCCCCGGGCAGTCCGCGCTGATCGCCGCGTGGCTGCGCGGCTGGGTCGGCGCCGCCGTCGAGCAGAACCCCGGCCTCGCGCCGTTCGCGGACGACTACCTGAGCCGCCGCCTCGCCGCCTGCGCCGAGGACCGGCTCACCGTCGAGGTCCGCCACGTCGACCTGCTCGCCGTTCCCGGGGGGCAGGCGTGAAGAAGCTGTGGCCGTGGGGCCGCATGGCGATCGGGCTGGGCATCCTCGGCGCGCTGCTGTGGTGGCACAGCACGGACGCCTTCGTGGCGGCGCTCCATGCCATCGACGCCGCCTCCGTGGCGGCGGCCCTCGCCCTCGGGCTGCTGACCACGACGCTCAGCGCGGCCCGCTGGTGGCTGGTCGCGCGGCGCGTCGGCCTGCACCTGCCCATGTCCGGCGCCATCACGGACTACTACCGGGCCCAGTTCCTCAATGCGGTGCTGCCGGCCGGTGTTCTGGGGGACGTCCACAGGGCGGTGAGCCACGGGCACCGGTCGGGCGACGTCGCCCGCGGGGTCCGGGCCGTGTTCCTCGAACGGACCGCCGGCCAGGCCGTCGCCATCGTCGCGGGTCTCGCGGCCCTGCTCGTCCATCCGGCTCTGCTGTCGGCGATGGCTCCGGCGCTCATCCCCGTGGGGGTCGTCCTTGTACTGCTCCTTGTCCTCGGGCGCTGGAGGCACCCGGCCCTTGCGTCCACCTTCGCCGACCTGCGCGCCGCCGCGCGCGCTTGGCCCGGCATCGTCGGCCTGTCGGTCGCGGCGCTGGCGGGGCATCTGGCGCTGTTCGTCGTCGCGGCCCGCGTGGTCGGCGCGACGGCTCCGCTCGTCCAGCTCCTCCCGCTCCTGCTGCTGGCGCTGCTGGTGATGGTGCTGCCGATCAACGTCGGCGGCTGGGGGCCGCGCGAGGCCGTCCTCGCCCTGGCGTTCGGCGCCGCCGGGCTCGGCTCAGCGCAGGGCCTGACCGTCTCCGTCGTCTACGGGGTGCTGAGCCTCGTCGCGTGCCTGCCCGGCGCCGCGGCCCTGCTGCTGAAGCACCGCGAGGACGTCCCCGAACGCCGCGACAAGGTGCCGCAGCGCGTCCCGGCCCTTGCCGGCGCGGGCCAGTGAGGGCCGCCCGATGACGCCCGACCCGGTGTAGGCGGCCATCCCGGCCGTCAGGAGGTGCCGCCGGTCGTCGGCCAGATGGTCGGCGGTGGCGTACCCGTCCCGGACCAGCTCCGGGTGGGCGTGCAGCAGGATCGACGTCTCCAGCTCCCCGGCGTGCATGTCGCTCTCCCCGGACGTCTCGATCCCCGCCGCGCGCCGCGCGTCCTCCCAGTCGTCGAACCCGGGGAACAGCGCCATGTCGCCGTGGGCCTCCTGCACGACGTTGCCCAGGACGTAGTTGCCGCCGTGCCCGCTGACCAGCACGAGCTTCGGCACCCCCGCCCGGCGCAGCGACTCGGCGACGTCCCGCACCACCGCGTGGAGGGTCGCCGCCGAGATGCTCACCGTCCCGGGCCAGCCGGCGTGCTCATGCGAGCACGAGATCGTCACGGGCGGGAGCGTCCGCACCGGATGGGTCTTCGCGATCTCCGCCGCGAGCGTGCAGGCGATCACCGTGTCCGTCGCGAGCGGGAGGAACGGCCCGTGCTGCTCGAAGCTCCCCACCGGCAACAGGGCCACGGGGACGTCCGGCACCTCGGTACTCGTATGTGTCGGCAGCAGCGTGTGCGTTGGCGGCGGTGTGTGCGTCGGCGGCGGCATGCACCCCACCCTGCCGCACCCGCCCCGCGACGGAAACCAGCGCCATGGCTCCGGCGAGCAGGAGCGCGGCGACGATCCCGTCCGTCCAGTAGTGGTTCGCGGTCACGACCACCACGAACACCGTGACCGGTGCGTGCAGCGCGACCACCCACCGCCAGGGGCTCCGCGACACCCGGACCACCGCGACCGCCACGAGCAGCGCCCAGCCGATGTGCAGGGAGGGCATCGCCGCGTACTGGTTGGCGATCCCGTCAGCCGCCGCCGGGTAGGCGGACGGCCCCACGGTCAGCATCGTGTCGACCGCGCCGATGCCCGCGAGCCGGGGCGGCGCCAGCGGGAAGAGCATGTGCACGGCCAGGCCCGCCGCCGTCAGCACCACCAGCTCGTTCCGCACCCTCGCATAGGACGGCCGGTGCCGGACGAAGAGCCAGATCAGCAGCAGTGCCGTCCCGGGGAAGTGGACGCCGACGTAGTAGAGGTTGGCGAGGAACGCGGTGTGGTCCCAGCCGAGCGCCCACTGCTGGACGTCCACCTCGCTCGGGAGCCACGACCGCTCGAAGCGCCACAGCCACTCGGCGTTCGACATGGCCTCGCCGGGGCCCTGCTCGATCAGCGTCCGTCCGTACTTGTAGAACGCGAACAGCACGACCAGTAGCCCGGCCTCGGTGAGCAGCGGCCGCACCCTCCCCCGCATCGCCCCTAGCGCCACCGTGCCCGCCATCATGCCCTCCCGTGCCGGTTCTCTCGTGCCCATCACAACCTTCGCGTCCGACAGTTCGGCGGGCACTGGGCCCAGCACCATGAAAACCGGAGGAAAGGTCCAGGACGGAGGGTGGAGTTAACCCCACCACTCCCGTAGATTCCGGGTCGTGATCTCCGGCGAATGGCTCAACCCGCCCCCGGCCGCCGTCGAGGACGGCGGCGCCCTGCTCGTCACCGCCGCGAAGGGCAGCGACTTCTGGCGGACCACGTCCTACGGCTACGACCGCGACGGCGGCCACGCCCTGCTGGCGCCGCTCGGCCCCGAGGCGGCGATCGAGGTCTCCTTCGTCGCCGACTACGACCGGCAGTTCGACCAGGCGGGCCTGCTCGTGCGCCTGGACGAGGAGACCTGGATCAAGGCGGGCGTCGAGTACTGCGACGGTGAGCTGCAACTGGGCGCCGTGGTCACCCGCACGGTCTCTGACTGGTCGTCCGCGCCCGTCCCGTGGCACGGCCGTGAGGTGACGCTCCGGGCCAGCCGCTCCGGCGACGCCGTGACGATCCGGGCGCGCGCGGGCGACGACCCCTGGCAGATGATCCGCCTCGCCCCGTTCCCGCCCGGCGTGGCGGCGACCGCGGGCCCCTACTGCTGCGCCCCCGAACGCGAGGGCCTCACCGTCCGCTTCACCGGCGTGGCCACGGGCCCGCCGGACGAGGCCCTCCACCCATAGGCACCCAAGCACTTACTTGGTATGCTCCCGTCCGACGCGACGGGAGGAACGGTCTATGGCGGTCGCACCGGTCATCGAGGAACGCGCGGGATGCGGCCGGAGCGCGCGGGTGGCCGCGCGGCTCATGCGCCGGCTGGTGCGCCCGCTCATCGAACGCCTCCCGTGGACCCCGCACACCCTGCGCTTCGCCCCGCTCCTGGACCTCGGCGCGGTCCTGCTGGTGCCGCCGCGCGGCACGAAGGTCACCAAGGTGCAGGGGCTCGGCTGCGCCGCCGAATGGGTCCGCGGCCCCGGCGTGTCTATGGACTCCCGCCAGGCGATCCTCTACTTCCACGGCGGCGGCTTCGTCGCCTGCGGGCTGCGCACCCACCGCCGCATGATCGCCCGCATCTCCCAGGCCGCCGGCATGCCCGTGCTGTCGGTCGCCTACCGGATGCAGCCGCGCGTCCCGATCCAGACGACCATCGACGACTGCGTCGACGCCTACCGCCTGCTCCTGACGACCCGCGACCCGGAGGACATCGTCGTCGCGGGCGACTCCGCGGGCGGCTACCTGGCCTTCATGGCGCCGCTGCACGCCCTCCGCGCGGGCCTGCCCCGCCCGGCCGGGATCGCCACCCTGTCGCCCTTCGCCGACCTGGACATCGACCCCAAGATCGCCCACGCGAACGCCGCGATCGACCCGTACATCCCCGCGAAGCGCATGTGGGACATGGTCCACACCTGCTTCCCCGGCGCCGATCCGACCGACCCGTGGCTCTCCCCGGTGCACGCCGACCTCGGCGGCCTGCCGCCCGTCCTGATCCAGGCGGGCGCGATCGAGGTGATCCTCGCCGACGCCGAACTGATGGCCGAGCGCCTCGGCGCCGCCGGCGTCCCGTGCACCCTCCAGATCTGGGAGGGGCAGGCCCACGTCTTCCAGGTGTTCGCCGACATCTCCCGCGAGGGCCTGGTCGCCATCAAGGAGATCGGCGCCTTCGCCCGCCGCGCCACGGCGCGCGAGGCGCAGGCGGCCTGACCTCACCCCCGGAAGTGCTCCACCAGACGCGAGTAGCCGTCGTCCCCATGGCCCTGCTCCAGCGCCTTCCGGACGAGCGAGAGCGTGTACTCGGGCAGCTCGCCGTCGATGCCGCGGTCACGGCTCTCCCGGACGAGGTCCTCGACCGACGGCAGGTGATGCCGCAGCGCACCGAACGGGGTCGCGTAACTCGCCTGGTCGACCTCCTCGGCGATCGACGGCAGGAAGCCCCACAGCGCCGCCATCGGTTTATCGGCGTGCGCGAGGAACTGCTTGAGCTCGACGCCGGCGTCCCCCAGCGCGGCGGCGGCATGCAGGAACCCGTTGAGGAGACCCCACATCGTCCCGTGCACGGCCATCCCGTAGAGGACGGCGACACCCGGGTCGTCTGACACCAGCGGCGCATGACCACTGAGCAGCCCGAGCATCTCCCGGTACCGCTCGTGCACGCCCGCCGCGCCGCCGTAGAAGACCGTCGCGTCGGGATGCCCGACGCCCGGCGCGATGGTCATGATCTGCCCGTGCAGGTACTCCGCGTCCCGCTCGCCGACCCAGCCGGCGACCGTCCTGACCTCCTCGGACGTCCCGTCACTGAGGTTGACGACGGCGCGCCCGGCGAGCACGTCCCGGGCGGGCTCCAGCAGCTCTCGGACGTTCGCCGCGCCCTTCACGTTGATCACGACGACGTCCGCGGCCTGGACGGCCTGCCTGACGCTCGCGCCGCGAACCGCGCCCCTGGCGACCAGCGCCTCGTCCTTGCCCTTCGTGCGGTTCCAGACGGTCGTCGGATGCCCGCCGTCCAGCAGTGCCCCCGCCAGCGCGGATCCCATCTCGCCGAGCCCGAGCACCGCGACCCGCACTCCATCCACTTCGTTGACCATGTCGCCACGCTAGAACCTCAACAAAACCTGAGGTCAATAAGATGTGGCGCTTTGCCGTTTTTGGGAGTCCCTCGTCCCCGCCTTTGGCGAGGTCCGTGCGACGCTCGAAAGCGCGCACCGACCGCCTGGAGGGCCGATGAAGGCGCTGCTGAACTCGCTCAACGAGCCCGAGACGGCCCTCGTCCGGGAGACGGAGACCGCCGAACTCACCCGCCTGGACGAGGACGGCCTCGCGGACCTGCACACACGGATCCGCCGGGCCCGCGACAAGTACAGCAAGCAGTACCGGCGCACCGCGAGCGCCCGCGTCGAGCAGTACGGCGGACGAGGCAAGGCCCGCCCGAAGAACCGGCGCAACGCCCAGAAGGCCGAGGTGTTCGAGGACGCTCTGGCCCGCGTGAGCTGGTACCTGGCCAGGGCCGCCCGCCGCAGCGCGGCCGAACTGAAGGCCGAGCGCATCGCCGCCGCCACCGCGTCCGGGACGCCCCCGCCCCGACCGGGAGCCCCGGCCCCGGAGACGATGACGGCCCAGACGACCCGCCGCCGCAGACCGACGAGCGCGGACCCGGCCCTGAACCGCCGCCACGCCGCCACCCGAGCCAAGGGCGCCCGCCGCCAGGCCCGCCGCGACGCCCGCTGATCCAGTACCGCGTGAGCTACGAGCCCGTCCCGCAGGTGCGGCGCGGCTTCGCCTTTGGCGAGACTCGCGATCCCCGGGCGTCGTTCCCTGCGGCTGCGATGGGCATCGGCGTCTCGTGAAGATCGGGTCTGCGCTAATCTGCGGCGATGATCACTGGGCGAGTTGTGGTTGCGCTGGTCGTGTTAGGGCTGGTCGCCGGGTGTGCCGAGGAGAAGCCGGACGGTGTCTCGGCTTCGGCCGAGGCGGAGACCGCGACGGAGAGCGCGCCGCCTTCGCCGAGCGCGTCCGTGGACCTGGGGCCCGGGAAGGCGCAGGGGGCCTGGTGGAGCTGGGCCGCCGGTTCGCCCTCGGGGCGCAACCCCGTGGAGGACACGACGGGCGAGTTCTGTGCCGCCGAGCAGCCCGACGGCCTCTGGTTCCTGGCGGGGACGTTCGGCGGGGCCGTGTCGCGTACCTGCGAGGTTCCGGCGGGCCGGACGATCGTCGCGCCGGTCGTCAATCAGCGCGGCTCCAAGGCCGACTGCGCGGCGTTCATGCGAGGTGCCGCGGGCAGGATCACCTTGGACGGGAAGAGCGTGCCCTTGAAGCGGTGGTCGGCGACGCCCATCACGATCGTCGGGGTCGCCGGTAACCCCGCCAGCGATGAGGGAACCGTCCGGGCATACGGATGCGGGCTCTGGGGAGTCATTCCGCCGTTGGCGGCGGGCCCGCACAAGGTCGCCATTCGCGGGCGCAGTGGAGACTTCCGCACGGCGGTCAATTACAAGTTGACCGTGGCGGGCTAATCGGGGTGGCGCAGGACGCCGGTCGTCCTCTTCGTCTTCTGGTTGGACGCGTAGTACACGATGTCGGCCTTGCCGTCCTTGCGCCTGGTCAGAGTGATGTCGCCGACGTCGCACGAGGACTGCCCGTCGGGGAAGTCCGTCCGGATGATGAGGGACTTCCCGGCGTAGGAGACAGGGACGGCCTTTCCGGCGCATCTGCCCTTGAGGTATCGCACCTCGCCGACGCGCTCGCCCTTCTTCAGCTTCAGTTCGACGGCCCACTTCGCGCGGCGGCCGTAGCGGTCCTGGACGGTCCCGGTCCAGGTACCCGCCAGGTCGTCGTGCACGGACGTTTCGGCCTCGGGGCCGTCGGGGCGGAGCGATGTGATCACGACCGTGCCGACGATCAGGGCCCAGCACACGAAGACGAAGACCGCGCAGCCGATGCCGGCCTTGTACGCTCCGCGGCGCGGGGTGGTCGGGTGGTAGTGGTGGATGTGCCTGACCCGGGGCGGGGGAGGAGGCCCGGGTGCGGTGGGCGTCCAAGGGCCGGGGTGGGGTGCGCCCGCCGCGGCCGTGTCCCAGGGACCGGGCTGGGGTGCGCCAGCCGCGGCCGTCGCCCAGGGGTCGGGCGGTGCCGTGCTCGCCGCCGTGTCCCAGGGATCTTCGATGAGCTCCTCGTCGGGCTCGGGCTCCGGGGGACGGCGGGCGGCGTCGTACGAGGCGCGGTGGTTGAGGAGGACGTCGCGGGCGGCGTTGATGAGCCGGGTGCGCTCGGCGCCCTCCGCCTTGGCGCGCTCGTCCTGGAACCGGTCCGGGTGGTGCTTGCGGACGAGCGCGATGTGCGCCCGCTTGATCTCCTTCGGGGACGCGCCCGGGGCGATGCCCAGCAGCTCGTAGGCGTCGTGCCCGTCCAGCTCGGTGAACTGCCCGCGCACCGCTACCCGCCGCTCCGCACCCCGGAGTCGCCGGAACCGGACGAGACCATCGGAAGCACGGGCTGTGTCCCTCCCTGACCACGCGGTGACGAGACTTGATCAGCGTAGTCGCCGAGCGTGCCCCCGATGGGCCGCGTCCCGGTGACCGTTACCGGACGGTGCCGGAGACGTCCTCCCGCCCGGTCGGTGGAGATCAACGGCCGATGCGGCGGGCGACCGAGGCGCGGTAGCAGGTCAGCGACCAGTGCGCGGTGGCGTCGGTGTGCCCGGCCGGGACGATCTTGGTGCCGGTCGTGAACGTCACGTCCTTCGCGCCCGCGAGGTAGAACACGAACGCGTCGAGCCGGTGGTCGAAGCCCTCGTAGTACCAGTTATGGCGGAGCACCTTCCGCTGGGGCGTGAACGGTGCCTGCAGCAGTTCCTGGGCCTGCGGCGGGAGGTTGCCGAGAACACCTCTGGCCGCATCGCCGAGGCCGATGTCGGGCGGCGTCGCGGCACCGCCGGACGACGGCCCGCCGCCGGCCATGTACGGCGGCGGGCGGTGATCCACCCGGACGTGGCGGAGCGAGCCGGGCGCGAACTGGAACGAGGTGATCGCGTACACCGGGCGGTGCTCGGTGTTCACCCGCGGCTCCGCGATGGACAGCCCGGCCTCGCCCAATGTCACGGCGTAGCAGCGCCCGTCGCCGCTCGACCCGTCCTCCCGGGCGAACCAGTCGATGGGGGCGCCGGACAGTTCGGCGAGGCGGGCCCGGGTGCCCTCTCCGACCGTCGGCCAGCACTCCTCGCGGAGCCGTCCGCCGTCCAGGCCCATCTCGCCCGGCCTGTGGAGGGGAGCGGCGGCCCGCGCGATCGCCCCGCTTCCGCGCCGTACCTCGGGACTGCTGGACCCGTACGGGACGATCGACCCCATGCGCGCACCCCTCGACCATTCAATTGACGCTTCCCGATCAGTTTAGTGGCGGACGCGCCGGCCGGGTGGTGACGCCGCACCATCGGTGCGGCCGGCGCTATGGTTCTCGATCATGTTGCGATGGAGCCGGCGGACGGAATCGATTCTGTGGGCGGCCGCGCTCGCGCTGAGCGCGGTGCCTCTCGCTCTTGACGCCGGTTTCAGGATGCTCGGCCGCCAGCGGAAAGGGTACGGCTTCGGGGCCATTCTTTCCCCTGGCCAGTGCACCGCCTGGTTACATCAAACGGACGTGGTGCAGCTTCCGGGGTTCCTGAAAATCAGTGCCGCGCCCTACCTGGTCGTCGTTCCGGCGTTCCTGATGTGGGTGGTGACAAAGCGGCGGGCGGCGGGATGGGCCGCCCTGGCCATTCTGGCCCCGGTGTATCTCGCCCACCCGCTGATGTTCGGCTATGACCTGGCCCAATGGGGAGAGGCGTGCACCGACCTGTGGCTCACACCCTGGCCCGGCCGGCAGATCGCGTGGTGGACGGGCCGGATCGTGCTCGTCGCCCTCCTCTTGGCGGCGGTCTACCGTCCGGGGCGCTGGATGGTGCGCGCCGTGGCCGGGGTCCTGGTGGGCGGGCTCGTGCTGGGTGCGGCCGGCGACCAGAGGACCCCTCAACCGGTGATGGCCGATTGGGGGGACTGCCGCAAGGTTCCGCCCCGGAGATTGGCAGCCTCGCAAACGCTGGTGCCGACCGTTGAGAGCATGCCGGAACGGGAGAGGCAACTCGCCTACCTGTGCTCCATCCGAGGCGCTTCCCCGTACATGCCCCTCGACGCGCCGTCTCCCAAGGCGACGGTGCCCGACGGCGTTCTACTCGAGATGGGAAGGCGCGCTTGCCTCGGCCAGAGGCCGCGACCGCGGACGACTCCCGGGCGCCCCGGCGCCCGCTGGCCTTCCACCGCCGAAATGGCCTACCTCTGCCCCAGACGGGCGGCGGCGGATATGCGCGAACAGGAGCAGAAGTCAGCGGCGATGCTGGCGCGGTACAAGCGCGAGCGCGAACGGCAGAGGGCGTATTGCAAGCGCACCGCGCCGGAGGGCCCGAAACCCGTCACGGAGGCCACGGACATCATGTCGGGCGGCGAGAGCGGCAGCTATTTCGTCGGGGGCTCGGGCGATTCCTTCGACGCGGCGATCGAGAACGGGCTGGTCGGGACCGACGGCCGGTCCGTCACCGTGATCACCGGTACGCAGGGTTCGCTGTGCCTGACCGTCCGCGCCTACCGGAAGGCGCCGCCGCCCGCCCTCGAAGGCTGGGAGCGTGTCGCCGAGGTCGGATTCGACAGCCCGGACGGACGCGCCAAGGCCGGCTCGATGGACGCCCCGAGCGACTTCCCGGTCATCACCGCCGCGGGTCCGGGGCCCTACCGCGTCCGCGTGTACGTCCGGGGTCGCGGCGAACCCGAGACGTTCGCACCTGAGCCGCCCGCAGAGAAGCACCTCATCGTCGTCTTCCCCGGCAAGTCGAAGAAGCCGAAGCTCTACAAGAACCGCGAACGCTGACCCCTTCACGGATCAGAACCGTGGCGCTCGCCGGCTTGTCGGCGGTGCCCCGGTCAAAGTGAGATGCGTGCCCCGGCGTCGCCCGACAGGCCGACCCCTATCGTCAATTCCACCGGGTCCGCGGATCGCGCGATGTCGAATACCAGCCGCCCCGTACGATGCTCGTCCGCTTCAGTGCGGCCGGTGAGCGCCTTGGCGTCGTTCTGTTCGAGGTGCCACTCCGGAGCGTAGGTCGCGTTCCCGGCGGCCAGGCGGGCGTCCCATGACGCGGGCGAGCCGCCCGGGTTGCGGACGTCCAGAGTGAGCTCGCAGAACTGCCCGTTGTCCGGCTTCTCGCCGGGAGCGCCCGGCGGCGACCGGAGCCCGCAGCGGACGCGGGTCAGCCGGTATATGACGGTGCCGTCCGTCACCTCCTGCCCGGCCTTCCCCTCGTGCGGCAGGTCCGGCCCGTCCTCCGCGGAGAAGAAGACCGCCCAGACGAGGAGGGCGGCGCCGCAGGCGATGACGAGGGCCACCCCCGCCCGGAGTGGCAGCAGCCACCGCGCCCCGGGAGTTGACAGCCGGTCAGTGCGGCTCATCTGCTCGGCGGTCTGGCGGACGGATCGCGGCGTCGGGACGTCCGGCACTGGACCACCTCAGATCTGCTCGCGGACTCTGAGTGACAGCATTTCTCACTGAGAAGTCGGCGTTCAGTTGATGCTGTCGTGCCGCTTACCGTACCGAGGTGATTCGCTTTCCGTGGACGGTGCGCGCAAAAGCGTCGGCGCCCGGGCTTCCGAAAGGCGTCGACCTGCGCGATTCGGGGTGTGGCTAGTGGAGTGCGGTGTCTATGGCTTCGGGGGAGAGGATGTTGTCGAGGACCATCGCCGCGCAGCCCTTCAGGCCCGCCTGTTCGCCCAGGCGGCTCGGCTCTATGCGCAATGTGCGGGTCGCCAGGGCCGTGGAGCGCTGGTAGACGGTCTCGCGGAGGCCCGCGATCAGGGGTTCGTCGGCGCCGACCAGGTCGCCGCCGAGGACGACGACGGCGGGGTTCAGCAGGTTGACGGCGGTCGCGACGACCTCGCCGATGCGGCGGCCGGCGTCGCGCAGGAGGGCGACGGTCGCGGGGTCGCCGGAGCGGGCCAGCGCGGCGAGGGCGGGGAGGTCGTCGGCGGGCGAGCGGGCCAGGAGGGCGGTGCCGCCGGCGATGGCCTCGACGCAGTTGACGTTGCCGCAGCGGCAGGGCGCCTCCAGCGGCGACGGGACGGGCACGTGGCCGATCTCGCCGGCCGCGCCGAGGGCGCCGCGCTGGATGCGGCCGCCCGCGATGACGCCCGCGCCGATGCCGGTGGAGACCTTGACGAACAGCAGGTCGCCGACGCCGGGGTGGGCCTGGTGCTCGCCGAGCGCGGCGGCGTTGACCTCGTTGTCGAGGTAGGCGGGGACGCCGAAGCGGTCGGCGATGGGCGCGGCGATCTCCACGGCGTCCCAGCGGCCGGCGGCGTGCTCGACGGCATCGGGGACGCCGAGGCCGACGCCCCGGAGCGACGCCTCGGCGACGCCCGACGAGGCGAGGAGGGCGGACCACTCGTCCAGGAGGCGGGGGAGGGTCTTGCCCGGGGAGGTCTCGGCCGGCGGCCCGTCGGCGCGGGCGATGATCGTCCCGGCGAGGTCGCAGACGGCGAGCTGGCCGCGCGACTGGCCGAGGTTCGCGACGAGGACGGCTCCGCCGGCGGCGTTGAACTCCAGCCGGGCCGGGGGGCGTCCGCCGGTGGACGGCCCGGTGGTGCGCTCCACCACGAGGCCGGCGGCGACGAGGGCCGCCACCCGGGACGCGACCGCGGGACGCGACAGCCCGGTGAGGCGGCCCAGGGCGGCGCGGGTGGCGACGCCGTCCTCGCGGATCAGGCTCAGCATGTCGCCGGCCGTGGACGGACGGGAGACGGGGCGGGGCATCCGGCCAGTCAAGCACGCGGGCGTTCAGTGCGTCTAGTTGGCGGAAGTTGCTGACTTATGTCATTCAAACTTCATAAGTGGGGTTGAACGGATGACCTATGTCCCGATAGCTTGGCGATCTAGAGTTCCCCCTGGTCTGGAGCGTCCCATGCCCGTACATCCCGCGCTGGAGGCAGTGACCCGCCGTGTCGCCGAACGGAGCGCCGCCGCGCGCGGCGCGTACCTGAGCCGGA
This sequence comes from Actinomadura meyerae, assembly GCF_900188445.1. Classification (GTDB taxonomy): domain Bacteria; phylum Actinomycetota; class Actinomycetes; order Streptosporangiales; family Streptosporangiaceae; genus Spirillospora; species Spirillospora meyerae. The sequence goes on from NZ_FZOR01000007.1 coordinate 150,767, forward strand.
TCCGCGACGCCCGGACGGAGGGTCCGGTGCGCGGCGGCATGGGCTGCGCGAACCTCGCGCACGGGTTCGCGGCGTGCGGCGTCCAGGACAAGCTGTGGCTTCGCGGCGACGTCACGCCCAACATCGCGATCGTGTCGGCGTACAACGACATGCTGTCGGCGCACCAGCCGCTCCAGGACTACCCGGACATCCTGAAGGGCGCGATCCGCGCGGCGGGCGGGACGGCGCAGTTCGCCGGGGGCGTGCCCGCGATGTGCGACGGCATCACGCAGGGCCGCGCGGGCATGGAGCTGTCGCTGTTCAGCCGGGACGTGGTGGCGATGGCGACGGCGGTGGCGCTGTCGCACGACATGTTCGACGGGGCCCTGCTGCTCGGCGTGTGCGACAAGATCGTGCCGGGGCTGGTGATCGGCGCCCTGTCGTTCGGGCACCTGCCGGTGATCCTGGTCCCGGCCGGGCCGATGGCGTCGGGGCTGCCGAACGGGGAGAAGGCGAAGGTCCGCAAGCGGTACGCGGCGGGGGAGATCGGCCGCGAGCAGCTCCTCGCCGCCGAGGCCGCGTCCTACCACTCGCCCGGCACGTGCACCTTCTACGGGACGGCGAACTCCAACCAGCTGCTCATGGAGGTCATGGGCCTGCACCTGCCGGGGGCGAGCTTCGTCCCGCCGGGCACCAAGCTGCGCGACGCGCTGACCGAGGCCGCCGGGCGCCGCATCCTGAAGCTGACGAACCTCGCCGAGGAGTACACGCCGATCGGCGAGCTGCTGGACGAGCGCGCGTTCGTCAACGGCATCGTGGCGCTGCTCGCCACCGGCGGCTCCACCAACCACACGCTGCACCTGGTCGCGATGGCCGCGGCCGCGGGCATCGAGCTGACCTGGGACGACTTCGACGAGCTGTCCAAGGTCACGCCGCTGCTGACCCGCCTCTACCCGAACGGCACCGCCGACGTGAACCACTTCCACGCCGCGGGCGGCACCGCGTTCCTCATCGGCGAGCTGATCGACGCGGGGCTCCTGCACGAGGACGCGCGGACGGTCGGCGGCGACACCCTCGCCGCGTATCGGAACGTTCCCGAGTACGCGGCGGGCAAGGCCGAGTGGCGGAGCACCGTCACCGAGTCGGGCGACGTGAACGTCCTGCGGCCCGTCGCGGCCCCGTTCGACACCCACGGCGGCCTGCACACCGTGCGCGGCAACCTGGGGCGGGCGGTCATCAAGGTGTCGGCGGTGAAGCCGGAGCACCGGACGATCGAGGCGCCCGCCCGCGTGTTCGACTCGCAGGAGCGGCTCCAGGAGGCGTTCGCCGCCGGGGAGCTCGACCGGGACGTGGTCGCCGTCGTCCGCAACCAGGGCCCGCGCGCGAACGGGATGCCGGAGCTGCACCGGCTGACCCCTCCGCTGTCGGTCCTGCAGGACCGCGGCCACCGGGTCGCCCTCGTCACGGACGGTCGTATGTCGGGCGCCTCTGGGGCGGTGCCCGCCGCGATCCACGTGTCGCCGGAAGCGGCCGCGGGCGGGCCGCTCGCCCGCGTCCGCGACGGCGACATCGTCCGGCTCGACGCGGACAGTGGCGTCCTGGAGGTCCTCGTCCCGGACGAGGAGTTCGCCGCGCGCGAGCCCGCGGCCCCGCCGCCCGGCCAGACCTACGGCACGGGACGCGAGCTGTTCCAGGCGTTCCGCGACGCGGTGGGGCCCGCCGAGCGGGGTGCGGGGGTCTTCACATGAGCGGAGCGAACCGGGGGGTGTGGGGGGTCGCCCCCCACGGGAGGCAGGCATGAGCGGAGCGAACCGGGGGGTGTGGGGGGTCGCCCCCCCACGGGAGGCAGGCATGAGCGGAGCGAACCGGGGGGTGTGGGGGGTCGCCCCCCACGGGAGGCAGGCATGAGCGGGGTGTGGCTGGTCGCGGACGTCGGGGGGACGAACGCGCGGTTCGCGCTGCTCGACGGGCCGGGCGGCGTCCCGTCCGAGGTGAGATCGCTGCCCACCGCCGGGTATCCGGGGCTCGCCGAGGCGGCCGCCGCGTATCTCGCCGCGGTCGGGGTGCGGCCGTCCGCCGCGTGCCTGGCGGTGGCGGGGCCCGTCGGCGGCGGGACGTACCACCTGACCAACGCGGGCTGGCCGCGGGGCAGTGTGGAGGAGGTGCGCGCCCATCTCGGCGTGCCGCACCTCGACGTCATCAACGACTTCGAGGCGCTCGCCCTGTCCCTGCCGCGCCTCGGCCCGGACGACCTGGTCGCCGTCGGCGGGCGTGCTCCCGCGCCCGCCGGTGCGGCGCCGCTCGCGGTGGTCGGTCCCGGCACGGGGCTCGGCGTCGCCGGGCTCGTCCCGACGCCGCACGGCTGGGTGCCGGTGCCCGGGGAGGGCGGGCAGGTCGATGTCCCGGCCGCGACCGACCGGGAGATCGAGGTGGCGCGGCTGCTGCGCGCCGAGAAGGGCGCGGCCACCGCCGAGTACCTGCTGTCCGGTGCGGGCCTCGCCAGGATCCACCGGTACCTGTCGGTGCTGGACGGCGCGCCGGCCGCCGGCCTCACCGCGCGGGAGATCACCGAGCGCCGCGACGACGACCCGCGCCGCGTCGAGGCGCTGCGGATGTTCTGCGCGCTGCTCGGCTCGCTCGCCGGGAACGCCGCCCTCACGCTCGGCGCCCGCGGCGGCGTCCTCCTCGGCGGCGGGATCCTGCCGCGCATCGTGGACGTCCTGCACGCCAGCGAGTTCCGCGCCCGCTTCGAGGGGAAGCCCCCCGTCGAGGACTACGTGCGCGCCATCCCGACCGCCCTCATCGTCCACCCCGGCCCGGCCCTGGTCGGCGCCGCCGTCCGGCTCGCGCAGAGCCTGCCCGACATGGAGCCCGCATGACCGCCGAAGAGCTGCTCGACCTCGCCCCCGTGATCCCGGTCGTGGTGCTGGACGACGCCGGGGCCGCCGTCCCGCTGGCCCGTGCCCTGGTCGAGGGCGGGCTGCCGGTGATCGAGGTGACGCTGCGCACCCCGGCCGCCCTGGCGGCGATCACCCGGATCGCCGCCGAGGTGCCGGACGCCGTGGTCGGCGCCGGTACCGTCGTCCGGCCCGAGGACGCCGAGCGCTCGGCCGCGGCCGGGGCCCGGTTCCTGGTCAGCCCCGGCTGCACGCCCCGGCTCCAGGCGGCGATGGCCGCGACGGGCCTGCCGTTCCTGCCGGGCGTCGCGACCGCCTCGGAGGCGATCGCGCTGCTGGAGGGCGGGATCACGGCGATGAAGTTCTTCCCCGCCGAGGCCGCGGGCGGCACCGCCTACCTGAAGTCGCTCGCCGGGCCGCTGCCGGGGATCCGGTTCTGCCCGACCGGCGGGATCGGCCCGGGGAACGCCGCCGAGTACCTGGCGCTGAAGAACGTCGGCTGCGTCGGCGGCTCCTGGCTGACCCCGGCGGACGCCGTCCGCGACGGCGACTGGGACCGCGTCCGCAAGCTCGCCGCCGAGGCGGCCGCTCTGCGGTGATGTCACGTTCGAGGCGGGTATCCCGTCTCGAGGACATGAACACCACTGAGACGCTGGAGAGCCTGAGGAAGCAGCGGACCGTCCTGCTGACCTCCTACCGCAAGAACGGGATGCCGGTCGGGACGCCCGTCAACATCGTCGTGGACGGCGACCACGCCTACTTCCGCACCTACGACAAGGCGGTCAAGACCAAGCGGCTGGCGCGCAACCCGGAGGTGGAGATCGCTCCGAGCACCTTCAAGGGGAAGCCCACCGGCCCGGCGGTGCACGGCCGCGTCCGGCTGCTCACCGAGGAGGAGGCGCGGCCCATCCGGCGGCTGCTGGCCCGCAAGCACCCGTTCCTGCAGGGGTTCGCGGTGCCGCTCTTCCACCGGATGAAGCACTACCGGACGCTCCATTACGAGGTGACGCTCGGCTAGCGGCGGTCGCCGGCGGCGTGCGGGCAGGGGCCCGCGGTCAGGCGCGGCGCGTCCCCGTGCGGGACGAGGTCCATGCGCAGCCGGCCGCATTCGCAGCGCGTCCAGAGGACGACGCCCTCGCTGGTGATGTGGCGGGACACGAGAGTGCTGTGCTGAGTCATGACTGCAGTCTGCAACCGGACGAATGTTGGCGTCCATTTCAGATTTGCTCAGTAGATCGTGCAATATGGTTGCATGATTGATCTGCGGCGCCTGCACATGCTCCGGCTCGTTCACCAGTACGGCACGGTCACCTCGGCGGCGGAGGCGCTGCACCTCACGCCCTCGGCGGTGTCGCACCAGCTGCGCGAGTTGTCGCGGGAGCTGAAGGTGCCGCTCCTGGAGCCGCAGGGCCGCAAGGTCCGGCTGACTCCGGCCGCGCACCTGCTGATCGGGCACGCGGACGGCCTGCTGGCCCGGTGGGAGGAGGCCCTCGCAGAGCTGGAGTCGCACCGCGCGGGCGCCACCGGGCCCCTGCGGATGTGCGGGTTCACGACGGCGGTGGGCGGGCTCATCGCCCCCGCCGCCGGCGCGCTGACCCGCGAGGACCCCGGCCTCGCGATCGAGGTCCGCGAGTGCGACACCGAGGTGGCCCTCGGCCTGCTCGCCGCCGGGGAGACCGACATCGCGGTCATCGAGCCCACCCCGGACATGCCGCCGCCCGACGACCCGCGCTTCGACCGCGCACCGCTGCTGGAGGAGGCGCTCGACCTCATCGTCCCCGCCGGGCATCCGCTCGCGCTGCGGCCGCCGGGCCGCGTCCGGCTGGAGGACGCCGCCGCGGAGACGTGGATCAGCGTCGCCCCCGAGGTCTGCGTCCACCAGCAGCAGGTCATGGCGCACTGCACCGCCGCCGGGTTCGTGCCCCGGTTCGCGCACCACGCCACGTCCTGGTCGGTGATCTGGTCGCTCGTCGCGAACGGCCTCGGGGTGTCGCTGGTGCCGCGGCTGGCGGACGGGCCGTCCGACCAGCCGGTGGTGCGGGTCCCGCTGACCGGCGACGGCGTCCCGAAGCGGCGGGTGCTGACGTGCGTGCGCCGGGGCAGCCGCGAGCACCCGATGATCGCCCGCGGCCTGCGCGCCCTCCGCGGCGCCGTCCCCGGCCGCTGCACCTCGCCCGTCGCGGCCTGAAGCCCGCCGCCCCGTCAGGCCCGCCGCCCCGTCAGGCCTGCGGTGACCGGTGCCGCGAGCGGTGCACGCCGAAGGCGAGCAGCGCCGCGCGGATCACCCAGACCGCCAGCGCGATCTGCAGGACGACCAGGACCGCCGTCCCCGGCCCGGAGGTGAAGGCGAGCACCAGGAACACCGCGAACAGCAGCGGGAACGCCGGGAAGCGCGGCCCGTGCCGGTGCCGGGCGGCGAGGTGCCGGTGATGGTGCCGCCATGCGGGGTGCCCCGGGCCGCCGAACGCCATCGGGGCCGCCCGCGCGAACTCGGGTTCGGGTTCGGGCAGGCCGGTGGGCGCCGGCAGGTCCTTGACCAGGGTGCGCAGGTCGCCGCGCGTCTTGGCGGTCAGCACGGTCTCCAGCCGCTCGTCCAGCTCGGTGCGGTCGAGCCGGCCCGCGGCGAAGTGGTCGTGCAGGGCCACCATGACGGCGTCGCGCTCGGCGTCGCCGATGCGGATCTCGTCCCGATGCGCCATCTCTACTCCTCGTCACCGGCGGCCGTCGGCCCCGGGTCGTCGTCGTTGCCGTCGAGGTCGTCGGCCAGGATCCGGTACAGGCCGCGGCGCGCGTCCGCCAGCACGTCGGCGGCCTGGGCGACCTGGCCGGGCGAGCCGGAGTGGACGATCTGCATCACCGCGGCCCCCGTCTGCGCGGCCTGCTTGAACAGCTCGGGGACGCCCTCCCCGAAGTCGGGCGTCATCTCCGCCCACGGCTCGGCGAGCCGGTCGGCGTTCTCCTCGGTGTAGGCGCGGCCCTCGTCGGTGAGGCGGAAGGTCCGGCGGCCGCCGCTCTCGTCGCCGGCGATCAGGCCCTCGTCGGCGAGCTGCTGCAGCGCCGGGTAGACCGCGCCGGGGCTCGGCTTCCACGCGCCGCCGCTGCGCTCGTTGATCTCCTGGATGATCTGGTAGCCGTTGCGCGGCTCCTCGGCCAGCAGCACGAGGATCGCCGCGCGGACGTTGCCCTTGCGCGCCTTGCCGCCGCGGCCCCACGGGCCGCCGCGCCCGCGCGCCCACGGCGGGCGCGGGCCGGGGCCGTGGCCGCCGAACGGGCCGGGCCCCCAGGGGGCGCCGCCGAAGAGCGCGCCGAAGTTCGGGAGGTCACCGCGCCCCCAGGGGCCGTGTCCGTGCATGTGTCCCATGTTCTGACACCACCTTCTGAGATCTCTCTCTGATCCCTCGCGATACGACAACGATATATCGAAGACGTTCGGTTGAGCCAGAGGGTTCCCGAAGATTCCGGCGGGCGGGCATGCTTTCGCCGCGAGCGAACCGGGCATGATCTCCGATACCGGCCACTGCCGTCTGATTCCGCGATACCTGGGTAGCACCCGGCCGAGGGGGACGATGGGCACACACGAGGCGGTGACCGCGCCCGGCGCGGTCGGCGTACCGGACGTCGCGGCCACCCGGCCCCGCGCCAGGAACGAGCTGCTGCTCGGCCTGGCGCTCTTCATCGTGTACTCGCTGGTCACGATGCTGCCGGAGCAGGCGAGGACGGGCCCCGCCCGCGACCACGGCGAGATGCTCTTCCGGCTGGAGCGGGCCCTGCACCTCGACATCGAGCCCGCCCTCAACGGATGGCTCGCCGACCAGTCGGCCCTGCGGGTGCTCTCCAACTACGAGTACGCGATCACCTACATCGCGAGCGCGCTGGCGCTGCTCGTCTGGTTATTCCTGCGCCACCCCGACCGCTACCGGACGGCCCGCAATGCGTTCGTCATGCTCAACCTCGCGGCGCTCGCGTGCTTCGCCCTCTACCCGGTGATGCCGCCGCGGCTGATGCCCGACCTCGGGTTCGTCGACACCGTCTCCGAGGGACGCACCTGGGGGTCGTGGGGCTCGCCGATGGTGCGCCACGCCGACCAGCTCGCCGCCGTCCCGTCCCTGCACATGGGCTGGACGCTGTGGGTCGGCGTCGAGCTCGCCCGCGTGAAGGCGAAGCGCTGGGTGCAGTGGTTGAACCTCGGTCACATCCTCCTTACGCTCTACGTCATCCTGGCGACCGCGAACCACTTCATCGTGGACGCGGTGGCCGCCGTCCCCTTCGTGGTGGTCTCCGTGTACATCGCCGAGCGCATCGCCCACCGGAACCGGCCCTCCACCCGCATCCAGGGACCGGACGCCTTCTTCCTCGCCGTGGAGACGCCCGCCGCGCCGCAGCAGGCCGGCGGCGTCATCATGCTCGACACCTCGCGCGGCGAGGTCGGGCGCGAGGACCTCGTCCGGGTCATCCGGGAGCGGCTGGACGGGCTGCCCCGCTTCCGGCAGCGGCTCGTCCGCCGCGGCCGGTGGCGCCGCCCCGTCTGGCGCGCCCACGACCAGGTCGACTGGGAGTGGCACGTCGCCGAACGGGAGGTCGACGGCATGGCCGGGCTGCGCGCCGCGGTCGCCGCGATCCAGGCGGAGCCGCTGCCGCTCGACAGGCCGCCGTGGCGGATGGTCGTGATGAAGGGCGCCGAGCCCGGCCGCACCGCCGTCGTGTACCTGATGCACCACGTCGTCGCCGACGGCGTCGGGATCGTGGCGCAGGCGATGTACCTGATGGAGCCGCCGCCCGACAACCTCGGCGCCCGGTTCCCGCGCCGGCCGCTGCGCAAGGCCGTCGCGACCGCGGTGGGGCTCGGGCAGCTCGCCTCCGCCGTGACCAGGCCGGAGCCGCTGCCCGCCGCCGGCACGTCCGAGCGCCGCTTCGGCAGCATGTCGCTCCCGCTCGCGCAGGTCCGCGACGTCGGCCGCCGCCACGGCGCCCGGGTGACCGACGTGGTGCTGTGCGCGGTCGCGGGCGCGCTGAACCGGGTCGTCAGCGAGGAGGACGGCCGCCCCGACACCTGCCGCGTCGCCGTGCCGCTCATGATGCGGCCGCCGGGCAGCGCGATGGTCGGCAACCACACCACGGCCGTCATGGTGGACCTGCCGGTCGGGAAGATGGCCGAGGCCGACCGCCTCGCCGTGATCGCCGAGCGCGGCCGCGTGCTGCGCTCCGGCACCCGCGCGCAGGCCGCCTGGTTCGTGATGTGGCAGGCGGGCCGCGTCATGCCGCCGCCGCTGCACGCCCGGTTCGCCCGGATGTCCTACAGCGGGCGCTTCCTGCAGGGCACCGTGTCGAGCCTCCCCGGCCCCGACAGGCCGCTGCGGCTGGCGGGCGCGCCGCTCACCGCCGTGTACCCGATCGTCCCGCTGGCGCCGGGCGCGCCGCTGGCGATCGCCGCGCTCGGCGTCGACCGCGAGCTGTGCTTCGGCGTCTCCGTCGACCCGGGGCTGGCCGACGACGCCGACGCCCTGATCGACGCCGTCCGCGACGTCATCGAGGAGCTGCGCGACGGCCCGGAGTGACCCTGCGGCCGCCGTGCCCGGCGTCCGCCCGCGTCACACGCTGCGACCGCCCCTCACACGCTGCGGACGGCGCGCAGCGACTCCTTCAGCGAGCCCATGGTCGCGAACACGGCGGTGGGCTCGTAGCCGCAGTGCGCCATGCAGTTCGCGCACCGGTCGTCGCGGCCCCGGCCGTAGGCGTCCCAGTCGGTGGTGTCGAGCAGTTCCTGGTAGGTGTCGCAGTAGCCGTCGTCCATCAGGTAGCAGGGCCGCTGCCAGCCCTTCAGCGAGTACGACGGGATCGCCCACGCCGTGCACCGGAAGTCGGCCCTGCCCTCCAGGAAGTCCAGGAACAGCGGCGAGTGGTTGAACCGCCACCGCCGCCTGCGGCCGTCCGCGAACGCCTTCGCGAACAGGCTCCGGGTCTCCTGGACGCCGAGGAAGTGGTCCTGGTCGGGCGCCTTCTCGTACGCGTACGCCGGCGAGATCATCATCTGGTCGACGCGCAGCTCGTCGTTGAGGTAGTCGAGGACGTCGATGACCGTCTGCGGCGTGTCGGTGTTGAACACGGTCGTGTTCGTCGTGACCCGGAACCCGCGCTCCTGGCACATCTTGACCGCCTCGACCGCCTGGTCGAACACGCCCTCCTTGCACACGGACGCGTCGTGCCGCTCGCGCAGCCCGTCGATGTGCACGGCCCACGCGAAGTACCGCGACGGCTCGAACTGGTCGATCTTCTTGGGGATCAGCGCCGCGTTCGTGCACAGGAAGACGTACCGGCGCATCCGGACCAGCTCGGCGACCAGCTCGCCGATCTTCGGGTGCATCAGCGGCTCGCCGCCCGCGATCGACACCATCGGCGCCCCGCACTCGCGGACGGCCGCGAGCGCCTGCTCGACCGGCATCCGCTGCTTCAGCACGTCCGCCGGATGCTGGATCTTCCCGCAGCCCGCGCACGCCAGGTTGCAGGCGTACAGCGGCTCCAGCTCCATGATCAGCGGGTACTTCTCCCGCCGGGCCAGCTTGTTGCGCAGGACGTACCCGCCGACGCGCAGGCTCTGCCGCAGTGGCATCGCCATCAGAACGCCTCCTTCGACCCGCCGCCGGGCCCGCCGGGCGCGGTGCCGGCACGCAGGTACCGGCCCAGCGCGGACAGCGGGAACACCAGCCGGTACAGGTGGTAGTTGATGTAGAAGTCGCCGGGGAAGCCGGTGCCGGTGAAGTGGTCCTCGTCCCACGTCCCGTCCGGGCGCTGGTGCTCGGCGAGCCAGCGGACGCCGCGCTCGACGGCCTCGCCGCGCTCGCCGGCGGCCAGCAGCGCGAGCAGCGCCCACGCCGTCTGCGACGGGGTGGACGGCCCGTGCCCGACCCACGACCGGTCCCGGTAGGAGCGCAGGTCCTCGCCCCAGCCGCCGTCGTCGCGCTGGTGGCGCTCCAGCCAGCCGACCGCGTCCCGGATCGCCGGCTTCTCCGGCCGGACGCCCGCCGCGACCAGCGCCGGGACGACCGCGCCCGTCCCGTACACGTGGTTGGCGCCCCAGCGGCCGAACCACGACCCGTCCGGCTCCTGCGCCTTCAGCAGCCACACCACGGCCCGCTTGGCGAGCAGCGAGTCGGCCATGCCGCGGTGCGCGAGCGCCTCCAGGACGTGCGCGGTGACGTCGGCGGACGGCGGGTCGATGACCTCGCCGAAGTCGCAGAACGGCAGCCGGCGGCACAGCGTCCGGGTGTTGTCGGCGTCGAACGCGCCGAACCCGCCGTCCCGCGACACCATCCCGGCCATCCAGCGGACGCCCCGCTCGATCGCCGGCTCGGCCGCCGGGTGCCGGACGCGGTTCAGCGCGATCACGGCCTCGGCGGTGTCGTCCACGTCGGGGTAGACGTCGTTGTCGAACTCGAACGCCCAGCCGCCCGGGGGCAGGCGGGGGCGGCGCACCGACCAGTCGCCCGGCCCCCGCACCTCCTCGCCGAGCACCCATTCGGCGGCCCGCTCCAGCGCCGGGTGCCCGGCGGGCAGGCCCGCGTCGGCGAGCGCGTTCATCGCGAGGACGGTGTCCCAGACGGGGGACTGGCACGCCTCCAGCCGGCGGCCCTTCTCGTCGCGGATCGTGAACCGCTCCAGCCCGTCCAGCCCGCGCCGGATCACCGGGTGGTCGAGGCCGTAGCCGAGCAGGTGCAGCGCGATCAGCGAGTACACCCACGGCGGCTGGATGCCGCCCCAGGAGCCGTCCCGCTCCTGCCGCGCGAGGATCCACTCCCCGGCGCGGCGCAGCGCCGCCTCCCGCACCCCCTTCAGCGGGCGGCGCCGGGTGGCGTGCCGCTGGTGGACGTGCAGGGCCCTGTCGAGCGCCCCGAACGCCTCGCCCCATCCGGGCAGGCGGCGCCGCCCCGGCCGCGGGACGTCGTAGTCGGGGACGAGCTCGTCCAGCCCGAACGGCAGCGGCCGGACGGGGCGCAGCGACCCCACGACCGTCAGCGGGACGATCGTCTGCCGTGCCCAGCACGCGAAGTCGTACACGTTCAGCGGGAACCAGCGCGGCAGGAACAGCATCTCCGGCGGGACCACCGGCAGCTCGTCCCAGGACCAGCGGCCGAACATCGCCAGCCAGAACCGGGTGAACACGCGGGTCGCGGGGAGGCCGCCCGCGCCGCGGACGTAGGCGGCGGCGCGGGCCATGTGGGCCGCGTCAGGCGGATCGCCCGCGAGCCGCAGCGCCACGTACGCCTCGACGGTCGTGGACAGGTCGGGCGGGCCGTCGTGGAAGTTCGCCCACGTGCCGTCGGGCGCCTGCTGAGAGCGGATCCAGCGGGCGGCCTCGGCGGTGTCCTCGGCGGTGCGGACGCCGAGGAACTCGCGCAGCAGCAGGTCCTCGGCGTCCATCGTGACGTTGGTCTGCAGCTCGCCCTTCCACCAGCCCTCCGGGGACTGGAGCAGGAGCAGGTGGTCGCGGGCGGCGTCCAGGGCCTCGGCGGCCGTCCACGTCCCGGCGGCCTGCGGGGTCTCCGGTGTTTCCAGCGTTGTCATGGGTGATCCGATCCCGGCTCTCTCAGTGGTCCCGGCGGGTGACGAAGTCGGCGATGCGGAGGAACTCGGTGCGGGCGGAGTCCGGCATGCGGACGGCCGCCAGGTGCTCGGCGGCGCGCCGGACCCGGCTCTCGGCCTCCAGCTCGGCCCACGCGCGCCCGCCCGCCGCCTCGACCAGCGCGGCGGCCTCGCGCGCCTCCGCCTCCGCCGGCCCCTCCGCCGCCGGCCTGGGCCGCGCGTACAGCTCGGCGAGCTTCGCGCCCTCCGGCGTGCCGGAATTCAGCGCCGCCACGATCGGCAGCGACATCTTGCGGGACCTCAGGTCCGACATGGCGGGCTTGCCGGTCGTCGCGGGGTCGCCCCAGACGCCGAGCAGGTCGTCGGCGAGCTGGAACGCGACGCCGAGGTCGGTGCCGAACGCCGCCAGCGCGTCCGTGAGCGGCTCGGGCGCGCCGTCCAGGACGGCGCCGATCGAGCAGGAGCACGCCAGCAGCGCGGCGGTCTTGCCGGACGCCATGGCGACGCACTCCTCCACGCCGACCTGGCGGCGGGTCTCGAAGTCCATGTCGAGCGACTGGCCGGCGATGAGGCGGCGGGTGGCGGTGGACAGCGCGTGCGCCGCCCGCCCCGACCCCTCCGCCGGAGCCTCCAGCAGGACCTCGCCGGCCAGGGCGAGGAGCGCGTCGCCGGCGAGGATCGCGGACGCCTCGCCGAACACCGTCCACGCCGCCGGGCGGTGCCTGCGCGTCCGGTCGCCGTCCATGATGTCGTCGTGCAGGAGCGAGAACGCGTGCACCAGCTCCACCGCGACGGCGCCCGGCAGCGCGCTCTCGGGAGGCGCGACCGCGGCGCGCGCCGACAGCAGCGCCAGCGCCGGGCGCAGCGCCTTGCCCGCCGGCGCCTTGCGCGGATGCCCCTCCTCGTCCGTCCAGCCCAGGTGGTAGGCGGCGACGCGGTAGGTGCGCGGATCGAGCCGGCCGACCGCGGCGCGCAGCGCCCCGTCGACCAGCTCGCGGACGCCGGTCATCGAGACCGGGACGGCGGTCACCGGCCCCTCACCTCTTCCAGGTGGCGGCGCACCGGGATCGGCTGGAGGTCCGCGGGGACGCCCACCGCCCCGTCGGGCGAGTCCGCCGGGTCGGGGACCATCGCCCGGTCCGGCAGGCCCGCCAGGTGGCGGCGGACCAGCCGCGCGGCGGTCAGGCCGCTGCGCACCGCGCCCTCCATCGTGTCGGGCCAGCCCGTCGCGGTCCACGCGCCGGCCAGGAACACCCCCGGCGCCCGGGTGACCGCGCCCGGCCGGGCCTCCGCGGTGCCGGGGCGCTGCCGGAACGTCGCCCGCCGCTCCCGCGTCACGAACAGCTCCCGGACGGCGGCGCCGCGCGCGGCCGGCAGCAGCCGCCGCAGCTCCGGCACGAACCGGGCGCGCAGCTCGGCGGTCGGCAGGTCGACCCAGCGGTCGGCCGCCGACAGCGACACCGCCAGGTACTGGCCGCGGCGCAGCCCGCTCACCTCCGTCCGGTCGAACACCCACTGGACGGGCGAGGCGACGGCGGCGGCGAACGGCGCGTCCATGACCTTGCGGTCGTAGACGACGTGCACGTTCACGATCGGGCTGGCGTCCAGCTCGGGCCAGCGCAGCGGGTCCGGCAGCGCCTGCGCGGGCAGCAGCCGCGCCGCCGCCTCGTGCGGCACCGCCATGATCACCGCGTCGGCGGCGATCGGCGCGCCGTCCACCACCACCTTCGGGTCGGTGGTGACGGCCTCGACCTTCGCCTTCAGCCGGACGGTGCCGCCCATCTCCACGATCCGCCGCAGCGCCGGGCCGCCGTGCAGCTCCTCCAGCGGGACGAGCGGGACCCCGATGTCGGCGGCGTCGGCGCGGCTCAGCAGCGCCCGCTTGCACACCATCGCGGACAGCCCGAGCGCCGCCTCGTCCACCTCGGCGTTGAGCGCGGCGGTGATGAACAGCCCCCACAGCGCGTTGCGCGCCCACGTCCGCTGCCCGTGCTCGGCCAGCCACGTCCCCGCCGCCATCGTGTCGAGCGCGGGGTCGGCGGGGTCCAGCCGGCCCAGCGCCAGCGCGGCGCGCACCGCCCGCACCCGGTCGGCGGGCGCGAGCGGCGAGTACCGGGCCAGGGCGGGCAGCAGGTGCAGCGGGCTCGGCAGGTTCGCCCGCCGCAGCCGCGCCGCCTTCGCGCCCGGCCGCAGGACGGGGACGTCGAAGCGGTCCTGCACCTCCACCAGGTGGTCGGCGCGCAGCCTGCGCAGCAGCCCCTGGTACGCGGTGCAGCACCGCAGGAACACGTGCTGCCCGTTGTCGACGCTCAGCTCGCCGCGGGTGAACGAGTGCGTCGCGCCGCCCAGCCACGGCCGGGACTCCACAAGCGTGACCGGCACGCCCGACTCCTGCAGCGCGATGGCGGCGCTGATGCCCGCGAGGCCGCCGCCCACGATGACGACGCTCACCGTTCCACCCCCGACAGCGCGCGCGCCGCCACGACGGCCTTCTGCCAGGTCGGCAATGAGACGCGTCTCTCCAGCGCGATCGACGGCTGCGCCGCGATGGTCTCCAGCAGCCGCCGGTAGATGCCCGCCATCGCCGCCGTGCACGCGGCGCTGCGCCGGTCCAGCAGCGGCAGCAGCCGCAGCCCCTCGGCGTACCAGGCCCGCGCCCGCTCCGCCTGGAAGCCGACCAGCTTGTTCAGCCGCCACGGCGGGTCGATGAAGGTGCCCGACTCGTCCAGCTCCAGCGTGCAGCCGAACCGGACCAGGTCCTCCTTCGGGATGTAGGTGCGCCCGGCCAGCCGGTCCTCGCGCAGGTCGCGCAGGATGTTGGTGAGCTGGAGCGCCACGCCGAGCGAGTCGGCGAGGCCCTCGGCCCGCTGCCGGCCGTCCGACCCGAACACCCCGAGCGACAGCCGCCCGACCGTCCCCGCGACCCGCTGGCAGTAGCGCAGCAGGTCGTCGAAGGTGTCGTAGTCCGAGCCCCGCACGTCGTGCTCGCAGCCGTCGATCAGCTCGTCGAACGCGGCGAGCGGGATCGGGTAGCGGCCCGCCGCGTCCGCCAGCGCGGTCAGCACCGGATGCCCCTCCAGCGCCCGCGCGTCCGCGCGGCGCCGCACCACCTCCTGGACGGTCAGCAGCCGCTGCCGCGACCGGTCCAGCAGGTCGAGCCGCACGCAGGCCGGCTCCGGGCCGTCCCCGATGTCGTCGATGCCGCGCGCGAACGCGTAGATCGCGCTCATCGCGCGCCGCTTCGGCGCGGGCATCAGCCGGATCCCGTAGGAGAAGTTGCGGGCCTCCTCCCGCACCACGCGCTCGCAGTGCCGGTACGCCTCCACCACCCGCTCGGACGTCTCGCACGTCTCCGAAACCGTCATCGCATACTCCCTCTGAGAGCCCGCACCCAGCCGGCGGGCAGCGCGGCGCGCCGCGGGCGGAGCCGCCGGGCGAGGACGTCGTAGCGCCCGCGCGCCAGCGCGGCCAGCGCCGCGCGCCCCCCGGCGACGTATCCGGCGACCGCGATCCGCGCCCATCCGGTCAGGCCCGCCATGAGCGGCGGCGCGCCCCGGTCCAGCAGCTCCGCCGCGCGGTCCGCCTGCAGCGCCAGCACGCCGCGCAGCCGGGTCGGCGCGGTGGCGCGCGCCAGGTCCTCCTCCGCGCAGCCGAAGCGCCGCAGGTCGGCGGCGGGCAGGTAGATCCGCCCGGCCCGGTAGTCCTGGCCCGCGTCCTGGCAGTGCTCGATGACCTGCAGCGCGGTGCACACCCGGTCGGACGCCGCCTCCAGCGCCGGGCGGTGCGCGCGGAACAGGTGCAGGACGATGCGTCCCACCGGCGCGGCCGACAGCGCGCAGTACCCGGTCAGCTCATCGAACGTCTCGTACCGGTGGACGACCTGGTCCCGCCGGTTGGCCCGGACCAGGTCGCGGAACGGCGCCTCGGGGATCCGGTGCGCGTGCACCGTCCCCGCCAGCCGCCTTAACTGCGGCAGGTTCGGCGTCCGCCCGGCGAACACGCGGTCCAGGTCGTCGTCCACCAGGTCGAGGAGCTTGGCCCGCTGCTCGGGCGGCGCCTCGTCGCCGATGTCGTCGACGAGCCGCGCGTACCCGTACACGGCACGCAGGTCGGCCCGGTGCCGGGCGGGCAGCAGCCGCGCGGCCACCGGGAAGTTCTCCCGGGCCGCGAGCCGGTCCAGCGCGCGATCGTGCTCCTCGACGCTCCAGAGCGGTTCAATGATCACCCAGGAGAGATCGACCGGGACGGCACGAGAGAAACTCTGGCCGAGGTATGGACTTATTTAAACGCCGCGCGGTGTGCCCTGGACCGTTGCAGGGGGTCCGGCGCCGACGCCATTGAACCGGACCTTCCCCGGCGGGCGGCGGAAACGGTGATCAGTAGGCTCGGGGAATGGCGACCCACGAACGCGAGATCACCGAGCCCGTCGACCTGTGCCTCCCGGACGGGCGGCTGAACCCCGGCGCGGTCGGCTGGACGCGTCGCCCCCTGCACCGCGCGAACCTGCGCGGGTGGGGCCGGGCGAAGCGCTGGGAGTACTGGGGGATCATCACGCCCCGGCACATCATCGGGCTGGTGGCCTCCTCGCTCGACTACGCCGGCGTCCACGGCGTGTGGGTCCTCGACCGCGAGACCGGCGAGGTGACCGCGAAGGACGCGGTGGTGCCGTTCGCGCGCGGCGCGGTGTTCCCCGCCCGCAGCGGCGAGGGCGAGGCGTCCGTGCGGGGCGGGGGAGCGGCGGTCGGCGTCCGGCAGCGCCCCTCGGGGTCGCGGGTACGGGCGCTGGTGCCGGGCCTGGTCGACCTCGACGTCGAGATCCCGCTGCCGGACGGGCATGAGTCGCTCGGTGTCGTGATCCCGTGGGGGCCGCGCCGCTTCCAGTACACGGTGAAGGACGTCGGCCGCCCCGTGCGGGGGCGGCTGACGCTTCCCGCCGGGGAGTACGAGATCGGCGAGGGCGCCTTCGCCGTCCTCGACCACGGGCGCGGCAAGTGGCCCTACCGGATGACGTGGAACTGGGCCGCGGCGAGCGGGCCCGGCCTCGCGCTGCAGTTCGGCGGCAAGTGGACCGACGGCACCGGGATGACGGAGAACGCCGTGTTCGTGGACGGCCGGCTCCACAAGATCGGCGAGGAGCTGTCCTGGAGCTACGACACCGCCGACTGGACGCGCCCGTGGACGATCACGGGCCGGCGGGTCGAGGTCGAGTTCCGCCCCTTCCACGAGAAGGTGTCGCGCACCGAACTGGGCGTCGTCGGCACCGAGACCCACCAGTGCTTCGGCCGCTTCACCGGGCGCGTCCAGGCCGATGACGGCGCGTGGATCCCCGTCGACGGCCTCACCGGGTGGGCGGAGGAGGCCCGCCAGCGCTGGTGACCCCCGCGCCTGCCGCGCCGGTCAGGCCGTGCCTGTCAGGCGCGGGTCGGTGAGGCGCGCTCCGGTGAGGCGCGCGTTCACCGCGCGCACCAGGTCCTCGGGGAGCTTGCACACCTCGCGGTCGTAGGTGAGGAGGCCGTTCAGCTCGTCCTCCACGTCCGACAGCTGCGTGTAGACGGTGGCGCTGAGCCCGCGCGGCACCGCCGGGGCGATCTGCCGCGCGTGCAGCCGCGCGAACGCGGCGCCGAGCCGGTCGGGGGAGTCGTAGCGCTTGTAGCCGAAGTCCTCGTCGTTGAAGGCGTGGCCGTCCACCCGCAGGTTGTATCCGCCGTATTCCGACAGGACGAGGACGCGTGCGTCCCTGCGGCGCGGGACGCGGAACTTGCGGAAGTACACGTGCAGGCTGCGCAGGTCCCCGGCGCCCTGGTCGTGCCATCCGCTGGCGTGGTCGATGGTCCGCGACGGGTCGAGCGCCCGCACCTCGGCGGCGACGTCCGCCGCGTCGAACTGCCCCCAGCCCTCGTTGAACGGCACCCAGACGGCGATGCTCACCACGTTGCGCAGGTGCTCGATCGTCTCCCGCGTCTCCTCGCGGAAGCGCGCGCGGGAGCCGGCGTCGGCGCGTCCGAAACGCTTGTGCCTGCGGTCGTCGAGACGCAGCGGCAGCACGGCCGGCGCCGTCACCACCTCGCTGTGGTACGGGCCGCCGCCGTTCACCATGTCCTGCCACACGAGGATGCCGAGCCGGTCGCAGTGGTAGTACCAGCGCAGCGGCTCTACCTTGATGTGCTTGCGGAGCATGGTGAAGCCCAGCCGCTTCATCGTCGCGATGTCGTGGACCAGCGCCTCGTCGGACGGCGCCGTGTGCATGCCGTCCGGCCAGTAGCCCTGGTCCAGGACGCCCGCGTGGAAGTACGGGCGCCCGTTCAGCAGTAGCCGGGGGACGCCCGCCTCGTCCGGTCCGACGCCGAACGACCGCATCCCGACATAGCTTTCGACACGGTCTGTGCCGAGTTCGACAGTGATGTCGTAGAGGAAGGGGTCCTCGGGGCTCCAGGGGCGGACGTCCGGAATGTCGATCCGCACCGGTTCGCCCGCCGGCGCCTCGGCGCGCGCGACGACCGCGCCTTCCGCGCCGATCTCGATCCGGGCCGCGTCGCGGGTGCCCGCGTGCACCGTCACCTCGACGCACGCCTCGTCCAGATGCGGCACGAGCGTCAGCCGCTCGACGTGCACCTCCGGCACGCACTCGATCCACACCGTCTGCCAGATGCCGGACTGGGCCGTGTACCAGATGCCGCCCCGCTTGAGGCGCTGCTTGCCCCAGCCCCGGTCACCGGTGTCGGACGGGTCCTGGACCTCCACCACCAGGGTCCCGGCGCCGTCCTCCAGGAGGTCGGTGATGTCGAAGAAGAACGGGAGGTAGCCGCCCTCGTGCCGACCCGCCTCCCGGCCGTTGACCGTCACCCGGCACGTCTGGTCGACGGCGCCGAAATGCAGCAGGACCCGGTGCCCCTCGGGTCGGAACCCCTCCGGCAGCCGGACGTCCCGCCGGTACCAGAGCGTCTCGTGCGGGAGCAGCTGCCGCTCGACCCCCGACAGCGGCGACTCCGGCGAGAACGGGACGAGGATCTCGCCGTCGTACTCCTCCGGCCCCTCCGGAGAGGTGTCGTCGAACGAGTACTCCCAGCGCCCGTTGAGGCTGAGGTGGCTGCCGCGGACGAGCTGCGGACGCGGATACTCCGGCAGCACCGCGTCCGGGTCCAGCGTCCTGCCCCACCTGGTGAGCAGCGTCATGCCACGGCCTCCTCGTCCGGCGTCCGCGCGTCCCGGCGGCGCAGCGCCAGCACCGGCGGGACGATCAGCACCAGGACCGCGGCGGCCGCCAGGAAGACGGCGGGCGTCGGGACGTGCTTCAGCACGCCCAGGTCCTCGTAGCGCTCGTCCGCGCCCTTGATGACGGCGGCGCCGAGGGACGGCCCGATGATCATAGGGACGAGGATGGCGAACACCATCCGCAGGCCCTGCACGTGCCCCGCCCGCCCCGGCGGCGTGTAGTCCCGGACGAGCGCGCCGACCGGGGCCAGCACCAGCATGAAGCCCGACATCAGCACCAGTCCCGCCCCGATCACCGGGACCATGCCGCGCGCGAGCGGCATCAGCAGCAGCCCCGCCGCGTACACCGCGACGGCGGGCGCGAGGAACCGCGCCTTGCCGATCCGGTCGATGACCCGCCCGGCCAGCACGCTGACCGCCGACGCGCCGGTCAGCACGACGGCGAGCACGAGCGCGTAGCCGTCGATGTCGAGGTACCGCTCCAGGTAGATGATCAGGTAGGGCAGGAAGACCTGCGTGGAGATCCCCCACACGCACCACGCGGACAGCGCCAGGTACAGCCCGGGGTTCGCCCGCATCGCCGACGGCCGCAGCCCGTGCACGAGCGCGCTGAGGTAGCCGCCCTCCTGCCGCTCTACCGGGCGGTCCCGGACGAACGCCCAGGCCAGCACCCCGGCCGCCGCGATGATCAGCCCGATGACGAGGAAGAACAGCGACCACTGGCCGTCCCTGGTCATCCAGTCGAACCCGCCGAACACCACCAGCATCGACATCAGCGGCATCACGGCCAGGACGGACTCGACGCGTCCCCGGTTCTCCGTCCGGGTCACGTCCGTCACCCACGCCTGGAAGCTCGCGTCGTTGGCGCCCGACCCGAGGAACGACATCACGCAGTCGAGGACGACGACGGTGACCGCCGCGACCACGACCGCGTCCGCGAACGGCGCGACCCCCGCCACCGCGTCCACGCTGACCAGCCCGAACGCCGCCGTGGACAGCCCCCACACCACGTACCCGGCGGCGATGAAGGCGCGCCTGCGGCCGAGCCGGTCCGACAGCGCGCCGATCGCCAGCGTCGCGGCGGTCGCCGCCACCGCGCTCGCCGCCACCATCGCCGCGATCACGTCGGGGTTCCCGCTGATCGTGTCGTAGACGAACACGTTCAGGTACATGTTCTCGACGGTCCAGGCGAGCTGCCCGACGAAGCCGAGCAGGACCAGCATGGTCCAGAGCCGCCGCCCGAGCGGCGCGTTGTCACCCGTTGTCACGCACGAACAGTACAAGGACCACTTACTGGACGTCCGGTGCCGGAGGGCTTGCATCCGTCCGGGAACCGGGTTCTCATGTGATCTCAGGCACAAGATCGGAAATCGGGGGATCGGGGGCGTCCGAGGGAACGCCGCATTGAAAGGGGACCCTGTGAGGCTCATCGCCATCCCACTGCTCGCGTCCGCCGTCGCCCTGACCGGGGCGGTTCCGGCCGCGGCCGAGCAGGGCGGACGGGATCCGTCCGCCGTCGTCCGCACCGACCTCGGTCCGGTGCGGGGTCAGCTAGCGGACGGTTACCGGCTCTTCCAGGGCATCCCGTTCGCCGCTCCGCCGACCGGGAGCCTGCGCTGGAGGCCGCCGCAGCCGGCGCGCGCGTGGCAGGGCGTCTACGACGCGACCGCCCCGCGCGACCAGTGCGCGCAACTCCCCGCGCCCTACGGCGGCCCGACGTCGTACGCCGAGGACTGCCTCTACCTGAACGTCACCACGCCCGACACCGCGCGCCGCCACGGGCGCGGCCTGCCCGTCATGGTGTGGGTGCACGGCGGCGGAAACGTGACCGGCGCGGGGAGCATCTACAACGCCGCCAAGCTCGCCACGCGCGGCGACGTGGTCGTGGTCACCGTCAACTACCGCCTGGGCCCGTTCGGCTGGCTCGCGCACCAGGGCCTGGAGGCGGGCGCCGACCGCCGCTACCAGACCGGCAACTACGGCCTGCTCGATCAGCAGGCGGCCCTGCGCTGGGTGCAGCGCAACGCCAGTGCCTTCGGCGGCGACCCCCGCAACGTGACGCTGTTCGGCGAGTCCGCCGGCGCCCAGGACGCCTGCGCCAACCTCGCCTCGCCCACCGCGGCGGGCCTGTTCCACAAGGTCATCGCGCAGAGCTTCACCTGCGTCGCGCCCGCGCGCACCGAGGCGTCGGCCGAAGGCGAGGGAGCGGCGCTCGCGGCGGCCGTGGGCTGCGACAAGGGCTCGCCCGCCGCCGACGCCGCGTGCCTGCGCGCGGTTCCCGTGCAGACGCTGCTGGAGACCTTCGAGGCCAAGGCCCTGAACGTCGGCCCCGTCGCGGGCGGCGACCGGGTCCTGCCGTCGCAGCCCGAGCAGGCGATCGCCCAGGGCCGCTTCAACCGGATGCCCGTCATGCACGGCAACACCCTGGACGAGTGGCGCCTGTTCGTCTCGCTCGCCTACCCGAACCCCATCACCGCCGCGCAGTACGAGGACATCGTCCGCTCCACCTACGGCGCCGCCGCCGACGCGGTACTGGCGCGCTACCCGGCGTCGGCCTACTCCGACCCCCGGCTCGCGCTGGCCGCGGTGCAGACGGACTCCAACGAGGTGCTCTCGCCCTGCGCGCACCAGGACGCCTTCCAGCAGCTCAAGCGGGCCGGCGTCCCGGTGTACGCGTACCAGTTCGCCGACCGCGCCGCTCCGCCGATCCTCGACGTCCCCGGCTTCGAGGAGGGCGCCGCGCACGCCAGCGAGCTGACGTACCTGTTCCCGGGCCTGCTCGGCGAGCTGAACCCGGAACAGACCCGCCTCTCCGACGCCATGGTCGCCTACTGGACGTCCTTCGCGCACAACGGCCGGCCGCAGGCGCGCCAGGCCCCGCACTGGCCGCGCTTCCGCTCACCGGACGACGTCCTGTCCCTGGCCCCCGGCAACGGCGGCATCCACCCGACCGACACCGCCGAGAACGGCAACTGCTCCTTCTGGAACTCCCTCTGAATCCGACCCGCTGACTAGCCGAGGCGCTCGGTGAGGTGGACGGTGACGTCGTCACCGACGTCCTTGCCGAGCGCCCGGCGGATCTCCGCCTTCACGGCCAGCTTGTGGTCGCCGTCACCGAGGGCCATGAACGAGCCCCGGAACGGGTGCCCGTCGATGGTGCCCTTGACCTTCACCAGCCCGCGCGTCTGGAAGAACTCCGCCGACTCGGGCCAGACGACGTACGTCCACCCGCCCTCCGCCGTACTCTTCTGCAGGCGGGCCGTGAACTCCTTGTCGAGCTTTACGCTCTTGGGCTGAGCAGTGGTCATCGGACGTCTCCTCTGGGTGTTCGAGCTGTGGCTCTCTCTCCTACCTAGGGGAGACCTTCCTGGTCGGCGGAACTCATCGCTGCTCGAAGCCCTGCTGCCACGGTCGCCGGACGCGGGAGCGGTCACGTGGGGGTTGCAAGTGAGGTTGAGTTGGTGTTGCGAGGGCGGGGGTTGAGGCGGGCTCCTGTTGCCGGTTTGTCTCCGTTGTTTCCCTGTCGGATGTGTGCGGGGCCGGGGTCTTCTTTTTACCGGTTTTTGTGTGGTTGCTGTAGGTGGGCGGTTGCGGTGGCCTTCCGAAGGCGGGCGCTCGCCTTTTGGTCGCCGCCGGTTGCTGTCACGTTGGTTGCTGTCGGTGGCTGGGGGAGAGGTGTTCATCGTTCTGTTTGGTGCGCGGTTGCTGTCCCGTGCCGCGCTGTGCACGGCACCTGAAAGAAGGGCAGGCGGCTAGGACGTCCTTGTCGGGCGGACCACGCGCCTGCCTTTCACTCGGACACAAATCCTCAACCCCACCACCGCAACCAACGTGACTTCAGTCGGTGACTGCCTGAGCTGTTGCGCCAGGCCGCAGGGGTCACCTCAGCCGTCCACCCGCAGCAACCACCCCACTCCGATAAAGCCGTGCTCAGCCCGCGGCCGACCGTTGGATGAGCACCGACCGCAAGGAGCGTCCTTCCGATTCGGAGAGCGGAAAATAAAAGATGGCAGTAAGGTGGCATGTCCAGAATGTCGTCAATGTCAATACGGGGTTGCGCTACAATTGAGGAGTGAATTCGGATTGGAGGTGAAGCCCGGTGTCGGCGCCCTCGGCAGTGGTTGCTGTTCAGCGTGAATGGGAAGGTCGGGAGTGGTTTCCTCCTGGGCCGCAACTGGCCATCTGCCTGTCCGGCGGAAAAGAGCGCCTGGCCGATCTGACCGACGATGAACTTCTCCAGGTCGCGGCTGCGGCCCGCCGCCAGACCTCCTGGGCGCAAGCCCGGGAATTGGCCGCCATCGCCGAACTCGCCCAGCGCCGCGCACGTGCCGAGGCCGACGGCGACCCCGACTACCGGATCCTGCCGGCCCGCGATGCGGTGACCGAAGAAGTCGCCGCCGCCCTCACGATCACCAGCAACGCCTCGGCCACCCTTGTCCACCTCGCCGAACAGCTCACCGGCCCGCTCGCCGACACCGGCGCCGCACTGGAGGCCGGACGGGTCGACCTGGCCAAGGCCCGCGTCATCAGCGACCTGACCGACAGCCTTCCCGAGCAGGTCACCCAACGGGTCCAAGCCGCGGCGCTGGAGAAGGCGTCCACCCAGACCACCGGGCAACTCCGCCGCCGGATCAGGCGGATCGTCCAGCGTCTCGCGCCGGAGGCCGTCGAGGAACGCAAGCGGGAAGCCGTCCGGCAACGGCGCCTGGAGGTGTGGGACACCCCGTCCGGCACCGCTGACCTGGCGCTGTGCGACCTTGCGGTTGAGGACGCCCACGCCATCTACAACAAGATCACCGCCGCCGCACGCGGCATCAAGACCGACGGTGACCCCCGCCCCCTCCACAACATCCGTGCCGACCTGGCCACCCAACTCCTGCAAGGGGTCGAACTCCCCGAGGCCATCCGCGCCCTCATGACCCAGAGCTGCACCGACCCCCGCCCAGTCCCCGCCCTCGCGGCCGTGACGGTGCAAGGGATTCCTACGGGCGCAACGTCGCGTGACGTGGTCGGCGTCCCGGTGTCCGTGCAGAGTCGCCGTGCCTGGGTGACCCGTGACTTGCCTCCCGCCTCGGCCAGTGCAGACGGTGGCTCTTCTTCTGTGGAGGCGTCCATGGCGGACGGTGCATCGTGGGCACATGGCGAGACCCAGCCGACGCCGGCCCGGCTCGACCACGCTGACATCGCCGACGCGGCCAGTGGACCCGACCCAGTCGGGAGCCGTGGTGACCCGTCCCGTGAGCGTGGAAGCGACGGGCCGTTCGATGATCGTCGAGCCTCGGGCTCGGACGGGTCCTCCGGCGGTGACGCCGAGGTTGCGATGCTGGCGGACGTCATCGGTCAGCGGTTGGCCCACGTCAGCGGCCGCGTTCCCTCACGGGAGCTGCCGGATGCCGTGCGACGAGCCGTACAGCGCATCCGGCATGAACTTGCCGGAGCCCGGGAGGCGGCCTGCCGAGGGGACGACCAGGAGCACGGTCGGCCCGGCTACCGACCGTCAGCGGCGATGCGCCGGGAGGTCGAGGCCCGGCACGAGACCTGCGTGTTCCCGAGCTGCAACCAGCCATCGCACCGCTGCGACCTCGACCACACGGTCCCCTGGCGGGCCGGGACCACCTGCCGCTGCAACCTGGCTCCGCTCTGCAGACGCCACCACAGGTTGAAACAGCGCCCCGACTGGCGACTGGTCCAAGTCTGGCCCGGCCTGCTGATCTGGGTCGCGCCCTCGGGTGCCTGGTTCATCGTCCGCCCCGACCGGCGGTAGCAGCCGCGCCGCGAGCCTCAGTGCTTCAAGGCCGCCAGGAGGGCCGCGAACTCGTCACGTCCCACGATGAGCTTGGGGCCGTCCGGGTTCTTGGAGTCGCGGAAGGCGATCGTCCGGGGGAGACGGCCGACCCTGGAGGGGGGCGTCGCCGCTCGTTCTCGAACCCAATGATCAGGCGCCCCGGCTCGCCCGGGTGTTCGTTGCGGAGTTCTTCGCCGGGTGGGGGATCGAGGACGCCTACGTGGGGCGGCTCGTGGTCTGCGAACTCGTCACGAACGCGTACCGGCACGGTGAGGGGCCGATCGTCGTGCGGGTGCTGCGGGACGAGCGCGACGGGCTCCCGGTGATCGAGGTGTGGGACGGCGCTGAGGAGCGGCCGGTTATCCGGGCGCAGAACTATGCGGCCGTGGCTGAGAGCGCCGTGTACGTGGGCGTTCACCAGTCGAGGAGTAGGCCGTAGCCCTCTGCGGCGGCCTCTTCCATCCAGTGGAGTGTTTCGTCCGGGGAGTCGTCGTCCAGGAACTCGCTGAAGGACGACGGCTGCGCCACGTGCACCTTCTGGTTGGCGGCCACGCGCCGGTTCCACTCCCGCGCGAGGCGGACGTAGGGCACGGCATTGGTGGCGGCCGCCTGGTTCTCGCCACCCGAGCGGGGTGCCGGGCCTACGGCGGGACGGTAGCGACAGGATGTGTTCGCGCACGTCCACCAGTCCGGGACGCCCATGGCACCGCATCGCAGGGTGCAAGTAGCTTGATGTCGAGATAAATTGGGGATAGCTTGACGTCGAGAGAAAAGCTGCGGAAGTTAGGCTGCCCTGGTTGCCGGTCATGTCCGCGACTAGGGCAGGATCAAGGTAGACGAGACCACCCGCCCCGCCGCTGCGAGCCGGCCCGGGGGACGGGAGCACTGAAGATCAAGACGAGCGCCGCGCGCTCATGTCCCGGACCGGACGCGCGGTGGCGACGGAGGAGGAGTCCGTGTCCGCGAACAGCTTCGGCAGCCTTGACAAGCTGCAGGTTGGCGACAAGTCGTACGACATCTATCGGCTGGACGCCGTCGAGGGCGCGGCCCGTCTCCCGTACAGCCTGAAGGTGCTGCTGGAGAACCTGCTGCGCACCGAGGACGGCGCGAACGTCACCGCCGACCACATCCGCGCGCTCGCGCAGTGGGACTCGCAGGCCCAGCCGAGCAAGGAGATCCAGTTCACCCCCGCCCGGGTGATCATGCAGGACTTCACCGGCGTGCCCTGCGTGGTGGACCTCGCCACCATGCGCGAGGCCGTGCGGGACCTCGGCGGCGACCCCACGAAGATCAACCCGCTGGCGCCGGCCGAGATGGTGATCGACCACTCCGTCATCGTCGACTACTTCGGCACGCCGGAGGCGTTCCAGCGCAACGTGCAGCGCGAGTACGAGCGCAACAGGGAGCGCTACCAGTTCCTGCGCTGGGGGCAGACGGCGTTCGACGAGTTCAAGGTCGTCCCGCCGGGCACCGGCATCGTCCACCAGGTGAACATCGAGCACCTGGCGCGCGTGGTGTTCGACCGCAACGGGGTCGCCTACCCCGACACCTGCGTCGGCACCGACTCCCACACCACGATGGAGAACGGCATCGGCGTGCTCGGCTGGGGCGTCGGCGGCATCGAGGCGGAGGCCGCGATGCTCGGCCAGCCGATCTCGATGCTCATCCCGCGCGTCGTCGGCTTCAAGCTGACCGGCGAGCTGCCCGCCGGGACCACCGCGACCGACCTCGTGCTGACCATCACCGAGATGCTCCGCGAGCACGGCGTCGTCGGCAAGTTCGTCGAGTTCTACGGCGAGGGCGTGCACGCGCTGCCGCTGGCGAACCGGGCCACCATCGGCAACATGAGCCCCGAGTTCGGCTCCACCTGCGCGATCTTCCCGATCGACGACGAGACGCTGAAGTACCTGCGGCTCACCGGCCGCGACGAGGAGCAGATCGCGCTCGTCGAGGCGTACGCCAAGGCGCAGGGCCTGTGGCTCGACCCGTCCGTGGAGCCCGACTTCTCCGAGTACATGGAGCTGGACCTCGGGACGGTCGTCCCGTCGCTGGCCGGCCCGAAGCGCCCGCAGGACCGCATCGCCCTGTCCGACGCCAAGGCGACCTGGCGGCGCGACGTGCAGAACTACGTCGAGAGCGTCCTCGGCGCGCTGGACGAGGCGTCCGACGAGAGCTTCCCGGCCTCCGACACCCCGGCGATCATGCACGAGACCAACGGCGACAAGCCCCGGCACGTCGACGCCAACGGGTCCAGCCGACCGCACCACCGCGTCGCGGTGAAGCTGGAGGACGGCACCGAGTTCGAGCTCGACCACGGGCACGTCGCCGTCGCCGCCATCACCTCCTGCACCAACACGTCCAACCCGTACGTGATGATCGGCGCGGCGCTGCTGGCCAAGAACGCGGTGGAGAAGGGCCTCACCCGCAAGCCGTGGGTGAAGACCTCGCTCGCGCCCGGCTCGCAGGTCGTCACCGACTACTACGAGCGCGCCGGCCTCACCCCGTACCTCGACAAGATCGGCTTCAACCTGGTCGGGTACGGCTGCACCACCTGCATCGGCAACACCGGCCCGCTGCAGCCGGAGATCTCCAAGGCCGTCAACGACAACGACCTGGCGGTCACCGCGGTGCTGTCCGGCAACCGCAACTTCGAGGGCCGCATCAGCCCCGACGTGAAGATGAACTACCTGGCGTCGCCGCCGCTGGTCATCGCCTACGCCCTCGCCGGGACGATGGACATCGACATCCTCAACGACCCGATCGCCGAGGGCACCGACGGCCCGGTGTACCTGCGCGACATCTGGCCCGCGCCGGAGGAGGTCGCCGCGATCGTCGAGTCCTCCATCGGGCAGGAGATGTTCACCGAGAGCTACGCCGACGTCTTCAAGGGCGACGAGCGCTGGACCGGCCTCGACATCCCGACCGGCGACCTGTTCGAGTGGGACGCCTCCTCCACCTACGTCCGCAAGGCGCCGTACTTCGACGGCATGGGCGCCGAGCCCGAGCCGGTCAGCGACATCCACGGCGCCCGCGTGCTGGCGAAGCTGGGCGACTCGGTCACCACCGACCACATCTCCCCGGCCGGCGCCATCAAGGTCGGCACCCCCGCCGCCCAGTACCTCCAGGACAACGGCGTCGAGGTCAAGGACTTCAACTCCTACGGCTCGCGCCGCGGCAACCACGAGGTCATGATCCGCGGGACGTTCGCCAACATCCGGCTCCGCAACCAGCTCCTGGACGGCGTCGAGGGCGGCTACACCCGCGACTTCACCCGGGAGGGGGCGCCGCAGGCGTTCATCTACGACGCCTCGCGCAACTACATCGAGCAGGGCGTCCCGCTCGTGGTCATCGCGGGCAAGGAGTACGGCTCCGGCTCGTCCCGCGACTGGGCGGCCAAGGGCACCGCGCTGCTCGGCGTCCGCGCCGTCATCGCCGAGTCCTACGAGCGCATCCACCGCTCGAACCTGATCGGCCTCGGCGTCCTGCCGCTGCAGTTCAAGGACGGCGAGTCCGCCGAGTCGCTCGGGCTGACCGGCACCGAGACCTTCGACATCACCGGCGTCACCGCGCTCAACGAGGGCGGCGTCCCCGAGGAGGTCACGGTCAAGGCCGACGGCAAGGAGTTCACCGCCACCGTCCGCATCGACACCCCCGGTGAGGCGGACTACTACCGCAACGGCGGCATCCTGCAGTACGTCCTGCGCAACCTCATCCGCAAGTAACCCGCACCACCGCGACGGGCCGCTCCCTGCGAGGGGGGCGGCCCGTTCCGCGTTCAGCGGTCCACGGCGAGGCGGAGGCCGAAGCCGACGAAGGCGACGCCGGTGAGCTGCTGGAGGCGGCGCTTCACGGCCGGTCGTGCGAGGGCCCGGCACATCAGCCCGGCCACCACGCCGGCGGACGCGAGGAGGCCGGTGCGGCTCCCGGCGGCCACGGTGCTGCGCAGGACGAGCATCGTGTCGACGCCCGGCGTGATCGCCAGCAGCGCGGCCACGGCGGCGAAGGCGAGACAGGCGGTCGGCACTGGGTAATGATGCTCTGGTGACTCCGAAGGGACAAGAAGGCGGAACATGAACAATATTGGTGAACTGCGCGTTTTCCCTCTCTGCCTGGGCGGCAACGTGTTCGGCTGGACAGCCGGCAAGGAGCGCTCGTTCGAGATCCTGGACGCTTACGCGGCGGCCGGCGGCAACTTCGTCGACACCTCCGACTCCTACATGGCGTCCGCGCCCGGCAACAGCGGCGGCGAGTCCGAGACGATCATCGGGGAGTGGACGCGGACGCGCGGCAACCGCGACGACATCGTCATCGCGACCAAGGTGGGCCGCCACCCCCAGCGCCAGGGGCTCGCGCCGGCGAACATCAAGGCCGCCGCCGCCGACTCGCTGCGGCGGCTCGGCACCGACCGCATCGACCTCTACTACACCCACTTCGACGACCCGTCCGTGCCCGTCGAGGACATCATGACGGCGCTGGACGAGCTCGTCACCGCGGGCAAGGTCCGGCAGATCGCGGTGTCGAACATCGAACCCGACCGGCTCGAAGCCTCGCTGGCGTTCAGCGAGCGCGAGGGCACCGCCCGGTACACCGCCATCCAGCCGCACTACAACCTCGTGTCCCGCGACACCTACGAGGGGCCGCGCCGCGACCTCGCGCAGCGGTACGGGCTCGCCGCCGTCCCGTACTACGGCCTCGCCTCCGGCTTCCTGACCGGCAAGTACCGCCCCGGCGCCGCGGTGGACAGCGTGCGCGCCGGCCGCGCCGCCGAGCACCTGGAGACCGAGCGCGGGCGCCGCGTCCTCGCCGCGCTGGACATCGTCGCCGAGGAGCAGGGCGCCGCCGTCGCGACCGTCGCGCTGGCCTGGCTCGCCGCGCAGCCGACCGTCGCCGCGCCCATCGCCAGCGCCCGCACGCTCGACCAGCTCGCGCCCATCGTCGAGGCGGCCCGCACGACCCTCACCGACGACCAGCTCAAACGCCTCACGGAGGCGTCCGCCTGATCCAGACCGGATATGTCGGGATGTACCGTCTGCGGGCGTGCCGCATCTCGACTTCCTCCTGGTCGGCGGGCTGGCGGCGCTGACCGGCGCGATCGTGCAGAGCAGCGTCGGCCTCGGCGTCGGCCTGGTCGCGACCCCGATCGTGACGATGCTGTTCCCGTCGCTGATGCCGGGGGCGATCCTCGTGATCGCCCTCGTGCTGCCGCTCGCGACCCTCGCGCAGGAGATCCGGCACGTCGAGCTGCGCGGCCTCGGCTGGGCGTTCGGCGGCCGGCTCGCCGGGACGCCGTTCGGCGTGTGGCTGGTGGCGGCCGTCCCCGACCGCGTCCTCGGCGTCCTCGTCGGTACCGTCGTCCTCGCCGCGCTCGCGGTGACGGCCGGGTCGCGGGACGTGCCGCGCAACCGCCGGACGCTCACCGCCGCCGGGGTCGTCTCCGGCACGACGGGGACCGCGTCCGGGATCGGCGGCCCGCCGATGGCGCTGCTCTACCAGCGCGAGAGCGGACCCCGCGTCCGCGCGACGCTCGCGCTGTACTTCGCCGGCGGCACGCTGCTGTCGCTCACCGTCCTCGGCGCCGCCGGGCACCTGCCGGTCCGGCAGGTCGTCGCGGGCCTGGCGCTCCTGCCGTTCGTCCTCGCCGGGTTCCTGGCGGCCGGGCCGCTGCGCCGCTACCTGGACGCCGGACGCCTCCGCCTCGCGCTCCTCATCGTCGTCGGGGCGTCCGCGGTGGGGCTGATCGTCCGTAATCTGGTCTGATGCGTCCCACGAAGGCCGACCTGGAGGCCGCCCGCGACCGCGTCATCCCCGACGTCCTGCCGCCGGACGGCGGGACGCTCCGCGTGCTGTTCAGCGGCATCAACCCGGGCCTGTACTCCGGCGCCACCGGGCACCACTTCGCGCGTCCGGGCAACCGCTTCTGGCCCGCGCTGCACCGCTCGGGCTTCACCGACCGCCTGCTGCACCCGTCCGAGCAGGACCTCCTGCCCGGCTACGGCCTCGGCATCACGAACCTGGCCCACCGCACCACGGCCCGCGCGGACGAGCTGACCGGCGAGGAGCTCCGCGAGGGCGGGCGGCGCCTGAGGGCCCTCGTCGACCGGTACCGCCCCGCCTACCTGGCCGTCGCCGGCGTCACCGCCTACCGCACCGCCTTCGGCCGCCCCCGCACTCGGATCGGTCCGCAGGAGGAGGAGTTCGGCCCTGCGCGGCTCTGGGTCCTGCCGAACCCGAGCGGCCTCAACGCGAGCTGGCCCCTCGACCGCATCGCGGCCGAGTTCACCCGCCTTCGCGAAGCCGCCGAAATCGTCAGAACTCGGTGAGGACGGCCGGGTCGAAGCGCACGGTGAACGACTCGTCCGCCTCTACCTCGACCTCCAGCACGCTCCCCGCCGTCGCCGTCTGAACGCGGCGGTAGGCGGCGGCCCCTTCCTCCAGTGCGAAGACCTGGACCTTGCGGACGGGGGAGAACTCGGCGATCCAGTACTGGGGGATGCCGAGCATCGCGTACTCCTTGAGCTTGCGCACGCGATCAGTGCGCTCGCTGGCGCTGCCCGGTGAGATGACCTCGATGACAAGCAGCACCTCCCGGCCTGGGATCACCACCGGATCGCGGTCCACGATCGAAGCCCGGGCCACGCTCCTGGGCACGAGGAACAAGGCGGGCTTCCGGATGCCCGCCGGTGTGCTGATCTCCCATTCACCGCCGCCGGCGACGAAGACGTCGGCCTTCGCCTCCGCCGCGGCCGTGCTGACGATGTCCTGCAATCGCATCGCGGCCCAGTTGTGGGTTGCGCTCGGGGACAACTCGATCAGCCACCCGTCTTCGAGTTCCAGGCCTCGGCCTTCGTCCTCTCGGGCGTGCAGATCGTCCATCGTGTACGGACCAAAACCGCCATGGTCATGCGCGACACCCACGGTCCTGCTCCCATCAATGGTGCCCACAAACCAACGCAGGGACTACGTTACCCCGCCGACTTTCGCGACCCACCGTAGCGAGTTGTTTACTTGCAGGTGGTGCTGTTGAGGGCGAACATCGTGTTGACCTCGTTGACCAGGGTCGGGGTCGGCTGCCAGAGGTCCGTGCGGCCGAGGGCCACGATGGGGCGGGGGAGAGGGCGGACGCCGGTGAGGTGCCAGTGGTGCCGGCCGCGCTCCGCCCAGGGGCCGCAGTCGCAGGCGCCGCCGCGGGCCGCGGCCGAGCAGACGTCGTCGAGGTCGGCGACGGCGATGACGGCGCCGATGGTGGCGAGCGGGTCGCGCGGGTCCCAGCCCGCGGCCTGGATGAGGGGCGAGTCGCACGCCTTCAGGTCGACGCGCATGGAGGCGTGGATGAGGAGCGGGCCGCGGTAGGCGGTGGGCAGGCTCTGGTTCGAGACGGACTTGCCGCCGCGCGCGATCGCGAACGCCCAGGGCTGCTGAACACTCATCGCCTGCACGCGGCCACCTCCATCGCTCGCCCGGTCTCCGTCGGCCCGGGATCGCCGAGGCTCCGGCGGGACGCCGGTATGCCGCGCGACGATGCCCGAGAGGCTAAACGCATCTCGGCTGAATTGCCAACGGAGCGGTCGAAAGGGTTGATGTCCGTCACGGGACGGCTGCCGGGCCGTTCGATTCCCATGCGGATCTCCTTCGATCACCAATGTGACGCGTGAGGCACGTGACCGGTTGACGCGTTCGTCACCCCTTCAGTGCTCCCGCCATCAGCCCGCGCATGAAGAACCGCCCGAGCAGCAGGTACACCAGGAGGGTCGGCAGGGACGCCAGCAGCGCCGACGCCATCTGCTGGTTGTACTGGACGGCGACCGCGCCCGAGCCCGCGGTGTTGTTCAGCATCACCGTGACCGGCCAGCTGTCGGGGGCGCCGAGGAACACCGCGAACAGGAAGTCGTTCCACATCGAGGTGAACTGCCAGATCAGCGTCACCGCGAACGCGGGCGCCGACACCGGCAGCACCACCGACCAGTACGCGCGCAGCATCCCGGCGCCGTCCACGCGGGACGCCTCGATCAGCTCGTCCGGGATCGTGACGTAGTAGTTCCGGAAGATGAGCGTGCAGATCGGGATGCCGTACACGACGTGCGCGAGGACGAGGCCGCGGATCGTGCCCGACAGCTCCATGTCCGTCAGCAGGCCCGCCAGCGGGATCATGACCGCCTGGTACGGGATGAACATGCCGAACAGGAACAGCGTGAAGACGACGTCCGCGCCCGGGAACCGCCATTTCGACAGCACGTAGCCGTTCAGCGAGCCCAGCACCGCCGAGATCACCGAACCGGTCACGGCGATCTTGACGCTGTTCTCCAGGCCGGGCCGCAGCGCGTCCCAGGCCGCCCCCCAGCCGGACGTGCTCCAGTGCGCCGGCAGGCTCCACGCGCTGCTCGGGTCGGCCTCGTCCAGCGGCTTGAAGCTCGTGACCACCAGCACGTAGACGGGGATGAGGAACAGCAGCACGAACGCCAGCAGGACCGCCAGCTTCACCGCCTGCACGGCACCGGACGAGCGGTGCCCCGGCGCGCCCGCGGCGGTCATCGGGTCCGCTCCGAGCGCACCGACCAGACCAGGTACGGGATCACCAGCACCGCGACCGCGACCAGCATGTAGGTGGCGATGGTGGCGCCGTTGGCCGGGTCGTGCCGGTCGAAGATCTCCACGTAGGCGGCGATGGCCGGCACGTAGGTGATGATCTGCTTGCCCGCGATCGCCATGATCAGGTCGAACACCTTCAGCGAGATGTGCCCGAGGATGATCAGCGCGGACAGCGTCACCGGGCGGAGCTGCGGGAACACCACGTACCGGTACACCTTCCACTCGGACGCGCCGTCCACCCGCGCGGCCTCCCGCAGGTCCTCGGGGACGCTGCGGAACCCGGCCAGGTACAGGGCCATGACGTACCCGGACATCTGCCAGATGGCGGGGAGGGCCATCGCCGCCATGCCCCAGTCCGGGTTCTGCCACCAGTCGTTCGACAGGAACCCCAGATGCAGCTTGTCGAACAGCTGGTTGAAGCCGACGGCGCGCTCCGGCGGCGCCGGGTTCATCAGCCACCGCCACACCACGCCGCTGGCGATGAACGACACCGCCATCGGGAACAGGTACACGACGCGGAAGCCCGCCTCCGCGCGGATGCCCTTGTCCATGAGGAACGCCAGGAACGCCCCGAGCAGCAGCGCGCCGGCGACGAACACGGCGGTGAACAGCAGCGCGTGCTTCACCGCGCCCGGCCAGCTCGGCTGGTCCCACAGGTCGACGAAGTTCTTCCCCCTGTCGAACCCGTACTCGGAGACCTCGTCGTGCTTGCCGCTGAGCGCGACCCGGGTGTTCCAGAACAGCAGCCCGTAGACGAACAGGCCGATGGCGACGATGGACGGTGAGACCAGCAGCAGCCCCGGCAGCCACTTGCGCGCGCGCCTGAGGAACGGCGTGCGGTGCTCCTCGGACGCGTCCCGGCGGCCGGGGTCCGCTGCTTCCAGGCCCTCTTGCGAGGCGGTCACTGTCCGCTGTTCTTGGCCGCGCTCACCAGCCCCTGCTGGAGCTTGGCCACGTCCCGGTTCTGCAGGAACAGGCCGATCGCGGTGTCGATGTCGGTGTGCCACTTGTTGTTGGCGTTCACGCCGTGCCAGAACGAGCCCGCGAGCTTGATCTGCGGGTTGTTCCACTCCTCGAACGCCGTCTGCAGGTACCCGGTGTAGAGGCTCTTGTCGGCGTCCTTA
Organism: Actinomadura meyerae; assembly: GCF_900188445.1. GTDB lineage: Bacteria > Actinomycetota > Actinomycetes > Streptosporangiales > Streptosporangiaceae > Spirillospora > Spirillospora meyerae. The sequence continues at coordinate 184,927 of NZ_FZOR01000007.1, forward strand.
CGGGCGGGGATGGAGCCCTTCTTCGGGTTGAAGAGGTCCTGCCCCTCCTTGCTGGACACCTCCTTCAGCCAGGCCTCCGCGCCCGCGCGGTGCGGCGCGCCCTTGGGCAGGGTGAAGCTGTCCGACAGCCACATGTAGGTGCCCTCGGTGCCCGGCGCGGCCGCGAACTTGAAGTCGGTGTCGAGCTTCTTGCCCAGGCCGTTCGGCGCGGAGCCGACGAAGTACCCGTACGCCCAGTCGCCCATGATGTTGAACGCGGCCCTGTCGTCCACGACGGCCTTCGCGGCGCCCTGCCAGTCGGTGGACGCGGCCTCCAGCGTCGTGTACTTCATGATCTCGCCGAACTCGTTCAGCGCCTTGGTGACCGCCGGGGTGCCCCAGTCGGCGCCCGGCTGCCACAGCGCGTTGTAGGCGTCGGTGCCGAGGCTGCCGAGCAGGACGTTCTCCAGCAGGTGGTCGGCCGTCCACTGCGCGCCGAGCGACAGCGGCACCTTCTTCGTCTTGTCCTTGACGGCCTTCAGCGCGGTGATGAACTCGGGGATCGACGTCGGCGGGCCGGCGACCCCGGCGTCCTTCAGGATGTCGGGGTTGTACCAGAGCACGTTCGACCGGTGGATGTTCACCGGCACCGAGTAGATGTGCCCCTTGTAGGTGATCTGGTCGACGAGCTGCTGCGGGTAGACCGACTTGAGGTTGTTCTTCTCGTAGAAGTCGTCCAGCGGCTCGATCTGCCCGGCCTTGATGTAGTCGAGCAACTCGGCGCCCGCGTGGCCCTGGAACGAGTCCGGCGGCTTGCGGTTCTGCAGCCGGCTCGCCAGGACGGCCTTGGCCTGCGTGCCCGAGCCGCCGGCGATCGCCGCGTTGACGAACTCGGTACCGGGATTGCGCTTCTCGAAGTCGGCCTGCATGGCCTGCAGCCCGTCGGCCTCGCCTGGACCGGTCCACCAGGAGAAGACCTCGACCTCGGACTTGTCGTTGTCGCCCGAACCGCCGCCGTCGCCGCCGCAGCCCGACATGGCGAGGGCACCGGTCATCGCCACGGCCGCGAACACCGTCCAGCGGCGCCGGAAAGCACGTACTCGCATCGTCCGTCCCTTCGGTTGCCCCGGGGAAAGCAAGCGTCCGTTCGGACGCCCCACGGGTCAACACCGGGCACGGAAAAGTGATCAAGCGGTGATGCGCGCCACAACGGGCGCCGCGCGGTGCGCCGGGAGAGCCGCCGGGCGGCTACCAGGGAAGGGCGGGCGGCAGGTCGGACGGGCCCGCGTCCGGCCAGTCGAGCGGGGCGCCGAGCGGGGCCAGCTCGGCGAGCTGGAGCCGGTACCAGGGTGAGGACTCGGGGCGGCCGGCGAGGTCGAGGCAGCGCTCCCACGTCCACCACTCGGCCGACTCGACCTCGGCGGGGTTCGGCCGCAGCGGCCCGCCCGCCGCGACGACGGCGCGCACGACGGGGCACCGCTCGTGCTCGACCGTCCCGTCCGCGGCGACGGCCCGGTACTGGAAGCGCGGCAGGACGGACGTCAGCGCCGCCTCCGGCATGCCGAGCTCGTCGCGCAGCCGCCGCAGCACGGCGTCGCGCAGCTTCTCGCCGGGGCCGGGATGGCCGCAGCAGCTGCCCGTCCAGACCCCGGGGAACGTGCGCTTGTCCAGGGCGCGCCGAGTGATCAGGACACGACCCTCCGTATCCACCACATAGCAGGAGAAAGCCAGGTGGTAGGGCGTGTGTTCGTGGTGGCTGGAGCTCTTCGGAGCCGTTCCGACGGCTTCGTCATCCGCGTTGAGCAGCACGATCTCTTCGACGGCCATGCTCTACTCCTACCCCATCCCCGCCGCGGCGGTCAGTCTTTTCGCACCCGGCGCGCGGACGGGGTGCGGCGCGTCGCGGGCGAACCGGGATTAAACTCGGAACGGCCCGAGCGAGGGGAGACCCGATCCCCGACGGAGGAGTTGAAACGAGTGAGCCTGCTGGAGTCGATCACAGGTCCCGACGACCTCAAACGACTGGACGCCGGTCAGCTGCCTCGGCTCGCGGAGGAGATCCGCGAGTTCCTCGTCCAAGCGGTCTCCAGGACGGGCGGGCACCTGGGGCCGAACCTCGGCGCGGTCGAGCTGACGATCGCGCTGCACCGCGTCTTCGACTCGCCGCACGACAAGATCCTTTTCGACACGGGGCACCAGGCCTACGTGCACAAGATGCTCACCGGCCGGCACGACTTCGAGCTGCTGCGCAAGCGCGGCGGCCTGTCGGGCTACCCGAGCCGGGCCGAGTCCGAGCACGACGTCATCGAGAACTCGCACGCCTCCACCGCGCTGTCGTACGCCGACGGGTTCGCCAAGGCGTTCCAGCTGCGCGGCGAGGACGACCGCGCCGTGGTCGCGGTCGTCGGTGACGGCGCGCTGACCGGCGGCATGTGCTGGGAGGCGCTCAACAACATCGCCGCCGGCGTCGACCGCCCGGTCATCATCGTCGTCAACGACAACGGCCGGTCCTACTCGCCGACCATCGGCGGCCTCGCGTCCCACCTCGCCGACCTGCGCGTCACCCAGGGCTACGAGAACGCGCTCGACCTCATCAAGAAGACGGTGCCGCGCGCGCCCGTCGTCGGCACCGTCGCCTACGAGGCGCTGCACGGCATCAAGAAGGGCCTCAAGGACGTCCTGCAGCCGCAGGCCATGTTCGAGGACCTCGGCATGAAGTACGTCGGCCCGATCGACGGCCACGACGAGGACGCCGTCGAGCGCGCCCTGCGCCGCGCCCGCGGGTTCGGCCGCCCGGTCATCGTGCACTGCATCACCACCAAGGGCCGCGGCTACGCCCCCGCCGAGAACGACACCGAGGACTGCATGCACGGCGGCGGCGCGTTCGACCCCGCCACCGGCAAGTTCGTCACCAAGAAGAGCGGCCCCGCCTGGACGAAGATCTTCGGCGAGGAGATGGTCGCGATCGGCCGGGAGCGCCGCGACGTCGTCGGCGTCACCGCCGCGATGCTCTACCCGGTCGGGCTCGCGCCGTTCGCCGAGGCCTTCCCCGACCGCGTCTACGACGTCGGCATCGCCGAGCAGCACGCGGTCACCTCCGCCACCGGGCTCGCCATGGGCGGGATGCACCCGGTCGTCGCGGTGTACGCGACGTTCCTGAACCGCGCGTTCGACCAGGTCCTGATGGACACCGCGCTGCACCGGCAGCCGGTCACGTTCGCGTTGGACCGCTCCGGGGTCACCGGCGACGACGGCGCCAGCCACAACGGCATGTGGGACATGTCGATCCTGCAGCTCGTGCCGGGCCTGCGCGTCGCCGTCCCGCGCGACGGGGCGCGGCTGCGCGAGCTGCTGCGCGAGTGCGTCGCCGTCTCCGACGGGCCGACCGCCATCCGCTACCCCAAGGGCCCGGCCGCGGCCGACATCGAGGCGGTCGGCAAGGCCGGCGGGATGGACGTGCTGGCCCGCCACGACGGCTCCAACGGCACCCGCGTCCTGCTGGTCGCGGCGGGCTCGATGGCGACGCCCGCGGTGGAGGCCGCCGGGCTGATCGCCGCGCAGGGCATCGGCGTCACCGTCGTCGACCCGCGCTGGGTGAAGCCGCTCGACCCGGCGCTGCTCGACCTCGCCCGCGACCACGCGCTCGTCGCCGTCGCCGAGGACAACGGCCGCACCGGCGGGCTCGGCGACGCCGTCGCCCGGCTGCTGCGCGACGCCGAGGCCGACGTCCCGATCCGCACGTTCGGCATCCCGCAGGAGTTCCTCGACCACGCCTCGCGCGGCGAGATCCTCGCCGACATCGGCCTGACGCCGCAGGCGCTCGCCCGCGACATCACCGAGTCGGTGGCGCGCATCACCGCGGCGGAGGGCGAGACCGCCGAGGCGCCCGAGGCGTCCGAGGCGTCGAAGGACCAGCCCTGAACGCGGACCGGCCCTGACCGCACGGGCGTGACGAGCGGCCCCGCCCCGGGGCCGCTAGACGCCGTCGGCCGACAGCAGCTGCCAGAAGTGGGTGATGGACGCGGCGGACGTGCCGAGCTCGCGTCCCGAGTACGTCCATCGCCCGCGCAGCCGCCACGGGCGCCCCGCCCCGTCCTGGACGAAGACCTGGAGCGGGAAGCAGGCGTCGTGCGCGCGGATGACGCCCGCGGTGTCGACCGAGGGCGCGAGCCTGGGCTCGCCCTCGCAGCGCACGCCCATCACGGACGTGCGCGGGTCCTGGCGCAGGAGTCCCTGTGTCAGGTCGTACACGAGTACGGACACGTAGTCGGGGCCCAGCCACCTGAGGTCGGGGACCGTCTCGGGTGGGGGGAACCCGTACAGTTCTGGACCGCCGGTCACACGCCGCACCGTAGCGCCCGGGTCACATGCCCGTCACTACTTTCCCGGCGCGAATTCCCGCGGGGCCGGATGCGGCGGGCCGGTCAGTCCCCGCCGCGGCAGGCGGACGTCATCGCCTCCCACCGGGCCAGCTTGACCCGTTCGCCCCGGTCGAGGCTGCGCGCGAGCGCGATCTCGGCGGCGTCGAGGTTCAGCCAGTCGGCGTAGGTGACGACGGGCAGCCCGCGCGACTCCAGCAGCTCCTCGACGGTGTGCTTGCGCTCCGGCTCGGTGCCGGCGAGGTCGGCGAGCAGGTTGCGGACGGTCTCGGCGGCGTCGGACTTGTTGGTGCCGACGACCCCGGTCGGCCCGCGCTTGATCCACCCGGCGACGTACTCGCGGGGCACCGGCGCGCCGTCCGGGCCGAGGATCCGGCCGCCGTCGTTCGGGACGACGTGGGACCGCTCGTCGAACGGGACCCCGGTGAGCGGGACGCTCTGGTAGCCGACCGACCGCAGCACCAGGCCGACGGGCAGCGTCTCGTACTCGCCGGTGCCGGTGACGCGGCCGGACTCGTCCAGCCGGGTCCGCTCCAGCTTCAGGCCCTCGACCCGGCCGGTGCCGAGGATCTCGGCGGGCGCGCGCCAGAACCGGACGTCGATGTGGCGGGGGCGGCCGGGCGCGGGCTCGCCCGTCCAGCCGCTCAGGACCTTGACGTTGCCGCCGGTCTTGCGGTCGCCCGCGGCCAGCTCGGCGCTCGCCGGGTCGAGCTCCATGTCCTCGGGGCGGACGTGGATGCTCGCGTTCGGCAGCTCGCCCAGCTCGCGGGCCTCCTTGGTGGTGAACTTCGCCTGCGCCGGGCCGCGCCGCCCGATCATGTGGATCCGCCTGACCCGGCTGCGCGACAGCGCCTCGATGACCTGCTCGGGGACGTCGGTGTCGCGCAGCTCGTCCGCGGTCTTGGCGAGGATGCGGACGACGTCGACGGCGACGTTGCCGACGCCGACGACCGCGACCTCCTCCACCGACAGGTCGAACTCGTGGTCGGCGGCGTCGGGGTGCCCGCAGTACCAGTTGACGAAGTCGGTGGCGGCGATGCTGCCGGGCAGGTCCTCGCCGGGGATCCGCATCTGCCGGTCGACCATCGCGCCGGTCGCGTAGACGACGGCGTCGTAGCAGCCGAGCAGGTCGGCGCGGGTGATGTCGCGGCCCAGCTCGACGCAGCCGAAGAACCGGACGGCCGGGTTCTCCAGGACCCGCTGCAGGTACTTGGCGATCGACTTGATCGACGTGTGGTCGGGCGCGACGCCGTAGCGGACCAGGCCGTACGGGGTCGGCAGCCGGTCGAACACGTCCACCCGGACGTCGCCGCCCGCCTGCTTGACGAGGGCCTCGGCGGCGTAGATCCCCGCCGGACCGGATCCGATCACCGCGACGAGCACTGGAGGAGCCATGCCGGTCATTGTGCCTACCCGGCGGCGGAAATGACACAGTGACCCCCGTCACGGATCCCGGCGCGTCGCCGGGGCCGCGGGCCGGGGGCGCGGGCCGGGGCGGGCGGATCGGCAGGCGCGGGTGTCAGTACTTGGCGGAGACGTCCTCCGCGCGGCCCACCCGGCTGTGCCGGTACCCGTAGAACCCGTAGATGACGGTGCCGATCGCCATCCAGGCGAGGAACCGCAGCCACGTGTCCACCGGCAGGTTGATCATCACGAACAGGCAGCCGAGCACCGACAGGATCGGGACGGCCGGGACCCACGGCGTCCGGAACGCGCGGGGCAGGTCCGGGCGGGTGCGGCGCAGCACCACCACGGCGACCGAGACGACGAGGAACGCGAACAGGGTGCCGATGTTGACCAGCTCGGCGAGCTTGGCGAGCGGGATGAACCCGGCGAGGATCGCGACGACGGCCCCCATCAGGATGGTCGAGCGGTAGGGGGTGCCGTACCGGGGGTGGACGGCGGAGAGCCACGGCGGCATGAGGCCGTCCCGCCCCATCGCGAAGAAGATGCGGCTCTGCCCGAGCAGCAGGATCAGCACGACGCTGGTGAGGCCGATGACGGCGCCGATGTCGATGATGGTGGCGAACACCGGGTGCCCGACGGACTTGAACGCGTCGGCGAGCGGCGCGGCGGTGCTCAGCTCGGTGTAGTGCTGCATGCCGGCCACGACGGTCGACACGGCGGCGTACAGGACCGCGGTGATGACGAGCGACCCGATCAGCCCGATGGGGATGTCGCGCTGCGGGTTCCGTGCCTCCTCGGAGGCGGTGGCGACGATGTCGAAGCCGATGTAGGCGAAGAACACGATCGCGATGGCGGCGAAGATGCCGAGCCAGCCGAAGTTGGCCGGGGTGAAGCCGAACAGCTCCTGCATCAGCGGCGCGGTGAGGCCGCTGCCCTCCTCCGCCGGCTTCGAGGGCGGGATGTACGGCTCGTAGTTGGCGCCCTTGACGAAGAACAGCCCGGCGAAGATGACCAGCAGCACGATCGCCACCTTGATCGCGACGACCACGGCGTTCACCCGCGAGGAGATCTTGACGCCGAGCACGAGCAGCGCGGTCACCGCGACGACGAGCGCGATGGCGGGCACGTTCACGGTGCCGCCCTCGCCCGGCGGCGCGGCGAGCGACGCGGGGATCGTGACGCCGATGTCGTCCAGCAGCGAGGCGAAGTAGCCGGACCAGCCGACCGACACCACCGCCGCGCCGAGCGCCATCTCCAGGATGAGGTCCCAGCCGATGATCCAGGCCGGGAACTCGCCGATGGTGGCGTAGGAGAAGGTGTAGGCGGAGCCCGCGACCGGGACGGTGGAGGCGAACTCGGCGTAGCAGAGCGCCGCGAGCCCGCACACGACGGCGGCGAGGATGAACGAGAGCGCGACCGCGGGCCCGGCCTTCTCCCGGGCGACCTGCCCGGTGAGCACGAAGATGCCGGTCCCGATGATCACGCCGACGCCGAAGACGGTGAGGTCGAGCGCCGACAGGGCCCGCCGGAGCCGGTGCGCGGGCTCCTCGGTGTCCCGGATCGACTGCTCGACCGACTTCGTGCGCAGCAGGTTCATCCTCGGCACCCTCCGCCTCGCCTCACCTCGTGTCCGCCGCGGCCGGCGCCGTCCGGCACGGGCGGCCGGCGCGGCCGCCGACCGTATGCCCAGATGTGCGCGGGTTATGATCAGCCGAAACGCGAGCGCGCCTGTGACGTGCGGAAATGCCGGGAAAGAGGCGTTCCGAACGTCGCTCGGAACGCCCCTTTCGCGACTATGGCGGCGGGTGCCGCGGAGGGTGCGGGCCGGGGGTCAGGCGGGCAGTGAGGCGACCCCCGGCTCCAGGAAGCGGCGGCCGGTCACCCGCTCGGCGACGCCCGACCGGTCCAGGTACGGGGTGATGCCGCCGAGGTGGAACGGCCAGCCCGCGCCGAGGATCATGCACAGGTCGATGTCCTGCGGGGCCGCGACGACGCCCTCGTCCAGCATGATGCGGATCTCGTCGGCGAGCGCGGCGAGCGCCCGGTCGAGCACCTGCTCCTCGGTGGACGGGCTCGTCCCGCCCGCGAAGATCTCCACGACCTCCGGGTCGAGGGTGAAGTCCGGCCGGTACACCCCGGTCTTGCCGGCCTCGACCATCCTGGCGAGGTTGTCCGACAGCGGGAACCGGTCCGGGAACGCGCGGTGCAGGGTCTCGTTGACGTGCAGCGCGATCGCCGGGCCGACCAGCCCCATCAGCACGAACGGCGGCATCGGCAGCCCGAGCGGCGCGGCGGCGCGCTCGGCGACCTCGATCGGCGTGCCCTCGTCCACCGCCTTGACGATCTCGGCGAGCAGGCGCAGCAGGACGCGGTTGACCACGAACGCCGGGGCGTCCTTCACCAGCACGCACGACTTCTTCAGCGCTTTGCCGGTCGCGAACGCGGTGGCGAGCGCCGCGTCGCCGGTCCGCTCGCCGCGGACGATCTCCAGCAGCGGCAGCACCGCGACCGGGTTGAAGAAGTGGAAGCCGACGACCCGCTCGGGGTGCCGCAGCCCGGACGCCATCTCGGTGACCGACAGCGAGGAGGTGTTGGTCGCGAGGACGCACTCGGCGGAGACGTACTCCTCGACCTCGGCGAACACCTTCTGCTTGACCGACATCTCCTCGAACACGGCCTCGATGACGAAGTCGGCGTCGGCGAACGCGTCCTTGGTCAGCGAGCCGGTGATGAGCGCCTTGAGGCGGTTCGCCTTGTCGGCGGACACGCGGCCCTTGCCAAGCAGCTTGTCGATCTCGCCGTGGGCGTAGCCGACGCCCTTGTCCACCCGCTCCTGGTCGAGGTCGGTCAGCACGACCGGCACCTCCAGGCGGCGCGCGAACAGCAGCGCGAGCTGCGAGGCCATCAGGCCCGCGCCGACGACGCCGACCTTGGTGACGGGGCGGGCGAGCGACTTGTCCGGCGCGCCGGCGGGCTTCCTCGCGCGCTTCTGGGTGAGGTCGAACGCGTACAGGCCGGCGCGCAGCTCGTCGCTCATGATGAGGTCGGCCAGCGCCTCGTCCTCGGCGGCGAAGCCCTCGTCGCGGGTGCGGTCCTTGGCGGCCGCGATGAGGTCGAGGGCGCGCGTGTAGGACGGGGCGGCGCCGTGCAGCTTGCCGTCCGCGTTCCAGCGGGCCGCGGCGACCGCGTCGTCCCACGCCTTGCCCTTGTCGACCTCGGGGCGGGTGACGGTGATGTCGCCGTTGAGGACGCGGGCCGTCCAGGCGAGCGACTCCTCCAGGAAGTCGGCCGAGTCGAAGAGGGCGTCCGCGATGCCCAGCTCGTACGCCTGCGGGCCCTTCAGCGTCCGGTTCTGCGCGAGCGGGTTCTCGATGACGACCTTGAGCGCCCTCTCCGCGCCGATCAGGTGCGGCAGCAGGTACGTCCCGCCCCAGCCGGGCACCAGGCCGAGGAACGCCTCGGGCAGCGCGAACGCCGGGACGCCGGCGGAGATCGTCCGGTAGGTGCAGTGCAGGCCGACCTCGACGCCGCCGCCCATCGCCGCGCCGTTGTAGTAGGCGAACGAGGGGACGCGCAGCTCGCCGAGGCGCCGGAACACGTCGTGGCCGAGCCGGCCGATGGCGCGGGCGTCCTCGCGGTTCGCGATGAGCGGGACGCCCTTCAGGTCGGCGCCGACCGCGAAGATGAACGGCTTGCCGGTGACGCCGACGGCCGCGATGTCGTCGCGCGCGGCCACCGCGTCGATGGCGGCGCCCAGCTCGGCGAGGCCGCCGGGGCCGAAGGTGTTGGGCTTGGTGTGGTCGAAGCCGTTGTCGAGCGTGATGAGCGCGAGCGTGCCGGCCTCGTAGGGCAGCGTCACGTCGCGTACGTGCGCGTGCGTCACGACCTCGTCGCCGAAGACGTCCGCGAGGTTCGCCGTGTCACTCATTGCTGTCCCCCCAGTTCACGTTCTCCCAGAGGACGGTTCCGCCCATGCCCATGCCCACGCACATCGTGGTCAGTCCGTAGCGCACGTCCGTCCGCTCCTCGAACAGGCGGGCGAGCTGGTTCATCAGCCGCACGCCGGACGAGGCGAGCGGGTGGCCGAGCGCGATCGCGCCGCCCCACGGGTTCACCCTCGGGTCGTCGTCGGCGATCTTGAAGTGCTCCAGGAACGCGAGCACCTGTACGGCGAACGCCTCGTTGATCTCGATGAGGCCGATGTCGTCCATGGTCAGCGCGTTGCGGGCGAGGAGCTTCTCGGTCGCGGGGACGGGCCCGACGCCCATCACCTCCGGTTCCACGCCGGCGAACGAGAAGTCGACCAGGCGCATCCGCGGGGTGAGGCCGAGTTCGCGGGCGACGTCCTCGGCGGCCAGCAGGCACGCGGTGGCGCCGTCGTTCAGCCCGGCGGCGTTCCCGGCGGTGACGTTGCCGTGCACGCGGAACGGGGTCTTCAGCTTCGCGAGGTCGTCCAGCGTGGTGCCGGGGCGCGGCGGCTCGTCCTCGGTCGCGAGCCCCCAGCCCTTCTCCGCGGAGCGGACCGCGGTCGGCACGAGGTCCGGCTGGATCTTCCCGGCCGCGTAGGCGGCGGCGACCTTCTGCTGGCTGCGCACGGCGTAGGCGTCGGCGCGCTCCTTGGTGATGCCGGGGAACCGGTCGTGCAGGTTCTCCGCCGTCGACCCCATGACCAGGGCGGACGGGTCGACGAGCCGGTCGGCGAGGAAGCGCGGGTTCGGGTCGACGCCCTCGCCCATCGGGTGCCGGCCCATGTGCTCGACGCCGCCGGCGATGGCGACGTCGTAGGAGCCGAACGAGATCCCGGCGCCGGAGGTGGTGACGGCGGTCATCGCGCCCGCGCACATCCGGTCGATGGCGTAGCCGGGGACGCTCTTGGGCAGCCCGGCCAGCACGGCGGCGGACCGCCCGATGGTCAGGCCCTGGTCGCCGGTCTGGGTGGTGGCGGCGATCGCGACCTCGTCCACCCGCTCGGGCGGGAGGGACGGGTTGCGGCGCATCAGCTCGCGGATCGCGCGGACGACCATGTCGTCGGCGCGGGTCTGCGCGTACAGCCCCTTCGGGCCGGCCTTGCCGAACGGCGTGCGGACGCCGTCGACGAACACGACGTCGCGTGCGGTGCGAGGCACGGGTCGTCCTCCCTGCGGTGGGCGGTGTGAAGGCGGTCGTCGAGCCTCGTGCCGCCCCTGCCGGACGCGGCACGAGTGCCCGCGACAGCGATGCTACTCGCTGGTAGCCAACTATGCTACTCGTCAGTAACCACTGACGAGCGCCTCGTCCACCCACGGCCTGCCCGTCCGGGCGCGTTTCTCACCCCGCGGGGCGGTGCGCCACCACCAGCAGGTAGCCGAGCTCCCACACCTCCGCCAGGGCGCCCATGTCCAGCTGGAACGCCGGATCGTCCGCGTGCAGCTCCTCGATCTCCGGCGGGGCCTGCCCCTTGAGCCGCGCCGCCTCCCGCATCGTCTTGCGCATCACGTGCTCGCTGATGTCGACGATCTCGTCGACCAGCAGGCCCGCGTTCCGGATCAGCCCGGGGTAGTCGTCGATCGTGACGGTGGGGCCGAGCAGCGTCTCGCGGTAGTAGGCGTCCACGGGCCCCCGCTTGTGCTCCGGGATCGGCACCCGCTCGAAGATGTCGGTCACCAGGACCCGGCCGCCCGGCCGGACCACGCGCGCCATCTCGCCGAGGACCCGGCCGCGGTCGGGCATGTGGATGATGGACTCCAGCGCCCACGCGGCGTCGAAGGAGTCCGCCGCGAAGGGCAGGCGCATGGCGTCGGCGTGCTCGAACCGCACCCGCTCGGCGAGCCCCTCGCGCGACGCGAGCCCGTTGGCCAGCTTGGCCTGCTCCCGGCTGATCGTCACGCCGGTGACGCGGGCGCCGGTGTCCTGGGCGAGGCGCACGCCGGGGCCGCCGAGCCCGCACCCGACGTCCAGGAGGTGCTCGCCCTCGCCGACCCGCACCTTGCCGATCATCACCTCGGTCATCCGCGCGGCCGCCTCGCGCAGGGTGGCGCCGTCCTCCGGCGAGTCCCAGTACCCGAAGTGCATGGTGGCGTTGGCCTCGGAGCCGACCATCACCGCGAGCCGAGCGAAACGGTCGTAGAAACGACCGACCTCGTTCGGCTCCGGTACCCTCGGCCGCCGGGCCGCCGGCATCGTCTCGCTCATCTCTGACCGCCTTTCCTGGTGGGCGCGCCCCGGCAGCCCGATCGGCTGCTCGGGCACGACATGAGCCGGGGGCCACCGGTGTCCGGCACGGAGGTCTGCGTCATCGGAGCCCCTCAGCTCAGCCGGCATGCGGCACTCGGGCGCGATGGCGCGGGACCGGGAGATGTGCGGCCGGAACGGCGGCAGTGGCCGACTTCGCTCCGCGGAGGGGCGCGGGGCAGGCGGCCACGACCAGGGTGGCACCGGCCGGTCGGCGCCCTCAACTCCTCGGTTGCGCACGCGCCGGGCGCGTCGCCGGGCCGCGCGGGACGCGCCGGCGGGAACCGGGTCCGAGGGCCCGGACGGCGCTCTGACGTGGGGCTTCGTCCCGCGCGAAGGCAGAGCAATCTGAGCGGTGACAGCGCGCGGAACTGCGGGGCACGCTTGGCCCAGCGGGGTGATCGTGTTCCAAGATGTCACTGCCGCGCCGCCCATGAAGGGGACGCAGATGGTGCGCTTCAAGCTTCTCGGCAGTCTGGAGATAAGCAACAGCGGACGCACGTGCGCGATCACTCCGCCGAAGGTGCGCCAGGTTCTCGCGCTGCTGCTGGTGCGGACCGGCAAGCTCGTCCAGGTGGACTCGGTCATCGAGGAGCTCTGGGCGGACGCGCCGCCGCGCCGCGCCTCGAACACCGTGCAGACCTACGTGTACCAGCTCCGGAAGATCATCGATCAGGAGGGGCTGGCGCCCGCGGGCCGCGAGCTGCTGTTCACCCAGCCGTTCGGCTACCAGCTCCAGATCGAACCGGAGCAGCTCGACATCTGCGTGTTCGAGGCGGAGGTGGCCGAAGGGCGCCGGATGCTGGACGCCGGGCAGCCCGAGCGCGCCTCCCAGCGGCTGCGCCAGGCACTGGACCTGTGGACGGGGCCTCCGCTGGCCGACGTCGTCCAGGGGAACCTGCTGAGCACCCACGCCCTCCACCTGCAGGAGCTGCGGATGCGGGCACTGGAGCTGAGGATCCAGACCGACGTCCACCTCGGCCGCGACCGCGACCTCATCGGTGAGCTGCGCTCGCTGGTGGCCCGGTATCCGCTGCACGAGTGGTTCCACGGCCAGCTCATCGGCGCGCTCGCCCGTGCCGGGCGGAGGGCCGAGGCGCTGGCGGCCTACGGCGAGCTGCGCGCGCTGCTGAACAGGGAGCTGGGGCTCGACCCGTCCCCGGAGCTGCAGCGCATCCACCAGGAGATGCTGGCGCCGGCGCCCGGGTCGTCCGGGCTGTGGACGGAGGACTTCGCGCTCGCCGACTTCGGCCGCTCCCCGGCCCTGGCCAACGGCTCCCAGCGCGGACGCTAGCGGAACCGGGCGCGGACGCCGGCGGACCCGAGCGGCCGCCGCCCGGCCCGCCGCTCGCCGCCCGTCGCCCGCCGCCCGTCAGGGGCAGACCCGCACGCCCTCCTTGGCCATCGCCATGACGTACTGGCCGTAACTCGAATCGGCGAGCTCGGCGCCGAGCTGATGGCACTCGTCGGCGCTGATGTAGCCCTTCCGCAGCGCGATCTCCTCGATGCAGGCGACCTTGACGCCCTGGCGCTCCTCGATCGCCCACAGGTACTGGCCGGCCTGGAAGAGCGCCTCCGGCGTCCCGGTGTCGAACCACACGAAGCCCCGGCCGAGGTCGACGAGCCGCGCCCGCCCGCGCTCCAGGTAGACCCGGTTGACGTCGGTGATCTCCAGCTCGCCGCGCGGGGACGGCTTCAGCCCCCGGGCGATGTCGACGACCTCGCCGTCGTAGAAGTACAGGCCGGTGACGACCCGGTTGGACCGGGGACGCTCGGGCTTCTCCTCGATCGAGACCGGCCGGCCGCGCTCGTCGGTCTCCACGACGCCGTAGCGCTCGGGGTCGTGCACCGGATGGCCGAACAGCACGCAGCCGTCGACGTCGCGGCTGCTGTCGGCCAGCAGGTCCACGAACGAGTTGCCGTGGAAGATGTTGTCTCCGAGGACCAGCGCCACGGGCCCGTCGCCCACGTGGTCGGCGCCGATGATGAAGGCGTCCGCGAGGCCCCGCGGCTCGTCCTGCGCGGCGTAGCGGATGCGGAGCCCGAGCCGCGCGCCGTCACCGAGCAGGCGCCGGAACAGCGGCAGGTCGAACGGCGTGGAGATGATGAGGATGTCCCGCACCCCGGCGAGCATGAGCACCGACAGCGGGTAGTAGATCATCGGCTTGCCGCAGACGGGGAACAGCTGCTTGGAGACCGCGAGGCTGGCGGGGTGGAGCCGCGAGCCGGTGCCGCCGGCGAGGATGATGCCCTTCATCGCGGCCGCCCGGCGGGCGGGGTCAGGCTGTGCGTGCAGGCCAGCAGGCTGCGCGCCTCGACGTTGAGGTAGTGGCCGTGCCGGACGAGGTCGCCGAGCTGGTGCAGCGTCAGCCAGCGGAACCCGGGCGGCTCCGCGGCGGCGTCCGGCGCCGCCTCGACGATGAGGCACCGGTTGCGGGCGTGGAAGAACCGGCCGCCCTCCTCCGACAGGACGGTGTCGAACCTGACCCGGTCGGGGCGGGCCCGCAGCACCTCGTCCAGGAACCGCGGCCGCGCCGCCGCGGGGAGGTGCGCGTGGTTCGCGGGCGTGGCCTGGACGGTCGGCGCCAGCTCGATCACGTCGACGAACCCGGGCTGCGCCGACGCCCGCATCAGCACGTGCAGCACACCGCCGATCGAGCAGGTCAGGAAGGCGATGACGCCCTGCGCCACCGGTCTGATCATCGGCTGGGACCAGTGCGCGACCTCGCGTCCCTCCGCGCGGACCCGCACCCCGATGACCTCGAAGTAGCGGCCGGTGCGGTGGGCGACGGCCGCCGGGGTCCGCCGCCAGTCCGCCACCTCGTTGAGCGGGACGAGCCCGGCGCGCATGTCCGTCATCGTGCGGACCTCGGTGATCCAGCTCAGGACGTCGGTGGTGGTGTGCAGGGAGCCCGCGCCCGGATCCAGCGACCGGAGCAGGGCGGTGTGGAAGGCGTCGGCACCGGGGAGGTCGAGCATGCCCGTGAGATCGGCGCCCGCAGCGGGGAGGCAGCCGAGCACCGTGCGGCTGTCCATGTTGACCGTGTCGTCGACGTGGAGGAGGGCGTGGACCTGGCCCAGCGTCAGCCAGCGGAAGCCGTCCAGGACCTCGACGTCGTCGGTGGTCTCCACGACCATGTTGCGGTTGCGCTTGCGGAAGAACCAGGAGCCCTGCTCGGACTGCCGCACGTCCACGATGACGTTGTGCCGCGAGGTGTTCCGGAAGTAGTCGAGGTAGGGCACCGGCCTGCCCTGGTGCACCCGCGTGTAGTTGCTGCGGGTGGCCTGCACCGTGGGGGAGAGCTGGAGCCCGTTCGCGTTGCCCGGCTCGGCCTTGGCCTGCATCAGCAGGTGCAGGACGCCGTCGAACTCCTTGGCCAGGATCCCGAGGATCCCCACCTCCGGCTGGTGGACGACCGGCTGGCTCCAAGACTCGACGGGGAGGCCGGGGGCCCGCACGTCCATGCCCTCGATGGTGAAGAACCGTCCGCTGGCGTGGCCGATGGTGCCGGTCGCCGGGTCCTCCCGCCACTGGTCCAGGCGGTCCAGCGGGACCCGGTCCACCGCCATGCGGAACCGCTCGGCCGCACCCGCCAGCCAGTCCAGTGTTCCGCCGCGCCCCGCGGCCAGCGCGGAGACGGCCAGCCGCCGCTGGACGGAGGCGCCGTCCCGGCGGGTGAGCAGCGGCGCCGGCCGGTGCGTCGCCGTCACTCGGCGATCTTCGTTCGCATGGTCCAGTGGAAGGCCACCGGACGGGACGGGTCGATCCGCGGCTCGCGCACGATCTCGAAGTGCTCGTAGCCGTTGCGGTGCAAGATCTTGATCTTGGTCTCCGCCGCCGGCGTCCGCACGGTCCGCGCGACCGGGGGGATGTCGGCCGGCCCGCCGATGAGCACTGCCTCGACGGTCTCGCCAGGGGAGGTGAGCCGATCCGTTCTGTCCATCGGAGTTCCGCTCCAATCGGGACTGCTCGTGCCTGCGTATTTCCCGTTGGATCTGCGTCAGTGCGACGTTGTGACGTGCCCTCGGATCATCTCAACGGCCCACTGATGGACCCTCTGCGCACCATTGTGTGGCCAATCGGCCCGCCGGACATCTCCAAAATTGCTGCCGTTTCACGCGGTCGCGTTCCGGGTGCTCGCTGTTGTATCGGAATGCGATGCTCGGCGGCGACCGCTTTGGCGGCGCGCCGAACCTCGCCAGTGATCACTAGAAAGGCAGTTTCAGATATCTCGTTTCGGTGAAGATCCTATCTCGTGATAGGGGCATCCGAAACCGAAATCATCGATTCACGGTCATATTCGGTCACGCTGGGTCGGCCGGCGGGGTGGACCGTTCTTCCGCATGTCTACAGGCGGTCTCGATGAGGTTGCGGCGGCCCTTGACCGTTCCACACGCCTGGGCTTTCACTGGGGATCTTCAGGGTGTGACATCAAGGGGGCCTGGTGCGACAGGAGATCGGCGATGTCGTCGAGCTGATGCGCGACCGATATCACGAGGACCTCACGCTGGAGGAGCTGGCCACCGCGGTCAATCTCACTCCGGGATATTTATCGCGACTGTTCTGCCGGGAGACGGGTTACCCGCCGACACGCTTTCTCGGCGGGGTGCGGCTGGAAGTCGCGCGGCAGAAACTGCTCTGCACCGAGGAGAGTGTCGCCGATATCGCGGTGCAGGTCGGATGTGCGAGTCTCGGCACATTCACCTCGCGTTTCACCCGGACGGTCGGAATCTCGCCGGGACGGTACCGGCGCGCCGCCCGGCTCGGCAACGCCGCCGACGGCTTCGCCGGCGAGCACGACGACCTGCCCTGCACGCAGGGGTCGATCCTGGTGTCGCTCCGCTCCGCGGCGCTCTCCCCGTCCCGGGACTTCGTCGTGCGGGCCGTGCCGACCTCGCTCGTCCTCGGCGGACCGGTGGAGCCGTGCGCGGTCGAGGACCAGAACGGCTCGTCGCACATCGCCCACGTCACCCCCGGCCGGTGGATGATCACGGTCAGGACGCACGGCGAGAGCGGCGGCACGCCGGTGCTGGCGGCCATCCTCGGCCCGGTCTACGTCGTCCCCGGCGCCGCCGTGCCGGTCGAGCTCGACCTCGAGAGGCTGCTGGAGGGGACCATCCCCCACTGCGCGGGCCCGCTGCCCGACCGCGTCCGGAAGGGGCCGCGGGCGCGGAGCGACTTCTCCCGCTCGATGGGGGTGCACGGGCTCGCCTGCCGCGGCCCCGCCACCGAGGCCGCCGCGGTCCGGCAGCCCTCGTGACGGCGCGGCGCGAGCGGCGGCGCAGTCGCGCAACCAGGGAGAAGACACCCGCTCCCGCGCGCTCAAGAATCCTCATGGGTGCGGCGGACCGCATCACCAGGACGCCCGGGGACCCCGGCGCCTGGACGACGACAAGCCGGACCAGCATGAGCTGGACCCGGGCAAGGAGGGGCCGTGCGGCCAGTCGGTGAACACGCGGTAGTCGTCGGCGGCTCGATCGGCGGCCTGGTGGCGGCCCGCGTCCTGTCCGGCAGGTTCGAGCGGGTCACGGTCATCGACCGCGACACGCTGCCGGCCGCGCCCCGGACGCGGCGCGGGGTGCCCCAGGGCGGGCACGCGCACGCGCTGCTGATCAGCGGGCGGATGCAGCTGGAGGAGCTGTTCCCCGGCCTGACCGAGGAGCTGATCGAGGGCGGCGCCGTCCCGTTCGACCCGGGCCACGACCTGATCTTCTACCAGATGGGCGCGCTCCGGACGCGGTTCCGCAGCGGGATGCTCGGGATCAGCCTCAGCCGGGCCTACCTGGAGCTGGCGGTGCGCCGGCGGGTGGCGGCCCTGCACAACGTCGAGATCCGGGACCGCACCGCGGTCGGCGGGCTCCTCGGCGTCGCGGGGCGGGTGCTGGGCGTCGAGCTGGACGACGGCGACCGGATCCCGGCCGACCTCGTCGTCGACGCGACCGGGCGGAGCGCGACGCGCAGCGAGCGGTGGCTGGCGGACCTGGACTGCCCCGCCCCCGAGGTCACCACGGTCAAGATCGACGTGGGGTACACCACGCGGCTGCTGCGGCGCCGCCCGGGGGAGTCCCTCGGCGAAGACGGCGGCCTCCTCTTCCTGATGTCGTGCGTCCCGCCGGGCGACAAGCGCGCCGCCGCGGCGTTCGCCATCGAGGGCGACCGGTGGATGGTCACCCTCGGCGGCTGGCACCGCGCGCACGCGCCCGTCGACCCGGAGGGGTTCGCGGCGTTCGCGGCGGGCCTGCCCGACCCGCACATGGCCGACCTGATCGCCCGGTGCGAGCCGGTCGACGACGGGGACGCGCACCGGTTCACCTACCCCGCCGCGCGGCGGCGCTACTTCGAGCGGCTGCGCCGGCTGCCCGCCGGCTATGTGGCGCTCGGCGACGCGATCTGCAGTTTCAATCCGCTGTACGGCCAGGGAATGACCGTGGCGACGCTGGAGGCGCAGATATTGGGCCGCTGCCTGGACCGGTTCGGCGCACCGAACGCGGAGATGGCGCGGCGCTATTACCGGGCCTGCGGAAAAACGATCGACACGCCGTGGCAGATGTCGACGTCGAGCGATTTCATGTTCCCGGAGACGGTCGGTCCCCGGCCGTTCGGGACGGCGCTGGTCAACCGCTACGTGCGCCGCGTCATGCTGGCCAGCCACGTGTCCGTGCCCGCGCACCGGGTGATGCTGGAGATGCAGCACCTGCTGGCCAGGCCCAGCGCGGTCATGCGTCCGGCCACGGTGGTCCGGTCGCTGCGGGCGGCCCGGCGCTCGCCGGCGCTGAAGGCGGCCCCGCCGCGCGGCGCGGACGTCCCGGTCCGGTGAGCGGCGCCCGTCCCGGCACGGCGGCGCGCCGGGACGGGCGGCCCGCGCCATTCCGGGAAATCGCCGCGCGGCAATCTGGGAGATGACCCGGAGAAGTGGCCTTTCTAGGCTGAAGGCACGCCGGGTGACGATGACCGGCCGAGCCGTCGGAAAGAGTCCTGGAAAGGAATTCGCAGTGGGAAGCACAGCGCCAGCGCCCGGAGCCCAGGTGACCGACGAGGAAGTGCGCGCGTGGCTGGCGGCCGCCGCCGAGCGGACCCCGGTGCGGGTGAAGGAGGTCCCCCTCGACGCGCTCGACGGCTGGCAGGCCGATCCCGCGACCGGGGCGATCTCCCACCGCGACGGCGGGTTCTTCACCATCGAGGCGATGGAGAAGCACGCCACCGTGCACGGCTCCATCTCGCACACCAACTACCCGATCATCATCCAGCCCGGCATGGGCACCCTCGGGATCCTGCTGAAGGAGTTCGACGGGGTCCCGCACCTGCTGATGCAGGCGAAGGCCGAACCGGGCAACGAGCGCGGGGTGCAGCTCGGCCCGACGGTCCAGGCGACCTGGAGCAACCGGGACGGGGACGTCCCGTACCTGTCGTACTTCACCGACCCCGGCGACCGCCGGATCATCGCGGACGTGCGGCAGTCCGAGCAGGGGTCGTGGTTCTTCCGCAAGCGCAACCGGAACGTGATCGTCCAGGTCGAGGAGGACGTCGAGGTCCTCGACGGCTACCGCTGGCTGCCGCTCGGGCAGGTCTACTCGCTGCTCGCCGAGCCCGACACCGTCAGCACCAGCGCCTGCTCGGTGCTGTCGTGCCTGCCGTTCTCCCTGCTGGGCGCGCCCGAGGAGGGGGCCGGGGACGGCGCGGGCTTCCGGTCGGCGCTGCTCCGCTCCTGCGAGCCGGGCGCCCCGGCGCGGCACGGCACGACCGAGATCCTCAGTTGGCTCAGCCGGGCGCGCACCTACGGCGACATGAACGTGGAGCGCATCCACCTGAAGGACGCCGGCATGTGGCACCTGTCGGAGGGGCGCCTGACCCACCGGCAGTTCCAGTTCTTCGACATCGTCGGCGCGGACATCGACCTCGGCGGCGACCGCTGGACCCAGCCGATGATCCGCACCGCGGCGGACGGCCTGGTGGTCTTCCTGGTGCGGAACATCGGCGGCGTCCTGCACGTCCTGGTCAACTCGGTCTTCGAGGGCGGCTACGTGGACGTCGCCGAGCTCGGCCCGAGCCTGCAGTGCATCCCGTCGTTCTACGACGAGCTGCCGCCCGACGCCTATCCGCGCTTCCTCAAGGAGCTGAAGGAGGCGGACCCGGCGCAGATCCACTTCGAGACGAAGGTGACCGACCAGGCGGACATCTTCCAGGCCGCCAGCAGCCGCTACGCCATCCTGGAGACCGATCTGGAGCTGGAGGGCTCGGGCGGCGGGTACGGCGACTTCCGGTGGGTGACGGTGGCCCAGCTCGCCGAGCTGAACCGGCACAGCCACTACCTCAACCAGCAGTCCCGGAACCTGCTGTGCTGCCTTCAGGCGATGTACGCCGCTCGGAGATGAACAGCCGGCGGCAGTGCTCGCAGCAGAAGCCGTAGGTCCGCCCGTCGCGCTCCAGGGTGACCGCGTCCGGGCCGAGCCTCACGATCGCCCCGCACATGGGGTCGTACACCGTGCCCTCCGGGAGGACCGGCCCGTCGTCGTCCCCGCTCTCCCGGGACCGGCGGAACGGGTCGCCGAGCATCGCGACCAGGTCGGAGGCGCCGAGCACCCGGCCGCGGAGCCCGTAGCCCCGCTCCGGGACGCCGATGACGTGGACCTCGGCCACCGGCTCCTCCCGGAGGCGCCGCCGCTCCTCGTCGGTCTCGGCCAGGGCGTCGGTGACGAACCGGACGAACGGCTCGCTCAGGTCCCTGCGCCAGGCGTTGGGCACGTGCACGCGGACGAGGTAGCGCGGGTTCCGGGCGTCGACGGGCCCGTCCGCGCTCCACCACGTCTCCGGCTCGTGGAACACCACGTGCATCACCTCGCGGACGGCCGCGGCCGTGCCGGGATGCATCGCCTCGCCCCCGGTGAGGCCGTCCAGCGAGGTGAGGCGCCGGGCCAGCCGCTCGCGCCGCTCCGGGGTGAGGGAGCCCCGGGGGACGAAGACCTCGAGGAAGAACAACCGGCACCGCCCTCTCGACCGATCACGTCGCGTGTCCGCGATCACATTGCGTGTCCGGTCGACCACTCTAGTGAACGGGGCGCGGATCCGGGGGAGGGTCGAGCGCGAGCGCGGTGTCGTGTTCGGCGTCCTGGAAGCGCGGGTCGGCGATCAGCCGGGCCAGGAAGCCGGCGGTGGTGCGCACCCCGGGACCGGAGATCCGGCATTCGCCGAGCACCGCGGCCATCCGGCGCAGCGCCCGGTCGCGGTCGGGCGCCCAGACGACGAGCTTGGCCAGCAGCGAGTCGTAGGCGGCCGGGATCCGGTATCCGGGGTAGCCGTGCGTGTCGACGCGGACGAAGGGGCCGCCGGGGAGCCGGAACTCGGTGAGCGGGCCCGGCGCGGGGACGAAGTCCCGGTCCGGGTCCTCGGCGTTGATCCGGCACTCGATGGCGGTGCCGCGGGGCCGCACGTCCTCCGGGCGGAGCGAGAGCTCCCGGCCGGCGGCGATCCGGATCTGCTCCGCGACGAGGTCGACGCCGGTCACCATCTCCGTCACCGGATGCTCGACCTGGATCCGGCAGTTGGTCTCCAGGTAGGCGAACGAGCCGCCGGGCGAGACCAGGAACTCGAACGTCGCCGCGCCGACGCAGCCCGCCGCCCGCGCGCCGGCCACCGCCGCCTCGGCCATGCGCTCGGCCAGGCCGCCGGGCAGCCGCGGGGCCGGGGCCTCCTCGATGAGCTTCTGCCGGCGGCGCTGGACCGAGCAGTCGCGGGTCCCGAGGGACAGGACGTTGCCGTGGGCGTCGCAGAGCAGCTGGACCTCGACGTGGCGGGCCGCACCGAGGTGGCGCTCGACGTAGACGCGGTCGTCGCCGAACAGGGCCTGCGCGTCGGTCCGCACCCGCCGCCAGGCGGACGCCAGGTCCGCGGCCTCGCGCACGACCGCCATGGCGTTCCCGCCGCCGCCGGCCGCGGCCTTGACGATGACCGGATAGCCGATCGCGTCCGCCGCCTCCCGCGCCTCCCGCGCGCTGCCCGGCGGTGCCGCGGAGCCGGGCAGCAGCGGCAGGCCCGCCTCGGCCATGAGGGCGCGTGCGGCGATCTTGTCCCCGAAGACCTCCAGCACCGGCGCGGGGGAGCCGATGAAGGCGATGCCGTTCTCCGCGCACACCGCCGCCAGGTCGGCGTCCTCGGACAGGAACCCGTAGCCGGGGTGGAGCGCGTCGGCGCCGGTGCGCCGCGCCGCCTCGATGAGCGCGGGGATGTTCAGGTAGCTGCGCCGGGCGGGGGCCGGGCCGATCTGCACGCTCTCGTCGGCCAGCCGGACGACGGCCGAGTCGCGGTCCTCGGTGGAGTGCACGGCGACCACCCGCAGGCCGAGCTCGCGGCAGGTGCGCGCCACCCGGAGCGCGATCTCGCCCCGGTTCGCGATGAGCACGGTGGAGAACACGGGGGCTAGCGCCCGGCCGGGTCGGCGAGGAGCAGGAGCGGCTCGCCGTACTCGACCTCGGCGCCGTCGCGGGCCACGATCTCGGCCACCCGGCCCGCGCGGTCCGCCTCCACGGGGAGCATCAGCTTCATCACCTCGACGATGCCGACCTGCTGCCCGCGGGCGACGGTGTCGCCCACGCTCACGAAGGGCGCGGCGTCCGGCTCGGGAGCCTGGTAGAACACGCCGACCGAGGGGGAGAGGACGGGGAACAGCCCGTCCTCCTCCGGCATCGGTGGCGGGGGTGCGGCCCGTCCGGCGGCCGTGTTCCCGTCGCCGCCGTCGAGCGCGGCCGGCGGGGCGGGGCGGTCCGCCTCGGCCGGCGGCCACTCCAGCTCCACCGCCACGGCGCCGGCGCGCAGCCGCAGCGACGCGGGCGGATGGGGGACTCCCGACAGCAGCCGCGCGGCGTTGTCCCGGACGGCCTCGATCAACTCGATCAGGTCGGTGCCGCCCTGCGCGCTGCGGTCTCGTTCGTGCTGGGCGACGGCATCCGCGGTCAGCGTCATCAGTGCCTCTCTTCGGGACGGGCCGGCGCGGCGGGCTCGTCGCGGCCGGTGGCGGGGGCGGGCGGCGGCATCGCGAACCGCCGGTAGCGCGCGAGCCGCTCGGCGAGCAGCCGCGCGGGCGGCCGGTCCGCCAGCTCGGGCAGCGTCGCGCGCAGCGCGTCCGCGATGCGCGCGGCGGTGGCCCGGGGCGCGCCCTCGACACCGCCCTCGGGCTCGGGGACGACCGCGTCCACCACGCCGAGCCGCAGGAGCTCGCGGGCGTCGAGCCGCAGCGCCTCCGCCGCCCGGGGCGCGGCGGCGGGGTCCTGCCAGAGGATCGCGGCGCAGCCCTCCGGGCTGATGACGGAGTAGACGGCGTCGGCCAGGATGAGCACGCGGTCGGCCACGGCGAGCGCGAGGGCGCCGCCGCTGCCGCCCTCGCCGGTGACCACGGTGACGATCGGCACCGGGAGCCGGGCCATCAGCCGCAGGTTCGCCGCGATCGCCGCGGCCTGGTGCCGCTCCTCGGCCTCGACGCCCGGATGGGCGCCGGGGGTGTCGACGAGCGTGAGCACCGGGAGCCCGAGCTTGCCGGCGAGCCGCATCAGCCGGGCCGCCTTGCGGTAGCCGGCGGGCGAGGACATGCCGTAGTCGTTGCGGGCGAGCTCCTGCGGCGTGTGCCCCTTCTGGTTGCCGACCACCACGACCGGCCGGCCCTCGAACATCCCCACGCCGCCGACGATCGCGGAGCAGTCGTCGGAGAGGCGGTCCCCGTGCAGCTCCTCGAAGTCGGCCACCAGGTACGGCAGCAGGTCGCGCAGCGTGGGGCGCTTCAGGGAGCGGGCGCGGCGGACGGTCTCCCAGGGCGAGCGCTCGGGGACCTGGTCGCGGTCGGTGAGGAGGGCGGGCTCCGGGGGCGGCGCGGCGGGCGCCGGACGCTCGGCCGGGGCGGGGCGGTCGTGCGTGCGGGCGGTGGGCCGTCCGGCGGCGAGCACCCGCGCCAGCGTCCCGCGCAGCTCGGCCCGCGGCGCGACGATGTCGACGCCGCCGTGGTCGAGCAGGTGCTCGGCGGTCTGGAAACCCGGCGGCAGCGTCTGCTTGATGGTCTGCGCGATGACGCGGGGACCGGCGAAGCCCAGCCGGGCGCCGGGCTCGGCGATGATGACGTCGGCGAGCGTGGCGTAGGACGCGGCGACGCCGCCGTACGTCGGGTCGGTGATCAGCGAGACGGTGAGGATCCCCGCCTCGTCCAGCAGGGCCAGCGCCGCGCTGGTGCGGGCCAGCTGCATGAGCGAGACCGCCCCCTCCTGCATGCGCGCGCCGCCGGAGGCGGTGACGAGGAGCAGCGGCACCTCGTCGGCGCACGCCGTCTCGGCGGCGAGGCAGATGCGGTCCCCGACCCCCGCGCCGAGGCTGCCGCCCATGAACCGGAAGTCCATGACGGCGGCGACGACCGGGCGGCCCTCGATCGTCCCGCGCACGCAGACGGCGGCCTCGTCCAGCCCAGTGGCCGCGCGGGCCTCGCGGAGCCGGTCGAGGTAGGGCCTGGTGTCGTGGAAGCCGAGGGGGTCGGCGGTGCCGGCCGGGGGCCCGAAGGGCTCGGCGCTTCCCGGGTCGAGCAGCTGCCCGACGCGGTCCGCGGCGTTCAGCGGGGCGTGCCGGCCGCACTCGGGGCACACGCCGAGGCGGCGCGCGACCTGCCTGGCATGGCTGAGGGTCCGGCAGCGGCGGCAGACGCTCCAGTCCGCCTGGCCGGTCCCCGAGACTCTCACGGCAAGGGCCACGGCCGAACCTCTTCCTGGTTTCCTCGTCGAGCCCGCCCGCCGGGCGCGGCTCGGCGGCGTCTCGTCTCCGGTCGCGCCGCTCCGGCGGCGCCGCCAAGCCCCATGCTCGGATCCCCCGGGCGCCGTGTCACCGCTTAGATTGCTCCGCGCCGCGGCGGGCGCCTCCCGGCGGATCCGGGCCGGGAACGCCGCGGCGATGCCGTCCGACCTGCCGTTCTTGGCGCGGGCCTTGACCCAGCGCAATCTGGGCGGTGACAGCGGGCGCGCGGGCGCGGAGGCTGGCTGGGTCCGCAGCGGTGGGTCCATGCGTGCGTTCCCGGCGGCGCCGGCGTGCTCATCCCGTGCTCAATCCCGACTTCGGAGGTGATCGGACCATGCCAGAGGCGGAACGGTCAGTGCGGCTGGAGCTGCTCGGTCGGATGCGGGTCTGGCGGGACGAGACCGAGGTGACGCCAGGCCCGCCCAAGCAGCGGGCCGTCCTGGGCCTGCTGGCGAGCCGGGTGAACGAGGTCGTGGAGATCGAGGAGATCATCGACGCGGTCTGGGGCGACACGGTCCCGGCCACCGCCAGCAACAGCGTCCACACCTACGTCGCCGGCCTGCGCAAGGTGCTGGAGCCCCGGCGCGGGCGGCGGGACACGGGCGAGGTGCTGGTCTCCACGGGCGGCGGCTACAGCCTGTGCGTCCCGCCGGAGAACATCGACGTCGAGCGGTTCATGGAGCTGCTGGCGCGCGCCCGCCGGTCGCTGGCGGAGGGCCTCGCACCGGCGGCGCTCCGCGAGTTCGACGCGGCGCTCGGCCTGTGGCGGGGGGAGGCGTACGCGAGCGTGCCGGGACCCTTCGCCGAGACCGAGCGCGCCCACCTGTTCGAGCTGCGGATGACCGCGACCGAGGAGTGGGCCGCCCTGATGCTGGAGGTGGGGCGGCACTCCGAGCTCGCCGCGGTCCTGACCGCGTCCGTCGCCAGGCATCCGCTCCGCGAGCGCCTGCGCTGGCTGCTCATGCTGGCGCTGTACCGGTGCGGCAGGCAGGCGCGGGCGCTGGAGGTGTACCGCGAGACGCGGGAGCTGCTGATCCAGGAGCTGGGCATCGAGCCCGGCCCCGACCTGCGCAAGCTGCACGAGCAGATCCTCGCGGGCAGCCCGGAGCTGCTGGCGCCGGTCCCGGACGGGCCGCCGGCGCTCGGCCGGCCGGGGCCGCGGGAGCGGGGGCTCGGGGAGTTCGTGGCGCTGCGTCCGGCGCAGCTCCCGCCGAAGGCGCGCGGGTTCGCCGGCCGGTCGGCGGAGCTCGGCGCGCTGCGGGCGATCATCGACGAGGGGCTGGCCCAGCCCGGGAGCAAGCCCCCGCTGGTCGTGATCGACGGGGCCCCGGGCAGCGGGAAGACCGCGCTGGCCCTCACGATCGGGCACGAGTTCATCGACCGGTTCCCCGACGGCCAGCTGTTCATCGACCTCGGCGGCTTCAGCCCCGGGCGCCGCCCGCTGGACGCCTCCGAGGCGCTCGCGTCGCTGCTGCTCAGCCTCGGGGTGAGCCGCCGGCACGTACCCGCCGAGCTGGAGGGGCGGACGGCCCTGTACCGGAGCCTCCTGCACGACCGGCGGGTGCTGATCGTGCTCGACGACGCGCTCGACCCCGAGCAGCTGCGGCCGCTGGTCCCCGGCGGCCCCGCCTGCGTCCTGATCACCAGCAGGCGGCGGCAGAGCGGCTTCGTGGCGCGGGACGGGGCGCACCGCGTCGAGGTGGCCCCGCTGGAGCTCGACGAGTCGATCAGCCTGCTCACCTACCTGATCGGTGCGGAACGGGTGGACGGGCAGCGGGAGGACACGGTCCGCATCGCCGAGATGTGCGGGCACCTCCCGCTCGCGCTGCGGCTCGCCGCCGAGCAGCTCACGGCCCACCCCCGGATGCGGTTCGCCGAGCTGGTCGAGCGCTACACCCCGAAGAACAGCAGGCTCGACCGGCTCGCGGTGGAGAACGACCCCGAGGCGACGCTGCGGTCGGTGTTCGGGGCCTCGTACCGGGCGCTGGACCCCGAGCCCGCCCGCATGTTCCGGCTGCTGGGCGCGTACGGCTCTCCCGTCTTCTGCGTCTCCGAGGCCGCCGCGCTGGCCGGGCTGCCGTGGGGCGCGGCCCGGCGGGTGCTGGAGAACCTCGCCGACAACCACCTGCTGGACGCCGAGGGCCGCGACAACTACCGGTTCCACACGCTGATCGGCACGTACGCCGCCGAGTGCTCGCGGCAGGAGCCGGAGCGCCGCCGCAACGAGGCGCTGCGCAGGGTGCTGCGGTACCAGCGGGCCAGGAACGGCTTCTTCAGCGGCCCGGAGAACGTGCTGGACATCGACCACCCGGCGGCCCGCCTCTAGCGGTTCGCCGGCCGTTCCCCCTCGCCGCCATCGCCGGGTCTCGGCGAATGGCGGACGCGGCGCGCCCGGAATCCGTGACGCTTTTCACTGTTCTGCCCCGCCGCATTTATGTCATCTCCCAAATTGCGCCCATTTATGTTTCGACATCGTCCAGCAGGCGTGCAGACTTTCTCTAGGGTCGGCTGTGCAGAATGGCCTGGTATCGATCGGTCGCGTCCCCGGAACGGGGGTTCGCGGATGGTTCGGTCAAGCCGTATCCGGATTAGTGGAAGGTCGGCATGTCGCCCAATCTCTTCGGGATTCCTGACCAATTCGACGTCGTGGTGATCGGTGGCGGTCCCGCCGGCGCCACCACCGCCGGCCTGCTCGCCAAGAACGGGCGCCGGGTCCTCGTCCTCGACCGGGAGCGCTTCCCGCGCTACCACATCGGGGAGTCCCTCATCCCCGCGGTCATGCGGCCCATGGAGGAGCTCGGGCTCACCGAGCGCATGGACGCCCGCGGCTTCGAGCGCAAGTACGGCGGGACGCTCGTGTGGGGCAACGACCAGGTCCCGTGGAACTTCTCGTTCATCAAGGGCGGCCCGTACGCGTACTCGTACCACACCCGCCGCGCGGACTTCGACACGCTGATCCTCGACCGGGCCCGCGAGCTGGGCGCCCACGTCCTGGAGGAGGCGACGGTCAAGGAGCCCATCCTGGACGAGTCGGGCCGGGTCGCCGGCGTGCGCTACTCGGTCCAGGGCGAGAAGCAGGTCCACGAGGCCCGCGCCTCCATGGTCGTGGACGCCTCGGGCCAGGCCCGCGTCCTCAGCCGGCGCTTCTCCGAGATCACCTGGCACGACGAGCTGCGCAACGTCGCCGTCTGGACCTACTTCGACGGCTGCGACCGGCTCCCGGGCGACGAGTGGACGAACATCCTCATCGAGGGCCTGGACGAGGGCTGGTTCTGGGCGATCCCCATCGACAAGGACCGGCAGAGCGTCGGCTACGTGACCCGCGCCGAGAACGCCGGCAAGACCGACCAGTCGCTGCAGGAGCTGTTCGCCGAGCAGCGGGAGCGCACCACCAAGCTCAAGCACCTGCTGCGCGACGCGCGCCAGTCCGGCGGCTTCCGCAGCGCCCGCGACTGGTCGTACACCTCGCACACCTTCCACGGCGACGGCTGGGTCCTGGTGGGCGACTCGGCGGCGTTCGTCGACCCGCTGTTCTCGACCGGCGTCGCGCTGGCGACGCTGGCCGCCAGCACCCTGGCGAAGATCCTCGGGACGGTGCTGGACCACCCCGAGATCGAGAAGGCCGCGCTGGACCGGTACGCCGGCGCCTACCGCGCCTTCTTCGACGAGATCCGGACCTTCGTGGAGCGGTTCTATGACCGCACCAAGTACGAGGAGTTCTATTACAGCCTGGCGCAGGAACTCGTCGACCCGGAGAAGAAGAACGAGCCGTCCAAGGACTTCGTGCAGCTGATCTCGGGCCTGAGCGGAAAGCACGAGATGTTCCATATCCAGCTGGACGATCTGCTCGCCGAGGGCGCGGTGGAGGCCGCGTCCTGATCGGCGCGAGCCGGTCCGCCGTGAGCACCTGCCCGTCCGATCAGAAGTGAGCGATCAGAAGTGAGTGGGGCCGCCCGCCAGTGACCAGCCATCAGGTGCAGTTGTTGTTCGCGGATCTCGCGTTGATCCTCGTGCTCGCGCGCGGGCTCGGGGCACTGGCGACGCGCGTGGGGCAGCCCGCGGTGGTCGGCGAGATCGTCGCGGGCATCCTGCTCGGCCCCACGCTGCTGAGCGACGGGCTCTCCGAGGCGCTGTTCCCGGCGGAGGTCCAGTCGGTCCTCACCGGGATCGCCGACCTCGGCCTGGCGGTGTTCATGTTCGCCGTCGGTCTCGAGGTCGACACCGGTGCGCTGCGGGGGCGGGGGCGGCCGGCCGCCGGCGCGATCGTCGGGGCCACCCTCGTCCCCTTCGGCCTCGGGCTCGCCCTGGGCTTCCACCTGCTGCGCGCCCACCCGGTGGAGGGGAGCCCGACGGCGGCGTTCGTGGTGTTCACCGGGCTGGCCGTCTCGGTGACGGCCTTCCCGGTGCTCGCCAGGATCCTGGAGGACCGCGGGCTGTTCGCCACGCCGCTCGGCGGACTGGCGCTCGCGGTGGCCGCGATCGTCGACGTCGCGGCGTGGGTGGCGCTCGCCGCCGTCCAGGCCATGGTGGGCGGCGAGGCGGCGCTGTGGCGGGCGGGCCTGTTCGTCTGCTACGCGGCCCTGCTGTTCCTCGTCGTCCGGCCGCTGCTGCGCGGGTTCCTGTCCGCCGGTAGGGCCGGCGGGCCGCTGACCCCGTGGACCTTCGCGGTGCTCCTCGGCGGGACGCTCCTGTCGGCCGTGGCGACCCAGGCCATGGGCATGCACCTGATCATGGGCGCGTTCCTGTTCGGGCTGGTCATGCCGCGGGGCGGCGGCCCGGCCCTGCGGGCCGAGCTGGAGGACCGCCTCGGCCAGCTCACCGCCGTCCTGCTGCCGGTGTACTTCGTGGTGGCCGGGCTGCGCATCGACCTGGCCTCGCTGGACGTCTCCGACCTGTGGCTGCTGTGCCTGATCATGGTCGTGGCCGTGGCGGGCAAGGTCGGCGGGACCTACCTGGGGCTGCGCACCCAGGGGATGCCGGCGCGCCCCTCGGCCGCGATCGCCGCGCTGATGAACACCCGCGGGCTGACCGGCCCCGTCGTCCTCGGTGTCGGCCTGCAGCTCGGCCTGCTGGACGACCCGCTCTACTCGCTGATGGTCGTCATGACGCTGCTGACGACGCTGATGACCGGGCCCCTGCTGTCGCTGACCCTCCGCGGGCGCGCGGGCGAGCCGGCGGCCGCCGGAACGGCCCGGGAGCCGACGGGACGGACCGCGGTGCCGCCCTGAAACGGGCGCGCCGCCGCCACAGAGAACGGACGGGCCGTCGCGGCCCGCGAAGCGAAGGGTGAGACAAGTGCAGTCGAACACCAGCGCGCCCCGGCGCGCCGAACATTTCGACGTGGCGATCCTCGGCAGCGGCATGGCGGGCGGCATGCTCGGCGCCATCCTGGCCCGCAACGGCGTGCGCGTGCTGCTGCTGGACGCGGGCGTGCACCCGCGGTTCGCCGTGGGCGAGTCGACCATCCCGTACACCTCCGGGATGACCCGGCTCATCGCCGACCGCTACCGGGTGCCGGAGATCATGCCGCTGTCGAGCTTCAAGGGCATCAGGCGGCACGTCTCGGCCAACTGCGGCCGCAAGCAGAACTTCGGGTTCGTCTACCACCGCGAGGGGCGGCCGCAGAACCCCGAGGAGATCAACCAGCTGGTCGTCCCGGCGGCGCTGCGGACCGAGACCCACCTGTTCCGGCAGGACATCGACGCCTACCTGTTCCACGTGGCGGTCAAGTACGGCGCGACCCCGCGGCTGAACACCCGGATCGAGGACATCGAGATCGACCCGGACTCCGGGGCGGTGCTCCGCGGCGCCCGCGGCGAGGAGTTCCGCGCCTCGTACGTGGTGGACGGCAGCGGGTTCCGCTCGCCGCTGGCCGAGAAGTTCGAGCTGCGGGAGACCCCCACCCGGGCGCGCACCCACACCCGGACGATCTTCACGCACATGATCGGGGTGACGCCGTTCGACGACGCGCCCGCCGCCGAGCGCCATGACCAGCCGAACCCGTGGCACAACGGCACCCTGCACCACGTCTTCGACGGCGGATGGCTCTGGGTGATCCCGTTCGACAACCACCCTGGAGCCATCAACAAGCTCTGCAGCGTCGGGCTGACCTTCGACCCGAGGGTCCATCCCAAGGAGGACGGCGTCCCGCCGGAGCAGGAGTTCAACGCCTTCCTGGAGCGGTTCCCGCAGATCGCGCACCAGTTCAAGGAGGCCAAGGCCGTCCGGCCCTGGGTCTCCACGGGCCGGCTGCAGTACTCGGCCAAGCAGGTGGTGGGGGAGCGGTACTGCCTCACCTCCCACGCGGCCGGGTTCATCGACGCCCTGTACTCCCGCGGTCTCACCAACACCCTCGAACTCGTCAACGCCCTCGGCTGGCGGCTGATCGCGGCGTCCCGGGACGGGAACTGGTCGCTGGAGCGGTTCGGCTACCTGGAGGCGCTCCAGCAGGGCCTCTTCGACTTCCACGACGACCTCGTCTTCAGCTCCTTCGTCGGCTTCGGCGACTACGAGCTGTGGAACGCGACGTGCCGCACCTGGATGCTCGGCACGATGCTCGGCAACGTCATGCTGGAGGACGCCTACTACCGGTTCGCCAAGACGGGCGACGAGAAGGTCTTCCTGGACCTGGAGAACAGCAAGCACCCCGGCTCGCCCCTGCCGGTCAGCGAGGGGTTCAACGAGCTGGGGATCGCCACCCGCGAGCTGTGCGAGTCGGTGCGGGAGGGCACGGTGACCGCGGACGCCGCCGCCGCGCGGATCCTCGGGCTCATCAAGGACGCCGACTACATCGCGCCCGCGTTCCGGCTGGGCGAGCGGGACACCCGCTGCTTCAACATGACACCGCTGAAGATGGCGAAGAACGCCATCTGGTGCCGCCGGGAGGCCCCGCCCGAGATGGGCCCGCGGATGATCCGCGCCAGCAAGGGCCTCGTCCGCATGCGCTTCCGCGAGTAGCACCGCACGCCCCGGCCCCCGCAACAGCACGAGAAGGCAGCGCATGGACCACAACGCAGCACACGATCCGGAGAAGCTGGTCGCCGTCGTCGGCATGGCGGGCAGGTTCCCCGGCGCCGCGGACGTCGACGGGCTCTGGAGCCTGCTGATGGACGGGCGCGACGCGATCGGCCCGGTCCCGCCCGACCGGTGGGACGCCTCCGCGCCGCTGGACCCCGAGCGGGAGATCCAGGCGGTCGGCGGGTTCATCGACGGCGTCGACCGCTTCGACGCCGGGTTCTTCGGCGTCTCGCCGCGCGAGGCCCGGGTCCTCGATCCGCAGCAGCGGCTGCTGATGGAGCTGACCTGGCGGGCGCTGGAGGACGCGGGCCAGCCCGCCGCCGCGCTCGGCGGGTCCAGGACGGGCGTCTACATCGGCTGCTCCTGGCACGACCACGAGCTGATGCGCATCGCCCGGGGGGTGCGGCCCACGCCGCACAGCCTGGTGGGCAACGCGCTCGACGTCATCGCGGCCCGCCTCTCGTACTTCTTCGGGCTGCGCGGCCCGAGCCTGACGGTCGAGACGGGCTGCTCCTCCTCGCTCGTCGCCCTGCACCTCGCCGGGCAGGCGCTGCGGGAGGGGGAGATCGACGCCGCGGTGGTCGGCGGCGCCAACCTCATGCTCGATCCCCATGTGACCGTCGGGCTGACCCATTTCGGGGGCCTGTCCCCGGACGGGCGGTGCGCGGCCTTCTCCGCGTCCGCCAACGGGTTCGTCCGGGGTGAGGGCGTCGCGGCGCTGTACGTGAAGACGCTGAAGCGGGCACTGGAGGACGGCGACCGGATCCACGGCGTCATCGTCCGCACGGTGGTCAACAACGACGGAGGCGGCGACAGCCTGGTGACGCCGAGCGGCGAGGGCCAGGAGGACCTGCTGACCCGCGCCTACCTCGACGGCGACATCCCCTACCAGGCGCTGGCCTACCTGGAGGCGCACGGCACCGGCACGGGCCGCGGCGACCCGATCGAGGCCGGCGCCATCGGGCGGGTGCTCGGGGCCGGGCGGGACGGCGGGCCGCTGCCGATCGGCTCGATCAAGACCAACATCGGGCACCTGGAGGCGTGCGCCGGGCTGGCGGGCCTGTTCAAGGTGCTGCTGGCGCTCCGGCACCGGACGGTGCCGCCGAGCCTGCACTCGGCCGAGCTGAACCCCCGGATCCCGTTCGAGGACATCAACGTGCGGGTCGTCAGGGAACCGCTCGAACTGCCGGACGGCGGCCCCCTCTACATGGGGGTCAACTCCTTCGGCTGGGGCGGTACCAACGCGCATGTGGTCGTCCGCAGCGCCCCGCAGGCGTGCGAGGCCCCGGCGGACGACTCCGGGCGGACGCCCACGGGCCTTCCGGCGATCATCCCGCTGTCGGCCAAGGAGCGTCCGGTGCTCGCCGAGCGGGCACGCGAGCTCGGCGGCTTCGTCGCCTCCACTCCGGTCGGGACGGGTGATCTGCAGGCGGTCCTCGGCCCGCGGCGCGACCACTTCGCCGAGCGCGCGGGGATCGTCGCCGCCGGCGGCGACGGCATCGAGGGCGCGCTTGCCGCGCTGGCCGCCGGGCCGGAGGCGGCCGCCGAGCACCCGGCCGTGGCGACGGGCCAGGCGGTTCCCCGCGGCCGGACGGCGTTCGTCTTCCCCGGCCAGGGCTCCCAGTGGAGCGGGATGGGCCGGGCCCTGTACACCGAGAGCCCGCTGTTCGCCGCGACCGTCGAGAGATGCGCCGAGGCGCTCCGCCCGCACGTCGCCTGGGACCCGCTCGCCGTCTTCACCGGCGAGTCCGGCGACGAGTGGATGACCAGGATCGACATGCTCCAGCCGACGCTGTGGACGATGGCGCTCGGCCTCGCCGAGCTGTGGCGGGGCGCCGGGGTCGAACCCGACGTCGTGCTGGGCCACAGCCAGGGCGAGATCACCGCCGCGACGCTGGCGGGCGTCCTGTCCTACGAGGACGCCGCGCTGGTGATGGTGCGCCGCAGCGCCATCGCCCGCCGGACGTCCGGCCATGGGCGGATGCTCGCCGTCGACCTCGACCGGGAGGCGGCGCAGGCCGCGCTGGAGGGGTTCGAGGACAGCGTGTCCCTCGCCGTCCACAACGGCCCGAGCTCGTGCGTGCTGTCGGGGGACGAGGAGGCCGTGCTGGTCCTCAAGGAGGTGCTGGAAGCCGACGGCGTCTACTGCCGGCTGGTGAACGTCGACTACGCCTCGCACAGTCCGCAGATGGACCCGCTGCGCGACGACCTGCTCTCCGAACTCGCGCCCGCCGCGCCGCGCCGCGGCTCCATCGAGCTGATGTCCACGGTCTCGTGCCGGCGGCTGGACGGGCCGGAGATGGACGCGGAGTACTGGGCGGAGAACCTGCGCCGGCCCGTGCTGTTCGCCGACGCCATGAACGTCCTCCTGGACGAGGGCGTCACCCACGTGGTGGAGATCAGCCCCCACCCCGTGCTGGTGCCCGCCGTCGAGCAGCTCGCCGAGGGCCGCCCGGGCCGGGTGGCGGTGCTGCCCACGCTCCGCCGCGACCGCGGCACGGCCGCGGACTTCGCCATGGCGCTGGCCGGGTCCTACACGGCCGGGCTCGAACCCTTCGGCGGGTCCGGACGCCCCGCACCGGGCCTGCCCGCCGTGCCCGGCTACCCGCTGCGCGGCGACCGCCACTGGACCGAGGAGCGGCCCCGCGGCTCCGGCGCGAACCGCGGGTTCGAGGCGCCGCTCGTCCCGGCCCCCGGCGACCCCGGCGCGTGGCACGCCGCCATGGAGCTGTCGCTGGTGGACCTCCCGTGGCTCGCCGACCACCGGGTGTACGGGACGGCCGTGCTCCCGGGGGCGGCGATGCTGAGCCTCATGGTGAACGCCGCCCGCGCCCGGCGGGGTTCGCCGCCGGGCGTCCTGGAGGACGTCGCCTTCCACGAGGAGGTGGCGCTGACCGGGGACCCGCGCCCGGTCACCGTGGAATGGCGCGACGACCTCGGCGAGGGCGGCCGCATCCGGCTCCTGGCGCTTCCGGACGGTGCGACGTCGTGGGCGGTGAACGCCACGGGACGGACCGGCGGCATGCCGGACGACCAGGCCGCCCCTCGCTTCCCCGAGTGGCACGAGGACGTCGAGCCCACCCCTCCCGGCGACTTCTACGAGCGGTGCGAGCGCCGCCAACTCGGCTACGGCCCGTCGTTCCAGACCGTCCGGAAGCTGCACGTGCATGCGGAGGCGGGCGAGGCGCTGGCCGAACTGGTGCTGCCGGACGGCCTGCACGCGTCCGCCAAGTCCCATGTCCTGCACCCGGCGCTGTGGGACGGTGCGCTCCAGGTCTCGCTGACCCTCTCCGAGGAGGACGCGGCCGTGCTGCCGACGTCCGTGGAGCGGATCGTCCTCTTCGACGGGGTCCTCTCCGACGGGGCCGGCGGCGACGGCGCCAAGGTGACCACCGCGTGGTCCCACGCCAGGCGCCGCGCGGACGGCCGCATGGACATCGGCGTCTTCGGTGAAGGGCGCGAGCCGCTGATGACCGTCCAAGGGCTGGCCCTCCAGCCGCTGCCGGCCGCCGGGGACGCGGATGACGACGACCGGCTGCACCGGGTGCAGTGGGTCGAGACCCGATCGGACGAGGACGCACCGCCGTCCGGCGACGTGGGCGGGCGGCGCTGGGTGATCCTCGGCGAGCCCGCCGGAGCCGCCGTCGAGCTGTCGAGGGCCGTCGCGGCGCTGGGCGTCGAGGTCGTCCACGCCTCGGCCGACGACATCGACGCGGTCCTGGCTCCCGCCGCGGCCGACGGCCCGGGGCCGGTGGACGCGGTGGTCTTCATGGCGCCGCCGCGGGAGGCCGGAATCGAGGCGCAGCAGTCCGGACTCGACCGCCTCACCTCGGTCGTCCGGGCATGCGCGGGACACGACCTCACCCCCGCCCTCGCCATAGTCACCGCGCTCGCACAGGAGGGCGGGGGTGAGCGCGAGACCGACCCCGGCTCGGCGCTCTACTGGGGCTACACCCGCGTGCTGCGGCGCGAGCACGGCGAGCTGGGGGCCCGGCTCATCGACGTCGACCCGGACGATCCGGGGTGGGCGGCGGCCTGCGCGGACGAGCTGGCCCGGGAGGACGGCGACGACCAGGTCGTCCTGCGCGCCGCGCGGCGCGCCGTGGCCCGGCTGGCGCGAGGCCCGGCCGACGGGGAGGCGGAGCAGTGGCCCGTGCCGGGCACCCGCCCGCAGCCGTTCCGCGTCGAGTACTCCGGCGCGCCCGCCCGGCTCCGGTGCGTCCCCCTCGAACGGGTCCCGCCGGGGCCCGGCGAGGTCGAGATCGAGATCGCCGCGTGCGCGCCCGCCGCGCCGTCCGGGGACGCCGGGCCGGCGGGCCTCACCGGGTTCGCGGGCCGCGTCGCCGCGGTCGGCCCGGACGTCGCCGGCCTCGAACCCGGCGACCGGGTCGCGGCGTGCGCGGCGGGACCGCCCGCCACCCACGTCACCGTGCGGGCCGAGCACCTCCGGGGCGTCCCCGGCGACCTAGCGGACGAGGAGGCCGCGGCGCTGCCCGCCGCGATGACCGCCGCGTGGCACGCGCTGGCCGACCTCGCCAAGCTCGACCCCGGCGAGACCGTGCTCGTCCACGTCCAGGACGGCGGTGCCGGGCCGGCCCTCGTCCAGGTGGCCCTCGCCCTCGGCGGCCGGGTCGTCGCGACGGTCGAGAGCCCGGGCCAGCGCGACCAGGTCGTGCGGCTCGGCGTCACCGACGTCCTGGACCG
This sequence comes from Actinomadura meyerae, assembly GCF_900188445.1. Lineage (GTDB taxonomy): Bacteria > Actinomycetota > Actinomycetes > Streptosporangiales > Streptosporangiaceae > Spirillospora > Spirillospora meyerae. The sequence goes on from NZ_FZOR01000007.1 coordinate 221,383, forward strand.
CGCCGACCGTTCCTGGGCGGACCGCGCGCGGGCCCTCACCGGCGGTGCCGGCGTGGACGTCCTGGTCAACCACGCGGGCGGCCCGGTCCTGCGGCTCGGGCTGGAGGTGCTCGCCGACGGCGGCCGCTTCGTGGACTTCGCCCGGCCGCAGGGCGACCCCGGCTCCATCGCGCTGGACTCCCTGAGCACCGGGGCGGTCTTCGCGGTCGCCGACCTCGCGGGCCTGGCCCGGCGCCGCCCGGCGCGCGTCGCCAAGCTGCTGGGGGAGGTCTGGGAGCTGGTCGAGAAGGGGACCCTCAAGCCTCCGGCCACCCGCCGCCGCACCTTCGCCGAGTTCACCGCGGACGACGGCGCGGCCGCCGGGTGCGCGGTCCAGACCGTGGTGTCCGGCCCCGAGACCGTCGAACGGGTGGACGCGGTGCCGATGCCGGGCGGTGCCTTCCGCCCGGACGGCACCTACCTGATCACCGGCGGCCTCGGCGCGCTCGGCCTGTCGCTCGGCGAGTACCTGGCCGCCCACCGGGCCGGCGCGCTCGTCCTGATCGGCCGGTCGGCGCCCACCGCCGAGGCCGGGGCGCGGATCGCCGCCCTGCGGGCCGGCGGAACGCGGGTGGAGACCCTCCAGTGCGACGTCGGTGACGCGGACGCCCTCCGCCGGGCCCTGGACTCGGTGCGCGACGCTCTCCCGCCGCTGCGCGGAGTCGCGCACGCGGCCGGAGTGCTGGCGGACGCCACGATCGCCAACCTCACACCGGACCTCCTGCGCCTCACCCTCGCGCCCAAGGTCGGCGGCGCCCGGAACGTGGAGGCGGTCACCGCCGGGGATCCGCTCGACTTCTTCGTGCTGTTCTCCTCCGCGGCCGGCCTGATCGGCAACCCCGGCCAGGCCGCCTACGCCGCGGCCAACGCCTACCTCGACGCCTTCGCGGTGCGCAGGCGCCGCCGGGGGCTCCCCGCGCTGAGCGTGCAGTGGGGCCCGTTCACCGAGGCCGGGCTCGCCGCGCGGGACCAGCGGCGCGGCGACCGCCTGGAGGAACGGGGAATGAGCGGCATCGCCCCGCACGAGGCGTGGCGGGCCCTGCCGCGGCTGCTCGGCGGCGACGAGCCGGTGATCGGGTACGTCCCCGTCGACCTGCGCCGGTGGTTCGACTCCTATCCGGAGATCGCCTCGCTGAAGAGCTGGGAGCGGCTCTACTCGGCCGCGGCGCGCGGCGGGGCGGACGGACCCGCCGGCGGAGCGTTCCTCGCGCGCCTGCTGGAGGCGCCGCCCGACGCCCGCGCCGGGCTGGTCGAGGAGAAGGTGCGCGAGCTTTCCGGGCGCGTCCTCGGCGCGGACCCCGAGCGGATCGGCGCGGAGACCCCGTTCAAGTCACTGGGGCTCGACTCGCTGATGAGCCTCGAACTGCGCAACCGCCTCGAAGCGGCCTTCGGCCTGAAGCTCTCGCCGACGCTGCTGTGGACCTACGGCAACCCCGCCGCCCTGGCCGGCGCGCTCTGCGAGCGGCTCACCGGCCCCGCGGACCCGGCCGCCACCGCCACCGCCTCCGCGCAGCACGCGCGGGCCTGACCGCAAGGAACGGAGGCCATGGAAGACAACGGCACCGCGGCCGGGAAGCAGACTCCGCTCACCCGGGCGCTCGCGACGATCCGAGAGCTGCGCCGCCGCCTGGAGGAACGGGAGGGCGGCGGTCCCGTCGCCATCGTCGGGACCGGCCTGAGGCTGCCCGGCGGCATCGGCGACCTCGACGGCTACTGGCGGATGCTGGCCGAGGGCCGCGACCTGGTCCGCCCGATGCCGGCGGAGCGCCGGGAACCGTTCGCCGAGGAGTGGCGTGGACTCCCGCAGCGCGGCGGCTTCCTCGACGGCGTGCTGGACTTCGACGCGGGCTTCTTCGGCATCAGCCCCCGCGAGGCGCGGCACCTGGACCCCCAGCACCGCCTCCTCCTGGAGGTCGCCTGGGAGGCCCTGGAGGACGCCGCGCTCCCCGCCGACGCGGCCGCCGCGGCGCGGACCGGCTTCTACCTCGGCATCATGTGGCAGGACTACCGCGACTGGCTCGCCGGGGAGCCGGACGCCTACTGGACGACGGGGAACGGCCACAACTTCGCGGCCGGGCGCATCGCGCACGCGCTGGGGCTCACCGGCCCCACGCTCGCGGTCGACACGGCCTGCTCGTCGTCCCTGGTGGCCGTCCACCTCGCCGTGCAGGCGCTGCGGCGCGGCGAGTGCGAGGTGGCGCTCGCCGGCGGGGCCAACCTGATCCTCTCGCCGCGCTCCATGCGCCTGGTGGCGGAGACCCGCTCGCTGGCGCCCGACGGCCGGTGCAAGACCTTCGACGCCCGCGCCAACGGGTTCACCCGCGGTGAGGGATGCGGCGTCGTCGTGCTGAAGCGGCTGGACCGCGCGCTGCGGGACGGCGACCGGATCCACGCCGTGATCCGCGGCACCGCCCTCAACCAGGACGGGCGCGCCGGCGGCTTCACCGCGCCGAACGTCCTGTCGCAGGTGTCGCTGATCGAGACGGCGCTCGCCGAGGCGGGCCTGGAGCCGGCCGACATCGGGTACGTCGAGACGCACGGCACCGGCACCTCGCTCGGCGACCCCATCGAGATGGAGGCGCTGGCCACGGCGCTGGGCCGCCGGAACGGCGGGCGTCCGCTCGCGGTCGGCGCGCTCAAGACCAACGCCGGGCACCTGGAGTCGGCGGCCGGCGTGGCCGGGCTGGTGAAGGCCGTGCTCAGCCTGCGCGAGCGGCGGTTCCCGCCGCTGGTGCACTTCCGCACCCTGAACCCGAGGATCGACCTCTCGGGCACCGGCATCACCGTCCCGTCGGAGCTCACCGACTGGGACCCGGCGGCCGGCCGCCACGCGGCCGTCAGCTCGTTCGGCATGAGCGGGACCAACGCCCACATCATCCTCGCCGACCCGCGCGAACCGGGGCTCGTCGAGGACCCGCCCGCGCCGGAGCCGGACGGCGCCCCGGCCGGCGGCTTCGAGATCTCCGCGAGGACCGGCGCGGCCCTGCGCGCGCTCGCGGACCGGTACGCCGCGGCGCTGGACGGGCTCGACCCCGCCGACTACGCCGCGTTCGCCCACACCGCCACCTTCGGGCGGACGAGGCTCGACGTCCGTGCCCGGATCGAGGCCGCCGATCCGGGCACGGCGGCCCGGCGGCTCCGCGCCCTGGCGTCGGGCGCGGAACCGGCCGGTGTCACCGTCGTCCGCGACGTCCCCGCCGGTGCCGCGGACGACGGCGCGGGCGTGCCCACGGCGCGGCGGGTCATCGACCTGCCGTTCTACCCGTGGCAGCGCACCCGGTACGCACCCGAATCGCTCGGCGCCGGGCGAGCCGTGCAGCCCGCCGCACCGACCGCCCCCGAGACGGCACTGCCCGAGACGGCACTGCCCGAGACCCATCAGCTCGTCTGGCAACCCGTCGAGCCTCTGGCGGGGAGCAAGGGCGTTTACTGGGTTCTCGCCGGAGACGACGTCGAGCTGGTGAAGCTGCTGCTCGGTGCCGCGGCGCAGCGTGGCGCGGCGGGCACCGTGCTCGGTCCGGACGCGCTGGCGCCCGCCGCCGCGGACGCGGGGTGGGAGCACCGGCCCCTGCCCGCCGGTTCCGACGGCTGGTCGGGCTTCTGGGCCGGCCACCGCGCGACTGAGAGCATTGCCCTTCTCCTCGTGCCGGAGCCGGAGCCGGCGTCGTCCGGCGATGACGCGGCGGACACGGACATAGAGGCGTCGGCCAAGCTCTGCGCCGACATCACCTCGGCCGTCCACGGCCTCCGCGCCGCAAGCGAGACGGGACCGGCGCGGGCGTTCGTCACCACCCAGGGAGCCCGCCGGATCGACGACCAAGACCAGGTCGACTCCCTCCGGCACGGGCTGCTGCACGGCCTGGCCCCGGTGATGGGCCTGGAGTTCAGCACGGTGTGGGGCGGCATCGTCGACCTCCCCGCCGACCCGGAGCCCGACGACGCCGGGGCCCTGCTGGGCTTCGTCGCGGGCGAGACCACACGAGGGCCCGGCGCCGCGTCCGAAGACCTGGCGGCGGTGCGCGGCGGACGGATCCTGGGCGCACGCCTGAGCACCGTCCCCGAGCACGCACCGCACCTGCCGGTCAGGGACGACGCCACCTACCTCGTGACCGGCGGCCTCGGCGCGGTCGGCCGAGAGCTGGTCAAAGACCTCGTGCGGCGCGGCGCACGCCACCTGCTGCTGATCGGCCGCCGCCCGGAGGAGGCCCTCGGCGCCGAAGCGGCAGGGCTCCTGGCGGAGCTGCGCGGCCGTGACGTCTCGGTGGCCTACCGGGGCGGCGGCTGCGACACTCCGGCGGCGATGGCCGCGGCCTGCGCGCCCCTCGGCGGCATGCCGGCCGTGCGAGGCGTGATCCACGCGGCCGGAAGCTCGGAGCGGGCCCCGGCGGAGGACACCGGTACCGAAGAATTCGCCGCCGCGCTCCGGAACAAGTACGCGGCGGCGTGGTCGCTGCACAGGGCGGCGGAGCGGTGGCCGCTGGACTTCTTCGTCCTGGTCTCGTCCGTCTCGGCGGTGTGGGGCACCGAGGGGTACGCCGCCTACTCGGCCGCGAACGGCGGGCTGGACGCGCTCGCCGCGCACCGCAGGTCCCGGGGGCTGCCGGCGACGAGCATCGCCTACGGGCCGTGGACGCTCGACGGCCTCGGGATGGCCGACGAGGAGGCCCTGGAGCGGTACGCGCGGGTGGGCGTCGGCGCCCTCACCGCCGAGCGCGGGTGCGCCGCGCTCGCCGACCGCTCGCCGGGCGCGTCCGGGCACGTCGTGAGCTGCCCGCTCGACCTGGCGCGGCTGGACCGCGTGATGTCGGGCCTCAGGCCCCGTGCGCTGTTCGGGGACGGCACCGCCCCGGACGGCCGGGACCGCCCCGCGACCCCGGCGGCCGCGGAACTGGCCGCGCTTCCGGAACGGGCCCGTGAACCGGCCGCCCGCGCCCGCGTGCGGCGGCTGGTGGCCGCCCAGCTGGGGCACGACGACCCGCAGGCGGTCGACGAGGGCACCGGCTTCTTCGAGCTGGGCCTCGACTCGATCATGGCGGCGGACCTGGTGGCGGGACTGGCCGAGGACTTCGGGACGGACCTCGCCGCCGCCGACGTCTTCGACCACCCGACGGTCGCCGAGCTCGCCGCGCACGTCCTCGAACGGTGGAGCGAGGGCCCCGGCCCGCGCCCCGCCCGCGCCCGCCCGGCCGCGCCGCCGCGCGCCGCGCACCCGGCCGCGGGGACGGGCTCCGCCACCGAGCGCGAGGAAGGGGTGGGCGAGCCGATCGCGATCGTCGGGATGGCGGGGCGCTTCCCGGGAGCGGACTCCGTCGAGGCGCTGTGGGAGCTGCTGCGCGACGGGCGCGACGGCGTCGGGCCCGTGCCGCCCGGACGCTGGGACGGCCTGCCGCCCGGCCGGACCGGCCCCGACGGGGAACCCCTCCTCACCACCGACCAGGGCGGCTTCCTCCAGGACGTCGACCGGTTCGACGCCGCCTTCTTCGGGCTCCCGGCACGGGAGGCCGACGCGCTGGACCCGCAGCAGCGGCTGCTGCTGGAGTCGACATGGCACGCACTGGAGGACGCCGGCATCGACCCCCGGAGCCTGCGGCGCTCCCGCACCGGCGTGTTCGTCGGGATCAGCTATTCCGACTACGCCCGGGTGCTGGCCCGGGGCGGGCTGGAGGACGTCGACGCCTACTACGGCACCGGCACCGCGCTGAACGCCGCGGCGGGCCGCATCTCGTTCACGCTCGGCCTGAACGGGCCGGCGGTCGCGGTCGACACGGCGTGCTCGTCCTCCCTGGTCGCGCTGCACCTGGCCGTCCGCTCGCTGCGCTCCGGCGAGAGCACCGCCGCCCTGGCCGGGGGAGTGAACCTGCTGCTCGACCCGACCTCGTCGGTGGCCGTCAGCCGGGCGCACATGCTCTCTCCCGACGGGCGCTGCCGGACGTTCTCGGCCGACGCCAACGGCTTCGTCCGCGCGGAGGGCTGCGGCGTGGTCGTCCTCAAGCGGCTGGCCGACGCCCGCCGGGACGGCGACCGCGTGCTGGCCGTCATCCGCGGCAGCGCGGTCAACCAGGACGGGGCGTCCTCGGGGCTGACCGCGCCCAGCGGACGGGCCCAGGAGGAGATGCTCCGCGCCGCGCTGGCCGACGCCGGGCTCCCCGGCTCGGCGGTCTCCTACCTGGAGGCGCACGGCACCGGCACCGCCCTCGGCGACCCGATCGAGCTCGGCGCGGCGTGGCGCGTCCTCGGGCCCGGCCGCGGCGACGGCTCGCCGCTGCTGGTGGGGTCGGTCAAGAGCAACGTCGGCCACTGCGAGTCGGCGGCCGGGATCGTGGCCGTGATCAAGACGGTGCTGGCCCTGCGCCACGGGCTGATCCCGCCGAACCTCCACTTCACCGAACCCAACCCGCAGGTGGCCTGGGCGGACATGGACGTCCGGGTCGTGGCGGACCCGGCGCCCTGGCCCGCCGGGGACGGGACGCGGGTCGCGGGCGTCTCGGGCTTCGGGTTCACCGGGACCAACGCCCACGTGCTGCTCGCCGACCCGGACGACCGCCCCGCCCCCGCTCCCGGCCCCGCCGAGGCGACCGGCGGACCGGCCCGGAACCTGCTGGTCCCGCTGTCGGCCCCCGACCCCGGTGGGCTGGCGCGCCTGTCGGCGGCCTGGCGGGAACGGCTGGCGGAGGCCGCCGAGGAGGAGCTGCCCGCCCTCGCCGCCGTGGCGGGTGCCGGACGCGCCCACTTCCCCTACCGCCGGACCCTGTTCGGCAAGTCACGGGACCAGCTCCTGTCCGCGCTGGACGAGCCCGCGCCCGCCGACCCCGTCTCGGACGCGCCGAGGATCGCCTTCCTCTTCTCCGGACAGGGCAGCCAGTACTTCGGCATGGGCCGGGAGCTGTACGAGACCGAGCCCGTCTTCCGCGACACGTTCGACGCCTGCGACGAGGCCCTGGAGAAGTCCATCGGCGCCTCGCTCACCGAGCTGACCCTGTACGGCGAGGACCGGGACGCCATCAACGAGACGCAGGTGACCCAGCCGGCGCTCGTCGCGCTGGAACTCGCGCTCGCCGCCCTGTGGGAGTCGTGGGGCGTCGTCCCGGCGGCCGTGATGGGGCACAGCGTCGGCGAGATCGCCGCGGCGGTGCACGCGGGCGTGATGGACCGGCCCACCGGGCTGACCCTGATCGCCGAGCGCGCCCGCCTCATGCAGGGCACCGAGCGCGGCGGCATGCTCGCGATCGTCGCGCCGGAGGCGGACGCCGCGGCCTGGGCGGACGAGCACGGACTGGACCTCGCCGCCGTCAACGGGCCGGAGGCCGTGGTGCTGTCGGGGCCTCCGGACGCCGTGGACGGCCTGGCCGCGCACCTGAAGGAGCGGAAGGTCCGCCATCGGAGGCTCAGCGTCTCGCACGCCTTCCACTCCCGGCTGCTGGACCCGGCCCTGGCGGAACTGGCCGACGTCCTGAAGCCGCTGGACTTCCACGACCCCGAGGTGCCGATCGTCTCCAACCTGACCGGACGCGTCGCGGGACCGGGCGAGTTCGACGCCCGCTACTGGACGCGCCACGCCCGGCGGCCGGTCCGGTTCCACGACGGCGTCACGGCGCTGCGGGACCTGGACGTGGACCTCTGCCTGGAGATCGGCCCGGACCGGACGCTGATCAACCTCGTCAGGGCCGCCGGGCTCGCGCCGCCCGGCGGCGTCGCGGGCTCGCTGCGCCGCGGCGGTGCCGACCACGACGCGCTGCTCGCGGTGGCCAGGACCCTGTACTCGCTGGGCCAGGACCTCCGGTGGGAGCGGATCCAGACCGCGCCCGCCGGGGTCCGCCCCGACGCCCCGCGCTACCCGTTCGCGAGGACACGCCATTGGGCGTCCAGCCCGGACACGGCGCCCGGTCAAGATCCCGGACGCCCGGTCGGAGGGCCGCCGTGGGGCACGGAGGTCAGGTCGCCCGCGCTGCGCGGCCGGGTGTTCCGGACCGAGCGCAGCACCGCGTACCCGCCCCACCTCACCGACCACCGGCTCTTCGGGACGGTCTCGGTCCCCGGCGCCTCGCAGCTCGCCACCGTCCTGTCGGCGCTGGGCGCGCGGCGCGAGCCGGTCGTCCTCGAAGACCTGCACTTCCCGCGCGCCCTGGTCCTCCGGGACGGCGAACGCTACGAACTGCAGGTCATCGAGGCCGAGGAGGACGGCGCGCGGGCCGTGAGCGTGCAGAGCCTCGTCGACCCCGAGCACGGCCGCTGGCTGGAGCACCTGGCCGCGCGGGTGGCGCCGCCCACCGAAGCCGAGCCCCCCGCGCCGCCCGGCCGTGCCGTGCCCGACCCCGAGGAGTTCACGGCCTCGGCCGACCGCCACCTGTCCGGCGAGGCCTTCTACCGGCACCTGCGCGGCCTCGGCTACCAGCTCGGACCGTCCTTCCGGTGGATCCGCGACGCCTGGATCCGCGGCGACGAGGCACTGATCCGCTACGCCGAGCCCGCCGTGATGAACGAGGATCCGGCGGACTACCAGATCCACCCGGGGCTCCTCGACTCCTGCCTGCAGAGCAGCGTCACCTTCGCCGTCGGGGAGGGGGAGGAGGTGCGGGAGGCCGACCACCTGCCGATCCCCTTCGCCGCCGGACGGGTGGCGTTCCCCGGGCGGCCCGCCCCCGGCTCCGGCCTGTGGGGGCATGTGCGCGCGGTCCGCGACCGGCGGCCGTCCGAGGGGCTCATGCAGGTCCGGACGGCCGACGTGCATCTGTTCGACGACGCGGGCGCGACCGTCCTCGCCGTCGACGGCTTCCGGTTCAGGCCGGCGCCGCGCCCGCTGCTGGAGAGCTCCCTCCGCGGCGACGCCTGGCACGCCTACGAACTGCGGTGGGACGAGTGGGAACCGCGGCTGCCGGAAGCCGGGCGGCTGGAGATCGGCGTCCTCGGCGGCGACGGCGCCGCACCGGCCGTCGAAGCGGAGCTGGAGCAGCGGGGCCACCGCGTCGTGCCCCTCGATCCCGAGGACATGTCCGGGGCCGAATCCGACCTCATCGTGGACGCGCGCCTCACCGCCCCGGCCGCCTCCGGCGCACCGGCGGACGCCTTCCGCCGGCTCGCGGCGCTCGCCGATTCGCTACGGGCGGCACCGCGCCACATCCCCTACGCCGTCCTCTGCACGGGCGACGGCGAGGACGGCGCGGACGCGGCACCGGTCCGCGAGGCGGCCTGGGGCCTCCTGGCCGCACTGGAGGCGGAGGAGCACGATCGGCGGCTCCTGCGCTTCACCCTCACCCCGGGCTGGGAGCCCGCGGCGCTGTGCTCGCTGCTCGCCGGAGCGTCCGCCGAGGAGTTCGCGGAGACGCGCGTCAACCTGGGCGCGAGCGGAGCACGGGTCGCGCGCCTGGCACCGGTCTCCCGATGGAGCGTCCCGGAGGGCGCGGAGCACCGCCACGAGGGACGCGCCGCCCTGATCACCGGCGGGCTCGGTGCCCTGGGACTCAGCGTCGCCGCGATGCTGGCCGCCCGGGGCGCCTCCGACATCACCCTGATGTCCCGCTCCGAACCCGGCGAGGCCGCGCGCGCACTCCTGGACGAGCTGGCGGACGGCGGCACGCGCGTCACCGTCGTCAGCGGCGACGTCACCGATCCGGCAGACTGCGCCCGCGCGGTGGCCGCGGCCGGGGAGCGCGCACCGCTCACCACGGTGATGCACCTGGCGGGCGTCACCGACGACCGGCCCTTCGAGGAGCTGACCGCCGAGTCGTTCGCGAAGGTGTTCGCGGCCAAGGCGCACGGGGCGGAGAACCTCGCCGAGGCGCTGCGCGGCGACCCGCCGGAGGCGTTCGTGCTGTTCTCCTCCGCGTCGGCCGTGCTCGGCACCGCCGGGCAGACCGCCTACGCGGCCGCCAACGGCTACCTCGGCGGCCTCGCCCGCCGGCTGCGCGCGGCGGGGCTGCCGGCCGTCGCCATCGACTGGGGGCCGTGGGTCCCGGCGGCGGGGGGCGGCCTGGCCGGGTCCGCCGCCGCCGCGCGCGCCGCCGAGAGCGCCGGGCTGCGCCCGCTCGGCGACGACGAGGCCGCGGAGCTGCTCGACCTGGCGCTCGCCCGGCGCCGCTCGCGCCTCATCGCGATGGCGGTGGACGCCGAACGCGCCACCCGGCCGCCGCACGGCCGTGCCAGGGCCGCCCTCTTCGGAGCGGCCGCGTCCACCGGCCGCGCAGGCGGGGCCGGCTCCGGCCGCTCCGGGCGGGCGCGCGGGTGGCTGCGCGCCGAGCTGGACGCGCTCGATCCGGACGCGCGGGGCGACCGGCTCCGGGCGGCGGTGCGCGAACTCGTGGGCGAGGCGCTCGGCGACCCGACCGCCGTCCAGGACGAGACGGGCTTCACCGACCTCGGCCTGGACTCGATCATGGTCATCGATCTCCGCTCGCGCCTCGCGCTGGCCGCCGGCGCGGAACTGCCCGCCACGGTCGCGCTCGACCATCCCACGATCGCCCGCCTCGCCGGGCACGTCCTCGGCCTGCTGTATCCGGAGCCGGAGCCGGTCCCCGAGCCGGAGCCCGAGCCGGTGCGGGCCGGGGAGCCGCCGGTCGAGGAGTCGTTCGAGGAGCTGACGTTCGAGGACCTCGTCCGCGCCGTCGAGGCCGATCTGGAAGCAGGAGCCGAGGGAGGACACCATGGAGGCCGCTGAGGTCCGCAGACTGATGGAGGAGCAGCTCGCGCTGTCGCGCCGGTTGCGCTCGCGCATCCGCGCCCTCGAGGACGAGCGGAAGGCCCCCCTCGCAGTGGTCGGCATGGGGCTCAGGCTGCCCGGCGGCCTGCGGACCCCGGGGCAGTACTGGGACTTCCTCCGCGGCGAGGGCACGGCCCTGGGCCCGATCCCGGAGGACAGGCCGGGGCTGCGCGAGGTGCACGATCCGACGGTCGGCAAGCCGGGGCGGTCCTACGTCGACCGGGCCGGGTTCGTCGACGACATCGCGGCCTTCGACGCGGACTTCTTCGGGATCTCGCACCGCGAGGCCAAGCTCCTCGACCCCCAGCAGCGCATGCTCCTGGAGGTCGCCTGGGAGGCCATGGAACGCGCCGGGATCCCCGTGCGGCGCCCGGACCGGCTGAACGTGGGCGTCTACCTGGGCATGATGGCGTCGGAGTACCTGGAGCGGCTCGAAGACCGGTCGGACACGACGCGGATCGACCCCTACTACACGACCGGCGGCGGGCTGTGCTTCGCCGCGGGCCGGATCAGCCACGTGATGGGCTTCTCCGGCCCCGTGGTGAGCTCGGACACCGCCTGCTCGTCCTCGATGACCGCGCTGCACCTCGCCGTCCGCGCGCTCCGCGGCGGCGAGTGCCGCTACGCGCTGGTGTGCGGCTCCAACCTGATCCTGTCGGCGAACCTGATGGTGTCGCTGTGCCAGACCCGCGCGCTGTCCCCGGAGGGGCGGTCGAAGTCGTTCCTGGCCTCCGCGGACGGCTACGGCCGCGGCGAGGGCGTCGGCGCGCTGGTCCTGATGCGGCTGGACGAGGCAGAGCGGGAGGGCCGCCCGATCCTGGCCGTCGTGCGCGGGACCGCGGTCAACCACGACGGCGCGGCGTCGAGCCTCACCGCCCCGAACGGCCCCGCGCAGGAAGAGGTGATCAGCGCGGCCCTGGCGGACGCGGGAGTCGAGGCGGCCGACGTCGGCTGGATCGAGGCCCACGGCACGGGGACCCCGCTCGGCGACCCGATCGAGGTGGGAGCGCTCGACGGCGTCCTCGGGCCCGCCGTGCGGAAGCGCGGCGTCCCGCTGGCGCTGGGCAGCGTCAAGTCGAGGCTCGGGCACCTGGAGGCGGCGTCGGGCATCGCGGCCCTGATCAAGACGGTGCTGGTGCTCCGGCACGGGATCATGCCCGCGGCCCGGGACGAGGAGGACGGCGAGCTCAACCCGCGCATCCCGTGGGACCGGATCGGGTTCACCGTCCCGGCGCGGAACCGCCCCTGGCCGGGCGAGCTGGGCCGGAGGGTGGCCGGAGTCAACTCCTTCGGCATGAGCGGCACCAACGTCCACGCGATCCTGGAGGCGTACACGCCGTCCGCCGAAAGCACGGCCGAGCCGGCCCGGACGGCCCGCCGCCACGAGCTGCTGACCCTCTCGGCGAAGTCCCCGGAGGCCCTGGCCGAGCTGGCGGACGACATCGCCGCGCAGCTGAAGTCGGCCACCCCGGAGACGCTCGGCTCCATCTGCCACACCCTGCGGGCCGGGCGGGCGGGCTTCCCCTACCGCGCGGCCGTCACCGGGACGGCGGCGGACGAGATCGCCGAGCGGCTGGCGGCGGCCGCCGGCGGGCCCTCGGCCGCCGAGCCCGTCCACCCGGTCCGGTCGCTGACCCTGAGCGGAGACCTGGAGTCGGCCGCCGTCGCCGAGGGAACCGCCGCGCTCGCCGGCGCCTTCCCGCTGCTGTTCCCCGCGGAGAGCGCCGGCGACCCGGCGCCCGAACGGCTCGCGCGGGCGATCGGCCGGTTCGGCCTCCCGGTGCGGCTGCGCCCGGCGCGGGCGGCGACCGGCAAGGCGGGTGCGTCGCTGGAGTGGGCCGGGGACGGCGGGCCGCGCACCTGCCCGCTGACCGGCGACGACCCCGCCGACGCGGAGCGGCTCCTGCTGGAGGCGCTGGCGATGCTGTTCACCGACGGCGCGGACCTGAAACTGGGCCCGCTCCGCACGCCCGGCGCGCGCATCGTCCCCGACCTGCCGACCCACCCGTTCCGCCGCACCCGGTTCTGGATCGACGAGCCGCCCATGGGCGCGTCGGCGGGCGGACGCGTGAACGGGACGGCCGCGCACGGCGCCGCGGAGGGAGCCGTGCAGGCCCCGCCGCCCGACGACGGGGACGCCGTGCGCGACTTCCTCATGGCGCGGCTCAAGGACGTCCTCCAGTCACCGGACGACCTGGACCCCGAGGTCTCGTTGCAGGAGGCCGGCGCCGACTCGTTCATCACCACGCTGTTCATCACCAAGGTCGAGGAGCACTACGACCTCGGCCTGCCGCCCGAGGAACTGCACGTCGAGAGCCCGCTCGCGGAACTGATCGCGACGCTGGCCGACACGATCGCCGAGACCGCGGCGAACCGGACGGAGCGCAGCGCATGACGGCCATGGTGCGTCCCAGGGCGGTACCGCGTCCGGTCCTGCGCCTGATCGTCTTCCACCACGCGGGAGGCTCGTCGGCCGCCTACATGCCGCTGGCGCGCGCCCTGCCCGGCGACTGGGAGCTGCTGCTCCTCGACCTGCCGGGACGGGGCAAGAGCCACCGCGCCGCCCCCCTGACGGAGATGTCGCCGCTGGTGGCCGCCACCACGGACGCGGTACAGGAGTGGGCGGGGCCGCCGATCGCCCTGTTCGGCCACAGCCTGGGCGCGATCGTCGCCCTGGAGACCGCCCGCCGCCTGGAGGAGCGCGGCGTCATGCCCCTGTGGGTGGGGGTGTCCGGACGGCCCGCGCCGGACTGCCGCGTGGACGAGGCGCGCCCCCTCTACGAGCTGCCCGACCGGGAGCTGATCGGGGCGCTGTCCCGCTTCGGCGGGATCCCCGCCGAGCTCGACGAGCTGCCCGAGTTCCGCGACCGGTTCGTCCGGCTCGTGCGGGCCGACCTCCAGGCCCTGGACTCCTACGTCCCGGCGCGGCGGCGGTCCCCGCTGAACGCGCCGCTGACCGCGTTCGGCGCCGTCGACGACGAGCTGGCGCCGGCGGACACCGTCGAGCACTGGAGCCGGGAGACCGCCGGCGGCTTCCGGGCGCGCATGTTCACCGGCGGACATTTCCACTTCCTGGGGCGCTCCTTCCCCGGCTTCGCGAAGGTCCTCGTCGACGAGATCAGGCGCAGGACCGACGCCCTGGAAGGGCCCAGATCGCTGTACACCCGGTGAGCCGCCGGCCGATCCTGTGGAGGTAAACGTCATGACGTCGGCGTCACGGGTGGACATACGCCCCCTATGGGCGGGCTTCCCCACGGGAGTGGCGGTCGTGACCGCGCTGGCGGCCGACGGCCGCCCCTGGGGGATGACCTGCACCTCCCTGTGCAGCGTCTCCCTCGACCCTCCGCTGCTCCTGGTGTGCCTGCGGTGCGGGAGCCCGACCCTGGAGGCGATCCAGAGCACCGGCGGCTTCGCCGTCAACCTCCTGCACGACCGGGCGCGGCCCGTCTCGGACCTGTTCGCCTCCGGTGTGCCGGACCGCTTCGACCGCGTCAGCTGGCTGGTCGGTCCGGGGATGGCCGGGCCGCGGCTGGTGGACGCCGCCCACACCGTGGCCGACTGCGCGCTCGCCGAGGACCGGACGGTGGGCGACCACAACGTGGTGATGGGCGCGGTTCTCGCGGTGACCCGGCTCACCAGCCGGCGGCCCCTCATGTACGGGCTGCGCCGCTACTCGTCCTGGCCCGAGCCCGCCGCCGACGCCGACGCCGGGCCGTTCCCGCGCGGCCTGTCGCAGGCGTTCGAAGGGCTGGGGTAGCGGCCCCGGCCGGGACGCGGTGAAAACCCCGGGGCCGGTGTCCCCGGGGCTGCCGCGTCGTGATCGCGTTAGGCGACGGTCGCCAGCGGCTCCAGGCTCGGCAGGGCGAGCAGGATCGGCGGGCGGGCCCAGCCCAGCGGCCGCATGGTGAGGTCGATGCGGCTCGTGGAGCCCGCGTTCAAGGTGACGGGGCCGACGGTGGCACCGAGGATCGGCGGGTCCGCGGCCTGGTCCAGCGGGGGAGCGATCGGAGCGTGGGAGCTGTTCGCCACCGCGTGCACGTACCAGGTGCCGGCGGGGACGCCCGCGAGCGTGAACGGCTCCCCGTGGCCGATGACGCACCAGGAGGCGGCGGGGCCCTGGAGGATCGCCGACTCGAAGACGCCCACGTAGATCTGCGAATGCAGCTCGCCTTCGGCGCGGGTGCGTCCGGTCACGACGGCGCCCTGGCCGGGCCCCGCCGAGCGCGGGCGGCCGGCGGCGCGGGCGGTGCTCGGAACGCTCCATCCTTGCCTGGTCAGGCGGCGGTACTCGGTGGGCGACAGGCCGACGGACCTGGTGAACCGCCGGGTGAAGGTACCGGTGCTGCTATAGCCGACCTGCGCCGAGATATCGGCGACATTGAGCGACGACGTCAGCAGCAGCCGTTTGGCCTCCTGCAGCCTCACCGCGCCGAGAAATCGCCCCGGAGTCACCCCCGTGACCCGGCTGAACAGCCTCAGGAAGTGGAATTTACTGACCATTGCGTCTTCGGCGAGTTCGTCCAGATAAAGGGGTTCGCCATGGCGTTGATATATGGTCTCGACAGCGCGTCTTACGAGATGCTCCACTTCGCATCCTCCTGGTGATCGCCTTGCGCGGGTGAATGGCGCCACTGGTCTTCGCGGGCGGCCCGCGGCGCTGCCGGGCCGTCCGCGCGAACTGAGCTCTCCTCTTCCTGTGCCGTCACGGGCGTCGCTGGAAGCAGGCGCCGCCCCCGTGACGGCGCCGCGACGCGGTGAAGAGGCGCTTAATTGCGGGAAATTCAATGCATTTGTACATTGAAAACCCACACTCGTGATACTCTCCCACGCGGCGCTGAGCTGTCTTCTCCATGGTTGCCTGACAGGATCACCTGACTGTCGGCAAAGGGAGTCAAAGTTGATCGGAGTTACTCAGTGTGCCGAGATATGCGTCGCTGGTGATGAGCCATTCTCGACCGCTGGGGAAGGGAAAGGAGAAGGACACACAAAATTAATCGGAGGGCCCTTGCCCGGCCATTTCGGCCCTGTTGAGGGCGGTCCGATCGGGTCGTCCTGGGGATATTCGCCGGCCGGGGCGGCGCACGGCGTTCGCCGGCGGCCGGCCCGGACATGTGGCACCCAGGGTGCCTCGCCGGCCTGACAGCCCGCGCACGAACCGCCTACAGGGGACGCACACGCCTGACCGCGCCTTCATCGAGACCTGAGAGAGGCGAGAGAGGCCGCTTCTACCGTCGGAGCACGATCCGTCGTCCCCACCTAGGAGAGGCAATGGTCCGAACTTCATCCCGCCTGGTCGTGTCGCTGCTCTGCGCGCTCGTCCTCGTCGTGACCGGCGCGCTCGCGGCCGCCGCGCACGTCGTGCTGCGGCCCGGCACCGCGACCCAGGGCGAGTTCACGAAGCTGACCTTCCACGTCCCCAACGAGAAGGACGACTCCAGCACCGTGAAGGTGAAGGTGGTCTTCCCCGAGGCCCATGAGCAGATCGTCCCCGCCGCGGTCGCGCAGACCAAGGCCGGCTGGAAGATCAAGATCCACAAGGTCCGGCTGGACGAGCCGGTCATCGTCGAGGGCCAGGAGATCTGGGAGGTCGTCGAATCGGTGACCTGGACGGCCGTGGAGGGCACCGCGAAGATCCGCCCGGACCAGTTCGACGAGGTGTCGGTGTTCGGCGGCCCGATGCCGAGCGTCGGCAAGGCCTACTTCAAGGCGTACCAGTACCAGAGCAACGGCGAGGTGATCGCGTGGGACCAGATCCCGAGCGACGGCGACCCGCACCCGGCCCACCCCGCGCCCGCGCTGACGCTGACCCCGCCGAGCGGCGGGACCGCGCAGAAGTCGGGCACGACCGGCGCGCCGGCCGCCTTCACGGGTGACACCGCGGTGCGCCTGACGGCCGCCGCGGAGAGCACCCCCGCGGAGGAGGACGGGTCGCCGTCCATGCTCGGGGCGTCCCTGTCGGTCGTGATCCTGCTGGCCGGCGGCATGGGCGTCGGCCTGCTGGCCGGGCGGCGGCGCTGGGCGCGCGCGGGCCGCGACGACGCGTAGGCCGGCTCACGGAAGTCCCCGGCGGGTGTCGCCCCACCCGCCGGGGATTCTTCGCGTCCCGGCGAGCCCGCCTTGACCGGGGCCGCCGTCCGCGGCCCGCACGAAAGATCCCGCGGCCGGGAGGCTCGGCCGCGGGATCGGTGCGCCACCGGCGGTCAGCCGGTGGAGGCGGGCTCGCGGACCGCCCACGCGCGCAGGCGCTCCGCGAGACCGGGCTGCCGGTCGGGCGAGATCATGGAGAAGTGGTCGCCCGGGGCGGTCTCGGTCTCGATGCCGGGGCACACCGAGCGCCACGCGGGCACGGTGTCCGGGCGGCCGGGCTCGTCGGCCGCCACGAAGAGCAGCACGGGCCGGTCCAGCGGGCCGGGCCGGTAGGCGGCCAGCAGCGCCAGCTCGTGCTCCTGGACGCGCTTCATGCGCTCGTAGCCCGCCTCGTCGATGTCGCCGGGAAGCAGGCCGTGCGCGACGGCGGCGTCCCGGGCGACGCGGGTGAGGGTGCCGGGGGCCGCGGCCCTGATCGCCGCGACCGCCTCCGCGGGCGGGTCGCCGAGCCGCAGCGTGCGCAGGAAGCCGATGTGCCGGTCGGCGTCGGTGAGCGGGAGGTGGATGTCCCTGATCTCGGTGTCGAACATGGCGATCCGGCACTCGTGGCCCTTGGCCACGAGCTGGCGGCCCACCTCGTAGGCGATGGACCCGCCCATCGAAGCGCCGCCCAGCAGGTAGGGGCCTTCCGGCTTGTACCGCAGGAGCTCCTCCCGGTAGGCCGCCGCCAGCGTCTCGAGGTCCGGGGCGAAGGCCGCCTCGGAGTCGTCGACGAGCGGCCGGCTCTGGAAGGCGCGCACCGGTCCCGGCCACGCCCGCGCCAGCGGCCGGTACGGCGAGACCGCGCCGCCGAGCACGTGGAAGAGGAACAGCTCCTCCCCGTCGCCGTCGGCGAGGCCGACCATGCAGGAGACCTCGGGGCCGCCGCCGTCCGCCAGCAGGCCGGCGAGCCCGCGGACCGTCGCCGCCTCGAAGATCCGGCCCATCGGGATGTCGGCGCCCAGCTCGACGCGGACCCGGTTCGCCAGCCGCAGCGCGAGCAGCGAGTTCCCGCCCAGGTCGAAGAAGCCGTCGTCGGGGCCGACGGAGGGGAGCTCCAGGAGTTCGGCGCACAGGCGCGCCAGCCGCTCCATGACCGCGGGGTCGGCTCCGCCGCGGCCGCCGTCCCCGCCGGGGCCGCCGGAGACGTCCGGGTCCGCGGCGGCGGTGCCGCCGGACAGGTCGGGCATGGCCAGCGCGGCGGCGTGGTCGACCTTGCCGTTCGGGGTGAGCGGCAGCCTCTCCACCACGTGGACGCGGCTCGGGATCATGTACCGGGGCAGCCGCTCCGCCAGGTGGGCGGCGATGGCGGCGTGGCCGGGCCGCCGGCCGGGCTCCGGCACGAGCAGGGCCACCAGCCGCTTGCCGCCGGGCGCCCGGTCGACGCACACCACGCATTCGCGCACGTCCGGGTGGGTGCGGGCCGCGGCCTCGACCTCGCCCGGCTCCACCCGGAACCCCTGGATCTTCACCTGCCGGTCCTCCCGGCCGAGGAACTCGATGGTGCCGTCCGGCCAGTACCGGCCGAGGTCGCCGGTCCGGTAGAGGCGCTCGCCGGTCTCGGGATGGTGGACGAAGCGCTCCGCGGTGCGCTGCTCGTCCCGCCAGTACCCGCGCGCCAGGCCGAGGCCGCCGATGTAGATCTCCCCGGTGGCCCAGGGCGGGCGGACGTCCAGCCGGTGGTCGAGCACCTTCATGGTCTGGTTCGCCAGCGGGCCGCCGTAGGGGATGCTCTGCCAGTCGGGGTCGACCTCGCCGACGTCGTAGACGTTCGACCAGATCGACGCCTCGGTCGCGCCGCCCATGGCGAGGACGCGGCACCCGGGCCACAGCGCGCGCATCCGGCCCGGCAGCGGGACCGGGATCCAGTCGCCGCTGAGCAGGAACGCGCGCAGCGGCGGCAGGCCGAGCTCGGGCCGCTGCTCGGCGACCTCGACGATCATCTCGGCCAGGGCGGGCACGGAGTTCCACACGGTGACCCGCTGCTCGCGGGCGGTGGCCGCCCAGCCGAGCGGGTCGGGGCGGGCGGTGGCGGGCGGGAGCACCAGGGTTCCGCCGGCGGCCAGCGTCCCGAACACGTCCCACACCGACAGGTCGAAGCTGAGCGAGGAGATGCCGAAGACGCGGTCGTCCGGTCCGAGGCCGATCCGCCGGTTGACGTCCGCGATGGTGTTGAGCGCGGCGCGGTGCTCGATGACGACGCCCTTGGGCCGTCCGGTCGATCCCGAGGTGTAGATGATGTAGGCCGGGTCGTTCTCGTCGCCGTCGGCGGGCGGCGGCTCGGGGCCGGGCTCCACCTCGTCGACGTGGACGGCGGGGACGTCCTCGGGCCGGTCCTCGGGGGTGCGGTGCGACTGGCGGAGCACGACGCGGGCGTCGCACTCGCCGACCATCAGCCTGATGCGCTCGGCCGGCAGGTCCGCGTCCACCGGGCAGTACACCGCGCCCGCGCGCAGCACGCCGAGCACCGCGACGACCTGCTCCCAGCCCTTGGCCATGACCACCGGCACGACGTGCCCGCGGCGGATCCCGCGGGCGTGGAGTTCGTGCGCGACCGCGGCCGACGCCCGTTCGAGCTCCCCGTAGGTCAGCGTGCGCCCGGAGGCGGTGAGCGCGACCGCGTCGGGCCGGCCGCGCGCCTGGCGGAGGAAGCCGTCCTCCAGCCGGCCCGCGGGGGCCGGGACCGCGGTGTCGTTCGCGGCGGCGACCACGGCGCGGTGCTCGGGCGGCACCGGATCGGGCACGGTGTCGGCGCCGTCCGGGGCGGACAGGGTCTCCAGCATGCGCCGGTAGCAGTCCACGACGGCGGCGGGCAGGCCGGCCGGGAACGCCTCCTCGACGAAGTCGATGTTGGTGGAGACCCCGCCGTCCCTGGCGTCCCTGATCTGGTTGTCGACCAGCACCTGCGGGGTGTGCTGGATGCGCTCGACCAGCCGGAACGCGGGCCGCCCGGCGGGCATGCTGTCGTACCCGGGCCCCTGGTTGTTGGTGAACACGTAGGGGAACGCGGCCCGCTGCGTCCAGCCGTTGCGCTTCGCCATCTCGCGGCTGATGCGCACGGCGGTGACGTCCTTGTTGGCCATGTCGCGCCAGAGCCTGCGCTGCAGCCGCTGCGCCCGCGCCCAGAAGTCCTCGTCGTGCCGGAGGTCCACCTCCAGCGGCAGTGTCGCGCTGCGCTGCCCGACGACCTCGTGCCCGCCCGGCCGGTACGCCAGGTCGTACTGGTGGACGAAGTTCAGGCAGAAGTGGGGGCTGGCGGCCCACGCCCCCAGCGCCTCGGCGAACACGTGCAGCAGGGCCGTGCTGGGCAGCACCCGGTGCTTGCGGAAGTTGGCGCAGAACTGCCGCCACTGGCGCTCGCTCAGGTGGGTGTTCCGGCCGGTGAAGGAGACCGCGTCGATGCTGCTCGCCTGGCGGGCCAGCGGCAGCATCGGTGCCTCGGGCAGCGTGTCGAGGCGCTCCTCCCAGTAGGCCCACTGCTTGAGGAACTCCTCGTCGTCCTCCCTCGCGAGGCGGGACAGCCGCCACTCGCGGAAGGTCTCCACGACGGGCGGCAGCACGGCGTCGGGGTTCTTGTAGTACTCCATGAAGTCGGTCGTCACCGTGCGCATGCTCGAACCGTCCAGCAGGATCAGGCTCATGCGCACGTGCAGCCGCACCCGGTGCGGCCGGACGCGGCTCACCACGAGCTCGAACAGCGGCCAGCCCGCCGGGTCGAGGCCGGCCCCGCACATGCGGTCCCGGATCTGCCGGATCGACTCCTCCCGCCGGTCCCGGTCGAGGTCGGTGAGGTCGATGACCGGCACGTGGACGTGCGGGGTCTCCTCGATCCCCATGACCCGCTGGCCGCCGTCCCTGAGCATCACCGTCCGGAGGTGCTCGTGCCGCTCGACCACCTTGTTGACGGCGTACTCGGCGCGTTCGGGGTCGAACGCGACCGCCTCGGCCTCCAGGTAGTAGTTCTGCCGCCCCCCGAGTTCGAAGACCTGGCTCCGGCCCACCATGTACGCGGACTGGAGGTCGGTCAGGGGGAACCGGTCGGGGAGAACGGGGCCGCCGCCGGCGGGCGGAACGGCCGGTTCTGTCGTCGTCACTGCTTCCTCCCATTCGCTTCGCGGGCGTCCGCGGGCCGCGGCACCGGAAGGTCCCGCCCGATCTCGGGCACGACCCGCTCCGGCATGTCGTGCAAGAAGAAATGGCCGCCGCCGTACGTCCGGACGACGCATCCGGCGGAGGTGTGGCGGCGCCACGCCCGCAGGTCGCCGGCCGTCGTCTCGGCGTCGGCGTCGCCGCCGAACACCGAGACCGGGCACTCCAGCGGCGGACCGGGCCGGTGCCGGTACGTCTCCACCACGGAGAAGTCGGCCCGGATCGACGGCACGAGCGGCGCGATGACGGCCGGGTCGAGGAACTCGGCCGGGGTGCCGCCGAGGTCGCGGAGCCGGGCCAGCAGGTCGGGCAGCGGGGCGTCGTGGACGGGCGGGCGCCTGGCCGGGACGTCGGGGGCCGCGCGGCCCGAGACCAGCAGGCGGGCGGGCTCGCCGAGGCCGCGGCGGCGGAGCTCGCGGCACACCTCGAAGGCCAGCAGCGCCCCCATGCTGTGGCCGAACCAGGCGTGCGGCCGGTCCAGCAGCGGCGCGACCGCGCCGACGAGGCGCGTGACGACGTCGCCGGCCCGGGTGAGCGGCGGCTCGCGGAACCGGGACTCCCGGCCGGGCAGCCGGACGGCCACCAGTTCCACGTCCGGAGGCAGGAAGGGCGCCCACGGGCGGTAGACGGAGGCGCCGCCCCCGGCGTGCGGCAGGCAGAACAGCCGGAGCCGGGGCGCCGGGACGCGGTTCCACCGCACCGTCCAGCGGGCCGCCTCGGTGCCGGTGCTCCCGGGGGCCGCTTCGCCGGCGCCGGTTCTCCCGGCGCCGGCCTCGGCCGGCGCCGTGGTCAGGCCATCCATGTCGCGATCCTTTCGCCGAGCATGAGGCAGGTCAGCGCGGGCGGCGCGCTGACCGGCGAGGGCATCACCGAGGAGTCGCACACCACGAGCCCGCCGATCTGGTGGACCCGGCACCGCTCGTCCACGACCGCGAGCCCGTCGCCGCCCATCCGGGCGGTCCCCGAGGCGTGGAAGAGCGGGGTGACCCAGCGCCGGAGCGCCTTCGAGAGCAGGGCGTCGTCCCGCACCATCCGCTCGGTCCAGATGATGGGACGGCCCAGGTACTCGCTCATCTCCGCCGAGCGGAGGATCGACCAGGCCGTCCGCACACCGCGCATCAGCCGCGCGGTGTCGCCGGGTTCGGCGCACAGCCCGAGGACCAGGTCCGGCGGGCTGCCGGGTTCCGGGCCGGTGGCGTGGACGTGGCCGCGCGACTCCGGGGCGAGCAGGACGGCGGAGACCATCGCGGCGATCCGCCCGCCCAGCATGGGGCCGACGCGGGGCACGTCGGCGGTGGTGACGTTGGAGGCGAGGAAGATCCCGAGGTCGGGGACGCCGCCGGCCGCGGGGCCGGTGGCCGGGCCGGCCGCCGGGATCCGGGCCATCACCTCGTACCAGGGCAGCCCCGCCCGGCAGACGCCCGGCAGCGGGGTCGCCAGGATCGGCACGGCCGGGTGGTCGCAGAGGCCGTGCCCGACGCCGGGCAGGTCGACCAGCGGTTCGATGCCCGCCGCCTCGAGCCGTCGCGGGTCGCCGATGCCGGAGCGCTGCAGGATCAGCGGCGTGCCCACGCCGCCGGCGGCCAGCGTGACGCGCCCGGCGGGGACGAAGCGGGGCCCACCGGGCGTGCTCGCCTCCACCCCGGTCACGCGCCCGCCCGCCAGCCGGACCCGCACCACCTCAGTCCGGTCCCATACGGTCAGGTTCGGGCGGTCCCGGGCGGCGGCCAGATGCGTCAGGTCCGGGGACATCCTGCGGTCGCCGAGTTCGTTGCGCGGGATGCGGCCGGCCCCGCTCCGCCCGGTGCCGTTGAGGTCGCCGAGCGTGGGGAGGCCGAGCCCGCCGCAGGCGCGGACGAACGCCTCGGCGAGCGGGCTCAGCGCCGCGGGGTCGGTGCGCCGGATCGGTACCGGCCCGTCGAGCCCGTGCACCTCGTCCCCGTGGCCCGCGTCCCCGTGGCCCGCGTCCTTGTGGTCGGCGTCGGACTCCAGCCGGATGTAGTGCGGCAGGACGCGGTCCCACGACCACTCGGGGTTGCCCGCGGCGGCCCACCGCTCGAAGTCGGCGGGCAGGCCGCGCAGCGCGATCGCGCCGTTCACCGCCGCGGTGCCGCCCACGGTCCTGCCGAGGGGGTAGGGGCAGTCGGCGATGGCGGCGTCGAGGTCGATCCGGGCCGAGTAGTCCCAGTGCCGCCCGGTCAGGACGGGTATCCCCGACCTGGACTCGGCCGGGTCCCTGCTGGTGGGGCCGGTGCCGGCTTCGAGCAGCAGGACCCGCCGCCCGGGGTCCTCGGCCAGCCGGGCGGCGAGCACGGCGCCCGCCGTGCCGGCGCCGACGACCACCTCGTCCCACGGGCCGGGGGCGGCGCCGCCGTCCGGGGCGGTCACGGCGCCGCGGTCCGCTCGCGCACGGCGGTCGCGAGCTCGCTGATCGTCGGGTTGTCGAACAGCAGCTCCAGGCCCTCCTCGGCGGTCACGTCGAGTCCCGCCTCGTCCCGGAGCCGGTCGATGATGCCGACCGCGTGCAGGGAGTCGGCGCCCAGCTCGAAGAAGCTCTCCTCGACGCCGAACTCCGCGTGGCCGAGCGCGTCGCTCCAGATCTCGAAGAGCCTGCGCTCCATGTCGTCGCGCGGGGCGACGAGGTCCCCGGCGGCCTCCTGCTCCCACGGCAGGGGCAGCGCCGACGGGTCGACCTTGCCGTTCGCGCTGAGCGGGAGCCGGTCCACGAACACGTAGTGGCGGGGCACCATGTAGTCGGGGAGGAGTTCGGCCAGGTCGCCGCGCAGCCGCCCGGCGTCCGGGGCGGGCCGTCCGGCGGGCGCCAGCGCGGCCAGCACGTGCTGGACGTGGACGTCCACGACCGCCGGCCCGTCCGGGATCGAGCCGAAGCGCGCGAATCCGGCGGCGGTGGCGAGGTCACGCCACCGCGACACCGGCAGCAGCGGCCCCTCGCCGTCCCCGTGGCCCTTGGCGAGGCCCTCCAGGAAGCCGACGGTCACGAGCTGCTGCAGCGAGTTCGCCGTGCCCTCGATGAGCAGGAGCAGGCCGCCGGGCGCGAGCGCCGACCGCAGGTGGCCGAGGCTGCGGTCCGGGTCGGCGGCGTCGTGCATGACGTTGGCGGCGATGACGAGGTCGACCGAGCCCGGGGCGACGCCCTGGTCGCCGGGCGGCCGGTCGATGTCGTAGACCGCGTAGTCGACGAAGCCCCGGTCGGCGAACCGCGCGCGGGCGCGCTGGCAGAAGTATTTGGAGACGTCGGTGAAGGAGTAGCGGACCCCATCGGCCGGGAGTTCCGCGAACACCTCCGCCGCGGTCGCGCCGGTGCCCGCCCCCACTTCCAGGATCCGCACGGTGCGGCCGGCGCCGGCGCCCGCCTGGCGGCAGAACGCGGCGGCGGCCTTGGCCACGATCCGGTTCTGGAGCCGCGAGACGGGGTTGCCGGAGTAGAGCGCGTCGGTGACCGTGGAGTCGCCGCCGGGGAGCAGCAGGCTGAGCGGGCTGACCTCGCCGCGCAGCAGTTCCGGCTGCCGGTCGGCGCACGTCCGGAAGTAGTCGAGGAGGGCCCGCTCGCTCTCCCGGGCGTCGATGGCGTCCAGCCCCTCCCGGACGGTCCGGTCGAGTTCCTCCGCGTCGAAGGGCCGCTCGCAGCGGAACTCCCCGGCGTGGGCGGTGCCGGTCAGGTAGCCCTCGTCCGCCAGCACCGCCATCCACCGTTCGACGAGGTCGCCGTACACGGGCTTGATCCCGTGGCGCTCGACGACGGCCGCGCCGGTCGCGGCCTCCCCGGCGGTCTGGAAGAGCCCCAGGCGCGCGAAGGTCCGGGCCATCACCGGCGGGCACAGCCGCTCCACGGCGCGCCAGACGTCCCGGTACCGGGACAGTTCGGCGCCGAGTTCGGCGGAGACCCGGGCCAGCTCGGAGCCACCGGCCTCGACGGCCGAATCCCAGGCGTCGTGGACGGGCTCGCCGTCCTGCCCGTCCCCGGCACCCGCGGCACCGGACGGGACCACGTACGCCACGAGCTGCCGCCGGCCGGTCCGCGGCTCGGCGCGCACGGTCACGACCGACTCGCCGACGTCCGGCCGCCGCTCCAGCGCGGCGTTGATCTCGCCGAGCTCGATCCGGTACCCGTTGATCTTGACCTGGTGGTCCTCGCGGCCGAGGAACTCGATGTCGCCGCCGGGCAGGTACCGGCCGAGGTCGCCGGTCCGGTAGAGGCGCTCGCCCGTCGCCGGGTTCGTCACGAACCGCTCGGCCGTGCGCTCGGGGTCGGCCCAGTAGCCGCGCGCGACGCCGATGCCGCCGATGAAGATCTCACCGGTGGCCCACACCGGCCGCGGGCGGAACCGGTCGTCGAGGACGTGGAGCGTCTGGCCGCGCAGCGGCTTGCCGTAGGGAATGCTGCTCCACTCCGGAGGCACGTCGCCGATCGGGTAGCAGACCGACCAGATGGACGCCTCGGTGGCGCCGCCCAGGCTGATCACCTCGGCGCGGGGGTGCAGCGCGCGGACCGCGTCCGGCAGGGACACCGGGATCCAGTCGCCGCTGAGCAGGGCGAGCCGCAGCGTGGAGTCGGCGGCGCCGTCCGACCGGACCTGGGCGTCCGTCCACGCCTGCATCAGCGCCGGGACGGAGTTCCACACCGTCACCCCGTGCCGCCGCACCAGCTCGGTCCAGTGGGACGGGTCGTGGTGCCTGTCGGGGGCGGGCATCACCACGGTGCCGCCGGCGGCCAGCGTCCCGAAGACGTCGTAGACCGACAGGTCGAAGCTCAGCGCCGACAGGGCGAGCACCCGGTCGGCGGGGCCGATCCGGAACCGCCGGTTGATCTCGGCGACGGTGTTGACGGCGCCCCGGTGGTCGATCATCACGCCCTTCGGGCGGCCGGTGGACCCCGAGGTGAAGATCACGTAGGCCAGGTCGCCGGGGGCGGGGGAGTGCGGCAGCGGGCCGTCGCCGGCGGCCCGGACCTCGTCGTCCGCGAACGTGACCACCCGCACGCCGGGCGGCCAGGCGAGCCGGTCCCGCAGGGTGGGCGTGGTCACGACGATCTGGACGGCGCCCTGCGCCAGCAGGTCCGCGCGCCGCGCCTCGGGCCACTGCGGGTCGATCGGCAGGTAGGCGGCGCCGGACGCGGTGACGCCGACGACGCCGGCGACCTGCTCCCAGCCCTTGTCCATGACCACGCCGACGAGGGTGTCGGGGACGGCGCCGAGCTCCCGCAGCCGCCGCGCCAGCCGGCGGCCGTGGGCGACGATCTCCCCGTAGGTGTGCTCCCCGGCGGAGTCGGCGACGGCCGTCGCGTCCGGGGTGCGGGCGGCCTGGGCCTCGACGAGCCCGCACAGGGTGGCGTCCGCGGCGGCGGGTGTGCTCCCGGCGGACGGCTCGGGGGAGTTGGCGCGCAGGCGCTCGTCGGCCTGCCAGTCCGGCAGGGCCGCGAGCGCGCCGGGCCGGCTCCACGCGTCCTCGTCGCGGGCGAGCCGGTCGAGCAGCGCGTTGTAGGCGGCGAACATGTCGTCGAGCATCCCGGCGGGGAAGAGGCCCTCGACGGAGTCCCAGTTGTAGGTCAGGTCCCCGTCCTCCTCGGACACCTGGTGGTCCAGCCACACCTGGGGGGTCTGGGTCAGGCCGTGCACCTGCTCGCCGAAGAACCTGATTCCCTCCGACGGGTCGTGGTCGGGCGTGCCGAAGACCAGGGCGCTGGTGAACACGATCGGCATGGCGGCGGTGGGCCCGCTGCCCAGGCGGCGGCTCCGCTCCCGCTGGACCCGCACGCCGCTGTAGGCGAGGTGCTCCATGTCGCGCATCAGCTGCCGCTGGATCCGCCCGGCGCGCCCGGCGAACGACGCCACCGCGTCGTCGCGGACCTCCAGCATCGTCAGCGTCGTGAAGTCGCCGATCACCCGGTCGATCTCCGGGTGGGCCCGCGGCCGGTTGAACAGGGTCAGGTTGAGGGTGAAGTCGGGTTGCGCGGACCACTGCCGGAGCACTTCGGCGAACGCGTTCATCAGCACGGTCGAGGGGGTGATGCCGTGCATCTGCGCGGTCCGCTTGACGGCCGTCCACCGCTCCTCGGGCAGCCGGGCCTGGCGGCGCGTGAACTCCGTGCGGGCGAGCTGCGAGGGACGGGTCGCCAGCGGGAGCGCCGGAGCGGGCGGAAGCGTCTCCAGCCGCTCCAGCCAGTACTCCTCGGCGCGCTTGTAGCGGGCGCTCTCCCTCTCCCGCTCCTCGTGCAGGACGACGTCGCGGTACGACAGCTCCAGCGGCTCCGGCGCCCAGCCCGGGTCCTCGTAGAACCGCCGCCAGTCCTGGAACAGCAGGTACAGGCTCAGCCCGTCGAGGATCATGATGTCGAAGCCGAAGTACAGCCGGAGCGTGTCCGGCCCGGTTGCCACCGCGCGGATGTCGAACAGGGGCCAGGTGTCGGTGGAGACCGACTGGTGGTCCATCTCGGCGCGCAGCGCCCGGGTCACCTCGTCGCGCCGGTCGGGCGGCAGTCCCGCCGCGTCGGTGACCGGGATCTCGTAGGCGGGGACGTCGCGCAGGACGCGCTGGCGGCCGTCCGGCTGCACGACGGCCCGCAGCATGTCGTGCCGGTCGATCACCTTGCGCAGGCTCGCGTTCAGCCGCGCGACGTCGAGGCCCTCGGCGTCCAGTTCGAAGTACAGGTGGGTGGAGACGCCGCCGAGCTCGACGGCCGAGCCGCGCCCCACCCAGTACGCGTGCTGGATGTCGGTGAGCGGGAAGGGCTCGTACCGCTCCTCGGGCCGCGGCACGATCCCGGCCGGGGCCTCCTCCGACTCGCTGCGGCGCAGCAGGTCGAGCAGTTCGTCCCGGTTGCCCCGCAGGCGCGCCCGCAGCTCCGGGGTGAGGGAACCGGTGGGCGCGAGAACGTCCAGGCGCCCGTCGGTGACGCGCAGCTTGATGCCGCGCTCATGCAGTTCGTTGAGCAGGTCCTGCGCCATGAGGTCTGGTCTCCTTCGTCGGTTCGCCGCGCGGCTTCGTCGGTTCGCCCTGGGCCGGTGCGCCCGGCCGGACGCGCGTCATCTCCGGTTGAACTCGGCCGCGACGGCTGATCCCGCGCGCGGGTCGGTGAGCAGGGTGTGGTGGGTGCCGGGCAGGGCGGTGGTGTCCACGGCCCCGCGGGTGAGCCGCGCCCAGCCCCAGTCGGGCGAGGCGCCGCACGGGTGGCCGGCGAACTCGCTCGCGGTCCCGTCCTGCGCGCGCAGCACGGTGACGTCGGCGGCGATCACCGGCGCCCGGTAGGAGTTGCAGGCCCGCACGACGCCCCGGAACACCGCCAGCGCGGCGGCGAGGTCGGCGGCGGGGATCTCCGGCGCGGCCACGCCCTGCTCGCCCGCCAGGGCCAGGAGCCGCGCCCAGGTCTCCTCGTCCGTGGCACCGGCCACCGGGGTGCCCGCCGGGACCAGGCCCGGGTCGAAGCCGCCGCCGAGGTCCTCCAGGAACCACAGCGCGAGCCGGTCCTCGTCGACCTCGCGCGGCGCGAGGGGGGCGGGCGCGTCGATGACGACGAGCCGCTCGACCGTCTCACCGAGCTCCTCCAGCCGGTGCGCCATCGCGAAGGCGATCACCGCCCCGGAGGACCAGCCGCCGAGCAGGTAGGGGCCCCGGGGCCGCTGTTCGAGGAGCGCGCCGACGTAGAGGTCCGCCAGTTCCCCGACGGTCTCCAGCGGCTTGCGGCCGTCGGCCGGGCCCGGGGCCTGGAAGCCGAGGCCGGGCCGGTCGAGCGACTCGGCGAGGCGCTGGTAGCACAGCACGCCGCCGCCCGCGGGATGCACCAGGCACCACGGGGTCCCGTCCTCGCGACCGTTCAGCCGGACGAGCGGCGACCACGCGGGCTCGGCCGTCTCCAGGTAGGCGGCCAGCCCCGCGATCGTGGCCCGTTCGAGCATGGTGCCGAGCGGGATCCGGCGGCCGAGGCGTTCGGCGACCTGCGCGATCACGCGCAGCGCCGCGAACGACTGCCCGCCGAGGTCGAAGAAGTCGTCGTCGACGCCGATCGGGCGGCCGGCGTCCAGCAGCGACTCCCAGATCTCCGCCAGGACGGCCTCGGTGGGGTTGCGGGGGGCCGTGTAGCCGCGTTCGCCGGCCCCGTCCGGGCCGCCCATGCCCTCCAGCGCGCGGCGGTCGAGCTTGCCGTTGCCGGTCAGCGGGAGCGCGTCGAGCACGGTGATGCGGTGCGGGACCATGTAGCCCGGCAGCCGTTCCGCGAGCCGGGCCCGCAGCGCCTCCGGCTCGGGCGGCTTCTCGCCGTCCTCGCCGACGACGAACGCGGCGAGCTGCCGCCCCGCCCCGGACGAGCGCGCCACGACGGCCGCCTGCCGGACCCGGGGGTCGTCCAGCAGGCCGTGCTCGATCTCGCCCGGCTCGACCCGGAACCCCTGGATCTTGACCTGGAAGTCGGCGCGGCCCAGGAACTCGATGTCGCCGTCCGGCAGGTACCGGCCGAGGTCCCCGGTGCGGTAGAGCCGCTCGCCGGTGCGGGGGTGGGAGACGAACGCGGCCCGAGTCCGCTCCGGGTCGCCGAGGTAGCCCATCGCCACGCCGACGCCGCCGATGTGGAGGTGGCCGGTGACCCAGGTCGGGGCGTCCCTTCCCTGGTCGTCGAGCACGTGCCAGGTCTGCCCGGCGAGGGGTCGGCCGTAGGGGATGCTCGTCCACTCGGGGTCGACGCCGGCGATGGGGTGGTGGATCGACCAGATCGACGCCTCGGTGGCGCCGCCGAGGCTGACCACGGACGCGTTCGGCGCGATCCGCCGGATCCGGTCGGGGAGGTCGACGGGGATCCAGTCGCCGCTGAGCAGCACCGTGCGCAGGGCCGGGAACCGGGCGCCCGCGGCGGTGGCCTCCTCGACCAGGAGCTGCATGAGGGCGGGCACCGAGTTCCAGACGGTGACGCCGTGCGCGCGCATCAGCTCGATCCAGGACGCCGGGTCCGGGCGGCCCTCCGGCGGCAGGACCAGCGTCGCACCGGCCGCGAGGGAGCCGAAGATGTCGTAGACCGAGAGGTCGAAGCAGAGCGAGGAGACGCCGAACAGCACGTCGTCCGCGCCGATGCCGAAGCGGGCGTTGATGTCCGTCACGGTGTTGAGCGGGCCGCGGTGGTCCAGCATCGCGCCCTTCGGCCTGCCGGTGGACCCCGAGGTGTAGATGACGTAGGCGAGGTCCTCGGGCTTGCGCGCCGCACCCGCCTCCGCGCCGTCAGGGGCGGCCTCCTTCCCGGTGGTCTCGTCCGGGCCGGGCTCGTCCACGGCGAGGACGGGGACGTCCGCGACGGCCGCCAGCCGGTCCCGGGACGCCGTGTCGGTGACGACGGCCGCGGCGTCCGTGTCGGTGAGCAGGTAGCCGATCCGGTCCTCGGGCCAGGACGGGTCGATCGGCACGTACGCGGCGTCCGCGGTCAGCGCCGCCAGGACCGCGACCATCTGCGCATGCCCCTTGGGCAGCGCGACGGCGACGAGATCGCCGGGCCGCGCGCCCGCGCCCCGCAGCCGCGCGGCCAGCCGGCGGGCCCGGTCGTGGAGCCCGGCATAGGTGATCCCGCCCGCCGCGTCGATCACGGCGGTCGCGTCCGGCCGCTCCGCCGCCCGCCGCGGCAGGGCGTCGTGCAGCAGTCCGGGCGGTGCCGCCGGGGCCGACGCGTTCAGCGCCGCGCGCTGCTCCGCCTGCTCCTCGGGGAGCAGCTCGGCCGCCGTCCGCTCCCACGCCCGGTCGTCCTCGGCGAGGCGGGTCAGCAGCTTCCGGTAGCCGCCGGACATCGCGTCGATCAGGCCGTCGGGGAACGCGGCCTCGATGACGTCCCAGATCACCCAGAGCCGGCCGTCGCGCAGCTCCCAGAACTCGGTGTCCAGCAGCGTCTGGGGCGTCTCCAGCATGGAGTGGAACGGCCGGATCGTCGGCCCCACGAACAGGGCGCTGCCGACCGCGAACGGGCAGATCGCGCGGCCGGGGGTCCGGCGCACCCGGTTCAGCTCCTGCAGGACGCTCGCGCCGCTCCAGTGCGACTGCGCCACGTCCTGCATCACCTGCGCCTGCAGCCGCCGGACCCGGGCGGTGAAGTCCTCGTCGTGCCGCCAGTCGACCTCCAGCGGGTACAGCGAGGCGAACTGGCCGAGGACCTCCCAGCTCTCCGGGTGCAGCGGCAGCCGGTGCGTGATCATGTTGTTGAGCAGGAAGTGCCGGGACCCGCTCCAGTACGCGAGGACCTCGGCGTGCGCGCCGAGCAGCGCGTTCGTCAGCGTCAGGCCGCGCGCCTCCGCCTGGCCCTTGAACGCGCTCCACAGCTCCGGCGGCAGCAGGATCTCCCGCCGGTACAGCATCGACCTGCCCCGGTGCGCCGTCCCCGAGGCGAGCGGGACGTCGGGCGCGTCGGGCCAGCCGGCCATGCGGTCGCGCCAGTACTTCTTCGACGCCTCGCCGAGCGGCGACTCCTCCAGCCGCTCCAGCGCCAGCACCTGGTCGCGGAAGCTCAGCTCCAGTTCGGGCAGCGGCTGGTCGGGGTGGTGGTAGTAGTGCATCGCGTCATTGATCAGCCGCGTGCCGCTCGGCGCGTCGGTGAAGACGTTGTTGTTGTTCCAGTGGAGCCGGGCCCGCCCCTCGCCGTACAGGCAGATGTGCGGATGCAGCCAGGGCCAGCGGTCGTGCGGCGGCTCCTCGCGCTGGAGCCGCGCCCGGACGCGGTCCAGGTGGGCCTGCGCCTCCGCCTCGGGAAGGCCCCTCAGGTCCGACACGGTGACGGTGACCGGTGCCGGGTCGCGCACCGTCTGCACCCTCATGTCGTCCCGGACCACCACGATGCTGTCGCGCTGCCGCTGGATCGCCCGGTTGAGCGCCTTCTCGTAGCGGACCGGGTCCAGCTCGTCGAAGTCGAACTCCATGTACTGGTGCGGGCGCACGTGGTACTCGAACCCCTCCCGCCCGCCCATGAGGAACGACATCTGCAGGTCGGGAGGGGTGAACGGCTCGTACAGGTGCTCCTTGTCCGGGACGATCCGCGGCAGCTCCGCGGCGTCCGGGCCGTCGCCGCTCGTCTGGGCGAGCCATTCGAGCAGCTCGGTCTTGTGCCGGGCGAGGGCTCCGCGCAGTTCGGCGGAGAGCCGCCCGCGGGGCGCCGTCACCTCGATCCGGTCGCGGCCGACCAGCTTGAGCCGCACGTCGGCGGCGGCCAGGTCCGCGAGCAGCGACGAGACGGTTCGGGGATGGGAGTCGCCCATGTCATCTCTCCTTCTGCGGGGGGCGCCGCCCCGGCGGCGGCGGAGCGGGGGTGTTCACAGCGTCAGGACCTCGATGTCCGCCGACTCGTCCGGTTCCTCGCCGGCGGACATGACGTTCCGCACGGCGAGCTGGCGGCAGATCGTCTCCGCGATCTCCAGCGCGGTGCCGCCGCCGAGCAGCAGGTCGGCCGGGACGTCGGACGCGAAGTCCGCCTGGAGCCACTGCCGGAGCCGGACCGTCGACAGGGAGTCGAGGCCGAGCACGTTGAGGTGCGTCCGGGCGAACCCGTCCGCCGCCCGCTCGCGTTCGGCGTCGGCCATTCCGAGGACCATCGCCACCCGGTCCAGCAGCTCGCCGAGCACGGCGTCGCGCGCCGCGCCGGGGTCCTTCAGCGACAGCGCCATGAGCTCCTCCAGCCGGCCCTGGTCCAGCGGTTCGGCCCCGGCCCGGTCGGCGGGCACCACGTCCGCGAGCAGCGTGTAGGGCGACGCGGCCGGCGCGACCGCCGCGTACCGGGCCCAGTCGACCGCGGCGAGGCCCACGTGCGGCCCGGTGTCCGACGGCAGATCGGCCAAGGCGCGGAGCGCGAGGTCGGTGGGCAGCGCGTCGATCCCGGACGCCTCCAGCCGGTCGCGCAGGTCCCGGCGCGCCACCATGCCCGTCTCCGCCCACGGCCCCCAGCTCACGCTGACGGCGGGCAGGCCCTCGTGCCGGCGGAGCGCGGCCAGCGCGTCCATGAAGGCGTTCGCGGCGATGTAGTTCGCCTGCCCGGCGGAGCCGATCAGCGAGGCCATCGAGGAGAACAGCAGGAAGAAGTCGAGCCCGTCCTCGCGGGTCCGCCGGTGCAGGTGCCACGCCCCCCGCACCTTCGGGTCCATGACGGCCTCGTAGCGCGGCCGGTCGAGCTCGGTCAGCAGCCCGTCGTCCGTCACACCGGCGGCGTGGACGACGCCCCGCAGCGGCGGCATGTCCCGGCGCACGGACGCCAGCAGATCCGCGACGCCGTCCGCGTCGGCGAGGTCGGCCTTCCGCAGTTCGACGCGGACGCCCCTGGCGCGCAGCTCGGCGACGGGCGCCGGCACCTCGTCGGGCAGCGTGCGGCCCGCGAGGACCAGCGAGCACGCCCCCGCGTCGGCGAGCCGTCCCGCGACCGCGAGCCCGAGCCCGCCCAGACCGCCGGTGACGAGGTACGTCGCGCCGTCGCGGACCCGGAGCACGCGATCGCGGGCCGCCGACGACGGCGTCCGGGCGAGACGGGCCTCGAACCAGCGTCCGCTCCGCACGGCCAGGTGGCCCGAGCCCGGGAGCGCCGCGGCGCGCCTGAGCACGGTCTCCACCGGCGGCGACGGATCGGCCGGGTCAAGGTCCAGCTGCACGCACTTGATCGCGGGGTGTTCCGCGATGACCGCCCTGGCCGCCGCCGTCCAGACGGACTGGGCGGGGTCCGGCGGGCCGTCCTGCTCGCGCGGCGCCGCGGCACCGGCCGAGCAGAGGATGATCGGCGGGAGGTCGTCGGCGCGGTCGCGCAGGAAGTGCCTCAGCACGGCGAAGCCGCGCCGTGCCAGCCGGTAGGCGGCGTCCGGGCGCTCGTCGTCGAGCGGACCGCCGTCCGCCGTGCCGCCGTGGACGATCAGCCCGCCGACGGGCGTCCCCGCGTCGTGCAGAGCCCGGATCGCACGCTCGACCGCGTCATCCGGCCCGGCCCCGTCCGCCGACGGGACCTCCAGGCGGACCGCCGTCTCGCCGAGCGCGTCCAGCTGGTCGCACCAGTCCCGGGCGCGTCGCGGGTCGATGCCGAAGACCAGCCACGGACCCGAAGCGCGGATGGTGTCGCCGGAGTCCGGCCGGCCGGTGAAGGGCCGCCACTCGATCGCGTAGGGGCGGGGCCGGGCACCGGACAGGTCGGCGAGCGCGGCGGCCGGGACGCGGCGGAGCCGGAGGCCCGCCAGGTCCGCGAGGACCGCACCGGCCTCCGAGCACACCTCCAGATCCAGCACGCGGTCACCGGAGTCCCGCGCCTCGCGCAGACGCATCCGGCACAGGACACGGGCCGGCAGCGCGCCGCGCACGCGGACCCGGTCGACGGCCGCGGGAAGCCACAGCGCGTCGCCGTCGGCGGCGAACGCGGCACCGACGTGCAGGCAGGAGTCCAGGACCCGCGGATCGAGCGTCCAGGTCGCGGCGCCGCTCGTCTCCGTCTCGCACTCGACCAGGCCGAACGCGGTGTCGCCGTCGCGCCACAGCTCCCGGAGGCCGCGGAACGCGGGACCGTGCTCCACACCGGCGGCCCGGAAACGCTCGTAGACGGCGTCCGCGGCCTCGGCGGCCATGCGGGATCGGACGTCACCGAAGTCGATGGTGGCGCCGGTGCCCTCGGCGTGCTCGGCGTGCTCGGCGGCTCGGACCGTCACGTGCTCGGTCCATCCGGTCCGCGATGCGCCCTCCGCGCGGCTGAAGCATCGCACCGTGCGGGACCCGCCGGAGGAATCGACGACCGTTTGCGTCTCGAGCGGAAGTTCGTCGGCGAAGTGCATGAAGGTGTGGAACTCGACGCCGTCGAGCGACCACGACCGGGCATCGGGACCGGCTGCTTCGCGCAGCCCGGACAGGGCCCACTCGATCATTGCCGCCGCCGGAACGACCGGTGTCCCCGCGAGCCGGTGGTCATCCAGGGGCAGGGGCTCATCGGATCCGACCGAGCCTTTGAACCACTGCCTCTGCGCATCCGCGAGCTCTACTTCCGAGCCGAGCAGGGGATGCGAGGTTGAATGGTCTGGGGTGTGCGCTGATACGCCATTGTTATTCGGTGTGTGGAGCCAGTGGGTGCTGTGCTGGAACGGATAGGTCGGGAGTGGTGGCAGCGAGGTGGTGGATAGGCGTTCTGGGTTGGTTCGTGGTGGGTTGGTGGTGTGGTGGTGGGTGTGGATTTGGTTGATGGCGTGGTGGAGGTTGTGGACGTTGTTTTGGTGTTTGTGGAGGGTGGTGATGGTGTAGGTGTTGGGTTGGGTGAGGGTTTGGTTGGTGGGTGGTGTGAGGGTGGGGTGTGGTCCGATTTCGAGGTAGGTGGTGGTGCCGTTTTCCTGGAGGTTCTCAACCGCGTGTTGCCAGTGGGTGGTGTGGGTGAGGTGGTTGGTCCAGTAGGTGGGGTCGGTGAGTTGTTGGGTGGTGGCTTGCCGGCCGGTTTGGGTGGAGATGATGGGGGTGTTTGGGGGGTGGTAGGTGAGTTGGCGGGTGGTGTTGTGGAGTTTGTCGAGGATGGGGTTGAGGAG